>NZ_SIRR01000008.1 GCF_011634895.1 Rheinheimera pleomorphica | reverse complement strand
CAAATACAGTATGGCTCTGGCTGCAAAGCTAACCCACGTTCCTGGAGGTCAGCACCTCGTGGGGAGTCATTATGTCTATGTGATAAAGATAATCAGTAAATAGGGAATAGAAGGTCGGACATAAAATGAAAGCTCATCTTAAAATACTAATTCTTCTATTGTTGTTTAACTTCCAGAATAACTTGCAAGCTGGCAATTTAGATATAACCGAACTTAATCGTGAGTATCTATCAAAGCTTGCCCAAGTCGAGAAGCGATTATCACAGGCACAATCTACATTGCCTATCGTTACTGTACGCACTAACGTGTCATTTAAATATCCATTTGGTAAAGAGGTGCATGGCTGGCGCAGATCAGATGTGGTTAACCAAAGAACCAGCATAAAAAAGCAACTTATTAGTTCTCTTGATCGTGAGGAGTACCAAGGAATGCGATCATATGTGAATAAATATTTCCCTGACAATCAATCAATTTTTTCTAGAGATGGTGTTGTTCCGGCTGATGCAGGAAACCCATTCGATGACATTTCTATATTTTTACAAAAATTACACTCAGAGCGAGGCCTTTCAAGAGATATAACCATTCAAACAAAACCTGAAAATGCTGTTTTTCGCATAAGACCCACTACTGGTGGACGAGAACGATCAACAACATCGAACTCTAATATCAATGGCATATATCGTGGTTTGTACACTTACTCCATAACGAGAGCTGGATATAAACCAATAAATGAGACCTTGAACCTCGTGGATGAGCAAGTGAGTCTCCTTGACTGTCAATTACATAAAACCAGCGAAGCTGAAGGCCCTAACCCATGCAAGCGCCAGTAGATAATACTAATAAACCTAAACCACCAACTAAGATAGCAAATGACTTTGTTCGTTATTTAGTGGGATTTGGTGTTGGGGTGGCTATTGGATTGGCACCATACTTGGGTGTTTTAGATATCCCTTTATTCACCCCGCTTCTTTCATTAATTCCTGCAACATTGCAGGATACAGTGATTCCTCTCTCTGCAGCGATAATGGGAGTAGTTGCTGTGGTAATAGAATGGTATGGAAGAGAAAGAATTACCCTTGTATGGCTGCGCAAAATGTTCAATCGCACTTTAATCATTGCATTAAGCGCGTTCTTGATTTTGATTTCAATACACACATTATATGTAGTGCGTATCCCAATAGATGGGGCCTCTGATGCCGTTTCATTTGTGGTGGGATTAGAACGCCCACTTCGTGAGCCGTGCACAGAGAATATTTCCGATGCGGAGTGCATCAAGCTATTAACGTTTGATCCTTCACTGGTTTCATCATTTTGGGGAGATCGCTCAATAAGAACGGCAAGTCTCATGCTAATGCTCGCTTATTTGGTTTTTACAAGCACATTTGGTTCTTTAGTAGGATTGGTGCTACTAAGGAATCGACGTAAAGATAGCACAAACACATAACAACTCAGCACAGTCCGACGCGCTAACGCGCGCGGCTGGCTTCAAACGTTCAATGCAGGCGAAGGAGAAAGCTATTGAAAAGAGAATCTAGCGTCAATGAGTTGATAGCAGAGTCAGAAGAGCTTCTCGCTGTTATTGATAGCATATATCGCAATGCCGAGAAAACAGAGGACATTGTAGGAGTCGCCAAGCCAAAGGTCAAAAGTTGCTTGGAGCATTTGAGAAGTTCACTTGAGTATATTGCTCAGGACTTATCAGAATTTACTGGGTCATCCAATACTCCCAAAAATGTATATTTCCCGTACGGAAAAGATAAAAGCATATTCACGAAATCTTTAAACAAAAATTTGCCGGATTTAGAAAAAGAATTCAGGGATAAAATTGAATCTATACAACCGTACACTTGTGATGATCGTTGGTTGATTCACCTGTGTAAAGTGACAAATGACCACAAACATGATCAATTACAAGAGCAGACCCGAGTAAATAGCCCAGAGTCAATGACGGTGTTAGGTGGAGGTGCCGCGGCTGTTGATGGTACAGGGAAGATATATATGGGCGGCGCAACTATCAATGGAATAAAAATGCCAGAAGATTATGTGCTTACTGCTGATAAAGCCGTAAGCGACCTGCAGCAAGGGCACTCAGTCTCGGTAGAAAGAAAATACGAGTGGGTTAAGTTCGTGATTAAGGGTACAGATATAGATGTCCTTGATCTGCTAAAAAGATCGCACAGTAATATCCGAGACTTCTCACGTGCAATCTACGAGTGATGTAGATACAGCTAAGAAAGCGCTGCTGTCGGACAAATTTTCCGCTGCGCTCCAAAATTGCCGCAGAGCGCGACGTTAGCGCCAACTGTTGGCTGTCATTACCGCTAATACTACTGACTAAGCCTTAGCAAATTATCGCAGATCACTGCTGCCGCTATACCCACATTCAGTGACTCTGCCTCACCAAAAGCCGGGATGGTGATTCTGCGGCTGATAACCTGTTCTAACTCTGCGCTGATACCATTGGCTTCGTTGCCCAGCACGATAAAACCGCCTGAGTGGTTAAGCTTGAGCTGATGCACCGATTCACCACCTAAATATGCGCCATACACCGGCAATGTGCTGTGTGCCAGCAGTGGTTGCAGTGGCTGATAATGCAGCTGCACCCGCAAAAACGAGCCTTTGGCGGCGGCGATGACCTTGGGGTTGTAGCAGTCGGCGGTATCCGGTGAGCAAACAATATGCTTAATGCCGTACCAGTCGGCAATGCGGATAATGGTACCGAGATTGCCCGGGTCGTTAATTTGATCCAACACCAGCACAAAGCCGTGGCTATGCGCTACAAAATCGCTGTGGGCTGGCATTTTTACTACTGCCAGCGCGGCGTCGTTGCTGTTAAAGGTGCCTACTTTTACCAGTTCATCACTGCTGCATTGTTGCACCAGTGCGGCTGCTTTTACCTGCTGCGGATATTGCTGTAAGAACCTTTCTGTCGCGAACACCGCATCAACCTGCCAGTTTGAGGCCAGCAGTTCTAATACCGCCTTTTCGCCTTCAACAAAAAACTGTTGTTCGGCTTTGCGGTACTTTTTTTGCTGCAAGGAGCGGATTAACTTGCTCCATTTCTGGCTAATCATTTGGCGAATACCTGCTTACCGTTAACATACGTTTGCTCTACTTCTACCCGCCACAGCTGCTCGGACGGGATTTGATAAATGTCACGGTCGACCAGGATAAAGTCAGCCCAGCTGCCTGGCGCCAGTGTACCCATGCTGTTGTCCTGAAAGGCGCCGTAAGCGGCATCGACAGTAAAAGAGCGTAGCGCTTCGGTTAAGCTAAGCTTTTGCTCGGGCAGCCAGCCGCCCACCGGTTGATTATCCTGGCTTTGGCGGGTGACGGAGGCATGAATACCGTGAAAAGCATTGGCCAGCTCAACCGGAAAGTCTGAGCCGCCAACAATAATGCTGCCCTGATCAATAAAGCTGCGCCAGGCATAGGCACCGCGCAGGCGCGCGACACCTAAGCGATCGCCGGCCATATTTTTATCGGAAGTGGCATGCACCGCCTGCATCGCCGGTAACACATGTAATTTGGCAAAGCGCGGAATGTCTTTTGGCGACACTATTTGTGCGTGTTCTATGCGGTGGCGGCTTTGCTGCCGCTTATCTTGCGGCACCAGCTGTTCAAAGCGGTCTAACACTAAGCGGTTGGCTAAATCGCCAATGGCATGCACATTGGTTTGAAAACCGGCCGCTATTGTCATTTGCATAATCTGCGTCAGTTTGTCCGGCGCTGTGACCAGCAGGCCTTTTTGTTCAGGCTTATCGCTGTAGGGTTCGATTAAAGCTGCACCACGGCTACCCAGGGCGCCATCGCCATAAATTTTAACCGAGCGGATATCCAGATAATCTGTCGGATCGTCAATAATGCCGGCTTCAAGCCACTGCGGCAGCTGTGGGTCGCGCGCCGATAACATCGGGTAAATCCGCATTGGCAGTTTTTGTTCGTCGGCCAGCTGCTGGTACAACTTTACGGTATCGCTATCAACCCCCGCGTCGTGCACGCTGGTAATGCCCAGCGCCAGTAAATGCGCAAAAGCGGCATTAAGGGCGCGTATTTTAGCGGCGTTGTCCGGCGTCGGGATATGCTGTTCAACCAGCAGCATAGCGTTGTCTATCAGTACACCGGTCGGGTTACCAGTGCTGTCGCGCACTATTTCGCCGCCCGGCGGGTCTATGCTGTCTTTGGTGATGCCAGCCAGCGCCAGGGCTTTGCTGTTAGCCCAGCCGGCGTGCGCATCTACCCGCTCCAGATACACTGGCTTGTCGCTAAGCACTTCATCCAGGCTGGCCGCTGTTGGAAACGTATTGGTTGGCCATAGCACCTGGTTCCAGCCGCGGCCGACAATCCAGGGCGCCTCTTTATTGCTGGCGGCGAAAGTGGCCACCCGTGCAACGGCCTCTTGCTCACTGCTGCTGCCGCGCAGTTCAACCTGCGCCAGGTTTTGTCCCAGCCCCAGCACATGGCCGTGGCCATCAATTAAGCCCGGTAACAACGTTTTACCCTGGCCGTTTAGCTGGGCTGCACCGGGGTATTGTGCCGCGACGCTGCTATCGCCCCGTGCCAGCACCTTGCCGCTGGCATCGTCAAATACCAGCACGCTGAATTGCTGCAATTGGCGCTGGTCGTTAAAGCCATAACCACTGATATTAGTGACAACAACAGGCGCGGCCTGAAGGCCGGCAGTAAAGATGGCGCAAGCTAAACTGGCAAGACGAAACATAGCTGGTGTTCCCTGAATGAAGTTGCCAGAACTATAACAATAAAACCGCTAACAAGAAAATGGCGCCAGTGTGGTTGGCGCCATGATGATGGTTAAGCCGCGGTGGTTTATGGCTGAGTGGCCTGCTCTATCCGCTCGCGGGTGTCGGGGTGGGTGCTTAGGTATTTAAGCAGTGAACTTGTGGTGTCGGCCTCATCACTGTGTTTTGCCAGTAAGGCTGACATCGCATCGGCAAAGGCTTGTGGTGATTTACCCAGTTCGGTCAGTTTGGCAATAGCAAACTGATCGGCTTCGCGTTCCATATCGCGGGAAAAGGCATTTTGCAGCAATACTGAACCGGAACCCAGCAACAGATCGGCCACGCCTTCGGGGTTACCAAACACGATACCAATTACCAGGGTCGCGCCCAGCGATTGGGCAATAAGGCGCACACTGTGCTGGCCTTCAACATGGCCAATTTCATGCAGCAATACCGCCAGGATGGCATCCGGGTTATCTTTTAACAGGCTGACTAGCTGGTCTGTCATCACCACAGTGCCGTCAGGCAGGGCAAAGGCATTGGCACCGAAAAAGTCTGACTTAAATAAATGCAGCCGGTACTCTTGCTGCTCCAGTTGCAATTGTTGCAGTGCCATTTGCCAGTGATAGCGCACCATAGCCTGTTCTGCGGCCGGCAGTTCAGTTGGCGCTAATGCCGTTTGCTGCAGACTGTAAAAGGTCTGGCGCCCCATTTGCTGTTTAACACTGTCTGGCACCCATGGCACCGCCGCGCCGGCCAGCATTGGCATGAGATCAACGATGATCCACCATAGCAGCAGCGGCGATAGTACTATCGCCGCCAGAATGGACATTTTATGGCTTTCCAGCCGCTCAGCCATAGCGGCGCCTTTGCTTAGCTGTGGCCAGCGGTAGCGGCTGTCGTCCGGCACAAATACCGCGCCATCGCGTAACCGCAATTCGACCGGCAGCCCCGGGATCACCGAGCCAAAGCGGTAATCTGCCGGTGCTGCTTGTGCCAGCTGCTCGCCACTGCTGTGGCAGTGCACAGAGAGTTGGCCGTCTGAATCCAGCACAAGCTCGGCAGCATACAGGCTGCTGCTGCCGCTATGCTGAAACTGGCCGCGAACGGTAACTGAACCGGGCATCAGGCCAGTGACACATCAACGTCGAACAGGCCGGCTGCCTCTTCACCAAAGGCGTTGCTGTTTTGCTGGGCTTCATCGACCAGCGAGTTGATGCCAGGATAAACCGCAACAGTAGTGACCGACGCCATATAGGCGGCTTTGCGGATTTTTGCCCATGGATATGCCAAACCCAGAGTGACAATAATGGCCAGCAAATTGGTTAAGATTAACCACATAAATGGTATCACCTGCATTTCCGATTTGAATTTAGCCACGCCTGGCAATTCGGTGCGCTCAAACAGGTGGTTGCGGATCAGGCTTTGGTATACGGCACCGCTTAGGGCAAAGCCGACAAAATACACGGCGAACATTGCAATCGGCAGCAGCACGGCAACGGCACCCAGGGCGGCATCGCCATCAAATCCACTGCCAAAAGTGGCCGCGCTAATCATGCCGATAATAAAAGCGGCAATCGCAACGACAAAACCCAGACCAATCATAGCTGCCATCGCCAGTAAGGCGGCAATATAGTAGGAGCTGGTATCAGTGTTAATCTGCAGCTTTTTGCCGCCAAAGCTAATATTGCTGCACAGATAATGATCGATCTTTTTTAATGCCCATGGCATGGCCAGGTATAAGGTAAATACCGACAGCAGCGGCAACAAGACAAAATATTTTAGCGCGCCCAGATAGTCACCATGAAAGGCAAAGCGTACATTGCGGTAGCTGGTCATGCGCAGGTTAAATTTCAGGCTTTGTACGATAAGCCAGGGCGAGGCAAACATAAACGCCAGTGCCAGCAGCAACGCAAATACCGGCGATAAAGATGACAGTACAAAAAACAGGCCAAAAATAATCACCGCAATAATGCGGCCTTTTAAGATTTGCAGCGGCGTAGCCAGGTAACGAAACGGCTGTTGGTCAATGCGGGTATGGCCATAAAAATACTGATTAGTGCGCACCTTAGCCCAGGCACTGTAAATGCCCAGTGTGACGATGCTTAGCAGCAGGTTAACTATCCAGATCCCAAAAAACTCGCCGGCTTTGCCACTAAAAGCCACTTTATCTACCCGCGGCTGGGCCGGGGTTGTTATATTATTCTCCATAGTACAGCATCCCTATTGTTATGTTGGTGTAAAGCAAAAGCCGGATTATAGCGACAAGCCCCAGTGGTTTGGCAATGATTATTTATCAAGAGGTTAATAATAGTGGCTATTGAATATTCAATAGCCACTGTGGCCAGCGTTCACTTTATAATGCCGCCCGCGGCCAGCCGGGCCGGGTCCAGTAATTGCTGTAGCTGTTCTTTGCTGTAATCGGTGTGTTCCAGCGCGACGTCCAATACCGGTCGTTGCTGCTGATAAGCCTGTTTGGCGATCTCGGCGGCTTTAGCATAGCCAAGTAGCGGATTAAGGGCGGTAACTAAAATAGGATTACGCGCCAGCGCTTGGTTAATGTTGTCTTCGTGCACGGTAAAGCCGCTGATGGCCTGCTCCGCCAACGCTTTGCAGCCAGTGCTTAACAGCTCAATGCTTTGCAGCAAATTATGCGCCACCAGCGGCAGCATCACATTTAGCTCAAAATTACCTGACTGGCCAGCGATAGTGATACTGCTGTCATTACCCATCACCTGAGCGCAGATCATCGCCACCGCTTCGGGGATCACCGGATTAACCTTGCCCGGCATAATGGACGAGCCCGGTTGCAGCGCCGGTAAGCTGATTTCAGCCAGGCCAGCCAGCGGGCCTGAGTTCATCCAGCGTAAATCATTGCAAATTTTCAGCAGGCTAACGGCCAGGGTTTTCAGTGCGCCTGAAGCAGCAACGGCGGTGTCCTGCGTGGCGATGGCGCTGAAAAAGTTTTCTGCCGGGCGAAAATCTAGCCCGGTATTGTGGCTAAGCTGCTGGCAACATAAGCTGGCAAAACGCGGATCGGCATTAATGCCACTGCCCACAGCGGTGCCGCCCTGCGCCAGCTGTTGTAGTTGTTGCAGCTGTTGTTGTAACTGCAGCTCTGCATGCGCCAGTTGCGCCTGCCAGCCGCCCAGCACCTGGCTAAAGCTCACCGGCATTGCGTCCATTAAGTGGGTACGGCCGGTTTTGACAATATGACCAATTTGCTGGCTTTTGTTGATCAACACCGCCTGAGCCTGGCGTAGCGCTGGGATTAGCTGTTGCTGTATGGCCAAAGCCGCACTGACATGGATGGCGCTGGGGATGGTATCGTTACTGCTTTGCCCCAGGTTGACATGGTCATTGGGCTCAACCTTCTGTCCCAAGGCGCGGCTGGCCAGGGTCGCCAGCACTTCATTGACATTCATATTGCTGCTGGTGGCAGAGCCGGTTTGAAATACATCCAGCGGGTAGTGCTGCATATCCGTATTGGCCAGCTGAGCTGTGGCAGCATCGATAATGGCCGTGGCCACTGTGCTATCGAGTAAACCCAGTTGCTGATTGGCTTGCGCCGCCGCCTTTTTTATCTGCAACAGGGCCTGAATAAAGCGCAGCGGCAGACGCAGATTACTGAGTTGAAAATTCTCCACAGCGCGTTGGGTTTGTGCCTGATACAACGCTGCATCCGGCACTTGCAACTCTCCCATGCTGTCGCGTTCGGTACGAGTGGTCATATTTGCTCCCGCAGGTCGTTGGTGTCAGTTATTAGTTGTAATCGCTTTGTGGTATCGATGCCAGTCAAGCGTGCGATAAATACAACACTGGGCACGTTAAAACACTGGGCTTAAGCCTATGAGCGCAGTGGCATTAATAGACTTTTTTCACGGATACCGGTATAAATACCGCCATTGCACCAGACAATCTGATTTTTCAGCCCGCCCATGTTGTAAAGGCATTCTGTCTTCTATGCTTAGCTAACTGCCTATGGATATCAACAACTTAATCAGTAGGGTGAAAGGCAGGCTGAAAGCTCGGTTAGGTTAACTCTGAAAAGGATATGCGACAGCTATGACACTCTTGTGGATTTTACTTCTGCCGCTATTGGGAAGCCTGGTTCCTGTGTTCACTGCCAGATGGAACCGCAGCGCCTGTGCCCTGGCAACAGCTTTACCGCCAGCGTTTGCCTTAATGTTGCTGTTGTATCATGCCGACGCCATATTGGCTGGCGGCAGTGTGCGGTTTTTTCAGCCGTGGATCCCACTGCTGGGGCTGGATATCACTCTCATACTGGATGGCCTGGCGTTTTTGTTTGCGCTGTTGATCCTCGGTATTGGCCTGCTGATTATTTTGTACGCGCGTTACTATTTAGCGCCGCGTGATTCCATGCCGCGTTTTTACGCCTATTTAATGCTGTTTATGACCGCCATGCTGGGAATCGTGCTGTCGGGTAACCTGTTACAGCTATGGTTGTTCTGGGAGCTGACCAGTATTAGCTCATTTTTATTAATCAGTTTCTGGTGGCATAAAGCGGAAGCGCGACGCGGCGCCCGTATGGCGCTGACGGTAACCGGTGCTGGTGGTTTGGCGTTGCTGGCGGCTTTTTTACTGATCGGCCAGCTGGTTGGCAGTTATGATTTACAGCAGGTGCTGGCCAGTGCCGAGCTTATTCAACAACATGCCTGGTATCCGCTGATCCTGGTGTTGTTTTTGCTGGGCTGTTTTACCAAGTCGGCGCAGTTTCCGTTTCACTTCTGGCTGCCCAATGCGATGGCCGCGCCAACACCGGTAAGTGCTTACTTACACTCTGCCACTATGGTTAAAGCCGGCATTTTCTTACTGGCACGCTTTTATCCGGCGCTGTCCGGCACAGAATTGTGGTTTGTGCTGGTGAGCATTACCGGTTTGGCTACCTTACTGATTGGCGCTTATCTGGCGCTGTTTAAACACGATTTAAAAGGCTTGCTGGCGTATTCCACCATCAGCCATCTGGGCCTGATCACGTTGCTATTCGGTATGGGCACGGATCTGGCCGCTGTGGCGGGGTTATTTCATATTATCAACCACGCGACGTTTAAAGCCTCGTTATTTATGGCCGCCGGTATTATTGACCATGAATCCGGCTCGCGCGATATGCGCAAACTCAATGGCTTATGGCAATTTATGCCAATAACGGCCACGCTGGCGATGGTGGCGGCGGCGGCAATGGCCGGTGTGCCGCTGTTAAACGGCTTTTTATCGAAAGAAATGTTCTTTGCTGAAACCCTGCACCAGCATTTGCTGGGGTCTTTGTCCTGGGTGATCCCGGTACTGGCTACCGTGGCAGGCGTGTTCTCAGTGGCGTATTCGATGCGCTTTATTCACGATGTGTTTTTTAACGGCCAGCCTAAAGGCCTCACTAAAACGCCACACGAACCGCCACGTTATATGCGGGTGCCGGTTGAAGTGCTGGTAGCGCTGTGTATTTTGGTAGGCTTGTTTCCGGGCTATTTGATTGGTGACTTGTTACAGGCGGCATCGCAAGCGGTATTGCCAGGTGAGGTGCCGTACTACAGCCTGGCTATCTGGCATGGCTTTAATTTGCCCTTGCTAATGAGTGTGCTGGCATTGGTTGGTGGTACCCTGATCTACGTTAATCGTAAACACTTGTTTGATTTTCAGAATACCTTGCCTGATGTCGATGCGCTCAACAGCTTTGAGCGCGGTGTTAAGCAGTTTGCCGAGCGCTGCAGTCAGCTGTATCAGTGGCTGGATAGTGGCTCACTACAGCGTTATATGACCCTGACCTTACTGAGCTTTATTCTGCTGGCGGGCTTACCGCTAACCGATTTAGTGACGCTGTGGGGCGGCCGGGCCGAACTGCCGATAGATGCCGTTAACGCCACCGGTGCGACTATGCTGTTAATTGCGGCCTTTGCCACTGTGGTGTGGCACCGAAAACGGGTAGTGGCCTTGTTGATGATCTCTGTGGTTGGCTTGATGGTGTCTATTGCCTTTACCCGCTTCTCGGCACCGG
Organism: Rheinheimera pleomorphica; assembly: GCF_011634895.1. Lineage (GTDB taxonomy): Bacteria > Pseudomonadota > Gammaproteobacteria > Enterobacterales > Alteromonadaceae > Alishewanella > Alishewanella pleomorphica. The sequence goes on along the minus strand of NZ_SIRR01000008.1, from coordinate 821,251 downwards.
ATTTGGCGCTGACGCAGTTATCGGTAGAAGTGGTGACCATTATTCTGCTGATGTTGGCACTGTTTTTCCTGCCACATAAAACGCCGAAACAGTCTGAGTCGTCCCGCGTGGTGCGTGATCTCAGTGTGGCCAGTATGGTCGGCGTCATTGTGGGTAGCTTAAGTTATGCTTTGATGACGCGGCCGTTTAACAGCATTTCTGATTTCTTTATAACCAATGCCAAAACCGGTGGTGGTGGCACTAACGTGGTCAACGTGATACTGGTGGATTTTCGTGGTTTTGACACCTTAGGCGAAATAACCGTGCTGGGCATTGCCTCACTGGGTATTTTTAAGTTGTTAACCCGTATTCCGTTATTTAAACCCAGTAGTGATGGTGACGGTCGGCCCTGGGCGCTGGAGCGCCATTCGTTACTGTTATCGACCGTATCACAAAGCTTATTGCCGCTGGCGGTAATGGTGTCTATTTATATCTTCTTCCGCGGCCACAATTTACCCGGCGGTGGTTTTATTGCCGGCCTGGTCACCGCTGTGGCGATTATTCTGCAGTATATTGCCCAGGGCGTAGATTGGGTAAAAGCCCGAATGAATGTGGAATATCAGCGCGTAGTGGCAGTGGGGTTATTAATTGCTTTAGCCACCGGCGCCGCAAGCTGGCTATTTAACCGGCCGTTTTTAACCTCCTGGTTTGATTATTTTGATCTGCCGGTACTGGGTAAGCTGGAGTTAGCCAGTGCCATTGCTTTTGACCTGGGCGTTTATGTCACGGTTGTAGGCTCGACCTTACTTATTCTGGCCAGCCTGGGCAAAATGACGACGTCACACCGGCCGGTACACAAGGAGACGATCTGATGGAAACCCTGGTAGCCTGTTGTATTGGTTTTCTGACCGCCTGTGGCATTTTTCTGATGTTACGCGGTCGCACCTTCCCGGTGATGCTGGGGCTGACCATGCTGTCTTACGCGGTTAATCTGTTTATTTTTACGTCGGGGCGCTTAACCTTACGTGGCGCTGCGGTGCTGGGCACCAGTGAGCAATATGCCGATCCTCTGCCGCAGGCGCTGGTATTAACGGCCATTGTGATCGGCTTTGCCATGACCGCTTTTCTGGTGATCCTGGCGATACGGGCGCGGGCTGATTTGGGCAATGATCATGTGGACGGCAAATTACCGGATGCCGATGTTGTTAGAAAGGAGAGCCGTTAATGTGGCATTTAATTACTGCGCCGGTGTTACTGCCTATGCTAACGGCGTTGCTTATCATGCTTCCGCCGATCCATTACTCGCCAATGCGCCGGCGCTGGGTCAGTATGATATCCAGTGCCATACAGCTGGTGCTGGTGGTCAGCCTGTTAATGCAGGTGCAGCAACAGGGCTTAATTCATTATGCCATTGGTAACTGGCAGGCGCCTTTTGGCATCATACTGGTGGCTGATACGCTATCGGTGTTGCTGGTGTGTTTAACGTCTTTTCTGGCATTGGGCGCAATATGCTATGGCAGTGCCGGTGAAGATGAGAAAGGCTCGTTTTTCCATCCGTTGTTTCAGTTTCAAATTATGGGTATTAACGGCGCCTTTTTAACCGGCGACTTGTTTAACCTGTTTGTCTTCTTTGAAGTACTGCTGATTGCCTCTTATGCGCTATTAATCCATGCCGGTGGCAAAAATAAAACCAAAGCGGCGGTGCACTATGTGGTGTTGAACCTGACCGGCTCGGCAATTTTTCTGATTGCACTGGCCGTACTGTATGGCACTTTAGGTACGCTAAATATTGCTGATATGGCAGAAAAAGTCGCCTTGCTGCCAGCCGATGACCTGATGCTGGTGAAATCCGGCGGCTTGATGCTAATGATAGTGTTTGCCCTAAAAGCGGCGGTGTTACCGCTGCAGTTTTGGCTGCCGGCCACGTATGCCTCAGCGTCTGCGCCAGTGGCAGCCTTGTTTGCCGTGATGACCAAAATAGGTGTCTATGCCCTGTTACGGGTGTATACCACCATTTTTGGTGCAAATGCCGGTGAGCTAAGTGGTATTGCTGCCGACTGGTTGTTACCCGCCGGTTTGGCCACGATAGCGTTGGGGGCTGTTGGTGTTATGGCCAGCCAGGATTTTCGTAAACTGGTGGCTAATCTGGTGTTGTTATCCGTGGGTACCCTGGTCAGTCTGGTCGCGCTGCACACCGAGCTCTCCGCCGCTGCGGCTATCTATTACACCGTACATTCGACGCTGGTGACCGCTGCGTTATTTCTGATTGCCGATCTCATCGCCAGTCAGCGCGGTAAAGCCGGTGATCGGCTGGTGTCTGGCCGGCGGGTGGCACAGCCGGTACTACTGGGTTTTATGTTTATGTTAGGCGCTTTAACGGTGGCCGGGTTACCGCCGTTTTCCGGTTTTGTCGGCAAGCTGATGCTGTTGCAGGCGGTAACAGAGCCCGGCAGTCGCATTGCTATCTGGAGTCTGGTGCTGCTTAGCAGTTTGCTGGTGATCATTGGCTTGTCCCGCGCCGGTAGCACCTTGTTCTGGCGGATCAGCGGCAGTGATACTGCTGGCGAGAAAGCTGCACCGCTACAAATTTTTGCCGTGTGCTGGCTATTGTTGGCAAGCCCGTTACTGGTGATTTTTGCCGGGCCCTTTACCGAGTTATCACAGCAGGCGGCAGAGCAACTGTATGATACCCGCAGCGCCATCAACACCATTTTGCATAGTGGCGTAGTCGAAGGAGGCAAGCAATGAGGTTTAAACCGAAGTTTGGCTGGTTACCCACGCCTTATCGCAGTGTGCTGTTGTTTATTGTCTGGTTGTTACTAAACCAGAGTATTGAAGCCGTGCATTTGTTTTTTGCTGCCGTGCTGGCCGTTGTCATTCCGCTGCTGACCTTGCGCTTTCGTGACCCGCAGCCATTAATTGAGCGGCCATTACTGGCACTGCGCTATATTCTGCGCGTATTTGCCGATATTGTTACGGCAAATGCGCAGGTGGCAGTGCTTATTTTAGGGCCGAAGCGGCGGTTAAATCCGGCTTTTGTCAGGGTGCCACTGGATTTGCAGCATGAGTTGCCGATTACTATCCTCGCCAGTACGGTGTCGATGACGCCGGGCACGGTTAGTGCAGAAATTTATCCCAGTGCCGAGCTTATCCCCGCCGGTGAGCCCATGCCGCAGCGCTGGTTGTTAATTCATGTGCTGAATATGACGGATGAAGCAGAGCTAATTGCCTCAATAAAGCAGCGCTATGAAGCCCCATTGAAGGAGATTTTTCAATGTTAGACAAGGTTATTATGCTGGTGTTCGCCATGATAAGCGTAGCTTTGCTGCTGAATTTATGGCGGCTGCTGCGTGGCCCCAGTCTGCCGGATCGCATTCTGGCGCTGGATACCATGTACATTAACAGTATCGCCTTGATTATTCTGTACGGCTTACTGATGGGCTCGCCGTTGTATTTTGAAGCGGCCTTATTGATCGCCATGCTAGGCTTTGTCAGCACGGTTGCCGTGTGCAAGTTCTTGCTGCGCGGCGATATTATTGAGTAGGAGAGACAGATGCAGAATTGGATAGAATGGGCTGTGGCCTTCTTCTTGTTGCTCGGTGGCAGCTTTGTGCTGATAGGCTCTATTGGTTTAACGCGGATGCCGGATTTTTTTATGCGCCTGCATGGCCCGACTAAAGCCACCACGTTGGGTATGGGCGGCATTCTGCTTGGCTCAATGTTCTTTTTTAGTTTGTCAGGCGGCGTCAGCGTGCATGAATTGCTGATCACGATCTTTTTGTTGATCACCGCGCCTATCAGCGCTCATATGCTGATTAAAACGGCGTTACACCATAAACTAAAGGCGATCAGTAAAACGCGGGGGCTGGATAATATTGAGCCGGCGCAAAGCAAGCAACATGACAGAAAGCCTTTGCCGTAGCGTTATTGCTCGTCAAAACCGTTGTTAATAAGCTCTACCACAGCGCTGAGTGCCTGCTCAGCGTCAACGCCCTCTGTACACACCTGCACAGTTTTACCTTTACTGCTGGCCAACATTAACAGCGCCAGTACGCTGCTGGCATCAGCGCTTTTATCATCCTGCACCAGCACAATGCTGGCCTGAAACTGCTGACACAGCTGCGCCAGCTTAGTGGCCGCGCGGGCGTGTAACCCCAGTTGATTGATAATAGTAACCGTTTGGCGGCATTGCATAGCGGTCAGGCCTTAGCGTGGTGGCGTGCCAGCTCGCGGTGACGGAGTTGCACATCATCACGGGAGCTGCGATAGCTTTCAACCAGGCTTTCAACAATATACACCGAGCGGTGCTGGCCGCCGGTGCAGCCAATGGCGATGGTCAGATAGCTGCGGTTATTGCGTTCCAGATGGGGCAGCCAGGTGCTGATAAAGCTGTTGATCTGCCAGATATATTTGGCGACAACCGGCTGCGATGCTAAATAATCTTTCACCGGTTGATCCAGGCCGGTTAGCGGTTTGAGATCCGGCTCCCAATGCGGATTGGGTAAAAAGCGGGCATCAAATACAAAGTCGGCATCTTTGGGAATGCCATATTTAAAGCCGAATGATTCAAACAGGATCACCAGGCGGCCGGTCTTCTGCCCCAGAATGCGTTCACGCAGCTGCTCTGCCAGCTGATGTACATTTAACTCTGTGGTGTCGATATACAGATCGGCGCGGCTGGATATCGGGTCCAGCAGTTGTTGTTCGCGCAGTATGGCTTCATCCAGTGACATGGCCTGATGTGACAGCGGGTGCAAACGCCGGGTTTCGCTAAAGCGTTTGATCAGGCTGGCATGGTCAGCATCCAGGTACAGGATGGTTAAATCCAGCTTGCGCGGCAGGTAAGATAAAATTTCGGCCAGCTCGTCCGGGTCTTGTGGCAGGTTGCGTACGTCAATACTGACAGCAACGCGCTCATATTGCCCCATTACGGTTGTGGCCAGCGTTGGCAGCAGGTTAACCGGAATATTATCAACACAGTAGTAACCCAGGTCTTCCATCACCCGCAGGGCAACAGATTTACCGGAACCGGAACGACCGCTGACAACCAGAAGTTTCATTTTGCACTGTCCGCCGTGCTGTATTCTACCAGCAATTGGTACAATTGCTGGTTGGTCTGGGCGTGGCGGATTTTCTTTGTCAATTCTTTCTGGCTAAGTAACTTGGCAATACCGGCCAAAGTGCTCAGATGCGCCTGACATTGGTCTTCGGGGATCAGAATGGCGCAGAAAATGTCGACCGGTTGATTGTCGATGGCATCAAACGGGATGGCCTCTTTACTAACCACAAAAATCAGGATCGGCTGGGTTACCGCTTTTAGCTTACCGTGCGGTATGGCAATACCACCGCCGATACCGGTAGAACCCAGTTTTTCCCGCGTCATCAGCGCTTCAAGAATATTGTATTCAGGCATGTCTGGTAACTGTTGGTGTGCCAGTTCAGCGATATATTCCAGAATACGTTTTTTGCTGTTAAAAAGAACTGCACTTTTAGTGCAGTTCTCGGCAAGCATGGCGGTTAAGTTCATCATTTTGTAATCAGTGTCGGGCTATTTTCTCTTTATGCTTGATAACCTGGCGATCTAACTTGTCTATCAGCTGGTCTATCGCGGCATACATATTTTCATCTTCTGATACAGCAAATACTTCTCCGCCGTTCAGATGTAGCTTGGCTTCGGCGATCTGTTTCAATTTTTCCACGTTTAGGATCACATGTACATTGTTTATATGATCAAAATGCCGCTCCAGTTTAGCAAATTTGCTGTCTACGTACTCTTTTAAGGCAGTGGTGATTTCAACATGGCGACCAGTTAGATTGATTTGCATAGACATATTCCTTCTTTTAGGCTTATTTACAGCAAGGTCTTGCGTTGATTTGACGGCGGAATAAACAGCGACTCGCGGTACTTGGCGATAGTGCGTCGTGCTACGTTAATTCCCTGTTCCAGCAAAATTTCAGCCATCTTACTGTCGCTGAGTGGTTTGGCCGGGTTTTCTGCCGCCACTAATTTTTTAATAAAGGCCCTGATTGCAGTGGATGAGCATTCGCCACCACTCTCGGTACTAACATGACTGGAAAAAAAGAATTTAAGTTCAAAAATACCTCGCGGCGTGTGCATGTACTTTTGGGTGGTGACACGGGAAATAGTCGATTCATGCATACCTACCATCTCGGCGACGTCATTTAACACCATAGGTTTCATCGCTTCCTCGCCGTGTTCAAAAAAGGCCTGCTGCTGCTGTACTATGCAGTTTGCCACCTTTAATAAGGTTTCATTGCGGCTTTCCAGGCTTTTTAAAAACCACTTGGCTTCCTGCAAATGCGAGCGGATAAACTGGGTGTCGGCACTGCTTTTCGCTGTTCTGGACATGGCCGCGTACTGCTGGTTAATCCTGACTTTGGGCATTGCATCCGGGTTTAGTTCTACCTGCCAGCGGCCTTTAACTTTCATCACGCTGACGTCGGGGATCACGTATTGTTGCTCTTCGCGGATCACGTCGGCACCAGGGCGCGGGTTCAGGCTATGGATCAGCCGCATCACTTCTTTTAATTCATCTTCTTTGAGTTTAGTCACGCGCATCAAAGAACGAAAGTCGCGATTAGCTAAAAATTCAGTATGATCGCGGATTAAGCTCTGGGCTTCAGCCAGGTAGGGAGTGTCAGGGTCAAATTGGCGTAATTGCACCAACAGACATTCCTGCACTGAGCGTGCGCCCACGCCGACGGGATCAAACAGTTGAATGCGTTTAATAACGGCTTCTACTTCATCGGCTTCAACATCGTCCTGGCCCAGAGAATCGAGAATATCGTCACAGCTGATGGTCAACAAACCATTGTCGTCAATGGCTTCGATAATGATTTCGGCGATGGCGCGGTCGGTATCAGAAAAAGGCGTTAGTTCCATTTGCCAGCGCAGATAGTCTTGTAAAGACTGGCTGGTTTCACCCTGATACACCATGTCTTCGTCGCTGCTGGCGCTGCTACCGGCACTGACTGGTTCGGCACTGACTAAATCGTCCCAGTTGTTGTCCAGCGGCAGGTCTTCCTGAATGTTTTGCTCTGTCATGGCTTCGCTGCTGTCGGGTTCGGCAGGTTCAAAGCTATCATCGGCATTATGATCGACATCGGTCGCTTTGTTATCAGCGGGCTCGGCGGGTTCTTTCGGTTCAGGATTAAAGCTGTCGTACTCGTCTTCGGCCTCCAGCAATGGGTTGGCATCAAGAGCTTCCTGAATTTCCTGCTGCAACTCAATGGTCGACAGTTGTAACAGGCGAATGGCCTGTTGTAACTGCGGCGTCATGGTTAGCTGCTGTCCAAAGCGAAGTTGCAAAGAGGGCTTCATCTACTTCTACCGTTCTCCTGAATGACATGCTGTAAGTGTTTTTGCTAACTATAGCCTGAATTGCTCACCCAGGTATACATCACGCACTTTCTGATTTGCCAATACCTCTTGCGGTGCGCCAGAGGCGATAAGCTCACCATGACTGACAATATAGGCAATCTCACAGACATCAAGGGTTTCACGCACATTGTGATCGGTAATTAACACGCCAATGCCACGTTGTGCCAGATGCTGAATAATCTTTTTAATATCCAGTACCGAAATAGGGTCAACACCCGCGAACGGCTCATCCAGTAGGATAAAAGCCGGATTCGCAGCCAGCGCGCGGGCAATTTCAACCCGGCGTCGCTCACCGCCTGACAGGCTCATGCCCAGGCTGTGCTTGATATGGCCAATATGAAATTCTTCCAGCAGATCGTCTGCGACTTCCTCGCGTTGTGCCCGGCTTAGATCTTTGCGGGTTTGCAAAATGGCCAGCAGATTCTCGTAGACACTCAGCTTGCGAAAAATAGAGCTCTCCTGTGGCAGATAGCCGATACCCTGACGCGCGCGCGCGTGTATCGGGTCAAAGGTGATGTCTTTTTCGTTCAGGCTGATATGGCCTTTATCTGAAGGCACCAGGCCGACAATCATATAAAAAGTGGTGGTTTTACCAGCGCCATTAGGCCCCAGTAAGCCAACAATCTGACCGGCATTAACCGACAGACTGACATCTTTAACCACTTGCCGGCCCTTATAACTTTTTGCCAGATGCGAGGCGACTAACTTCATGGGTTGTTTTTTTCCTCTGGCGTAAAAATCGTGGTAACGCGTTTTGAATCGTTACTTTCCGCGCTCAGCTGCTGCTTTTCAACGTTATATCTGATCACTGACGCTTTTACTATGCTACCGCTTTGTGCCAGCTCAGCATCGCCGCTAAGGGTCAGGGTGCGGGTTGAGGGTTCATAACGCATTTCACTGGCTTGGGCCGTTACCGGCTGGCCATTTTCCAGCAACTGGGAATAACTGACCGGGTTGCCGGTGGCGGTGTAGACCTCTTTACCTTTGCCGGCACTGGCATTGATCTCCAGCTGATCGGCTTTCATTTGCAATGAACCCTGCGTAATCACCACATTGCTGCGATACGTCAGGACGTTTTCCTGCACTGATACCAGTTTGTCGGCGTCGATTTGTATTTGCTGGGTGTAGTCAGGTTGCGCTGCTGTTACGTTGGCGCTGCCAAGCAGCAAGGCAAAAACAAGCTTAATCTTCATTACTATATACCGTTTGCTGGTGTTGCCGCAGTTGAAAGGTTTTGCTGGTTAAGTCGGCCTGAATGCCGCTGCCAAGAATATAAAAACCTTTGCCCTGAATGCGCACCGGGTGGTTGTTCTGCAGTGTGTTGTCCGGAAACAGCATTTCCAGATGTTCTGTTTCTATGCGTTCTATCATCTCAGTCTGTAACTGACTTTGGATGCTGACCTGGCGCTCAAGAATAATTTTATCCTGCGGAAACCAGATGGCATACTCGCTGCTGGCTTGCCAGCTTGGCTGATGCTCAGTGTTATACAGGGTATACACCGGCTTTTCAAACTGGGTAAAGCCGAGTCGTTCAAAATGTTCCAGGCGGTTGGCACTGACAGTGTCGGCTAAATGCCCGTCTGCATTGTATAGGCGTCGGGTGACATTTTGTGCAATGTAGTCAGGCAGTAACTCCTGATCGGTTTGCAGTGGGTCGATACTGTCGGCGGGTTCAAACCACAGATATAACGCTGTGCCGGTTAACACCACGACCAGTAGCGTCAGCAGTTTTCTCATGTGCTGCTTCCGTCAAAATGACCAAACTGATGCTGGCTGATCAGTAACAGGTCGCATAGTTCACGCACGGCACCATAACCACCGGCCAGACGGGTAACATAGTCTGCGCGTTGTGCCAGATAAGGATGCGCGTCTTTTACGGCGACCGACAGGCCGCAGTGCTGCATGACCTGCCAGTCGGCTAAGTCATCTCCGATATAGGCAATCTGCGTTGGCTTTAGTTGCAATGTTTGCTGCAACTGGGCAAAAGCGGCCAATTTATTTTCCTGCCCCTGATAGATATAAGGTACCGTCAGCACTGTCATACGTTGCTGTACTATAGCAGAGTTGCGGCCGGTAATGACGGCGACCTCAATGCCGGCCTGGCGCAACGCCTTGATGCCATAACCGTCACGGGTATGAAAGGCTTTGAGTTCCTCGCCGTTATTGCCAAGATAGATACGGCCATCGGAGAATACACCATCAACATCACAAATCAGCAGTTTAATCTGGCTGGCGCTATGTAGCAGGTCAGCACTAACTTGCTGATACAACTGAGCAAATAATGACATTTACAGTACTCCGGCACGTAATAAGTCATGCATGTTCATTGCGCCTACCGGTTTACCACTGGCATCAACAATAATCAGGCCGTTGATTTTTTTCTGCTGCATAATCTGCAACGCCTCCGCCGCCAGCATCTGGGCATCGGCGGTAACACAGTGTTTGGTCATTACGTCGGCTATCCGGTCGCTGTGAATATCGCAGCGTAAATCCAGTACCCGGCGCAGGTCACCGTCGGTAAAAATACCGGCCATTAGCCCCTGCTCGTTAACAATGGCGGTCATGCCCAGACCTTTTTTTGAGATTTCCAGCAGGGCGTCTTTAATGGTTGCCGTGGCCGGTACCACGGGCATCAGTTCGCCGCTGTGCATAATATCGTCAAGCCGCAGCAGCAATTTACGTCCCAGGCTGCCACCGGGGTGCGATAAGGCAAAGTCATCGGCAGAAAAGCCGCGGGCATCCAGTAAGGATACAGCCAGCGCATCGCCCATTGCCAGGGTAGCCGTAGTGCTGGCGGTGGGGGCTAAGCCAAGCGGGCAGGCCTCCTGCTCAACTTTGACACACAAGTGGGCATCGGCTAGCTTGGCTAAGGTAGACTGTGGATTGCCTGTCATGGCGATAAGCTTCAGCCCTAGGCGTTTTATTACTGGCACTATGGTCAGCACTTCAGCCGTTTCGCCGGAGTTAGAGATGGCAATCACCACGTCGTTGGCCGATAGCATGCCTAAGTCGCCATGACTGGCTTCGCCGGGATGAACAAAAAACGCCGGTGTGCCGGTAGAGGCCAGGGTAGCGGCAATTTTATTGCCAATATGACCAGACTTGCCCATGCCGGTAACGATGGCTTTGCCTTGGCTGGCCAGGATCAGCTGGCAAGCCTGATTAAAATTGCTATCCAGGTATTGTTGTAACTGCGTAATGGCCGCTGCTTCTATCTTCAGTACTTCCGCGGCGCGAATTCGAAAATCTGTACTCATGGTGTCGTCCTGCCGGCTTAGCGGCTTAAAGTGTGAAATAACAGGTACTGATAGCCGATAAATCCGCACAGTAACAGCAGGCCTTCAAGCCGGTTGATACGCTGAATGCGGCCAAGCCGTAATGACATTAGCAGCATAATCAATGTCGCACCTATCATCACGTAGCTGTCACGACTGCCGGCCATCGGATCCAGTGCTGCCGGGCCTATTACGGCACCCAAACCCAGCACCGCCAGAATATTAAAGATATTTGAGCCGATAATATTGCCCAGCGCTAAATCGTCTTCACCTTTAAAAATACCAATAATACTGGCTGCCAGCTCTGGCAGGCTGGTACCAATGGCAATGATGGTTAAGCCTATCACCAGATCACTTAACCCGGCGTAGCGCGCTATGGTAACGGCACCATGCACCAGCAATTGTGAGCTGGCCAGTAACAACAGCAAGCCGGCTAACAGCCACAGCATAGCCTTCAACATGGAAACCGGCTCAGGTAACTCAGCGTTAATTTCCGCAATTAACGGGTCATCAGCGCCGGCATGTTTACCCCAGTAAATCAGCAAACAGATAAAGCCGGCAAACGCCACTAATAACAGCATGCCTTCAGTGCGGGTTAAGACATCGTCTGAGATAAAGTAATAGCCAATCAGGGTGCACAGCACTAACAACGGGTATTCACGCTTTAACGTCAGCGATGATACCGCTATGGGCTTTAGCAGTGCCGCCGCACCTATGACCAGCAAAATATTGGTAATGTTGGAACCCAAAGCGTTGCCCACCGAGGTATCGAGCCGGCCTTGCCAGGCGGCGCTGGCGGAGACCAGCATCTCGGGCGCTGAAGAGCCCATGGCGACGATAGTCAGGCCGATGATCATCGGTGATATGCCGGCAGTGCGGGCAACAGAAGAGGCGCCAAACACGAAACGGTCGGCACTCCAGATTAATAATACCAGGCCAACAATGACAAAAATAATAGCTAACAATAAGGGTGACAAAATGGTTTCCCCGGAATTGAAAACGGATAGCGGCGATTATTTTCCAGTTTATTGCCGCTAAATGCAAAAAAAGCTACTGCAAGAGGCCATCATCGATTTTTCGCACAGTTTGTTACGATTTTTTGTAACGACTTTACGCGTTAAGCCGTTTACAATAATGCAGCTTAGCAACTGGTGCAATTGAAAACATACAAAGATGTATGTATATTGCACACCTTAAAAAGCCGGAGCCTGACGGCAGGCCAAGAGAGTTAATTTGTCAGACATTCTAATTGATATAAAGCAACTGACGTTCAGCCGCGGTGAGCGTGTCATCTACCGCGATTTGAACATGCAGTTTGCCCGTGGCAAGGTCACGGCAATTATGGGCCCCAGTGGTATCGGCAAGACCACGCTGTTGCGTTTGATCGGTGGCCAGCTAAAACCGGATAGTGGCGAAATTTTATTTGCCGGACAAAATATTCCAACCTTGTCGCGTAGTGCGTTATATCAGCTGCGCAAACGCATGAGTATGCTGTTTCAAAGCGGTGCTTTGTTTACTGAAATGTCAGTGTTTGACAATGTTGCCTTCCCGATACGCGAGCATACCCGGCTACCGGAATCCCTTATTCGGCTTATTGTGCTGATGAAGCTTGAGGCTGTTGGTTTGCGCGGTGCCCGTGATTTAATGCCGGCTGAACTCTCAGGCGGTATGGCCCGGCGCGCTGCCCTGGCCCGCGCCATCGCGCTGGACCCTGAGTTGATTATGTATGACGAGCCGTTCGCCGGCCAGGATCCTATTTCGATGGGCGTGATAGTACGCTTAATCCGTTCATTAAATAATGCTCTGGGGCTAACCTCTGTTGTGGTGTCACACGATGTTACCGAAGTAATGAGCATTGCTGACTACGTTTATGTTGTGGCAGAGCAAACCGTTATCGGCCATGGCACGCCGGAGCAACTGCGCGAACACTCATCACCTTTGGTGCAGCAGTTTTTGCAGGGGGAGGCCGATGGTGCAGTGCCGTTTCATTTTAAAGCCGCACCTTATGAGACAGAACTAATGGAGTCAGGCGGGTGATTGCAGATAAATTACAACAACTCGGCGCTGCTGCCATCAACAGTATTACTGGCTTTGGCCGGGCCGGCATTATGTTGTTTGGTGCTATCCTGGGGAAGCCTGATATTCGTAAAGGTTTGCCGCTACTGATTAAACAACTGTATGTGATAGGGGTGCTATCACTGCTGATTATTCTGGTGTCCGGCCTGTTTATTGGTATGGTACTGGCGTTGCAGGGCTACACCGTGTTGGTTAAATTCGGCGCTGAACAAATGCTGGGGCCTTTGGTGGCGCTGAGCTTGTTACGTGAGCTGGGCCCGGTCGTTGCGGCCCTGCTGTTTGCTGGTCGTGCCGGGAGTGCGCTGACCGCGGAAATTGGCTTGATGAAGGCTACCGAACAATTGTCCAGCATGGAGATGATGGCGGTTGACCCACTGCGCCGTATCATAGCGCCGCGGTTTTGGGCTGGCGTAATAAGCCTGCCGCTGCTGGCAATCATTTTTACGGCGGTGGGTATTTTGGGCGGTCACCTGGTCGGTGTTGATTGGCTTGGCGTTGACGGCGGCGGCTATTGGTCTGCGATGCAGGCAAATGTCGATCTTTATGAAGATGTTATTAACGGCGTGATTAAAAGTGTGGTATTTGCTTTGATCGTGATTTGGATAGCTTTACACAAAGGTTACGATGCCGTGCCAACCTCTGAAGGGATTAGCACTGCAACAACACAAACCGTTGTCACTGCCTCGCTTGCTGTGCTCGGTTTTGACTTTATTTTAACTGCATTAATGTTTGGTGGATAACATGACCACGCGGAAAATTGAAATTTTGGTTGGTGGCTTTATTGTATTGGCGTTGGCGGCATTTTTGATGCTGTCGTTAAAAGTGGCCAACAGTGGCATGGGCGGCAATGGGGAAACCTACAAATTACATGCGAAGTTCGACAATATTGGCGGTCTGAAGGTGCGCTCACCGGTGAAAGTGGGCGGTGTCGTGGTAGGACGGGTTTCTGCTATTGAACTGGACACCACCTATTACACGCCGGTGGTGACGTTACAAATTAACAGTGACTACAATAACTTTCCTGAAACCAGCACCCTGGCCATTTTAACCTCGGGCCTGCTTGGTGAGCAGTATCTTGGTTTGCAGCCAGGCTTTCTTGACGAAACCGTTGAAATACTTGGTGATGGTGACTATATCGAAGACACTAAGTCAGCCTTGGTATTGGAAGAGCTGATTGGGCAATTCTTATTTAATCGCGGGAATTAATAATGAAATTATATAGTTTATTACTGGCGGCAGCTGTGGCGCTGACAAGCTACACCAGTGGTGCAGAAACGCCTACCTACAGTGACCCATTTAAAATGATGGAAGTGCTGGCAGACAATACCTTTAGCCGGATTGCCCAAGATCAAAGCAAAATAACGGCGAACCCTGAGGTACTGCGCGATATTGTTAATGAAGAGCTGGTACCTTATATCGACAGCCGTTACGCTGCGCTGCGGGTCATTGGCAATAGTGCCGACTTACGCCAGACTCCCCGTGAAGACTTACTGGCCTTTGTTGATGCCTTTCAAAACTACATGGTGGCGACTTATGCCGGTGTGTTTACCCAGTACCGCGATCAGAAAGTAATGATTGAGCCGGGACGAATTAATGATAACCAGAAGATTATCAGTATTAAGACCCGGGTCATTGATCCCGGTAAGCCGGATATTAATATTGAGTTTAAATTGCGCCGTGGCAAAGACAGCGAAAATTGGCTGGTATTTGACATGGTAGCAGAGGGCATTTCTTTACTCGATAGTAAGCGGGCAGAGCTGGGCAACCTGATCCGTCAGCAGGGCCTGAACAGCGTTACTGCCTTATTGCTGGAAAAAGCCAAGGCACCGATCACTAAGGCGGAGGAAAAGTGACACTGCAGATCAGTAAACAAGGCCAGACGTTGCGTTTTACCGGTGTACTAAATCGTGATACGTTAATGCTGTATTCACCCTTTACGCTGTTAAATGACGCCGGTGATGCAGTAAACTTCGATTTTGCTGCTCTGGACAATATAGATACCGCAGGCCTGGCCTGGTTACTGCAGCAGCTGGCGCAGGCAAAACAGCGCGGACTGGCAATAGCATTATGTAATGTACCGAAACAGCTGTTATCATTGGCAGATGTGACGGCAGTGCGGCCGTTGTTGCCAATTAGCAATTAAGGTTTTACTTTGGATATCAAACAGATAGAGCAGTTGCTTACTGAGCAGCTGCAGTTAACTGAGGTGAGGGTCAGTGCTGAAGGCTCCCATTATGCCGTCACGGCGGTGGGAAGTTGCTTTGCTGATGTTAGCCGCGTTAAGCAACAGCAAATGGTATATGCGCCGCTAATGGCTGCCATTGCTGATGGCAGTATTCATGCTGTCAGCATTAAGACCTTTACGCCAGAGCAATGGCGTAGAGAAAAACTTCTTAACCCTCCGATGTAGTAATTTATGCAGCAATTTCTTGTTACAGGTGGTCAGGCGTTACACGGAGATGTGGTTATCTCTGGTGCAAAAAACGCGGCCTTACCAATACTTTTTGCCAGCTTGTTATCTGAAAAACCAACGACTATCAGTAATGTTCCCAGACTGAAAGATATTGAAACTACGGTAAAGTTGTTACAACTGTTCGGCGCAGAGGTCAGTTTTGCTGACAATCTGGTGCAGGTAGATGCCGGTAAAGTGCACAATCAATTTGCGCCTTATGAGCTGGTGAAAACCATGCGCGCCTCAATTCTGGCACTGGGGCCCTTATTAAGCCGTTTTGGCCAGGCTGAAGTCTCCTTGCCCGGGGGCTGTGCCATAGGCGCCAGACCGGTTAACCTGCACATTGATGGTTTGCGCAAGATGGGCGCCGATATCGTGGTGGAAAATGGCTATATCAAAGCCAGTGCCAGCCGCTTGAAAGGGGCACATATCATCATGGATATGGTCAGTGTGACCGGCACGGAAAACCTGATGATGGCCGCTGTGCTGGCGCAGGGTTGCACGACGATAGAAAATGCCGCACGCGAACCTGAAGTGGTCGATTTGGCGATTTATCTGAATACAATGGGCGCAAAAATCAGTGGTGCTGGTACCGATACGATAGTGGTCGAAGGTGTCGATGCCCTGCATGGTGGCGAGCATAAGGTATTGCCGGATCGTATAGAAACCGGCACGTTTTTGGTGGCAGCAGCGGTAAGCGGTGGTGATGTTACCTGCCGTAATACCGATCCGGCGGAACTTGAAGTGGTGCTGGAAAAACTGCGTGAGGCGGGTGTTGCCATCAGTACCGGCCCGGATTGGATCCGCGCTGATATGACCGGACGTACACTGAAAGCCGTTAATGTTAAAACCGTACCCCATCCCGGCTTTCCTACTGACATGCAGGCCCAGTTTACTGTGCTGAATGTGGTGGCAGACGGGGTAGGAATGGTAACGGAAACCATCTTTGAAAACCGTTTTATGCATGTGCCGGAACTGCAGCGCATGGGCGCCCGCATTAGCCTGGAAGGCAACACCGCTGTGTGTCAGCATACCGATAAACTCACTGCGGCTCAGGTCATGGCGACGGATTTACGTGCTTCCGCCAGTTTGGTTATTGCTGGACTGGTGGCAGAAGGTACCACTGTGGTCGACAGGATCTATCACATTGACCGTGGCTATGAACAAATAGAGCACAAGCTGAAACGCCTCGGCGCCAGCATTGAAAGAGTAAACGCGGCTTAAGCCGCGTTTTTTATCGGCGCAATTCGCGTACGGTGGCGTTCATAGTGATGATTTGACCACTGCGGTCAATGGTCAGGGCCAGCTCGCTGTTGGGCGCGGTTTCAGCAATCATATTCAGCGCTTGTTGTACGCTGCTAAATGGCTTCCCGGAGATTTTTAACAGTATATCGCCGACCTGTAAACCGGCTTCAGCAGCCGGGCCATTACTGTTAACGGCGGTAATGCTGAGGCCATATAAGCGTTGTCCGGAAGAAATCAACCGCTCACCGGCGGCGTTAACCACAGCGTCACCGGCAACGCCTAAATGGCTGCGGGTTACCCGGCCTTGTTTAATCAACTTTTGCATAATATTCAGTGCCAGCTTGTAAGGGATAGCAAAGAAAATACCTTGAATATCCTGATCCTCCAGCTGAAAAGCGGCAGCATTGATCCCCACCAGGATGCCGTTGCTGTTAACTAGGGCACCGCCTGAGTTACCGCGGTTGATGGCGGCATCCATGCGCATAAAGTCGATATAACCGCGTGAACTTAACCCGGTATTGCCATTGGCACTGATAATACCCTGCGTAATGGTTTGGCCCAGATTCAGCGGATTACCTATCGCCAGCACGACATCACCCACCTGAGATTCCAATTGTTGATCCTGCGGGATCACCGGTAAATTTTCTGCCTGAACATACAATACAGCCAGATCGGTCAGCTGATCCTGGCCAATCAGCACCGCTTCTAAGGTGCGGCCGTCTTGCAATGCCACTTCGATATAGTCAGCCCCATTAACCACATGATAATTTGTTAAAATATAACCCTGGCTACTCATAATCACGCCAGAGCCTAACTCCTGGCGCTCAATAGTACGCGGGCGCAGCGAGCGCGGGTCAACCAGGGTGCTGCGGGTATAGACATTCACTACCGCCGGCGCAGCGCGGCGCACGGCTTTGGCGTAACTTATCGCTGCCGGCTCATCGCTCTCGCTGCTGGTATTGAATAGGGTGAGGGACGAAAAATTGATCGCCGGAAAGAACCATATTAGTACAAAGGCCAGCGCTAGCCCGTAGGCGCAGCTTTTAAGCAGAAAAAACCAAAATTTTGCCACGGGATTTGCGGTTTTATTAATTAAAAGATGGCGCCAGCATAGCATTAATATTGCTTAAGCAGTAGCGTCATACTACTGCTTAAGCGTTAGCTATCAGCGAATTAACACATACAAGGTAGTGTTACCGCGCTGAATATTCAGCGCGGCTATACCATTGCGGTTTTCCAGCGCTTTACGCAGCTCGGCCAGATTAGCGACGCGCTGGCGGTTGACGCCCAGGATCACATCGTCGGTCAGTAAACCAATTTGCGCGGCTGGCGAATTATTCGCCACGCTGTCAATTTTCACGCCACCTTTATCTGCATTCGATAATTCAGCGCCTTCGAGCATCGGATGAATTTGATTGGCAGCAACCTGACCGCTGGCCAGCTCTTGCAGTTTTACTGTCACAGTACGTTCTTTACCATCGCGCAGTATACCCAGTTTAGCCTCGCGCCCGGCCCCCAGTGTCGCCACCTTAGCACGTAACTCCAGGAAGGAATTGATGCGGTTGCCATTCATACTAATAATGACATCACCAGACTTTAACCCGGCCTTATCGGCAGCACTGTCGGCCAGCACTTCGTTAATAAAGGCACCACGGCTGACACTGAGGTTCATGGCTTCGGTTAAGTCGGCGGTAACATCCTGCCCGCGAATGCCTAAGCTACCCCGGCGAATTTCACCGTGCTCAACTATCTGATCCACCAGGTTTTTCATCATATTGGACGGAATAGCAAAACCAATGCCGATATTGCCACCGTTTGGCCCCAGAATAGCGGTATTAATGCCAATAAGTTCGCCGCGCAGGTTAACCAGCGCGCCGCCGGAGTTGCCACTGTTAATGGCAGCGTCGGTTTGAATAAAGTCTTCAAAGCCTTCAATACCCAGGCCACCGCGGCCCAGGGCGCTAATAATACCTGAGGTTACCGTCTGCTCCAGGCCAAAGGGGTTACCGATGGCGATAGCGAAGTCACCAACGCGAATTTTATCGGAATCGGCCAGCGGCAGCTGTACCAGCTTTTTCGCCTCTATTTGTAGCAAGGCAATATCACTTTCCGGATCCGCCCCCAGTTTTTTGGCCGTAAAGGTACGGCCATCTTTAAGCCGTACTTCAATATCTTTAGCATCTTGAATTACATGGTTGTTGGTAACGATGTAACCTTTATCTGCATCTATTACCACGCCGGAGCCCAGGCCTTTAAAAGGGCGCTCTTCACGGTACTCGTTTGGGCCCCGTGGGCCAAAAAAGTAGCGAAAGGCCTCTGGTAAACGCTGGCGTACTTCCCGGCTGCCTTCAACAGAAATATGCACCACTGCCGGCGTGGCTTGCTCCAGCATTGGTGCCAGTGTTGGCATCTCCTGATCATTGGAGAAAAACGGTATTCTGGCCTCTGCAGGTAGCGGATTTGTCAACATCAGACTGGCGGCGACAGCAGCGCCGAGCAATGACAATTTCTTATTCATAGCGTAATAGTCTCCTTTAGCATTGTGCGACTAAGAACGTGTCGTAATAAAAAAAGTTCAGCTTAGCGTCAGGCATTCTGTAACAAATTATTGCGCAGGCTTGCGCTCTTTAATCAGGCCACTGGCCTCGCCAGAATAATCAAGCGGTTGCTGCTCAGCGCTGGAGTACACGCGGCGTTTCTCATCAATCTGATTTAACGACTGGCGAATATAGGCTGCGGTGTCGCCTGACAGATAATTAATATCCTGCTTGACAGATTCAGTGGGTCGCTCAACCAGTTGCATTTTTGAGTCGGCAATATGTCGGGCAATGCGGGCATAGTTATCTTGTAGCTGGGTCATCAGTTGGTTGGTGGTCTCCAGGTGTGCGGAAACATCCTGCCGGTACTGCTGCAGTTGCGTCTGGCTTTCTTCGAGCTCCAGTTTCAATTTATGCTGGTTTAGCTGCCGCAATGTCAGTAAACGGGCGATAACGGCCCCGACAATTAATCCGGTGCCAAGCCAGGCGACGGCGTACATATATTCCATAACAACTCCTGCGGCTAAATTCGTGCAAGTTAATATCTTGCAATAGTGTAACCTAACTTCTTATCCGTAGTGGTAAGGCATGTTACTATTATTGCTTGTATTTAGGGCTTATTCACCTAGCTTTCAAGTAAGACAGCCATGACACCATTACAAAAGTACCAGCAGGATTTAACCCGGCACGATTTTCACTATGATGCTGCGCAGGAGTTTGCCGTTGTGCAGCTGCAGCGTTTGTATGACGACTTACTCAACCATAGGGTAAAAAAAGCCTCGCTCTGGCAACGACTGAGCGGAAAAACGCCAGTATCGCAACCGCTGCAGGGGTTGTATTTTTGGGGTGGTGTCGGCCGCGGTAAAACCTATCTGGTGGATACCTTTTTTGAGTGTTTGCCAACACAGCGTAAAATGCGTATCCATTTTCACCGTTTTATGCACCGGGTGCACGAAGAGTTAAAGCTGTTAAAAGGCGTCAGTGATCCACTGCAAAAAGTGGCTGACAAGTTTAAACAGGAAACCGATATTCTGTGTTTTGATGAGTTTTTTGTCTCGGATATTACTGATGCGATGATCCTGGGCACTCTGATGCAAGCCTTGTTTGCCCGTGGTATTACGCTGGTTGCAACGTCGAATATTGAGCCGGATGGTTTATACCGCAACGGCTTGCAACGCGCCCGCTTTTTGCCGGCTATCGCCCTGATAAAGCAACATACTCAGGTGGTGAATGTCGACAGTGGTATTGATTACCGCCTGCGTACGCTGGAGAAAGCGGAGATTTATCATGCCCCGCTCGACGCACAGGCCGAAACCAATTTACATCAGTACTTTATTGCGCTGTCGAGCGAGCCAAGGCAGCAGGATGTGCAAATTGAAGTGGCCAATCGTACCTTGCAAACCCGGTTTGAGGCCGATGGCGTGGTTTGGTTTGCCTTTAAAGAATTGTGCGAGACAGCGCGCAGCCAGTATGACTATATGGAGCTGAGCCGCTGTTATCACACCGTATTATTATCCGGCGTAAAGAGTATGGGACGGCAGAATGATGATGTCGCACGCCGTTTTATTGCCTTAGTGGATGAGTTCTATGAACGTAGCGTCAAACTGATTATCTCGGCAGAAACAGAGCTAGAACACTTGTATAGCGATGGTATTCTGAACTTTGAATTTAAGCGCTGTATCAGCCGGTTACAGGAAATGCAGTCACACGATTATCTGGCTAAAGCGCATTTGCCCTAACCCTTTAACGCCAGAGTAAGAAAATTTGCATTAGAATGCTGATTTTTCAAATTGGTTAATATATAATCCGCGCCCGGCCTACGTTACAGCCTAATACTGCCGTTAGCCCGGTAGTTTTTGTACTCGAAGGGGTACGCTAACGACATCCGCTGCATCAGCCCTGCACGGTGTCAGGTGTAACTAAGTTATTTTTGGATAGAAACAATGAAAACTTTTACTGCAAAGCCAGAAAGCGTAACCCGCGACTGGTACGTTGTTGATGCGACAGGTAAAACGCTGGGCCGTATCGCAACAGAAATCGCTGCCCGTTTACGTGGCAAGCACAAGCCAGAATACACTCCGCATGTTGACACCGGTGATTACATCATCGTGGTAAATGCAGAGAAAGTAGCGGTTACCGGTGCTAAAGCGCAGAACAAAATGTATTACTCTCACACTGGCTTCCCAGGCGGTATCAAGGAAATCAGCTTCGAGAAATTAATTGCGAAAAAGCCAGAGATGGTGCTGGAACTTGCTGTTAAAGGCATGTTACCTAAAGGTCCACTGGGCCGCGCTATGTTCCGTAAGTTGAAAGTTTACGCCGGCGCCGAGCATCAGCATGCTGCTCAGCAACCGCAAGTATTAGATATTTAATCGGAGCATAACATGGCACAGAATCAATATTACGGAACTGGTCGTCGTAAAAGCTCAACGGCCCGCGTTTTCTTAAAAGCCGGTTCAGGTAACATCGTTATCAACCAGCGCGCGTTAACTGACTATTTCGGTCGTGAAACCGCTTGTATGGTTGTTAAGCAACCATTAGAGCTGGTTGATATGGTTGAGAAATTCGACCTGTACATCACTGTTAAAGGTGGTGGTATCAGCGGTCAGGCCGGTGCTATCCGTCACGGTATTACCCGTGCACTGATGGAGTTCGACGAGTCACTGCGTCCAGCACTGCGTAAAGCAGGCTTCGTTACCCGTGACGCCCGTCAGGTTGAACGTAAGAAAGTGGGTCTGCGTAAAGCACGTAAACGTCCACAGTACTCAAAACGTTAAGCGTTTTATCAAGTACACAAAGCCCGGCACCTGTTGCCGGGTTTTTTTTGCCTGTACTGCGAGCCGTCTGCTAACAGCAAACCGGCTGCGGCGGCATGGCGTATAACGCAAACGAGCAAGATAATACCGATTCAGTTTGCCTTAATCCTTGTGTAAAGCAGGGCTTTTCATTATGATCGGCGTTATTTTTTCAATTTATAATAATTGCTGAAATTCAGCCGCTTAAATTCTGTTTAAGCGTTAACGTGGAGATGAGTGGATGAGCAATGCGCCTGTAGATCATGGTCGCCGCCGCTTCCTTACCATTGCAACCTCAGTTGTAGGGGGCGTGGGAGCTGTCGGAGCTGCTGTGCCTTTTGTCGCGTCCTGGATGCCGAGTGAAAAGGCAAAACAGGCGGGGGCAGCGGTCAGTGCGGATATCAGTAAGCTTGAACCGGGTCAGTTAATCCGGGTTGAGTGGCGTGGTAAGCCGGTTTGGATTGTTAAGCGGCCACAAGCCATGCTGGACGAGCTGGCAACGCACGAAGATAAGCTGCGTGACCCCGAATCTGAAGTAGAACAACAACCTGCTTATGCACAAAACCGTCATCGCTCAAAAAAGCCCGAGATTTTTGTCGCGGTGGGTATTTGTACGCACCTGGGCTGTTCACCAACTTATATTGCCAATGATTTTGCTGCTCAGGTAGAAGGCGTTTCGTCCGGTTTCTTCTGTCCATGCCACGGCTCTAAGTTTGATATGGCAGGCCGGGTATTCCAGAGCGTACCCGCACCGACCAACTTGCAGATCCCTCCGTATATGTTTATCGATGACAATACCATCCTGATTGGTGAAGATGAGGGGACTGCCTGATGTTTAAAAATCTGATGAGCTGGATTGAATACCGCTTACCCTTTATGGAGAAAATGAATCTCCATGTTATGCAGTATCCGGCACCGAAAAACTTTAACTTCTGGTACTTCTTTGGCTCGCTGGCCATGTTAGTACTGGTAAACCAGATCCTGACCGGTATCTGGTTAACCATGAATTACGAACCTTCAGCTGAAGGCGCTTTTGCCTCGGTAGAATACATCATGCGTGATGTTGATTACGGTTGGTTGCTGCGGTATATGCACTCCACCGGTGCGTCAGCCTTCTTCGTAGTGGTATACCTGCATATGCTGCGCGGCATGATGTATGGCTCTTACCAGAAACCACGTGAACTGCTGTGGATTTTCGGCATGCTGATTTTCCTGGTGTTGATGGCCGAAGCCTTTATGGGGTATTTGCTGCCATGGGGCCAGATGTCGTTCTGGGGCGCTCAGGTTATTATTTCAATCTTCGGTGTTATACCCGGTATCGGTGATGATTTGACGCTGTGGATCCGCGGTGACTATGTTATCTCAGGTGCTACGTTAAACCGGTTCTTTGCCTTGCATGTTATTGCTTTGCCACTGGTACTGGTGATACTGGTGTTTCTGCATATCATGGCGCTACATGAAGTGGGTTCAAATAACCCAGACGGTATCGATATCAAAAAAGATAACGACGGCACCGTAGAGCTGACTGAAGCAGACAAGAAATTTACCTTTCACCAGTACTTTACCCGTGGTGGCAAGAAGGTCATTGTTGATGCTATACCTTTCCATCCGTATTACACGGTAAAAGATTTGGTGGGTGTAGCTGGTTTCCTGTTAGTGTTCGCCTGGGTTATTTTCTTCCTGCCAGAGGGCGGTGGTTATTTCCTGGAGCCGCCTAACTTTGAGGCTGCCAACCCGCTGAAGACACCAGCACACATAGCGCCAGTATGGTACTTCACACCGTTCTACGCTATTTTACGTGCCGTACCGGATCAATTGTTTGGTGCCGTCTTTATGTTCCTGGCGATTTTAGCCCTGGCCTTATTGCCATGGATCGATCGTGGTTCAGTACGTTCTATCCGTTACCGTAGTGGCTTGCACACCGCCAACCTGATTAACTTCTGTGTTAGTTTTGTTGCGCTGGGTGTATTAGGCGTGTTGCCGGCAGAAGGTATTTATACCTTGTTGGCACAAATCTTCTCGTTCACATATTTTGGCTTCTTTGTTCTGTTGTGGTTCTACAGCAAGAATGAAAAAACAAAACCACTACCAGTAAGGTTGACCTGATGATGAAGAATTTATTTTCAGTAATGGCATTAGTGGCGTCATCATGGGCGATGGCGGCCGGGCCTGCAGTGCCACTGGATAAAGCACCGATTGATCTGACCGATAAAGCCTCGTTACAAAACGGTGCCAAGCTGTTCCAGAACTATTGTTTAGGTTGCCATCAGATGCAATACCAGCGTTATTCACGTACTTTCCGTGATTTAGGTATTCCGGAAGATGTTGGTATGGAAAACCTGATGTTTACCGGCGAGAAAGTCGGCGACCATATTACTAACAATATGTCGGCAAAAGATGGTGAGAAATGGTTCGGTGCTACGCCACCAGATTTAACTAACGTGGCCCGCGTGCGCGGACCGGACTGGTTATACACTTATCTGCGCAGTTTTTATGCTGACCCGGCGCGTCCGTTTGGTGTAAATAACGACGTGTTCCCGATGGTTGGTATGCCGCATGTACTGCAAGAGTTACAAGGCCTGCCATACAAAGCCTATGAGACCCGGCTGGTCGATGGCGAGTCGAAGCAGGTGTATGTTGGTATTAAAACCGACGGTAGCGGTGAGCTCAGCGCAGAAGAATATGATCGCGCTGTAGCAGATCTGGTAAACTACCTGGAATACGTTGGTGAGCCGACCAAACTGGAATCACGTGAGCTTGGTGTTAAGGTCATGGTGTTTCTGCTGATCTTCTTTGTGCTGGCATATTTGCTGAAGAAAGAATATTGGAGAGATGTACATTAATTAGTTTTTTCAACTAGTTATGTTTACGGGGGCCTTAGCGCCCCTTTGCCGTTTTTTATTTTACCGGAGGAAGACATGGCGATCACTGCCAATAAACGCCCTGTGATGACATTGTTCTCAGCAGCTGATGACATGTTCAGCCATCAGGTACGTATAGTACTGGCTGAAAAAGGCGTAACTGTCGATATTCTTCAGGTCGCACAAGATAACTTGCCGGAAGATCTGTACGAGGTAAACCCGTACGGTAGTCTGCCAACCTTGCTTGATCGTGAACTGGCGCTGTATCAGGCCAATATCATTATGGAATATCTGGACGAGCGCTTTCCGCACCCGCCATTAATGCCGGTGTATCCGGTGGCGCGCGGCCAGGCCCGTTTGATGATGTACCGTATTGAAAAAGACTGGTACCGGCTGGCCACAGCAATATTAAATGGTGACGACAACGCCGCTATGGCGCGACAGGAATTAAAAGAAGGCTTGCTGTCTATTGCACCACTGTTTAACGAAGCGCCGTTTTTTATGAGTGAAGAGTTTGGTCTGGTCGATTGCTATATGGCAGCGCTGCTATGGCGTTTACCACTGTTGGGTATCGAACTGTCCGGCCCGGGTAGCAAAGAGCTGAAAAACTACATGACACGGATTTTTGAGCGCGATGCGTTTCAAGCCTCTTTAAGCGATGTGGAGCGTGAAATTCGCCGGGGAATGAAGCTGTAATGAAAATGACGGCAAACCGCCCTTATTTACTACGGGCGTTTTACGAATGGATAGTCGACAACAACTGTACGCCCTATCTGGTGGTTGATGCGACCTTCAGTGGCGTAAAAGTACCGACACAGTTTGTGCAGAATGGGCAGATAGTGTTGAACACCGCACCTTCAGCTGTTGGCAATTTACAACTGGCGAATGATGCGGTCACTTTTAACGCCCGCTTTGGTGGTCAGCCTTTTGCGCTGTACATCCCGGTGGGGGCGGTACTGGCGATTTACGCACGGGAAAACGGCGCCGGCACGGTATTTACGCTGGAAGAGGAAGAAGACGAGGCGGATATTTTCAGCAACGCGCTGGAAGATGACAACCCCGAGCCTGAACCGCCAAAACCGAAAAAAGCGTCGCATTTAAAAGTGGTGAAATAAGCCAACTAGCGGCTGATGTCTGCCTTGGCAGTTGCCACCTGCCAGAATGCCTGAATAAGCGGCTCATGTAGCCGTTTATTCAGCATACATACGCCCAAGTCAAACGGCTCAAAGCGATAATCCAGCTCCAATAGCCTTACCCGGTCTTTTACCGGGCTGTGTATTACAACGGCATCTGCGACCAGTGCGACACCGGTGCCCAGCGCCACCATCGATACCATCGCTTCATGACCATCTACCTTGGCCACCACTTGCGGCGTTATGCCACTATCATGCAGCCAGCGATCAAAGCGGCTGCGTGCCGGGCCATGCTCCGGCATAATCAGCGGCACTTTATCCCAGGGCACCGGCTTTTGTTGCAGTAAGTCATTCACCTTGCATGGAATGGTGGGCGCGATCAGCATTACTGGTAAGTTGGCGATACTTTTAAAGGCTAAATTGGCTGGCAGATGCATCGGGTGTGCCGCCAGGGCGATATCCACTTCATCCAACCGAACTTTTTCAATTGCCGAGGCCGCATCGCCGGTAGTCAGCTTTATTTCTGCTTTCGGACACATTAAGCGGAACCGGTCCAGAATGGCAGGCAAATGACTGTAACTGGCCGTAACGGTACAAAAGAGACGGATTTCGCCGGTGAGCTCGGCACTGGCTAATTGCAAATCGACCTGTAGCTGATGCCATTCGTCAAGCCAGGTGCGGACAAAATGGGCAAAACGCTGGCCAGCCGGTGTCAGCCGGACGGAACGCTTGTCGCGAAAAAATAATGCTGTACCCAGTTCCTCTTCC
Organism: Rheinheimera pleomorphica; assembly: GCF_011634895.1. Lineage (GTDB taxonomy): Bacteria > Pseudomonadota > Gammaproteobacteria > Enterobacterales > Alteromonadaceae > Alishewanella > Alishewanella pleomorphica. The sequence goes on along the minus strand of NZ_SIRR01000008.1, from coordinate 794,728 downwards.
AACCGTTGGATCACCCGTGTCAATGTCGGCGGACTAACATACATCTGCTCACTGGTTTTGCTGAAGTTCAGGCTACTAGCCAGATGTTGGAACAGTTGTGCACTGCGAATATCCATAGCGTCCCGTTTTAATTTCACAAATTGAAATACAGAGTTCTAAATATATCACTTCACGCAATTAAAATCAGCCGCTAGTATTAAACCATTAAAGCAGGCATACCATACTGCTTATGCTCACCGGACAGGTTAGAGCGGTTAAAACGAATTTAGAGAAGTAACATGACAAATTATTTTAATACGCTGAATTTACGTCAGCAGTTAGGCCAGCTGGCGCAGTGTCGCTTTATGGACAAGTCTGAGTTTGCTAATGGCTGTGAGCTGTTGAAAGGCTGGAATATCGTGATTGTTGGCTGTGGTGCTCAAGGTTTAAACCAGGGCCTGAATATGCGTGACTCGGGGTTAAACATCAGCTATGCACTGCGCGCAGAAGCCATCGCCGAAAAACGGGCGTCGTTCCAAAAAGCCACAGCGAATGGTTTCGCGGTCGGCACCTATGAGGAATTGATCCCGACAGCAGACTTAGTATTAAACCTGACACCGGATAAACAGCACAGCGCTGTGGTAGACGCTGTTATGCCGCTGATGAAGCAGGGTGCCACTTTGGCTTATTCGCATGGATTTAATATTGTTGAAGAAGGCAAGCAAATCCGGCCTGATATCACTGTAGTGATGGTGGCACCTAAGTGCCCGGGAACGGAAGTGCGGGAAGAATATAAAAGAGGATTTGGGGTACCAACATTAATAGCGGTGCACCCGGAGAATGATCCCAAAGGACAGGGCTTAGACATTGCCAAAGCATACGCGTCGGCAACGGGGGGAGACAGGGCGGGGGTGCTGCAGTCATCTTTTGTGGCTGAAGTAAAATCTGACCTGATGGGTGAGCAGACTATCCTGTGCGGTATGTTACAAACCGGTGCTATTTTAGCATTCGACAAAATGGTAGCTGATGGCGTGGAAGCTGGCTATGCCGCTAAGTTAATTCAGTATGGCTGGGAAACGGTAACAGAAGCACTGAAGCATGGCGGTATAACCAATATGATGGACCGCTTGAGCAACCCAGCTAAAATAAAAACATTTGAGTTGGCTGAGCAGTTAAAAGATACATTGCGGCCATTATTTGAAAAACATATGGACGATATTATCAGTGGTGAGTTCTCGCGCACCATGATGGCTGACTGGGCTAATGATGATAAAAACCTGCTGACCTGGCGTGAACAAACCCGCAGTTGCGGCTTTGAACAGGCGCCGGTGTCGAATGAGAAGATTGCCGAGCAGGACTATTTTGACCGTGGTTTATTGTTAGTGGCAATGGTGAAAGCCGGCGTTGAGCTAGCGTTTGAAACCATGGTAGACGCCGGCATCGTCGCTGAGTCGGCCTATTATGAGTCGTTGCATGAAACGCCATTGATTGCCAATACCATAGCGCGTAAACGCTTGTATGAGATGAATGTGGTAATTTCAGATACTGCGGAGTATGGCAACTATTTGTTCGCGCATGCAGCAGTACCTTTATTAAAAGATCTGGTAAATGGGTTAAGCAGTGACTATATCGGTAAAGGTTTTAGTACCAGCAATGGTGTCGATAACCTGCAGCTGATCGCCGTAAACGAGGCTATCCGCCAGCATCCGGTAGAAGTAGTAGGGAAGAAATTACGTGGTTATATGACAGCGATGAAACGTATCGCGTCAGAGCAGTAACCCAAAGAATGATGTGGTTAAAGCTGTACAGTACGCCAGAAGCGGCTGTACCCGCTGACCAATAACGATGTTATACGTGGACCTTGGTTGTTTTGCCCTGCTATGCAGGGCTTTTTTTTCGCGTTAAGCTGCGGTTTTCTGTAATTGGAGCATGGCAAAATGAACACAATAGCCCTGGTTGCTCATGACGGTAAGAAACAAGCCTTGTTGGACTGGGTAACAACGCACAAAGCGTTCTTTGCTGACAAGCAACTGGTGGCGACTGGCACCACCGGCAAGCTGATCAGTACTGCTTTGCAGCAGCAGGTACACTGCCTGGCAAGTGGTCCGCTGGGAGGGGATCAGCAAATCGGCGCCATGATCGCCGAGCAAAAAATAGACTGGCTGGTGTTTTTCTGGGATCCTTTGTCATCGCAGCCGCACGATCCCGACGTTAAAGCACTGATCCGTTTAGCCGTAGTGTGGAATATACCGGTGGCCTGCAACCAGGCGACGGCAGATTTTATTATTCATTCCAGTTTGTATCAGCAAAACTATCAACGTGAGGTGCCGGATTTTGCCGCTTATCAACAGCGCTTTGATAATAAAAGCTAAGCGTAAAAATGTTGAGAGAGGTGTTGGCATGCAACAGAACAACTAGCTGGGGGGATATGACAAGAAGGTGGGCCGCAAACTGCGCGGCCACCTAAGGTCCTGTTTCGTCATCCTGTCGATACTGTCCGTAGCATTTCGTCCCTGGCTCCTTCCCGGAGTGTTCCTCAAGGCGTCTTGCCTGTCCTGTCATCCTTAAGCATTGTCATCCTGCCAATGCGCTCTCATCCTGAGAGTGTCCTGCGCCATCCTTGTGATCTTCAGCGCTTGTGAAGAGTTTGCTATTTCAGCCCATCCTGAGCATGTCTGAACATCATCCTTGTGCTATCCTAGCCAGACAACGCATCCTGCGCTTACCCGCTAACGTCCTGTCAGAGGGGTCTATCCGTCGACAAGTTAATTATGAACTTTTCAGCGTGATAGCAGCATGGCTTTTTTGAAAAAAGTACGCTGTAATATTATTGTAAATAACCAATTTTGTGGTTTATTGTGTTTATAATCATATGGTTAAGTGTTTTTTATCTTATGGCATCTGAGATGAAATAGCGTTTAAACTTACTTGTTTGTGAGATATGTCTCACAAGATGTCGGGCGTTAAAGTCGTTATGTCGTACAATAGCCTGTGATGTAACAGGATAAAAAAGGATTAGTATGGCCAGAGAGCAACTGGGAATATGCACTGAAGCAAACCTGCATGGCAGCTACTTGTTATTAAATGCTCTGGAAGGACAGGAAAACGCGCTGCGACATAAACTGGCACGCATACCGCAGTTGTTTGACCGACTGGCTAATCACTTTTCCGAAGCGATGTTAAGCAGCGTGGTGGCCGTTGGCAGCAACTTCTGGGATTTACTCTACCCAGACGCAAGACCGGCAGGCTTACACGCTTTCCCGGAACTGTGCGCTGATGGCATAGGCTTGTCGACAATACCGGTTGATTTACTGATCCAGATCCGGTCTGACCGGTTGGATGTGAATGTTATAGCGGCACAACAAGTACTGCAGTTATTGCAAGGTCATATTGATGTACTTGACTTGATCCAGTGCTTCCGCTATCTGGATGGCCGTCACTTAACCGGCTTTATTGATGCACCTTATAATCCAAAAGCCAGAGCGAAACGACAGGTTGCGCTGGTGAGCGCGGCAGAACAGCCATTATTTGCAGCAGGCAGTTATATCTATTTACAACAGCTACAGTTTGAACCTGCGCCATGGCAACGGCTGAGTGTGGCCGAGCAGGAAGATATTATGGGCTGTGACAAAGTCAGTGCCAGGCCGTTGCCCCTAATCTTGCCAGACAGCCATACTGCAATAATGCGCCCGGAACATGCGCCGTTACCGAGTGTACTGCAGCAAAATATGCCGTATTACCAGCTGAAGCAGCAAGGGTTGTTACAACTGGGCTATGCGGCCACTGCAGAGGCCTTGCACCAGCAATTATTACGGCGGCTAGGTTTGCATACGCCGGGTGCCGGCTATGACCTTCTGCTAAATTATCATCGCATTGAACTCAGTGCTGCTTTCTTTGCACCTTCAATCAGTTTTCTGGAGCTGTCTGCCAACGGTACAGCCTGAGCTGACTAAACTTTTTCAAATAATTCGGTGACTTTTTTTAAAGTGGCGTCTATCTGTTTAATGCTTTTGGGGGCAATAAAGATAGTATCGTCGCCGGCAATAGTGCCCAGCACGCCTTCTGCTTTACCTACTGAGTCAAGCAAACGCGCGATTAACTGTGCGGCGCCCGGGCTGGTACGGATGATGATCATCACATCATTGTGTTCTATATCCAGCACCAGCTGCCGCAGTGGGCTTTTGGTTGTCGGAACCCCTAACTCTGGTGGCAGGGTATACACCATTTCTTGCTTGGCATTACGGGTTCTTACGGCGCCGTATTTGCTGAGCATGCGTGACACTTTTGACTGACTGATATTATCAAAACCATCGTTTTTCAGCGCATCAACAATTTCACCCTGGGAACCAAAGCTTTCTGTTTTAAGTAAGGCTTTAAAAGCCTGGATTAGGGCTTCCTGCTTGGCTTGTTTAGTCATACAACGCTTTTACCTCTTTTTGTTGTGCTGTTATCTTAGCAAAGTTCATTGTCAGATACACTTTGTGCAGGCGACGGCACACTTTGTGAAGTAAAGTACACTAAAATTGGCTAAAATGCTTAGACTTTAGGCGTAAGCTATTTGTATTTTCGGCGCGGTTTCAGTATTGTTGGCGCGTTTTTCCATTCAAGCGTTCTCAAGGGAGATAATCATGAAAGTTGCCGTATTAGGTGCCGCCGGTGGTATTGGCCAGGCATTATCGTTATTGCTGAAATTAGACTTACCTGCGGGCACAGATTTAGCATTGTATGATCTGGCGCCGGTAACGCCGGGCGTCGCGGTTGACTTAAGTCATATCCCTACTGCTGTCAAAGTAACGGGCTATGGTAAAGAGGACCTGAACACAGCGCTGGCTGGTGCCGATATCGTGATGATCCCAGCCGGTATGCCACGTAAGCCGGGTATGGATCGCTCTGATTTATTTAATATCAATGCCGGTGTGGTAAAAACCTTAGCTGAGGCCATAGTGCAGCAGTGTCCGAAGGCATTGGTAGGTATTATCACTAACCCGGTAAATACCACTGTGGCAATAGCTGCAGATGTGTTTAAAAAGGCCGGTACTTACGACCCGCGTCGTTTATTTGGCGTAACTACACTGGATGTAATCCGTGCTGAAACCTTTGTTGGTGAGTTAAAAGGCAAAAATCCAACCCAGGTAACAGTGCCTGTTATTGGTGGTCACAGCGGTACTACTATTCTGCCATTACTGTCTCAGGTAGAGGGTGTCAGCTTCACTGATGAAGAGGTCGCCTCTTTAACGCATCGCATTCAGAATGCCGGCACTGAAGTGGTAGAAGCTAAAGCCGGTGGCGGATCGGCAACCTTATCAATGGGCCAGGCTGCTGCGCGCTTTTGTATCTCTTTGATCAAAGGCTTGCAGGGCGAGGCCGTGACCGAATACGCTTATGTTGAAGGCGAAGGTGAATACGCGCGTTTCTTTGCTCAGCCATTAGTGCTGGGTAAAAACGGCGTTGAAAAATTACTACCTATCGGCTCTTTAAGCGCTTATGAGCAAAAAGCCATGACCGATATGCTGCCAACATTACAGGCCGATATCACTTTAGGTGAAGAGTTTGTAAAGAATAACTAAGTTATTCAGCAACAAAAAAAGGCGCTGCGGCGCCTTTTTTGTTGCCTTTAGCCTTAGAGGCTAATGCGAGCGCGATACTGCAATGTCGGCCAGGGCTAATAGCGCCTGTTTATAATCAGACTCAGGTAACACCGTTAGCGCCAGGCGGGCTTTTTCGGCTTCCTGCTCGGCCAGCTTACGGGTGTAGCCAAAGGCATCCGTTTCGTTTAACGCCGTCATAATGGCATCCAGATTTGCCAAGCCGTTACCTTCGGTTATCGCGTCGCGAATAAGCTGCTGCTGTGCAGGGCTGCCGTGCTTCAGCGCGTGGATTAACGGTAAGGTCGGTTTGCCTTCAGCCAGATCATCGCCAATATTCTTGCCCAGTTCTGCAGCGTCTGCCTGGTAATCCAGTACGTCATCAATTAACTGGAAAGCCGTGCCTAAATGCATACCGTATAATTTCATACTGTTCACCACAGCTTCAGGTTGCTGCGCGATAATAGCGGCTAATTGGGTGGCGGCTTCAAATAGTTTGGCCGTTTTGCAGTATATGACCTGCATGTAGCTTTGCTCGGTGGTCTGCGGATCATTAACATTCATCAGCTGTAGCACTTCACCTTCAGCGATAATGTTAGTGGCGTCAGCCAGGATATGCATAATGCGCATATCATTTAATGACACCATCATTTGGAAAGATCGGCTGTACAGAAAGTCGCCGACCAGTACACTGGCTTGATTACCAAACACTGCGTTAGCGGTTTGCTTACCGCGGCGCAGCGTAGACTCATCCACCACGTCATCGTGCAACAGGGTTGAGGTATGAATAAACTCGATGATAGCGGCAACAGTAACATGAGCAGTACCCTGGTAACCCAGGGCACGCGCGGCCAGCACGGCCAGCAAAGGCCGCAGGCGTTTACCACCGCTGTTAACGATATAGATGCCTAATTGGTTGATCAGGGCGACATCGGAGTTTAACTGCGAAAATATATGCGCATTAACCGCAGCCATATCGGCAGACGATAGCTGTTGGATTTGTTCGAGCGTCATGAAAAACAACTGCTTAAACCAAAGAATGGCGCCAATTCTACACTATGGCCCGGCCAGTCCCAAAGCAAAACCGGATCCTTTTCTTAGTGCAGTGATCTTTTTTATATTTCTACTTGCGGGGGTAGGGGAAATTGCGTACAATTCGCGCCCTGTGAATTGAATTAACACGCCCCTTATCAAGCGATGGCGTGCTTTGTACGGAGTTAACTATGTACGCGGTTTTCCAAAGTGGTGGTAAACAGCACCGTGTGACGGAAGGTCAAACTCTACGTCTAGAAAAATTAGACTTAGAAACCGGCGCAACAATCGAATTTACACCGTTGATGGTCGCTAATGGCGAAGACATCGCAATCGGTGCACCTTTAGTTGAAGGTGGTAAAGTAGTAGCGGAAGTGGTCACTCATGGCCGTGGCGATAAAATTAAGATCGTTAAGTTCCGTCGTCGTAAGCATTCACGCAAGCAGATGGGCCACCGCCAGTGGTTCACTGAAGTGAAAATTACCAGCATCAGCGCGTAACAGGAGTATCGACACATGGCAAGTAAGAAAGGTGTAGGTAGCACTCGTAACGGTCGCGATTCAGAAGCTAAACGCTTAGGTGTTAAGCGCTTCGGTGGCGAATCTGTTTTAGCTGGTAGCATCATCGTGCGTCAGCGTGGTACTAAATTCCATGCCGGCACTAACGTTGGTATCGGTAAAGATCATACTTTATTCGCTTTAACTGAAGGTAAAGTGAAATTTGAAGTGAAAGGTGAGCACAACCGTAAGTTTGTGAGCATCGTCAGCGAATAAGCTGCCCAACTTCAGACAAACCCCGCCTGGTGCGGGGTTTTTTATTACAACGGCGCGCTAAAGCCGCACAGCTGGACTTTTTTAACGCCATTCAATAACCTAAGTTATACTTATCGCCAGAGTTATGTTTGCTGGCATTAAGCTGATTAATCAGGACGCACCCGATGAAGTTTGTAGATGAAGCGATAATCCGAGTTGAAGCCGGTGACGGTGGTAACGGTATTATCAGTTTTTTACGTGAAAAGTTTATTTCTAAGGGCGGCCCTAACGGCGGCGACGGCGGTGACGGCGGTGATGTCTACCTGGTTGCCGATGAAAACCTGAATACGCTGGTCGATTATCAGTTTGAAAAATTTCACCGGGCTGAACGCGGTGAGAATGGCGGCAGCGTTAACTGTACCGGCAAACGTGGTAAAGATCTGGAGTTGCGGGTGCCGGTAGGCACGCGTGCCGTTGATGTTGATACCGACGAAGTGCTTGGTGACCTTACCCGTAATGGTCAGCGTTTGCGCGTGGCGAAAGGCGGCTGGCATGGCTTGGGTAACGCCCGTTTTGCTACCAGCACCAACCGAGCACCACGCAAAAAGACCAATGGCACACCGGGTGAGATCCGCAATTTACGGCTGGAATTGTTGCTACTGGCCGATGTTGGTTTACTCGGCTTGCCTAACGCCGGTAAATCGACACTGATCCGTGCAGTGTCGGCAGCTAAGCCAAAAGTGGCGGACTATCCCTTTACTACTTTAGTGCCTAACCTGGGCGTGGTGCGGGTGCAATCACACCGCTCTTTTGTTATCGCTGATATTCCCGGGTTAATTGAAGGCGCCGCTGAAGGTGCCGGTTTAGGCATTCAATTTTTAAAGCATCTGGAACGCTGCCGGCTGTTATTACATGTGGTGGATGTGTTACCGGCTGATGGTTCAGATCCGGCAGAAAACGCCGTGACGATAGTGCAGGAACTTGCCAAGTACAGCGAAAAGCTGGCAGCCAAACCGCGCTGGTTAGTGTTTAACAAACTGGACTTGGTGATGGAAGATGAGCTTGAAGACATCATCGAGCAAGTTACGACAGCGTTGAACTGGGAGGGGCCGGTATTTAAGATTGCTGCAGCCAGTCGCACCAATACTGAGCGTCTGTCGGCAGATATTCTGAACTATATTGAATTGCTGCCAGCGGATAAACCAGCTGAACCGGTCGCTGATCCGGTAAGCTTTAAATGGGATGACAGTCCGACCGATATTCAGCAGGTTGTCGATGAAGACGACGATGATGATGATTTTGACGACGATGACTATGATGTTGAAGTGATTTATCAGCGCTAAGGTGGCAGATGATTATTGCTATGGTGGCAGCGATGGCTGCCAATCGGGTGATCGGCAAAGCAAATCAGATGCCATGGCATCTGCCTGCCGATTTAAAACATTTTAAAGCAGTAACCCTGGGTAAGCCGGTGGTGATGGGGCGCAAAACGTTCGACTCTATCGGCCGGGTATTACCCGGCAGGCGTAATATTGTGATTAGTCGCAGTGTACCGCCTGAACAACGCGGCGCCGAGTGGGTAACCAGTCTGGCGCAAGCGCTTGATCTGTTACAGCAATATGATGAAGTTATGATTATTGGTGGCGCTGAAATTTACCGCCAGGCATTGCCACTGGCTCAACGCTTATACCTGACTGATATTGACCTGGTAACCGAGGGGGATGCGCACTTCCCTGACTACTTAGCCGAGGCAGACTGGCAGGTGACACAGCAGAGTGAACAGCCGGCTGATCAGTATAATCCTTACGCCTGTTGCTTTCGCACACTGGAGCGTATCGACAGATAGCGGTGCTTATTTGCACCGGTTAACACATCTTGCTAAGATGATTCAGGTTATATTCAGTGAGGAGTAGTAAATGAGATTATTGCCAACTTTGTTTTGTGGTGTCGCTGTGACGTTGTCGCTGTTATCGGCGCCGGTTGCAGTAGCAGATGATCAGTTAGCTGCTTCTATGTGTGACTATGTAGCAGCGGATGACAAGAATCGGTTGCGTAAAGTGTTAAGCGATTACCGTTTACGACTACGGAATATCTATGACGGCGTGGTGTGTAATGGCGAAAGTTTGCTACGGCACGCTTTTAAAAGTAATGCTGCAGATGTCGGCGAGTTTATTGCCAAGCAGCTACCGGGCTCCGCTGTGGCAGACTCTGGCGATATCGCCTGGGCTGAAGCCAACGGTTATTCAGCATCACCGCTACTGGCAGTGCTAAAAGAGCGCGCTGGTAGCTAACAGCACCTTATAATAAAAAAACCGCCTGCTGGCGGTTTTTTTACAGACGCTAAATTTACACCTTAAATTGCTCTACCGAAACCCGTAGCTCTTCGGCCAGGCGAGCGACTTCGTGGCTTGACTCAGAGGTTTGCTCGGCACCTGAGGCGGTTTCCTCAGCAATAGAAACTATAGACTCCAGCAGTTTACTGATTTCATGGGAAACCTGATTCTGCTCTTTAGCCGCATCAGAAATCTGCTCACTCATATCATGAGCTAAATGGACAGCATGGGTTATAGAGTCCAGTGCCTTGGTAGCAACTTCGGTTTTTTCAACGCAGTTTTCCGCCTGTTGCTTACCCTTATTCATGGCCTCAACGGCAGCGTGTGCACCACTTTGCAGCACTTGTATCATTGCCTGAATTTCCTGGGTTGAAGCCTGCGTTTTGCTAGCTAACGAGCGCACCTCATCAGCCACTACGGCAAAGCCGCGACCCTGCTCGCCGGCGCGGGCGGCTTCAATGGCGGCGTTTAATGCCAGCAGATTAGTCTGCTCAGCAATACCGCGGATCACATCCAGAATGCCGCCAATTGAAGCGCTGTCTTTGTGCAGTTTGTTTATCACCACTGACGCCTGCTCAACTTCATGCGACAGTTGCAAAATTATGGCCTTGTTTTCCAGTGAAATACCTTTAACCCGCTCGGCTTCGCTATCGGCATTCTTAATCTCGGCTACGGCATCATTTGAGCTTTGTAATACGCCTTGCGCTGTGCTGCTCATTTCAGTGGTTGCCGTAGCAGCCTGGGTAACCTGTGATTTTTGTTCACGGATAGCCTGGGTGGTTTGTACCGTAATGGCTGAGGTTTGCTCGGATGCTGCTGCCAATTGCGTAGAGCGGGAAATAATACCCTGAATTAACTGCTGCAGGTTAGCAATCACTTTGTTGCAGTTTCTGGCCAGCTCGCCGAACTCGTCTTTCGCGCTATCATCCAGTTTTTGCGTCATATCACCGGATGCAACCACACCCAGAATCGCATTGACCTTGTCCAGCGGGTTCTTAATGCTCTTCACTGTGATATAGGCGATGACGATTGCTAACACGATAGAGACAACCACTACGATAAAAATGGTGGTAATTGCATTAGCCACCCCAGTTGCGGCGTCGCGCTGAATGCCTTCAGCCGCATTACGGGCTTGCGTCAGTAATCCTGCCAGGCTGGTCATGGCACTGGCCGTTTGCTCCTCGGCAGAGGCAAGCAGGCGCGTTGCTTCTGCACTGCTTTGTAAACGCTGCGTTTTCATGTCGACAATACTATTATTGCCTGCCAGCAGGGTGTTAATTTCAGCTACTTTTTCGGCTAAATCTGCGATCAGGTTAATCTGGCCTGCGGTTTCTGCCTCTATAACGGCAAACTGGTCATTCAGATCTTTTAAACGAAAGGCGATTTCATTCGCAATGGTATTGGCCGTCGTATCTGACAGGGTGCGGTTTAAATCGACCACATTGCTGATCAGCGTATTAATACCGGTTTCCATACTGGTAGCGGCCTGGTAGGAGCGAGGGAAACGGCGCTGTACATCACGTACATCGGTAAAGTCCAGGATTAATGACGCCATATCATCAGCATGCATTTCCAAATCAGACAATTTGCTGTCTATGCCGTCGCGCAGTTTCAGGTTATTTTCCAGTTGGGCAAATAACGCTGTGGTGACGGGAATAAAGCTGTCGTAGGCCTGTGCTACGGTCTGGGCTGCCGCTTTTAGCGGTGCATTGTGTTGCACTGCTGTGGCCAGTTGGGCCGATGCCTGTTGGTAACGCTGTTGTTCAGTATTAAACTGCTGGCGCATTGAGCCAACGTCTTCCAGCGAGGTCGCATTAAAAGCCTGCAAGCTTAGTTTGCTCATAATGACAAACTCGCTTTGCATTTGGGCACTGTTTTCCAGCGCCGGTATCGACACTTCGTTAACTTCTGCGGTAGAGGTACTGATATTGTTCAGGCTGACATAAGATGTCGCGCCAATAACCAGCAGGAGTAACGAAATAATACCAAAGCCGCCGATAATCCGTAATGCAACGGTTAACTTCATAATAACTCCCATTGTGTGCAGTTTGTGCCGTTAAAGCAGGCACTTATTTAAAGTAGCGATAATAGTGTCAAATATACCGTGTTCGTTCTATCCCTGCCACACTATAACGCTGCTGTGTTTCGAGACAATAAGCGGTCAGAGCATTGCCCCAGACACAACCTGTATCCAGAGCATGAATATTGGCTACCGGACTATAGCCGTTTAATGCGGCCCAGTGACCAAAAAACAGCTCAGTGTGCAGCCGGTTGCGCCAGAATTCATACCAGGGGATCAGCTGGGTTTGCTGGCGTGGATGGCCTTTTTCTTTTAACTCCAGTGAACCATCCTGACGGCAAAAACGCATTCGGGTGCAGGCATTAATTGTAAAGCGCCAACGCTGCTGCTCCGTTGTCGCCTCTGCCAGGCGTTCAGGCTTGTTGCCATACATCACTTGCAGTAACCGGCGGGGCTCAGTTTGCAGTTGGTGTTGTACTTCTGCGCTCATCGCCAGCGCCTGGCTTAGGGTCCATTCCGGCGCCAAACCGGCATGCACTAAAGTGTAACGCTGATCGGCACTTTGGTACAGCAGCGGTTGCTGGCAAAGCCAGTGGATTAGCTCATCCCGCTGCGGGCTGGCGAACAGTGGCTGCAATTTATCTTGCGGCTTAACCGTGCTAAAGCCGAAATGGCAGGCAATAAGGTGCAAATCATGATTGCCAAGCACCGTCACCGCGCTTGAGCCTAGGGCTTTAACAAACTGCAAACATTCCAGTGATTGTGGACCACGGGCGACCAGATCGCCGCACAACCACAACTTGTCGCGCTGTGTATCAAAGTTGATGTGTTGTAATAACCGTTGCAAGGCGTCATAACAGCCTTGCAGGTCGCCAATAACATAGGTTGCCATCAGTTGAGGATATTAGGCATAGCCAGACGAAACAGCGGTATAGCGGTATTAAACCGCTGCTCAGTGGAGGTTATCATCTGATAATGGCCTTCCATGGTGCCAACTGGTGTATCCAGTACAGCGCCACTGGTATAGCGATAGCTGCTACCGGGAGCCAGTACCGGTTGCTCGCCGACGACACCGTCACCCTCTACCTCGGTTTGTTTGCCATTGGCGTCGGTGATCAGCCAATAGCGGCTTAACAATTTTACCGTGTCGCTGCTAAGGTTACGTATGGTAATGGTATAAGCAAAGACATAGCGCTGTGCTGCCGGATCAGACTGTGCCGCGATATAAAAGGTTTCAACATCTACCGGGACGTGGAAATGCGAGCTCATACTGTGCTCTCGTGTTGATGCAACCAGGTTGCTACTTTAATAAAATCTTCTACACTGAGCTGCTCTGGCCGCAGCGATGGGTCCAGCCCCAGCTGCGCGAGCTGTTCGGCGCTGGCAAAATTGCTAAAGCAATTGCGAATGGTTTTACGGCGTTGGTTAAAGGCTTCCAGACACACCCGGTTTAACACGTCAGCCGGTACCTGGGCCCGGTCAGCCACGGCTTTAGGCAATAACCTTACCACGGCGGAGTCTACTTTAGGGGCAGGTTTAAAGGCCCCTGGGCCTACTTCCACTACTGGCATCGCATGACAATAGTATTGTGTCATCACACTTAAGCGGCCAAAAGCTTTGCTGCCGTGTGTTGCTGTCATTCGCTGTACCACTTCTTTTTGTAGCATAAAGTGCATATTTTCAATTAAATCAGCGTACTGAAATAAATGGAACAGCAAAGGCGTGGAAATGTTGTAAGGTAAGTTACCAAACACTTTTAGCTTTTTGCCGCCATGCAGCAGGCTGGTGAAATCAAATTTCATCGCATCCGCCTGATGGATGGTCAGCTTACCGGCCAGCAGCGGGTGCTGCTGCAAGCGCTCTGCCAGATCGCGGTCCAGCTCTATGACCGTCAGATGGCCCGCCGCCTCAGCCACTGGCTCTGTCAGTGCGCCTAAACCTGGGCCTATTTCAACCAAGGTATCATCTGGCTTGGGGGCAATGGCTTTGACAATACGACCGATGACCTGAGGGTCATGGAGAAAGTTCTGGCCAAAGCGCTTACGGGCGCGATGGCCCTGGTGTACGTTATCAGTCATGAGAAATCGTCGTTTTGGTGGCCAGTGCTATGGCCTGGTTTACGGCATGAAATAAGCTACCGGCGTCGGCTTTACCGGTAGCGGCCAGATCCAGTGCCGTACCGTGATCAACTGACGTGCGGATCAGCGGTAAGCCCAGACTAATATTTACTGAGCGGCCAAAGCCCATATGTTTTAACACCGGCAAACCCTGATCATGATACATCGCCAATACAGCATCAGCGTCTTGCAGGTATTTCGGCTGGAACAGTGTGTCTGCCGGTAAAGGCCCAACCAGATCCATGCCGGTTTGCCGTAGCTGTTGCAGGGTAGGAATAATAATGTCCAGCTCTTCCCGGCCCAGGTGGCCATCTTCACCGGCATGTGGGTTTAAACCACAAACATAAATACGCGGCCTGGCAATGGCAAATTTCTGCTGTAAATCCTGATGCAATATACTGATCACTTTGGTCAGCCGGTCTGGTGTAATGGCCTTGGCCACATAAGCCAGCGGAATATGCGTCGTCGCCAGCGCAACGCGTAAACCCTCGGTTGCCAGCATCATGACAACATAAGGCGTATTGGACTGCTGGGCAAAAAATTCAGTATGGCCACTAAACGGAATACCGGCCTGATTAATAATGCCTTTATGCACAGGGCCGGTGACGATAGCGGCAAATTCACCGCTAATCGACTTTTCGCCGGCAAAGCTTAGGGTATCGACAACATAGCGGCCGTTGGCGGCGTTTAGCTGGCCTGGCGTCACCGCTTCGGCTAAAGCGAAATCGGCCAGTGTCAGGGTGCCGGCCCGCTGAGGTCGTGGTGTGGCGTCAGCATTATAAGGTAGTAACTGCAGGGGCAGGCCTAATTGCTCTGCCCGTGTTGTCAGCAAGCTTGCATTAGCGCATACCACCAGTTCAACCGGCCAGTCTTGCTGTGCCAGTTTTATTACCAGATCCGGGCCTATCCCTGCAGGTTCTCCCGGTGTGACGCCGATACGCAGTGTCATTTAGTTCTCCGTCAGCACTTCAATGTGGGCCTCGGCACGCAGCTCGCGCTGAAAGTTGAGCACTTCTTCGTTGTAACGGCGGTTGAAAATCATCCGGTACACTTGTTCGCGTTTCTTGTCTGCGGTGGCATCAACGGTGCGTTTATCCAGTACCTGGGCAATATGCCAGCCGTGTTCAGTGCGAAATGGCTCGCTTATTTCATTGATTTGTAGACGGTTAAGCGTGTCACGAAACGCCGGTACAAAGACATCAGGCTCGCTCCAGCCCAATTCACCGCCGTTTAACTTTGAACCGGGATCTTCAGAATGTTGCTTGGCCAGTTCGGCAAAATCGGCTTCGCCGGCACGAATTTTAGCGGCGAACTCTGTCAGCATGGTGCGGGCACGTTCTTCGCTAAGAATAATCGAGGGTTTAACTAAAATATGGCGCGATTTCACTTCATTGATGTCGGCCACGTTTTCACCGCGGATATCAAAAATGGTCAGAATATGAAAACCGGCACCAGAGCGCAGTGGCCCGACAATATCGGTCTTTTTCCGTCCGCGGATCGCCTCAGAGAACAGCGTCGGCATTTCGTTAATGTTCATCCAGCCCAAATCTCCGCCTTCCAATGCATTAGCACCTGATGAGGACGCGATAGCAATACGCTTAAAATCACTGCCATCACGCAGCAACTCCATGACTTTGTCGGCGCGCTCTTTGGCAGAATTGATGTCTTCCGTCGTCGCCTGGCTAGGTACGGCAATCAGAATATGACCCAGATTATATTGTTCATTACTGGCGCCTTGCTCTTCCATCAGTTTGATGACGCTGTCAATTTCCTGCGGGCTGATATAGACACGGCGCTGTACGTTAGCGCGTATTACTTCACCGGTGATCATTTCTTCGCGTAAGCGCTCACGGAAACGTTCGTAATCGCCTTCCTCGGCAACAACTTGCTGGCGAAATGCCTCCAGTGACAGTTTTTCGCCCTGGGCAATATTGCGGATGGTGTCGTCAAGCTGTGCATCGCTGATTTGTAACCCCATGCGCTGGGCCATTTGTAACTGCAGGCTGTTTAGGATTAACCGCTCTAATGCCTGAGTGCGCAGGGCCGCATCAGAGGGCAAGGTCTGGCCCTGAGCCTCGGCATTGCGCTTAACACGATTTACGATGTCGGAGATATCACTTTGCAGTACCACGCTGTTATCAACTATGGCTGCGACTCTGTCGATTTCGCGTTCAGCCGCCAGGCTGCCGACACTGGTACAGCACAACAGTGCTGCCGCGAGTAGTTGGGATAACTTCATAAATTCCTACATCAATTAGTTAATAAATAAGGCCGCCGGTAACTGAAGATGCCGTTAGACAGCATATCGGTAACACCAAAGCCGGCGCGATCGCCAAAGCCCTTCAGCACAAATTGTATGCCTATACTGGTATCCAGCTGGCTGGCCTGGTTAAAACGGTCTAATGGCAGTTCAAGATCGGTCAGCAACTGGCGTTTGGCAACCAAACGCACGGCCCAACAGCAAGATTCATACTGCAAGCCCAAACTGGCGTCTATCATACGATGATTTGTCACATCACGATAGTAACTGCCCACCAGCTGCCAGTTATCTGCTATTGCTGTGGTACCGAGCACGCCCAGTTGCTGTATTTCCAGACCTGAGACTGCGCGGCTGTATCTATGGTTCAACTGAAACAAACTTTTATCACTGGCGCGATAGTCGAGCGAGGCGCTGCTTTTCATCAGTTTATCGTTGTCTATGTCGTACTGTAATGCTGAACTGAAGTACCATTTTTCAAACCAGTGCCAAATCAGCTCAGATGCCAGCATAGATTCAGTTGAGCTTAAATCATCCGGTTCATCGGGTTGCACAGTGGGATTGGCCAGAAAAAAGATTTGGCCCAGGCTAAAACGAAATAGCTCATTATCAACATTGTCGTAAAAGCGGCTGGTCCAGCCGACGGTAAGTTGATTCGCTTCGTTAATGCGGTCTAAACCAGAGTAGCGGTTAACCCGAAACAAGCCGTGATAATCATCCTGCAACCTGACGCTGTCATACTGGCCAATCATGCTTTGATCACGATACGGGATGTAAAGATACTGGATCTGTGGTTCAAACGTTTGCAAGGCGTCTTCACCAAACCAGTCATATTCGCGCTCCAGATTAAGCCGGGAGTAAATCCGCAGTTTCGGCACAGTGCGGCTGACCGAGTCGGCGATAGTGCTATTGGACTGTTGCGTAACGTCTTGTTGATAGTAAGTGTACAGCAGGCTGGTTTCGGCCGTCAGTTCAAAAGCCGGCGTGATAAAAGGCAATGTTACCGTAGGCTCAATATGTACCCGGTCGGCATCGGTAATGCTGGCGGTATTGTTACGAAAGTGGGCGTACTGTGCCTGCCAGGAAAAGTCGACCCAGGGTAGCAACTTTAGCGGTTTGGCAGAAGATAAACTCAATTCCGGCAGGGCGCTGTAGGCCTTGTTATAGTTGCCGAGAATTTCAAACCCCTGCAGCCTTAGCTGGCTGTGCACTTGCTCGCCGTAATAGCTTAGTGCGGCTTCGCGTAATAACTGGGTATCGCTTTGATTACTGTAGTCGGAGCCGAGTTCGCTTAGGTACGCATCGTCACTGACATCGGTAAAGTCGATATAGCCGCGCAGTTGCGGTGTGAAATCACTTAAATGGCTAAGATGGCCCAGATAGCGGGCACCAAAATTGTCAGGCTTTTCATTGTCTGAGTTCAGATACTCTAACTGCAGGTTACCCTGATGCTGCTCTGTTAAATAGCGAAACTCAGATTTCAGCTGGGCACCGCGTTTACTCATATAGCGCGGCGTTAGCGTCAGATCATAGTTTTCTGCCAGATTCAGATAATAAGGGAGCTCAACGTCGACACCAAGCTTTTGCGAGCTGCCAAACTTGGGCAATAACACCCCGGAGCGTCGTTCTTCATTGACCGGAAAGGTAATGTAAGGCAGGTACAGCACCGGAATGTCTTTTATTTTAAAAACGGCATGCCGGGCTTCGCCCCAGCCTGCATCGGTTTCAATATTGATCTCACTGGCGTGTAATGCCCAGCTGTTGTCTTGTTGTGGGCAGGTGGTAAACAGCGCATCGTCCAACATCACTTCTTGTTCGGTGGCGGTTAGTGCCGCAGCATAGCCACGTCCTGCCTGCGCCAAAAAGCGATAGCTGGCGTCATCGAGCCGGGCTTGGTTCTGCTGTAAATTGGCGCTGAATACAGAGCCGCTAACTTGCAACGCCTGATTAAAATAGTTAATGCCGCCCTCGGCATGCATTAGCTGGCTCGCACTACTAAAGTTGGCTTTGGGTGCCAGAAGTAAGGTATCGCGGTAGCTGATTTGCACATTGCCGTCAAAATTAGCTTGCTGGTTGTCCGTCAGGCTAACCTGGTCAGAGGTAATACGCACGGCCGGATCGGTGCTGTCCAGTGCCGTAAAGGCTGCTGGCGGCTGCAATGGCAGATAGCAGACAGCGGGCTCGGCTTGTGCATACAGCAGTGAGCTGGCAGTGACGACCGGAAGAAAAAAAACCACAGCTAACCCATGCTTCATGCAGCTACTCATGCCTTACTTTTTGTTTTATCAGCGTTATGCTTACAGCGGACTTGCTATGATAAATCAATTTTAGAAATCCTGCTAATCCGATATAGTACAGCGGCTATTGTGGCAGCTCAGTTTCTGCTGCTGCGGTTATTCACTGTGAAAGGACAGTATATTGTGTGGGGTAAAATTCTCGGCGCGTTGTTTGGTCTGGCGTTGCTAAAACTACCAGGTTTGCTTATCGGTGTGTTGATAGGGCATTGGTTTGACAAAGCCTTTAAACAGCAATTTGAACGCCATGGTGGTTTTAATGGTTTATTTAATGACAGTGCTGATGAACAGGGGTTGTTCCGCTATACCACCTTCGCGGCGATGGGGCATATTGCCAAAGCCACCGGCGTGGTGACCACGGCCCATATTCAGCAGGCCAGCCAGTACATGCAACAGTTGGGCTTAAGTGAGGCTCAACAAAAAGAAGCGCAGGCGGCGTTTCGTGACGGTAAGGCGGTTAATTTTCCATTGCGGCAGCAGCTGCAACATTTTTATCAGACTTATCGCCGACGCAAAGATGTATTACAGCTGTTTCTGGAGATCCAGCTTAGCACCGCTTGTGTAAATGGTCAGATGACGGCGGGGCAATATAGCCTGTTGCAGCAGGTAGCGGGCTATCTGAACTTCAGCCAGGCGCATCTGGAACGGCTGCTGCAGGCTTACCAGGCGCAAAGCCGGTTTTCGTCCGGCCGGGCACCACGTGATAACGGCGTGGCGCGGCTGCAGGATGCTTATCAATTGCTGGGGGTTACGGCCGACGTCAGCGACACTGTACTGAAAAAGGCTTACCGCAAGCTGATGGCGCAACATCATCCGGATAAACTGATGGCGCAAGGGGTGCCGGCAGAGATGTTGGATGTTGCCAAACGCCGTACTCAGGACATTCAGGCAGCCTATGAGTTGATTAAACAGCAACGTAGCAGCCGCTAAGACCCTATAAACCCACTGAATTTAACCAGCCGTAAATTTCTTTTTGTACCCAGTGCTGTACATCCGCCTGGTAACCAGAACCTGTTAGCTGTCGTTGCCGATATACGGCTTTCAAATGTTTGTTAGCCAACTGACGACGTAATAGCAAGTTGGCAGCAACAAAGCGGTTATCCAGATTATGGCTGATATCCAAAGTCGGCACCTGGTGTGTGGCCAACGCTTTGGCCATGTCGCGGTTTAAGGTGTCGTCCGGCAGATAGGCGCCCAACATAATAAATGCGGCCGGTTCAGCAAGGCTTGCACTGGCGTATAGCTGATTTAATATTGCGGCACTGCTGCCCTGGGCAATAACAATGGTCACGCCGGGATTTGACTGTGCCTGTTGCTGCGCCGCGTTGAGCCGCTGCTGTAACTGCTGCTGATAAGTCTGCAAGGTTTCCGCTTGGGCTAAACTGGCTGGCAGCTGTGGTGGCATCAGTGCCAGTGTATGCCAGCCCAGGTCGTTTAACTGTTGTCGTAACCTATTAATATGTTTCGGACTGGCCGGATGCTCATGGCCGTCGGGTAGCAAAATGGCCGTGCCTTTAGTGTAGCTGGTCATTGGCTGGCGTTGCAGCAGGATAAACTGCTGTTGTTCAGCGCTAAGCTGCACTATTTCATCAGCAGGCAACTGCCGCAGCAGGTCGCTGGTAAAGTGTTGCTCCGTGCTGGCGGACACTGCCTGAGCGGCATGGCTTAACACAAGGCACAGCGTTGCCAACAGCCAGGTCGATAGGTAAGGTTGCATAGCGCTAACTCTGAACCGGGGATACCCAGCTATCGGCGGTGACTGGCAAAACTTTAATGGCTGGCGGCGACCACATAGTTGCTGAAGGTGTATAGCACCTGCGATTTGTAATCAAATTTAATGTAGCCGGGCTGTTGTTCCAGCAAAGTCACACTGGCAGCATCTGGCAGAATAAAACAGTATTTGGTCGGTTTAAACTCAACCAATGCCCGTGCCATTTCGCGTAACTGTTCGCTTTGCGCCAAACGTGCTACCTCAGCTTCAGCGTTACAAACATGAGAATTTGGGCTTAGCGACACCACGGCCGGTTGTTGCGCCAGGCTGGAAAAACTACTGAGGGTGGCGGCTATCGCCAGCAGCTGATGATATTTAAGCATAATAAACTCCAACTCCACTTAGCCATTACTACATCCATGCTGTGACGTTGCGGTTAATTTTAACAGACTCGCTGATATATCACGGTGGCAAGACTGGCACACCAGAATCGCATGCTAGCACAGCTTATTTTAATCGCGTAGCGTTAATATCGATGTTGCCGGCGGATAATAAAAAAGCCGCTGATTTGCAGCGGCTTTTTTTACACTGGTACGATTAACGTAATACAGGCTCTTTAATTTTCGCGGTGACTTTAGCTTCTATGCGCTGGTTAGCCGCGTGTGCCTCAGCGGTGTTACCTTCAACGCGGGGGCGGGTTACACCATAACCTACCGCGGTAATACGCGACGCTGCAATATTAAATTCCTGCTTCAGCATGTCGGCAACGGCATTGGCACGACGCTCAGATAAGCGCATGTTGTATGCCGGATTACCGGTGTTAGACGCATGACCTTCAATCATCACTGTTGATTCAGTGAAGCGCTGCATAAAAGCGCCCAGGTTTTCTACGTCAGAGCGCTGGCTCTGTGGTACAACGGCAGAGTCAAATGGGAAGCGTACTTCGATATCGATATCACCAACGCCGGCCATTTTCTCTTCATAAATTGTACAGCCGGTCGCATCCACTTTATGGATTGCCGGGGTGTCTGCACAGCGGTCCATGCTATCAACAACGCCGTCAGCATCTGAATCTACCGGGGCTGCCTGAACAGGGACCGGCGCAGGCGCGGGGGCTGGTGCAGGTGCTGGCGCTGGCGCAGCTTTTGCTGCTGCGGTGCCGAACACATAGGTCATGCCCAGTTTAATACCGGCATCACCATATGATTCATCAATGCCCTGATAACGGTTGGCTTCAGCAAATAACGCAAAGTTTTGATTGAAGAAATGTTTATAGCCCACACCCAGATTTAACGCTGTGGTATTTTGTACCGCATCAAAACGTTTTAAACCACCCACTAAGTAAACAGAAGACATGCTGGGCAGATGATACATTGCATCTATACCAATACGGTTGCCGTCAGCGTCAGAGCCATCCAGTTTTGATTTTAAATCCAGTTTGGCAAATTCAGCGCGCAGTGCCCAATTTTCTGTCAGGTAATAACCCAGTTCAACGCCGTAGCCCCAGTCTTTTTCCATGTAGTTCCAGGCGGCAGATTCCGTTTTATCGGTATCCGGCATGTAATACTCACCGAACACTGAGCCGAAAACACGCTCTTTCAGATCAGCCGAGCTGACAGTGTCGGCAACCACAGCACTGCTTAACAACGGAAGTGCAGCTGCGACAGCTAAAAACGTTTTATTCAGTTTCATCCATATCTCCTTAGACTCACAAAACACTTTAATTGCACATTATTCAATATGCCCATTACAGTGTGTTATTTAAAAAGTAGCGCAGTTTAATTAATTAACAACATAATATGGCAATGATATACCAGCTAAATGAACCTTGGGTTAATATAAAAGTGACTTTTTTATGATTAGAACGGACAAGCGGCTGTGCAGTGAAATAGGGTGCCGCTGACAGGGTGAATAAACTGCAGCTGCTCGGCATGCAGCTGCAGACGATTGGCTGCGTTGAATGCCGCAGCAGTA
Source organism: Rheinheimera pleomorphica (assembly GCF_011634895.1). Classification (GTDB taxonomy): domain Bacteria; phylum Pseudomonadota; class Gammaproteobacteria; order Enterobacterales; family Alteromonadaceae; genus Alishewanella; species Alishewanella pleomorphica. The sequence goes on along the minus strand of NZ_SIRR01000008.1, from coordinate 772,674 downwards.
GCATAAAACTTATCACCCAGGATCGGATGCCCCAGCCATTGTAAATGTACCCTTAGCTGGTGCGAACGGCCGGTAACCGGTATCAGTTTTAACCGGCTGCTGTGCTTGTCGCGGCTTAGCACCTGATAATGCGTCAGTGAGGCTTTGCCATGCTGATAGCACACTTTTTGTTTTGGCCGGTTCGGCCAGTCACAAATAAGGGGTAAATCAATACTGCCGTAATCTGCGCTAACCAGACCGCTGACCCGGGCAATATAGTGCTTTTGCGTTTGCCGTTGCTGGAATTGCCGGTTCAGCTGGCGTTGGCTATCTGCACTTAGCGCCATTACCACTATACCCGAGGTCGCCATATCCAGCCGGTGCACTACACGCACCCCCGGCCAGACCAAACGAGCCCGGTATTCCAGGCTGTCTTTATGCTCTGGCGCTTTGCCGGGTACTGTTAACAGGCCGCTGGGTTTATTAAATACCACCAGCGCATCATCCTGATACAAAATATCCAGATAAGGTGAGGTGGGCGGCGCATAATGCAGTAAGCTCATTAATCGTGACTAACCACAATCAGTCTGATGGCATCAAGCTTCAGTCTGGCTTTGCTAATGTACTCCGTCAGCTGTTGCAGCTTGTGCTGCAGTGCGTCGATTTCATCCTGGCGTACCGACGGGTTAATCCGGCGCAGTGCAGACAGGCGCTGTTGTTGTTCAGTTAACGCCCGGGTTGCCCGTTGTTGCGCATCTTGCAACAGGGCGGGTAACTGTTGTTCTGCCTGGGTGGTGGCTTTGCCAAGCAGCGGGTGCACCGCAGTTTGCAGGGCGCCGGCCAGTTTACTGCCAGTCTGGCGGCCAATAGGCTTTAACTGCTTGTTTAGCTGTTCGAAGCTGACTTTGGCCGACAAATTATTGCCACTTTTATCCAGTAACAGCCGGATAGGCGTTGCCGGCAAATAACGCTGTATCTGCAGCGCCTGTGGCGCGCTGGCTTCAACAATAAAGTTAAGTTCCAGCAGATAACTGCCCAGTGGCAGCGCTTTATTGGCCAGTATCGCAACCGAGCTGCTGCCTTGTGGTTCAGTCGTTAGAATATCCAGGGTACCGCGTACCATAGGGTGGTCCCAGCTTAGCAGCTGAATGTCTTCCTCGGCCAGTGCAGTTGCGCGGTCGAAGGTGATGGTTACGCCTTCATCACCCAGCCAGGGGTAGCTGCCCTGCATCTGTTCAGACGGTTTGAGGATAATACTGGTATCACTGCGGTCTTCCTGATCAATACCCAGCATATCCCAGGCTTTAAACATCAGCATCGGCAGGGCGGTGTCGTTATCCTGAGCGGCCAGCTGTGCCGCCAGGGTTTTGGCTGGCACCCCGCCGCCGGAATTGATTTCCAACAGTTGATCGCGGCCTTGCTCCAGTTGTTGTTTCAGCTGCTGGTTCAGTGCCTTTGTATCGCTAATCAGCTGTGCCAGGGCGCTGCTGTCCGGCTGCGGCTGGGCCAGCAGCGGTAATAGCCGCGGCGCAAAGTGTTCAAATACGCTACGGCCGGTCTGGCAAGTATGTTCCAGCGCATCCAAGCCCTGATGATACCAGTCCAGCAACATTTGCTGGGCATGATTCACAAAGTGCGGCAGGTGCAGCTGAATATCGGCGCCCTGGCCAATGCGGTCAAGCCGGCCAATGCGTTGTTCCAGCAAGTCCGGGTTTAATGGCAGGTCAAATAACACTAAATGATGGGCGAACTGGAAATTACGGCCTTCACTGCCAATCTCTGAGCACAGTAATAACTGAGCGCTGTATTCGTCCTGGGCAAAGTAGGCCGCGGCTTTATCACGCTCCAGAATAGTCATGCCTTCATGGAATACGGCGGCGCGGATGCCTTCGCGCAGCCGCACCGCTTCTTCCAGGGCAATAGCGGTTTCAGCGCGGGCACAGATCAGTAAAAACTTGTCATGTTTATGCTGTTTTAACAGCGCAATAAGCTGCTCTACCCGTGGGTCAAATTGCCACCAGGTGCTTTGCGCATCCAGTTGCTGCAATACCTGCTCCGGAAACAGGTTGGCAGTAAGGCGTTCTGCTTCAGACAGGGTCGGGTTTAAACTAAAGTGCACTTTTAGCGCATTTTGGTATTGCTCTGGCAATGCTAAGGGCAGCAGATTAGCCTGACGTTTAGGGAAGCCTTTAACGCTGGCGCGGCTGTTACGGAATAAAATACGGCCAGTGCCGTGGCGGTCCAGCAACTGGCTGAGTAACTGCTGTTGCGCTTGTTGTTGCAGCTCACTATCATCGCTTTGCAGAGCACTCAACTCAGCGCTGATATCCGTTTCGTTCAATGCCTGGCGCAGGGCGGCCGTTTGCCCGGCGTCTAAGGTTTCCAAGTGCAGCAGCGGCCGGGCGAGTGCGGCGATATGCTGGTAGCTTTGTTCTTCTTGCAAAAAGGCGCTGTAACTGTGAAAACGGGCCGGGTCGAGCAGTTTTAACCGGGCGAAGTGGCTTTCGTGGCCGAGTTGGTCCGGGGTGGCGGTGAGCAAAATTAAACCTGCGGTATTGGCCGCCAGCGTGCTGATACGCTGATACTCTTCGCTCGGTGCCTGTTCGCTCCATTGCAGGTGGTGAGCCTCATCCACCACCAGTAAATCCCATTGGCTGTCACAGGCAAACTGGTGCCAGCGTGGTTGGTTTTTCAAAAACGACAAACTGCACAGTACCAGTTGTTCGGTGTCAAACGGGTTGGCGTTATCCAGCAGCGCTTGCTCGCAACGCTCTTGATCAAAGACGGCAAAATGCAGATTAAAGCGGCGCAGCATTTCTACCAGCCACTGGTGTTGCAGTGAATCCGGCACCACGATCAGTACCCGGCTGGCCAGGCCGCTAATTAATTGCTGATGAATAATTAAGCCGGCCTCAATGGTTTTACCCAGGCCCACTTCATCAGCCAGCAGCACGCGTGGCGCATGGCGCTGCGCCACTTCATTGGCAATATGCAATTGGTGCGGAATTAAGCTGACCCGGCCGCCGCTTAAACCGCGCAGCGGATTTTGTTGCTGCTGGTGCAGATGCTGCCAGGCCTGGTAGCGCAGGGTAAACCAGTCAAAACGATCAATCTGGCCGGCAAACAGGCGGTCTTGCGGCTGGTTAAAGCTGATAAAGTGATCAAGAAAGGTTTCGCGCAGCTCAACATAGCTGCCGTCATCCAGCCGGCTGCCGCAATACACCAGATTGTCGTGTTGTTGCTTAATGGCACTGACCAGCAGCTTAAAACCATCCGCACTGGCAATTTCATCGCCGATATTAAATTGCACCCGGGTTAATGGCGCTTCCGCCTGAGCATACAACCGGGTTTCACCGCTGGCTGGAAACAGTAGGGTTAAATGCCGGCCTTCCAGCGCCACTATGGTGCCTAGCCCTAAATCGGATTCTGTGTCACTTATCCAGCGTTGTCCCAGTGCAAACGTCATCTTGTACCCTTCAGCTAATTTGGGGGCGCTATGGTACTAGGAATCTGCGCCTGCTGCATCCGGAATTACAGCTAAATTTGCGCTGCTGTTGTGTCATCAAATTGCCATACCACCACGGCACTGTAGTTGAAGCGCGGCTATGCAAATGTCAGCAAAAGCGCAGGCAAAGTATAGCAGTTGCACTATGCTTAGTTTACGGCGCAGGTAACAGGCCTGCGCCAGGCGAAGAGGAGAGCCGTATGGCGCGAAGAAAAAGTAAAGAAAAGAAAATCTACGTACTCGACACCAACATTCTGCTACACGAACCTTTTGCCTTCCTGAACTTTCAAGAACACGACGTGGTAATACCGATGACGGTGTTGGAAGAACTGGACCATATTAAAGACCGCAATAAAGACGTTAGCCGCGATGCCCGGGTTGCCATTCGGGCATTGGAAGATGTGCTAAAAGATGCCTCACCAGAGCAAATGTTACAGGGCGTCGCGATGCCGCGCTCGGGCGAGCAGAAACCGGGCGGCCATTTATTTATTGTTAATGATCATCATATTACTGATGAAATACCCGGCCTGCCCGGCGGTGAAAATGACCACCTTATTATTAATACCGCGCTATATTTGCAGCGGGAAAAAAGCCCGATCAAGGTAATATTGGTTACCAAAGACATTAATATGCGGCTGAAAGCCAAAGGCGCCGGCTTAAAGCTGGTAGAAGATTACCGTACCGATCAGCTGATTGATGATGTGCGCTTTTTATATAAAGGCTATTACAAATTTCCCGGTGATTTTTGGAGCCAGGTGGGGGAATGCCGCAGTGAAAATGAAGGCCGGGAAACCTTTCACTATGTTAACCGCAGCGTGTTACCCAATGCCTATATCAACGAATACCTGATTGACGAAGCCGAAGGCTTTGCCGGTAAGGTGACGGCCATTACCGACAAAGAAATCCGCATTCTGGACTTTGGCTACGAGCGCTTAATGCATCGGCATGCCTGGGGTATACATCCGAAAAATATTTATCAGGCCATGGCGCTGCAGGCGCTGCTGGACCCGAACATGGATCTGGTGATCCTGACCGGGCCGGCCGGTTGTGGCAAAACCCTAATCGCGCTGGCGGCGGCACTGGAGCTGGTGATTGAAAAAGGCGTATACGACAAGGTAATTGTTACCCGCAACACGCCGGAGATTGCCGAATCGATAGGGTTTTTACCCGGTACTGAAGAAGAAAAAATGGCGCCCTGGCTGGCCGCGATCACCGACTCACTGGAAGTGCTGCACAAAACCGATGAACACCCGCATGCCAGCGTCAATTACATTATGGAGAAAGCCAATATTCAGTTTAAGTCGGTTAACTTTATGCGTGGCCGCAGCATTCAAAATGCCATTGTTATTCTGGACGAGTGCCAAAATTTAAGCGCCGCCCAGTTAAAAACCATTATTACCCGCTGCGGAGAAGGCACAAAGCTGATATGCTCTGGTAATCTTTCACAAATTGATAGCAATTATTTAACGGCGGTCACCTCCGGGCTGACCTATATTGTTGAGCGTTTTAAAAACTTTGAAGGCAGTACTACCATCAACCTCAATGGGGTGGTGCGCAGCCGGTTAGCCTCGTTTGCGGAAGCTAATCTGTAAGCTGCTAATCTGAATGGCCTGGTTGATTAATTTGCATCGTCAACTAGGCTTTCTTGGCCATTGTTTACGTCAAATCCATTAGGGTGTGCAAAAGGAGTTGCATGAAAAATCCGGTTTATTATGAATATCGCCGTACTGCAGTGTTTGGCACAGTGCTGCTGTTACTGTTAGCCAGCCTGGGGGCAACACTGCATTATCTGCGCAGTGTTGAGGCGAGAGTGACGCAAACCAAGCAGCGCTTACTGGCGGTGAGTAATCAGCTGGATGCTGAATTTGCCCCTGTACTGGCATTTGGTGAAGCCGTACGCCGCGCAGCACTGGCAAAACTGACGCTAACCCTGCAGGCTGTGCCGAATGAGACACTGTTACCGCTGCTGCAGTTAAACAGTGGCCAGACGGTGCAGGTCAGGGTCGTGGCGGCGGATGGGACTACCCAACCGGAGCTGATGATGCTGTATCAGTTGCAACCCTATTTTGAGCTGGCACAACAGGCTCAACCTCATCTGGTAGGGATGTATTATATCTCTGAGCAGGGGTTTGTTTACAACGGCCAGCCCAAGTGGTCTGATTATATTGCTGATCAGCTGTTGCAGTGGCATGAAAATACCGGCACTGAGCCGTCCTACGAGCGTGAGCTGGTGTTTTATAGTGAGTTCTTATCACAGCAAGCCGCCGTTAGCCTGCCATTGTATGCCGATGATAAAAAACTTGGCCGTTTTGTGTTTGCCCTGGCGTTGCAACCGATGCTGGCACCTATGTATCAGCAACACGCCAATACCGAGTTTATGCTGCTGGATCAGTCCGGCGAGGTCATTAGCAGTTCTACGTCGTCAGCGCTGCAAAGTATTAATGAGCATCTGCTGCAAATTCAGCGGCTGCGTACCATGCCCTGGTCGCTGGGGCTGTTGGAACAAAAAACCAGCCTGTTTGCTGCCGGTCTGGCCGATTTTATCTGGCACTGGCTTAGCTATGCCACTTTAATGTTACTGCTGTTGCTGGCGCTGCAATATCGTTACCGGCGCCGTACCTTATCACCGCTTAACCGTTTGCTGATCCATATAGATCGGCTGGAGCAAGGCCAGTTACAGGGTGTACGTCATGTGCCGTCGGGCTGGGCCGAGGTGTTTGACAAGATCGCCAGGCTGGTAAAGCTGACAAAAACCTCAGAGTAACCGATAAGCAAACTGAGCGTTGTGGGTGTAAATGCGGTACTCCGGGCTGATTTGCCCCGGAGCCAGCAGTGCCGGCCCCGTTGGGTCAAGCAGCAGATATTCACGACCGTCTAAGGTTACGCTGCTGTCATCGGCTTGCAACGGTAAGTGTGCCGCCAGCATGGCATGTTGCGGCAGATAAATAATCGCCAGTTTTACATCCGGTAATAACATTCTGATTAATGCGGCCAACAACACGGTTTTACTGTCACAATCGCCGCGGTTTTCCTGCAGTAGCTTTAGCGGTGGGCTGAAACTGGCACCGGCAGAGCGTTGGCGGTCAGATAAATCCTGATACGGAATTTGTTGCAACCAGTGGCTGATATAAGCCAGCGACTGGCGTAGCGTCATGTTAACTAACTTGGGGTGCAGGGCGTTGGCTACCGGCAACAGCGCTGTCAGGCTGTCCTGCATCAGACGCTGATGGTCCGGTACGATCACCTGCTCGCCCCAGGGTAAACCGAGTTGGTAATAATATTCCCGCTGTAGATAGGCGTCAGTTTGCTGTTGCAGGAGTTGTTGGAGTTCGCTATCCAGCTGTGCGGCCAGCTCTGTCGGCGCCTGTAGCCGGTAGCGCAGTACCGTGTTACCGGGCAGGCGGCTAAGTTTGGCCGTGGGGTAGCGGGCAACATGTGCCCGCAGATCGCGCCACAGATATTGCTGTAACAATGCCGCTTTAAACGCCCGGAACTGACGGAAATGATTGTTCAGGCTGGCGTTATCAATATTAAACGCCAACTGCTGCGGCGCACCGGCAATATCAAACTGATAACGGAATAGTAGTTGAGCGTCCTGTTGCTGCAGTTGCAGGCGCAGCGGCGCCGCACTCAAAGGTAGTGCCAGGCAGCATAACATCAGCAGCAAGCTTCTCATTTAACCCCGCACGCGGTAATAGCGACCCAAGCCAAACACTAAGCATAATGCCAGCAGGCTTAAGATGCCAGTACCCCCGGCGGCTACGGCGACAGTGGTACTGCTGTTGACATGGCGATCCCGGTTTACGTCTTCCAGCGCCAGTAAATCCAGGTTTGCATCGTCAAAACCAGACAGCTCGGCCAGCAGGTAGCCGGTGTCTGCATCGTACAGCCGTACCGTCAGTAAGTACTCATCGGCGGCAAACTGACTTTGCAGCACTGTATCTATCGCCAGCCAATCATCGGCGCTTTGCCGGTACAGTTCAAAAATGCTGCTGGTGTAAAAAACACGTTCGTCGCCATAGCTGGGCAGTAAACTGAATTCGGCAAATACCGGCTGATAGTGCTCGCTGGTGTCGGCATCAAGCTCAATTTCCAGGCGGTGGTAATAGCCATTAGCGTTGCGATCGCCGCTGAGATGCAGGCTAATACTATGAAACCAAACATGGCTCTGGTAGCCCTGACTGCTCACAACAGCGCTTTTATTGTGTTTCAGGCTGATAGCTGCAGTAGAGTGTGTTTCGTTAGTAATGGCAATGCTGTCATTGGCCTGGCCCGGTAATGACACAACACAACATAGTATGCCCGCTAGCAGTAGGTTGATTTTTTTCATAACGGTATCTCCGGTTGCTTTGATACTATTACAGGCTGGCGGGATGAATTTTGGCTGAACTTCAACGTAAAGGATGTGTAAAGCAATGAAACTGGTACGCACGGTGGTGGCGCAACACAGCATAACGGCTATTGATTTGCTCAGTCAGGCGGTGCCGGAATTGTCCAAAGGCCGCTTAAAAGATGCGATGAGCAAAGGCGCGGTATTGCTGGGCACTAAGCCACAAAAGCGGCTGCGCCGTGCACAAACCCTGTTGCAAAATGGCCAGCAACTGGTGCTGCATTATGATGATGATTTACTTAGTCGTAGCTGTGACGCACCAGTGTTGTTGAGCGACCAGCAACACTATAGTGTCTGGTTTAAACCTGCCGCTATGTTGTCTCAAGGCAATGAGTGGGGCGATCATTTGTCGTTGCTGCGTGCAGCAGAGCAGCATTTTGCGGCTAAACGTCAGGTGTTTTTACTGCACCGGCTGGACCGCGAGGCCAGCGGCATCATGCTGATTGCGCACACTAAAGCGATGGCGGCCGCTTTTAGTAAACTGATCGCGGCGCAGCAAATAGATAAGCGTTACCTGATCCGGGTTAAAGGCCAGTTGCCGGACAGTTTATTACAGCAAGGTGAGCTAACCTTGCCGCTGGATGGTAAAGCTTGCCGTACCCAATTTAGCCTACGCCAGTTGGATAGCAGCAGCGGCCAAAGCTGGCTGGATATTAAGCTGATTAGCGGCCGCAAGCATCAAATCCGCCGGCATTTTGCCGCTGCCGGTTATCCGGTAATGGGCGATCCGCAATATGGCCAGCACAATAAAGATAGCGCCGGTCTGGCGCTGCAAGCGGTTAGCCTGGCGTTTACCTGCCCGAAAACCGGCAAAGCCATGCAGTTTAGCGTACCGCAGCAGCTACAATTACAGTAGGTTGTCGGCAGCCGTTGCTGCCAGTGTCTGGTTATTGCATTGCAGCTGTATGCTGCCAAGCCGGATCGCGTTGAGTAAATCTTGCCGCACCGCTGTGCTGCCCCACTCACAGGCTCTGGGGTGGGTACTGTGCAGTGTTGCCAGCCAGAGTTTGTCTACTGCCGGCTGGCTCTGGCATAAGGCCCAGCTTAGCCAGAGAGCTTCGCGCAGTGCGGTAAGCTCATGGCTGTGCCAGGGTTTGTCCAGCAGCTGTGCCAGCGGCAATTGTAAGCTGAGTAAGTGTTGTTCGCTTAGTGCCGCAGGCAGCTGTCGCCGTAAGCGGTGGGCCAGTTCCTGTTGCAGCTTGTTGACATCGCCCGCGTCAGAATACACTGCCAGCCAGAGTACATCCTGATCGACACAGCTGCTGTGTAAGGCGCTGCTATCGAGTTGCTGTAAGAACTTTTGCAACAGCCGCTGGATCTGCTGCTCGCCAAAGCGCAGCTTCAGTGCCTGGCTCTGTGTCGGTGTAAAGGCCAGCAAACTCAGAGGCTGATGGTTGCTCTGTTGCAGGCGCTGACAAAAATGTTGCCAGTGGCTGCTGTGCAATAACGGCAATGGGCTTTGCGCCCGGTAGCGCCGGCGCTGCCACATCAGGCTTAGCGGCAGTGCTAACAGCACAATGAGTAAGGCCAGCAGCACTCCTTTAGTCTGGCTTTGTTGTTGCTGTAACTGCTGCTGTAACGCCGCCAGTTCTGTTTGCCATTGGTTCGCTGTTGCGGCCTGCTGCAGCCCCTGATTAATAATACCAAGCTGAAAAGTGTTCTGCTCAGACAGCTGGTTTAGCCGCAAAGTATTGGCTTGCTGCAAACTGTCATAAGCCTGTGACCACTGTTGCTGTTGGGCAAACAGCCGGGCGGCCAACTCATGAAAACGTAACTGCAGGTAGACTGCCGCTTGTGGTATTTGGTCGCGCAGCTGCTGCAACAAATGGCTGGCAAGCGTCTGTTCGCCGCGTTGCAAGTATAGCTCTGCCAGCGCCAGCTCAGTTTCCTGCAGGTAAGTTTGCACATTTTGCTGGCGGAACAGCTGCTGCGCGGCATTAAAATGCTGTAGTGCCAGCTCTGGCTGTTGTTGCAACACGGCCAACCGGCCCAGCCCAAGAGTGGCAATGCCAACACGCAGTAAGTCTTCCTGCTGCCGGGCAAGTTGCAGGGCTTCGGTAAGATGCTGTTCGGCTTGTGTCGCGGTCGCGGCATCTTCCAGATAGGTTTCACCGATGTAAATCAGCGTATAAGTGTAGCTGGCCTGGCGCTGCAGTTGCTGAAAACGTTGCTTTGCCAGTAGCAGGTGCTCCAACGCCTGGTTATGGTCTTCAATTTTGCGATACGCCATGCCCAAACGCAGATGAATAGAGGCCAGCGCTTCATCGTCCTGTAACCGGCTGGCCAGTGTCAAAGCCTGATTCAGGTGCTGGTAGGCTTCGCCATATGCATTGTTCTGTAGCGTTAAGCGTCCCAGTGTAATGCGGGCTTTTAGTTCAGCTTCGGCATTTTGTTGTTTTATCGCCAGCGCCAGGCTGCGCTGCGCATAAGGCAAAGCGCGCGGAATATTGCCCAACTGATTATAGGCCTGGGCAAAGCTTTGCAGTACATCGCTGTATAGCTCCAGACTGAGGCGATCTTCGCTGTGCTGCAACAGATGTTCCGCTTGCTCTAGCTGGGTAATAGCAATGGCGGTATCACGGTATAAAATGCCGTAAATCTGTGCTTTTAGTAAGTAAGCATAAGCTTTTGCATAGGGCTGGGCGGCGCTGTCCAGCGCTTTACCGGCGGCGTCCATGGCCACTTCTTTGTTACGCAGCCGCAACTGGGCTTCGGCCAGCACCAGATAGTCTTCGGTACTGAGGGTAGTGGCCGGTAACGACAATAATTGGTTACTGACTTGTTCAGGCTCGCTGTTAGCCTGCGTCAGCCGCTGCTGCAGGGATTGCGCTTGGGCTGTAACGCTGCTTAAAAGCAATATAAACAATAAGATAGCTGGGCGCATAATGGTGTGTGAGATCATTTTTTCGCAGTGTACCGGTTATTCACAGCGCGGGCCAGACCTGATGCGGTATCTGGCCGCGTAAAAAGGCGTCAATGTTGTCTTTCAGTTGCAATACCATGCGCTGACGCGCCTCGGTGCTGGCCCAGGCCATATGCGGCGTAATAATCAATTGCGGTAGCCTGGCCTGAATTAATGCATTGTCGGCCGATGGCGGCTCTTGCGTCAGAACGTCGAGTGCGGCGCCGCCCAGCTGGCCCTGCTGCAGTGCTTGCAATAATGCCACTTCGTCAATAAGGCCACCGCGGGCGGTGTTGATCAGCAAGGCACCGGGTTTCATCGCGGCAAACACATCCTGGTTGAACAAGCGGTCGGTTTGTGGCGTCAGCGGACAATGCAGTGATACCACATCAGCCTGTGCCAGCGCGGTAAAGAACGGCGTGCGTCCGTCGCGGCAGTGTAATGCGCCGGGGTGTTCGGCTATCAGCAGCTGCATGCCAAAAGCCTGTGCCAGCCTGGCTGTCGCGCGGCCTAGGGCCCCGTAGCCGACTATCAGCATCGTCTTGCCGGCCAGCTCAAACACCGGGTAGTCCAGCAGGCAAAAATGCGGGCTCTGGCTCCAGCGTCCGGCCAGTACGGCGTCGTGATATTGCCGCACCTTATTGCTCAGCTGTAGCAACAAGGCAAATACCTGTTGCGGTACTGCAGTGTCGGCATAGCCTCGTACGTTACACACGGCGATTCCAAGTTGCTTAGCGGCGTTAAGATCAACGTTGTTTACGCCGGTGGCGGCGACACAAATCAGTTTCAGCTGCCGCAGTTGCGACAGTGTGCAGCCATCCAGCACCACCTTGTTGACAATGGCGATGTCGGCCTGCTGCAACCGCGCTACTATGGCTGAGCTTTCGGTATGCTCATAGCAGGTTAGCGGGTGAGCTGCGGTATTCAGTGCACTCAGGTCGGCATCCCCCATCGAGGCTGCATCGAGAAAAACAGTGTGTAGCATATCCGGTCCTGTATTTACGTTATGCCGCGTTATAACAGCGCTTGGGCGCGGCGTAAATGGCTGTGCGGCAGAACTATGCTAAAGTCGCAGTATTGCGCTGTTGCATGGCTGGCAGCGGCACTTTGTTAGGAGTTTTTTGATGTTTCCACAGCGTTTTCAACCGGTGTTGTTTGCTTTTATTATGTCTGGCTTTATGGCGTTTCTGATGTCCGGTATTTTAACCTTTATTAATCTGGGCTGGTTTGACGCTTTTTTTGCGGCCTGGTTAAAAGCGTACTTGTATGCCCACGGCTGCGCTTTCCCGCTGGTGTTTATTTTTGCCCCGTTAAGCCGCAAACTGAGCGTCAAACTGACGCAACCACGCTAACCGTTGCCAAGGGGCCATTAGCGGTAGCTGATATCTTTATACATTGGTGCCAGCAGTGCCAGTAGCTGGTTTTGTGCACTGATACTGATATTTTGCTGCTGCATTACCTTTATCAGCCCTTCTACCAAAGCATCATAATCGGCCAGGCTAATATTAAAACCGGTATGGCTTTGTTGCATGGTGCCGCCGCTGTATACGCAGGGCCCGCCGCTAAGGTCACACAATTGCTCGGCCAGCAGGCGTCGAAAGCGGGCAATGTCGGTGTCGGCAAAGTGGTGCACTATGCGGTGGTCATGCTCAATTTCGTGTAGTAAGCCATCGGTAATCGCCTCGATGCCCGCTGCCCCGCCCAACTGCTGATACAGGCTGGGGCTATTGGTTTGGCTGCAGCCGCTTAACAGTAAAGCTGATAGCAGTATTACGGTTAACTTGGTACTGAATGACATTACCAGGCTCCTTCTACTGACAGGTAATAACCTTGCTGTTGGTCGAGCCCGGCAATGCTGCCCAGATCGGCAAAACCGGCCACCAGCGACAGGTGTTTGTTGACGAACCAGGCGGCAAAGATGTCTCGCCAGTGTTGCTCGTTAGCAAAGGCCAGCTGGTTGGGTTTTTGTTTAAACTCGACACCCAGTGCCAGATTGTAATTAAGCAACACGACGGCCGAACCTTCAAATACAAACTGATAGCTGTTATCACCGGCTGTTCCAAAACCGAGCAGACCGGTCTGGTTGGCCCGGGTGGCGCGCAGGGTGGCATTTAGCAGCACATTGCGGCCGGCCACTTGATTAAACAGCACTTTACTGGCGGCCAGATAAAAATCCAGCCCACTGTCATTGTGGGCGCCAACCGCCTGTGGCAGGGCAAAGTCGCGCTGTTTTTTGTATTGCAGCCCCAGGCTAAACTGCGGCAGCGCGGTGTATAACAGCTCGCCGGCCAGGTGGTATTTCATGCCAAATACGTCCTGGCGTAACTGGCCGCCCAGGGTATCCAGTTTGAAGCTTTGCCGGGCAAAGGACCACTCCCAGCGATTATCATAACTGACACTGGCCCCTTGCACCTTAAGGGTAAAGTCATCCACGCCGACCTGGCTGGCAAAAGCGGTGGCGCCCCATTCGTCACTGCTGGCATAGCCATTGAGCACCGCCCAGGGCACTATGCCGCCGCCGGCACTGCCTTCAATGCTGCTGGCACCGCCGGTGGCAATAATTCTGCTGCCCGCCTGGCAGGCGGTGCTGGCCAGTAAGCAGGCCAGTGGCAATAACACCTTTAATGTCATGCGGTACTCTCCGTGGCAAACCAATGCTGTTGCTGGCGGTTAAATTGTTCAAGCCACAGACTGAATTGCCCGGCTTGCAGCGGTTTGGAAAAATAATAGCCTTGCACGGTATCGCATTGACATTGCAGCAGCTGAGTCAGGCCCGCGCGCTGCTCCAGGCCTTCGGCGGTAACACTGAACCCCAGGCTGTGCGCCAGCTGGGTGGTGGCCGCTACAATCAGTGCATCATTGCTGTTGTGTTCAATATCTTTGACAAAGGCGCGGTCAATCTTCACTTCGTGAACCGGCAGTTGTTTTAAGTAGGCTAAAGAGGACTGGCCGGTACCAAAATCATCTATTGCCAGCGTAATACCCAGTGCTTTTAGCTTGCTCAGTTGCTGAATGACGGTAGCAGCGTCCTGCATAATAGCGCTTTCGGTTATTTCCAGCGCCAGTGCTGTCGCCGGTAACTGCTGCTGGCTGAGTAACCGGCTAATGTTGTCACACAGTAGCGGGTTAAGTAAGTCGACTACCGACAGGTTCACCGCGACCTTTAGCTGCACGCCCTGCTGCCACCAGCGCGCTGTCTGGCAGATCACCTGTTGCAGCATCCAGTCGGTGATCAGGCCAATATTACCGGCATGTTCGGCCAGCATAATAAACTGGTCCGGTGCGACAAAGCCCAGTTGCGGGTGTTGCCAGCGGATCAGGGCCTCAGCGCTGATACAACGCTGCTGGCGAATATCCACTTTGGGCTGGTACACCACGTAAAACTGGCCCTGTTGTAACGCTGCCGGTAAATCACGGATCAGTTGCAGCTCACGCTGATGGCTTTCATCCTGGCCCATCTGGTAGATGGCAATGCGTTGTGGCAGGCGGCGGGCATTATCCAGCGCAATATCACTGCGGCGCAGCGCGTCATTCACGCTATGCTGGCCTTGGGTAAAATGATAAACACCGGCGCAGAACTTCAGGCTGATTAACGAATCATCCAACGGATACGGCTCGGCCAGCAACGTCAGTTTGGCTTGCACTTCGGCTATCGTCAGGGCTTTGCCATACACCAGTAAAAACTCGTCGCCCCCGAGGCGGGCTAACAGTAGCGGCGAGGGTTGCACCTGCTGCACCTGCTGCATCTGTTGCAGACGCTGCGCCAGCTGCACTAATAATTGATCAGCATGGCTAAACCCCAGTACATCGTTCAGGTGTTTAAATTGCTGGATATTAATTTGCAGCAGACTGCCATTTTGTTGCGCCAGAATCTGCGGCAACAAACGCTCTATGGCGGCCCGGTTATACAGGCCGGTCAGCGAGTCGTGTTCAGCGTTATGTAATAATTGCTGCTCGCGCTGGCGGATATTAATCTGCATGGTATGTAAGGTGGTGCCGAGCAGGCCAATTTCATCACTGCCGCCGCCAGGTGGCGCATCGTCATAGCCCTGACCCACCCGGCGGGCAAACTGGCTCAGTGCGTCCAGTGGCCGGCTAATGCTGCGGGCAAATATCACCGCGACTAATATTGCCAGTGACAAAGCCGCGCCAAAGATCAGCAGTAACTGGCGGCGAAACTGTTGGTAACTGCTAAGCCAACGCTGGTTCGGCAGGTGTTGCACTGCCCAGAGTTGCTGCTGTTTGTCCAGCGCAACGGCAACGGAGATATAGTCCTGCTCGGGGTTACTTTGCGCCTCGTTGGCATGCAGCACTAATTGCGGTAACAGCAGTGGCAATTTTTGCTGATGGCTAAGATCCAGTGTTGAGCTGTGCAATACCGGCGTGTTATCCGGGCGGGTAACAAAACTCAGATCGAGCCCGGTAATGCTTTTTATTTTTGCGGCCAGTGGCGCATCCAACGGAAACCCCATGCCTGCCCAGGCAATCAGATTGGGCGCGCTTACCGGTGCCAATACCAGCTGATAGGGCTGACCATTTAGCGTAATAATATCGGCGACCGTAGCGCTGGTATTACCGATCTGGCTAAACAATGGCTGAATATCGGCAATGTTAATTTGCATGTCTGAACTGGCCAGCAGCTCACCTTGTGGTGATAGCAATAACATCAGGTTGGCGTTAATGCGGCTGCCGTGGTTTTGCAGCACTGACTCTATGGTTTCCTGCTCGGCGGTGGCCACGGCGCGGCGAAAGCCAAAATCAGCAGCCAGTATGCGTACGCTGTCGCTGAGCTGCTCGGCACGAATGTCCAGCGCCTGGCGCAGTACCTTAGTGGCAACGTTAAGAATGTCTGCAGCCTGAGCTTCACTGTCACGTTTCATGCTGGTAAGGGTGGCCAGGCCGGTGGCCAGTGCCAGCAGGCTTAACAGCAAAACAAAGATGGCAATCAGCCTGACACGCAACGACCTAAATCCCATGCATTAGCTACCCAAGCCGCGCTTGGCCGTGCTAGCGCCAACAGCCCATACAATTGCGCGCTGGCTGTTGCGCTGTACCACAGCGCTAAAGCAACATAGTATAAACAGTGCGAACATCGCCGAAGCGCTAAACAGTGCCATATCCGGTATCGCGCAGGAAATTTTATTAACAATAGCAATAAGCCAGCACAGCCTCAAATCTAATATGCTGTTAGTGCAGTGACAATGAGACGGACCGACACAAAATGAAGACAGGCTTAAGATGGCTACTGCCCTTACTGCTGACACTGGGCAGCGCTGCGGCGGCAAACGCCAGTGATATATGCCAGCAAGCCCGGACCCAGCAACGGCCCTGTGTTGCGCTGGTACTGGGCGGCGGCGGTGCCCGCGGTGGCGCCCATTTGGGCGTAATAGAGCAGTTAGAGCGGCAACAGATCCCAATCGATCTGGTGGTCGGCACCAGTATCGGCGCCTTTATCGGTGGCCTCTATGCCAGTGGCCACAGTGCCGCCGACATTGCGCAGCGGTTGGAAAAAACGCCCTGGGCCGCCGGTTTTCGCGACCGGGTATACCGCGATGAAATGCCGCTGCGGCGCAAACAGCAAACGGATGATTTTCCGATAAACCTTGATTTGGGCGTATCAGCGCAAGGGTTAAGGTTACCCAAAGGCATTTTAAGTGGCCAGGCACTGGCCGAAATCCTGCACAGTACCTTTGGTGCCTTTGCTAACCTGACCCATTTTGACCAGCTACCAGTGCCCTTTCGTGCCGTCGCCACTGACTTATTAACCCAGCAGGAGGTGATCCTGGCTGATGGCAGCCTGGTGCAAGCGGTACAGGCCTCGATGAGTATTCCCGGTGTCGTACGGCCGCTGGAAATTAACGGCAAGTTGCTGGTTGATGGTGGTGTAGTGAACAATTTACCTATCAGTGTCGCCAGACAGCTGGGGGTTGACCGCATTATTGCTGTCAGTATCGACTCCCCGCTACTCAGACGCGAGCAGATAGAATCGGCATTTAGTATTACCGAGCAGCTGACCAGCTTTTTGGTGCGGGCCGGAGTGCAGCAGCAATTGCAGCTGCTGACTGAGCAAGACTTGCTGTTGCAGCCGGATCTGGTCGAAATAGGTACGCTGGATTTTGAGCAAATCGACCAGGCCATTGTCTCGGGCCGGCAAAGTGCGCTGCGCTTTGTGCAGGCACTGGCCGATTTTAGTCAGCCGCAGCGCATTTATCGCGACTGGTTCAGCCGCTTTAGCCAGCAACATCAGCCAGGTATTACCATAGACCGTATCGCACTGGAAAACCGCTCCCGCCTCAGTGATCAGCTGTTGTTAGACCGGCTACAGCTGCGCGCCGGTGATGTCTATACCGAACGCAGTATCCGCCGTGGCCTACGCCAGATGTACGGCCTGGACACCTTTGAACGCATCACCCAGCAATTGACCGTTGACGAGTACGGCGACACCCTGCTCAGGGTAACCGCAGAGGAAAAAAGCTGGGGCCCGGGGTACCTGAACTTCAGGCTGATGTTTGAAGATGATTTTCGCAGTAACCACCAATATCAGCTGGCTGCGGCATACAGCCGCACTAATTTGTCGCCCTGGGGGGCTGAATGGCATGCCGAACTGGCGCTGGGCAGCGACAAGTACCTGCAGAGTGAGCTGTACTGGCCGCTGGCTGACAGCGGGCTTTATCTGGAAGGCCAGTACCGGCACCGGCGCGATGTGCAGGCACTGCAGGACTTACAGCAGCTTTCGGCCGGTGAGCTGAAAAATCTCGAGCACGCCGTTCAGTTTAATACCGGCTGGAATATCTCTGATCATGCCCGGCTGCAACTGGGCTGGACCTGGCGTGATGGCCGTTATCAGCTGCCCAGTGTTTATGCGGCACAATTGCAAACCGCTGAAGTGGATTATATCCGTCGCGGGCCGCTGGCTGAGCTGGTGTGGGACACGTTAAACAGCCGCAGTTTTCCAACCCGGGGCATTCGTCTGGCCAGCAGTTACCGCTTTCTACGTGATACAGCCTTGGGGGAGTCTGTTGACAGTACCAGCAGCAGTACCGAGCTGCTGGCCGCCAAAAGCTGGCAGCAACACACCCTGCGCACGCGCTGGCGTTTTGATCATTACAATGCCAGTAGTGACGCTACCTTTGCGCTGGAACAATTTAGCCTGGGTGGTTTTTTAAACCTGTCCGGCTACCCGGCGGATTCACTGTTTGGCAGCCAGATCCAGTTTGGTAGCCTGGTGTATCTGTACCGGCTGAACGAGCAGAAAATATCGTTTATTAATGCGCCCTTGTATCTGGGCACCTCAGTAGAGCGCGGCCGGGTGCGCAAAGATGTGTTCGGGGCTTCCGGTGGTACCGATGCCACCGACTGGTTATGGGCTGGCAGTGTGTTTCTCGGCTGGGACACGCCGCTGGGGCCGCTGTATTTTGGCGTCGGCATGGCCGAGCAGGACGCCGCGCGCTACTCTGATGCGGTTTATCTGTCGTTTGGTAAAAGTTACTAGCAGTACAGTTGCTGCGACCTGGCGTGATAAACAAAGGCGACACCCAGGTTGAACTTCAGCCGGCGCGCCCACACTAAATGCATATTGCCCGCCAGCGTAACATGGCCGGGCCTGAACCGAGGTAGTTATGATATTTTCGTTTAAACAGCACAGTCAACAATGGCAGCAAGCTTTTGCCCGCCGGCAACATGGCGGCCCGCTGCAGCGCCTGCTGGCCTGGCTATTGTTGGGGCTGATGTTGTTTGTGGGCGTGGCGGTATTGGTGTTTATGCTGCTGTTAAGCTGGATCCTGATTCCAATTCTGCTGTTTCGTCACCGCGCTAAAGTCAAAGCCTGGCAGCAGCGCCAGCAAGCGGCGCACGGCCAGTACCGTGAGTCGGCGACTGAGCAACAGACTATTGAAGGCGAAGTGCTGCATAAGCGCGAAGACTAACGGCGGCAAGCATGCCGGTGAGTATGACTGAGAACCGGCTTACCCTAAGCCAACCGTTGAAGGCAGGGAGGCCTGAGTCGAGCCTATAGGGACATATTTACGGCGCGTTGGTGTGGACAAGCCGGTTCTCTGATCTGCCACCAACCAATATCAGCTGCCACACACCGCCAGTTTGGCCTGAATATAATCGCTGTGGCGGATAAAAAGTAAATCGGCAATTTTACGCAGCATTGCCTCTTCATTCGGGTCCAGCACGCCGTCGGCGTAAGCCTGCTGCCACAGGTTATCCAGTAATGTCAGCCGCTCGGCATAACTTAACTGCTTTAACCGGGCGGTAAACTGGTGCAGCGATATCGCGTCTGTGGCCTGTTTATCGGCCAGCGCTACAACGGCCCTGGCATCGGCATCGTTTAAGGCAAATTCCTGTTTGACATAGGCAATAGCCAAGGCTTGCTCGGCATCGCTGTTGGCAAAATCGGCATGCGCTACCATCAGCATTAACGCCACGCAGGACAGCTCGGTGTCGTTCAGACCAAACGGGTTTTGGCTGGCAGCTGGCGTGGCTAAACCATCATTTACTTTATCCAGCAGGCTTTTAAATAACTGAAACATAATACTCCTTGGCTTGGCTACCCGGGTTAGAGCCGCATAGCGGGCTAAAGTTCGGCCGTGTTAGCCCGGCTTGAAAAAACCGCCTGGCTGCCACATTAAACTGGCTACACACTGATTACAGTATAAGGCGCTTAGTGCCTGAGGTGACCCTTGGCTATCCTGATTACTTTGTTACTGGGCGCAGCGATCATCGCGTTTACCCTGTTATGGCCGCACTGGCGTCGATATCAGCGGCAAAAAATAATGGCGCAGCCTTTCAAGGCAGCCTGGCGCGATATTCTAAAGCAGCGTTTGCCGTATTTTCGTGCCTTACCGGCCGATTTA
This sequence comes from Rheinheimera pleomorphica, assembly GCF_011634895.1. Taxonomy (GTDB): domain Bacteria; phylum Pseudomonadota; class Gammaproteobacteria; order Enterobacterales; family Alteromonadaceae; genus Alishewanella; species Alishewanella pleomorphica. The sequence continues at coordinate 753,037 of NZ_SIRR01000008.1, read as the reverse complement.
CAGCTGCAGCTGAAAAAGCATATCCAGGTGTTTATTGCTGAAAAGCAGTTTATCGGCTGTGATGGCTTAACGGTAACCGATGAAATGCGCGTTACCATTGCCGCCCAGGCCTGTTTATTGCTGCTGAACCGGCCCGATTATTATTACCCCAAGCTAAAGCAAATTCTGTTATATCCGTCGGCCTTTGTGGTGCATGGCAGCAGTGCCGATGCGGCCGGCGTTATGCACGAGCAGCGGCGGGTGCTGTCGGGCGAGTCCTGGGGGCAGGGCAAGGTAGTGTTAAGCTGGGCCGACACGCTGGACGGTGCCGCTAACCCCACTGATGGCCGCAATGTGGTGATCCATGAATTTGCCCATCAGCTGGACCAGGAAAAAGGCGTTGCCAACGGCGCCCCCCTGCTGGCGCGCAGCAGTGATTATCAGCAGTGGTCCGGCGTTATGGCGGCAGAGTTTGCTGCACTGCAACAGCAGGCTGCACTGCGCCAGACTAGCTTGTTTGACCACTATGGTGCCACTAACCCGGCCGAGTTTTTTGCCGTAATAAGCGAAGTGTTTTTTGAACAACCTGACGCACTGGCGCAGCAGCACCCGGGGCTGTATCAACAGCTAAGTCAGTTTTACCGGCTGAACCCGTTAAGCTGGTAACAGGCTGTGCCGACAAAAAAAGTGATCTAATAGCCACTTTGCGCCATACTTCTCAGCTTAACAAGAACAATTCTTATTTAGTTGAGGGCCCTATGCGCTGGCGTATTGTTGCAAGCTTGCTGTGCATGATCATTGTTAACCCCTTGTATGCTCAGCAGACCGTGCCGGTGCAGGTAGCCATGCCGCAGCAAAAAGCGCTGGCGCAACAGTTGGTGCTTAGTGGCAGTTTAACCGCCCAACAGGATGCCAGCCTGTCCAGCCGTAGTGCCGGGCTGGTGGCCGAATTGCTGGTGGATAGCGGTAGTATTGTTAGTAAAGGCCAGCCCTTGCTAAAGCTGGATACGGCGTTGGCCCAGCATCAGCTGGCGCAGCAACAGGCGGCGCTTAACGCAGCCCGGGTACGACAGGCTGAGGCGCAGCGGCTGCTGACCGAGGCCGAGCAACTTAGCGCCCAACAGTTATTTCCGCGAACCGAACTCAACCTGCGCCGGGCGGCGCTGGCCAGTGCCGACGCACAGTTACAACAGGCTGAAGCGGCGCTGGCACAGCAACAGGAGGTTGTTAGCCGCCATACCCTGACAGCTCCCTTCGCGGGTGTAATAGCCCAGCGTTATACCGATATTGGTGAATGGCTGGCGCTGGGCACGCCGGTGCTGCGGCTGGTTAGCCTAACCCCACTGCTGCTGGATGTGCAGGTACCGCAAGAGTATTTTACTGCCCTGACGTCAGTACAACGGATTGAGGTGCGCGCTGATTTGGCACCCGAACAAGCGCTGCAGGCGAGCTTATTAGCCACGGTGCCGGTAGGTGATGGTGCAACGCGCAGCTTTCTGGCGCGCTTGCAGGTAATGTCAGCCGGGCAAAACCTGCTGCCGGGCAGCTCGGCCAGTGCCACCTTGTATTTTGAACGTGGTGACAGCCAGGTGTTAGTGGTACCCGCTGATGCTTTACTGCGCCACCCCGATGGTAATTTCAGTGTGTTTAGCATCCTTGATAACACGGCCCAGCGGCATAATGTCACCCTGGGCCGCAGCAGCGAGCGGGGCGTCGAAATTTTGTCCGGCTTGCCAGCCGGTCAGGCGGTGGTAGTGCGCGGCAATGAAACACTGCGCGATGGCCAACAGGTGCACATCGTCAGCGCTGACAAGGAGTAAGCCATGCTGGACGCCGGTATTCGCCGAGGCACCATTTTAACTGTAGCCGTGCTGATTAGCTGTGTGCTGGGCATAGTGGCGGCATTGCGTATTCCGGTGCAGATGATCCCCGATCTGGATGTGCGTACCATCAGTGTGGTGACTGGCTGGCCCGGTGCCACACCGCAGGATGTAGAAAAAGAAATTTTAATTGAGCAGGAACGCTATTTACGCACCTTGCCCAACCTGAAACGGATGCTATCACGTGCCAGCACCGGCGCGGCGCAAATTGAGCTGGAGTTTCCGTTTGGTGTCGACATCAACGAAGCGCTGATCCGTGTCAGCAATGCGCTAAGCCAGGTACCGGCTTACCCGGAGAATGTTGACCAGCCGCGATTGTTCAGCAGCTCGTTTTCCAATAATGCCTTTATGTACTTCCGGTTAATGCCGCTGGCGGGTAACCCGCTGCGGCTGGACATGGATATGCTGCGCGATTACGCCGAAGACTATGTGCGGCCGCAAATGGAACGGGTAGCCGGGGTGTCAGAAGTGGGCGTAAGCGGCGGCGCCGAGCGGCAAATTCAGCTGTTGGTCGACCCGGCTAAACTGGCACAGCGGGGTATCAGTCTGACGGATGTGCGCGATGCTATTCGCCAGCGTAACCGCGACAGCTCGGCCGGTGATATAGACAGTGGCAAACGCCGCTACCTGCTGCGGATGGTTGGCCGGTTTGACCGGCTAGACGAGCTGGAGAACCTGATCCTGCGCCAGGAAGGCGATATGCAGGTGCGGTTAAAAGACGTTGCCCGCATAGTGCTGGACCATTTTGAAGTGCGAGAACTGTCCTTTGCCGATGGCGAGCGTACGCTGGGTTTGTCTGTGCGGCGTGAGCCGGGCTCAAATGTTATCGACATTAAGCGGCAGATGATGCAGCTGGTGGCGCAGATAAACCAGGATATGCTGGCCAGTAATGGCCTGCAGTTGATGCTGATAAGCGACGATGTGCGCTATGTCGAAGATTCTATCCGCAATGTCTGGGCCAATCTGGCACTGGGCGCCGCTTTGGCCACCCTGGTGCTGTATCTGTTTTTACGTTCGAAACGTGCCACCTTAGTCGGCGTTATCGGTGTACCTATTTGTACCATAGCTGCCTTTCTTGGCTTGCTGGCCTTTGGCCGCACTATTAATGTGATTTCGCTGGCCGGTATTGCCTTTGCCATCGGCATGACAATGGATAACAGCATAGTGGTGCTGGAGAGCATCGAGCAGGCGCGCCGCCGCGGTCTGGACCGCATAGAGGGCGCCATTGCCGGCGTGCGTGATGTCTGGCCGGCGGTGCTGGCTTCCACCCTGACCACGGTACTGGTGTTTATCCCGATATTATTTGTCGAGCAGGAAGCGGGCCAGTTGTACTCTGATATCGCCATCGCGATAGCGGCCGCCATTATTGCCTCTATGCTGGTGGCGGTATTTGTGGTACCTGCTGCCATTGCCAGGCTCGGTTTTAGCCAGCAAGCATCAGTGGCAGCAGACAACCACAAGCCTGTGCCGGGCGTGTTGCTGTCTCTGGTGCAGCGTATCATTCAGCGCCGCCGCAACCGGCATATAACACTGGCGGTGACGCTGCTGCTAACCCTGGGCGCGGCCTGGTACCTGCTGCCACCGGCCGAGTACCTGCCGGAAGGCGAGGAGCCAAAAGCCTTTTCGTCAATGATAGCGCCGCCGGGTTATAACCTGTCTGAAATGGCGCTGATAGCCGATGAAATCAGAAGCAAGCTGGATGTCGAAGTTAACCGGGCGCCGGCGGCGTTTGACCGTGGTGATACCCTGATGCCGCCGCTGAAATATTACTCGCTCAGTGTGTCGGTGGGGCGTATTCGGGTGTTAAGTGAACCGGTGCGGGCTGAGGATATCGATGCCATGATGCAAGCGATGACCACACTGTTCCGGCAATACCCGGGCATGCGGGCGTTTTCGGCGCGTGGTTCTATTATCAGCAGCAACGATGGTGGCACCCGGGCGGTGGCGCTGGATATTTCCGGCCCCGATCTGGCCAGCCTGTATGCCACTGCCGACGCAGCTTATGTCGCCGCCGGTCAGCTGTTTGACAAGCCGCAGCTCAACTCCGAGCCGGCCTCGTTATCACTGGATCAGCCACTGGTTGAGATCCGGCCGCGCTGGCAGCGCCTGGCTGAGCTTAACTTTAGTGCCGCGGACTTTGGTTATGCTGTGTCGGCCCTCAGTGACGGCGCCTTTGTTGATGAGTTTTTTATCGCCGACGATAAGGTAGATATTTTTCTGTTTAGCCATGCCGGCAACCGGCAGAGCCTGGCGCAACTGGCGCAAACGCCGGTGCTAACGCCAAGCGGCGCCGTGTTGCCACTTAGCAGCCTGGCCGATCTGGTTGAAGTGGCCGACAGTGATACGCTGCGCCGTGTCGATGGCCGGCGTACTGTCACCCTGTATATTATCCCGCCGCGCTCGGTAGCGCTGGAAACCGCCGTAGCCACCGTGCAGCAGCAACTAGTGCCGCAGCTGCAGCGCGAGGGTGGCATTGGCAATAATGTCACGCTGGATATTAGCGGGGCCTCGGATCAGCTGGATGAAACCCGGGCCGCCCTTAGTGGTAATTTCGCCGTCGCGGTGCTGCTGATTTATCTGTTGCTGGTGGCCATTTTCAGTCACTGGGGCTACCCGCTGTTTATTCTGGCGACAGTGCCACTGGGGCTGGCCGGTGCACTGGTCGGGTTGGCCACGGTAAATGGCGTCAGCAGTGCACTAAGCCTGGTTGGCCTTGGCGGTTTTCATCAGCCGTTTGACATGATTACTATGCTGGGTTTTTTAATTTTGCTGGGTACTGTGGTAAATAACCCAATTCTGATTGTCGATCAAAGCCGGCATAACCTGCATGGCGGCAAAATGGCGGTAACAGAGGCGGTACTGCAGGCCGTTGCAACCCGGCTACGGCCAATATTGATGTCGACAGCCACCACCGTTTTTGGCCTGGCACCCCTGGTGCTGATCCCGGGCGAGGGCACTGAGCTGTATCGTGGCGTGGGTATTATCGTGCTGTGCGGTTTATTGTTTTCTACTTTAATCAGTCTGACATTTTTACCGGCATTGCTGGTGAGCGTGCTTAGTCAGAAAAAAAGGCAAACTTAATGATTTGCGCCACGATCAGCAGCGCCACCAGCGGCAGAATGTAGCGGCTTAATTTGGCGGCATGCTGCGGATCGCGGTTGCCGTATTTCTCGGCCAGGGTTACCACTATAAACAGGGCGGCAAACAACAGGGCTAAAATGGTGATCAAAGTGGTCATGGCGGGCTCCGTATTGGCTCTGGCCAGAGCTTAACCGGTTTTCACTTTAGTTTCAAAAAGCTGTTGGCGGTGCTTCGCGGCAAAATGGCCGCATGTTATGCTGTGCAAAGTAAAAAAATCATCGAAAAGGACACTAAGATGTTGTTGGCTATCGTTGCACTTATTGCGGGTTTAGCGCTGCTGGTATGGAGTGCAGACCGCTTTGTTGACGGCGCTGCGGCCACTGCGCGTTATGCCGGTATGCCGCCGTTGTTAATTGGTATGTTAATTGTCGGTTTTGGCACCTCAGCGCCGGAAATGGTGGTATCGGCTATGGCCGCCAGCGATGGCAATCCGGCGCTGGCGCTGGGTAATGCTTATGGCTCTAATATTACCAATATTGCGCTTATTCTTGGCCTGGTGGCGCTGCTAAGCCCTATCGCAGTGCATTCACAAGTACTGCGCAAAGAATTACCGATTTTAATGCTGGTTACCCTGTTTGCCGGCTGGCAGTTATTTGACCATCAGTTAAGCCGTTTTGACGCCTGGTGTTTGCTGGGGGTGTTTTTTGCCATTATGGCCTGGTCAGTCTGGCAGGGCATGCGTAACCCGCAGGATGCCTTAGCCACTGAAATGGATGAAGATCTGGCTGGCCAGCCGAAAATGACATTAAAACAGGCGATTATCTGGTTATTGGTCGGCCTGGTGCTGTTAATACTGGCCTCACGCATGCTGGTGTATGGCGCGGTATTTATTGCCCAGGGTCTGGGCGTAAGTGATTTAGTCATCGGCTTAACGGTGGTGGCTATTGGCACGTCGTTACCCGAGCTGGCCTCATCGCTGATTGCGATTAAAAAAGGCGAGCATGATATCGCGCTGGGCAATGTCATCGGCTCTAACCTGTTTAATACCTTAGCCGTGGTGGGTATTGCCGCAGCAATAGAGCCGATGGCCGTTGATGCGGTGGTATTAACCCGCGACTGGACGTTAATGGCGGTGCTGACCGCAGCAGTATTTGTCATGGGTTATGGCTATAAAAAGCAGGGCCGGATCAACCGGGTAGAGGGCGCTATTTTGCTGGCCGTGTTTGTTGGCTATACCGGTTATCTGGTTAGTACCGTTATCGCCTAAGGCTCATGGCTTCGCCGCGCAAAGACCTCGACACCGGCTATTACCTGCAGCACTTTAACGAGCTGCTGCAGTTTGTTACGCAGCATTATCAGCCGGTGTTAAACGCCGATAGCCGCGGCTTTATCAGCGATTTTCATCAGCTTAGCCACAGCGCACAGCAACTGCTGGTGCGCATGCTAAACCGCAAAGGCCGCGTTTTTGCTGATACTGAGCTGAATTATGCTGAAATCGGCGCTTGTGCGCCGCTGCTGGATGAATTAGCCCGGGCCGGCTTTATCGCCCCCTTAATGGCAGACGATTTAGCCGATTTCTGGTTGCGCCTCACCAAAGACACGCTATGGCAGCTGTTACAATTGGCCCAAGCTGAACTGCCTAAGCCGTTAAGTGTAAAAAAGAGCCAAACCAAACCGCAGTTACTTGGCACAGCGCTAACGCTGCCGGTTAACTGGCTGGACCTTATCGACCAATTACCGCAGCGTTATGTCGTGTTACAACGCCATGATGCGCTTAACTATATTTATTTCCTTTATTTTGGCCGTATCGAGGCCAATTTATCGCTGTTTACCCTGCGTGACTTAGGTATCCGCCAAAGCGGCCAGTTTAAGCAGCAATTTCGCCCGCGCTTTACGCAAGCTCAGCAGGCGCAACTGGCGTATCAGTTAGCCAAAGCCAAGCCGGCGATTATTGCGCTGGCCAGGCAGCTGAAACAGCAACCAGAACAAGCACAAACAATACTAAGCCAATGGTTAGATGAGGTAGAAAACTGGCCTGTGCCAGATGACGCCGCCCTATTACTAAAGCGCAGTGAGCGTTGTTATCAGCTGGGCAAACTGGCCGAACAGTACTTGTTATCCGATCTGGCTATTGCTTTTTATCGGCACAGTAATGGCTTTCCGGCCAGTGAGCGGCTGATCAGGCTGTACTGGCAGCAGGACGACAGCGCGCTGTGCCGGCAGTATTTACAGCAACTGCTGGACGATCCCAGCTGCGATGAAGAGTGGTTGTTTGCTGACGATTTTTTCCAACGCAAATTTGCCGCTAGCGCCAGCAAAACCAAGCGCTCGCAGCTTACGCAGTTACTGCATGACGCGCCGCTGGTGGGGATAGACGAACTGTATTTGGGCAAAGCCGAGCAGGGCCTGATCGCGCACTATGCCGCCCGCGGTTACACCGCATTTCACACCGAGAATAACCTCTGGCTGGCGTTATTTGGCTTGTGGTTCTGGCATGAATTGTTCGAGCATGATGACAGCGCGCTGCATAACCCCTTTGAGCGCAGGCCGCGCAATTTAGCCGGCGGCGGCTTTTATCAGCAATTTAAAAGCGAGATAGAGCACAAGCTAAACCAGCTGGCTGACCCCGGCGCTGCCGCAACGCTGCTTAGTGGCTTAACCGCGCATTACGGCAAAGCCAACAGCCTGTTTTACTGGCATAGCGATTTGGCCCAGCAGTTACTACCGCTATTGCAACACGCCCCCAAAGTGGAAGGCAAAAGCAGCTTAGCGCCCATACTGCGCGCTATGGCGCAAGACTTTGCCCGCCACAGCAGCGGCTACCCGGATTTACTGCTGATTAAAGAAGAAGCGATTGAATTTATTGAAGTTAAAGCGCCGGGCGATAAAATACAGCGCCATCAGTTAGCCAGGCTGTTAGCGCTGCAAAATGCCGGTTTTACTGCACGCATTGAAAAACTGCAGTGGATAGTCGATCCCAACCGGCTCTACGTGGTGCTGGACGTCGAGACCACCGGCGGCAAAGCGGGTAGCGATCGCGTTATCGAAATTGGTGCGGTTAAGGTGCAAGGCGGCGAAGTGCTGGACACCTTTAGTACGCTGCTCAACCCACAACGGCATATCCCGCCCTTTATCAGCCGTTTAACCGGCATTAGTAATAGCATGGTAAGCGACGCGCCCACTTTTGCTGATATCGCCAACCAGCTTAGTGCATTTTTACAAGGCGCGGTCTTTGTTGCGCATAACGCCAAGTTTGATTACGGCTTTATCCGCGCTGAGTTTGCCCGCTGTGAAATGCCGTTTGATATGCCGCAGTTGTGTACGGTAGTCAATATGCGCCGCTACTACCCGGGGCTGCAATCGTACAGCCTGGGCAAGCTGTGCGCCGAGTTCGGCATTAAACTGACCAACCACCACCGCGCCCTGGCAGACGCCACGGCAACGGTGGAGTTGTTAAAGCTGATAAATGCTAAACGCTGTACGGCACAATAATGCGTCAATGGCTACAAAATAAAAATTGTTGATATTCGCAAACCAACAAGTAAAGTTGCAGTATGTTGTTGCGAAACGAATTAACACAAAACAAGGCGCTACAACGGACGCGCCAAGCCGCGCGTGCTGCGGGCGTTATGAATTAGGAGAACCATGAGAAGGTATCATTTTCTCACTTTTCTATCTCTTTTCCTTATGGCATGGTCGAGCACAACATGGTCTGATAGCATGCGCGGGACCGCGACAACACTAAGCAAGGATCAATTCAGTTATTCTAAATGTATTGATGTGGCTGCGACCTATCGAGAAAAGCTCACCTATGATGAACTGTGCAGATATGGCTCAGCGTGTCCATCGGTCAAGAGCAACAAAAAGTACGAGTCATATTGCATCTACAATAATTTAAGCGAATGCTTTGAGAATAAGGCATGGAAAACAGCAAATCAGCTCCTGGAGATCCCCAGCCGCACGAAAATTGGCTTGGTAACCCAGGGGCTTTCGTTTAAGAATGGCACACGAACAGGCCAAACGTGTGGTTATTACAACTAATTTTATAACAAAGTACTTATGTACGTGCTTCGCGCCGGACGCCCTACGCGTTGCTTCGGGCGCGGCATAGCACGACGTTATGTGCTTGTAGTGTCAGAGTAAGGAGCCTTTGTTTCTAAATGGAAGTTAAACCGCTATTTTGTAACCCGTCATGTGAAAATGATCGGAGCAGGTCGTTTAAGGCGTGCCCTCAATGCGGAGAACGTTGGGACCTCACCGACAGCAGTATGCAAACTTTTTATTGCAATACGGCATGGGTAATGTGTACAAACTGTTCGTTAAGCAATTCTCGTTGTGCTGCTTGTGGAAACCAACTCAGCCGCTATCATGCCAGCGCTACAAAGTAGGGTAAACACATTGCGCGAACTTTGCGGTATGCCAAGTTTATGTTTGCGGATCAGGTGTTGGCCCATATCCAACGCTGCTTCACAAGCACGTTGAATATTCAAAATAGCCGCATCCTGACGGGTAAAATCGGTAGCGAAGGTTAGCGGGTCTTTCTGGTATTCATCCTGTGCCCTTAAAACACAACGCTCTATGGTGGCGGTTTTATTCAGTAATACATCATCCGGCAGATTATTTTCGGCCATAAACCGCACCTTCTTCTCTTATATCTTGTATTAAACCGGCACGGGCTTCGTTAAGCGCTGTCATTTGCGACAGCACAGCAGCTTCGTAAATATCGACACCGCTGTCGATAGCAAATAAGCGCTGGCCTGTCATCAGGATTTGGTATTGCATCACGGTAGAGGCGGCGCGAAAGTCGAGTAAATCGACCTCGCAGTTGGCCAGTTCGGCAATATCACTGCTAATGTCCCACAGCTCAATCACGTCGGCGTAACCTGGCACCAACACAGCTAAATCTAAATCACTGCTTTTACCGGCAGTCCCGTTTATCTGGCTGCCAAAAGCGTACACCGCCATGACATTGGGCAGGCGTTGTTGTAATAACTGCAGTATTGGCGATAAATTCAACCCGGGATCCGCGGTTCAGGCTGTTTAGCTTATAAAAAGCAGTGTAACCCTTGCGTTAGGGCAGGGCAAATACCTGCTATGGGATTGCAGTGATACAAAGGTAGGGCACTACGCCAGTTATTAGCACGCCAGCTGGTTTTTCAGCAGCATAAATTGCTACAAAATAAAAATGCTTGATTTACATTCGGCCAGCACCCTAGACTGACATTCATTTGGCGACTTGCAGGTTATGCGGCTTTGCATCATCTGCGAGCAGACTGAGCTATTACTGGCAATATTGGTTTCGCGCGGGCGATGGGTTGGTTGGCAGTATGCTAAGCATTTAGGGAGCGTAAACAGATGAGTGAGCAAGATGCCCGGTTTTGGGACAATGCGGCCCGAAAATATGCGGCGGCTGCCATTGATGACGAGGCTGGATTCGAGCGGACGCTGGCGCGTACCCGGGCGCTTATTCCGTGTCGCTCACGGGTTTTGGAGCTCGGCTGCGGCACCGGCACGGTAGCCCTGCGTCTGGCCGGCTGTGCAGAAAGCTACCTGGCCACGGATATCTCAGCGGGCATGCTAGCTATCGCACAGGAAAAGCTCGATGCGGCCCGCCAAAACGGCTTTAACGCGGCGTTGGCTTTTCGCCAGGCCAGCGCCGACACCCTGGCGCCTGAGGGCATGCATTACGATGTGGTTGTTGGCTTTAACTACCTGCACTTAGCGGGAAGCCTGCCTGTCGTGCTCAGCAATATCCGTTCAATGTTGGCGCCGGGCGGTCTTTTCATCTCTAAGACCCCTTGTTTGGCAGAAATGAACCCGCTTATTCGCCTTGCCATTCCGGTTATGCGTTTTTTTGGCAAAGCACCAGGCGTTGTTACTGCCTGCTCCTCGGCCTCACTGTTACAGGCTATGGCTGAGGCTGGCTTTGACATTTTGGAAAACGAGCGGCACGCTACGACGAAAAGTGATTTCCGTCCCTTTATTGTCGCCCGCGCCATATGATAGCGCTGTGGCGGTTTTTCAGGGGGCAACACGCGGTTTTTAAACCTTTTCATAGAATTGTTTGTTTCTACAGGCGGTGGTTATTACTATGTAGGTTCATCAACCGGACAGACAGATTTTCAGAAAAAAGCGGTCTATGAGAAGGTTGACTGGGCAAAACAGTTAAAATTGCAGCAGCGTTATTAACTTGTCGCTGACATGTAATCCATCTTGTAGCGTGTTCTAAATCTGTCTCAGAGGACAACAGTTTGCATCCACTCGTACTCCCTATGACCGTCCATGTTGCCCTTATCGCCTTGCTGTATGTGTTATTAACTCTGGTCAGGGCGCCAAAAGTCTGGGGCTTTGGCAAAAGGGCAGATGGTAGCAACCCCTGGGCAGGTGTTGAGCCACGCATCAGCGCGAATTTATCTAACCAGTTTGAATGGCCGCTGCTGTTTTATGTCGCCTGTCTGTTGCTACTGCAAACTAACTCCGTCACGCCTGCTGCAATCTGGCTGGCCTGGGTGTTTGTGCTTGGCAGGTTAGCGCATAGCGCGGTACAAATTTGTACGACGAATGTCAGGCTGCGCGGCCTGGTGTTTACCATTAATTTTCTTGCCAGCCTTGGTTTGTGGCTGCTGTTGTTTTTTTAATCAGCAGCTGCCGGTTAATACTTAACATGCCTGATTACAGGACAGCACTAAACGATCATACGCAACCTTCACCTGGCGTTTTGTGGGAAGCGGCCCTTTAGCTGACTAAGTTAAAGTGTTAATTTTAACCTGGTGCTACAATTGGGCGTTTTACGCCGCTGCAAAGAGCTACCCGGCACAGAGTAAATTAATATCAGCTAAGCTTATGCCAGTTGTGGCAAACCTAAGGTTTAACTGATGGCAATACTTTCAAAGTTGTATAGCTGGTTTTTGCTGGTTGTCGCCGGTGTTTCTGGCGCCTACGCGGCGGAAACCCTGAGCTTGGCAGCCGGGCAAACGTCACCGACAGCCAGCATTGAACAGCTGAGTTGGCTGGCCGGGCATTGGCGCGGTGAGGCGCTCGGTGGTGTGGTAGAAGAGCAGTGGGCGCCGCCATCCGCCGGCAGTATGGTTGGCACTTTTAAGCTCAGCACCAAGGGTAAAGTTAAATTTTACAAAATTGAGATTATCCGTGAAGTGGCAGGCAGTTTAGTGCTGCAACATCGCAGAGTTAAAGCGGGGACAAGGATTGACGTCTAATGCGAAACTTACAAACACTATCAGCCTTTACCTTAGTTTTGCTGCTGACGTTAAGCAGCAAGGTCGCAGCAGCAGTAGAAACAGCAGCCGAATATCGCCATGCAACTGAAGACATTGGCACAGTGCGGCAGATTTACGACGGCAAACTGTACCCGGATATTCAGGTAAACACCTTTCGCAATATTGACCGGCTGTTTCCTACCCGCACGGTGGCGCGTGGCAACGCTGTTAGCGAGTTGCCGCTAAGCAAGCAACCGTTGCAAGACTTTGCTTATAGCGTTGATGACCAAACTTACGATTTGTACGACGTGCTGTCGATGAACCGCGTTAGCGGCCTGCTGATTATTCAAAACGGCGAAATTTTATTTGAACAGTACCTGCTTGGCAATGGCCCGGACACACGCTGGATGTCGATGTCAGTGGTGAAATCTATTACAGCAACCCTAATTGGTGCTGCGATACAGGATGGCTTTATCCGCAGTATTGACGACCCTATAGTTAACTACCTGCCGCGTTTTAAAGGCTCCGCCTACGATGGTGTAACGGTGAAACACCTGCTGCAAATGAGCTCGGGCGTCGCCTGGAATGAAACCTACACTGACCCGGCTTCAGACCGGCGGCGCATGCTGGAGGCGCAACTCAGCCAGCAACCCGGTGCCATCTTAGACTTAATGGCGTCATTACCACGTGCTGCCATGCCTGGCACAGTGTGGAACTACAGTACCGGCGAAACCCAGCTGGCAGGCGCTTTAGTGCGGGCGGCAACCGGCAAACCGGTGGCGCAGTATTTGTCGGAAAAGATCTGGTCAAAGCTTGGCATGCAGGCCGACGCCAACTGGTGGCTGCAATCGCCGGATGGCCTGGAGATTGGCGGCAGTGGCTTGTCGGCGACCTTGCGCGATTATGCCCGTTTGGGTTTGTTCTGGCTTAATGACGGCGTGATTACCACAGACGGTAAACCGCAGCGGGTGCTGCCAAAGGGCTGGATGCAGGCTGCCAGCAGCCGCCAGAAAATTGGTGGTAAAACCGTAGATTACGGCTATATGCTGTGGCCGCTGCACGGCAATAGTTATGCCGCCGAGGGCATTTTTGGCCAGTATCTGTTTGTCGACCCGGACAAGCAGTTGGTGGTCGCGATGTGGAGCGCCCAGTCTAAACCACTGTATCGCGCCGGATTAAATGAATACGCCTTTTTACAAGCGCTGTCTGCACATTTTCAGTAAGTCAGGCTGCGATAAATGTTATAGCGGCAGGCGCAACGTTCAAGGCGTAACCGGCGTTGCCGGTGGCGCCTTACTCAGCAGTGCTTTAATTTTATCAAACGGCGTTAATACCAGCGCATTACCCAGCAGTACCAGGGCAAAGCCGCTAAAGGTGTAGCCGGTCCAGACAAATTCTTCAAATAAGGTGCTAAGCACCACTGCCACCAGCGGGAACAGCACTATGGTGTAGCTGGCCTTTTCTGGCCCCATGCCCTTTAACAGCGCAAAATAGGTGGCAAAGGCAATCACCGAGCCAAACACGGCTAAGTACAACATAGAAATAATAAAGGCCGGTGAGGTGCTAAAGGTAAAGCTCTTGCCGCTAATGACTACCAGCAGGCTCAGGCCAACGGCACCGTATAACATGCCCCAGGCATTAACCTGGGTGATTGGCAGGCCGGCGCGTGAGTTTCGCACACTGGCCATATTACCAAGCGAGGCGCTTAACGCACTGCCCAGCACCAGTACCAGGCCTAACAGACTGGCGTTAGTGAAATCCAGGCCGTCTAAATCGGGGTAGAACAGCACAACGATACCGGCGATGCCCATTAAAGCGCCAAAGTAGATGCGTTTGGCCACCGGCTTGCCGAAAAACAGCCGGGTATTGACAATATTCATCAGCAGCATGGTAGTAAAGGCGATGGCGGTCATGGCCGAGCTTAAATACTGCTGCGCCTGATAAATCAGCAGGTAATTTAACGCAAAGTTAAACAGCGCCAGCAGCGCGATAAAGCCATGATCTTTCGCACTAAAACGCATTGGCAGCCGACGCCACCAGCAAAACAGCCACATTAAAACGGCGGATAAAATAAAGCGATACGCCAGCGATACTTCAATCGCGACCTCGCCCAGCTGAAATTCGATGGCAAACCAGGTAGAACCCCAGATTAATACAGTGGTCAGGTATAACAGGAAGTTTTGCATAACAGCGCCGGAGCAGGGTTGGCAGAGGCGCTGATCTTAAAGGGTTATGGCCGCTAAAAACAGTGGCCGCAGCAGATATTTTTTGTGGTGCAAGCTTAGCGTGGAAACGCCAGTAAGGTCATTTCAGCCACCTGACGCAGCTGCTCGGGAGTGGCACCATTATTGGCCTGAATGGCCATGCCCTGCAACACGGTACCGAGGTAACGCGCCAGAGTTTCTGCATTGACCGATGCCGGTAAATCACCTTCGGCTTTGGCGCGTTCAAAACGCTCCTGCAATTTTTGCTGGCCTTCTAGCCGGCGGTTCATTAAGGCTTCTTTTACCGCCGCCGCCGCTTCCGAGCATGACAGCGCCCCCTGGATCACCACACAGCCTTGCGGCTGATCTTTGTTCGCCATATTGGCTGCTGCGCCATACAACATATGTTCGGCCACTTCATAGGCGGTCGGTTTTTCCAGTGCCGGCATAAAAAATGCGCAGGGACGGCTTTCGTACAGCTCTATCGCTTTAAGAAATAACTGTTCTTTATTGCCAAAGGCGGCGTACAAGCTGGGCTTATTAATACCCATAGCTTCGGTAAGATCCGACAACGACGTTCCGTCATAACCTTTACGCCAAAATACTTCTAACGCTTTTTCCAGCGCCGTATCCATATCAAAGGCACGTGGGCGACCAACGTGGGAAGAGCTACCTACTGCTGACATTGTCCAGCTCCTGTATTCAAAGATGCTCATATAGTAAACAGCAAAATAACCCTTGTCCAGTAAGGGTTACTTACCACTTAGTACATATTCGGCACTACAGCGCCACATTCTTCGCCGTTAACAGCCAGTTAGAACAAAATCATCTTGGCTAGAAATAAATTAATATACCACTCGGTACAAAAATCGATTGACTGTTGCTGTAGGATCTATATATTTACCGACCAGTACAAAACTAGCAAGTTCAATTTGAGCAAAATTTTTTAAGCGAGAAGCGCTTTAAATGTGGAGTGCTTTAAGTATGGAGAGAGTGTCATGAGCAGAAAAAATACCGCAAGAAATTTTCTATTAGCCAGCGTTGCCGCCGTGGTGTTGGCCGCTTGTGGCAACCCGGAGGCGGCGAGTCAGGCTCAGACACCTGCTGCACCGCAAGTGAGTGTGGCGCAGGTGGTGGTTGAACGCATAACCGAGTGGGACGAATTTACCGGCCGCTTACAGGCGCCGCAAACGGTTGAGTTGATGCCGCGGGTATCAGGCTATGTCGAGCAGGTTCTGTTTGCGGAAGGCGCCTTAGTCAACGCTGGTGATGTGCTGCTAACCATAGATGCCAAACCGTTCGCGGCCGACGTGGCGCGGTTAAAGGCTGAGCTGTTAAGCGCGCAAAGCGCAGCAGAGTTGGCGCATGCCGAATATGAGCGGGCGCAGCGTTTGCTGGCGCAGCGGGCCATTTCGGTGGAAGTGCTGGACAATCGCCAGGCGCGCAAAAAGCAAACCGCCGCGACGGTGGCTGCTGTTAAGGCGGCGCTGGCGCGCGCCGAGCTGGATTTAAGTTATACCCGCGTTAGTGCGCCAATCAGCGGCCGGGTGTCTAACGCTTTGGTCACCGCGGGTAATTACGTGACGGCAGGCCAAACTCGGCTTACCAGCCTGGTGTCGACCGACAAAATGTATGCTTACTTTGATGTTGATGAGCAAACCTATCTGAAATATGCCCGTTTAGCGCAGGACGGTAAACGGGTTGATACCCGCGAAGCCCAGGCCAACCCGGTGTATCTGGCACTGGCCGATGACAACGAATTTAGTCATATCGGCCATATCGACTTTGTTGATAACCGCATCGATGCGCAAACCGGCACCATTCGTTTACGCGCCAGCTTTGCCAATAGTGATAATCAGCTGTTGCCTGGCTTGTACGCCAAACTGCGTCTGGCGGGCAGCGCCTCGTACGATGGTGTGTTAATTGACGAAAAAGCCATAGGCACCGACTTAAACAACAAGTTTGTGTTAGTGGTGAATGACACTAATCAGCTGGAATATCGCGCCGTGGAGCTGGGCGAGAAGCTTGATGGCCTGCGCATCATTAATAAAGGCCTGAGCGCGGTTGATCGCATAGTGGTAAACGGCCTGCAGCGGGTTCGCCCGAGCATGCAAATTGACCCCAAACTGGTTGATATGGCCTCCAGCGCACAGTTGGCGGCGCTAAAAGATGCGCAGCAGCTGTTGGACAGGGCGTCAGCATCGTTAGCGGCCAGCGCTGATATCGCAGCAACAGCCAATGCCGGCAAAACGCCGGGACGCGGTTAAGGAGTAACAGATGTTTTCGCAATTCTTTATTAAGCGGCCAATCTTCGCCGCTGTGATATCGCTGCTGTTTTTTATCACCGGTGCTATAGCGGTGTGGCAGTTGCCTATTACCGAATACCCCGAGGTGGTGCCACCGACAGTGGTAGTAACCGCTAACTACCCGGGCGCTAACCCCAAAGTTATCGCCGAAACGGTGGCATCGCCGCTGGAGCAGGAAATTAACGGCGTCGAAAACATGCTGTATATGTCTTCGCAGGCCACCTCTGATGGCCGCATGACCTTAACGGTAACTTTTGCTATCGGTACCGATGTCGACCTGGCGCAAACTCAGGTGCAAAGCCGCGTTGAGCGCGCCAAACCGCGGCTGCCGCAGGAAGTACAGCGTTTAGGTGTGGTGACTGAGAAATCCTCCCCCGATTTAACCATGGTGGTGCACCTAACTTCGCCGGACGAGCGCTATGACATGCTGTATTTGTCTAACTATGCTGCGCTGAATGTGAAAGACGAACTGGCGCGCATTGAAGGGGTAGGCTCAGTGCAGCTGTTTGGTGCCGGCGATTACAGCATGCGCATCTGGCTGGACCCGAACAAAGTGGCGGCGCTGGGCTTGTCACCGGCACAAATTACTGCGGCCATTCGTGAGCAAAACCAGCAGGCGGCGGCCGGCAGTTTAGGCGCACAGCCAAGTGGTGAGGCTGATTTTCAGCTGCTGATTAACGTAAAAGGCCGCCTGGCAGCGGTGGAAGAGTTTGCAGATATTATTATCAAAGTGGGGGCTAACGGCGAAATCAGCCGGTTAAAAGATGTGGCCCGGCTTGAACTGGGGGCTTCTACCTATGCGCTGCGCTCCTTGCTGGATAATAAAGAAGCGGTCGCTATCCCTATTTTTCAGGCGTCCGGCTCTAATGCGATTCAAATCTCCGACGATGTACGCGCCAAAATGGCTGAGCTGGCTAAAGGTTTTCCTGATGGCCTGACGTACGACATTGTGTACGACCCAACGGTATTTGTGCGCGGCTCTATCGAAGCGGTAGTCAAAACCCTGCTCGAAGCGGTATTGCTGGTGGTATTGGTGGTGGTGCTGTTTTTACAAACCTGGCGCGCCTCTATTATTCCGCTGGTGGCAGTGCCGGTATCTTTAGTGGGCACCTTTGCCTTTATGCAGCTGCTGGGCTTTTCATTAAACGCCTTGTCGTTGTTCGGTTTGGTACTGGCCATTGGTATCGTGGTCGATGACGCCATAGTGGTAGTAGAAAACGTTGAGCGTAATATCAGCGAAGGTTTATCGCCCATTGCGGCTACACAAAAAGCGATGAAAGAAGTTACCGGGCCCATTGTTGCCACTACGCTGGTGCTGGCGGCGGTATTTATTCCTACGGCCTTTATGTCGGGCTTAACCGGGCAGTTTTATAAGCAGTTTGCCTTAACCATTACTATTTCTACCTTTATCTCGGCGATTAACTCGTTAACCTTAAGCCCGGCGCTGTCGGCCTTACTGTTAAAAGGCCATGGCGAGAAAAAAGACGCGCTTACCCGTGCTATGGACAAGCTGTTTGGCGGCTGGCTGTTTGGCCCCTTTAACCGCTTTTTTGCCCGCTTATCGCGTGGTTACGGTTATCTGGTACAAAAGGTTATCCGCTTTGGCGCTATAGTCGGTGTTATGTATATCGCGCTGGTCGGTTTAACCGGCCTGCAGTTTGCTACCACCCCAACCGGTTATGTGCCGGGGCAGGATAAACAGTATCTGGTGGCGTTTGCCCAGCTGCCTGATGCGGCGTCGCTGGAGCGTACCGAAGCCGTCATTAAAGAGATGTCACGTATTGCGCTGCAGCAACCCGGTGTGGCTAACTCTGTCGCTTTCCCTGGTTTAAGCATTAACGGTTTTACCAACAGCCCGAACAGCGGCATTGTATTTACGCCTCTGGCCGATTTTAGCCAGCGTACTGATCCGTCAATGTCGGCCGGCGCTATCGCCGCGGCGCTAAACCAAAAGTTCGCCGGTATTGAAGATGCCTTTATCGCGATATTTCCACCGCCACCGGTGCAGGGGCTGGGTACTATCGGTGGTTTCAGGCTGCAAATTCAGGACCGCGCCAACCACGGTTACGACGAGCTGTACAACGTCACCATGCAGGTGATGATGAAAGCCTGGCAAACGCCAGAGCTGGCCGGCATTTTCTCCAGCTATCAGGTGAATGTGCCACAGCTGGATCTGGATATTGACCGCACCAAAGCCAAGCAGCAGGGCGTGGCAATGGACGAGGTGTTCCAGACACTGCAGGCCTATATGGGCTCAGTGTATGTGAACGACTTTAACCAGTTTGGCCGCACTTATCAGGTTAATATGCAGGCCGATGAGCAGTTTCGCCAAACGCCAGAGCAAATTGGCCAGTTAAAGGTGCGCAATAACCAGGGTGAAATGATCCCACTGGGTTCCTTTATCAATGTCAGCAATACGGCAGGGCCGGATCGGGTAATGCACTACAACGGCTTTACCACCGCCGAAATTAACGGTGGCCCGGCACCGGGTTACAGCAGCGGTGAAGCGCAGGCGGCGATTGAGAAAATCCTGGCCGAAACGCTGCCAAACGGCATGACCTACGAGTGGACAGAGCTGACTTACCAGCAAATTCTGGCCGGTAACGCCGGCATGTTTATCTACCCGTTGGTTATTCTGCTGGTGTTTATGGTGCTGGCCGCGCAGTACGAAAGCTTAAGCTTACCGCTGGCGATTATTTTAATCATCCCGATGACATTATTATCGGCGCTCAGCGGCGTGCTGATTTACGGTGGCGACAACAACATCTTCACCCAGATTGGCTTAATCGTGCTGGTGGGCCTGGCAACGAAGAATGCCATCTTAATTGTTGAGTTTGCCAAAGAGCTGCAAGACCATGGCATGAGCGCAATGGAAGCGATACTGGAAGCAGGCCGCTTACGTTTAAGGCCCATCCTGATGACGTCTATCGCCTTTATTATGGGCGTGGTGCCAATGGTGTTTTCTTCCGGTGCCGGTGCTGAAATGCGCCAGGCGATGGGCGTGGCGGTATTTGCCGGCATGATAGGCGTGACCATTTTCGGCCTTATTTTAACGCCGCTGTTTTATTACATGTTAGCTAAACGTGGTGAGAAAAAAGCAACGCAGCCTGCAGTAGAACAAGCTCCGGCAGGTACAACAACTACCGTGGAGGCCTCTCATGCGTAAGCCAATAAAACTGTCGGCTATCGCCATACTGGTGGCATCATTAAGCGCCTGTGCCGTCGGGCCGGATTATCAGGCGCCGGTTAAGGTGGCGGATATCCGTATCGACGCGCCTTACCAGCAGGCAGCACAGCTGCAAAACTGGTGGCAGGCGTTTGACGATGCCGCGCTAAACCAGCTGATTACCCGGGCCTTAGAGCAAAACCGCAGCCTGGCGCAGGCCCGTTTTAATGCCGAACGCGCTTATGCCGTGTTTAGCGACGCTAATAACGATTGGCTGCCCAAAGGTACGCTGGACGCAGGCTATCAGGCCGGTGAAAACGCCACAGTGTCGCCAGCTGATGACGGTGTCATCAGCCGCGGCTATAACAGCGGTGCTAATTTAAGCTGGGATCTGGACCTGTTCGGCAAAATCCGCCGCGCGACAGAGGCGGCACAGGCCAATGCCCAACAAGCCGAGCTGCTGTGGCAAGATGCCCGTTTGCAGCTGATCAGCCAGGTGGCCAGCAGCTATGGTGACTATCGCGGCGCCCAGCTGCGTTTAGTGGTAGCCGAGCAAAACCTGCATAACCTTGAGCAAAGCCGCGCCATAGTGCTGGCGCGGTTAGACGCCGGCATGGCTTCCGAGCTGGAGCTGGCGCAAATCGACGTGCAGCTGCATCAGGTAAAAGCCGCTGTGCCGGTATACCGCAATGCGCTGTTAACCGCAGGCGCTACCTTATCGGCCTTGCTGGCGCAGCAACCGGGCCAGTTAAAACTCGGCGCCGTACCGCACTTGCCAGAGCTAAAGCAACCGGTGGCCTTGGTTGAAGGTGAAAACTACCTGCGTTACCGTGCCGATGTCGCGGTAGCCGAGCGCGCTTTAGCTGCTGCCACGGCGCACATTGGTGTCGCCACCGCCGATTTATACCCGAACCTGTCGGTAAGCGGCTTTTTAGGCTTTATCTCCGGCCCGGGCCTGGCGCTTAATGGCGATACACAAAGCTGGTCGGTAGCACCCACGCTAAGCTGGCAAGCCGCCGATCTAGGCTCGGTAAAAGCGCGCATCCGCCAGGCCGAGGCCAGCAGCCAAATAGCGCTGGCACAGTTTGAACAGCAGGTGTTTAACGCGCTAAACGAGATGAAGTTATCGCTATTTAGCTATAACCTCAGCCGCGAGCAGCAGCTAAACACCGAAGCACAGTGGCAGGCTGCCAATAAAGCACTGCAAATCGCCCGCGATCGCTATAATGCCGGCAGCGGTGAGTTTTTAGACCTGCTCGACGCCGAGCGCGAGCTACTGCGCGCCCGCGATCAGTTGGCACAACTGCAACAGCAAAGCTTTAGCCGTTTGGTAGGCATCTATCGCAGTTTTGGTGGTGGGATACAGTTGATTTAGGGTTGGTTTAGATAAGTAAAAAGCCGGGCATGCCCGGCTTTTTTAAAGAAAAGACCATATTGACTACGTCGGGTCACCTACATAGACCGCAAAACATGATTCCGGGACAACTAAATCCCCCTCACTGTATACAGAAACATACATGTAGTGCAAACCAATATAAGAAGTGTCCTCCCAATTTTTGGCAGTATAATTTATACCATCTGTTGTAAACGCTTCAACGAGATTTTCATGATTACCATATGAATCTCCATTTTTCTCAAATGCTTGTTTCCCATGATTTTCAACTCTGAATTTGACTTGTATGTTCTGGTGATTCCCCGTTAGAGAAAAACTTGCTTTAAATTCAATTCCTTTAGATCTTGGAATGACTCTAGAGCATCTATGATACTCTTCAGTTGATGGCGTGCCAGCTTTTGACTTTAAAGTGCTAGTTAATTTTATTTTGTTGTTTGCATCGCTCGGTTTTGGTAATAGATTGAAGTAGTTTTTTTGCCTCAGTACGAACTGTTTGTAGTTTATTTTTCTGCCGCTTGAATCCAAGTAGTTTGGTGATATGAATTCAGCTATATTCTTTTCACCATTTTCAATGAAAAATCTATTCTCTATTATATCCTCATGAAGGTCTAATAGCTCTTTAATAGAATTTCCGAGCATTACTCTATTTCTTGGCGCAGCTTGTTGCAGTTTTGCGGCAACATCAACATGAAATGATGTTGCCGTTACTTCTGAAGCTCCGCTGTATCCATACATGCCCCATAGGACTTCTTTTTCTGGGCCGTAGTCTATGCCAATTCTAATGCCAACATCTTCATCAAGTCCATGGCTTTTTAATTCTGGTATTACAACCTCTTTCATTAATTGCACTAGATAAGCGCCACAGTTAATTGCATCAATAGATGAATTTCTTGCTGAAACTCCATCACTTCTAAAAAACGCAAGGACTGCATCCCCCATTATTCTATGGACATGACCGTCGAAAGCCAAGATTGTTTCGATGGCACATTTAATTATCGTATTCTTTATGCGAAATACATCGTTAATAGGGTAGACTATGCCTAGTTTTGTTGAGCCCTTTATATCCATGAATAGTGATACTGTGAATCCCTCTTTTAACTTTTCCATTCCTGCTAGGTAGTCGAAGTGTGGGTGGCCACCTATGGCGCTTCTATTTACACCAGCTTTTCCGAATAATACTCTTATTTTTTGTTGTATTCCGAAGTCCCTTACAGGATAACTTTCACTCTTTTGCATCTTAGGCTCAGAAGATAACTGATTATCATGAATATTTGAACTGAATAATGCTGACTCTTCTATTTTTTTAAAATTTATGTCGGTATATATTTCTTTTAATGAAGGCATGGTTCTGCTCCAATATTACTGAAAAACAGGCAGGCTGAAAGCGCGATCATTATTAATAGATTCAACTTCGTTATATTGCTGGCTACTTTTATTAGATTGAATTTTAGTTGAAGGATATTTGCAACTTCATAAACTTGATTTGCTAAATCGTTTTGGAATTTTTCAGGTGAGTAATTGTTAACTTTAATTGTGTAGTGTTCTGGTGTAAGATTTTTTGAAACAGATCCGAAGAAAAATATTGAATCTTCACTGGTTTGTGTGAGCTTCTTTGCAGTGAGTTTTGGGGATATGCTTTTTATTACCCATATGATACTTATTGCTGATAATGCGGAAATTAAGAAAAGTGCAATGGCGATAGCTACTTTTGTATCTGGATGTTGATCGATTATATCTTTCGCTTTTAAGATTACTGCGCCAAATATTGCTATGTTTAGCGATGTTATTAAGCCGCTTTTGAAGTTTACTGTTGCAATGTATGAATCATATCGTTTCAGTGTGTCCCATAGTCCAGATATAATTATTTTATTCTTGTCATCTATCAATTCATGCCCCTTAACTTTTTTACATTTAAGCTGAGTAAAATATATATTGGCACCAATATAGAACAGAGTGTTAAGTTGTGCAAGAACGTCGGAATGACTGATAGAAAGGTAGTGAAACGACTGTCAGGCTGGTTGGTGAAGCGATTTCATGTAAACAGCTAAACTGCTTCACCCGATGATTTATTCGGTCTTTTCGTTTTAGGTGGGGCAAGCAATATATCAGCCCTGATCCGGTATTTTCGGCTCGTTTAATAATGCCAGTAACTGCAACGATTCCTGCAAGCCGGTATAGTTATTGTTGCAATATTCCGTTCCGCCAGAATTAATTCACAGTATTTAATTCAACGAATACTCCACTGCCATTTCGTAAAATAGCAGTCAGTTGACAGATATTTCCCCTTTTAGCTTCTTCTTTTTGCCATTTCTATAATTTTTTCCGCTAAATCTGTAATGACGTGATCAGAATCAGTATTGTCTCTGGATTTTTCATTGATCATTTCTGGGTTGTTATTAACTAACATTTGCCTCGCAAGATCTGCCTGAAGTTTTAATCTATCGTCTTTGCTCATCGACTGTATAAAGCTTGATGCTGCGCTGTAGCTTAAGTCGAAATTTTCGTATTTTCTCTGTGCATCGCGGTGTTTGCTTGACTCTTTCGCAAGATAAGCAAATGGAACAGTAAAAAATAAAATAGCACCGTACTTTATTGCCAAATCTTTCCAATCAAAAGTGTCCAGTACCCCAAAAACTGACAATAATACTATCCCTGCAGAAATACCTAAACATCCTAAGGCAATAGCTCTTAAGAAAGTGGCATGCTCTCCTTCTTCGTTAGCTCGTTTAGCATGCTTTTGCGTAACTTGATCTACAGCGACAGCAACCGACGCCTTTTTTAAATATTCAACATTGGATTCTATTTCATTTATTTTCTCTAAACTATAGGAGCTCGCTTTTTCTAACTCAGCGTCAACTTTTTCATTCAAGGTTGATATTACCGCGTTTAGCTCAGACACTCGCTTGGTTTCCTCATTAATTCTTGTCTTCAAAGCTGAATTTTGCTTAGCCATTACTCCTATTAGCTTTCTTTCTAACAGCTTGATTGAAGGGTTGCTACTGTTGCTAAATGAGGCCAAGGAACGCTCTAAATCACTATAATCTAAACCATTTGTCACTCTATCTATGAATTTTGTGATCTCATCGATTAATTTATCTGTATCCCCGATTATTGCTTTAGTTTTGATATCTCCAAGGTCTAAATTTGATTTTTTTAACAGCTCTTGGTATCTGAATAATGCAGATTTTAATTCATATGTTGTTTCTATCGTAAAAGCTAAGTCAAATTCATCTTTTTGTTCATTGTATGAATTTTCAAGTAAAGTGATGATTGATTCTAGTTTTTTATAAATCGAAATACATTTATTTACCGATAGTTGTTCTGATTGTTCATATTCAGCCTCAAGGCTGCTAATCAGGTCATTAATTTTAGATGTTTCAGCCGGTAGCTTAATAATTTCGCTTAAAATACCTTTATTTTCCATGCTATTCTCTGTTCTTTTTATAATTTTTCAGTTTAGATACTCTTAGCTATCAACTCAGCCTTAAGCAGTCCGCCTTTCGTTAGTAACCGTGCTGAAAAGTTGGGGCGGCGTTTGGCTTTGTAGGCATCGTGAATTTGTTTTAATCCTTCCGCTGTTAATAGCGAAATGTTTACCTCGGTATCCATCTCTGCCGACTCGATAAAGTCCTGCGAGAAACTTGGTGCGATGATCAGCACCTGCGCTACGCGTTTACCCTGATTTTCACAGCGGTTTACGTAGGCTTTAATTTGTCTGGATGTTGCTGAGTATTTGGCAAAGTCGCCTTCTTTGCAGGTTTTTGCTTCACCAATAATGATATCGTCATCGCTGATAGAAATAATAATGTCTGCTTTATCTTTTGCGGTGTTTATCGTCTTACGCAGTTCCTCGTCAACGTCCAGTTCCAGCTGTTCAAGAATGGTTTTTGTCGCTTCTTCAAACTTCACGCCAATATCTGCTTCGTTAATTTCGATACCAACAGCTTTGAGCGCTGACAAATCGCGCTTAGCCAGCGCCGCGTAGTTTTCAATTAGTTTGTCATTGGCATTGGCGAATGCTTCCAGGATGTTTGTTCTTGGGTTGCCTTTTCTGGGTAATTTAAGGTTATCGCGTAGCTCTTTTACTTCATCATTATTTAGCAGGTACAACACATCGTGTGGTGTAATACTCAACGCCCGCAAGCGCTCAACGTTGATTTCTTCCGTCTCTTCAAGCTCATACTCGTACCGGATGCGCTGTACTAATGTTTCCGGAGCACCAGTGGCATCTGTACCTTGAAAGTTCTGCACCAGAGAGTCGAACATTTCTTTATAACCCGTTGCGCTAATGGCATCAAACTCACGGTCGGCGGCACTATTCAGGCTTTGCAAAATGACATCAATGCGTTCATCAAGCGTGAAGCCTATTTTGTCAGCGTCGATATCCAAATCAGCGATAAGTTGTTTTAAGCGCTCTTTGCGTTTGTTTTGGTTGTCAGCTTCATCGAATAAATCGCGTGACAACATATCACGCACAGCGATACCGGAATGCAGAATAGTACTGATTTTTTCGCCCCGGCTAACGCCGCGAATACGCTTACCGTAACTTTTTAAGATATTTGATAATTCAGCGTCAGATAGCACCCGTAAGATCCGTAGTAGATGCTTATCGGCCAGTTCTTTACCTTGGATTTGATTTAATACCGTGACCACTTCATCTGGAATTAGCACTTCTGATGTTTTGCGATTAATGAATATCACACCCATATCACGCAGCTCTTGCAGGCAGTTTTCTACCGTTTGCTTACCTGCTTTGATTGGTTCGGATAAATGTTCTATCGCTACCACTTCATCATGAGAAATTTTCAGATGATGAGCCAGAGTATTCAGAATGCTGCGTTCATCGTCGGTAATGTTTGCCTGGCGATTAATTCTTTCATCGTTGGTATAGGCTACGTTTAGACAATCCCGGAAAATTTTTAGCCGATGCGCATGACCATAGTCTTCCGTAAGGTTGCTATCGAGATCTTGTTGGATCTGCTGTGCCAGGGCGTCTAATGCTTCCCACTCACGGGTATAGAGTTGTTCAATCCACGATATACGGGCAATACCGTTACCATCACGGGTAAGAATGTTTATCAGCAGTGCCATAGACGCATCGCTTAGTGCCAGCTTTTCCCGGATTGAATCCTGATACTGAATTGCAACAGCGTTGAAAAGGTGCGTAATCTCACTGCCAGACGCGTCTTTAATCTGGCGATTAACTTTACTCAGCGCCTTTGAAATCACTTCGTCACTGGAAGCTGCTGATGAGCATAATTTGTCCAGACACGTAATGAACTTAGATTTTTCTATCTGGTTTAATGTGGACAGTACGTGGCTCAACTTCATCAGACATCCCTTTCTCGTTATTTTGGCCAACAAAGAACTACATACAAAAGTAATTGAAGTTCTTAATATTTATCAGGTTGTACCGAATACCCAATCTAGAACATAACCGATGGATGCGCAACTTGAAAAAACCTGACGTTACTGCTGTGTGGCCAGCTAAATGCAGCTGTGCTGTTGAAATGCATTTAACTAACCACTAAACTTTTTGCCAAGTGGATTGGGGGTGCCTGGTCGGCGTCATAGCC
The DNA here is from genome assembly GCF_011634895.1 of Rheinheimera pleomorphica. Lineage (GTDB taxonomy): Bacteria > Pseudomonadota > Gammaproteobacteria > Enterobacterales > Alteromonadaceae > Alishewanella > Alishewanella pleomorphica. The sequence goes on along the minus strand of NZ_SIRR01000008.1, from coordinate 726,235 downwards.
TCGGTGAGTAACATCGGGGCTTTTCGCTTTCTGGTGCTGGGTAAATTTTCATGCCGACGCCTTAAAATAACTTCACTCGGATCTTGTCTATTTTGCCAAATAAACATCCTTTAGATGAAAGGTGTCGCGATTGTTATGTTCAGCGATACTGCGCAAGCTCTTGCTGAATTTGCATAAACTCTTGCCGGGTGTCGGGTTGTAACTCGCTTAATGCTCTGGCGATATTTAAGTAATTTTAGCGCGTCTTGTCTGGCAAATGTCATGAAATAGCCTAAGCACTGCATAATCGCTGCAGTTTAGACGTATCTATTTTTTGCCTGGCATGCCACAGATCATAAGCATCTTGCATGCCCATCCAGACGCGCTCGGAGCTGCCGATAACAGCAGCAAGGCGAATTGCCATTTCCGGTGAAATGTCCGACTTACCGCTAATCAACCGTTGCACGGTTGAGGGCGCGACATCTAATGCCGATGCCAGCTTACGGGCGCTGACATCCAGAGCTTCCATAGTTTCTTTAATCAGCTCGCCCGGATGCGGTGGGTTATACATAGTGGCCATTAGTGATAATCCTCGTAATTTACGATGTACACATCGCCGTTATTCAGTTCAAAGGTAATACGCCAGTTGCCTGTTACCGTTATTGACCACTGGCCTTTTCTGCCTCCGGTTAGCGGGTGCAGAAAAAAGCCCGGCAGATCGATATTTTTAGATCGAATTAGTGCAATCCATTTTCCCTGCAGTTAACTGCTAAATGAAGCCAAAAAAGCTTCATATGTAGCTTATTTGGCTTCGATTTTAGTAGTGAAACCTACACTGCGCTATTACCAGATAACCATCTATATAGGTGTAAACCAAGCGGTGCTCGCGGTCTATCCGGCGTGAGTAAAAGCCGGCGAAGTCGCCTACTAACCGTTTTGGTTTGCCTTTGCCTTCCAGCGGTGAACGCATGGCTTCTTTTATCAGCTAATCAATACGGGCACTTAGCTTTTTGTTGTACTGTTTAACATATTGGTAGTCATACCATGCGTTTGCATCAAAGGCAACGCCGGGTTTAGTCAGTTTCTTGCTCATCTAATAAACGGGGTCAGATCAAAATTAAGTTGGTTATAGCAGCTTTAATTCTGATCTGACCCTAATTATCAAATAAATGTTCATTAAGTGTGTGTCGTTCTGCCGGAAAGCCGGCCTCTTATGCGATTACAAATGAAGTTAAATAAGCGACATATGAAGCCTTTTTTGCTTCATTGGCATGCCCTAATTATCCTTAACGGAAGTAGATGTTGTGCTTCAAAATTCGCTAAATAGCCCATACTAGCAATATCTAAACGGCATCATGAAGTCCAGACATGTGCGGCAGACTTAATGTTATCGACGATCCCAGCGTAAGAGAACTGTGTGAGGGGCTGCAGATCCAGCTATTCCCTGAGCGCCAAATTTTTAGCCGGTTTATCCGGGCTACCAATCAGGTAAGTATTGTCAGGCAAAAAGACAGTATTCGCCGAATGGATAACGCGATTTGGTGGCTGCTGTTAGAGCCTGCCGATACAGGCTTTAAACCGTCTAAATACACGTCGTTTAACAGCCGCTACGATAAGCTAAATGTAAAAGGCTCTGCTGGCTACCAGGCTTACCGCCACAGCCGCTGCGTTATACCGGCCAAAGGCTTTGGCGAAACAGAGTATGTGAACAACAAGCCGCTGCATTACCATGATCTGATAGCACAAGACGGTGCGATCTTGCTGGGCGGCCTGTGTCGGGAATGGGTTAACAAAAATACCGGAGAGACAGCTTTGTCGTGCTCTGTGATTACCTTACCGCCACACCCCAAGCTCAAACACATACACAGCAAAGCATCACCGTTAATGTTGCCAAGAGACGTAGCACTGGTTAACCGCTGGCTGGACGAGAGCATAACTGACACGGATGAATTTGCAGCGCTGCTGCAACCTCGTATTCCGTATGACTTACTTGCGCTGCAGATTGATAAACCCAGCACTTATCAACCGGTATCAGATCCGACTTTGATTAAACATGACTGAGGCTCCAAATAAATAGGGTCAGGTACAGATAAAAAAACAACTGCTTCAGGTGAAATCCAATGACATCAAATACAAAAGCCGGGCAGGCCCGGCTTAGTACTGTGCTGCAGGATAAATGGTTAGCCGGCTTTAAGCTTGTCGATAAAGGTTTGATGCAAAGCATCGTTTTTGTCTAAAAACTTATAGTCTAACAAGTGATCCAAGCCTTCATAGTACAAATGCTCACACTGGTTTTTGCGTTTGGCGTTGATTTTCTGGCACACCTCGGTGGCCATTTGCGGTGCTGGCCAGATGGCGTCGTTCTCACCTGACATTAGTATGACTTTGCCCTGGATATCGGTAACGGCGATATCGGCTTTACCACCATCAACCCTGTTGGCTAACGACTGGCTATACAAGTCACGTAAGCCCGTTACCGGCCCGGATGGGTTAAATGGCACATGGGGTAGATCTTGGCCTTGCCCGGTCCAGCTTGAGGCCGGCACCTTGGTCCAGTCTTTTAAAATACCGGCCCACACGACTGAACTGGGGGCTATGGCCACGACTTTGGTAACTTGCTGATCCTTTGATGCTAACAGCAGCGCCAGTTCTGCTCCTTTGGACCAGCCGACGATAATCAGTTGATCTTGCTTAATATTCGGCTGGCTTTGTAGCCAGGTTTTGGCCTTAGCAAAATACTGCAGTGGAATTTTCTCCAACTCTGGCGGCAAGCCATCGGCGTTAAAGTACGCCAGTGCCAGTGTTGGGTAGCCAGCATCAATGACTGGCTGTGCCAGCTGCCCGGGTATGCCGCCCTCAGCGCCGCCTAGCACCAGCACGGCAACCTGTGGCTCTGCGGACGTTGCAGCTGAGTAGTGGCCGACAAAGCCGTGTTGTTCGGCGGTTAACAGCCGGGTTTCGGCATTAACGCCGGCACAGGCTAACAGTGTGGCAATTAAGCTGGTTTTAATTAGCGTTTTTAACATGGGTATTTCTCTCGCTGAATATACTTTGCGGCGCACCCTTATCAGGCGTCGTGGCGGCTGATGATCTTATAGCCTTTGGCTTCATAGTCATTCAGGCATTGTTGGAATTTATTCTGCAGCTTAATTTCGTCAAAAAAGCCCAGTGAATACACATCGCACTTCACTTTCATTTTTTCGCTGTTTTCCAGCACGGCCACCATTTTTAACTCGGCAAAGCCCAGCTTGTAGGCAAGGTCAGTAAATTGGGTATACAGCAGCGCAAGCACAGCGATAACGAAAGCAGCAGAGACGATTTTTTTCATGTTGTTATTCCTTCAAACGATTAATTTCATCTGCATAAGGCAATAGCTATGCCAATTTCCCAACGGCAGAAAATACGCGGGCTCTAGCCTGGTTGTTAAAAATCTAAATTAATGAGTTAGCCAAAAAGTGGTGAAAATATCAATTTATTGAGTAACTTACAAGGAGCCAAAACCAGGCCGTTCTACATGCAAGCTACTGCCGCCACTGTGCAGCGGCTATAGGCAGGTGACATACAGCGTCGGCGTTTTTTATCTTTGCTAAGTGAGCGTAAAAAAATCATCATAGTGCTTGACCCTAACGCAACGTTATAGCTCAGGCTTAGCGCATCGGGTGAGTTAAGCAAGGCGGAGGCGCAGCAGCGTGCAAAAAATTTTCAGTGTCAGTCAGGTAAGTAAACTTGCCGGTATCAGCGTGCGTACTTTGCATCATTATGATCAGATAGGTTTACTGACGCCACTCAGGCAACAGGACAACGGTTATCGCTGCTATGGTGAGCAGCATCTGGTCAAACTGCAGCAAATTTTGCTGTACCGGCAGCTGGATTTTAGCCTGGAGCAGATCCGCGACATGATGCAGGCACCAGACTTTGACGCTGTAAGCGCACTGCAGCAGCAACACGCTTTACTGCTTAGCAAACTCGATGCAACCAGGCAGATGATCAACAACATTGAGGTGGCTATGACAATTGCACAAGGTAAACAAAATTTGCAGATTTTATTCAGCACCCTGCCGCAGGATAAAGCGGCACAGTGGCAGCAGGATTTTGCCAGCCAGTTTACAGAGCCGGGCGAATACGACGCTGTGCTGCAGGCGGTGGGTAACGTAAGCGCGGCGCAATCACAGCATTTAACGGAGGAATTTGATAATTGGCTGGCGCAGTATCTGCCGTTACTGGCCTTACCGGTGCAAGCCGATGCCGTGCAGCAACAGGTACTGCAGCACCTTGCTATGCAAAACCGCTTTTTAAGCCAGATGATGTCGGAAGAGGCTTATGAAGGCATGAGCTGTGACACCTTTTTGTATCTGACAGAGGCGTTAATTGAAGATGAACTTGTGCAGCAAATGTACGCGTATTATGACCCGGCGCTACCGGAGCATTTATACGAGGCCATGATGTATTTTGCCGGGCACAGCTTTAAACCTGCCCCTGAGCAATATCGCTTTATCGGCTTAGACAAGGCTGACAGCTTAGGTGAAGGCTAAAGCTGCAATGGCGGCGCTGGCAGTTAACACGTCAGCGCCGCAATTCGCGTTGTTATGGGCTATCCGGTATTTCCGGCTCGGTTAGCAGCGTCAAACCATTCACTCACCTTGCGACAATTAGCCAGACTAATTATCATAGGTATAAGATTTGAACGTTCTTCAAATATAAAGAATGCACAAGCGGTTTCGACCATATCTTCTTGACCGATGCCAAGATGAAACGTCATAAATTTTGCCATAGCCTCTGCAAGTATTTCATCTTTTAAACTATTGATATAAGGGTATGTTATCCAGCAAACGGGATCATTTGGAAAGCACGACCAAAAAACTAAGTCTGGAAGATATTCTTTATTATCAGGATAACCAATAATTACTAAATGTTCGGCAGCATCGGTGTCAAATTTATCTTTTATTTCTTTAGTCATCAATTCACAAACCTATACCTAATAAATAGGGTCAGGTACAAATAATTGTAGAAAATGCTGCATATGTAGCTTATTTTGCTTCGCTTTTAATAATGAAACCGGCATTGCGCTATTACCAGATAACCGTCTATATAGGTGTAAACCAAGCGGTGCTCGCGGTCTATCCGGCGTGAGTAAAAACCGGCGAAGTCGCCTACTAACCGTTCTGGTTTACCTTTACCCTCAAGCGGTGAGCGTATGGCTTCTTTTATCAGCTCATCAATACGGGCACTGAGCTTTTTGTTGTACTGCTTAAAATATTGGTAGTCATCCCATGCGTGCGCATCAAAGGCAACGCCGGGTTTAGTTAGTTTCTTGCTCATCTAAAAAGGGTTCCTTCACCTCGAAGGCGCCAGCTTTAATGCGTGCTACCGATTCGCGCAAACGGTTTGCATTATTCGGTGTACTGAGTAAGTACAGCGTTTCCTGCATGGCGTTGTAATCTTCCTGAGAAATCATCACAACATTACCAGAGCGCTGGTTAGTCACAATCGTAGGTTCGTGAGTATCCAATACCGTATCGATAACCGCCTTAAAGTTAGCCCGTGCTTCGCTAACAGTAAGAATGTTCATATTTGCTTTAGCTCCTATTTTTCAACAACCGTTCTTTCACTGTCACAGCTAAAACGGAATAGAAGGATAGTACCAATGTTTGTACAATTAGACAATTTAAATGTACCAACTTAAGTACAATGTTTTGCCATATGAGCAAAGGCAGTGTAAGGCAATTAGGTTGGGACGATGTGACTACCGGCCAGACAAGTGGCCGGTTAAGCTGTAGCTGGCTGATACAGCCGGGGGTTCAGGCTTGATCCGGTATTTCCGGCTCGGTCAGCAGCGCCAGCAACTGCAAGGACTCCTGCCAGCCGGCATAGCAAAACTCCAGCGGTATTGCCTCGGGTATGCCGCTTTGTTCAATCGTCAGTTCAGTGCCGCACAATACCGGTTTTAATTTAATGGTTACCAGCATTTGGCCCGGCAGGTTAGGGTCGTCAAACTGGTCGTTGTAGCGAATCAGCTCGTTAGGTTTTAATTCCAGATAAGTGCCACCAAAGCTGTGGCTGCTGCCGGTATTAAAATTGGTAAAACTCATCCTGTAGCCACCACCCACCCACGCATCCATGCTGTGTACCTTGCCGGTAAAACCATGCGGCGGGCACCATTTGGCTAAGGCATCGGCGTCTAAAAAGGCGCGGTACAACCGCTCTGGCGTGGCTTTTATTACCCGGTGTAGGGTTACGGTATTAGCTGGCATAACAAATCTCCTGTGTTAAACGCAATAATTTGCTGTATCACAGCTTAGTCGAAGCAGCGGGGAGGGATTAGACAGCTGGTGAGGAATTTAAAAGCCATGTTTTTCTATGACTGCGGTTATCGCACTAAAAACCCTGCCCAAACCTATTGCTGGCGCTGCTGCAACCGGCCAGAATAGCGCCAGTTTAATACTGAGGTGGTTATGGTTAATCTGGCGTTGCTGGGGGCATTTATTCCGACGTTTTTATTTGTCTCGGTTACGCCGGGTATGTGTATGACCCTGGCGATGACGCTGGGCATGAGCCAGGGCGTGCGCCGCACCTTGTGGATGATGTGGGGCGAAATGCTGGGCGTGGCGCTGGTAGCCATACTGGCGGTGTGCGGTGTGGCGGCGATAATGCTGCAATTTCCGGCGGTGTTTCAGTGGTTTAAAATAGCCGGTGCCTGTTATCTGGCCTATATCGGTGTGCAAATGTGGCGCGCCAAAGGCAAACTGGCACTACCACAAGCGGGTGAGCTGCCGGCCAGGCTGGCACGGCGTACCCTGTTTAGCCAGGGCTTTATTACTGCGGTGTCTAACCCCAAGGGCTGGGCCTTTCATATGGCACTGTTGCCGCCGTTTATCGACAGCCAACTGGCATTCTGGCCACAGCTGCTGGTGCTGGTGGCGATTATTCTGTTGCTGGAATTTGGTTCTATGCTGCTGTACGCCAGTGGCGGCAAAGCACTGGCGCTGTTTTTCGGCAAAGCCAACCGGGTGCAGTATTTAAACCGCATCGGCGCCAGCCTGATGTTCGGCGTGGCGCTGTGGATGTTGCTGGGTTAGTAACCGCTTACTGTTCGTGGCGATGGCCGGGTGCTTTGTTGCTACCAAGGCCACCGCTCAATACTAATTGCAGGGCTTCTGCCGGTTTCATATCGATATTACGCGTGCAGCTGCGCGGCACTATTACGGTATAACCCCCAACGTTGTAAGCCATAGGAATAAACACTGCTATTTGATCGTCCTGCATCAGCGCTGACATCCGATCACCCGCCTGGCCGCCTTGCTTGGTAATAATGCCAATCAGCTCAATATCAGACGGCGGCAGCTTGACCATCACCACAGAACCGTCAGCAAAGTTTTTGCCGGCCATTAAATCGATAATATCCTGCAGCATGCCGTAAATTTGTTTACTGCCGGGCAGTTGCATTAAGATTTTGCCGGGTAGCTGCCACAGCCGGTGAATGCCCGACCAGCGCGAGCTAAAGCCAATCAGGATACACAATAAGACAAAACCCAAAATCGCCATGCCCGGTATATACCAGGATACCGGCAACACCAATTGCAGCAGCGGTGCCAGGCTGCCTTCTACCAGCTGCAAAAACCAACGCAGCAGCTCTATGGTGATAATCAGTGGCAAGACGATAGCCAGGCCGGTGAGTAAACTGCGTACTAAAACTTTCATGAACCTACCTATATCAACTGCAGCGTAATAGTTGCGTCAAGCTTACCTTAACGGGCGTCAACTGTCTGGTGGCTAAGTAGCGACTTAACGGAATTTCAGCACAGTGATCGCATTGAGGTTGCGCAACAAGGCGCAACATGGATAATTTGCCGCGACAACAATGAAAATAACCTGAACCATGGAACCCGCATGAAAACTAAAACCCTGTTAACTGCTGCAGCGCTGGGCTTAAGCCTGAGCGCAGCGGCAGATGAAGGCCAGTGGCAGCCGCATCAGATGGCGCAACTGCAAGCCGAACTCAGCGCCAAAGGTATTGAGATCCCGGGCAAACAGCTGGCGGACTTAAGCCAGTACCCAATGAGTGCCATTGTTAGCCTGGGGTATTGCTCGGCCTCTTTTGTTTCGCCCAATGGCCTGGTGATAACCAATCATCATTGTGCTTACAATGCTGTTCAGAATAATTCGACCAAAGACAATAACCTGATTGAAAAGGGCTTTTTAGCCAAAACACGCGCTGAAGAGTTACCCGCCGGTGCACAGGAGCGGTTATATATTACCGAAGCCGTCACCGACGTGACCGCCCAGGTGTCGGGTTCGTTAGCGCCAGAGCTAACTGGCGCAGCGCGCTATGAAGCCATTGAAGCTAACCGTAAAGCGCTGATCAAAAACTGTGAAGCCGACCCGAACTACCGCTGCTCGGTAGTCAGTTTTCATCATGGCATGCAGTATTTTCAGATCAAGCAGCTGATGTTGCAGGACGTACGGCTGGTGTACGCACCAAGTGAGGCTATTGGTAACTTTGGCGGTGATATTGATAACTTTGAATACCCGCGTCACACCGGTGATTACACCTTTTTACGCGGCTATGTTGGCAAAGATGGCAAGCCTGCGGCCTATTCGGTCGACAACGTACCTTATCAGAGCAAGCATTACCTGAAAGTGAATGCCAGTGGCGTACGTGCCGGCGATGGCATTTTACTGGCCGGTTACCCGGGCCGTACCAGCCGTTACCGCTTAGCCGATGAGATTGCTTTCGCTGCCAACTGGCAATACCCGGCGCAGGTTAAAACCTACCAGCAAATTATTGCGACTATTGACCGTTTGGCTGCCACTGATGCCGAACTGAAAGTTAAATACGCCTCGACAGTAAAAAGCCTGAACAACCGCATGAAAAAACTGCAGGGCTTACTGGATGGCTTTAAAGTGACGGATATTCACGCCATTAAGCAGCAACAGCAGCAAGCGCTACTGAACTGGATTAACAGCGATGCCAGGTATCAGCAGTACCAGCAAAGTATCACTGAGCTGCAACAGGTGATTGCTGCCGAGCAGGCTTATACCCAGCAAACCTACTACTTTGACAATGCCAAACGCAGCGATATGTTACAGGCGGCGATGCGGTTATACCGTTTAGCGGTAGAAAGTGAAAAGCCGGACGCGATGCGCGAGATGGGTTATCAGCAGCGCGATTTAGCCATGATTGAAAGCCGCTTAGCGCGGCTGGAAAAAAGCTTTCACCCGACCATGGATTTAGCCATTTGGTCGGAGCAGCTGGCCGACTATCTGGCGCAGCCAGAGGCAGTGCGTGTAGCCGAATTAGATGCTGCACTGGGGTTAACGCCCAATATGACCAAAGACGAGGTCAGCAGCAAGCTTGCGCCGCTATATCAGCACACCAGGTTAACCACTACAGCAGGCCGTAAAGCCTGGCTGGGTAAAGCAGCGAACGAGTTTGTCACCAGCGACGACCCTTTTATCAAGCTGGCCGTGGCCTTGTTTGACAAAAACAAAGCGCTGGAGCTGGAACAGAAAACCTTAAGCGGTCAGCTATCTACTGTGCGCCCGGCCTATATGCAAGCCATTATTGCCTACAACAACACCCTGGGTAAGCCGGTTTACCCCGATGCCAACAGTACACTGCGCATTACCTACGGTAGCGTAGAGGGTTACCCGGCGAAAGATGGCGTATATAAAACCCCCTTTACCTCGGTTAAAGGCATGATTGCCAAGCGCCAGGCCGAGTACCCGTTTAGCCTGCCGCAAAAACTGGTCGATGCCTATAACGCCGGTAACACCGATGGCTATTTTTACGCCGATTTAGCGGCAAAATATGAGCCGGGCTTTTTATGCCGGCTGGCAGGTTGCCCACAACTCGAGGTAAAAGCCTTTAACTCAGTGCCGGTAAACTTTTTATCCAGTGCCGATACCACCGGCGGTAATTCAGGCTCTGCGGTAATGAACGGTAAGGGCGAACTGGTGGGGCTGAATTTTGATTCTACTTACGAGTCAATCACCAAAGACTGGTACTTTAACCCGGAAATTACCCGCGCTATTCACGTCGATATTCGCTACGTGCTGTGGCTGATGCAACATGTTGATGGTGCGCAGAACCTGCTGGATGAGATGGATATCGTGCGTTAATTAACGCATGCTCAGGCAAAAGGCGGCAAATGCCGCCTTTTAAACGCCTGTATTTGTCAGTCTTCAGTGGTGTTTTTTGCTGTTGTTGAAGAAGCAATATCAATCCCCGCATTGCGGCACACACGCTGCAATAAGCTGAAGGCTTCAGTAATCGCTTCCTCATTGGCTTTACGCTCGGTGATATCCAGATGGGTACCCGCCATCAGTCTTGGTAACCCTTGCCCGGTAAAACTGATCACTTTGCCCTGAGTTAACACCCATACCCAGTGTCCGGCTTTATGTTGCATGCGGCACTCCAGTTCATAAAACGGCAGCTCGCCGTCAAAATGACGCTGCAATAAACGCTCTGAGCGGGCTTTGTCAGCCGGATGTACCAGTTTTAACCAGGTTTCCACGCTAAGCGGCATCAATTCATGTAGCTCATAGCCAATAATTTCAGACCAGCGCGTGTTAAATATGGCGTCACCGGTTTGTACATTCCACTCCCAGGTGGCCAGGCGCGAGCTATCAATAAAGGCGTTTAACCTTTGGCGCTGCTGCTCCAGTGTTGCCTTATCCAGCTCTAGCTGCTTCTTTTGCGCTGTCAGCGCACAGCGGGCAATTTCAGCCTCAGCCAGCGCTGCCAGATCCTGTAACAGGGTTAACTGCAGCTGATTAAGCTCGCGCGGCATATCATCAATGATACACAAGGTGCCCAGTGGTAAACCGTCAACTGAGTGCAGAGGAACGCCGGCATATAAGCGGATAGCGGGGGCACCGGTAACCAGCGGGTTATCTGCAAAGCGCTGATCCTGGCTGGCATCGGGTACATACAACAATTTATCGTTAAAGACGGCATGGCCACAAAAAGACACATCACGCGGCGTTTCTTTTAACGCGATACCCTGGCGCGATTTAAACCACTGTCGCTTTTCATCAACCAAAGTAAAAAGAGAGATTTTACAACCAAATAACGCCTGCGCCAGGCGGGTAAAGCGATCAAAATTGTCACTGTCCGGGCTATCCAGTAAACCGGTCGCGGCCAGCGCTTGTAAACGCTCTGTTTCATTTAGCGGTAATTCAGCAGGCAGCATAGTATTAATGATCACAAAAAACGGCAGGTAGTTCAGTGTAAGCCAAAGCTATACGCAGTGCTAACGGTGTTTGAGTAGAATCTATTAACTATTGTGTAATTGGAGGAAAGCAAAGCTTGGAATGGTGGCCCCAGCTGGACTCGAACCAGCGACCGATCGATTATGAGTCGAGCGCTCTAACCAACTGAGCTATGGGGCCATCATAGGTGAAACGGCAGGCAGTATAAAAACTTTTACCGTCTTTGTCATCCGGCATCTTGAGCTTATACCGCTTAACTGCTGTTTTTTTAAACTTATCAGCGCAAAAATAATAAAGGCGCCATGAAGGCGCCTTTATATTGTTGCTTTGTTCTACTCGTCGAGGAAGCTTTTTAATACTTCTGAACGTGACGGGTGGCGCAGCTTGCGTAAGGCTTTGGCTTCAATTTGACGGATACGCTCACGCGTTACGTCGAATTGTTTGCCCACTTCTTCCAGCGTATGGTCGGTGTTCATATCGATACCAAATCGCATCCGCAGTACTTTCGCTTCGCGCGCGGTTAAGCCGGCCAGTACTTCGTTGGTCGCGTTTTTCAGACTTTCCATAGTGGCCGAGTCCAGCGGTGATTCACCGGTGCTGTCCTCGATAAAGTCGCCCAGATGCGAATCTTCATCATCACCAATCGGCGTCTCCATTGAGATCGGCTCTTTGGCAATTTTCAGCACTTTGCGAATTTTATCTTCCGGCATTTGCATGCGTTCGGATAATTCTTCCGGTGATGGCTCGCGGCCCATTTCCTGCAGCATCTGGCGCGAAATACGGTTTAACTTGTTAATGGTCTCAATCATATGCACCGGAATACGGATGGTGCGGGCCTGATCCGCGATAGAGCGGGTAATGGCCTGCCGGATCCACCAGGTCGCATAGGTTGAGAATTTATAACCACGGCGGTATTCGAATTTATCTACCGCTTTCATCAGGCCGATATTACCTTCCTGAATTAAGTCGAGGAACTGCAGGCCGCGGTTGGTGTATTTTTTCGCGATAGAAATAACCAGACGTAAGTTCGCCTCGACCATCTCTTTTTTCGCCCGGCGGGCTTTGGCCTCACCAATAGACATGCGGCGGTTGATATCTTTAATTTTAAAGATGCTCAGGCCGGTTTCTTCTTCAATTTTTTTCAGTTTTTCAATGCTGCGAACCAGTTCTTCTTTGTGCTCGTCCAGCTTGGCCGAATACGGCTTATTGCCGGCAATTTCAGCATCTAACCAGGCAGTAGAGGTTTCAAAGCCGGTAAAGGCTTTGACGAAGTTCTTCTTCGGCATTTTGGCGTATTCAACGCAATGCTTCATGACGATGCGTTCCTGCACCCGTACCCGGTCCATCATTTCGCGCATGTTTTTAACCAGGCGGTCAAATTGCTTGGGCACCAGGCGGAAGCAGCGGAACACTTCGCTTAATTTTTCAATTTCGGCCTTAGTCGTCGCATGCTCGCGACCGTTTTGCACGATAGAGTTGCGGGTAATGTCGTATTGAGTACGCAGCTCACCAAACTTTTGCCGCGCCATTTCCGGATCCGGGCCGCTGTCGCCGTCGTCAGAATCGCCATCAGAATCATCGTCATCATCTGAGTCGTCATCATCATCCATTTGATCTTCCGGTACGTCAGAACCGATATGGCTGCCAGCGATTGGCGCTTCATCGACATCATTCGGGTCAATAAATGCGGTGACGATGTCACTTAAACGGATTTCTTCCGCTTCGTATTTGTCCCATTGTTCTAACAGATAGGTAATGGCTTCCGGATACTCAGCTACCGAGCTTTGTACGGTGTTAATGCCGTCTTCAATACGTTTAGCGATGTCAATTTCGCCTTCGCGGGTCAGAAGCTCAACGGTACCCATTTCGCGCATGTACATCCGCACCGGGTCGGTAGTACGGCCCAGTTCTTTGTCTACGCTGACTAAGGCTTGCGCTGCCTCTTCCACGGCATCTTCATCTGTGGTGGCATCGGTCATGATCAGATCATCAGCATCCGGGGCGCTTTCAAACACCTGGATACCCATGTCGTTGATCATGCGGATAATGTCTTCTATCTGATCAGAATCGATAATGTCTTGTGGCAGGTGATCATTCACCTCAGCAAAGGTCAGATAACCTTGCTCTTTACCTTTGATGATCAGGAGTTTTAACTGCGACTGAGGATTTTGCTCCATAGAGACTTATCTTCCACCAATTAGATTAATGTAAAATTGCGAACTAGCGATTATAACAAAGCGCGGCTTTTCTAGCCAGCTGCATTAGGTCGCAAGCTTTGGTTTTTTGCTTTTCAGCGCCTGCAGCAACAGTTTGTATTCATGCCATTCGGCTTTACTCAGTTGCTGCAGTTTGTCCTTACGTTCCAGGGCTTCCAGCCGTTGTTGCAAATACTGATCCTCAATCGAGTGAAAGGTATCGACAAATTCCTGTGACAGCTGCTCGGGTTCAATCTGATGATCCCAGGCGGCCAATGTCATTAAAATGCTGTGCTCCGGTAAGCCACGCCACTGCTCAATAAGCTGCGCTGTGGTTAAATCCGGTTGTTGTAACAAGCGCTGTTGTAACGATAACAATAGCCCAATACCGGGAATATTGGCTTCGGCCAGCTCAGGGGCATCGGGCATTACACTGGCTAAATTGGGGTACTGCAGCAATAAACCAATAGCCCGGCGCATTGGTGTTATTTTCATTGCTGCCGGTTTTACCCGGTTGGCGGCGCGTTTAACCGCCGCTTTTGTTTGTTCACGCGGCTTACCCAGCAGGTTGGCCAGTTTATCGCTTAAGCTGTCGCGGTAAAATTCACTTGGAATTTGTTTAATCAGCTCGGCGGCTTTTACCGATAACGCCGACTTGCCAGCGTCGGTGGCCGGGTCAAATTCTTGTACTAAGTGTTCAAAAAAGTACTGATTCAGCGGCATGGCGCTATCTATGCGCTGTAAAAACGCAGCTTTGCCTTCTTTTTGTACTAACGAGTCCGGGTCTTCGCCGTCGGGTAAAAACACAAAATTTAGCTCTACGCCATCTTTTAACTGTGGCAGGGCACTTTGCAATGCACGCCAGGCGGCATCCCGTCCGGCACGGTCACCGTCATAGCAGCACACCACTTTTGGGGTGTAACGAAACAGCGTGTGCATATGATCTGAGGTGGTGGCGGTGCCCAGGCAGGCGACAGCAAAGCGGATGTCATGCTCGGCCAGCGCAACCACGTCCATATAGCCTTCTACCACCAAAATTTGGCTAACATGGCCCGGCTGTTGGCGTACTTCATATAAACCGTATAATTCACGACCTTTATGAAACAGCCGGCTCTCCGGTGAGTTTAAATATTTCGGTGTGCCATCGCCCAGTACCCGGCCACCAAAGGCAATAACCCGGCCGCGCTTATCACGAATAGGAAACATTAAGCGGTCGCGGAAGAAATCATATTCCCGGCCGCTGTCATTGCGGTTAATCAGCCGCAGCTCGAACAGCTGATCACGCAGCTGGCGGTTGTTGACGGGGCTTAGTTGCTTTAACAGCGCATCCCAGCTTTCAGGCGCATAACCTAAAGCAAAATCGGCGACGGTTTGGTCGCTCAGGCCGCGTTTTTGCAGGTAGTCACGTACCCGTGGGCTGTCCGGGTGTTGTTGCAGCTGCTGCTGATAGAAACCGGCGGCTTGCTGCATCAGGTTATAGTCATCCGCTTGTGCGGCTGGCCGTTGTTTTCCCGTACCTTGTTCGCGCGGCACGTCCAAATGGTGCAATTGCGCCAGTTCTTCTATGGCTTCAACAAATTCCAGCTGTTCAAACTCCATCATAAAACTGATGGCATTGCCGTGTGCGCCACAGCCAAAGCAATGGTAAAACTGTTTATCCGGGCTAACGGTAAAAGAGGGCGATTTTTCGCTATGAAATGGGCAACAGGCGGCGTAATTTCTACCGGCTTTTTTTAGCGGTACGCGTTGGTCAATTAGCTCGACGATGTCGGTACGGGCCAGCAAGTCGTCGATAAACTGTCTTGGAATTTGTCCTGCCAACCTTTTTCCTTCGGTGTTATTCAGAAAAAGACAAACCGTGCCTTGCGGGCACGGTATGCAGATATCAACTTTGCAATATCACAACGGGCTTTTCTATGCTGATGGCGTATCAGCAGACAGCGCCGTGGTCGTAAAGCGGGTGCGCTAAGCGACGCTTAGTACAGCTTGATACGACGTGCGTTTTCGCGAGACAGCTTCTTAGCGTGACGCTTAACAGCTGCTGCTTTTTTACGCTTACGGATCCAGGTTGGCTTCTCGTAGAATTCTTTAGCGCGAACGTCTGCTAATACACCAGCTTTTTCGCATGAGCGCTTGAAACGACGTAAAGCTACGTCAAAGGGTTCGTTTTCTTTTACTTTAACAACAGGCATTAAATTCTCACCTCAGGGCCAAATTGGTTATCTCTGAACCAATACGATTAAAAATGGTGCGGCATTTTACGCAAAAACACCGGGCGATGTAAAGCAGTTCTGTGATCTAAATCCGATCCTCTGGCTCTGCGGGGGCTGAGCCGGTACAATGGCCGCCATTTTAGTGGACTTGAGGCACAGATGCGAGTTTTAGGTATAGAAACATCCTGCGATGAAACCGGCATAGCGATCTACGATCAGCAGCAGGGCTTACTCAGTCATGTGCTGTACAGCCAGATCCCATTGCATGCCGATTACGGCGGTGTGGTACCCGAGCTGGCGTCGCGCGATCATATCCGTAAAACCATTCCGTTGATTAAACAAGCCTTAGCCGAGGCCGGGTGCGATGCCGCCAGTATCGATGGCGTTGCCTACACCGCCGGGCCGGGTTTAGCCGGCGCTTTGCTGGTGGGCGCCGCTATTGGCCGCTCGCTGGCGCTGGCCTGGGGCAAGCCAGCGCTGGCCGTGCATCATATGGAAGGGCATTTACTGGCACCGATGCTGGAAGAAACCCCGCCGCAATTTCCGTTTCTGGCGTTGCTGGTGTCCGGCGGCCATACCCAGTTGGTCGGGGTAGAAGGCATTGGTCGGTATGAATTACTGGGTGAGTCTATCGACGACGCCGCTGGCGAGGCTTTTGATAAAACGGCTAAGCTAATGGGGCTGGATTACCCCGGTGGCCCTTTGCTGGCAAAGCTGGCGACACAGGGCGACGCGAAAAAATACAAATTTCCGCGGCCGATGACCGACCGGCCCGGGCTGGACTTTAGCTTTAGCGGTTTAAAAACCTCAGCGGCCAATGTCATTGCTAAAGAAGGCAACAGCAGTCAGGTGCAAGCCGATATTGCAGCCTCGTTTCAACAGGCGGTGGTCGATACGCTGGTGATTAAGTGTGAGCGGGCGCTACAGCAAACGGGTTACAAACGGCTGGTAATTGCCGGTGGCGTTAGCGCCAATACCTCATTGCGCGAGCAATTAGCGCTATTACTGAAGCGCCATGGCGGTGAGGTGTTTTACCCGCGTAAGGAGTTTTGCACCGACAACGGCGCCATGATCGCGCTGGCCGGTTATTACCGCTTAGTGGCGGGTCAGCAGCAGGATTTAACCATCGGCGTTACACCGCGCTGGCCAATGCAGGAGTTGCCAGCGGTTTAAGCCGATAAGTCAGGAGTTTGGACTGAAGGTTGGAATCCCGATTTGGGCGGCACAGAGTGTCTGAGCCCTGCCGTAGGCAGTAGGGCGAGTTGCTGTGGCGAGCCAAAGCGGGAGTTGCAACCGAAAGCACATACTGAGCGGGTGTTCACTCCCGAATACGCCGGGTTTTATCCCAGACTTTGCTTTCTTTGCCCTGATACAAACGCACTATATTCTCGCGGTGGCGCAAAATAATTAATACGCTAAGCATTAACACCGGGACGGTATACAGCGGTTTAATAAACCAGGTAAACAGCGGCGCCAGGCTTACTGTTAAAATGGCGGCCAGTGACGAGTAACCGCTTAACGCGACAATAATCAACCAACTGGCAATTAACAGGCCGGCTAAATCCAGCCCTATCGGCATCATAGCGCCAAAGGCGGTCGCCACGGCTTTGCCGCCTTTAAAGCCAAAAAACAGCGGGAAAATATGGCCAACACAGGCGCAAATAGCAATAAGGCCTAAAAACAGCGGTTCAATTTTAAGAAAGTATGAGCCCCATACCGGAATAGTGCCTTTTAAGATATCAAACACCAACACCAGTATTGCCGGCAGTTTACCGCCTAAACGCAACACATTGGTGGCACCCGGGTTGCCAGAGCCATGTAAGCGGGGGTCGGGTAAGCGAAACAGCTTGCTGACCAGCACTGCCGACGAAATGGAGCCACAAAGATAGGCTGCCAGCATCATAATTCCAATCAGCGGGGTCATTAAGGCGGTTCCTCAGCACCAGTTTTTACGTTAAGATTGCATCCCGGCGTAGCGCCAGCAGAATATAGGGTTTTCACGGTTTTGCCTATCCGACCAGCCTACCTGAAACGAGAAATAACGCAATGCGGATGTAACTGAATGGACATAGTTTTTATAAAACAGCTACAAGTGGACACCGTGATTGGGGTTTACGATTGGGAAAAGTCCATGTCGCAAAGCCTGTTTCTGGATTTAGCCCTGCATACCGATTTACGACAAGCGGCCGCGGCAGACGACATTAAGCTGACGCTGGATTATGCCGTGATAGCGGAAAAAGTCAGCAAACTGATTACCGCTCAGCCGATAGAATTGATTGAAACGGTAGCCGAGCGGGTTGCTGCTATGCTGCTGGCGGAGTTTGCCACCAGCAAGGTGGAAGTAACAGTGCATAAACCCGGCGCGGTGCCAAAGGCGCAAACGGTGGGTGTAAGCATAGTGCGGAGCCGCAGCTAATGGCGCAGATTTACATCAGTATCGGCAGCAACACCCGGCGCGATTATCATATTCGCTGTGCAGTTAAGGCGCTAAAACAGCAATTTGGTGCGCTGCAATTGTCGTCGGTCTATGAAAGTGAGGCCGTCGGCTTTGTCGGGGCGCCATTTTATAATCTGGTGGCGGCGGCAGACACCCAGTTGTCGGTTGCACAGTGCATCAGTGTGTTTAAGCAAATTGAAGACGATTTTGGCCGTGACCGCAGTGCGGCTAAATTCAGTGGCCGCACCCTGGATTTAGATTTACTCACTTATGACGATGTCATTTGCCAGCAACCGGTTGAACTGCCGCGGGCTGAAATTACCGAAAATGCCTTTGTGTTATGGCCGCTGGCTGAGCTTGCGCCAGAGGTTACTCACCCTTTAAGTGGCCAGAGTTATGCCGCACTGTGGCAGCAATATCCGAAACAGCAAAAATTATGGCCGGTGCCATTTAACTGGGAGTAAGCAGTGAGTACAGTGGAAGTGATTATTCTGGCCATTATTCAGGGCCTGACCGAGTTTTTACCTATTTCATCCTCTGCTCATCTTATTTTACCGTCGGCGATGTTCGGCTGGCAGGATCAGGGGCTGGTGTTTGACGTGGCAGTGCATGTCGGCACGCTATTAGCCGTTATGCTGTATTTTCGCCGCGATATTGGCCAGCTAACAGTAGGTTGGATACAGTCGCTTGCCGGTAAGCACAGTACCGACAGTAAGCTGGCCTGGTGGGTTATTCTGGCCACGATCCCGGCGGGTCTGTTTGGCCTGCTAGCCGGCGATTTAATCGAAACCTTTTTACGTTCGCCCTATGTCATTGCCATTACCACTATCGTATTTGGCCTGGCGCTGTGGCTGGCCGATGCCACAGCTAAGCAGGTACAAAGTATGCAGCAGCTAAGCTGGCGGCAAGCGCTGCTCATTGGGGTTGCCCAGGCGCTGGCGCTTATTCCCGGCACGTCGCGCTCCGGTATTACCATGACAGCGGCGTTGATGCTGGGGCTGGACCGGGTAAGCGCGGCGCGGTTTTCGTTTTTGCTGTCTATTCCAATTATTATCCTTAGCGGCGGTTATCAGGGGTCTAAGTTGTTGGCCGAACCGGCCCAGTATGATGTCAGCGCGATTTTACTCGGCACTGGTTTATCCTTTATCAGTGCTTTTATCTGTATTCACCTGTTTTTAAAGGTGATAGAGCGCATGGGCATGTTGCCTTTTGTAATTTACCGGTTGATCTTAGGCATAGTGTTATTGGCCGTGCTTAGCAGCGCGACCTAGATTAGCAGCGCGACCTAGATTAGCAGCGCGGCCTGAGGCTGGCGTTTAAGCCGGTTGCCATTGTTGTTTAGCGGCTTTTATTGCCGCTAAGCGCGCGCGTGCTAAGCCTTGTTTTATCGCTTCACCTGTCAGGCCCTGCGCCACCAGCTCTTTCGCCGTTACCTGCCGCGCCGCAGTTGCCAGTGCCTGCAGGTAATCGGCCTGTGGGTATTCTGCCTGCTCAAAACCGGTGCGGCCGCGCAAATCTGCGGTACAGCACAGCAACACGTCGTCCAGCCGTTGTGGCTTGCGCCAGATATCCATGGCATTAAACAGCTTTAATACCGTGGCGCTTTTCAGCTCCTTCGCTCGGTGTACCAGTTGATGGTATTCGCACACCTGCAGCGCCAACTCGCGGCAATCATTCGGTACCCTTAGCCGGTCGCACAGCTGGTTAATCAGCGCCAGGCCGGTGTGTTCATGGCCATGGTGCGATGGCCACAGTTCGGGGTTGGTCACGCCTTTACCCAAATCATGTACCAGCGCGGCAAAGCGGATATCAATACGTGGCGATAAAGCGGCAGCCTGTTGCAGCACCATTAAGGTATGTACGCCGGTATCAATTTCCGGGTGCCATTGCGGCGGTTGCGGCACACCCCACAGTGCTGCCAGTTCTGGCATCAGCACAGCTAAAGCACCGGTATCATACAGCAGTTGAAAGTAGGCCTGCGGCGTTTGCTCGCTTAGGGCTTTGGCCGTTTCCTGCCACAGCCGCTCCGGTGTCAGGGTGTCAAGCTCGCTTGCCAGCTGCTGCATCAGCTGCTGTGTTTCCGCGGCGACGCTAAAACCTAAATGGGCATAGCGGGCATAAAAGCGCGCTACCCGTAGCACCCGCAGCGGATCTTCGGCAAAGGCAGCAGAGACATGGCGCAGGCGTTTTTGCTTAAGGTCGGCCACGCCACCGAAGGGGTCAACAATACTGCCGTCATCGGCCTGGGCGATAGCATTGATGGTGAGGTCGCGTCTTAGCAGATCTTGTTCCAGCGTAACATCCGGTGCGGCATACACGCTAAAGCCGGTATAGCCTTTGCCGTTTTTACGCTCGGTGCGGGCCAGCGCATGCTCTTCTTTGGTATCGGGGTGTAAAAACACCGGAAAATCTTTACCCACTTGCTGATAGCCCAAGTTAAGCATTTGCTGTGGCGTAGCGCCCACTACTACCCAGTCCCGCTCATGAAAGGGGTAACCTAAAAGACTGTCACGTACTGCACCACCGACCAGATATCGTTGCACCGGCTTTCCTGTTTGCTGATTTTTTGCCATTATACCCGTCGTCTTTGAAAATGCACGGTCGCCACAACTGGCAGCGGCTTACACAGCAGGAAGCAGTATGTACAGCGGATTTTTCGGCTTAAACAGTGCCCCGTTCTCGATTGCCCCGAACCCGGACTTTATGTATTTAAGCCCGCGTCATGCCGAAGCACTGGCGCATTTGCGCTTTGGCTTGGGGGAAGCAGGCGGTTTTGTGCTGCTGACCGGTGAGGTAGGTACCGGTAAAACCACGGTGTCACGCTGTTTGTTGCAAGAGCTGGATGAGCGCGCTGAGGTGGCGTTTATACTAAACCCTACCTTGTCGGAATTAGAGCTGTTAGCGGCAATTTGTGATGAGCTGAAAATCCGCTATAAAAAATCAGACGCCAGCTTAAAGTTGCTGGGCGACAAAATAAAAGCCCGTTTGCTAAAAAACCACGCAGCCGGCAAACATACCTTACTGATCATTGATGAAGCGCAGCATCTGCAGCCGGCTGTACTGGAACAGCTGCGTTTGCTGACCAACCTGGAAACCAATACCCGCAAATTGCTGCAGGTGATCTTAATTGGTCAGCCCGAGCTGCAGCAGCTACTAAAACGCAATGACTTACGCCAGTTAGCACAGCGTATTACCGCGCGCTATCATTTGCTGCCGCTGAGTCTGGACGAGGTAAAACAGTATCTGAAATTTCGGTTACAGGTAGCCGGTTGTAGCCGGCCGGTATTTAGCGATGCGGCAATCAAACGGCTGTACCAGCTAAGTGGCGGTATCCCACGCTTAGTCAATCTGATGGCCGACCGCGCCTTGCTGGGCGCCTATAGCCAGCAACAGGCCATGGTGAATGATAAGCTGGTGAACCGGGCGGCCGCCGAAATTCTACCGCTGTCCGATCAGGTAAAAAAACCGCCGTTGCCGCGCTGGTTCTGGCCTGTACTGGGGCTTTGCGCTATAGTGCTGGGCTTTAGCCTGGCACTGATTATACTGCCTTGGCTACAACCTCATTAGGTAACGCCGGCGATGTCAATTTTAATGGATGCACTAAAACAACAACAGCAGAGTACGCCAACGGTGTCTGACGCTAGCGCGTTCTGGCGTAAACTGGCGCTGTTGCTGGCACTGTTACTGGCCGCCAGCGTCGGCGCCTTAGCGGCCTACTGGTTGACACCTGCGTCAAGTTCAGCTGTGCCGGCTGGCACGGCTCAAGCGGACGCGCCGGCCACCCCGGCTGCACCGGCAACCATCGTCTCGGCGCTAACTCAGGCTGACAGTGCAACCGGCAACGACAAAAACAGTACGACACCCGACAGCAGTGCAGCCGCCAGCGCGGCGCAGCCACTGCAGCAACAGTTAGCCAAGGCGATAACACCGGCGGCTAAACCGCTGGCCGAGCCCTTTATCTCGCCGCCGCCTGTAGCAACAATGACCGCCGGCAGCGCGGCGGCTGAACCGCAGCCACTGGCTGAAGCGCAGGTATCTGCTGAGCTACGGGATAAATTTGCCTCAGCGCTGCAGGCCACCGAAAGTGGCGCCGCCAAGGCACCACAGCGCAGCCAGAGTGCCCCGGCAACCGATATTCGCCAGCTGGACCGCCAGCTACAGCAGCAAATTCCGGCGCTGCGGTTTGATGCGCATGTTTATGCGACGAGGGTCAGCCAGCGCTGGGTTAAGGTAAATGGCAAAACCCTGCAGGAAGGGCAGTGGGTAACTGCCGATATTCGCATTAAAGAGATCATGCCGCAATTTGTGTTATTACAGCTGGGAGACCAGTTGTTTAGCATGGCGGCATTAAGTGAATGGCCGGCGGGTTAAGTCAGATATAGTTTTTGACATCCAGGCCGTATTTTTTCAGCTCGATACAGCTGTCGATCTGCTCTTCCTGCTGGCGCGATAAGTCCAGTACTCTGGGCGGAATATGGTGCTGGTGCACGCTGTGATAAAACACCTTTACCTTCGGCAGTAACGGCTTCTTAGGGTTGTTTTCTAACACCAGCGCCAGCTTACCGCTACTTAGTTTTACCACTGAGCCCGGCGGATAAATACCAATACATTTAATAAACTGCTGCAACAGCTCAGCGTCCAGCTTATGCGGTGTGCGCTGCAATAACATGCGTGATGCGGCCAAGGGCCCCAGCTTACTGCTAAGCGGCGACGTTAGTTTTTCATAACTGTTGATAATGGCCAGCATCCGGCTGCCTTTTTCGATCTGGCCGGCGCTGATTCTCGGTGAGCCGCTGCCATCAAGGTGGGCACAGTGCTGGCTGATCCACAGCGATATTTCACCGGCCAGATTGGCGGTTTTTTGCAGGGTATTTAAACTGGCCGGAATGGCTTGATGATCTTCGGCCTGCAAATAGGCCGGACTGACTGCTTTACCTATATCGTGCAGTAAAGCAGCGGTGATTAACGCCTGCACTTTGTGCGGAGGCAAATTCAGGTAACGGGCAAAAGCGGCCATATATACCGCACAACTGATACTGTGCTGCAGCAGGCTGTCACTTTGCTCGGCAATGCGATTTAAGCACAACAGCACATCCTGATTGCGGCTAATCGACTCGGCCAAGCCAGCGCTGACTTCATACACCAGTGTCAGATCGATGCCGCTGTCATGGCGCACGGCCTCTAACAGTTGGCGCTGCACTTTCTGGGTTTGCAGCAAAGCGCGCTCGGCTTTGGGCCATTCATCATTAAACAGACTGCGGCTGCTGCTATCATCAACCACCGGACTCACCGGCAGTGTGGTATCGCTGGTGTCTGGCTGCAGGGTTTTATCCGGGTCAATCAGAACAACCTGAACCCCTTTTCGTCGCAGTAGCTCGACAGCCTGGGTGGTGCGCACCCAGCCGGCATGCTTAACGATGATCTCGCCGCTTTGTCGTAACACTTGCACGACATAACTTCCCGGTTGCAAATCGGCGATGCTGACTTCCTGATATGCCATCTTGTTTAAAACCCTAGCCCACCGTAAAAATAGCTGCTCAGTATACCTGAAACAACTTAACCGTAAGTTAACAAAAAGATGATTTGCCGTAATGCTGCGATAGCAAGAGTTATAACATAGCATAAAGCCCGTAAAAACGGGCTTTATCAGCATAACATGGCCAATAATTAACCGAGGTTGTCGGCCATTGTCATCAGGGACGCATTACCACCAGCAGCCGTGGTGTTGATGGTGATGGTTTTCTCGGTAACCAGACGATACAACAGCTGCGGCCCGGCCGGTGCCGTGATCAGCGGCAATATGGCGCCTGGCCTGGCAGCCAACAGCTCGGCACACAACGGTTTTACGGCACTGCTAACTTCTACCATAGCACCGGCCAGATCCGGATGTGCCAGCAAGGTGGTCAGGCAGTCCAGTCGCACAACCGCCAATAAATGCTGCGGCATGCCAGCTTGCAGCAGCGCTTTAATACAGGCTTCGGCTTCGGCAAAGTCACTGTCTTCTACGGCGGTGACTACCGCGTTGCCTGCCGCCAGCGCCGTGATAATGGCCACCAGCCAGTGGCTGAAACTGCTGCTGTCATCACGCACCAGTGCCAGTATGCCTCGCGGGTCCAGCACCAGAGTGTTGCTCTCACCGGTAGGGCCGGGCAGGGTAGTTGGCTGTTGCAGTTCGCGCTCTACCCGTTGTAGTTTTTGTTGTGCCAGCGTAAGTACCTGTTCTAAATCCGGCTCCTGCTTATTCACCACGCTGTTGGCCGCCAAGAACGCCAAAAACTGCCGCAATACTGAAGTACGCTGGTGAATACTAAGCTGTGCCCATTGCTGCTGTGCCGTGGCGGCAACCGGCATGGCATAGGCCACCGCACTGCTGGTGGTTTCGCTAAGCAGGCTGTGGCGCTTTTGCTCGCTAAGCGTGGCGCAGCTGACATCCAGGTTGTCTTTCACCAGCCGTGTTAAATACAGCGGGCCACCCGCTTTGGGGCCAGTACCGGATAAACCGCGGCCACCAAAGGGTTGCACGCCCACCACGGCACCAATCATATTGCGGTTGACATAGATATTGCCGGCTTTAATGTCGCGGGCGATACGCTGGGTAAATTGCTCTATCCGGCTGTGTACGCCCATTGTCAGGCCATAGCCGGTAGCGTTGATCTGATTGATAATGCTATCGAGCTCGTCGGCTTTAAAGCGGATAATGTGCACCACAGGGCCAAACACCTCACGCTCCAGTACCGTCAGGTCGCTAATTTCATACAAGCGCGGCGCAAAGAAATAGTGTTTGCCATCCTGTGGAATCGCGCACTCGTAGTGCAGGGTAGCTTTGTCCGCCAGATACTGCACATGGGCGCTTAAACGTTCGTGCGCTTTGGCGTCAATCACCGGGCCTAAATCTGTGCTGAGCCAGCTAGGGTCGCCAACATGCAGCTGTGCCATAGCGCCTTTTAACATGGTAATAATTTTATCTGCCACATCGTCTTGCAGGAACAATACCCGTAGCGCCGAGCAGCGCTGGCCAGCGCTTTGGAAGCCGGACGAAATCACATCATCGACCACCTGCTCAGGCAGGGCGGTAGAGTCGACAATCATACAGTTTTGGCCGCCGGTTTCGGCAATTAACGGTACCGGCTCGCCACCACGTTCTGCCAGTTTACGGGCAATCCAGCAGCCGGTTTCGGTTGAACCGGTAAACATGACACCCTGAATACGACTATCCGGCACGATGTGCTCGCCGACCTGACGGCCCGGGGCGATGACCAACTGCACCACGTGCTCTGGCATGCCACAGTCGCGCATAATCTCAAGCGTACGCACAGCAATTAAACTGGTCTGCTCGGCCGGCTTAGCGACCACGGTGTTACCGGTAACAATAGCGGCAGCCACCTGGCCTAAGAAAATGGCCAGTGGGAAGTTCCACGGGCTGATACATAAAAACACACCGCGCGCCTGTTGCGGTTTGGCGCACAGCGCTTCGGCGCGGGCGGCATAATAGCGGCAAAAGTCTATGGCTTCGCGCACTTCGGCTACGCTGTCGCCGAGGGTTTTACCGGCTTCTTTTACGCACAGCGCTAGCAGTTCATTGCGATGCACTTCTAAGGCATCACCCATGCGGCGCAGCAGCTCGGCGCGCTGTTTTACGTCGGTCTGTGACCAGTTGGCAAACGCCTTTTCCGCATTGGCCAGGATCTGCTGCATCGCTTTTTCATCGGCGTAGTGCAGGTAGCCAATCACTTGATCCAGGTTTGCCGGGTTGGTCACCGGCACTGCATCATGTTGTACCGGCAGCTGCTTAATGCTGTCGAACCATTGCGTCATGGCCGCTTTTACCGCTTCTAACTGGTCTATGTCGGTTAAATCCAGGCCATTGGAATTAAGCCGCTCCTTGCCATACAGGTTGGCCGGCAGCGGAATTTGCCGGTTACGCACGCTGTGCCAGCTGCGTACGGTTTCAACCGGATCGCTAAGCAAGGATTCAACCGGAATGGTCTCGTCAACAATATTATTCACGAAAGAACTGTTGGCACCGTTTTCCAGCAGGCGGCGTACTAAGTAAGCCAGTAAGTCTGAATGCTCGCCCACCGGCGCATAAATGCGGCAGGGGATCTTATCGTTAATGACGATTTCGTCGTACAGCGCATCGCCCATACCGTGCAGGCGCTGGAATTCAAAGCCGGTGTAATCTTTGGTCATCTCCATAATGGTGGCGACCGTGTAAGCGTTGTGCGTGGCAAACTGCGGGTAGATGCTGTCGCGGTAGCTAAGCATTTTCTTGGCACAGGCCTGATAAGATACATCGGTAGACGGCTTGCGGCTAAACACCGGAAAGTCGCTAAAGCCCTCTAACTGGCTCAGTTTAATCTCGGTATCCCAATAGGCCCCTTTTACCAGCCGCACCATCATTTTACGGCCAACTTTCAGTGTTAATTCACGCAGCCATTCAATTACATGGATACCACGTTTTTGGTACGCCTGCACGGCCAGGCCAAAGCCTTCCCAGCCGTCCAGAGCCGGGTCGCTAAACACTTGCTCAATAATATCCAGCGACAAGTCCAGCCGGTCGGCTTCTTCAGCGTCAATAGTAAAGCCAATATTATAAGCTTTAGCGGCCAGTGCCAGCTGTTTTACCCTCGGCACCAGCTCGTTTATTACGCGGTCGCGGTGGCTGAATTCATAGCGCGGATGAATAGCCGACAGCTTGACCGAAATGCCCGGACTGTTAAACGGGCCGCGGCCGTTGGCGGCTTTACCTATGGTATCGATAGCGCGCATATAGCTGTCAAAATAGCGGTCGGCATCAGCCATAGTGCGGGCACCTTCGCCCAGCATATCGTACGAGTAGCGAAACCCCTTGGCTTCCATCTCAGTGGCGCGCTGCAGCGCCGCGCCGATAGTGGTGCCCATCACAAACTGAGCGCCCATAATTTGCATCGCATAACGCACCGCCTGGCGGATCACCGGCTCACCTAAGCGGCCGCAGGTGCGTTTTAACAGACCAAACTGCTGTTTCTTTTGCTCATCGGAGTAATTCACCAGCTTGCCGGTGAGCAGCAAGCCCCAGGCCGAGGCATTAACGAATAATGAACTGCTGTTACCCAGGTGCGAACTCCAGTCGCCTTGCGATAGCTTGTCACGGATCAGGCGGTCGGCCGTGGTTTTATCCGGCACCCGCAGTAAGGCTTCAGCCAGACACATTAATACCAGGCCTTCTTCGGTTGACAGCGAAAACTCATTTAACAGGGCGTCAACGCCGCCTTTACCGACCTGAGCCTGGCGGATAGTCAGCACTAACTGGCGTGCTCTTTCCCAGGCCCGGCTGCGGGCATTAACGCCAATATCGGCCAGTGGCAACAGGTATTGAATTACCTGATCTTCATCAGCACGGTAGAAATCTCGGATAGTTTGACGCAGCGGTTGGGTGGCAACCAGGGAACCGTTATACAACATTGCAGTTAGCTTCCTGACAAGAATTAAGAGTGCGGCATTTTAGTCAAATGTGTGCAGCATAGGGTGGTTATTTTTCTGCTTTAACCCTATATAATTCTGCCAACATTAAACAAAACCAGAAAAATTACTGCTATGAATACACCTGTAAAAAGCAAAGGGCTGGACCGGATTGATATCAGTATTTTGGACACCCTGCAGCGCGACGGCCGCATAGCTAATGTCGACCTGGCGAAAAAAGTGAATTTAAGCGCCAGCCCTTGTATTGACCGGGTAAAGCGGCTGGAAAAGGAAGGCTATATTGACGGTTTTGGCGCCCGCCTGAACGCCGCCAAGCTGGGGTTTGGTACCGCGGCCTTTATTCAGGTAACACTGGACAGAACCACCAGTGAGGTGTTTGATAAATTCCGCGATGCCGTGGTGCAAATTCCACAAGTGGCGGAATGCCATATGGTGGCCGGCGGTTTTGATTATTTACTGAAATTACGCCTGCCGAATATGGATGCTTATCGCAGCATACTGGCACTGATTGTCGATTTACCCGGGGTGGCGCAAACCCATACCTATGTTGTGATAGAGCAGGTAAAAAACGACGCTGGCCTGCCCATTAAGCCAGCAGAAAGCCCACCAGCGGCGGGCTAAGTGTTTGCTGTTACATCCAGCGCTCGCTGTCGCGCCGTTTTGGCATCAGCAGCGGCAATAACAGACCGAAAATAAGCCCGGCCAGTAAAATCAGCGAACCCAGCACCATGGGTTTTTGCCAGATTGAGGTTTGGGTATTTTCCAGCTGCACTTTTAGCTGTTCATAGGCGCGGTTGGCCTGCTCCAGTTGTTCCAACGCGGTTTGCCGCTCGGTGACCGCCTGGTTTAACTGGCTGTTTAACTGATCGCGTTGTTGCTCCAGCGCGATAATCTTTTCATTGTGCTGGGCATAATCGGCCTTTAACTCGGCCAGTTGTGTCACCAGGCCAGGCGTAAAGGTAACGTATTCTTTGGGTAGCCAACCGGTTTTATTGTCATCAGAGCGGATTTGCGCATAACCGGTGTCAACGTCTTCGCCCAGATAAGTCACGCTCTGGCCGGCATTAACAGTGCCGATAATACGGTACTGATTGCTGGGGCCGGAATGCAGGTACACAAATAAGGCGTCACTGACAAAGGCTGGCTTAGAATCTGTCTGCGCATTGCTGACACCGCTAAAGGTTAACCCGTAGGCGGAAAATAATACCAGCAGGGTGCTTTTAATTAATCTGAACATAGGTATCCTGAGCTTATTTTTATAAAACAGCTTTGCAGCCAACACCTTGGATGATAGGGAGTTGCGCCGCAATTGACAAGGTTTAAAACGGGAATGGCTGATGCAGCCAGTACCCCAGCCAACAGAGTAGCAGATGAGTACTGAACTAGAGCTGAAGTTCGCCATGCCGGCGCAACTTTTACCGCAGGTGGTGGCATTACTGCCGCAATTGGGCCAGGTACAGCAGCACGACAGCAGCACGCTGTTAAATGCCTATTTTGACAGCACTGATAACTGGTTTCGCCGCCACGATATGGGGCTAAGAACACGGTTAAAACGGGGCCGTTATGAACAAACCATCAAGCTCGCTGGCGCCCAGCACGGCGCTATGCAAATGCGGCCGGAATATAATCTGCCTTGTAGCGGCGTGATACCGCAGCTGGCAGCGTTTCCGGCTCAGATTTGGCCACCGCAGACCGATGTTGCAGCGTTACAACAACAGCTGACAGAGCTGTTTCGTACTGACTTTACCCGGCAAAGCTGGCAGCTCAGTTGCGCTGATGGCAGCCTGATTGAACTGGTATATGATGAAGGGCACATTCTGGCCGGGGCGCGCAGCCAGCCGATCGCCGAGCTGGAGCTGGAATTATTGCAAGGCGATGGCCGCCAGTTGTTTGCGCTGGCACGCCAGCTACTGCAGCATATAGCGCTACGCACCGGCTGGCAAAGTAAAGCCGCCCGGGGCTATCGGCTGCTGGCGCAGCAGCCACTTAGTTTACCGCCGGATATACCGGCAGGGCTGTCAGCACAGATTAACGCGCTGCAGCAAACCGAGGCTTGCTATCACCAGCAGGCTGAACAGGCGGCCCCCGGTCTTGCGGTGCAGTTGCTCAGTGCCATAGCCGACAACCTGGCCGGGCATCCGGCGCTGCAACAGAGCGCACAGCAGCTCAGCGCAAAGCTGGCAGCCGGGCACGATATCTTTGCCACACCGGCATATCAGCTGTGGTTACTAACATTATCTGAATACTTATATCAGCAGCGCTGAAACGGAGCCAGGCATGAGCAACAACGACACGGTGACCGCACAGGTGCAGCAGCAATTAAGCCAGTTTGATTGTAGCGGCCTTAGCGCGGCACAGTGTAAACAACTGGCCAGGCTGTTAAGCGCCAGTCAATTTATTGGCCGTAGTCTGATGCAACAGGCTAGCTTATTACCGGTGCTGACTGACCGTGAACGGTTAGCCACATACCTGCAGCAAGCTGACAGCCAACTTGCTGATTACGCTGAGCTGGATGAAGCGGCGTTTTTCCGCCAGCTGCGCTGGGTGCGTAATGCTCGGCTTAGCGCCATACTGGCGGCTGATATTCTTAAGTTACATACCATAGAGCAAAGCTTGGCGGCGGTATCTGCTTTGGCTAACCAGCTTATCAACACCGCGTATCAGTGGGCTTATCAGCAGCTGATACCGCAGTGGGGCACACCGCTGGATGAACGCGGCATGCCGATGCCGCTGCTGATCCTGGGGATGGGCAAGCTGGGCGGCGGCGAGCTGAATTTTTCCTCCGATATTGACCTGATTTTTACCTATCCGGCCAATGGTGATACGCAGGGCGGCCGGCGTAGCACTGAGCATCAACAGTTTTTTACCCGGCTGGGGCAAAAGCTGATTGCAGCGCTGCATCAGGTAACAGCCGATGGTTTTGTCTACCGGGTCGATATGCGGCTTAGGCCCTTTGGCGATAGTGGGCCTTTGGTGCTGAGCTTTGCTGCGATGGAAGATTATTATCAGGAGCAGGGCCGGGAGTGGGAGCGCTACGCCATGCTCAAAGCCCGGGTATTGAACCCGGACGGTTATCACAGCCAGGAACTACAGCAGCTGTTAAAGCCATTTATTTACCGGCGTTATATCGATTTTTCCGCCATTGAATCGCTCAGGCGGATGAAGCAGCAAATTGAGCAGGAAAACCGCCGTTTAAACCGGCGCGACAATATTAAGCTGGGCATCGGCGGTATCCGCGAAGTGGAATTTATCGTACAAACCCTGCAGCTGATCCGCGGTGGCCGCATTCCGGCGCTGCAGCAGCAGTCATTATTGCAAGCACTGACGGTACTGGCTGATGAGCAAATTTTAACGCCGCAACAGGCTGGCGAACTGCGGCAGGATTATTTGCAACTGCGGGCAGTAGAGCAGGTGCTGCAAGGCATAGACGATCAGCAAACCCAGACCCTGCCGCAGGATGCTGACAACCGCAAGCGCTTACTGGCGGCGCTGGGGCTGGACAACTGGTCGCAGCTGCAGCAACAGATTGACAGCGCCATGGCGCGGGTACACCAACAATTTAAACAGGTGATTGATAACGGCGAAGAGCTGGAGCAGCAGGACATTACGCTGGGTAAGCTGATTTGGGACAGCGAACAAAGTGCCGATGAGCTGTCAGGCCAACTGGACTGGCTAAGTTTGGCTGACGCGACAGAGCTGATTAACCAGCTGCAACAGTTTAAACAGGATTGCCAGAAACGCAGCGTTGGCCCACGTGGCCGTGATTATCTGGCTAAACTGGTGCCATTATTGCTGCATATGTTGCAGCAGCAACAGGCGCAACCGATAGTGCTGGCACGGGTGCTGGGGGTATTTCGGCAAATTGTCACCCGCACGGCTTACCTGGAGCTGCTGTTTGAAAACCATGCCGCACTGCAGCAGCTGGTGCTGCTGTGCAGCCAAAGTGGCTGGCTGGCTGAGCAACTGGCACGGTTTCCAATGTTACTCGATGAGCTGATCGACCCGGCGCAGCTGTATCAGGTTGCCAGCCAGGCGGATTACCAGGACCGGCTACGGCAGCATATGTTGCGGGTGCCGGAAGACGATCTGGAGCTGTTGATGGAAACCCTGCGCCAGTATAAACAGGCGCAGCAGCTGCGTATTGCGGCGGCCGACATCAGTGGCGTGTTGCCACTGATGAAGGTCAGCGATCATTTAACCTGGCTGGCTGAAGTGATCATTGCGCAGGTGGTTGAACTGGCGTGGCAGCAAATGCTGCAGCGTTATGGTATGCCGGCGAATGCGACGGCCGATGATAAAGGCCTGGCGGTTATTGCCTACGGCAAACTCGGTGGCTGGGAGCTGGGCTACGGCTCTGATCTGGATCTGGTGTTTGTGCATAACTGCGACAGCCAGGCGCCCACCAGCGGTGAGCGGGCAATAGATTCCAAACAGTTTTATTTGAAACTGGTACAGCGGGTATTGCATTTATGCACTACCCGCACCAACAGCGGGGTGTTATACGATATTGATACCCGGCTTCGGCCCTCGGGTAATGCGGGCCTGCTGGCGGTTAATATTGAAACTTACGACCAGTATTTACAGCAGGAAGCCTGGACCTGGGAGCATCAGGCATTGGTGCGGGCGCGGGCTATTTACGGTAGTGCTGCACTGCAACAGCGCTTTGGCCAGATCCGGCAACACATTTTGTGTCTGCCACGGCCCTTGTCACAATTACGCGCAGAAGTACTGCAAATGCGCGATAAACTGCGCCAGCATCATGGCAGTGCTGTTGATGATCCTAAGCACAGTGTTGGTGGCATTGTGGATCTGGAGTTCATCAGTCAGTTTCTGGTGTTGGGCTATGCCGGACAGCACCCCAGCCTGTATCGTTTTACCGATAATATCCGCATTCTGGATGCGGCGGCTGCGACAGCCTTACTGACAGCGCAGCAGGTCAGCGCCTTGCAGCAAGCGTATCAGTTGCTGCGCGGCGCGGGCCACCGTCACACGCTGGCACCGGCTACCTTACCAACCTCGGACAGCCTGTTGCAGGCGCGGCAACAGGTTGAGCAGGTGTGGCAGCAGCTATTTCAGCCGGATGAGAAGGTTTAATCTTTTTTCACTGCCGTATCGGCAGTAATGCAATGTTGCTGTAAGTGCGGGTTCGTTTTGTCGGTGATGACGGCGGCCCGCTCCCGTGGGCAATAATAAGCCATTACCGGTGACTGAAAGTCCGGTGCTATAGCCACAGCCACTTCATGGATGGTGGCGATAAGACTGGTGTCGGTCTGAAAATAATGTTTTACCACATAGTCACGCGGCAAGGTCCAAAACAGCTCAATACCTTCGCTGCGGGCATACTCGGACAGTTTGGTTTTTACCGTATCGCCCTCGCGAAAGCGCCGGTCTGTTACCTGGCCGCGCCAGTTGATATCACCCGGTATCACTATCTGGCTACGCTGCTGCAGTTGCCGTGTCAGCTGATCGCTGGTGTCAGGCAGGGTTAGCTTAAATTTAGACAACTCGCGGGCGCCATCGGCCAGTGAGCCGCGGATTTTACCGTAAAATTCGCTGAACCCCTCTGCCGCCACATTCGCAGAATCCTTGCGGATTAGAAAATCCGGCCGCGTCAGGATCAAATAGGCCAAACCGCCGAGCAACACTAGTAGCACGATATTACGTATCCAAAACCACATAATCAGCTTCCTTTATACAATGACGGCGCCGTGGCATCTGGCCGGGTTTTAAAGCGGCGGTGCAACCACATATATTGCTCGGGGTGGCGCAGCACTGCCTGTTCTACCCACTGGTTTACCCGGGTAACATCGGCTTTGTCGTCACCGCTTGGAAACGGCGTTAACGCCGGTAATACCTCTATATGGTAACCCTTGTTGCCGGGCAAGCGGCTGGTAATCACCGGTAGAACCACACAGTTGGCAGCATTGGCAAATAATAGCGTACCTGTGGTGGTGGCGGCATCGGGCACAGCAAAAAAGGGCACAAATTCAGCACGGTTGCGGCCATAGTCTTGATCTGGCAGATAAAAACAGACTTCCTGCTGATTCAATGCGGCAATCAGGCCTTTGACATCGCGTTTGCCGACCATGTATTTATTGGCCTTATTGCGGCCATGGTATTGCAGATAGTCCATTAACGGGTTGTTATGTGGCCGGTAAAAGCCAACACTGGGATGGGTTAAGCCGAACACCCGGCAAGCCCCTTCGAGGTGCAAAAAGTGCGCCGCCAGCAGCAGCACCCCTTTGCCTTCGCCTATTGCGGCCTGAATATGCTGATAGCCGGTAAAATGTGCCAGCTTTTTTATGCGCCAGGTGGGCCACCACCAACCAATCACGGTATCAAACAGGGCTTTGCCGGTTTCTTCAAAGTTGCGCTTGACCAATAATGCTTGCTCGGCCGCGGGCAGCTGCGGAAAACACAGTTCAATATTGCGCTTGGCCACTTTGCGGCGTGATTTCAACAGCTTGTGCAGCAAACGGCCAAAACCTGTGCCCAGCGCCATCAGCACCGGATAAGGTAGCCAGCTGATTAACCACAGTACGGCAGCGCCAAGCCAGAGTAACCAATATTTTGGCAGCAAAAAGCGCCAGCTAAACTGCGGAGCCTGAACCACGCGATATCCTCAGAAAAAAATAATGCGCTATTGTAGCCAAATTCAGCGGGGGGAACAGCGAAAACTGGTAGGAGGTTCGCCGCCGCAGCGGCGAACCTGATAGTTGCCTTAGCTGGCCAGTGCCTGATTAATGGCCTGTAAGTCTTGCTCAGACAAATTACCGGCTGCTTGCTTCAGTGTTAGGATCGCGATTACATAGTTGTAGCGGGCACCGGATAAATTGCGGCGAGCTTCAAACAGGTTACGGGTGCTTTGCAGCACGTCAACAATGGTACGGGTGCCGACTTCAAAACCCGCTTCGGTAGCGTTTAACGCACTTTCAGCAGAAATGACCGCCTGCTCTAACGCGCGGATAGTGGCGATATTGGCATTAATATCGTTAAAGGAGCTGCGTACCTGGCGTACCGCGGTGCGGTAGCTTAGCTCCAGATCCTGGCTGGCCGCGACATAATTAGCACGTGCCACGCTGGTTTGTGCTGTCGTGGCGCCACCGCTGTATAACGGCACACGCAGGTTTAAACCAATTTGCTTGCTATCCAGCCGCGGTGTATTAGTACTGGTGGTAGCACCGTTGAAAGTGGTGTCAGTGGTAGAATCTGAAGTGCCATAAGAAGCCTCTAACGCCAGCGTTGGATAATGGCCAGCAACCGCATTGTCGATATCATTCTGCGCAATTTCCAACGCCAGTTTATTGGCTTTTAAATTCAGGTTCAGTTGTTCCGCCAATTTTACCCATTCGTCAGCGGTGGCTGGCGACGGTGTTTGGGTGGCAAATTTATCGGTATTTAAACTGGCCAGTTCGCTATGGTATTGGCCGGTAATTTCGCGCAGCGCTTCACGGGCGGTTTCCAGACCGTTCTGGGCGGTAATTTGCCGCGCTACCGCGCTGTCAAACTGGGCCTGGGCTTCATGCACATCGGTAATGGCGGTTAAACCCACGGCAAAGCGCTGCTTGGTTTGCTCCAGCTGGCGCTCTATTGCACGTTTTTCAGCCTCAGCAAAGCCTAAGTCATCTACCGCTTTTAACACATTAAAATATGCCTGTGACACCCGCACTATCAGGGCCTGAATAGCCGCATCCAGATTGGTCTGGCTTTGCATAGCGCGTTTTTCAGCGGTATTCAGATTTTTCCAGTTATTCCAGTTAAATACCGACTGCGACAAGCCGATTTCAGCACTCCAGCCCTGGCTATCACTTTCAATAATGGCTAAGCCTGATTCAAACGGCTGGGCACGCTCTGCAATAGACTTGCTGTAACCGGCGGTTAAATTAACCTGTGGTAATAAGTTGGCTTTAGAGACATCAATACCCTGTTTGGCGGCATCGCGGTTGGCAATCGCTTTTAACAGTTGCGGATCTTTTTGTGTGGCTAATTGATAGATACTCTGCAGATTGTCAGCCATAGCCTGCATACTGAACAAACCGAAACTGGTGGCGAATAAGGTGCTTAATAAGGTTTTTTTCATTTTTACCAATCCTGGCCGTCTAAAAGGAAACTGCACGAATAATACTCTGTTACGGTAAACTAGGTAATCTTTAAACCGTAAAGTTATGCGCAAGAGTGTAACAGAATATGAGTACAGACATGTCTGATTTCAAGTTAAACCAGTATCCGCCATTTAGCACTGCAGATGTAGAAATTCTCGACAAAGCTACGGTTTTTCAGGGTTTTTTTCGCTTAGACCGCTATACCCTGCGTCATCGCCTGTTCGCCGGCGGTTGGAGTGAGCCGATGCAGCGGGAAATGTTTGAACGTGGCCATGCGGTAGTGGTGCTGCCTTATAATGCCCAAACCGATGAGCTGGTGTTAATTGAACAGTTTCGCTTAGGCGCTATGGCCAGCAGCCCCAGCCCTTGGTTGCTGGAAGCCATTGCCGGCATGATAGAGCCGGGCGAAAGCGCAGAGCAGGTGGCGCAGCGCGAGGCCGAAGAAGAAGCCGGGTTAACAATCAACGAACTTTGGCCTATGCTTAGCTACTTGTCCAGCCCAGGCGGTACAACAGAGCGTATTCAGCTGTTTCTTGGCCGCCTAACGCAGCCAGTCAGTACCGGCTTGTTTGGCCTGGCGGCTGAGCATGAGGACATTAAAGTGCATCTGCTAAAGCGTACTGAGGCGATGCAGCTGCTGGCCGAACAAAAAATTGATAATGCTGCCAGCGTCATTGCCCTGCAATGGCTGGCGCTTAACCTTGATAAAGTGAAACAAGCCTGGGGGGCTTAGCGTGTGGTTTAAGCGGCAAAAATATGTGCCCAAGTTACCGGATTTTCTTGCGCTGTGTGAGCGTAATTATGCGCAGCTGAACCGCTATTTAAAGGCGGAGGTAAAATGTGGCCAAAGTGTTGATATTCAGATCAGCGCCCAGCACTGTTACCGCCTTAGCGTCACTGAAGTGGCGCGCTTTACCACCACCTTAGACATTGAACTGCTTGACGCTCAGGCATATTTCCGGCCACGCTTTACCGTGCGTTTATATCACGATGCCCAGGTTGCCGAGGTGCTGGCTTGCCAGCATATCAGCCGCTTTCAGGCGCGTTACGATTATCCTAATCTGGATATGTTGCTACCCGATGAAAAGCGGCAAATTAATTTGCTGCTGCGCGATTGGTTAAAATTGTGCACCGCACAGGGCTATATAAACCAGGAGCTGGCATTCGGGTGAAGCCGTATCAGTTTGCGTTAAAGCCGCAGTATTATCTGGCCCAGCTCACTGATTGCCACTTGCTGGGCAGTGCTGAAGGCGACTATAAAGGTATCCGGCCAGCCCGGCATTTGGCGGCGATAGTACAGCAGCTGGTGCAACAGCCACCGGATGCAGTGCTGTTAACCGGCGATGTTACCCAGGACCACAGCGAGCAGTCTTATCAATTATTGGCGCAACTGATGGCGCCGCTGCGTTGCCCGGTATTTTGTCTGCCCGGTAATCATGACGATATCACGCAGTTGGCTGCATTATGCCAGCAGGCCCCCTTTCGGCCTGAGCGCAGCCTTGGGCTGGCAGGCTGGCAGTTATTGCTGCTAAACAGCAAAGGTGATTCGCCGGCAGGGGTATTTCCACTGGCCGAACAGCACTGGCTGGCCCAGCAGTGCCGGCAAAATCTGTCCGGCGCTATCTGGTTGTTTTGCCATCATCACCCGCTGCCGTTAAACTGCTTTATTGATAAACATGGCCAGCAGCATCAGACACAGCTGTGGCAGGCTATTGCTGCTGAACCACGTATTCGCGGCATAGCGCACGGCCATGCGCATTATGCGTATCAACAGCAGCACCGGCAGATAGACATTGTCGGTTGTCCGGCGACCTCAGTGCAGTTTTTGCCCACGCCTGACTGGCAAACGCAGGACGGCGGGCCGCAGTGGTGTGACTGGTACTTTAGCGCCAGTGGTGATGTCAGCTGGCAGTTTCGCCAGCTTAATTTAACGAATAGTAGTAATAATGAGTAAAAAAGTAGTTTATTTACATGGCTTTGCCAGCTCGTCACATTCTGAGAAAGCACGTTTAACCAGTGCGTTTTTTGCCTGCCATTACCCGCATATTGATTATGCCGCCCTGGACTTACCCTATGAGCCGGTTGCCGCACTGGCGTTGATTAAACAGCACCTGGGCAGTGCGCGCGAGGTGGCGCTGATTGGCAGTTCCCTGGGCGGCTTTCTGGCGACCTGTATTGCCGAACAGCTAAACTGCCGTGCCTGCCTGATTAACCCGGCAGTGGCCCCGCACACCGTGCTGGATAAGCATCTGGGCCGCTATTATCACCCGGTGCTGCAGCAGCACTTTGATGTGACTGCCGCGCAAATGGCCACGCTGGAGCAGTTAATGCCAAAGCAACTTAAGCAGCCAGAGAATTACCTGCTGTTGTTGCAAAGCGGCGATGAAGTGTTAGATTACCGTCTGGCGCTGGATTACTATCAGGGCGCTGACATAAAACTGAGCGAAGGTGGCGATCACAGCTATGTCGGTTATGCGGCACAGCTTGCAACTATTGCCAATTTTTGCCAACTCGCGTAAAAACGCGCTAAATCCAATCAGCCAGTGACCGAGACTATGACTTCACAACAGTACAATGCCGATTCGATTGAAGTGCTGACCGGGCTAGAACCGGTGCAGCGTCGCCCCGGAATGTATACCGACACCAGCCGGCCAAATCATTTGGGCCAGGAAGTTATCGACAACAGCGTCGATGAAGCCTTGGCCGGCCATGCCGACAACGTGCAGGTGATATTGCACGACGACCAGTCGCTGGAAGTCATTGATAATGGCCGCGGTATGCCGGTTGATATTCACCCGGAAGAGGGGGTCAGCGGCGTTGAACTGATTTTCTGCCGGCTGCATGCCGGTGGTAAGTTCTCCAATAAAAACTATCAGTTCTCTGGTGGTTTGCACGGCGTCGGTATTTCCGTGGTTAATGCGTTATCGAGCCGGGTAGATGTGACGGTGCGCCGCGACGGCAATGTGTACGAAATGGCGTTTGAACATGGCAACAAGGTGTCAGAGCTGACAGTAACCGGTACCGTAGGCAAGCGCAATACCGGTACCCGGGTCCGGTTTTGGCCGACGCCGTCTTATTTTGACTCGCCGAAGTTTTCCGTCAGCCGTTTGCTGCATGTATTAAAAGCCAAGGCGGTATTGTGCCCGGGCTTAACGGTCAGTTTTGACGACAAAGTTAACCAGCAACAATATCAGTGGTGTTACCAGAACGGCATTAAAGATTACCTGGCAGAGTCGGTGAAAGACTATGTCTGTCTGCCCGAGCAGCCGTTTACCGGCAGTTTCAGTGCCAGCACCGAAGCGGTGGAGTGGGCCTTGTTGTGGCTGCCCGAAGGCGGCGAACTGGTTACTGAAAGCTATGTTAACCTGATCCCCACCGCCCAGGGCGGTACCCATGTTAATGGTCTGCGCCAGGGCTTGCTGGAGGCGCTGCGCGAGTTTTGCGAGTTTCGCAACCTGCTGCCGCGCGGTATTAAATTGTCAGCTGAGGATATCTGGGACCGCTGCAGCTATATTTTATCGCTGAAAATGCAGGATCCGCAGTTTGCCGGCCAGACCAAAGAGCGTTTATCGTCACGCCAGTCAGCAGCCTTTGTCTCCGGCATTGTCAAAGATGCCTTTAGTTTATGGCTGAATGAGCATACCGATATTGCCGAAAGCCTGGCTGATTTTTGCATTAATAATGCACAGCGGCGGTTAAAGGCCGCAAAAAAAGTTGTGCGCAAAAAAGTGACGTCCGGCCCGGCGTTGCCCGGTAAACTGGCCGACTGTTCAGCACAGGATTTAAACCAGACCGAGCTGTTTCTGGTTGAGGGTGACTCGGCCGGTGGCAGTGCCAAACAAGCGCGCGACCGCGAGTTTCAGGCAGTGATGCCGCTGCGCGGTAAAATTCTCAACACCTGGGAGGTCGAGTCGGGCCAAATCCTGGCTTCGCAGGAAGTTCACGATATTTCTGTCGCCATAGGTATGGACCCGGACAGCGCCGATTTATCCGCGCTGCGCTACGGTAAAATTTGTATTCTGGCCGATGCCGACTCGGACGGTTTGCACATTGCGACCTTGTTGTGTGCACTGTTTATGCGGCATTTCCGCTCGCTGGTCGAAGCCGGCCATGTTTATGTCGCCATGCCGCCGCTGTACCGTATCGACATTGGCAAAGAGGTGTATTACGCCCTGGATGAAGATGAGAAAAACGGCATTTTAGACCGGATAGAGGCAGAGAAAAAGCGTGGCAAAGTGAATGTGCAGCGCTTTAAAGGCTTAGGCGAGATGAACCCGCTACAACTGCGTGAAACCACTATGGATCCCAATACCCGCCGATTGGTGCAGCTAACCATTGATGACGTGGCGCAAACGCTGGAAATTATGGATATGTTACTGGCGAAAAAACGCGCCACCGACCGGCGTGACTGGCTGGAACAAAAGGGTGATAAAGCGGCCATTGCCGTATAACCGGTATTTAAACCAACGGGGTGTCAGAACTGTGATAAAACACTGTACTGCGATTTTACTGCTTGTGCTGCTTGGCGTTAGCCCGTCGTTGTATGCGCAGCAAGCGCCTGGCTGGCTGGAGCAGGTGGCGGCGCAAAAGCGGCAGCAACCCGAAGCTATGCTGGCGTTACTGCAGCAGCATCAGCATGAATTACCACAGTTAAGTCGGCCACAGCAGGCGCAGTGGTATTATTTACAGGCGGTATTATTTGACGCCCTTGGCCGGCACCAGCAACAACAGCAAGCGGCAGAGCAAGGGTTAGCGCTGGTTGCCGCTGACAACGACATTATTAAAGTCAAGCTATTGTATGAGCTGGGTTTTGCCCGTGAAATGCAAACCGATTACCCGGGCGCATTACAGCATTATCTGGACGGTATGACGCTGGCGACGGCGCTGGAAAATGAAAAATATATTTTGCTTGGCCAGATTAACCATGCGGCAATTTTATCGATCCAAAATAACGACCAACAAGCGCTGGCGCTGCTTAAAGATACTTATCAGCGTGCGCAGCAACTGAACGATAATGAAGTGCTGGCCGAAGTGACGGCTGAACTGGGGTTATTGTACTCGGCGCTGGGTTATGATGAAGAAGCCATCGAGCTACTGAACAGTGCGCTGCAACAATATCAGCGGCTGGACTGGCCGAAAAACCAAATCACAGTGTTGTACAACCTGGCTCGCACTTACAGTTATCTGCAGCGCTATGAATTGTCACTGCAAACCTATAACCAAATGCTACAAAAAAGCCAGCAGCTGCAGGACAACGTTAATTTGTACCATGCCTATTTAGGCCTGGCGATTGCCAGCATTAATGCCGATCGCGGGGAAGCCGCTTTATCGTATATCGATAAGGCTGAGCAGTATTTGCCCTTGTTGCAATCCAGCGCGCATCTGGCGACACATTATTATGAAAAAGCGTTGATCTTAAAGAAATTAGATCAGGTTTCGCCGGCGATACAGCAGGTACTGCTGGCCGAGCAAAGTCTGAATAAAGACGGCCTGCGTGAAGATGTCGCCAGCCGCCTGGCGATCTGGCATTTGAAAGCCCAGCTGCTGGCCGCCCAGGGCGAGTACCAGAAAGCCTATCATCAGCTGTACGACTTTGTTGCTGACTATCAGGATATGCGCAACAAAGAAAATGAACTGGCATTTGAACAGATCCGCGCCGCGTTTGAGCACGAGCGTCAACAGCAGCAAACCTTGCTGCTGGAGCAAGACAACGAATTAAAAGCCCTGCGGCTGCAGCAGGCCGAGCGCGGCAGCCAGCTGCAGCTGGTGTGGCTGACTATTTTTGCTGGCAGCACGCTGGTACTGTTGATCTTATTGCTGTGGCAACTGGCGCGGCGCAAAACAAAACACATGGCCCCGGGCGCTGATAAACCCGGGCAGACAGGATAAGCTATGACCGAAACTGTAATATCGCTCGATGGCGTTGAGCAACTGCCGCTGCGCCGCTTTACCGAAGAAGCGTATTTAAATTACTCGATGTACGTCATTATGGACCGGGCGCTGCCGCATATTGGCGATGGGTTAAAACCGGTACAGCGGCGCATTGTTTATGCGATGTCTGAGCTGGGTTTATCGCACCTGGCTAAGTATAAAAAATCGGCCCGTACTGTCGGTGACGTGCTGGGTAAGTTTCACCCGCACGGTGACAGCGCCTGTTACGAAGCCATGGTGCTGATGGCGCAGCCGTTTTCATACCGCTATCCGCTGGTAGATGGCCAGGGCAACTGGGGTGCCCCGGATGACCCTAAATCGTTTGCGGCGATGCGTTACACCGAGGCCAAATTATCGCGTTTCTCCGAAGTGCTGTTATCGGAACTTGGCGCCGGCACCACCGACTGGCTGCCTAACTTTGACGGTACCCTGGAAGAGCCGAAAGTATTGCCGGCACGGCTGCCGCATATTTTGCTAAACGGCATTACCGGTATCGCCGTGGGCATGGCCACTGATATTCCGCCACATAATGCCCGCGAAGTAGCCCATGCCTGCGCGGCTTTGCTGGATAACCCGCACAGCAGCGTGACGGATTTAATGCAGTACGTAAAAGGGCCGGATTACCCGACCGATGCTGAAATTATCAGCCCGGCCAGTGATTTAGCCGCTATTTATCAAACCGGCCGTGGCAGCGTAAAAATGCGCGCTGTGTACAGCCAGGAAGATGGCGATATTATTATCACAGCGCTGCCGCATCAAACCTCCGGTGCCAAGGTGCTGGAACAAATTGCCGCCCAGATGCAGGCCAAAAAACTGCCAATGGTTAGCGACTTACGTGATGAGTCGGATCATGAAAACCCAACCCGTATCGTGATAGTGCCGCGCTCGAACCGCATTGACGTCGAGCAGCTGATGCAGCATTTGTTTGCCACCACGGATCTGGAAAAAAGCTACCGGGTCAATATTAATATTCTTGGCTTAGATCAGCGGCCGCGGGTGAAAAACCTGCTGGAAATTTTAACCGAATGGCTAAGCTTCCGCCGTGACACCGTGCGCCGGCGCCTGCAGTTCCGTTTGGATAAAGTGCTGGATCGCATCCATGTGTTGGAAGGTTTATTAATTGCCTTTTTAAATATCGATGATGTTATCCGTATTATCCGCACCTTTGACGAGCCCAAGCCCGAACTGGTGGCGTTTTTCGGCATTACCGAACGCCAGGCCGAAGCCATTTTAGAGCTGAAATTACGCCATTTGGCCAAGCTTGAAGAAATGAAAATTCGTGGCGAGCAGGACGAGCTGGCCAAGGAGCGCGATAAATTACAGGCTATTTTAGGTTCAGAGAAAAAGCTGACCAAGCTTATTCGCGATGAGCTGCTGGCTGACGCCGAGAAATACGGCGATGAGCGTCGCAGCCCGATAGTGCAGCGCGGCGAAGCTAAAGCCCTTAGCGAAAAAGAACTGCTGCCCAGCGAGCCGGTAACGGTGATTTTGTCGGAAAAAGGCTGGGTACGCTGCGCCAAAGGCCATGATATTGATGGCAACGCACTAAGCTACAAAGCCGGTGATGCCTTTAAAGCACTGGCCAGTGGCCGCTCTAATCAGCAGGCGGTGTTTATCGATTCGTCCGGCCGCAGCTTTGCCACCGAAGCGCATGAGCTACCCTCAGCCCGTGGCCAGGGTGAGCCGTTAAGTGGCCGTTTTGCTGTTGTCGCCGGTGAAAGTTTTGACCATGTGTTGCTGGGCGATGAAAAACAAGCACTGTTGCTGGCCAGTGACGCCGGCTATGGCTTTGTTGCCGAGTACAGCGATTTACTCAGCCGTAATAAAGCCGGTAAAGCGGTGCTCAGCCTGCCGCTGGGGGCGAAAGTGCTGCCGCCGCTGGTGGTTAAACAGCCAGAGACCGATCTGGTGTTATGTATCTCTAACGAAGGCCGGATGCTGGTGTTCCCGGTGGCCGATTTACCTAAACTGAGCAAGGGTAAAGGCAACAAGCTGATGTCTATTCCGTCAGCCCGTGCGGCCAGCCGTGAAGAGTATGTTTGCCAGCTGGCGATAGTGCCGGCCTCTGGCAGCGTCACCCTGGTGGCGGGTAAACGTAAGCTGGGGTTAAAAGCCGATGACTTAGCGCATTATCATGGTGAGCGTGGCCGGCGTGGTAATAAACTGCCGCGTGGCTTGCAGCGCATTGATGAGGTATTAGTCAGCCAAACGGCGGATAGCAGCAGTGATCAAACCAGCAGTAGCGAGTAAAGCCGCTATACTAGGCGCCTTTTTTACGGCGCCTTTTTTATTGCCAGGCCA
Source organism: Rheinheimera pleomorphica (assembly GCF_011634895.1). Lineage (GTDB taxonomy): Bacteria > Pseudomonadota > Gammaproteobacteria > Enterobacterales > Alteromonadaceae > Alishewanella > Alishewanella pleomorphica. Next base: position 682,404 of record NZ_SIRR01000008.1, on the reverse strand, counting down.
GGCCGGCAGTGTGGAGATAGCAAGTGATAGCGGTAGTACGGTTAATCTTATTAGTACTGTTTTTTATTCTTAGTACAGTTGCGGGTCTGTTGTTATGTCTGCTGCGGCCTTTTCATGCCAATAATGTGTTTATCTTCTCACACTGGTATGGCTGGGCGGCATGGATCTTTGGTATTAAAGTGGAAGTGCGTAAGCATCAGGGCGCCGACATTGGTCAGCCATGCGTTTATATTGCTAACCATCAGAATAATCTCGATTTATTTACCATCAGTAATGCGGTAGAGCCGCGCACCGTCACCATTGGCAAAAAAAGCCTGAAGTTTATTCCGTTTTTTGGTCAGTTGTACTGGCTAAGCGGCAATATCCTGATTGACCGCAACAACAAGTCTAAAGCGCTCAATACCATGCTGGCAGCCGCCGAGCGCATCCGCCGCGATAACTTGTCGGTATGGATGTTCCCCGAGGGCACCCGCAGCTATGGCCGTGGCCTGCTGCCCTTTAAAATGGGCGCCTTTCATATCGCGATGGAAGCCGGTGTACCTTTAGTACCGGTGTGTATGAGCAGCAGCCACGGCCAGTTTAAGTTAAACCGCTGGAACAATGGCAAAGTGATCGTACAGCTGCTGGCGCCGGTGAGCATACCTGACAAAGAACAGATGAATATTCGTCAGTTTGCCGAAAAACTGCATCAGCAGATGCAGGCGAAAATTGCGGAGCTTGATAGCGAACTGGGCAACGACTACACTGCCAGCATTACAGCAGCTAAAGAGTAATTTTATGGAAAACTGGCAGGAATTTACCGAAGACACTATCGCCGCCTTGTTAGAAGACGGCAGCGATCCGGATGCGCTTTACACCATCGAGCATCACTTTTACGACAAAGACTTTGCCAAGCTGGAAAAACTGGCGGTAGAGCTGTTTAAGCAAGGCTATGAAGTAACCGACGCTGAAGAAGTGGAGTTTGAAGACGGCAGCAATGCCTGGGTATTCGACGCCATCCGCGAGCAATCACTCGACGCCGACAGCATCGTCGCCGACGCCATTAAGCTGGAAGAGCTGGCGAAAAAACACAAGGTAGAATACGACGGCTGGGGCACCTATTTTGAAGGTGATGAAGACGTTGATTTTGATGATGATGAAGAGTAAACACCAGCAGTAAAATAGCCGCCATGTTAGGCGGCTTTTTTGTGCGCAGTTAGCTTTGGGTAACAGCCTGGCCGTCACGCAGCCGCTCGGCGCCGCGGGTTACCACTTTTTCACCGGCGCTTAAGCCTTCATCTATCGTGACCCAGTCGCCACTACCCTCACTGACTTTGACAGCCTTACGATGGGCGATGTTTTGCTCGTCTACCGTGACCACATAGGTGCCATCGCTGCGCAGCAATAAGGCATCGCGGTGCACGGTTACTGCGGCTTTGCTGTCACGGGTTGCCACTTTAACGTTAACCATTTCACCGGCCAGCCAATCGCTGTTATTTTTGTGCAGTTTTAACCGCAGTTCGGCGCGCTGGCTCTGGGCATCGGCTGCCGGGATCAGGGCGGTCACGGCCAGCTGTTGCTGCTTTAAACCATTGCTGACGTCCAGCTTGTCGCCCGGGCGCACGTAGCGCAGATACTGCAGCGGGATAAAAGCTCTTACTTCCAGCTGATAAATATCCTGCAAGCGTAATAAAGGCGTATTGCGGCTAACGTCACCGCCGGCCTGACGCAAGCGCTCTGCGACAACACCGGCGAAGGGGGCTGTTACTTTGGTGCGGCTAAGCTGGTCGTCAAGCTGCGCCAACCGGGCGCGGATAATAGCGGCATCTGCCTGCGCCAGCTGATGGTCAGAGTGGGCTTTATCCAGCTGCAGCAAAGCAATGCTCTGGCTATGTTGCAGCTCAGTTAAGCGTTGATATTCGCGCTGAAAATAATCGGCCTGCAAGGTAGCACGCTGCAGCTGTGCAGCCAGTTCGGCCCGTTGCAGCTTTAGCGGTGTCGGGTCAAGTTCAGCGACGATATCGCCGGCCTGTACCAGGGTACCGGCCTCTGCTACCCAATGCAGCCTGCCATCGACGCCAGAGGTCAGCTCAGTGTTGTTGCTGCTGTAGACTGTGGCCGGTACGTCCAGGGTGGGCACCTCGTACGACAAACGGCTTTCAGTTAACTGCACTGTACTGGCCGGAGCCTGCTGCGCCTGCACCAGCGGACTTAATAAAATAAGCGAGAGAGCAAGTATTGAGTTACGCATGCTGATGTCCTTTGGTTAATGCGGTAGTAAGGTGCTTACGCAGTGAGGCCGGGCGCTGCATCTGTAGCACTGCGGGCAGAAGAATGAGGGTAAATAGTGCGCTGATAGCCATGCCGCCGACGATAACCGTAGCTAAACCACGGTAAATCTCGGCGCCAACACCGGGGATCAGCATTAGCGGCAACATACCAAACAGGCTGGTCAGCGTGCTCATATACACGGGTCTGGCGCGCAATAATACCGCCTGTTGCACAGCGCTCTGCCGGTTTAAGCCTTCGCGTTCGGCAGTACGGGTTTGATCTACCAGCAATATGGCATTGTTAACCACTAAACCCAGCAAGATAATAAAGCCAATCATGGTCAGCAAATCGAGTGACTGGTTGCTAAACACGTTCACTGCAGCCAGCGCCAATACGCCACCGGCAATAGCCAACGGCATCACCAACAGTACCAGCAGGGCGTCACGCAGTGAGCGGAACAGGGCTGTCATTAACAGCAGCAGGATGAGCAGCGCCAGGCCGAAGTTCAGCAGCATTTCATCTATTGCTGAATTCATCTGACTGGCATTGCCACTAAGTAACAGGCTGGCACCTTGCGGTAAGGCCTGTTGCATGGGCGGCATTACATGACGGGTGACAATATCCATGGTTTCATCCAGTGACATACCTTCGGGCGGGCGAATAATTAAACTGACAGTGCGTTTGCCGCCAATACGGCGCAGCTGTGACGGCCCGACGGTTTGCCGGATATGCACCAGCGAGTCGAGCGCCTGTACACCTGATCTTGGCGTGACCAGCGGCATGGCCGCCAATTGCTCCGGGCTTTGCCAGCGTTCGGCGCGTAAAATCACATTCATCCGGTCGTTACCGTCAAAATACTCCGAGACAAACAAACCGCTGGTAAAAGCCCGCACATAGTTGGCGACGTCGGCCCGGTTTAGACCGGCCTGGCTGATGGCGCGGTCAAAAGGCAGCAGTTGCAACTCTGGCTCGGCCATTTCCAGCGATGGCACCGGCTGGGCGCTGCCGCCTTTAAGATGCTGTTGCACAGCTCCGATACCTACCGCGGCCACCTGCTGCAACGCCGGCAAATCGGCGCCTTGCAGGTTCAGTTCGACACTACGGCCATCACCGCCGCCAGAAACATTAATCATCGAGCCGCGAAATAAAAACACCTGGGTATCCGGGATACCGGCAAACACCTCATCCCGCACCACTTGCATCAGGCTTTCAACTTGTGTCGGGTCTGCGGCGTAAATAAAGCCGCCACTGGCATTAGGGCCGTAAGAGTAAAAGTTATAACTTTTGATACCAGGCGCTTTATTGCCGCTGTAGTACGGCTCCAGCCGCTCTACCACCCGGTTAGCCAGCTCTTGTTGCAAAAACTCAATATTGCCACCTGGTGGCAGGCTGAAGCTAAAAAAGAAACCATCTATCGGGGCACGGGGCATAAAGTCAGTGCGGGGCAGCAAAGTGGCACTTACCACAACAGAGGCCAGCAACAAGCCTGCGACCCAACTGATACGTTTGCTGTTACTGCTGGTTAAACGCATCACCAGAGCGGCCAGGCGCTGCCAGTAGGCAGAGAATGGATCCTGTAACCTGGTATTACCCAGCCAGTAGCGGCTGGCCAGTGGCACTATCGTCAGTGCCACCACTAAGCTGCTGCACACGGCAATGGCTAAGGTTAAGGCCAGATCAGAGAATAACTGGCCCTCGATGCCGGCCATAAATAAGATCGGCAAAAATATCGCTACTGTGGTGGCTGTTGATGCCAGCAGCGCGCCGCCTACTTGTGCCGCGCCGCGCAGGGCCGCTTTTTTATCGTCCAACCCTTCGCCGCGTAAGCGCAGAATATTTTCCTGCACTATGATGGCCGCATCCAGCACTAAACCGACAGCAAACGCCAAACCGGCCAGCGAGATAACGTTCAGACTGCGCCCCAGCAGTTGCAGCGACAGCAGCGCTACCGCCAGTGATAGCGGTATGCTTAAGGCAATAATGGCGGTAGCACGCCAGCCACGCATAAACAGCCATAAAATAACCAGTGCCAGCGCTACACCCAGGCCCAGATTGCTTTTAACCAGGGCCAATGCGTTGCGAATATGCACAGAGGCGTCGAAGCTTAAATCCATCATTAAACCGGCTTCCAGCAGTGCGCCCTGGTTTAACTCAGTAATAGCCGCATTAATATCATCCAGCAGCGCAACAGTATTGGCGTCATTATTACGGGCAATGGTAATGTAGTAGGCTTCTGCGCCGTTACGCAGGGTAAAACCAGTGCGGTCGCTAAAGCCGACTTCGGCGCTGGCCACATCGCGCAGATACACCGGCCGCTCACCGCTGTAACCGACAATCATCTCCAGCAGACTTTCTGGTGTGAACTGGCCGGCAAAGCGCACGGTATACTGACGCCGGCCGACATCGGCAAAGCCACCAGAGGCATCAGTGGCACCGCGAACCTGAGCAGCAACATTGTTGATACTTAAGCCCAGAGCTGCAGCACGGTGTGGGTCAAAGCTGATACGTAATTCACGCGGCCGCTGGCTGTTTAAATTTACCTGGCCTACGCCCTGAATACGGCTTAAGCGTGGGTAAACGACATCTTCTATCAGTTGCTGATAACGCGACATATCCGTGACATGGTTGCCCGGTAACGGCCGTATCAACACAGACGCGGCATTTGGCGTATTCTGGCCACCGCCGGCGACGACCGTTGGCTCTATCGCATCCAGGGGTAACGGTGGTGCCTGGTTCAGGTTGTTAATCACATCCAGCATGGCCTGCTGCATATTGGCGCCAACATCAAAGGTGAGCGTAATGGCGCCAAAGCCGCGTTGAATATTGGTCTCCACTTTCACCACGCCACGGGTGTTTTTAATGGCATTTTCAATCGGCTCAATAATAACGGTTTCAACTTCCTGCGGCGCGGCTGAACGCCAGCCGGTAAAGACAGAAATTTGCGGCTGCTCAATATCTGGTGTGATCTGAATGGGCAATTTCAACAGGCTGATAATGCCGAACAACATCAGCAGTATGGCAATAACAATAATGCTGGCCGGATTCTTCAGGGCAGTGCGGGTTAAATTCATAGCGGCGGTATCCATCCACAGTCGTGTGCTGAAATCTAGCGATCTGGGGGCAAAAAGCGATAGGGCTGGGATAAAAGGAGGGGATTTCGCGCTCAGTGGTGAAGGGAGAAACAGGCGCTTACAGGCGGCAACACTCTGTTACAGATGCGATAGCAGCGACTCGTTGTTTAGTCGGGTTCTGTGTTGTGATAACAGCGCCTAACCGCGTTGGCAAAACAGCGAAACAGTTGGCGTTGTGATGCCAGATAGGGCAGGTATTCAGGGTGCCATTGCACACCAATAACAAAGCGCGTTTTATGTTCTATCGCCTGCACAAAGCCATCGGCGTCGCGCGCCGTGATAATAAGATCATCACCCAGTTGTTTTACCGCCTGGTTATGCAGGCTGTTGACCATCGGGCTGGTATCATCCAGGCAAGTGCCCAATCGGCTGTTATCGGCTATCTCTACCTGCTTAACCGGCAACGCGGTGTATTTGTTTGGTGTTTTTTGCCGCTTTGCTCTTATGTCGTCATACAAGGAGCCATGCGCAACAATATTAAGTAACTGAGCGCCGCGGCAAATACCTAAAATAGGCACTTTCGAGTCAAGGTAGCGCTGCAGCATAGCCATTTCTAACTGATCTCTGGCCGGATCATAGCGGCTGTGTTGCAACGCCGGCTGATTGTAATGCTGCGGATGAATATCATCGCCGCCACTGATGATCAGGCCTTGAATCGGCTGTTGCAGTGGCTTAGCACCGGGGTACAAATAGACACCCCGTAAGCCATTGAGCCACAAATTAAAGCGTATTGCCCACCAGCCAAGCGGCAAACGTTTAGCCGGTCCGGTTACCGCCACCAGCGGTTTAGACTGGCTCATCACGCTTTACTGTCTTGCTGCAATTGTTGTAATAATTGCTGGCAACAGCTGAGCCAGCTGTTGTCTAAACCGTATGTCAGTTTGCTGAAGTGCTGGCGAAAGCTTGCCATAAAGCCTGGTAGCCTGTCGCTATTGGCCAGTTGTTCAACCTGAAGCCATAAAGACCAGGCTAATGTCAGATCCCAGTCGGGGTTGTCGATATCACAGTTTGGTAAGCGATAATGAAAAGTTGGCCTGGCTTTAATCAGGCTATTATCCGCTAGCTCGCGCACCGCATCCGGTTCAAGGTAGGCAATCAGTGGCAGCAAATCCAGGCTACGGTTTCGGCTTGGATTAAACTGCAGGTAATCCTGAATAAACTGCTGGCGGTCGGGCTGATAATCCGCTGCGGTAACATGCAAGATATAGGCTTTGCTAAAATGGTCGACATAAGGCGTTAGCTTGCGGGTGATATCGATGTTTTCCTGCTGACAAATCCAATCGTATAAGCACAGATAGGCTTGCAGATAGCGCAGCAAGGTTGTCCCTGACAGCGCCGGTAAGTCCGGGTTAAGGTGCAAACCGAAAGCGAATTGGATAGCGTGCCGGGTACCTTTGGCTCCCTGTTGTCGCAGGCAGGCGATCAGCGTATTGACTTGGGATAATTCACTAACGGCGATGGGCGGCGTCACCACTTCCCAGGGCACAACTTGCTCCGCTGCGGCTTTTAACAGCCGTTGTGCGATATCCGTCGCACTGTTATCAAGCGGCAGCGGGCTGTCGCTGGACACCAGTTGTTGTAATAACTGGGCATCCAGTTCCAGCACAAAGTCACCCACTGCAGAGCCTTTAACCCGGTAGTTAAAGATGGATTGCTTCACCACCTCACCACCATAGCACTGCACAATGCAGCTGAGGATCTGCTCTGGCTGACAACCGGCAAATTCCAGCTCTATACCAACCTGCCTTTCCTTGCCCTGATGATTATGCCATAGCGCGGGTATTAAGCTTGTTGGTGTGGCGGTGCTCACAGATCCTCCGGCTTTAAAGCGTTAACATGCGTAATGGCCAATGACAACATCAGCGGGTAGATTAGCCGTCACCCAGTTTGTTCAACAGCTTGTCTTTCAGCTTGTCTTTGGCCTGATCTTTAACATCAGCCAGCTTGGCGTTCAGCATATTTTCAATGCTGGCACTAACGTCAGCAACTTCACCATCTTGCTGGCTCAGCATGGCTGCCCAGTCCTGCTGGCCGGCCAGACCGGTTTGCAGCTGGCTGTCCAGTTTAGCCTGCAACTGGCTTTGATAAGCCGCCACTTTTTGCTTGGCTTCGCCCAGTAACGCATCGCCTAGCAGCTTATCCAGCGATGAACGGATACTCACTTCGGGCGCACTGATTAAGCCGCTGGCACTGATATTCAGTGGAATTTGTTGTTGTTGGTTTAACAAGCCCGCCAGCTGCTGCAGATACTTATTGCCACTGCTGTTAAAGTTAGCCGCGTTAAGCACCAGGTTAGCGCTTTGGCTGATTTGGTTGTTGGTCAGGTTCAGTTTGCCGCTTGAGCTTAGCAGACCGGCGGCTAAGTCCAGTGCGGTATCCCCCTGGCCCAGACTCAGCGGCTGCAGGTTCAGGCCCTCCAGCTGCCAGTTCAGGTTGGTAACCATCTGCTCCAGAATGGCAAAATCGCCGCTTAAATTAAAAGCCGCCAGTTGCGGTAGCTGTTTAACATCCAGTGTAAAACGGGTGGCGCTGTTAATTAGCTGATGCTGAGCGGTAATATCTTTAAGTGCTATGGTGGCCTCACCGCCGCCGATAAGCCAGTTTACCCGGGCCGTTTTTACCCAAAAATCCGGATACGGCTGGCTGGGCAGCGGCAATATGCGGTTGGGTAATACCGGCTCTGGTGCTGCACTGCTGCTAGCTTGGGGAAGTTGTTCGGGTAAATAGGGTTTGGCCAGTAAGTACAGGCTTTGTAACTGGCTGATACGTTCAGCCCACAGATCGCCGAGTAATATCTGGCTAATGCCGGCCAGGCCACCCTCCGTTAAGTTAGCCAGCTGTTGTACATTGGCGTAATCGGCCTTACTGGCCGCCTTTAGCTCGTTTACCGCCTGTTGCAGCGCCGTTTTGCTTTGGCTTAGCTGTTGCTTAATCTGCTCAACTTTGGCTTTTTCAGCGTTAAGCGCGTCTTTTAACTGTTGTAATTGCTCAGCCTTAGCAGCTAAATCGGCGGCGTTGGTAATTTTGCTGTCGGTTAACGCTTTAATCTGCTGTTGATACTGTGCCAGGCTATCTTTGCTGGGTAACTGGCTTTTTAAGTTTTGCAGTTGCTGCTGCTCGTCCTGCGCCAACTGTTTTAAGGCCTCTGCCTTAGCCGGGGTTTGCAGGTTGGCCCGGGCAATCAGCGTATCGGCATCGGGTAAATCGACCTGTAGCAGCTGTGCTAAATCAACTTTTTCGCCGTCAGTACCAGGTTGACGATATACCTTACCCGGTTCATTGCGCTTGGCGCCATATTGTAAGCCGTCCACCGTCAGTTCATCGATAACATAGTAGCCCAGCAGTGCCGGCCACAGCTCCAGCGACGCCCGCGCATGGCCAAAGCTGATGCTGTTATGCGTCGGGTTGGCGGCATCGGTAATTTGCAGCTGGTTAATACGCAAGGCCAGCGGCGCCAGCTCCAGCCCTACCTTATTGATGTTGACCTCACTGCCAACGGCTTTTTCCAGGCTGTATACCATACCGATGCGGATAGCCGGGCCTGCCAGCAGATATACCAGTGCCAGCAGCGCAGCGAAAAACACGATAAAGACTAACCAACCCGATTTGCGAATAATCATGGCGCGCTCCTTAATTCATTTTTTCATACAGGGCGTACAGCTTGCTGGCTTTAAGCATCTGCATAATTTTCCATTTTTGCACGCTGGTCATAATGCGCGAGCGGTATTGCAGTACCAGCACTTTTGCCAGCCAGGCCACCGGCAGCAGTAGTAAGGCACCGAGCAAAAAGGCGCCCAGGGTCAGGGTATGGTGCAAATGTAACAGTTGCAGCGTTTCGGTATTGGCTAACAGCTGCAATAATTGTTCATTCTGAGCATATTGCCAGGTCAGGCGCTCCAGTGGATCGGCAAACAGCAGCATCAGGCCTTCGGTCAGGCCCCAGACCACAATAAAGGTGGATAAATTGACCGTCAGCAGGCAGACAATCAATACGATCAGTAAACTTAGCAAGCCAAACGGCAAAATACCGATAAACAAACCCAGGGCGATAGCCCAGCCAATCTGCCAGGGCGAGGCTTCGGAGTTCAAAACTTTAAGAATTTTAGCCAGTAAGGTCAGCATAATGCCTCCGGTAAACAGGCAGTTCAGTGTTGTTATATAAGGTAACAGTGTAACGCCGTTTTGTCAGGGATAAAAAAGTGACAAATTGTTGAAAAATAAGCTGATAAAAAAAAGGCGCTGTCATTAGCGCCTTTATTACGGAGTGGGTTTGTGGCTGTTACGCCAGGGCTAAAAAGCCAAAAAATGCCAGTACCGCCGCCATAAAGGCATAGGGGAACTGGGTTAAGGCATGGCTCATCAGGTTGCAGCCAGAGCCTTGTGCGGCCAGTACGGTAGAGTCGCTGTAAAAACAGGCCTGGCTACCAAACGAACTGGCCGATAGCAGCGCACCTATTACCAGCGGAATATTGGCTTCCACCGCAAACGCCAGCGGCATCACAATGGGAATAGACACGGCGAAAATACCCCAGGACGAGCCGGTGGCAAAGGCCAGGATCGCCATGGAGAAAAACACCAGCGCCGGTAGCAACTGGGCACTCATATAAGGCGCCAGATTGTCGATGATAAACTGCGGCAGGCCCAGCTGATCACACACATCTTTAAACACAAAAGCAGCAATAACGGTACAAATAGCCGGCAGCATGGTTTTAAAGCCGTGGATCATCTGGTCCATCATTTCGCTTATCGTCATCAGCCGCTGCAGCAGATATAGCGGCAGGGTGATCACGAAAGTCATCAACAGGCCTTGCCAGACGTCGATATCAAACCAGATGGTAAAGCCGACCAGCATAATCATCGGCAGCAGGAAGTTATGCAGTTTGCCGCCGCTTTTATCGGCTTGTTCAAACTCTTGCTCAAACGACTGCACAGCAAAGTCGTCGGCGGAGTGCGTATCTTGTGCCGTGGTAGCCGAGTTGGGCGCATCTACCGCCGCAATGGTGGCTTGCCGGGCGGCCAGCTCGGCTTTTTTCATCGGGCCAAATACGGGCACTACACCTAAGATCACCAAAATCACCATCAGCATCGCCAGCCAGGCATATAACATATACGGAATGGCCGAAATATAGGTTTGAATACCGCTGGCATCGCCGGCAGGGGCGACATCATTGGCCACCAGTAAGCCGCCAAAAAACACCGCCCAGGTCGAAATAGGAATGAGCACACAGATAGGTGCCGCGGTAGAGTCGACCACATAAGCCAGCATCTCACGCGAGACTTTATATTTATCGGTGATACGCTTCATGGTTTCGCCGACAGTCAGCGCATTTAAATAGTCATCTACAAAGATCACTATGCCCAAAAAGCAGGTCATCAGCAGCGAGGATTTACGGCCTTTCGCCACATTTTGCGCGGCGCGGCCAAAGGCAAAGGCTCCGCCGGTATGCACCAGTAACGCAATTAATGAGCCAAAACCACCACACACCAGAATAAGCCAGCCGATGGTTTCATCCTGCATTACCCGCAATGAGGTATCGGCCATATTGCTAAGTGCGCCGGCAGGAGATAACAGCAACAGGCCGGCAATAGCCCCCATCACCAGGGCTAAAATTGGCCGTTTTAACCAGATAGCAATAGCCAGCACCACCACAGGTGGGATCAGGCTAATAGCGGTAGGGGTAACAGCGGCCGCTTCGGCCGCTGCGGCAACAGGTTCGGCGAGACTCTCGACCAGGGTATCTGCTGACATCATTGATTATTCTCAGTAAAAAAAATCCGGCAGGCCGGATAAGCGTTAAGTGAACCGTTGCAGCAGATAACCCAACCCAACGGCGCGGCTGCTTGCATTTATCCGCTGTGCTGCGCCAAATAACCGCGCGCTAAACACCAGACTTTACTGCATAAATACGCAGTGCAAGCGTATAGTCAGCCAGTTGCCGAAATACCGCGCAATCATAGCAAAAATTTTGCGTTCTACAACTGTGATCTGGTTGAGCTTTGGCGGTTTTAAATGCTTAACGGCAGTTCGATGGCAATAGCTCAGGCGGTACTGTGGTTTTGTTTTCGCCTATCGCTTGCATACCCGTTACGGCGGTGTCGTAGCCACATAACCAGGATATCGGGCTGGCAGGGCTGCCATCGACTACGGCGGGGCGGTAGCTTAATATTTTACCCTGCAGTGGTTGGGCAATTTTATGGCCCAGGGTGATATGAATGGCGCCTTGTTCAATATGAATTGCACTAACGCGGTTGCCTATCAGCTTATCTGCCGGGGGCAACCCCGCCGCGGCATTATCAGCCGGAAAACTGAGCTGCTGTTTATAATACTGGCTAATTTCTTCCCGGGCGGTTGAAGACAACGACAAGGCTTCAACCATATCAGCGCGGTGCAGATAAACCTGATAAGAGGGCAGCGCAACCGATGCCAGTATACCTATCATGGCGACGACGACCATCAGTTCTATTAAGGTAAAGCCCCGGACTAGCTGTTTCATACTACGACTCCCATGTCGAACAAATGCTGATAATTAACAAACAGTAACTGGGCAACGGCTGCGGTGATTAACACAGCATTGGCCAGCTGCAGGGTTTTCATTCTGCTGTTTAGGCTCAGTGTAATTTGCTGCTGGCACTGCACCCATTGTTGTTGTAGCTCGCATGCCAGCAGACAAGGCTGTTGCCGCAGTGGTTGCAGTTGCCGCTGCAGTGGGTTGTCAGTTTGCTGGTGTTGCGTAATAGGGTACCAGGCCAATGCCGTCAGGCGGTTAATATTACGCCGGGCAAGGCGCGGTATTAATTTACTGCTAAGCTCAGTCGACTGGCCAGCAAGTAGCCGTTTAACCGTAATAAAATATAACCAGTTACCCAGCAACAGCGCGCTGCATACTAACATCAGCAACGGCCAGGCCTGGCGCAGACCGCCAGCGGTAAGGTTAAATGCCGGGTCTAATTGGCGGTAAAAATCATCAAAGCTTGGCCAGATAATTACCAGATGCAAGGCAGAGATAAACAGAAAAATACCATACAGCAGACTGAGGTAGAGCAAGGCATTGATACTGTTTTGCGCCCATAGCGTCTGTTGAAAACTTAACTGACCATAAAGCTCAGCGCTTTGTCGGCGTTGAGCCTCCGGCAACTTAAGCAGCGCTGCCCATAATTGCTGGCACAGGCTGTCGTTGGCGTTAGTGCCAGCGTCGGTTTGGTGGTCTGACACCGCCAAAAAGCGGCAGTTGGAGTGAAAATCTGACCAGTTCATCTCTTTCCTTAGAAAAACGCCGGCGTCTTGCCGGCGTATCAGTTGTTATAACGCCGCGATTTCCGCTTGCTGGGCTTGCAGTTTGGCTACGGCTTGCTCCAGCTCGGCTTGCTTGGCGCGCTCTTTTTGCAGTACCGCTTCCGGTGCCTTGGCGACAAAGCCTTCATTGGCCAGTTTACCGGCTACCCGGGCCAGTTCCTGCTGGGTTTTTTCCAGCTGTTTGGCAATACGGCTAAGCTCGGCGTCTTTATCAATTAAACCGGCCATCGGGATAAGTAAATCCATGCTGCCGATTAACTGTGCAGCACAAGTGGGTGCCTGCTCGCCTGCAGCTAACACGGTAATATTTTCCAGCTTGGCCAGGTTCATTAAGAAATTCTGGTTTTCGCTTAACCGGCGTTGCTCTTCGCTATTCAGGTTGCGCAGCAGTATGCTGAGCGGCTTGCTGGGCGCGATATTCATCTCACCGCGCACATTACGAATGGCCGTGATCACCGCCTTTAGCCATTCCAAATCGGCGGTAGCGGTGCTGTCAATCAGGCTGTCATCTACGTCTGGATAGGCTTGCAGCATAATGCTTTCAGCAGCAATGTCTGCCAGCGGTTTTACCGATTGCCAGATGGTTTCAGTAATAAACGGCATTATAGGGTGCATTAAACGCAGCAAGCTTTCCAGCACGGTAACCAACGTATGGCGGGTAGCGCGTTGCTGCGCCTCGTTACCTTTAAACAGCACCGGCTTGGTCAGCTCTAAATACCAGTCACAGAATTGGTTCCAGGTAAATTCGTACAAGGCGGTGGCGGCTAAATCAAAGCGGTAGCTGTCAAAGTACTGTCGTACCTGCTTCACCGTTTGCTGGTACTGCGCCAAAATCCACTTGTCAGCCAGTGATAATTGCATGTCGCCGCCATTAAAGCCGCAGTCCTGGCTTTCGGTGTTCATCAGCACATAGCGGCTGGCATTCCACAGCTTATTGCAGAAGTTACGGTAACCTTCTAAGCGTTTCATGTCCCAGTTGATATCACGGCCGGTTGAGGCCAGTGCGGCCAGGGTAAAACGCAGGGCGTCAGTACCGCTGGCGCTGATGCCGTCCGGAAACTGCTTTTCGGTGGCTTTGGCAATTTTCTCTGCCAGCTGTGGCTGCATCAGGTTGCTGGTGCGCTTGGCCAGCAGATCCGGCAGGCTGATACCATCAATCATATCCAGCGGGTCAATGACATTGCCCTTGGATTTTGACATCTTATCGCCGTTTTCATCGCGGATAAGACCCGTTACGTACACGGTTTTAAACGGGACCTGCGGTTTGCCGTCTTTATCTTTAATAAAATGCATGGTCATCATGATCATCCGCGCCACCCAGAAGAAGATGATGTCAAAACCGGTTACCAGTACATCGGTAGGGTGGAAGGTGCGCAGCTCGGCGGTATCTTCTGGCCAACCCAAGGTAGAGAAAGTCCACAGCGCTGAGCTAAACCAGGTATCCAGTACGTCGTCATCCTGTTTTAGCGTGATGCTGTCAGCCAACTGGTGCTTGGCGCGCACTTCGGCTTCGTTGCGGCCAACATACACTTTGCCGTTCTCGTCATACCAGGCCGGAATACGGTGGCCCCACCACAGCTGGCGTGAAATACACCAATCCTGAATGTCACGCATCCAGCTGTAGTACATGTTTTCGTATTGCTTGGGGACAAATTCGATTTGGCCGCTTTCAACGGCCTCTACCGCCGTTTTGGCCAACGGCGCTACCCGTACATACCACTGATCGGTTAACAGCGGTTCTATCACCACGCCGCTACGATCACCATAAGGCAGGGTATTGTTATGCTCTTCAACTTTGTCCAGCAAGCCGGCTGCATCGAAAGCGGCAACAATGGCCTTACGCGCGGCATAACGGTCCAGGCCCTGATACTCGGCCGGAATTGCTGCTGTCATCTCGCTATTCGCTTCGCCATTGCTGTGGAAGCATTCGCCGTCTGCACGGATAGTGGCGTCGGGTGTCATGACGTTAATCATCGGTAGCTGCTGACGTTTACCGACTTCGTAGTCGTTAAAGTCGTGCGCCGGGGTAATTTTGACGCAACCGGTGCCTTTTTCCATATCGGCGTGCTCGTCTGCAACGATAGGAATGCGGCGGTTTACCAGTGGCAGGACGATCTCTTTGCCTATCAGTGCCTGATAGCGCTCGTCTTTGGGGTTAACCGCTACGCCGGTGTCGCCGAGCATGGTTTCTGGCCGGGTGGTCGCCACCACCAGATAATCTTTACCCTCAGCGGTGCGTGCGCCATCCGCCAGCGGATAACGCAGGTGCCACATCTGGCCTTTTTGCTCTTTGTTTTCCACTTCCAGATCAGAGATGGCGGTGTGCAGTTTCGGATCCCAGTTCACCAGGCGCTTACCGCGATAAATCAGGTCGTCGTCAAACAGGCGGACAAACACTTCCTGCACCGCGTTAGACAGGCCTTCGTCCATGGTAAACCGCTCACGTTGCCAGTCTACTGAGTTACCCAGCCGACGCATTTGCGCGCTGATATTACCGCCAGATTCTGCCTTCCACTGCCAGATTTTATCGATAAAAGCATCGCGACCAAGGGCATGACGCCCCGGTTGGCCCTCGGCGGCCAGTTTGCGTTCTACCACCATTTGGGTGGCAATACCGGCGTGGTCGGTACCGGCTTGCCACAGCGTATTTTTGCCCTGCATGCGTTGGTAACGGATCAGCGCATCCATAATGGTTTGTTGAAACGCATGGCCCATATGCAGACTGCCGGTTACATTCGGCGGCGGGATCATAATGCAGTAGTTGCCATGGCTGTCGTCGCCGCTGGGTTTAAAGTAGCCTTTGGCTTCCCATGCGTTATACATGGCCTGTTCTATTTCACTGGGGTTAAACGTCTTTTCCATGATAGTACCTGTAGCTCAGCCGGCATTGACGGTAGTTGGCGTAATGCCCTGCTGACGATAGTGCTTAAAACGCTCCCGCGCCAGCGCCTTGTCGGGCGCGGCAGTGGGAACAAATTCGATAATTTGGCTAAAGCGGTTGGCAAAGGCCGGCACCGTGTCGGTCAGGTTAATTAGTACCTGCCGCTGTTGTTTTGGCGCCTGCCAGCTTATTTCGACCGGTGCGCCGTATTTTGGGCCTTCGCCGCTTAAGTTATGTGGCACAAAACGCTCTGCATCAAACTGCCACAGCAGCTCGTCAAACGCTTCTGCCTGTTGCTGGTTGGCAGTATAAACGAAAACACGCTGCCTGGCGCGGTACAAGTCGGCGCACAGCTGGCAGGCTAAAGCAAAATGAGCTGGCACAGTGCTCAGCTCATTTTGGCTCGCGGTATCGTCTGCCGCTGTGTCGCTTAGCAGGTAAAAGCTAACGTGCATTAGTGATCCTGCTGCTGGCCTACCCGGTTAATTAAAAACTGGGTTAGCAGCGGCACCGGCCGGCCGGTAGAGCCTTTGTCTTTACCACCACTACGCCAGGCGGTTCCGGCAATATCCAGATGCGCCCAGTTATATTTGCGGGTAAAACGTGACAAAAAGCAGGCCGCGGTAATAGTACCGGCAGCACGGCCACCTAAGTTGCTAAAGTCAGCAAAGGGGCTTTCCAGCTGTTCCTGATAATCATCCCACAGTGGCAGGCGCCAGGCGCGGTCACCACTTTGCTCAGACGCATTTAAAATCTCGTGCGCCAGCGGGTTATGGTTGCTCATTAAGCCGGTGGCGTGCTTACCCAGCGCAATAACACAGGCACCGGTTAGGGTGGCTACATCAATAACCAGCTCAGGGTCAAAGCGCTCAACATAGGTTAGCGCATCACACAGTACCAAGCGGCCTTCAGCATCGGTATTTAACACTTCTACCGTTTGCCCTGACATCGTCGTCAGGATATCGCCAGGCCGGTAGGCGTTGGCATCGGGCATATTCTCAGCGGCAGCCAGCACGGCAACCAGGTTAATTGGCAGGTTTAAATTCACCACAGCATGCATGGTGCCAAGCACAGAAGCGGCGCCGCACATGTCATACTTCATTTCGTCCATGCCTTCGCCCGGCTTTAAGCTGATACCACCAGAGTCGAAGGTTAAGCCTTTGCCAACTAATACCACAGGGGCACTGTCATTGCCGGCGCCGTTGTATTTAATCACCGCCATGCGTGGGCCATTAACCGAACCGCGGCCCACGGCCAGGTAAGAGTTCATACCATGCGCGGCCAGCTCTTCCGGCCCCAGCACGTCTACACTGATGTTGGCGGAGCTTTCGGCCAGCAGCAGCGCCTGATCGGCCAGATACTGTGGGGTGCAGATATTCGGCGGCATATTGCCGACGTCTTTACACTGTTTTATACCGGCCGCGATAGCCAGGCCGTGTTCTACCGCTTTTTCACCAATGGTCAGATCGCGCCTTGTTGGCACGTTAAAGACAATTTTGCGCAATGGCCGGCGGGTTTCATCTTTCTTACTTTTTAAGCGGTCAAACACATACAGGCAGTCCTGAGTGGTTTCTACCGCGTGGCGCACTTTCCAGTAGGTGTCGCGGCCTTTAACGTGTAATTCGGATAAAAAGCAAACCGCTTCCATTGAGCCGGTTTCGTTTAGCGTGCTGATGGTTTTGGCAATAATTTGCCGGTACTGGCGTTCGTCCAGTTCACGCTCTTTGCCGCAGCCGACTAATAAGACGCGCTCACTCAGTACATTAGGTACATGGTGTAACAGCAGCATCTGGCCGGGCTTGCCTTCTAAGTCGCCACGGCGCAGCAGGTTGCTGATATAACCTTCGCTGATCTTATCCAGTTGTTCTGCCACGGCGGAAAGACGGCGCGGTTCGTACACGCCTACCACAATGCAAGCACTGCGTTGTTTTTCCGGACTTCCGCTTTTTACGCTGAACTCCATACTAACTCCTGATTCTAAGAGACTGTGCTACTATAGCTGGGCACATTATTGGCTAAATTCTACCGTGAATTTATAAAAAAGCTCGGTTTTCTGCGCCGTTTGGTCGATAATAATTGCTATAAATATCAAGTTTACTGAAAAATCGCCAGGGTTCCAGCAAAAAGGCAGGTTTTTAGGGGGCGTTTTGATTATTTTTCGCTACCTGTTAGCTGAGGTTTTTAAATCACAGCTGGCGGTATTTATCATTCTGATGACCATTATCATTAGCCAGCGCTTTGTCAAAATTCTGGCCGACGCCTCAGAGGGCGAATTGCCCGGTCAACTGGTGATGAGCATAGTGGCGTTAAAGCTGCCACAGTTGGCGGTGATTATTCTGCCGCTCAGTGCCTTTGTTGGCATTTTGGTGGCCTATGGCCGGATTTACGCTGACAGTGAAATGACCGTGCTGCATGCCACCGGCGTCAGCGAATGGTATGTCACCCGGCTTACCTTGCTGTTGTCGTTGCTGATGGCGCTGCTGGCTGGCAGCATAACGCTGTTTTTAAGCCCCTGGGCCACAGAGCAGGAATACCGTACCTTGGAAAAAGCCGATGCCAATGCCGGTTTGCTGTCGGTCGTGCCGGGGCGGTTTCAGCATACCTCAAATGAAAAGGCGGTAATTTTTGTGCATGAGGTTGGCCGCGGCAGCGACAGTGGCCGTCTATCAAGGGTGTTTGTGGCACAAAATAATAACCGTGATGAGCAGGGCGGACACGCCATAGTGTATGCGCAAAGTGGTAATGTAAAAGAAGACAGCAGCGGTGCCCAGGTGCTGCAACTGGAGCAGGGCCGCCGTTATGCCGGTGATGTCGCCTCGCCGGCTTATGAAATTACCGAGTTTGCCCAGTATCAAATTCAGATCCGCGAGCAGGAAGTCGAGCAGCGCCGGCGCAAGTTAGGTAGTGTGCCCAGTTACGAACTGCTGCAAGCCGACAGTGCCGAAGCCATCGCCGAGTGGCATTGGCGTATTGCTATTCCGTTATCTATTCCGTTACTGACACTGATTGCCGTGCCGCTAAGCCGGGTTAATCCACGCCAGGGTAAGTTTGGCCGGCTGTTACCGGCGTTACTGCTATATCTGGGCTATTATTCGCTGCTCATCATCGCCCGCTCGGCGCTGGAAGATGGCAAAATTCCGCCGGCCTGGGGTATGTGGTGGCTGCATGGCCTGGCCTTGCTACTGGGCACTCTATTGATTATGCGTAACCGCAGCAGTGCGCAACGTTTTCAAGCCTGGCTGGCAGGTAGAAGTTAAGATGCTGAAAATTCTCGATATCTATATTGGCCGCACTATCCTCAGTACCTCAATGTTAACCCTGAGTGTGCTGCTGGCGATTTCAGCCTTGTTTAAATTTATCGACCAGATGCGCTCGATAGGACGTGGCTACTACGATATGGTGCATGCCGCACTGTTTACCTTGTACAGCGTACCGGGCGATTTAGTGACTTTTTTTCCAATGGCAGCGCTGATTGGCGGGCTTATTGGGTTGGGCATGCTGGCCAGCAGCAGCGAACTGGTGGTAATGCAGGCGGCGGGCTTGTCACGGTTTAATATTATCAGCTCAGTGATGAAAACCTCAGTGCTGATGATGTTGCTGGTAATGGCTGTGGCCGAGTGGGGCGCGCCGGTAAGCGATCGCGCGGCCCGTGAGCTGCGCACCAAAGCGATTTCTGATGGCAGCCTGTTTGCCGCACAGCAGGGCGTCTGGGCTAAAGATGGCGATCAGTTTGTCAATATCCGCAAAGTGGATGATTTTGGTAATTTGCAGGACCTGGTCATTTATCAGTTTGACGAGCAATTACAGCTGGTTGCACTGGTCAGCGCCGACAGTGCCGTATATCAGCAGGACGCCTGGCAGTTGCAACAGGTAAGCCGGCTGGATTTCACGCCTGAGCGCATTGCCAAACAACAATTGCCAACCCAGCGCTGGCGCTCGTCGTTAACGCCTGACAAGTTGGGTGTGGTTACCATTAAACCGGAAATGCTGTCGCTAAAAGGCCTGAATGAGTATATGGATTACCTGCAGCAAAATGCGCAGGATGCCAGCCGCTACCAGTTAGCCTTTTGGCGCAAAGCGCTGCAACCGCTGACCATTGTCGCTATGTTACTGATGGCCTTATCGTTTATTTTCGGCCCGCTGCGCAGTGTGACAATGGCCGCCAGGGTGTTAATGGGTATTTTAACCGGTTTTGGTTTTTATATGGCCAATGAAGTATTTGGTCCGATGGCGCTGGTGTACCAGTTGCCACCACTGGCCGGTGCCTTGTTGCCCAGCCTGCTGTTTATCGGGTTATCTATCTACTTTATGCGCAAAAAGGTGTAGCTGCATATCGCAGATATAGTAAAACAGCCCTAACGGGCTGCTTTATGCAGGTTCAGCAACTTACTTTGTTCTTTTGTCAGCACTATTACCTGGGTGCCGCTTAGCTGATCCTGTAACGCCAGGCCTTTACCCCAGCGTAGCCACAACCAAAGATTACCCAAACCAAACAGTGCCGTGGCTGCCCGCAGCGCCGCTTGTTTCAGGCTAACCGCCGCACCATCTTGCTGTACCAGTAATAAACGCCAGGCGCGCATGCCCAGGGTTTGGCCACCTTTGTACCAAAAATACAGATAAAACCAGCCAAACCACAGCAGAGAATACAGCTGAAACCAAATGTTATGCCGGGCAATAAAATCGGCATGGTCGGTATAATTTGCCAGCGAAATAACGCCAAAGCGGTTCAGTATACCTACCAGCAACAGCGCCAGCGCCATCGCTGCCATCCACAATGCGGCTAAAATTAACCAGTCATACAGTATTGCCGCCAAACGGCGTACTAAACCCGCACGGGGAGCATTAGCAAACATAGCGTTATCCGGTAGTAAAAACCGCGCAAGTTTAGCACGTGGCTGCGCTTTTTCGAAGCTGCTGTATTTTTGTGCAACTAAAAGCGCTTGGCATAAATTCGCTTGCGCATCGCTAATCGCATCGTATAATGCAGGCGTTTACCTCAAAATATCCCTCAGTGCCTGGGTGGCGAAATCGGTAGACGCAGCGGATTCAAAATCCGCCGGGGGAAACTCCGTGTCGGTTCGAGTCCGACCCTAGGCACCAATTAATCCTTTCAGATCCATCCGTTTAACTCTGTGAATAGGGTTTAGTACTCATGGATTTATGCTGTTGTTAACAGAGCTATAACTGAATTAGGTCGATAGCCCGTTGCTTAACATATTCGTTTAAGGCGAGAGTGCAACGCCGAAGATGGTGGCCAGGGGCGTTGAAATAGGCTAGAACCGGTTCTTGCTGCCACTGCTTTGCCGGCAGCGCCAGCCTTAAGTTTTAAGGCCGGTGTTTACTTAGCTTGCGCTGCAGAGTGCGCCGGTGCATGCCCAGCAGCTCAGCGGTGCGGCTGATATTACCATCCTGCTCGGTGAGTACCCGATTTATATGTTCCCACTCCAGTTGATCCGGCGATAACACTGCTGGAGTGTCTTCTGTAGCACGCTCAGTGGCCAGATGTTCACCCCGCAGCGCCTGCTCCAGTTGCAGCAGATCAGCTGGCTTGGTCAGATAATCATCTGCCCCCAATTTTACCGCCTGTACGGCATTGGCAATGCTGGCATAGCCGCTTAGCAGCACAATACGACACTTTGGCAGTGCCTGGCGCAGCGGCGCGACAAAGTTTAAACCGGACTGGCTGGCAAAGCGCAGATCAAGCAGATAGGTGTCGGCGTTTTCGCTGATAAGCTGTTGTGTGGTAACAGCTTCTGCAATGGTGATAACATCAAAACCGCGCTGGCTAAAGCGGCGCGACAGCGCATTTAACAGCGCAATATCATCATCGACAATTACCAGCTTCATGGGCGTGGCTCGCTGTGTTGGCGCGGCATGCTAATCAGCGTAACGGTGCCGTTACCGGCATTTTGTCGGCGTACCGTACCGCCTAAGCGCTCAATCGACATATTCGCCAGAAACTGGCCTATGCCTAAACCTTGTTCGCTTTGCTGCGGCAATTTACCCAGTTCAGCCAGCCGGCTGTCGGACAGGCCTTCACCAAAGTCACGCACCTGCAGGGTTAAGTCTTCACTTTTTAAGCTCAGCTGCAGCTGCAACTGATTGCTGTTATTCGCCAGGCTGGCGTCAGCCGCGTTATCGAGAATATTGAGTAGCGCTGCCGTAAAGCCCTGACTGTCGGCCAGGCTAAAATCTTCAGCTTGTAAATTGCGCTCAATGCTAAGGCTGATCTCCGGCCGGCTGTTCAACCAGCGCGCTACGGCCTGTTCGGTTTGCTGACACAGCGGTGCTGTGCTGTTTTCTTCACGCAGGCTGCCGGCATCACTGCGCAGTTGCTGTACTATCTGCTGACAGCGCTGCAGCTGCTGCTTTAACTCCTGCGCGGCGGGCGCTGCAGTGTCAAGTTCGTCGGCTAGCAGCTGCATAGTTTGGATCGGGCTGGCTAAGTCATGTGCTGCATTGGCAGCAAAGGTGGCTAATGCCAGCATTTGCTCGTTGCGAATTTGCTGCTGCTGTAACTCACTGATCTTTTTTGATTTTATCCGGTTTAATTTCGCCTGGGCACTGATAAACCAGCTGATCAGCAACGCTGAAATGGTAAAGGCCCACCACATTTGCTGCATATGCTGGCTAAAGCCGCCGCTGCTATGCTGCGCATGCATGTCATGACCCACATGGCTTGCCTGCTGTGCGGTTTGCGTAAGCAAAGTATCGATATCCGGAATGTGTAAATCGCCGACCTGCAGCAACAGGCTGTAACCGAGTATCGCCAGCACCGCAACCAGATAGCCGCTGCGTCCGGGCAGCATCACTGCGGCCACCGCCACCGGCAGCAGCAGCATCGCCACCAGGCCATTGCTAACGCCGCCGCTTAAGGCCAATAAACAGGTCAGCAGCAGAATATCCAGCGTGCAGCACAGCAGGTAAATCACCTTTAGCGGTACTTTACTGGCGGCCAGCCAATAGGGTAGTAAGTTGGTGCAGATATGGGTTAACAGTAACAAGCCAAGTAATGGCCACGAGCTGACCGCATAATGCAGTAACCAGCCGGCGATAAGCGCTAGCGCTTCAAAGCCAATCAGGCCCCAGCGAAACTGGACAAAATGCTTAAGCTGATGTTGCTCAGAAAGTTCAGTGGCAATAATAAGTTGTCTGGCCATCGCGAAGCACTACCTGCTACGAAAAAATACGGCTGCCAGGCAGCCGTTTGCAAAATGTCAGAAGAGACTAAACCATTGCAGCGGTAATGTCATTCTGAGTGCGTTAAGTGTAACGCCAACAGCAGCTTATGTCGCTGTGACAAATTGTCGCAGTCGCTAAGCAAACGCCAGGCAAGTTGGCTACATCGGGTTCAGTGTCAGCAGTACCCGCGGCAGTGTCGACGCCGGTAAGCACTTTGGCATCATCGGCGCACAGCTGACGGCTTGGCGGACTAAAGTCAGTAAAGGCTAACGCAGTCATGCCAGTTGCTCCTGCAGCCGCGTTAGCAACTTACGGTTATATAAATGCGCGCTAACCAGCAGTAAGCCACCGCTAACGGATAGCGCCGTTTCGGCGTCATGCGGAGCAAACAGTGCCGCGGCTAACAGTAAAAACCCGCTTAAACCCAACATAAAAGGGGCTTTACGCTGGTGTACACACCAGCCGCCGGGCAGGCTCCAGGCCAGCAACACACTGATGGGTAACAGCATCAGATAATGAAACCACTCAGAGCTAAACAGCCCGAGCAGCAAGCCGGAACTGCCCAGCGCCAGCAGCAGCGGCATGGCCAGACAATGCACAACACAAAGGCCGGATAAAATGGCCGCTATCAGATCTTTCATACAACCTCGCTTCATACCGCACAGTGAGCAGCTATGCCGTTTATGTTATTCACCGTGTGCTGTCGGTTTCTTATCGTAAGCATTGCAGCTTGTCATGAAAATGTTATAACATCACAATATTCGAAATATGTTATAACGTAACACTTAAATCGTCAAATTGACTGATCAGGTTGTGACAGCAAATGGCTAACATGGAGTGACAATGTTTAAACCGACTCTGTTAACCGCAGCAGTGTTTGCTGCTTTAACGTCAACGGCTTATGCCGACAGTATTACAGGCACAGTAACAGACACCGCCGGTAATCCGGTGGCGAATGCCCGGGTACAGCTGATGGGTGCCAACGGTGAAACCCGCACAGATGACAACGGCCGTTTTGTACTGGCCAAGGTTAACGCCGGTGACGCAGAGCTGCATATCGAAGCGAGCCGCTTTGCCCACCGCAATGTGCATGTAGATGTGCCTGCAGCCGGGCTGGACAACCTCAGCGTGGTGCTATTTGCTACCACCATAGAAACCATTGATGTTAAAGCCAGCCCGTTTCATGCTTCAGCTACCGAATCTTCCCTGCCGGTAAATGTACTGGCTGGTGATGCACTGAAAATGCGTCAGGCGGCCACACTGGGCGATACGCTAAAAAATGAAGTCGGCGTGCACTCAAACTTTTATGGTGGTGTCTCAAGTAGCCCGATTATCCGCGGTTTAGATGGCCCGCGCGTGCTGATCACACAAAATGGCCTGGATGCCGGTGATGCTTCACGGGTTGGCCCGGATCATGGTGTAGCCAGCGAAGCCAGCACTGCCACCCAGATTGAAGTACTGCGTGGCCCGGCGACATTATTTTATGGCAGTGGCGCCATAGGAGGTGTAGTAAACGTGGTTGATGAGCGGGCGCCAACCAGCAGTACGCCGCGGGCCGAGTGGATGCTGCAGCGTGAGTCGGTAAATAATGAAAAACTGGTAGCGGGATCAGCTGTTAACGGAACAGATATGTTTGCGGTTTATGTTGATGGTTTCTGGCGCGACAGCGACAACTACAGTATTCCGGGTTTTGCCGAAAGTGTGCCGGAACAAGGCGCTGAAAAAGGCAAAGTTGAAAACTCAGGCCAAACTGCCAAGGGTGGCACTGTCGGCGCCAGTTGGCTGCTGGATAATGGCTATGTTGGTATGTCTTACGGTCGCTTAGAGCGCGAGTACGGTATACCTGGTCACTCGCATGGCGGGCATGACGATGAAGAGCATGCGCATGAGGAAGAACAGGTATTTGCCGATTTAACGCAAAACCGCTGGCAGTTACTGAGCGAGATTAACGTCGATAATAGCCTGATCCGCGCCGTTAATACCCGTTTAGCCTATACCGACTATCAGCATGCTGAAATTGAAAACGGTGTTGTTGGCACCACCTTTGCCAATGACAGCTATGAAGCGCGTGTTGAGCTGTTACACCGAACCTTTAATCATTGGCGCGGTGGTTTAAGCCTGCACTATAAATACAGTGACTTCGAAGCCATTGGCGAAGAAGCCTTTACTCCGCCATCTGAAAGCAAAACCCTAGCGCTGGCCTGGGTGGAAGAGCGTCATTTTGGTCACTGGCTGGTGCAATTGGGCGCCAGAGTTGAGCGCGTGACTATCGACGCCTCTGATATGCGGCTGCCGGATATTGCTGCGCATGGCCATGACGAAGCAGAGCATGGCAATGACAAAGAAGAGCATGACCATGATCATGCAGAGGGATTGAGCCGGGTATTTGATGTCAGCCAGAAGTTTACGCCGTACAGTTTATCGGCCGGTACCGTGTGGGATTTTGCCGAAGGCTATAACCTGGGCGTGTCACTGTCACGCTCACAGCGGGCTCCATCAGCAGCAGAAATGCTGTCGTTTGGTGCGCACATTGGTACCCAATCTTATGAAGTCGGCGCGCTGTTTACCCTGGATGGCGACGAGTTTGTATTAAATAGCCAGCCGGTGAAACTGGAAACGGCGAATAACCTGGATATTACGCTGCGTAAATTCAGCGGTAATACCGGCTTTGTGTTAAATGCCTTCTATAACCAGATAGATAACTATTATTACCAGCAAAATACCGGTTTGTTTGCTGAGTCTGGTCATAGCCACGACCACGGTGATGAACACGACCACGCTGGCGAGTTGCCAGTGTATCTGTTTACTGCGGCCGACGTCAGGCTACATGGTTTTGAAGCCCAGTATTTCTGGCAAATCAATGCGCCGTTTAAATTAACCCTGCAGGGCGATTATATCCGTGCCCGGTTAAAACAGGGCGGCGAATTACCGCGCACGCCGCCACTGCGCATCAGTGCCGAGCTGGCCTACGAGCAGGATGCTTACAGTGCGGATCTGCGCGCCAGCCGTTACTTTAAGCAGGATAGAACGGCCGCATTAGAAACTGCGACTGACGGTTACACCCTGCTTGATGCCAGCCTAAGTTACCGCTTTAACCTGGGCGGACAGCTGTTAACCGCCTATTTGAAAGGGCAAAACCTGACCGACGAAGAAGCGCGGGTACATACCTCATTCTTAAAGGATTTAACGCCGTTACCGGGCCGCTCTGTGGCACTGGGGTTACGCGGCAGTTTTTAAGTTTTTTGCCGTAGGTATCTATCTGGTTCCTGGCCTGCGGCAAATTTTTTATTTTGCAAGGAGATGTTCATGTTACAGCCAAAGTTACAAAAAAAACTCAGTCTGGTGGCGCTGTTGGTTGCCACCTCGCTGCTCAGCGCCTGTGGTGATAGCACGACGAATATCGTCGAAAAAGAGCCAATCGCCGGCGATGATGAGCATGATCATGGCGACGACCATGACCACGGTGATATCAGCAGCGTCGGCCGGCTGGTGATTTCCGCCAAAGACTCTAACCTGCTGTCGGTGTACGAACTGGAAGATGGCAGCTTACTGGACACCTTTGCTGTAGCCGATACACCTTCTGCGCTGGCAGCGTCTGCCGGTAAACGCTATGCGCTGGTTGTGCAGCGCACTACAGATCGGGTCGAGTTTGTTGATGGTGGTTTATTCCAGGAAGATCATGTAGACCACCTGCATGACTACCAGCAAGCACCGGCATTAAGCAGCTTTGTGTTATCAGACAGCCGGCCAACTCACATTAGCAGTACCGACAGCCAGACCGCTGTATTTTTTGACGGCGATGGCAATAGCAGCACGCCAGCGGCAGTGGCGGTGATTACCGATGCGGATATCACTACCGACAGCAACGGCTACCCGGTGCTGCATTACACCACGCATATGCATGGTGCTGCCCAGGCCCGTGGCGAATATGTACTGTCAACTATCCGCGATGCCAATAGCGCGACTACCTTACCGGATCAAGTCGGCTTGTATCATGCACATGATGATCATTTCGATGAAGAAAGGGTATTTACCGAGACTTGCCCGGGCTTGCATGGCAGCGCGCAGAACGCGCATGTGATTGCTTTTGGCTGTACTGACGGAGTGTTGGTAATAACTCAGGAAGGTGAAACCTTTACCGCCAGCAAAATTGCCAACACCGACGATTTTAGCGGCACCATGCGCATTGGTACTCTGGTCGGTGCTGAGCATGCCGAACATCTGGTGGGGTTTGCCGGTAGCAGCATGTTTGCTATTCATGCAGAAGATGGCGACATGGATTTAGTAGACTGGCAGGGCGGCGAAGGCGCCGACATTATTGGCTACGGTTTTGCCGATAAAGGCGAAAAATTTGTGCTGCTGGATAACCAGGGCTACTTAACCATTCTGAACTACCACGGTCATGCACACGACGGCGCTGTAGAAGCGGAAGAGCCGGCGTTTGAGTTTGCCGCCAAAGTGCAGCTAACCAGCGCTGATGTCAGCACCATGCCAGAAGGCTCCCGCTTTGAACTGGCGATCTCAGCCAGTGATGACAAAGTTTATGTCACTAACCCCATCGACAGCACACTGCTAACAGTCGATATTGCTGATGCTGAAGTGGTCTCAAGCAAACAGCTGAACTTTATGCCGCATAAGCTGGTGTGGTTAGGCATTGCAGAAGCTGCTGAAGCACACGATCACTAAAACCGTACCTGAGTTGTAAAGAAAAGCCGTTAAGCATATTTAACGGCTTTTTTATTAGTTTAAGCGCAATCTCGTTGAGAATAATTCGTATTTATGCTTAGATAGCCTATCTTTTGTGTTTCCCCTTTCCTTCAGGAGTTTGGTGATGAAATCAGTTAAGGCATTAAGTTTAGTTGGCGCTGCGGTGGTAACAGCACTGTGTAATATGGCGGCCGCCCAGGCCAGCGAAGTGAATATTTACTCTGCGCGGCAGGAAGAGCTGATTAAGCCGCTGCTGGATAAATTCAGCGCGCAAACCGGCATTAAAGTTAACCTGATCACCGGCAAGCCGGATGAGCTGATTAGCCGCATGGCCAGCGAAGGGCGCAACAGCCCGGCCGATGTGCTGATAAGTACTGATGTTGGCCGTTTATACCGTGCCAAGCAGCAAGGTGTACTGCAGGCCGTTGAATCAAACGTATTAACTGACACTATTCCGGCAGAAATGCGTGACCCGGCCGGTCAATGGTATGGCTTAACCATGCGGGCACGGCCAATTTTATATGTGCCGGGCAAGGTTGACCCTAAGCAGTTATCTACCTATGAAGATTTAGCCAGCCCGAAGTGGAAAGGTAAAATTTGTATCCGCTCATCAGACAATATTTACAATCAGTCGATGACCGCCAGTATTATTGCGCATGATGGCGCCGAAAAAGCCGAAAGCTGGGCCAAAGGCCTGGTCGCTAACTTTGCCATGCCACCCAAAGGCGGTGATCGCGACCAGATTAAAGCCGCCGCTGCTGGTGTTTGTGATATTGCCATTGCCAATACCTACTACTTAGGCGGTATGCTGGCCGACCCGGCGCAAAAAGCCATCGCCGAAAAAGTGCAGGTGTTCTGGCCGAATCAGGATGGGCGCGGTGCGCATATTAATATCTCCGGCGCTGGTGTGGCCAAATATGCCCCTAACAAAGCCCAGGCTATTCAGTTGCTGGAATATATGACCACCACAGAAGCGCAACAGTGGTATGCCGAAACTAACCACGAATATCCGGTGCGTGCCGGCGTGCAGGTGAGTACTATTTTACAAGGCTTTGGTGAATTTAAAGCTGACCAGTTACAATTGGACAAATTGGGCGAATTAAACGCTGAGGCGATCCGGGTAATGGACCGTGCAGGCTGGAAGTAATATTTGAAATCAGTATGTTGTAACAAGGTATGCGCCAGATGCTAACAGGCTGGCGCGATATCTGGCGCTGGGCAGTATTATTGCCGGCGCTGTTACTGGCGTTACCGGTAGTGGTAATTTTTGCCAGTGTATTTAATCCACAAACCGAGATCTGGCTGCATTTGCGTCAGACGGTGCTGGCTGACTATGTGCTTAACTCGCTGTTGTTAGCCGGAGGCACAGGCTTGGGGGCTCTGCTGCTGGGTACCGGCAGCGCCTGGCTGGTTAGCCAGTATCAATTTGTTGGTCGCCGCGTGCTGCAATGGCTGTTGTTGCTTCCGCTGGCGATGCCGGCCTATATTATTGCTTACACCTATACTGGCATGCTCGACTTCGCCGGCCCGCTACAGACTAGCCTGCGTGAGCTAACCGGTTGGCGCTATGGCGACTATTGGTTTCCCGAGATCCGATCGTTAGGCGGCGCTATTCTGATGTTGTCGCTGGTGCTGTATCCCTATGTGTATATGTTGGCGCGTACGGCGTTTTATGAGCAATCGGCGTCATTATTTGAGGCCAGTCGTACGCTTGGCTTAACCCCCAGGCAACATTTTTGGCGGGTGGCGCTGCCGCTGGCGCGACCCGCCATTTTAACCGGTACTGCGCTGGCAATGATGGAAGCCTTTGCCGACTATGGCACTGTGCAGTACTTTGGTGTCACCACCTTTACTACCGGCATTTTCCGTACCTGGTTTGGTATGGGTAATCAGGCGGCTGCGGCACAGCTGGCGGCGATGCTAACCGGTTTTGTGTTGGTATTGCTGCTGCTGGAGCGCTGGTCACGGCGCAAGATCCGTTATTATCATCAGGGCCAGCGCAGCCAGGCAGCTAACCTGCGCCGGGTTAGTCTGCTACGGCAATTTGGCATACTGCTACTGTGTTGTCTGCCGGTGTTGTTTGGCTTTATCGTCCCGGCGCTACAACTGTGTAGCTGGGCACTAAGCAATTATCAGGTCACACTGAACCAGCAGTTTGCTTCCCTGGTATGGAACAGTTTTACGCTGGCAGCAATGGCCGCTGTGTTGGCCGTATTGCTGGCTTTGTTGTTTGCCTACGGTAAACGGCTGCGCCGGGATGCGCTGGTGCAGGCGCCGGTAAGGCTGGCAGCACTGGGATATGCCGTGCCCGGTACCGTTATTGCCATTGGGGTTATGCTGCCACTGGCTTATCTGGATGGCCGCATTGACGCACTGGCCGAGCAATGGTTTGGTGTGCGTACCGGGCTGATTTTCTCTGGTACCCTATTCGCGTTGTTACTGGCCTACAGTGTGCGTTTTCTGGCGGTGTCGCTGCACAGTGTAGAAACCGGGCTGGAGCGGATTAAACCCAGCATGGACAATGCGGCCCGCTCGCTGGGCTTTACGCCATTGCAGGTGCTGAAAAAAGTGCATGTACCGTTGCTACGCTCCAGTGTATTAACGGCGTTATTGCTGGTGTTTGTTGATGTACTAAAAGAGCTGCCGGCTACGCTGATTTTACGGCCGTTTAATTTTAATACGCTGGCGGTGCGTACCTATGAGCTGGCGTCTGACGAGCGTCTGGCTGATGCCGCCTTGCCGGCGCTGGCGATAGTGCTGGTGAGTTTATTACCGGTGATATTATTGGCCCGCTCGGTCAAAGCGGCTAACGAAGGAGCGCATTAATGCTGGATTTACAACAGGTTGCCGTAGCCTACGGCGGACATACTGTAGTGAAAGATGTCAGCTTGTCATTAGCGCAGGGCCAGATTGGTTGTTTAGTCGGCCCATCCGGCTGTGGCAAAACCACCTTGCTTCGGGCCATTGCCGGTTTTGAGCCGGTGGCCAGTGGCAGTATCCGCCTGCAGCGCCAACTGGTTAGCAGTGACAGCGTGCAACTGGCACCAGAGCGGCGCCAGGTAGGTATGGTGTTTCAGGATTTTGCTTTGTTCCCGCACCTTAATGTGGCCGACAACATTAGTTTTGGTTTAGCACAGCAGTCTAAAGCGGATAAAACCGCTACAGTAAAACGGTTGCTGCAATTGGTGGGGCTGCCGGATTTAGGCCAGCGCTATATCCATCAGCTGTCCGGTGGCCAGCAGCAGCGGGTAGCATTAGCGCGGGCACTGGCACCGCAACCCAAGGTGTTGCTGCTGGACGAACCCTTTTCCAGCCTGGATACCGAACTACGCGAAGGCTTGGCGCGCGAAATCCGTCAAATTTTGCTGCAGCTGCGCATTACTGCGGTCATGGTCACGCATGACCAAAACGAAGCCTTTGCCATGGCCGATATGATAGGGGTGATGGAGTTTGGCCGCCTACAGCAGTGGGCGACGCCGTACGAGTTGTACCATAAACCGGTTAATCGTTTTGTTGCCGATTTTATCGGCCGTGGAGTGCTAATACCCGGTACCGTGTTGGACGGCCAACAAGTGCAAACTAACCTGGGCACCTTTACCCAGCGTTATGCCAGCGTGGTGCAGGCTGGCGATCAGGTTGATGTGCTGATCCGCCCCGATGATATTGTGCACGATGATGCCAGCGGTATTACGGCGCAAGTAGTCGAAAAAGCCTTTCGGGGCTCGCATATTCTGTATCAGCTAAAGCTGCACAGTGGCGAGCTGGTACAGTGCCTGGCGCTGAGCCATCACAACCATGCGATAGGCGAGCAAATTGGTATCCGGCTGGATTTAGACCACCTGGTGTTGTTCCCGCGTAGTTAGCTGTTAGTTAAGGCTCACTGTGATGTGGGAGCAGCGCCTGCAGGATCTGCTGATACTGGCCGGAGTGACGCAGCTCGGTCAGACCGCTGTTAAACTGCTGTATCAGCGCCTCTGAGCGCGGGTCTTGTTTTGACAATAATAAGTACATCGGCCGCAGCTCCAGTGCAGGTGTCAACCAATCCAGCGTGTCAGCATACTGTGGTAGCTTGTGCTGTAACAGATATAGGCCATTAAGTTTATCCCCCGGGACTAAATCTACCCGGCCGCGGGCCAGCATCTCAAACGCCTGGGCGTCAAAGGCGACCCTAACCATATTGGGCTGGCTGTCGAGCAACGCCTGCGGTTGCAAATAGCCTTGTACCAGTGCCAGACGCAGCTGTTGCTGAGCTATATCCGCATAATCCTGGTAGCGGATAGTATCGCTTTTACGCTTAAAAAATACGATCTGGTTAGCATAAAGGGGCTGTGAATAAAAAAAATGCTGTGCCCGCTCATCATCGTACCAGGCGGCCACTAAACCAATATAGTTAGCCTGACGGCTTTCATGGAAAGCGCGGGCAAAGGGCATAAATTCAATGTCAACGTCGATACCGCGCAGTAAAAATGCCTGTCTTACTATTTCACTAACAGCACCTTGTTGCGGTAAGTCCTCGGCGTAATGCGGGTAGTAATTACTGCTGGCCAGTAATAAGGTATCACTCAGGGCCTGCAGCGGTTTTAAACAACACACAGCAATAAAAATGGCGCGTAGTATCACAATAAACTAACTCTGAATTTAATTTTGTACCGCTAAGTGTGGCACAAGGTTATTGAAATGCTAATGGAGAGGTGAAAAAGGGTGCCCAATACCTGCAGCACCCGCCAGGAAAAACCGCGGCGTTAGTTTAGGAAGGCCGAAATTTGCTGTGCTACTGCGGCAATACCGACAACGCCATCGAGGTGGCCGAAGTTGCCGGGGATTTCAGCATAATCTGGCGTATTGCCCGTTGCTGTCATGGCATCAGCACTGTTTTTACTCAGCGCTGGCGGCAGCAATAAGTCGCCACTGGCTGGTAAAAACAGCGTTTTAGCTTTGACCCGTCTAAGTGCCGGTTGCCAGTTATCGCCCATGCCAGCGCGCCACAGCTGTGAAGCGCGCACTAAGTACAGAATATGGTTAGCATCTTGCTTTTTAGCCCGCTGCTGCGCTTGTGTCATTAATTGCTGCCAGGCTTGTGGTAAGGCGCTGATGCTTTGATGTAGCGCTGTATCGCTGCTAATGGCCGGATAGCGCGGGTTAAAGCCGTCCGGGTGCAGCGCATCCTGCGTAATATAGGCCAGTGCCGTGCTTAAGCCCTGCCACGGCTGGCCTTTGTCGTAGTAGTCGCCGCCCTGCCAGGTTGGATCCTGCAATATCGGGTAGGCCCAGCGCTGTAGTTTTATCGCGCTATAGGTATCCATATACGCAGAGCCAATTACCGGAATTAACCGCTCGACCTTGTCCGGGTAGCGCACCGCCCATTCGATGGCCTGAAACGAACCCATTGACGGGCCTATTACTGCATGTAACTTGCTTATGCCTAGGCTGTCGAGCAAGGCTTTTTGCACCTCAACAAAATCACCAATGGTAACCACCGGAAAGCTTAAACCATAAGGCTTGCCGGTGGCGGGGTTGATGGTTGCCGGGCCGGTGGTAATAACCTTGTTATCAAATACATTAGCGTTAACCAGGGTATCGCTGCTAACAACATAAAATTTATTGGTATCAATGGCTTTACCCGGGCCAATAATGGCATCCCAGTAACCGGGGGAGGCATCATCGGCGTGGTATTTACCGGCGGCATGACTGCTGCCGGAGAAATAATGGGTGATTAGGATCACATTGGACTTGTCGGCATTTAGCTTGCCATAGGCTTCCCAGCCGATATTCACCGGCGTAATCACCTGGCCGTTTTCAGTCGTAAACGTATCCAGTGTAAAGCGCTGTTTTTCCACTAACAATGGTTCTGCCGCTGCGGCAACAGTAAACAACCATACTAAGCCTGCGATAAAACGCATAACCGCTCCTTAAAACCACTGAAACAGAAAAATAGCCAATGCAGTACCTGCTACCGGCACCAGCACACTGACCACGGCCACCGGCCAATAGGCATTTTGGTGGCTTTCGCCACAGATAGCACGGATAGTGGTGACCACATAGCCATTATGCGGCAAGGAATCCAGCGCGCCGGACGAAATAGCCACCACGCGGTGCAATTGCTCGGCGTCAACGCCGCGCTCTAAATAGTGCGGTGCCAGCTCAGGCAGGGCTATCGCCTGGCCACCGGAAGCTGAGCCGGTTAGGCCCGCGATAGCACTTACTGCAACGGCAGCACCGAGTAGCTCAGGCCCGGGTAAATGCGTCATGGTGTCGACCACGCTGGCAAAGGCTGGCGTCAGTTTGGCGACCGAGCCAAAGCCAACCACAGCAGCGGTGTTGCCTATAGCCAACAGCGCGCCCAGCACACCTTCGTTGGTGGCCGCGGCCGGGTTATGTAAAAAGCGAAAGTTAAGTAAATAAAGGCTGAGCACACCGCCGGTCAGGGCGACAATCAGCGCCGCCTGTTGCAGGCTGTCGTGAAATAAAAACGACAGCAGTAGTACCACCGCCAGCGGAATAATGCCCATCAGCGGATGCGGTAAGGCGCGGTCTGTGATGACCGGATCGCTGCTACGCTGTACAAAGTGCTCGCCAGTGGCGACAGCCCGTTTAATCATCCACATCAGCGCGGCATAGCCGACAATCGCCATAAAAATCGCGACAATAATACTGACCTGCCAGCCGGCATAAGGCGTTGTGCCCAGGTACGGAATGGGGATCCAGTTTTGGATTTCCGGTGAGCCGGCTGAGGTCATGGTAAAGGTAACTGAACCCAGTGCCAGTGCCGCCGGGATAAAGCGTCTGGGCAGGTTAGCGCCTTTAAATAAACTTACCGCCATCGGATAAGCCGAAAACGCTACCACAAACACACTGACACCACCGTAAGTTAATACCGCACAAGCCAACACTACTGCCAGTACTGCTTTGCCATGGCCGAGTTTTTTCACTATTGCCAGTGCCACCGCATCGGCAGCGCCAGTATGCTCCATTAACTTGCCAAACAGCGAGCCGAGCAAAAACATTAAAAACCAGGCGGCAACAAAACCAGAGAAGCCACTCATATAGCCGTGGACAAAATCCAGCTTGTCACTGACTTGCCAGAACGGAATGCCGTTAGTTACCGCCACCAGCAGTGCGCAAAGCGGGGCAGTGATAAACAGGTTAAAACCACGCATGGTCAGCACTATTAACAACCCCAGCCCGGCTAGTAATCCGAGAAGACTCAACATCTTGTTATCCTTGTTCGCATTTTCGTTTAGTCTGATACAGGACAGCAGGCATCACCATAGTACTAAGGTACAGGTTAAAAATTCTGCGTTTGCGCCTACAGTAAGGCTACACAAATAACAACAAGATCATGTGAAATCAAACAGCAGGAGAGCCAAAATGGCCCATAACGATAATAATTATGCCCAGCACAAGTTTAGCCGTCCGTTACTAAAGCCCAGCTTAGTCGCGTTGGCGATCAGCAGTTGTTTCGCTATGCCTGCCATGGCACAGGAAACAGCAAAAGACAGCGAAGCAGAGATAAAACTGGAACGAATTGAGGTGACTGCCCGGCGTACCATTGAAAATCTGCAGGAAGTGCCGGTAGCCGTAACCTCTATTGGTGCGGCAGATATTGCTGAGCGTGGTATTGCTACAGTAACTGAAATCCAACAGTTTTCACCTAACACCACTTTGCAGCAAAGTCGGGGTACTAACTCGACGTTAACGGCGTTTATCCGCGGCGTAGGCCAGGAAGACCCGCTATGGGGCTATGAGCCAGGCGTTGGTATTTATATAGATGATGTTTATGTGGCGCGGCCACAAGGGGCTGTGCTGGACATTCTTAATGTAGAACGCATCGAAGTATTACGCGGCCCGCAAGGTACGCTGTATGGTAAAAACACTATTGGCGGCGCAGTTAAATACGTTACCCGCGAAATGAGTGGTGATACTGAATTTGCGGTGAACGTTACTGCGGGCAGCTATAAACAAGGCGACATTAAAGCGACCGGACAAATTCCGTTGATTGATAACCAGTTGTATCTGGGCTTTGGCTACGCCAATCTGCAGCGTGATGGCTATGGTGACTTTTTAACTTCGGCATTGGCGGGACAAGATGGCGAAAACTACAACAAAGATTTACAGGCATATCGTTTAACACTGGAATACCGGCCGGCAGATAATGTATTTATGCGGCTGAACTATGACAAAACCGACGATAAATCTAACGCCAAAGGTGGCTACCGGCTGTTGCCCAGTCTGCTGACAGATGCGCCGGTGCCAGACAGAGTTTTTGATTCTTACACCAGCTTACCCACCCGCAATAAAGTGGAAACCGAAGGCTTAAGCCTGAGCATTAACTGGGACATTAACGATAACTGGGCGTTTAAGTCTATTACGGCACAGCGTGAAAGCTACTCGCCAACCAACATCGATTTTGACAATACGTCACTGCCGATTTTTGACGTGCCGGCTATTTACGATGACGAGCAGTTTACCCAGGAATTTCAGTTAAATTATCAAACCGACGGCTTTAAGATGGTATCGGGTGCTTACTACTATACCGCGGACTCCTGTGGTGTGTTTGATGCAATCTTGGGGGTATTGGGGCAATCGCTTGGTGCACCTGGCTTAACCCGTGAGGTTGGCGGTTGTAGCAATGGTGATAGTACCGCTTTATATGCGCAGGGAACTTATGATATTGATGATAAATGGTCAGTAACAGCAGGCTTGCGTTATACCAAAGATGAAAAAGATGCGGTGGTACGTAATGGCTTGATTTTTGACAACGTGTATCCGGAGTCAGGCTGGATCCCGGGTTATGTCCGTCCCGATGGTTTGACGACGCCTGTGGTACTGGATGACAGTGAGAGCTGGTCCAAGGTAACACCAAAAATTGGTGTTGAATATCAGCACAGCAACGATCTGATGGTGTTTGCCAGCTATAGTCAGGGCTTTAAATCAGGTACCTTTAACCCGCGGGCTACTGTGGCCGAACCAGCTGCCGACCCTGAAGATGTGAACTCATTTGAAATTGGTATCAAGAGTGACTGGAATGATCGTTTACGGGTAAATGCGACCCTGTTTATGCTTGATCACAAAGACCGCCAGTATATCGCTGTGATCCCGGATGAAAACGATGCCACTGCACTGAACCAGCGGTTGGGTAACGTAGGGCGTTCTGAAGCAACAGGGTTAGAGCTTGAAGTGACCTGGAAAGCCAGCCGTGAGCTGGAGATTTATGGTAACTTAGGGTTAATTGATGCCAAGTTTGAAGAGGCCATTACTTTTGTGCCAGGCACTGGCGCGGTAGATATTTCTGATCGTTTCTCGGTAACTAATACACCGGAAACTACCGCGAACATTGGTTTTAGCTATAACATGGCGCTGGACAGTGGCGATGTCGTTTTAAACGGTAATTACAATTACCGCAGTAGCTATGCACTGGTAGAGCTGGATAACTTGTTAACGCAGGATAGCTATGGCCTGCTGAATTTAGGTGTTACCTGGCTAAGCAATGATGGCCATTGGAGCATAGCGTTACACGGTAAAAACCTGACCGACGAAGAGTATCTGGTGGGTAACTACGCCTTTATCGCGCCGGATCCGGCCAACCCGGGCCAGTATATTCCGGG
Organism: Rheinheimera pleomorphica; assembly: GCF_011634895.1. Classification (GTDB taxonomy): domain Bacteria; phylum Pseudomonadota; class Gammaproteobacteria; order Enterobacterales; family Alteromonadaceae; genus Alishewanella; species Alishewanella pleomorphica. The sequence continues at coordinate 645,354 of NZ_SIRR01000008.1, read as the reverse complement.
CCTGGGCGGCGATAACACGCTAATTGGTTATTACGGCGCACCACGCACCTTTAGCCTGAGTGTGGGTTACCGTTTCTAAACACAAAACACTTGCCGGGGCGCAAGCCCCGGTACATTATGGGCCAAAAGGCTCTGAACCGGATTTATGATAGCGTTAATAGCAGACGACCACCCGTTATTCCGGGTCGCTTTATCTCAGGCCTGTGCCAATATTCTTGGCGCAGACGCTGTATTACTGCAAGCCGAAAATATGCAGCAGCTCTGGCCCTTGCTCAGGGCGCATCCGCACACTAACTTTATTTTTCTTGACCTGAAAATGCCTGGGTCTGATGGCTTTACTGGCTTAACCGCACTGCGCACCGAATACCCCGATGTGCCGGTAATCATGGTATCAGCCGAGGAAGATCCGGTGATTATTAAGCAGGCGTTAGCGCTGGGCGCGGCGGCCTATATTCCTAAATCTGCACCGCTGGAATTGTTATCTGCCGCGATAACCGCAGTGCTAAACGGCGACAGCTGGCTGCCAGCCGGGTTGGAGCAGGATGTGCAAAACGCGAAAACCCTGATTGATGATGACTTTGCCCGCCAGCTGGAGCAACTAACACCGCAGCAATTTCGCGTGTTGAAAATGATTGCCGATGGCTTGTTGAATAAGCAGATAGCTTATGAAATGCAGGTGCAGGAAACCACGATTAAACAACATGTGTCAGCCATTTTACGCAAGCTGAATGTCAATAACCGCACCCTGGCCGGTATTATGTTTGAGAAACTGCGCCTGCCGCAATAGCCTGGCGTTGTCACCTGGCACCGGCCAGCGCGCTATAGCGTCAGGCCGCTTTACAACGAGCCCACACTACAGGCCAGTTTACTAAATTAACTTCAATTAAAACAGTGCCTTCTAATGTTGGCCTGTGCTATGCATTGCCGCCTGATGTTGTCCCCCTGCATATTAAGGTGTGATGCGGGTTTCTGCTTGATATCAAAAGGAGAAGCTAGCAATGGAAACCCCGGTTTTATTCAGGCGTTTATGCGCCACAATCCTTTGTTTAATACTAACGACCAGCCCAGCCGTGATCGCTGCAGCGAAAGCTGTACTGGCCGGGCCATCGCATGCGGTAGCCGGCGATATGGTGATGCTGCAAGGCCAGCACTTTACCGCCGGTGCCAGTTACACCATCAAGACTACGGTAGGCAAAAATAGCAGCCAGGAGCCGGTCACCGCCGATAGCCATGGCAATTTGTCATACCAGCTGGTGACAGCGGCTGCCGGTAAATATCAGTTGCAGGTACGTGATAGCCGTAACCGTTTAGTGGCAACTTCGATAGTACTGGTACAGCCGGCAGGAGGTTGAGCATGGCATGTTATCACTATCGTAACCTGGTACTTGCGGCATTAACCTTGTGCAGCAGCGCTGTCTGTGCTGGCGCACTGCAGCAGGGGTTGGCGTTTGTCTCTATCCGGGATGGCAATGCCCATATTTATATCAGCCAGGGCAACAGCGAACGGGCGTTAACCCAGGGCAATTCTGTTAATACCCAGCCGGCCTGGTCTGCGGATGGTACTACATTAGCGTTTAGCTCGGTGCGTGATGGCCAGTCGGCTATTTACCTGATTGACGCTGATGGCCAGAATTTGCGCCGGTTAAACCAGAGTGCGTTGTGGCAAACAGCGCCGTCCTGGGCTCCGGATGGCAGTGCGATTGCTTATCTGGCACGCGACAATACCACAGCCGGCGTAGCACTGCATATTCAGCCACTGAGTGATGCCACTGAGCAGGTAATAGCAGGCAATGGCCTGGAAAAAGGCCCGGATGCCCCAGTCTGGTCTGCCGATGCGCAGCAACTTGTTTTTGTCGGTGCCAATGCGCAAGGTAAAACGGATGTCTGGCTGGTGCAGCGCGACGGCACTGGGCTGAAAAATATCAGTCAGCAGGTATCAAAGCGGCATAAGGCCCACCCGGCCATCTCACCGGATGGCCGTTATGTGGTGTACGTGGCGGATATGCGTGGTCATCTGGCTTTGTACCGCACCGATTTACACAGCGGAGAGTCGGTGAATTTAACCGCCGATGCGCCCGCCGCCTATGAAACCCCGCGCTGGTCGGCAGACGGCCGTCAGTTAGTGTTTGCCAGCAGCCGTGACGACCCCGGGTTAACGCGGATGGACATCTTTGTCATGCATGCTGATGGCTCTGCGGTAACTAACCTGAGCCGGCATCCGCATGAAGATTACAACCCGCATTGGTCGGCAGATGGTAAAAACATCATTTTTACCAGCTTACGCAGCGGTACTGCACAACTTTACGCTTACGATTTAGCTGCAAAACAGGCAGTGCGGCTTACCGAAAATCAATCACATGATATGGACCAGGTACCCCAGCCCGCAACAGTGCGTACTTTGCAGACTGCGGTGTCGGGATTAACAGGAGGCCTGTTGTATGAACACTAAACTTATCAACCCGGCTGGCAAAGGCGTGCTTTATCCGTTGCTGCTGGCAGCACTGTGCAGCTATAGCAGCGCTGCGCTGGCGGCAAATAAAACCTACACGCTGGATGCTGATTTTGCACTGGGTGTGCTCGATGGCGTTAACTTCGATGCGCCCAATGGCGATCAGCTGCAACTAAATGCGGTAGGCACTACTTTCCCGGTGGCCTGGATAGCCAATGCCGGTGAGGATACGGTCTCTAAGTTTGATACCAATTTAAACAAAGAAATCGCCCGGTATCGCACCTGGTTTGGCCCGGCAGGCCAACCTGGCCATTTTAACCATTTGGGTAACGCTTACAGCGGCGCTGCGCCGTCGCGTACTGCGGTAGATATTAATGGTAACGCCTATGTGCTTAACCGCCATTTTAGCCAGGGTACCAGCAATGGTGGCGTTGTGCTGAAAATATTGGCCGAGGGCTTTATTGATCGCAACAGCAACGGCGTGCTGGACACCTCAGTTGATGTCAATGATGACGGTATTATTGATACCAGTGAAATGCTGCCGCTGGCGGACAGTAATGGCAATGGCATTATCGATGATAATGAAATTCAGGATGAGCGTATTGCCTGGGCAAAGCGGGTGCCTGATGGCATAGCGGCGCCGCTGCGGCAAACCGGTGTATTAGGCCGGGCAATGTGTATTGGCACCGACGGCAACTTGTGGGTCGGGCTGTTTAACGATCGCACTTATTACAAGATTAGCTCAGCAGATGGTTCGACCATTGCAGGACCGGTATCGACAACGCCTACTGCCGGTCAGCCGAATGCCGGTTCCTGGACGCCTTATGGTTGCTTGATCGATGCCAGCGGCACTTTATGGAGTGCGTCACTGGGCAGTGTGCTGGGCAAAATCAGCAATACGCAAAGCAACACCGGGCCCTACACGGTTTCATCCTTTGGTGGCATGTCCAACTATGGTATCGCGCTGGGTAATGGCAAAGTCTACCTGGGCAGTGGTAACCGCCAGTTTGATCCGGCAACCAATACCCATGTCGCTATTCCGAATATGGCGGTAGGTACTGCCGGCATCGTTGTAGATGGTGGTGGCAATATTATTGCCGGCCAAAGCACTGTGCGAAAAGTGGCGCCTGATGGCACCTTATTATGGCAAGCACCGCTGCAGGCTGGGGGGAGTTCTTCAGTTGGTATACAGGTAGATGCCAACAACGATGTGTTGCAAATTGGTTTTACCAGTGCCGGCCGTATTCAAAAATACCGCGGCACCGACGGCGCACCGCTTGGCGTGTTTCCGGTCGGTAATATGCCTTATACCTATAGCGATGCCACTGGCCTGGTGGCGCGTAACGTGACTAACCCCACTGGTACCTGGACTGTCGTGTATGACAGTGGCAGCAGTGGTACCGCCTGGGACAATATTAACTGGAACGATCTGACACCGGCAGATACCGCGGTACAGGTATCCTTCCGTACGGCTGAAACACAAGCCGGACTGGCATTGGTCAGTTATCAGCCCACCACTAAAGGCAATGCGCTGGCCAGCAGTGGCCGTTTTATTCAGGTGCAAAGCCGCTTGAACGGTAACGAGCAGGGCGATAGCCCGATACTGTTTGATCTGACCATTGCGGCGGTAGACGCCGGTTGTGATGTCGATGGTAATGGTGCCACCGATTCTGTGGACGTGTCGCTGGTGCGCGCCGGTATTGGCCAAACCCCGCTGCCGGATGATGTGCGTGATCAAAACGGCGACGGTAAGATCACGGTAAATGATGCCCGTTTATGTGCGTTGAAATGCAGCCTGCCGCGCTGTGCTATAGCGCCTTAAACTGATGTGTAACATAAATAGAAGGATACTATTATGAGTAAGTTTTTGCTTCCGGTGATGTTGGCACTGCTACTTGTGACAGCGCCGGCCAGAGCCGCCCTGATTTATATCTCACCGGTACAGCAACAAGTGGCGGTGGCCGATACCCTGTCGGTGGATATTTTTGTGTCTGGGTTGGCGGGCGAAGTGGTGTCGGGCTGGGATCTGTTATTGTTGTTTGATGACAGTATCTTACAGGCAACCGATGTGTTTTTTGACCTGGCGAATTTTGCCGATGATCCGCTATTCGATGCGTTTTATGACGCGACGATTAGCGGCGGTGAAATCAGCAGCTTTATGGTGTCTTTCCTGGACGATGCTGAGCTGGCGTTGCGGCAAGCCGAACCGGTACGCTTGTTGTCGGTCAGCTTTCTGGCGTTGACCGATGGCGTTAGCCTGCTTAATTTTGGCACTGATCCCGATTTTGAACTTAATGTTGTCGGCCGGGATGGGCAGAGTCTGGACTTATCAGCCCGTGGCGCCTGTATTGGTGTCGGGCAGGGGCAGTGCGCTGCCGACGTTCCGGCACCGTCAACGCTGTGGTTGCTGGTTCTGGCGGCGTTGTTACCGCTAAGCCGCCGTTTCAACAGCCAGCGTTAAGCAGCGTGCCGGGTTAACGCAGCAGGCGCTGAAACAGTTTTTTCAGCGCCACTGCCTTTAACGGCTTCAGCAAAAAATAGTAGCCGGCACTGAGCGCAGCCTCACGGATGTGTTCATTATGATCGGCCGAATGAATAATAACCGGCGTCTGCACAGCAAAGTGAGCTGCCAGTTGTTGTGCTACGTCGATGCCGGTCGCGCCGTTATCCAGATGATAGTCAAATAACAGTAAATCGGGTTTAAGCCCCTGCTGCAGTGCTTGTAAGGCTTCAGCGGGTAAGCCTACGGCGACCACGCTGACCTGCCAACTGCGCAGCAACTCGGCGACCGCAGTGCGCAGTTGTGGCTCGTTATCGAGCAGCAGCACCGTTTTGCCGGCAAAACTGGCGCTAAGCTGCTGCGCGCTGACCGGGGATTGCGGCAGGCTTGGCAAGGTAGTTAACGGCACAGTAACGCTAAAGCAGCTGCCTTTAGCGGGCGCTGACTGCACCGCCAGGCGATGGCCGAGAATAGTGCTGATACGTTTAGCGATAGCCAGCCCTAAGCCTAAGCCTTTCTGGTTTTGCTGTGTACCTTGTTGAAATTCATCAAAAATGCGCTGTTGATCGTGCTGTGCGATACCGCTATCCAGCACACAGATCTGCAGTTGGCTACCGCGGCGCTTTACCCCCAACAGTATGTGGCCACTGTTGGTGTAGCGTACCGCATTGGCCAACAAATTTTGTACCACCCGTTTGAGCAGTTTGCGGTCAGTCAGCACGGCCAGCGCTGAGCGGCGATAGCGTAAATTCAGCCCTTTTTCCCGCGCCAAAATCGCCGCATCGCGGGCAACATCATCCAGCAGGCTGTGCAGGCTGACCGGTTGCGGGTTGGCATTGATCACGCCGGAGTCAAGCTTGGTCAGCTCTAATATGGCCGCCAGCAGCTCTTCTGCTGAGTTAAGCGAGCTGATCAGGTTTTGGCTGAGTTGTTTTAGTTCAGGCTCGGTTTGTTTATCACGCAATAAGCTGGCAAACAGCGCCGAGGCATTAAAGGGCTGCATTAAGTCATGGCTGGCGGCGGCAAAAAAGCGCGTTTTTGCCTGCGCACTGAGTTCCAGTTGGTGCTGGGCTTGTTGCAGCTGAGCGTTTAACTGTTGCAGTGCTGCGGTGCGCTCTGCGACCCGTTGCTCTAATTGTTGCTGGGTGTCGATAAAGGCACTGACATCGCTATAGGTGGTAACAAAGCCGCCGCCGGGCAGTGGGTTACCTTGCATTTCCAGCACCCGGCCATCCTGCTGGCGGCGTTGAAATTTATAGGCACTGCCTTGCTTTAAAAAACTTAAGCGTTTTTGAATTTCAGCATTTATATCATCGCTGTCAATCAGGCCGCGCTGCAGGTTAAAGCGGATCACGTCGGCAACCGGCCTGCCTACTTCCACCAGCCCCGGCGGGTAGTGAAACATGTCGATATAGCGCTGGTTCCAGGCAATCAGCCGCAAGTCAGCATCGACAACACTGATACCCTGGCTGATATTGTCGATGGTTGAGCGCAGCAGCGCCTGATTAAACTGGAAAACCTGGCTGGCTTCGTCAACAAAACGCGCAACAGACTCCAGCGGCAGGGCAGCGTGGCGGCCACTGGCATCCATGATCAGGCGCATAGACGCACCGCCTACTACCGCTGCCAGGCTGCGCTCTGCTGCCTGCAGTAAATTCGCCGGTGCCAGTTGTTGCATCTCGTTGGGCTGTTTTAAATTGCGCTGTAACAAGCGCTGCGCTTCCTTTTCGCCGGCAAAACGTTTTACCAGCAAGTAGCAGTCCTGCACCGATAAATTCAGTGGCCGTGACGGCGGTGTGGTCAGTTGAGTACGCAAAAAGCGGCCGCTTTCCAGCCATTCGCCGACCCGGGTGACACTAAAGCGGCTAACCAGCAGCACCAGTAAACAGTTCAGGCTCAGGCTAACCAGCACACCGATACTGATAACGTCGGCGTTTAAACCAAACAGCTGCTGTGGGGCTAACCACTGCCAGCCAAAAGGGCCCTCGCTGAGCCAGCGGTTACCGATTAAACCGGCGCGGCTTAGCTCCGGCAGCAAGATAATATAGGCCCAGGCCAAAGCGCCACCACATAACCCGGCGATAGCCCCCTGACGGTTTATATTGCGGCTGAGCAAGCCTAAGATCAGCACCGGCGCCAGTTGGGCGACCAGCGCAAAGGCCATCAGGCCCAGCTGCGCCAAACCGGTTTCGGTGCCTATCCAGCGGTAATACACATATCCCAGTGCCATCACGGTTAACATGGCAATACGGCGCAGTGTCGCAACCTTAATGTGTTTGCTGCTGTCGGTTTGGCCGGTGGCACTGCGATACACCAAAGGCGCCAGTAACTCGTTGGTGATCATAATGCCCAGCACGACTGTAGCCACCACCACCATGCTGGTGGCAGCTGAAAAGCCGCCTAAATAGGCAAGCAGGGCGATATCGGTGCGCTGCGCCGCCAGCGGCAGTTGCAGCACGACTAAATCAATGTTGGCGTCACTGCCCAGCAGCATTACGCCCGCCAGTGCCAGCGGCAGGGTAAACATACCCATTAGCAGCAGGTACAACGGAAAAATCCAGCGCGCGCTGCGTAAATGGCCCAAATGCTGGTTTTCTACAAAGGTGACATGAAACTGCCGTGGCAAACACAGGGTAGCGGCAAAGCCCAGCAATACGTGTAACCAGTAAGTGTGCGCTGGCAGTGCCTGCTGTTGTAACTCTGCCACCGCCGGGCTGGTTGCCGCCAGGCTGAAAATCTGGCCGATACCATCGTACATACCCCAAAACACAAAGGCACCAATGGCCAGCAGCGACAGCAGCTTGACCAGCGATTCAAAGGCGATGGCCGTCATCAGGCCGGGGTTGGGTTGGTGCGCCTTAGCACTTTTACTGACAAACAGTAGGGCGAACACCGCCATCCATAAACTGACATAAAGGCCGGTATCGCTATACCAGGATTCCCCGGGCGCGCTGGCCACCAGGGTATTGATACTGGTGGCTACCGCATGCAGTTGCAGCGCGATATAGGGAATAACCGACATCAGCAAAATCAGTGTTGTGATCACCGCCAGGCTGCGCGAGTGGCCAAAGCGGGTGGCGATAAAGTCGGCGATAGAGGTAATGCGGTAACGGCGACAGGCAATGGCTATGCGGGCAATCAGTTTAAAGCCAAACCAGAATAGTAAAAACGAGCCGATATAGGTTGGCGGCATCCACCAGCCATTGACCGCCGCCTGCGCGGTAACACCGTAAAACGCCCAGGACGTGCAGTAAATGGACAAGGCAAAACTAAACACCCAGGGGGCTAACGGGTGCTTGCTGTTAATGCGTTTGCCAAAGTGGCCAACGCTGAACAGGATCAGCAAATACAGCAGCGACAGTGCTGCTATGCTACCAAGGCCAATACTGCTGCCGTTTAGGATCATCTGCTCGGGCGCTATCATAAAATAACCACAGCCTTTGATTGTGCCTGAGTTTTAACCAGCGGGCTAGCGTGCTGTCCAGCCGCCGTCCAGCACCAGAGTTTGTGCGGTAATATGCCGGGCCGCCGGGCTGCATAAAAATGCTGTGGTAGCGGCAATTTCATCAATACCGATAAAGGCTTTTTGCGGCATCGGTGCCAGCATTATTTGCTCAATAACCTGCTGCTCGCTCAGGTTGTGCTCTTTAGCCTGAGCGGCAATTTGCTGCTCTACCAGCGGCGTTTTAACATAGGCCGGGCAGATGGTGTTAATGGTGATGTTTTTGTCAGCGTTTTCCAGCGCCACGACTTTACTAAAGCCGAGCAAGCCGTGCTTGGCGGCAACATAGGCTGATTTAAACGGCGAAGCCACCAACGCATGGATAGAGCCAATATTGATAATACGGCCGAAGTTGCGTGAGCGCATACCCGGCAATACCGCGCGGCTAAGCATGGCCGGGCCGGTGAGCATAACATCGATAAGCTGCTGCCATTTCTGCGGCGGAAAATCTTCCAGCCGTGCCACATGTTGAATGCCGGCATTATTCACTAAAACATCAATCTGGTACTGTGCACTTAACGCATCAACCGCCGCCGCATCGGTTACATCCAGCTGCAGACCTTCAGCTGTGAAGCCCTGCGAAGTTAATTCGGCCACCTTGTTATCAATGGCGTTTTGTTGTAAATCGGCCAGGATAACCTGATGGCCGGCTTGAGCGAACTGTGTGGCGATGGCAAAGCCAATGCCGCCGGTAGCGCCGGTAATAAGAACCTGCATAGGGTTTACTCCGTATAAGCTTAGTTGTTGTCATGCTAGAAGGTGTGCCACAACGCAGCAACGGTACTTTAGTGCTATGTCAGTGCTATGTCGCTGGCGGGCTATGCCGCTGGTTTAATGGCGGACCTGGTGACTAAATGCTGGTTAAAGGTGGCTAAACGGCCAAACATGGCAAAATGACGCGGAATGTTTTGTACTGCCTGTCGCTTGTGATACATTTTGTCGGGTATAACAAAATAACTTTGTCATAAATGCCAGTTTAATTAGTAAAAATAGTAGTGTTTCAGCGCTTTAAGCCTGTTTTTCCTAAAAGCAGGGCATAACGGCTAATTATCACTAAGCACAAGGCTGGTGTGGCAAACAACCAAGATTTTACAGAGGATTTTCCATGTCAGCGCCTGACAATACATCCGTGGTAAACCGCGAAAAACGCAGCGGCTTTACCCGTTTTCTCGATACCGTAGAATTTCTCGGTAATTTACTACCGCACCCGGTTACCTTATTTGCCTGCTTTGCACTGGCAGTGGTGCTGGGCAGCGGTATTGCTGCCTACTTTGATGTCAGTGCGCTGGACCCACGACCTGAAGGTACAGCGGGCCGCGCCGCCGATGGCGTGATCCGGGTGGTCAACCTGGTCAGTGTCGAGGGTTTGCAGCGCATAGTGTCTAATCTGGTGACCAATTTCACCAGCTTTCCACCGCTGGGCGTGGTGTTGGTGGCGTTGTTAGGTGTCAGTATTGCTGAGCACTCGGGGCTGATTTCCGCCGCCATGCGCGGGTTAGTGATGGGCGCCTCTAAACGTATGGTAACGGTGACCATAGTGTTTGCCGGTATTGTGTCAAATACAGCGTCAGAGCTGGGTTATGTGGTACTGATCCCCATGGCTGCGGTGATCTTTCACTCGCTTGGCCGTCATCCGCTGGCTGGCTTAGCGGCGGCCTTCGCCGGTGTCTCCGGCGGTTACAGCGCCAACTTATTGATTGGCACTGTCGACCCTTTGCTGGCAGGTTTCACCCAATCTGCCGCCAATCTGATTGACCCTAACTACAGCGTCAGCCCCGATGCCAACTGGTTTTTTATGATTGTCAGCACCTTTGTTATTGCTGGCCTGGGGGCCTTTGTTACCGAAAAAATTGTTGAGCCTAAGCTGGGCAAATACGATGTTAATGAAGCCAGCATTGATCTGGGTAAGCAGCAACTGGATAATCTGACAACGCATGAAAAACGCGGCCTGCGCTGGGCGGGTGTGGCTTTTGTGGCCATAGCGCTGTTGCTGGCGCTGAGTGTGGTGCCACAGTGGGGGCCGCTGCGCCATCCGCAAACCGGCCTGATAGAAGGCTCACCGTTTTTAAAAGGCATAGTGGTATTTATTTTTATCAGCTTTGCCATACCGGGTTTTGTTTATGGCCGCATCGTCGGTAGCATGAAAACCGACCGCGATGTGATCAATGCCATGTCGAAAAGCATCAGCTCTATGGGGTTATATATCGTGCTGGTGTTTTTTGCCGCGCAGTTTGTCGCCTTTTTTGGCTGGTCAAATTTAGGCTCTATTCTGGCGGTAAAAGGCGCTACGCTGCTGCAGGATATTGGTTTAACCGGGCCTATGTTGTTTGTGTTTTTTATTGCTATGTGTGCGTTGGTCAATTTATCGCTGGGCTCGGCGTCAGCACAGTGGGCTATTTTCGCACCTATTTTTGTCCCTATGCTGATGATAGTGGGTTACTCGCCTGAGGTGATTCAGGCGGCGTACCGCATTGGCGATTCGGTAACGAACCTTATTACGCCAATGATGAGCTACTTTGGTTTAATACTGGCGGTTGCGGCGCGCTATAAAAAAGATTTAGGCATAGGCACCCTGATTGCGACCATGTTGCCTTACACCTTGGTATTTTTTGTCGGCTGGGTAACGCTGTTTTATTTATGGGTGTTTGTGTTTGGCTTGCCGGTCGGCCCTGGCGCTCCTACCTACTACCAGTTTGCAGGCTAAGGTGTAAAGACGAATAAAAAACCGCAGTTATCTGCGGTTTTTTATTAGCTACTGACAGCGGTGGACTCTCGTACCACCAATTCCGGAATAAATACCGGCTGCTTGTCTGACAGGTTTTTGCTGGCGTTGGGCTTGGTATGACGGAATAATAACTCGGCTGCCTGCTGCGCTATGGTGACGTTAGGCTGGTGCGCTGTGGTCAGGGGGGGCCAGGTTTGGCGCGAAAACGGACTGTTTTCAAAACCGGCAATCGCCAGTTGTTGCGGAATGGCAATATGCATCAGGCGCGCGCTGAACAAGGCGCCGGCGGCAATTTCATCGTTACAGGCAAAAATAGCGGTTGGCTTTTTGCTTAGCTCCAGCAACTTTTTCGCGCCCTGCACACCTGACTCAAACGAGTAACTGCCCGGCACAATAAACTTAGGATTAGCCGCAATACCGCGCTTGGCCAACGCGGCCTGATAACCAGCCAGACGCTCTCCGCTGGAGCTGTGCTCTTCATCACCACATAAAAACGCAATGTCGCTGTGGCCCAGTTCCAGTAAATGGTTGGTAATTTTAAAGGCGGCGGTAAAGTCGTCGATCAATACGCAATTGCTTAATTTAGGTGAAGGGGTAGAGCCGGAAATAATCCGTACAAAAGGCACACCTATTTGTTCCAGTGCCGCGGCGATATGCGGCATCTCTGAAAACGGCGGTGTCAGCACCAGACCAGCCAGCCTGGATTGCTGCACCAAATCTAACACTTCCTGCACAATATCCGGTGATTTGGCGTTAGTCGGGTGAATAATCAGCTCGTAGCCGTGTTTACGGCAGGCATCCAGTAAGCCCCGTTGCATATCAATAACATAGTAAGCATTAGGGTTGTCGTAAATATAACCAATACTAAAGGAGCGGCTGCTGGCCAGGTTGCGTGCCGCCGCGTTGGGTTGATACTGCAACGCCGCCATAGCAGCCTGCACCTTGTCTACCGTGTCTTTGCGCACCGAGGGTTCATTGTTCATCACCCTGGACACGGTTTTAATGGATACCCCGGCATGGCGGGCAACATCATTGATGGTCACTTTCATGGCGTCAATCCGCCCCCTAAAATCGCTTGCAACGGCAAGGCATGGCAAGCCGTTACTGAATAATTCAATATAATGATGACAGCGCTAGTCATTTATTAGCGTGTTTTAAACTAATGGATACCTGTTTTTTGCCGTCTCGGCAATGACTAATTGCGCAAATTAAACGCTATTTATACAACTTTGTCATGTCCTGCGCAGGTTTTTGCTTCTATCATTATGAAATATAACACTTTAAAAGTTAATCAAAGGAAGTGAACAACTGGTGCAAAGCAAAGCGCTAGCCGGTCTGTTCATTGGCGGCTTTGGTGTGCTTGTTACAATTTTCGTTTAAAATTTCGTCGAATTCGGTTTGCAAAGCGAAATATTTTTGTGTATGTTCAATTTCAATGACAGCGTTGTCATTAAGTGTCCGGGAAATAAGACAACAAAATGAGAGAACAGGAACGGGAGAGTAATATGCAGCACAATAAAATAAATAAATGTGCCTTAGCAGTTAAGCTGAGTTTGTTAGTGGGAAGCACCGCATTAAGTATGCCTGCTTTCGCTGCCGATGAAATTGCAAAAGAACAGCAGGTAGAAGTGATTCAGGTGCGGGGGATTAAAGCCTCGCAGGTCGCCAGTATGAACACCAAACGTTTCAATGAAGCCACCGTTGACGTGGTAACGGCAGAAGACATTGGTAAGTTTCCGGACAATAATGTGGCAGAAGCGTTGGGCCGTGTGCCGGGGGTGACGGTGTCCCGGCAATTTGGTGAAGGTGACGCGGTATCTATCCGTGGTGCTTCGAACCAACTGACCCTGACCACGTTGAATGGACAGAATGTGGCATCAGCCGGTTGGTATTCTCAGCAGGCTATTGATCGTACTTTTAATTACTCGATGTTGGCACCTGAATTAATTGGCGGCATTGATGTGTATAAATCATCTCAAGCCGATTTACTCGAGGGCGGTATTGGTGGCACTGTTGTGGTTAATACCCGCAAGCCACTGGATTTAGACCCGCTAACGGTGTTTGGTTCTGTAAAGGGCACTAAATCAAGTGCAGCAGATGATACTGATGCTTCGTTATCCGGCTTAGTAAGTTGGAAAAATGCGAATGAATCTTTTGGTATTCTGGCGGCTATTGCCAAATCTGATTACAGTCTTGAGCGACGTGGCGATGAATCTTTGCCGTCATGGGGGGGGCGCATTGCACCAACGCATTTCCGGCAGGAGCGTGAACGTACCTCTTATGATATTGCTGCGCAGTTTGCTCCCAGTGACGCTTTAGTGCTCGGTGTAAACTTTATGAGTTTAGAGCTGGGGGCTGACAGTGTGAATACGGCGGTTTGGATCCCGCAGAATTTAGACAATTGTTCACTGACCAACGGCCAGGGTGTGCCTTTAATTTGCTCTACCGCTGCAGAAGACGGTCAGGATGCCTTCTGGGATGTAAGGCCACGTAATGCAACGATGAAAACGGATCATCTGTCAGCAGACTTGCGCTATGAGGGCGATGGCTTCAAGCTGGATCTGCAACTTGGCCAATCTAAAGCAACAGGCGGCACTAATTTTGAAACCAACTTTGGTTACCTAAGCGGGGTTGGTGGTGCTGTTGGTACTATTGATGCTAGTGGCGAGACGGTGAAATTTTATCTTGAGCCGCATGATTTTCCGTTGCCCAATGCCGGTGAATACGCCGGTTGGGAAGGGTTGCAGGCACCAGGGCAGGTAGTGCAGCAACCGCGTGAAGACAAAGAAAAATACGCCCAATTAGATGTAGAATTTGATACCGACTTTGGCGTAATCCGCTCGGTTAAAACGGGTGCCCGTTATGCTAAACATGACATTATTCAAGATCAGTATCGCCCGGTAATGCCCGGTTTTGACGGTGCTGCGCAGGCGGCTCTGGTTGATGGTAGCCGCTTTGCCTCAGGTACCCTCACCGCGGGCTTGGACCACTTTGTTGTGCCTGCGCCCAATGCAGCAGAAATGATTGCATACACTAACAGCTTTATTGACTCGTGGGTGCAGACGCGCTCTGGTTATGCCACAGTGACTGAGGACAATATTGCGCTGTATGCGATGGCAAATTTTGATGGTGAAGGTTTCAGAGGTAACTTTGGTCTGCGTTATGTTCGCACTGAAGCATCATCTGATGCATTCCGACCTGAGCCTGGCTTTGTTGATCCTGTTAATGCGCTGAACAATGGTTATAGTACTGACATTGTTACTGAAAGTGGCAGCTACAGCCATTTTCTGCCCAGTTTAAATATCGCCTATGATTTGGAAGATGACTTAGTACTGCGCTTTTCTGCAGCGACTGTTATTGCACGACCAAATTATAACGACATGTTTAGCAATGCAGCCCTGGCAGGTGAAAGTGATAATATTCCTGGCAACGAAGCGGTAAATAAAGGTAACCCGGCATTAAAGCCATTTAAAGCAAACCAGATTGATTTAGGTTTGGAATGGTATTACAGCCCCAGTAGCTTATTTGCGTCGACCTTGTTTTGGAAGGATATTAGTAGCTTTACCACAGCAGCTAATACCCCTAATCAGTCAATTGGCATTGTAAGCCCGGATACCGGCGAAGATAACTGGCTGTTGCAATCAACTACCAATGGCAGCAATGGTAAGATCCAGGGTATCGAGTTCCAGTGGCAGCATGGTTTTGATAATGGTTTTGGTACCATAGTGAACTATACCTTGTCTGATGCTAAGGCAGATCGCAGTAACTATGACGATAGAAACCCGGAGTTTTCAGACTCCTCTAAACATACCATCAACATGGTGGGTTACTATGAAAATGAGGTGTTTTCAGCCCGCGCGGCTTATACCTGGCGTTCGGAGTATATGATCCGGGAGACCGGGTTCTATGGTAATCGCGAACATCAGCCGTTTGGCAGTCTGGACCTTAGCTTCACCTATGCTATTAATGACAACCTGACGCTGGTTGCCGACGTAACCAATTTGTTGCAGGAAGATAGTGTACAGGTTGGGCGTGACCGTACTGCCCAGCCAACATTCTGGCGTACATCAGATGGCTACCCGGCATACGCTTACGAGGGAGAGTCACGCTACTCTCTGGGTGTGCAGTATCGCTTCTGATAGCGGCTGACGTTATAGTAAAGAGCCCGGTATTAACCGGGCTTTTTTTCAGGGTAAAGCCATGAATAAAAACATACAGCATATTGTGATTGTTGGCGGTGGTACCGCCGGCTGGCTGGCAGCAAATCATATTGGTAAAGCAGTACAGGGGAACCCTAACTACAGTATCACCGTGATTGAATCACCGGACATACCGACCATTGGCGTAGGCGAAGGCACAGTACCTATGATGCGGCAAACGTTACAGTCGTTTGGTATTGACGAAGATGAGTTTATCGTGCGCTGTGATGTCAGCTTTAAGCAATCTATTCAGTTTGTAAACTGGCTGGATAAACACAAGCATGGTGCCAATAACAGCTATCATCATTTGTTCGACTTCCCTTATCCGTTTAAGCAAGACCTGACGCCATACTGGCTGCACAGTGGACAGGGCCGCAGTTTCGCTGATACCGTGTCCGTGCAGGCAGGTTTGTGCCAGGCGATGCTGGCGCCGAAATCTCTGCAGCATCATCCTTATGAAGGCGATGCAACCTACGCTTACCATCTGGATGCGCGTAAATTTGCTCAGTTGCTTAGTGAGCATGCACAAAAGCACTTTGGCATACAGTATCAACAACATCGTATTAGTGAAGTCAGTTTGTCAGCGGATGGGAGTATAGCGGCGCTGCTTACTGCTAACGGTCAGCGACTGACATATGATTTCTACGTTGATTGCTCGGGGTTTTCTTCGTTACTGCTGGGTAAAGCGTTGCAAGTGCCTTTTATCGACAAATCCGCTGAATTAATGATAGACAGGGCGCTGACAGTGCAGGTGCCCACTGATAAGGCCCAGCCTTTGCCATGTTCCACCTATGCCACAGCGCACCAAGCCGGCTGGATTTGGGATATTGCTTTGCCTCATCGCAGAGGTGTGGGGTTAGTGTATGCGTCGAAGTTTATGGATGGCACGACAGCCAGGCGCAAACTACTGCATTACCTTGGCCAACCAGATGATGACACTGTACAGTTACGTGATATTCCAATGCCGGTAGGGTTCCGTCAGCAGAGCTGGAAGCATAACTGTGTGGCCCTCGGTTTGGCTCAGGGCTTTGTTGAACCATTGGAAGCAACGTCTATTTTAATGACCGACTACAGTGCCCGTTTGCTGGCGGCGTCCTTACCTTCTTGTCATACAGAGCTTGCTACTTTAGCTGCTCAGTTTAATCAGCGGTTGGAATACAGCTGGCTTAGAGTAATCGACTTTATTAAATTACATTATGTGTTGTCAGACCGGCAGGACAGCGCTTTCTGGTGTGCTATGCGACAGCCGGATACGGTTTCCCCACAGCTAACGGCCTTGTTGCAACGTTGGTGTTACAAGGTTCCGCAAAGCACCGACTTTTTCTCGAAATTTGATGTGTTCGATGTCGAAAATTACCTTTATGTGCTATACGGCATGCAATATCCAACGCAAAGCCCTTATTTACTGCCGGATTATTTACACTGGGCGCTGCAGCGGGTGGAGCAGATAGATGAGGTTCGTAAGGCGCTTTGTCAGCAATTGCCATCACATCGTCAATTGCTGCTGCAGATTAAACAACGTTTTTACGCCAGGCAATAGCAAAGCAGCGCTGAAACAGCGCCGTCAATTGCTGGTTGATAATTTGGCGTGCGGGGAAGTTAGCGGGTGTGGCGGGCATGATGAGAGTTTGGCAGCGGCGGCTTTATTTCAGCCGCCGGTCTGCGTTGATACTGCGGCGGTGTTGTTTTCGACGTGGCGCTCAACTGCGGCTTTAGCACTACGGTAGCCCACCAGCTTTGCGCCCCAGCGTCTTAGGTGCTCAAAGCCAAGCAAGCAAATAGCCACGGCGACTGTCGATAGCAGCATGCCGCTGAGGCCTAAACTGGCACGCTCTGAGTGCATAGTCCAGACAAACTGCAACACACATAACAACGCCACCACTAACAAGGTTGGCTTGCGGCCTACCAGGGCGACGATAAATACCCCCAGCGGCGCGCCCAAGGCGACAACGGGCGCTGCAGCCAGCCAGTTTTCAAATACGCCGGCTTGCATGCCGGTCGTCAGGCTTTTAACGATGACGCCGAGTACCGAGGTAAAAGCCATAATGATAACGGAAGTAGGAATAGCGATTTTTAAGTCAGTACGGCACAGCAGCACCAGGGCGGTGTATAGCACCATGTCTATACCAACGCCGGTTACCGAAGCCACCGCTGCGCCGGACAGTAAGCCAATCCAACAGCCGACTTTAAAATCCCATTTCTCGTTAAATTCGGTCATACCGGTATGGCCAGCAATTTCACTTAGCCGATACAGATGCAATAAGCCGAAGCTGGCCCATACCACGGCGAAAACTAATTTTATCCACAAGCCAGGGATATAGGGCGCTATAAACCAGATCCCCAGCGGGGTGCCGATTAAACTGCCGAGCATGGCACCTTTAAGCATGGCCCCGGCGATGGGCTGACGGCGGGCCAGAATAAATATGCTGGCGCTGGTCATGCCGATAGCTTGCACGGCAAAGCTGAAATCGCGGCCCAGGGTAGCCGGTAACTCAAACAGCAACACCAGCACCGGAAAACCGACAGTGCCGCCGCCCATTGGCGTGGAGCCAGCGGCATAGCTGCCTATCGCCATGGCCACGGCAATGGGCCAGTGGGCTTTGGCCTCTGGCCAGTAACCCAAACCGATAACCAGATATAACCAGAGCGCGTAAAACCCCGCCAGCCAGAGTAGCCACAGCCACAGATATTGCTTAAGATTTTGCTGCATCGAATACAAATAGCCAGTTAAACATCGCGATGATGTTATACCCTGCCATGCTACTTTTCACCAATGGCAAACGTATGCAAAAAAAGCTGATGTCTTAGAACTGATTAGCCTTGGCTGCATGTTTTAGCCTCTTCTGGCTGTTGATCCCAATGCCAACTTAGCGCATGATAAGGCCGCACTGCTGGTGGCCTCTGGAGTAGCAATTAAAATAACATCTTTGCCATCAGCACTTCTCAAATCCATGAACAGAATAAAGAGCAGTTTATGACTTCAACACCAAAAATTGTGGCGCTAAACAAAGAACAACATAGTGCAACCAAAATTAATAATACTAACGCCTTCTCGCATATCAGTGGCGAACATTTGCTGCCGGTAGTGGTGCATGAGTTTGTGGTCGCAGGCGCAGAATTCCCTATCGTGTTTGTTAAAGCCAACGACACCTTTCAGCCGGTGGCGATGCTGGGCTTGGAAGTAAAACAGAACCTGTTTATGCAGGGCAATGAGTGGCAGGCGCTGTATGTACCGCGTGCGGTGCGCAATTATCCGCTGGTGCTGGTAAAAGACACGTCGTCTGAAGGCGAGCGGTTAATGGTGGCAGTGGACGAAGCGTCAGAGCGTGTTAGCCAGGCCGACGGCCACCCGCTGTTTAATGAAGATGGCAGCGAAAGCGAGTTTTTAACTCACCGTAAGCAGCAAATGGCCGAGTATATCGATATGGGTGTAGTAACCCGTAATTTTGTTGAAAAACTCAACAGCCTGGAGCTGATTAAAGAGCAAACCTTGACGCTGAATATCAAAGGCCAGGAGCGTCGTATTAACGGTATCTTCCTGATCGATGAGAAGAAGCTGAATGAGCTGAGCGATGAAACCTTCCTGGAACTGCGTAAGAGCGGCTATTTAACCGCCATTTATGCACAATTGATGTCACTACAACATACCCAGAAGCTGGTTAAGCGCGTCGCTGAAGCCAGTTAATCTGTTTGTTACGGGCGACGGCGACTAGCCGTTGCCCGTTTTACTTTACTGCACTGCTACTTTAACCACAGCACTAAACCGCTGCTGCTGCCGGCTACGAAACCACACCGGACTATTTTTAGTCACCAGTTTGCCCTGATACGGCTGCCAGCTGTTGCCCTGATCCAGGCTGTATTCCAGCGCTAAACCCGGTAATGCCGTATTCGCCTGTATGCCCTGCTGGCTAGACTGTACGCCCGGCGGTGGCAGATAAAAATCGCTGCCAAGCGCCGCCAGTCGGCTGAGTTCTATGTTTGCCAGCCGTGCGGCGAATTGTTGCCAGTCTGCCAGTCGCTGCTGACTATTATTGCTCTGTTCCCAGTCTGCTTTATGCCAGGCCCGTTCGGCCAATGCCAGTAAACGCGGGTAAATCATTTGCTCCAGTTGCGCTGCAGTGCGTATTGTTTCGCTCCAGACCTGGCCCTGAATACCGAGAATATTCTGCGGTTGTTGTAACGCCGGCAATTCACGGCCAACCAGCTTTTCCAAGTCAGTAATGGCGGCGCCGCTGCGGGTGGTGTCGGCATTGGCGTAGAAATTATCCGGCATAAAACCAAACACTTTATCAATGCTGCTAAAACGGGTTGCCCAGTAGTAACCCCGCTCTTGCGGATGAGCCTCGTGCGGGTGATCAAAATACAAATGGGTACCGGGTGACAGCACTACCTGATAGCCGTTATTCGCCAACCGGTAAGCGCGGTCGGCGACGCCCCATTCCCAGATATTGTCCCAGGCATTGGCGATAACCCGTGTATTAGCAAACTGACTACGGTTAAAGGTATTTTCTTTGTCGTACATTAAGCCATCTTCCCAGCCTGCCAGCGCCAGGCCGCGCTGGGCGGTTAAGCTTGCTACCCGGCTGACAAAGTACGGTTTTAAATCGGCAACGCCGGCAATGCCATTATCGCTTTGCGCAAACAGTTGCTGACAGGCCGGTGAGCCCAGCCAGGAGCCGGCTGCCACTTCGTCTCCGCCCATATGAAAGATCCGCAGGCTGACACCGGCCTGACGATATAGCTGTTGTAGCTCATACAGCACTTTATCAACAAAGGCATAAGTGGATTCGAGACACACATTAGCCGAGTTGTCAGTGTAGTTTTGTACGCTTAAATACGCTGAGCTGTCGTTCGGGTCAGACAGCAGATACTGACTGGCTGCATCAGGCTGGCCGGCCGCCATTAAGCGGTTGTAGCGGGCCTGCATAGCCACCACCGCGGCGCGGGCATGGCCAGGCAGGTCAATCTCCGGGATCACTTCAATATGGCGTTTGGCGGCGTACTGCAAAATTTCCACAAAATCGGCTGTGCTGTAATAGCCATTACCACTGCCATCAGCATGTGGGCCTGTACCCAGTTGGGTTAGCAGGCACTGCTGTTCAATTAAGTCAAAGCAGCGTTTGGCACCAATCTCAGTCAGCTCTGGTAAGCCGGGAATTTGCAGTCGCCAGCCTTCATCTTCGGTTAGATGCAGGTGCAGTTTATTCAGCTTATAGCGCGCCATATTGTCGATTAGGCGCAAGGTAACGTCTTTGCCATGAAAATTACGCGCCATATCATAATGCATACCGCGCCATGCCGCGCGTGGTGCATCGCTGATCCTGGCGGCTGGTAGCACTAACTGGCCCTTTTCAGCCCGGGCCAGCGCCAGCAGGGTTTGAATACCATAAAACACACCGGCATTGTCAGCCGCGACAATACTGATGCTGTCGGCTTTGATCGTTAACTGATAGCCCTCACTGGCACTGACCGTGTCGGGCGCTACCGCCAGGCTTAGCACTGGCGCAGAGGCTTTGCCGCTTATGCTGCGTTCATTTAGCGCAACATCATAGCGTTTAAGTTGCTGCTGCAGGTATTCGGCTTCATTGGTTAAGCGGCCGCTATATTGCAGCTGCCACTGTGGTGTCAGCGTAATCCGGCTTTTGGTAAACGTGGCCTGCTGTGGTTTAGGGATGACACGGTGCTGGCTGTCCGACGCCGGGACATGATGCAGCAGCGCCTGATTACGGGCATAGCGACTGGCGGCATCAACCGTCATGACCTGATCGCCGCCGCCAGGTTGTGCGCTGTCAAAGTTACGCTGTAGCTGTTCTGGCCGGCTAAGTGGCCGCACAAACTGGCTGAAGTCTTCGCTATTGGTATTGGCAAAGATTTCTGGCTGCAATGCGCCGGACGTGATAAAGGCTCTGGGCATAAAGTCACTGTAACTGATCATCCAGGGCGCTGAGTTAAAAGACAGCGTCAGCTGTTGTGCCGGCGGCAGGCCACGAAAGGCCGGCGTAGGGCGGATGCGGTGCAGGTCACCCTGTACATGTTCTATTACCAGCCCGAGCTGCTCGGTTGTGTCGATGCGACGGATCAGGTGAAAGTACAGTTGCCAGTCGCGTTCTCCGGCTGGCAGCGCAATGTTTGAGTGGTTGTGCAGCGTAATGGCTGCAGCAAAACGCATCGGTTCAGCCAGCTGATTAGACTGCACACTAAACTGCACTGTGCTGTGCCGGGCAAACTCTGCCAGTTGTGATTGGCTAAAGCTATCAGCCGAGGCCACGGGTAGGTACCAGCACAGCAGGACTAAGATTAAACCTCGCATCGCGCTTCCTTTTAAGTTTAATTTTTAAACAAGGCACTTGTTATTTGTCAGAATTATTATATGCTGATTTTAAAAAATGACAACGCTGTCAATTTTTGTTGTAGCATGATAAAACAACAAAACGCAACAGCAGCATGGCAAACAGCAACAGTTGTTTGCTCTGAATTTGGGTGAGGTTAGAAAGATGAATACAATGCTGAAGGCCGATACGCCTTTGTATTTGGGGATAGACGGCGGTGGCAGTAAGTGCCGTGCCGTTATTGTATCGTCGGATCAGCACATTCTTGGCGAAGGCTTATCAGGCCCGGCTAATCCGCTGCGTGGCATGAAAGTCGCCACTGACTCTATTATCAGCGCCACGCAGCAGGCACTGACCTGCGCCGGGCTGGCGTTTAACGATATGGCCCGCTTGACAGTGGGTGCTGGCCTGGCCGGGGTCAACGTGCCGCAGTATTTTCAAATGTTCAGTGACTGGCGCCACCCGTTTAAAGCACTGCACCTGACCAGCGATTTACATATCGCCTGCATGGGCGCGCATCAGGGGCAGGATGGCGCCGTGATCATCGTCGGTACCGGCTCCTGTGGCCTGGCTGCGGTCAATGGCGACATTGTTGAAGTGGGCGGCCACGGCTTCCCTTATGGTGATAATGGCAGTGGCGCCTGGTTTGGTATGCAGCTGCTGCATCATGTATTGCTAAGCCTGGACCAGCTGGCTGCGCCGACGCTGATGACGGACTTATTACTGCAGGAGCTCGGCGTTAGCGACAGCATGGGGTTAGTGTCGCACTTTATGCATGCTACGCCGACCACCTACGCCAAGTTTGCGCCTCTGGTGTTTACGGCGGCAGACGCGGGTGATACTACAGCACTGCGGCTGGCAGAGCAGGGGGCCGCCTTTATTGGTGCTATTGCCGCGCGTTTGCTGGCCACTAAGCCACCACGGTTATCTTTTATTGGTGGCCTGGCACACAAGCTAATGCCTTATTTGCCGGCCAGTGTTCAACAACAGGTTACACCGGCATTGCAAACGCCGGAATTAGGCGCCGTCTGGTTTGCCCGTCAAAGCAGTCAGGCACAATCTTACGCAACATCGCTATAGGTAGAATGTAATGAGTAACAGTATTATGGCGCGCGAAGCCGCAGAAGCCCCACAGCGGATTGCTGAACAGCTGGCGGCTAATGCCGCCACTGTGGCCCAGGTGGTCGCACAAATCGGCCTGCGTAAACCCAAATTTGTTTATATGGTCGGGCGGGGCTCATCTGATCACGCCGGGGTTTTTGCCAAATATTTAATTGAAATTGAAATTGGCTTGCCGGTAGCAGCGGCTGCGCCGTCTATTGCCAGTGTGTATAACAAGTCTTTGCAACTGACCGATGCGCTGGTGTTAGTGATTTCACAATCAGGCCGCAGCCCGGATATTCTGGCGCAGGTAGAGATGGCCAAACGCAGCGGCGCCATGGTGGTGGCGCTGGTGAATGATACGACATCGCCGTTGGCCGCCCTCGCGCATTACACCCTGCCACTGCATGTCGGTGCGGAAAAGGCAGTCGCGGCAACGAAGAGTTATCTGGCAACCTTAAGCGCCATCTTGCAGCTGGTGTCTGTCTGGTCAGGTAATACGGCATTGCAACAGGCGGTATTGCAGTTACCGCAAAGTCTGCAGGCGGCTATTGCCTTACCCGCCCAACTGACAACCGACGCGTTGGCACAGGTGGCACATCTGGTGGTGTTAGGCCGTGGCCTTGGTTATGCCATAGCGCGGGAAATTGCGCTGAAGCTAAAAGAAGTCTGTGGTATTCATGCTGAGGCCTTTTCCAGTGCCGAATTCCTGCATGGCCCGGTTACCCTGGTGAAAAACCAGTTTGCCATCGTCGATGTGACGATAGAAGATGAAAGTTTAGCAGCGCACCGGGCGCAAATTGAAGATGTACAAGGGCGTGGAGCGGCTGTGGTGCAACTGCACCATCGTGGTATCACTGCTGACGCCAGAGTGCTGCCGTTACTGCTATTGCAGCGTTTTTATCTGGATGTTGAAGTGGTAGCGCGCAGCCGGGGAATCAACCCGGATGCCCCGCCAGGCCTGAATAAAGTGACAAAAACCCTCTAATTTAATGGTAATTCACAGATGCAGCAGTTAAGTGTCAGCCGTTTGTTTGACGGCAGCAAGTGGTTCGATAATGTCAGTGTCAGTATAGCTGACGGCCATATTCAGGCCATCACACCAGCACAGGGCGCGGTTATACCGGGCCGTCTGGTGCCGGGCTTTATTGATATTCAGGTCAATGGCGGTGGTGGTGCCCTGTTTAACAGCTCGCCTGATCGTCAGGCGCTGCGCACCATGTTTCAGGCGCACAGTCGCTTTGGTACCTGTGGCATGTTGCCAACGGTTATCACTGACCGTATCGAGGTCATGCAGCAAGCCGCTGATGCCATAGCTGATGCTATCGCTGAGCAAGAGCCGGGTATCCTCGGCGTGCATTTTGAAGGCCCGCATTTATCTATACCTAAAAAAGGCGTACATCCGGCGCCGCATATCCGCCAACTTACGGCGGCGGAGCTGGCAGTATATGGCCGCAATGATTTAGGGATAAAACTGCTTACGGTAGCACCGGAAAACGTTAGTCCTGCACAAATACGTCAACTGATAGCGTTAAATGTGATTGTCTGCCTGGGGCATTCCAACGCTGATGCCATGACAGTGCAGGCGGCGCTTGACGCCGGTGCTACCGGTTTTACTCATTTGTACAACGCCATGTCACCGCTAACGTCGCGTGAGCCGGGTATGGTTGGCGTGGCGCTGGCCGATCCGCACAGCTGGTGTGGTGTTATTTTTGACGGTTATCACATGCATCCGCTGGCCGCCAAAGTGGCGCTGGCGGCTAAACCCAAAGGTAAACTGCTGCTGGTAACTGATGCGATGTCGCCGGTGGGTACCGCTGCTACGGAATTTGATTTGTTCGACGGTAAAGTCATACGCCATGGTAACAAACTTACCGATGCTGAGGGCCGGCTGGCCGGTTCGGTATTAGATATGGCCGGCGCTGTGCGTTATGCCATTGAAACCCTGGATGTTGCGCCGGATGAAGCCTTAAGGATGGCGTCGTTGTATCCGGCGCAATTTCTTCATTGCAGCCAGTCAGGCCGGTTAGCGCCGGGTTATCGGGCCGATATGGTGTTGCTGGATGACAACTGGCAGGTACAGAAAAACTGGGTTGGCGGACAACAGCAATAACACAGTCAAAATAACAATCACGATAAAAAACAACGGGGAAGGAATATGGAGATGGCAGCACAACAGGCAAAACGACAAAGCAGCGTGATGCCGATGGTTATCGTCGCAATGCTATTTTTTGTATTGGGCTTTGCAACCTGGCTTAATGGCTCGCTGATGCCTTATTTGCAACAGATGCTACAGCTGACGCCGTTACAAGCGTCATTGATTATCTTCTCTTTTTATATCGCCGTAACCTTTACCGCCTTGCCGTCGGCCTGGTTGATCCGCAAAGTGGGCTACAAAAACGGTATGGCGTTGGGTATGGCCACCATGATGCTGGCCGGTTTGCTGTATATACCGGCGGCGCAGACACAAACCTTTGCTTTATTTTTACTGGCGCAGCTGGTGATTGGCACCGGCCAGACATTGCTGCAAACCGCGGTTAACCCTTATGTGGTGAAAATTGGCCCGGAAGAAACAGCGGCAGTACGTATCAGCATTATGGGCATTTTAAATAAAACCGCCGGTGTGGTCGCGCCGATAGTGTTTACAGCGTTAATGGCCGGCAGCTTTGCCGCTAAATCAGATGTAGCACTGACCGCTGAGCAAATTGATACCATGGCAGCAGGCTTGGTGCTGCCTTATTTGGGGCTGGCCGCCTTCTTAGGCCTGCTGGCGTTAGCCGTAAAATATTCGCCATTGCCAGAGCTGGCAAAAGAAGCAGACAGCGCCAGCAACAGCGGACAGCTAAAAGCGGCACTGGCGCGGCCCAGCCTGGCACTGGGTGTGGTGGCGTTATTTGTTTATGTCGCCGTTGAAGTGATCGCCGGCGACACTATCGGTTTATTTGCCTTGTCGCTGGGGGTAGAGCGTTATACGGTGATGACATCCTACACTATGGCGTGCATGGTGTTGGGTTATGTTCTGGGTATAGTGCTGATCCCGCGTGTGCTGTCACAGCAAAAAGCGCTGGCGGTTTCAGCCGTATTAGGTTTGCTATTAACAGCGGCTATAGTGTTTGGTGACACCGGCTCTTATGCCATTGCCAATACGCTGTTAGTGCCTTTTGGCGGTACAGCGTTGCCGGATACTTTGCTGTATATTGCGGTGCTGGGCCTGGCAAATGCTATTGTCTGGCCGGCGGTGTGGCCGCTGGCATTGTCTGGCCTTGGCAGCCTGACCAGCGTAGGGTCGGCACTGCTTATTATGGGTATAGCCGGTGGCGCATTCGGCCCGCTGTTATGGGGCCTGGCCAGCGGCAGCGGTTTAGGCCAGCAGGGGGCGTACATAGTGATGCTGCCCTGTTACCTGTTTATTCTGTTTTATGCCGTCAAAGGCCACAAGCTGACGCGCTGGAAATAATGGCTGCGCAACGTTTTTACGCCCTGGATGCGCTGCGCGGGTTAGCAATCGCCCTGATGATCCTGGTAAACACGCCAGGGTCCTGGCAGCATGTGTACAGCCCGCTATTGCACGCGCCCTGGAATGGTTTTACTTTTGCCGATCTGGTGTTTCCGGCGTTTTTGTTTGTTGTTGGCGCAGCGATGTTTTATGCGCTGCGTCACAGCCAGCCGGATGCAGCCACCTTTAGCCGTATTGCCAAACGCAGTGCATTGTTAGTACTGATTGGCATAGCGCTGAATGCCTTTCCATTTCAGCATGACCTTGCCGATTGGCGCCTGCCGGGCGTACTGCAGCGCATTGGCTTGTGTTATGGCATTGCCGCTACGCTGGTGTTGCTGATTAAACGCCAGCATCTGCCTGTGCTGGCAGTGGCGTTGCTGCTAATGTACTGGTTGTTGTTGCAGTTGGGCTCGGCGCAACCTTACAGTTTGCAGCATAATCTGGTGCGCCAACTCGATTTAGCGCTGTTAGGCGCAAATCATTTATATCAGGGCTTTGGTATCGCTTTTGACCCTGAAGGTGTGCTGAGCACTTTACCTGCCGTTGTCTCAGTGCTGTTGGGCTATTATGCTGCGCAGCAGCTCAGCGGGCGCAGCGCCGGGGCCGGAGCGGTCTGGCTGCTAAACGCCGGTGCGATATTGTTGCTGTTAGCCTGGCTGTCCAGCCAGTTCTGGCCGGTAAACAAAGCGTTATGGAGTGGCAGTTATGTGCTGTTATCCACCGGTTTGCTGATGTGGTTGCTGGCCTTTATGTTGTGGCTGGCTGATATAAAAGGCCGGCGTGTGCTACTTAAGCCGTTGGTCACTTATGGTAGCAACCCGCTGTTTATCTATGTGTTGTCCTGGCTGTGGGCGGTAACGCTGGGGCTTATCCCGGCCGGCGATAGCAACCTGTATCAGACACTGTTTACGCTGCTAAGTCAGTTGTTGCCGCTAAAGTTAGCGTCCTTAGTGTTTGCGCTGGCGCATGTGGTGATGTTCTGGTGGTTGTCGCGGGTGCTATACCGGCGCAATATTATTATCCGCCTGTAGCCCAGGCGGATAACAGGGCGGGAAGAAAAGCACAATAGCGGGCTAAAAACGGTATTCCCAGGTTGCCGCCAGGCTGCCGCGTTTTATTCGCAGCTCGGGTTGCGGCGACTTATCAAACACCCGGCCTTCAATACTCAGTAAGCCGTTAAACAGTGGCTGACGGTACTCCAGCCGAAGCTGCCAGTTTTGCAGCCTACTATTTGCAGTAACAAAGTCACCGCGCAGCACACTGACGGCCCAGCTGTAGCCATCAAAGGTTTGATAACGATAGCCGGCCGATAATACCTGGGCATCCGCGCCATAGCCGCTGCCAATCACCCGGCCATAGCGGCGGTAACCTTGCGGGTAAATATCACCTTCATACGCACAGTCACCGGCTTGCGGCTGCGACTCGCAGCGGATGTAGGTATCGGACCATTCCAGATTAAGCGTATGAATGGCGCTGTCATGACCAAAGAAAGTACGAATGCCGAACAACTGCAACGGTGTGCTTAGGTTTTTGCCACCGTTATCGTCGGCCAGCTCAGTGTACAGGCTAAACGGCCGGTTAAATAAATGGCCGTGATAGGTCAGATCCAGTGCGGCCAGATTATCGGCGTTGCTGCCCGCATTTAACAGCAGCATATCGGCAAAAGCATCGAGGCTGTTGTCCAGGCTGTCGCCGCCCCACTGGCTAATGCGCGACAAGCCCAGCTCCAGTTGTGGCAGTGGCCTGGCACTGAAACGGGCACCAAAGTGCTTAATTTGCCGGGGTTGGCTTTGATGCTCGCCCTGACCGGCAAAGGTTGTAAAGCTCCACGGACCTAACCAGCTAAACAGCGCGCTGTCACTGGCTTGCCAGCTGTGGCGGCTTAAGCGCAGTGACGGTATTGGCCGGGCATTATTGCTCAGCAACAAGGCTGTTTGCTGGCCCGGGCCCCACCATAGCGGTTGTTGATCAACGGCCAGTACCCAGTTACCGGCAATCACCGCCAGATAACTGCCGTCCAGCGTCAGCGCTTGTTCGGTGCTGCCGTCATCCCGCTTGCGGTAATTGACCTGGGTTTTGCCGGCCCAGCTATCGCCCAGATATTCTTTAAATACCGTGGCGCTGGCAGTTTCAAAATAGCTTTCGCCAAAGCTTTGATACAGCGATGGATCGGAGCTGGCTTTAAGTTTAATGCCGGCAGTATAGCTTTGCTGATTAGCATTTAGCACCGAACGCACATGGGCCAACGCAAAGCGCAGCTCTTCAGTAGGTTGTTGTTGCGCTTTAGCTAAATCGGCGACGATGTTCTTCCACATTAGCGGATAGGTATTCACCGGGCCGCTGATCACACCGGCATGAGCCAGTGTTTGCAGCGACTGGCGCAAATAGTTATCTGTGGTATCAACCCAGGGCGCCGCAGCGATGGGCAGCGTGCTCAGTGCCAGACTGAGCAAGGACAGTTTTAACTTCATAGCTTTAATTTGGCTTTTAGTGCAAGTTCAACATGGGGTGGCACGAAACTGGATACATCGCCACCATGACGGCAAACTTCTTTGACCAGGGTGGAGGAGATAAAGGTGTTTTTTTCTGACGGTGTCATAAAAATGCTGTCCAGCGTTGGGTTAAGCTGGCGGTTCATGCTGGCCAGTTGAAACTCATATTCAAAATCGGCTACCGCCCGCACACCACGGATCAGCACTTCTGCTGCCTGATCTGCCGCAAACTTAGCCAGTAAGCCTGAAAAACCAATAACGCTAACATTAGCAATGCCGGCAAAAGCTTGTTGCGCTAGTGCGACCCGTTCATCCAGGCTAAACAGCGGCTGCTTGCTGGGGTTAGCCGCTACGCCAACGATAACCTGATCAAACATCCGTGCGGCGCGTTGCACTAAATCGGCATGGCCATTGGTTAAAGGATCAAAGGTGCCGGGGTATATTGCTTTTATTTTCATTATGTTATTAGCATTCCAAGGTGAGGGTAGCGCTGTGCAAAAGCTGCGACTAGAGTTTTTAGTCAATTTGGCGTTACTATAGCAAATTAATTTAGCCAACCATAAGCCCTGTTTCGCAGATGGAAAAGAAGTTAAGAACCAAAGATAAAATTCTGCAAGCCAGCATAGAGCTGTTTAATCAGGTTGGTGAGCGTCAGGTCACCACTAATCATATTGCCGCCCATTTAGGCATTAGTCCGGGTAATTTGTATTACCACTTTCGCAATAAAGAAGACATTGTCCGGCAAATTTTTAAAGAGTATGCCAAGCTGCTGGAAACCCGTATCAAACCGCCGTCTGATCAGGCTGAAGCGCTGGACGCGCTGGCCTGTTATCTGGACGCGGTGTTTGAGCTGATGTGGCGCTTTCATTTTTTCTACGCCAACTTACCGGATATTTTATCGCGCGACCCGGCCCTGCAGCAGGACTATCTGCAAGTGCAGCAAGGCGTGCTACTGCGGGTAACGGCCGTGCTTAAAGCCTTAAAGCAGTCTGCTGTGATTCAAATTGATGATGAAGATATCACCGACTTAGCCCACAGCATTAAGCTGTTGGTGACCTTTTGGATCAGCTATCTGAAAACCCAGGCGCCGCAACAGGCAATTGATCAGGCCAGCGTGTATCAGGGGGTGCTTAAAGTATTGTTATTATTTAAGCCTTATGCCACTGAGCAGGCCAAACCGCGTATCGCCCGCTTACAACAGCATTATGAAGCCTTAGCCGGCTAATACTGACGGTGTTGTAGGCTAAACTTTACAGCAGCAGGTCTGAACAGCGCTTAAGTTAACGTAAAAGCGCTGCAGCGCTTTGCTATAAGCATTACAATGGCGCCGTTTTTTCTGTTCTCTTACCCCCGCAACAGGAGGCTTTATGCGCAACAGCGCTTTTCTGCAACATCTACAACAACAAATAGACGATGTTAAAGCAGAAGGTTTATACAAAGCAGAACGTATTATTACCTCGCAGCAGCAAGCCGATGTCAGTGTTGGCGGCCAGCAGGTTTTAAATTTCTGTGCCAATAATTATCTTGGCCTGGCCAACCACCCCGATCTTATCGCTGCCGCGCAACAAGGTCTTGCCAGCCACGGTTTTGGTGTGGCATCAGTGCGTTTTATTTGTGGTACCCAGGATATTCACAAAACGCTGGAGCAAAACATCAGTGCGTTTTTAGGCACTGAAGATACCATTTTGTATTCATCCTGTTTTGATGCCAACGGTGGCTTGTTCGAAACCATTCTGGGCAGCGAAGATGCGGTTATCTCTGATGCGTTAAACCATGCCTCTATTATTGACGGCGTGCGTTTGTGTAAAGCCAAGCGTTACCGCTATGCCAATAACGATATGGCAGAACTTGAAGCACAGCTTAAACAAGCCGATGCCGATGGTGCGCGCTTTAAGCTGATTGCCACCGACGGTGTGTTTTCGATGGATGGCGTAATCGCAGATTTAAAAGCCATTTGCGATCTGGCTGACAAATACAATGCCATGGTGATGGTAGATGACAGCCATGCGGTCGGTTTTGTCGGTAAAAATGGCCGCGGCACCCACGAATATTGTGACGTGATGGACAGAGTCGATATTATCACCGGCACCTTAGGTAAAGCGCTCGGCGGTGCCTCCGGCGGCTATACCTCCGGTAAAAAAGAAGTGATTGAATGGCTGCGCCAGCGCTCACGGCCGTATTTATTCTCCAATTCACTGGCGCCGTCTATTGTTACCGCGTCCATTAAAGTGCTGCAGATGCTGGCGCAAGGTGAAGCGCTGCGCGCTAAGCTATGGGACAACGCCAACTACTTCCGGGAAAAAATGTCTGCCGCCGGTTTTACCCTGGCTGGTAAAGACCATGCCATTATTCCGGTCATGTTAGGTGATGCCAAAGTCGCCGCCGAAATGGCCAAGCGCATGCTGGCTGAAGGCATTTACGTGGTCGGCTTCTCGTTTCCGGTGGTGCCCAAAGGTCAGGCGCGTATTCGCACCCAAATTTCGGCAGCACACAGCAAAGCACAACTGGATAAAGCCATCGACGCCTTTATCCGTATTGGTAAAGATATGGGCGTGATTGCCTGAGGGCGGGGCGTGATATGAAAGCATTAGCAAAGTTAAAAGCAGAACCAGGCATTTGGCAAACCGAGGTAGAAAAACCGCAGGTAGGGCCGAATGATGTATTAATCCGCATCAAAAAAACCGCCATTTGTGGCACGGACGTGCATATATACAAATGGGATGAGTGGGCGCAAAACACTATTCCGCACGGCATGGTGGTGGGCCACGAATATGTTGGTGTTATTGAAGGTATGGGCTCGGAAGTACGCGGCTTTAGTATTGGCGACCGGGTATCGGGTGAGGGCCATATAACCTGTGGTCATTGCCGCAACTGCCGTGCCGGCCGGGTGCATTTGTGCCGCAATACCACCGGCGTCGGTGTAAACCGCGCCGGCTCTTTTGCCGAATATCTGGTGATACCGGCCTATAACGCCTTTAAACTGGCCGATAACATTCCGGATAATATCGCCGCCATTTTTGACCCGTTCGGTAATGCCGTACACACCGCTTTGTCGTTCGATTTAGTTGGTGAAGACGTACTGATCACCGGTGCAGGCCCCATAGGTATTATGGCCGCTGCGGTTGCGCGCCATGTTGGTGCCCGCCATGTGGTGATTACCGACGTCAATCCCTACCGGTTAGATTTAGCCCTGAAAATGGGCGCGACCCGGGCGGTGGATGTCAGCAAGCAGAACTTAAAAGACGTAATGAAAGAGCTTGGCATGACCGAAGGCTTTGACGTGGGTCTGGAAATGTCCGGTGTACCGGCCGCGTTTCGTAGCATGCTCGATACCATGAACCATGGCGGCAAAATTGCCATGCTGGGCATTCCACCATCCGATATGGCGGTAGATTGGAACAAGGTGATTTTTAAAGGTTTGGTAATTAAAGGCATTTATGGCCGAGAGATGTTTGAAACCTGGTACAAAATGGCCAGCTTAATTCAATCCGGGTTGGACTTAACGCCCATGGTAACGCATGAGTTACCGATGGAGCGCTTCCAGGAAGGTTTTGACATTATGTGCTCCGGTCAGTCCGGCAAAGTAGTGCTGAACTGGTCATAATCATCATGGCAATAAAAAAGGCGAACTTCGGTTCGCCTTTTTTGTTGTTGCCGCTATCAAGATTAACGGGCGATATTAATTACCGGTGAAGTCCAGGTTTCCCAATGCGCCGGGTTGTTTTCGTCACCCAGAGCTTTCAGGACTTTTAACTGCAGCACATAATCGCCGTTTGGCACCACCTTAGTTTTGCCTTTGCCGCCGTTACTGTGGATGCGTGTACCATCCCAGCTAAAGGTAAAGAACCCGGTCGCTGAACTGTTACGTGGCAAGTAGTCAAACACATTGGTTTTATGGAATACCGGATGCACCGGCTGCATTGAACCGGCATGCAGGATATTCATTTCCATATAACGGGCGTGGTGGTCGAAATGGATCAGGAACCAAGGCACGTCGTCACCCTGCATACTGTAACTGCAGTCCATAGTGCAATTGTTGTAGAAACCATCTTCAAGCTGTGCCAACCAGGGGAAACCACTGGCTGTTGGTGCTAATACCTGGATCGCCTGATAGTCGCCGACAAAACCAGCGAAGGGCACGCGATAAACCTGTCCGGCGTCTTCTGGCGTAAACACGATATAGCCGCCGTACTGACCATTAACCGGTAGCGTTGCTGGTGTTATAGTGGCATCTACGCTGGCGCTACCACCGGCGGCAACGGTCAGTGTATCGCTGCTAAAGCTGACACTGGCATCACCCAGGAAGAAACTAGGCGTAATAATGCCTCCGGTTGATAACGCATTCACTGCCGATAACTGGTAAGTTACGGCTTCAGTGCCGTTGTTATGCACAGTCAGGGTTTGCATGAAGGGACCGGCTTCACCTTCGCCGGTAGCAATTTTGCCCGGCGTAATGTAAGTGCTGGCAGTGATGCTGTCGTCGACATCTACCATACCGGCACCTTGACGGTGCACGTTATCCAGGAAGCCCAGCCCCGGACTACCAAACCAGTTCTTCGGATCGGCGCTGTTTTGCAATACTGAACGCACCGCCATTGCCGGGGTATTTGGTTTTGCTTGTAGCAACAGTGCTGCCGCACCTGCAACATGCGGTGACGACATCGAAGTACCGCCTAATGTCGCAAAGCCACCGCTTTCCAGTGGGTAAGTGGAGTAAATAACTCCGCCTGGCGCGCCTATATCGGGTTTTAACGCCAGATCAGGTGATAAACCATAAGAGCTGAAACTGGAAATTAAACCGCCGGTAGGCAGTGCAACCTGCATGCTGCGATCAGTCCAGCTTAACACCGGCGCGGCTTGCGCCTGAATAAACAAGCCATCAGCCTGGGAAATACTGACGACAGGCACCGAGCCATCGCCAATCTGCGCCCCCAGGGTACCGCTAAAATTGCCTGGTGCATTGTTATGGATAACCACAGCAGTAGCACCGGCATTAATAGCATTGGTGGCTTTTTCACCAAAGGAGCACACACCGCGTACTGCCAGGGCTATTTTACCAGCGGGGCTCACCAGTAATGGGTCGGTGTTACAGGCTTGGCCGACAAAGACCACATCACCTGAACCCGCAGTAGGCACCTGGCCGCTGAACGTCATAGTGTTGTAAGCAATGTCCTGACCGTTTACTTCCAGTACTGCGGAGGTGCTGGCGACATTGTCAAAAGACGCCACACCGATAACATGTTCACCTAAGCCTGGAGCACCGGCAGAATATAAGCCGCTGGCGCCACTGTTACCGATGGAGGCTACCACCACCATACCTTTTTCTACCAGTCGGTCTGCGGCTTGCGCGGTAGGGTATTGCGGCCATTGAAAGGCTGAGCCAATGCTCATGTTCAAAATGTGCATGCCATCGGCATAGGCTTGCTCCATCGCCGCGATCATAATGTCGGCGGTGGTGCTGCCATTACAGCCAAATACCCGGTAGGCGCCAAAGGTCACATCAGGCGCTACGCCTTTTACTGTGCCATTAGCACCGACAATACCGGCAACATGTGTCCCATGGCCGCCACAATCATCCGGATTATTGTCCGGCGTGGCAATCGGGTTATAGCTGGGGCTGGTTGAGTCAGCATTAAAAGCATCACCAACAAAATCGTAACCGTAGGCTACCCGCGGCGTAGGAAAAGCAGTACTGCCATTGCTGCCATTACCACCAAAGTCCGGGTGATCGATATCGATACCGGTATCCATTACCGCCACTTTAATGCCGGTGCCGGTATAGCCCAGCGAATTTTGTGCAATATCGGCGCCGGTCATGCCAATTGCTGTGGCCATATCTGCCGCAGAGCCGGCAGAGCGCACATCAGGTGCCGGTGCCTGAATCAATTCTACCGGGTAAATAGCTTTTACGCCGGGAACCTGCATTAGTTTAGCCCGTTGTGCCGGGCTGATTTCAACCGAGAAACCGTTAAATAAGGTGTCAAAGCTGCGCCGCTCTGTAAAGCTGACATCAGCATCGCGGGCTGCTTTGCGGAATTGGGCTTGCGCTTGTTTGACGTTGTTTTTGCTATTGCCATCAGCAACCGGTTTGGTCGCCAGTTCAACAAACCACAGGTTGCCGCCTTCAGCGTTGTTGGCCGGGACTTGTTGTGCTAAAGCTGACTGGATACTCAAAGCTAGCAGGCAGACCGAGGCGACATGGACGCTAATTGCAGATTTATTTTTCTTCGAAAACATAAATGAAGACTCCTTTTCTTATTTTACATCGCCTTAACAGTACTGCCGATGCCTGTCTGGCGACCGTTTTACTAAATGCAAATTACATTTAGAATTTGGCATACTGCATAAATTAAGCCGTGTTGATATAAGACGATGAGACGGCTTAGATCAAATGAGATGGTTAAGTTTTATACAGGCAAGACCAGTTGAAGTTGTAAATAAAACTGACACGCCTATCTGATAACCAGAGATTTTATTATTGTTAATAAATTTATTTGGGGTGGTTCTTAGCATCTCATTTACCTTGCGAACTGCTGACATCACGCCAGATGTCCCGGTTTGGCTGTCAGTTATGCCAGACTCTCCTATACTACAGCGGTAACCTTGTCATCTATGCTCAGGGACATTGCATTGTTGAACACCTGTGTAAGTTCTGTATCACGCCTCAGAGCAGCCAGCTTGCTGCTGATGCTGTGCGGCATCTTGTTTACAGTACCGACTAACGCCAGCGAGACCGACATTACGCTGCAGCTACGCTGGCATCATCAGTTTCAGTTTGCCGGCTATTATATGGCGCTGGAACAGGGCTATTACCAGCAGGCCGGGCTTAAGGTGCACATTATCCCCGGCGCACCTGAGATAAATGTGTTACAGCAGCTGTTGCAAAGAGAAGTGCAGTTTGCCGTGTCGGCATCCGGCGCTTTACTGGCCTATTTAGAAGGCAAGCCTGTGGTAGCACTGGCGGCCATTATGCAAAAATCGCCCAGTGTCTGGCTGGTACGCGGCGATTCCGATATCTATACCTTGCAGGATCTGGCGTCGCGCCGGTTAGAAATGACCTTGTCGCAGGAAAACACCGAACTGTTGGCCGTGTTTGCCAAAGAAGGTTTTGCCATTAACAAGCTGCAACTGAGCAGCTCATCAATGAAACTGGATAATCTGTTAAGCGGTAAAACCGACGCCTTTAACGCTTACTTATCAAATGAGCCTTACCTGCTGCAGCAAATGGGCATGCCATACCGTGTTATTCAACCGACGGAATACGGCGTTAATTTTTATCAGGATATATTGGTTGGCCATGCCGACTGGCTGGCGCAGCACCCAAAGCAAGCTGAAGCGTTTTTGCAGGCCAGTCTGCAGGGCTGGCGTTTTGCGCTGGACAATATCGATTACAGCGTGGCGCATATTAAGCAAATGTATGCGCCAGATAAATCCAGTGCGCATTTACACTATGAAGCAGAAGTATTGCGTACCCTGGTGTTGCCTGATCTGGTTGAAATTGGCCATATGAATCCGGGGCGCTGGCAGCAAATTGCCAGGATGTACCATGCACTGGGCATGGTAGAGCAACTAAAACCTCTGGATAAGTTTCTCTACAGTGGGCCGGCAGAAGTCGTAGTCGACTATAAACTGCTACTGCAATCGGTAATGCTGATGCTGTTAGTGATTGCCTTACTGAGCTTTTTTACGCTGCGTTTTCGGGCGCTGGCCCAAGCCCTTAGCGCAGAAATTGCCCGGCATGCGCAAACTGAACAATTGCTGGTAGAGCGTAATCAGGAGCTGCTGCAACTGGCCAGTACTGACATGCTAACCGGCCTGGTAAACCGGCGGGTGATTATACAGCAGGCGCAGGCGGAAATTCGCCGCGCCAAACGTTATCAGAAAGACTTGGCGGTGCTGATGCTGGACATTGATCATTTTAAACAGATTAATGACCAACACGGCCATGCTGCCGGTGACAAGGTGCTGATTGCCTTCGCTGAGCTGTGTAAACAAAGCATCCGCGATACGGATTTAGCCGGCCGTTATGGTGGAGAAGAGTTTTTTATTCTGCTGCCGGAGGTTGATATTAAAACGGCGATTATGTCTGCAGAGCGGTTAAGGCTGGCCGTGGCAGAACATGAGTTTGTGCTAACGAGCGGCGACGTGCTGCATATCACCTGCAGTATTGGTATTGCTATGTATATGCCGCTACAGGACGATCTGGATAAACTGCTGTTACGCGCCGATCAGGCGTTATACCAGGCTAAACATCAGGGCCGTAATCGCTGTGCAGTCATGCAATAACGGTGCGGCTCAGTGCAGTTTTTTTGCTGTGCAGGTTAATTAATTCTTGCTTGTCATAATAGTGCAATAAAAATGCAGCAAACTAGCGGCGTACATAAATCGGATGACCGAGGAATTGATATGAAGCTGAATAAAATCTCCAACCTGTTGCTGGCTGCCGGTATGACCTTAATTGCAAGCGCTGCACAGGCACAAAGCCGTGATACGATCCAAATTGCCGGGTCATCAACGGTGTTACCTTTCTCGTCTGTGGTAGCAGAAGAGTTTGGCAACAACTTTGCCCAGTTCCGCACCCCTGTTGTTGGTTCTGGTGGTTCTTCAGGTGGTTTGCGTCAGTTTTGTCAGGGTGTAGGTGCTAATACCATTGATGTGGCCAACTCTTCCCGTAAAATCCGCCCGAATGAAGTGGAAGCCTGTAAAGCCAATGGCGTAAAAGAGATCATTGAAGTCAAAATTGGTTATGACGGTATTGTGTTTGCTTCGCGCGTTGATGCCGCCGTATTTAAACTGGAGCCGCAGCACGTATTTTTAGCCCAGGCAGCGCAGGTGCCGCAAAACGGTAAAATGGTTGCTAACCCCTATACTCGCTGGAACCAGATAGATAAAGCCCTGCCAGATCAGGAAATTTTACTGGCTATCCCAGGTTCTAACCACGGTACCCGCGAAGTGTATGAAGAAAAAGTGGTGGTACCAGGTTGTAAAACCCTGGCTGAAGTGAAAGCGCTGGCCAAAGATGACGCCGGTAAATTCTGTACTGCAATGCGTACCGACGGCCGGGTAGTTGAAATTGCCGGTGATTACACGGAAACTCTGGCACGGTTACAGGCACAAAAAGATGCTGTTGGTGTGTTTGGTTTAAGCTTCTATGAAGCCAACCGCGACCGCATCAAAGTGGCTACGGTATCTGGTGTCGAGCCTAATCTGGATACTATTATCTCGGGTGAATATCCGGTATCACGGCCGCTGTACATCTATGTAAAAGGCGCTCATATCGGTGTTATCCCAGGCTTACAGGAATATGCGCTGTTTCATGTCAGTGAAGGCATGTCAGGTTTTGGCAGCGTGCTGGAAAGTGCGGGGTTAATTCCGCTGGCTGATGATGAGCGTGCTGAGATAACGCAGGCTATCCGGCAGAAAGCATCGCTATAATTGGTGTACTGTAATGAAGGGAACCTGTAACGGGTTCTCTTTTTTTGTTTTCCTGCTGTCATAAAACTGAAATATAAGCCGCTTACACTGCGCAGCTGAGTAAGCTTGGGCGTATAAGCTGTTTACGGAGCAACCATGAGTAACCTTTCGTTAATTGTAGTGCTGCTGGTGTTGCTGGCACTGGGCTATCAGCTGGGGATGGCCCGCAGCCGCAAAGTGGCTACAGTTAACGCCGATTTGCGTATGCACTCGCGGCCACATCACTACGGCATGATGGTGGGGTTGTGGGCGGTGTTACCGGCGTTTTTTATCTTGTTATTATGGCTATGGCTGTCGCCGGCCGTGATTAATGCCATGGTGCTGGCGCAGCTGCCGGCAGAGGTTGCCAGCCAAAGCGCAGACCAGCTGCGGGTGGTGTCGCAGCGTATTAGTAATCTGGCAAATAACTTTGGTGTGGTTGCGGACGCCGCGCAGTGGGAACTCAATGCGGCCGAGCATTTGCGCCAGCTAAAGGCGAACAGCGCCATAGTGCTGACGGCGCTAATGGCGGTGATCGCTGCCGTAGGTATGCTGTTTAGCCTGTTAAAGATCACACCACGTTTAAAAGCGCGGCATCAGGTGGAGCGGGTGGTAAAGGCGCTGTTGGTGCTTTGCTCCACTGTTGCCATTTTAACCACCATCGGCATCGTGCTGTCGATGGTAGGCGAAACACTAAAATTCTTCAGTTATATTCCGCCAACAGAGTTTTTCTTTGGCACAACCTGGAACCCGCGTTTTTCGACTGTCGGCGTCGGTGAGCAGGGCAATTTTGGTTTAGTACCGTTGCTGTCAGGTACGGTGCTGATCGCCGGCATTGCGATGCTGGTGGCGATACCGCTGGGGCTGATGGTCGCGATTTATCTGGCCGAATACGCACCGCTAAAGCTGCGCAATACCGCCAAGCCTGTTATCGAAGTATTGGCCGGTATCCCAACGATAGTATATGGCTTCTTTGCGCTGGTGACCGTTGGACCCTTTTTGCGTGATTTAGGCGCCGCTATCGGGCTGGATATTAATGCCACATCTGCACTGACCGCCGGTGTGGTGATGGGTATTATGATTATCCCGTTTATCTCATCCTTGTCTGACGACATTATCACTCAGGTGCCAAAATCCATGCGCGATGGCTCTTTGGGGCTGGGCGCAACCAAATCGGAAACCATCCTCAAAGTGGTGCTGCCGGCCGCCTTACCGGGTATCGTCGGTGCGGTGTTACTGGCAGCCAGCCGCGCCATTGGCGAAACCATGATCGTGGTGCTGGCAGCGGGTAATAGCCCGGCATTAACGGCGAACCCGTTTGAAGCCGTGTCGACGGTAACGGTGACCATCGTTAACCAGCTAACCGGCGACAATGACTTTTCCAGCCCACAATCGCTGGTGGCCTTTGCGCTGGGCTTAACCCTGTTCGTTATTACCCTGCTGCTGAATGTGATGGCGCTGGTGATAGTGCGTAAATACCGTGAGCAATACGAGTAAGTTATGACCATTATTGCAGAAAACCCAATAAAAACAGTGGTTCACCCCAGCCTGGTACAGCAAAAGGTTGTCGCCTCGCTAAGCCGGCGGCACCGCAAAGAAAAGCTATTTCGCCGCACCGGCTTGCTAGCCGTGCTGATTAGCCTGGCGCTGGTGGCGGTGTTATTTATTAATATTTTCTCTAAAGGTATGCCGGCATTCTGGCAGTCAGCCATTACGCTGGATATCTACTTCGATCCGAAAATCATTAAGATCCCGGAGAAACCGCAGCAACAGGCCGATGAAAGCGAGAACGATTTTCGCCAGCGTTATCTGGCCTGGCAAACCGAGGTTGGTTTCGTCAACTTTAATCGCCTGATCACCGACAGCCTGCAAAAAATCTTACCGGACGCCACTAAGCACCGGCGTGATTTAGCCCGTGTTGTCACCTCTGGCGAGCGTTTTGCGCTGCGGGATATGGTGGTAGCGGATCCGGCTATTATTGGCCAAACCCGCACCTTGCACTTACTGACCGATGCCAATATCGATGTCTGGTTAAAAGGCAATATCGACCGCAGCCTGCCAGATGAGCAGCAGCAGCTAAGCCCCAAAATGCGGCAGTGGGTAGACCAGCTCGCCGCTGACGGCGTTATTCAGAACCGGTTTAGCCTGGCGCTGTTTATGAACCCGGACTCGCGCAGCTCGCTGGCGTCGGCCGGTTTAGCCGGGGCTTTTATGGGCTCGTTCTACATGATGTTGGTCGTTATTTTACTGGCCGTGCCAATGGGCGTCGCCGCAGCGATATACTTAGAAGAATTTGCACCACGTAACAAAATTACCGACCTGGTTGAGGTGAATATTAATAACCTGGCGGCGGTACCCTCTATTGTATTTGGATTGCTTGGCGCTTCAGTGCTGATTGGTTGGTTTAATCTGCCGATGTCAGCGCCAATTGTCGGTGGTTTAGTGTTGTCACTGATGACATTACCTACGGTGATTATTGCGACCCGCTCTACACTGAAAGCGATTCCACCGTCTATCCGGCAGGCCGCGCTGGGGCTGGGGGCGTCGAAAATGCAGGCGATTTTCCACCATGTGTTACCGCTGGCGATACCGGGCATTTTAACCGGCGCTATTTTGGGTGTGGCACAGGCACTGGGCGAGACGGCACCGCTGTTGCTTATCGGTATGAAGTCGTTTGTTGCCTCTATTCCGGCATCGCCTTTTGAACAAGCCAGTGCCTTGCCGGTACAAATTTATTTGTGGCAGGGTAATGAGCTGCGTAATTTCTTTGAAGCCCGTACCTCAGCCGCCATTATCGTACTGCTTATGATGATGATCAGCTTAAATGGTCTGGCCATCTGGCTGCGGAAAAAGTATGAGAAGCGCTGGTAGCCGCCACGTTTTGCCAGCTCAGACCGATTTTAATTTTAATGTAACGGATAAACAAATGAGTAATTCAGCTCCGGTAAAAATCAGTGCGAAAGACGTTAAGGTGTTTTACGGCGACAACCAGGCGCTGCATGGCATCAGCATGGATGTGTATCAGAATGAGGTGATCTCTTTTATCGGCCCGTCCGGTTGCGGTAAGTCGACCTTTTTACGCTGCATGAACCGGATGAACGACACCATAGAGCACTGTCGCGTAACGGGCAGTATTTTGCTTGATGGCCGTGATATTCATGAGCCGGCGCTGGATGTAGTGCAACTGCGGGCGCAGGTGGGCATGGTGTTTCAAAAGCCGAATCCGTTCCCTAAGTCGATATATGAAAATATCGCCTATGGCCCGAAATTACACGGCCTGGCCGAGCGTAAAGCTGACCTGGACGACATTGTTGAGTCCAGCCTGCGCCGCGCCGGTTTATGGAATGAAGTCAAAGACCGTCTGGATCAGCCCGGCACCGGTTTATCCGGGGGGCAACAGCAGCGTTTATGTATTGCCCGTAGCATAGCGGTAAGCCCGGAAGTGATCTTAATGGACGAGCCCTGCTCGGCACTGGACCCTATTGCTACCTCAATTATTGAAGAGCTGATTGACGAGTTAAAGCAAAACTTCACCATTGTTAT
This sequence comes from Rheinheimera pleomorphica, assembly GCF_011634895.1. Lineage (GTDB taxonomy): Bacteria > Pseudomonadota > Gammaproteobacteria > Enterobacterales > Alteromonadaceae > Alishewanella > Alishewanella pleomorphica. The sequence goes on along the minus strand of NZ_SIRR01000008.1, from coordinate 603,562 downwards.
TGTGACACACAATATGCAGCAGGCGGCAAGGGTGTCTGACAGAACCGCGTTTTTCCACCTGGGTAATTTAATTGAAATTGGTAACACCAATGATTTGTTTACTAACCCGCAGCAAAAACGCACCGAAGACTACATTACCGGCCGTTATGGTTAAGTCGCCGTTGCTAGGGTATAGCGTGCCCGCTGGGCGTGGTAGATAATTTTTCAGGAGACTGGCGTTATGCCAAACACGAAGATCGGCGGCCATTATTCTCAGGCCTATGACGAAGAACTGCAGCAAGCGGTTGAACGGTTACTGCAAATGGCAGCACTGGCACAAAAGCAGCTGCGTGATGCAATGACAGCCTTTAGCACTGCCGATCTGGCGCTGGCAAAGCAGGTAAAGCAGTCTGATCGCAAGGTTAACAGCTTTGAAGTGGATATCGACGAGCACTGTCTGGACATACTGGCGCGGCGTCAGCCCGCCGCTACCGATTTACGTCTGGTGTTGGCGATCCTGAAAAGTGTTAACGACGTTGAGCGCATTGGCGATATGGCCAAGCGTATTGCCAAGGCACTGCTCAGAGCACTGCCGGACAGCCGGCCTTCGGCTATGCAGTTAGACACACTGAATCAAATGGGGCAAGAGGTGATCCAGATGTTTGAGCGGGCTATTGCGGCGTTTGAACAAATGGATGCCAAAGCCGCGCTGGCGGTGCTGCGTGATGAAAAGGCCATCGACAGCACTTACGATACCATTTTACAAAGTAGTCTGGCGTCAATGATGCAAGACACTCAGCAAATTGCCATCAGCCTGCAGGTGTCGCAGGTGGCTAAATCGTTAGAGCGGGTGGGCGATCATTGCCGCAATATTTGTGAGCAGGCGATTTTTATCAGTAAAGGCAGCCATGTTGCTCACTTAAGTGATGCAGAGCTGCAGCAAATTGTCGATAAAAGCCGCGACTAACGCCGGCGACGGTATCAACAGGCGATGGTATAAAAAGGAGCTGCGGCTCCTTTTTTTCTGCCCATCCGCCAGAAAAGCTGGCTATCTCAGTCGTTTGATTAATACTTTTGCCAGAGGGCGGCCAGTTAACTTGCGCTAAGTCATAAAAGCATCATTGTAAAGTCACAAAACTGCCACCTTGTCATTTTAGTGTCATAAAATGGTCATATCATGGCCGGCGTCTGAACAGCGACGCCTTTTGTGGCCGTAGCGATAATTGATAGTAACTTTAGGTGCAAAACATGAAAAAAACGTCAGTCGTAGTAGCAATGGCAATGGTAGCCGCCAGTGCCGTGCAAGCCGAGCCGGTAACCGTTTATGGTCAGCTGAATGTATCAGCACAATCAAGCGATGAGGGCGATGGCCGCTTCTCTGAGCTAAAAAGTAACAGTTCACGCTTTGGCCTCAAAGGTGACTACGAGCTGGAAGATGGCCTGAAGCTGGTGTATCAGGTGGAGTGGGGTGTTGATCTGGCCGATGTTGGTGATGGCGATAACATTACCTCGCGTAACCAATATATTGGTCTGGCCGGTAACTTTGGTGAAATCCGTTTAGGCCGCCATGATACTGCATTAAAAGATGCGCAGGGTAAAATTGATTTATTCAGCGATTACGAAGCCGACGTGAAAAACCTGTGGAAAGGTGAGGTACGTGCCAGCGACTCCATCACCTACTATACGCCGACGTATAATGGTTTTGGCTTGCATCTGACCTATATCATGGAAGACGCCGCTGATGCCGAAGATGCCTACTCGGCGTCGGTGTATTACGGTGACGAAAACCTGAAGAACAGTAATTTCTATGCCGCTATCGCCATTGACTCTGAAGTAGCGGGTTTTGACACCCTGCGCCTGCAGGCGCAAGGTAAAGTAGCCGGCTTTAAGTTAGGTGCGATGTACCATACCCAGGAAGACATTGTCAGCGGCCTGGAGAAAGACGGTTGGCTGGCCAGTGCGGCTTATCCGCTGGGTAAAACAGAGCTGAAAGCCCAGTATCAGACATTGGAAGATGATAATGCGCTAAGCTTAGGCGTAGATTACAAAGCCGGTAAAAACACTACCCTGTATGGCTGGTACAGCAGCTTTAACTTAGATACGCCAACGCCAGACCGTGATTACCTGGCGGTGGGTATTAAGCATAAGTTTTAATTAGCTTACTGATAAGTAATAAAAAACGCCGGTCATTGACCGGCGTTTTGCTTTGCTCATCCGCTTTTTAGTATTTGTACGAGAAGCTTAAGCTATAGCTTTGGCCTTCAACCCGCTTTTGCAGAATTTCGCCCTGCTGCAAAATTTCTACGTCTTCATCCAGCAGGTTTTTCAGCCCCAGTTTCAGCGTCATGCTTTCGGTGGGGGTATAGCTGTAGGTAAAGTCCAGCGAGTTAAACGGCTGCTCGAAGGCGTCGTCTTTGTCGTTAACACCGGCAAAGGCAATGCGCTTACCAAACACGTTGTAGGTTAGGGTGGCATTGTGCTGGTTGTTGTCGGCGTCAAAGCCCAACTGCAGGTTGGCGACATATTTAGAATGGCCGCTTAAACTGCGTTCTAAGTTGGTTAGATCTGCGCCCGGGAACGGTTGAATGCTGATCTCAGACTCACTAACTGTCAGGTTACCGGCGACAAAGAAGTTATCGGCAAGCTTACCGAAATCACCGCCAAACATGTCCAGCTGCTGCAAAAACTCGGCTTCAGCACCATACACCTTGCCGCTTTGCGCATTGCGGAACGACATCAGCAGGTTGCCGTCAGAGCCTGACAGTTCAATGGCCTCTATCGGGTTGTCTAAGTCCTTATAGAATACGCCAACGCTGTAGTTGCTGGTGTCGTAATACCACTCTAAGCGGATATCAGCACTGTTGATGTCGGTGCTTTTTAAGCCTGCAAAACCGGTGACTTTAAAGTCGGTTAGCGGGTCGACGTACAATACCGGGGTAACTTCGCGTAAATCCGGCCGCACCACGGTTTTGCTGTAACCAAAGCGCGCCTGTAAGTCGTCATTGATAAACCAGGTCAAGGATAACGCCGGGTAGAAGCCATCTTCTAACAGCACTGAATCGGTGAGGTTGCCGCTGATATCACCATCAGCCCCGATGGGTAGCGAGATTTGTTTAAAGTCTTCGTAACGTACACCGACATTTACGCGGAATTTGTAGTCGTAGTTCAGCTCTAATGCGGCGTAACCGGCATCTATCATCTGTGCAGCCAGATAATCATCGGCCTGGGTGGTGACGTTTGAGATTTTAAAGCCATTAGCCGGGTTTAAGATATTCTCATCAGAGAATATTTCCGAGAAGCTGCCGGATAGCTGCTGCAGGCTGTAGCCGACGGTATCAAAATTGAAGCGGTCAGTCTGGGCATTACGGGCACGTTCAAAGTAGCTGTAGCCGCCACTTAAGGTCATTTCGGCTTTACCCAGTGTCAGCGGCAATTTAGCGTTCCAGCTAAAGTTTTCGGTGTTGTCCTTCATATCACCAAAGCTGTAGTTCACCGCGTTCTGATTGCGACGTAAAAACGAGAACACGCTGCCATCTGGCTGGGTTTCGTTGAGTCGGCGGTATTCTACTTCGCCCGGCGCATAGCGGCGTGCTTTAGCATCGGTATATTGCCAGTCCAGGGCCAGATCCATTAAGTACGGGAAATTGTGCCGGCCGCGCAGTTGATTGCTTAACATGCTGCGCTCTTCGTACAAAATGCTGGTATCTGTATTGGAACGGTTGGCCTCGTTAATGGTTTCGATGCTGTCACCGTTTTTAATCTTTATCTCATCTTTAGTGTCGCGCAGATAAATGGTTGAGGTTTCCAGCCGGTGATCAACACCCAGCTCTAAACCAAAATTCAGCATACCTGACAGCTTGACCTGATGTTCAGTGCCTTTGATATCGTCATAACGGTTTAATGGCAGCAGGTTGTCACCTGACACCGAGTAATAGCGCTCTTGCTCTTCGATATTCTGCGTAGCCCTGTCATAGCTCAGGCCGGTCATTACGCCAAATACCACATTTTGCGCCAGGTCAAAACGGCCACCAAAAGACACGCTGCCATCAAAATCCGGCTTTACACTGCTACGGCTGATATCAATATCACGGTTAAAGGCAGTGCCCAGTTCGCGCACTATCGTCTCAGCCTGGGCCAGGTTAGGGCCGTTAATGCCGCCTAAGGCTTCGGCAATATTAATCGGGGTCAGGGTGCCATATTGCGCCTGTGCAGCTGCCAGCTCGGGAGAAATACCACGCAGGCCGTCATCTTTGCCGCGCCAGTCATCACCGCCGCCGGTATAACTAAAACCATCGTCGCTGTTCAGGCTGTTATAACCGGTACCGATGGACGCATTAAATGTCGTTTGCAGTGGAATGGCCGCGGTGCGGATATTAACATTACCGCCACCGAAGGCTGCTGGTAGCTCCGGCGAATAGGCCTTTTGCACCACTAAACTTTCAATAATGCCGGCGGGAAACATATCCAGCGGAATAACGTTACGGGTTGGATCCGGGCTTGGCACCATGGCGCCGTTAAGCAGGGTGCTGGAGTAGCGTTCGCCCAAACCACGCACATAAATAAATTTGTCTTTTACCAGCGTTAAGCCGGTAACGCGGCGCAGTGCAGTCGCAGCGTTGCTGTCGCCCGCGCGGGAAATTTGTTCCATACCAAGTAGCTCAGCAACGTAAGGTTGCTCGCGACGCTCTGCTGCGGCAGAGGCGGCTGAACTCATCAGACGGCCGGAAACAGAAATACGCTCAACATCGGCTGCATCTTCTGCTGGCACCGGGGCTTCCTGCGCTGCGCTGGCCCATGATACCAGCGCGGTAGCCGTGCTTAGCGCCAGCAGCACACTGCGGCCAACACGACTGAAATTAAACTTTTGCATGCTGCTCATCTGAACTTTGTCCTATCAGCGTTTACGGTTACATCTGTATTGCACTGAACGGCAGGGGGCAGGTTCAATGCAGTGGAATAAAAAAACACTGCCAGGCAAAACCCGGCAGTGTTTATTGCGGTTAGTCGTCTAAACCGACAGCCCAGCCTGCAGTCCAGTCGTTAGCGGCATCTACTGCACCGATAAAGTCTACTGCTTCAAAGAAGCTATCTACTGCATTCATGTCTTTCGGTGTTGTGGCATCGATGGTAAAGATACCGTCTAACACTGCCGCCTGATTAGCCGCCAGACTGTTACCGTCTTGCGCCAGGAACCATTGTTCAGTGGTGGTGCCATTGCCCAGGTCACCTACGGTTGACTCGTCACAAGCGATAACGGAGTGAGTCATTTCCAGTGAGCCGTCGATAGCAAAAGCTTTAGTCTCGCTAGAGTCCAGTTCCAGACATTCGCCCATGCCAGCCGGGCCAGTGATAACAAAGTTATGCAACTTAGCGTTAGTACCCGCACGCAGCAGTACGCCTTCTGAATCATCATCACCGTCGAAGTTGTTGCCGATAATAGTCATATTGGCAACGATAGGATTAGATACCGGTGTAGCAGTCAGGTTATTTGACTGGTTGTCAGCTTCAATACCCCGGTTAGCTTTAGCGTCATCAGCAGCGTGTTTTACCAACACAAACTGCAGCTTACCGCGATAGCCGTCAGCCCAATCTACTGAGTCGTCGCCGTTCGAGGTAAGCACCACGTTTTTACAGTTAACGGCACCACCGAAAAACTCAACGCCATCATCCACGTTCTGGTGCACCTGGATATTGCTGCACTGGGTGCCTGAGCCCACACCGGCAAAGGTAATACCGTTTAACTCGTTATCCGGGATAACTTCAAAGCCGGCGTGTTTTACTACCACGTAATTTAAGCGGCCACTGTTATCTTCCCAATCATCACCGCCGTATGGGCCGGCTTCGCCTTCTGCCTGAATTTCACAGCTGGCTAAGTCAGCCTGGTCACACTTGGTGCTTGGCGCTTTACCCAGTAATACCAAGCCGCCCCACTGGCCGGCTGCGGTAGGTGAGCCAATCACATCCTGCACTGACGTCATTACTATAGGGTTGGTGGCGGTACCGTTGGCATCAATTTTTGAACCGCGGGTTACCACCAGGAAATCCGCGCCGGATTTACCGTAAATAGTGACGCCTGGCTGCACTGTTAACGTAGCAGCAGTAGTGTTATCAACACCAATGCGCACCCGGCCACTTAATACGTAGTCAGCACCGGCGGCCAGCGTAACATTGCTGGTAATATCACCGGTTAACTGGCAGTTCAGGCGGCCGGTTAAGCTGTTTACTTCAGTGGTGCCGGCTGGGCAGCTGGCTAAATCATCTTCAGCGTGCAGGCCAACAGTCCAGCCGATAGTCCAGTCGGTTTCACCATCAAAGGCACCGATGTAGTCAACGTTATCAAACCAGGAGTCAACATTATTGGCCACGTTATAGCCATTGCCTAAAGCTGGTGAGTTTGGTGCAGGAACATAGCCACCTAATAATGCATCGCCAACGATATTGCCGGGCTGACCATTAAACCAGGCTGCAGCATCTAAGGTTTCAACGTCATTGTCGTCTACAGAGTTTTTAAATGGTTCTGCACAATCGATAATGGAGTTGCGGAAGATAATTTCACCGTTACCGGCATTGGTAACTGACTCATCACTGTTAATCTCAAAACATTCACCCATGCCAGCCGGGCCGGTAATTACCACGTTATACAGCTCACCGGCGGTACCGGCACGCAGCAGTACACCCTCTGAATCATCTTCGCCATCAAAGTTATTACCAATAATGGTCATATTGGCAATACGCGGTTTAGATACCGGCTCTGCGGTAAAATTACCAGACTGATTGTCGGCTTCGATAGCGCGGTTGGCTTTAGTGTCGTTCGGGTTGTGGCGCACTAATACGTGCTGCATGCGGCCAGACCAGCCGTCGGCCCAGTCTAATGAATCATCACGGTTGCCGGTTAACACCACATATTTGGCATCGACAGTACCGCCGAAAAACTCTACGCCGTCATCCAGGTTGTTATGTACCTGAATATACTCAACTTCTGTGCCGCGACCGACACCGGCAAAGGTAATGCCGTTTAGCTCGTTATCCGGAATAACTTCAAAACCGGCGTAACGTACCTGCACATATTTCAGGGCACCACTGTCATCATCTTCATCGGCACCGCCATAGGGGCCGGCTTCACCTTCAGCCTGAATTTCACAGCTGTCCAGCGCGGCCTGATCGCATTTATTGCTTGGTGCATTGCCCAATAGCACTAAACCACCCCATTCTGCAGTGGATTCATCATCAGACAAGCCCAACATGTCGTTAACTGAGGTCATAATGATAGGTGCAGCAGCTGTACCAACAGCCTGTATTTTTGAGCCGCGGGCGACCACTAAATAATCTGCACCGCTTTTACCAAAAAGAGTCGTGCCCGGTTCTATGGTCAGGGTGGCGCTGTCGGCATTGTCGTTACCTACGGTAACCTTGCCGCTTAATGACCAGGCGATATCGGCTGTTAAACGGGTGTCACTGGTAATAGTGCCAGTGATTTCGCAGACGGTTTTGTTTACGCCAGCCAGGCTTTGGCCTTCAGTAGCAAAGGCCGGGCAGTCGCTGGTTGCCGGTGGCGGGTTGCCACCACCGTTATTACCGCCGTCATCTGTTCCGCCAGCATTAACCACCAGATCGCCACCACAGCCTGCCAGCATTAATGCTGATGCTATAGCGCTGAGTTTAATCAATTTGCGTAAAGCCATTACCATCTCTCCGTTGAGTTGTTTTAGGTGTTGCCAATCAAGTTGCAGGCACCCTACACAAGGAGAATGACGCTTTTATTACACTAATGCGGCGCTCATATGACAGTCTGTCAAGGCATGGCGGCTCGGGCGCTATAGCCGGTTATGTCAAAAAAAATTCATCTTAGTGTCACGCAGTTAGGTGTGGCTTAAGGTTTTAATTTTGTGATCTTTGTTATTAATATGTGCTGGATTTGCCGGGTGCTCACCAGCCGAAAGATTAACCTCGAGTTTTCATAAAAATGTCATAAACTGCAGCAATACTATGCAGCATAAACAGTTATAACCGTCCGGCAGCTGCCGGTTAACAGAATAGGGTGACCCCTTATGGCAAGAAAGATCCTGGTGGTGGAAGATGAAGCCCCAATCCGCGACATGTTGTGTTTTGTGCTGGAGCAAAATGGTTATCAGGCCGCAACGGCAGAAGATTATGACTCGGCAGTAAATGCGTTAATGGAACCCTACCCGGATTTAGTATTGCTGGATTGGATGTTGCCCGGCGGTAGCGGTATTCAGATCGCGAAGAAAATGAAACAACACGAGCTGACGCGCAATATCCCGATTATCATGATCACCGCCCGCGGTGAAGAAGAAGACAAAGTGCGTGGCCTGGAAGTGGGCGCCGACGATTATGTTACCAAGCCGTTTTCACCAAAAGAGCTGATGGCACGTATTAAAGCGGTGATCCGCCGGGTAGCACCGACCAGCCTGGACGAGGTGATCGAAGTGCAGGGCCTGAAACTGGACCCGGTGTCGCACCGGGTGATGGCATCCGATCAGGCATTGGATATGGGGCCAACCGAATTTCGCCTGCTGCATTTTTTTATGACGCACCCCGAGCGCGTTTACAGCCGTGAACAGTTGCTGGATCATGTCTGGGGTACCAATGTCTATGTTGAAGATCGTACCGTTGATGTGCATATCCGCCGCTTACGCAAGGCGATTTCTGTTGCCGGTCATGATAGATTAGTACAAACCGTGCGGGGCTCTGGCTACCGTTTCTCTGCTAAATAAAGGGTTAACCCTACCGCTATGCGCCAACTGCTATCGAAAAGGAAGGTCTATACCAAGCTGTTCCTTTTTTATTGTTTTATTGCTCTGGTTGGCGTCATCTCCAACAGCCTGCTGCTGGCGCTGCTTATTTTTACCGTGGCGCTGTTGCTGTGGCATTACCACCATTTATTTTTAATGGATAAATGGCTGTGGCGCGACCGTAAGCTGTCGCCGCCGATCAGCGAAGGTATATGGGGCCACCTGTTTGAAGGCATTTATTACCTGCAACGGCGTGACCGGCGTAAAAGGCGTGAGCTGCGTAACGTGGTGCGCCGTTTTCGTGACGGTGCCGAAGCCCTGCCCGAAGCGGTGGTGGTGCTGCGTGATGACTGGAGCATTATCTGGAGCAACAAGCTGGCGCAAATTCTGGTTGGCCTGCACTGGCCGGCCGATGAAGGCCAGCGGCTGGATAACTTGATCCGCCATCCGCAGTTTCTGCAGTATTTGCAGGCGATGCAATTTGCCCAGCCACTGGAGCTGGCCTCGCCGGTCAATGATCAGCTAACGCTCGAGTTTAACATTATGCCTTATGGCGTAGCGCAATATCTGTTGATAGTGCGCGACATTACCCAGCTGAAACAATTAGAGCAGATCCGTAAAGACTTTGTCGCCAATGTGTCGCACGAACTGCGCACGCCGCTGACGGTGCTGCAAGGCTACCTGGAGGTGATGGATGATGAACACTTGCCGGACAAAGCGATGTGGAAAAAAGCCCACAACGTGATGTTGGACCAAACCAAACGCATGGATGCTTTAGTGCAGCAGCTGTTGACCTTATCGCGAATTGAAGCATCGGCACGGGTACATTTTGACGATGAGGTCGATGTGCCGACGATGCTGCTGCAACTGGAGCAGGAAGCGCAAACGGTCAACCGCGACAAGCAACATCATATCGTGTTTGATATTGATCCGACGTTAAAAGTCACCGGCGTGACGGAGGAGTTACGCAGTGCTTTTTCTAATCTGGTGATTAATGCCATTAAATATACTCAGCAAGGCGGTGACATTCAGGTCAGCTGGCAGCGTCAGCACTTAAAAGCCGTGTTTTCGGTAAACGACAATGGCCCCGGCATTGCGCCACAGCATGTTAAGCGCTTAACAGAGCGCTTTTACCGGGTAGATGAAGCCCGCGCCCGTAATACCGGCGGTACTGGCTTAGGCCTGGCCATCGTCAAGCATGTACTGTCGCGGCATAACAGCCGCTTAATGATCTTTAGCGAGCCGGGCAAAGGCAGCAGTTTTTCCTTTACGCTGCCGCCGGAGCTGGTGCTGGGTCATACAAAAAAACGCTCACGCCCTCTCTGAGCTGCCGTTGCTTAACGGCCATACCAGACAGCTATCATGGCCTTATTTGCTGCTAATGTTAATAAACTAAGGTAAAAGACAGTAAGTTAGCGCTACTGGTTTGAATTGTTGTAATTATTAGTTAGCGAATAGGTTGTGTTTTTCTATCGTGTTGCTTTTACTGGCGTTTCGGCTTGGGTTGGCCATACTTGTTTGGGTTTTACCCACACGCATACTGCGTAAAGACAGCAAAAGTAACTCAGGCCATTGTGGACAATCAGGGTACGCTTGTTACACCATCAGCCGTAGATAACACAGCGCCGTCACTACAGACGCTGCACCATGGTTTTTGCCTGGGGGAAGTCACGGTGCTACCAGCCCAGGGGTTTATTGTGCTACGTGGCGAGCATCGCCATGTGTCGGCAAAAGCACTGGAAATTTTGTTGCAGCTGGCACTGCAGTCACAAACCACTGTCAGCCCGCAACAACTGCTCAGCGCTGTCTGGGGCGATGCCGGGGCGGCTAAAGTCAACCTGACTCACGCCATCAGTGAGCTGCGCCATGTACTGGGCGATCACAAGGCCTGCCCTGTGTATATCCAGACGCTGCCACGGCGAGGCTATCGTTTGCTGCTTACGCCACAAGCGCTAGACAGCAATACTTTGGTGCCAATGATAGAACGACGCGGTCGCCTTAGCCAGGATAAACCGCGCTCCTGGCTACTGTCATTGTTTCGCGGCAGCCGCCTGTTTAGTGTCAGTGTGGCATTTTTAGTCAGCGTCTGGTTGTTTATTCAGGTCATGGCCATTACCTTTCCGTTGCTAAACATTTCTACCACCGGTATGAAGTTAACGTTGTTATTATTGCTGATCGTGTTTCCGTTAGTGTTACTGGTCACCTGGATTGGCGATCTGCGTCAGCGAAAGAAACGTCTGGCTTTATCAGACAACCCCGATAAACAGCGCTACTGGCGGCGGCAATTCATTATTGAACTGGGCTTTTTGTTATTGTCGTTTACTGCTGTTGCCGTGTTAGCGCATTCGGTAAAGCGCGCGATAGACGCTGATGAAGCCGCCCAGAGTGCTGAAACGTTGGCCCCAAGCGAGCCGATTGCCAACGCTGTTGCGGTATTGCCTTTTACACTCAGTGCCGGCAGTAGTATTGAAGACTATTTACTCGACGGTATTCGTCAGGAGTTACTGTACTCGCTGACCCAGCTGAATCAGTTTCCGGTATTGGCCGACCGTGCCATGCAAGCGATAGCAGCCGACGCCAGTTATTCGCAACTGGCTGCCGAGCTGCGGGTAGAGTTTTTGCTGGAGGGCCAGCTTAGTACCGAAGGGCAGCAGTTGTTGCTTGAGGTTTCAGTTATTCAAGCGGCCAGCGGTGTGCGGTTGTGGTCTGGCAGGTTAAGCCAAAGCCGTCAGGCACTGCCGGTTTTGCAACAAGCGCTGCACCGCCAGGTGCACAATGCGCTGGCCTTAATTATCCCCGCCAGCGAGCTTTCCCAGCCGTCTGCAGAGTATCGCATTACCGACAATTTTGCCGCCTTTGATGCTTATATGCAGGCCAAGCAGCGTTTAAAAAAGTTTGATGATATCGCCAGCCTGGATAGTGCAGAGCAACTGCTGTTAAGTGCGTTACAGGCGGATCCGGATTTTGCCATGGCATCAGCCAGTTTATGTAAGGTACATCTTGATAAGTATGTGCTTAGCCGCAGCGTAGCCGAATTCGAGCTGGCAAGTCAGGCCTGTCAGCATGCGGCTGGCTTACAGGTGAACCAGGCAGAGGTCTTCGCCATTCTGGGCGAGCTCTACCGGATCAGTGGACAGTACAGCGACGCCCTGACGCGCTATGAACAGGCGCTGCAGTTAAACCCGCGCTGGGTCGATGCGTTAACCGGCAAAGCTATGGTATTTAGTGCCCAGGGCAACAAAGACGGCGCTGAGCAGCAGTTTAAGCTGGCGATTGAGCTGGAGCCCGGGTACTGGCAAAACTATATGCTGTATGGCCGGTTTTTGTATGAAGCCGGTCGCTTTGCCGTGGCGGCACGGCATTTTGCCCGGGCTGCGCAGTTAAAGCCGGGCAGCACAGATGTGCTAAATAGCCTGGCGGCGGCCTGGTTCTTCAGCGGCCAGTTTGCGCAGGCTATAGATGCCTGGCAGCAGGTAGTGGCGCTGTCTCCGCTGGCACTATCCTATTCTAACTTAGGCACGGCGTACTATTTTAATGCAGATTACACTCAGGCTGAGCAAATGTATCGGCAGGCGCTGGCTAATAGTGGTGATGATTACACGATTTGGACCAATCTGGCTGACGTGCTGGATGTGCAGGCTGAGCGGCAGCCGGAAGCTTTAGCGCTGTATCAAAAAGCGTTGGTTCTGGCTGAGCGTAACTTGCTGGTGGACTCACAAGCACCGGCATTGCTATCACAAATCAGCCGCTTACAGTCAGAATTGCAACTTTGTGATGCGGCACTGCAAACTGAGCAGAACATTAGCAGTGCCAACCAGACAGACTTTTACCTGTTTTATGACTTAGCGATTGCCAGTTTTAATTGCCAGCGCAACGACAGTGGCAGCCGTTATATCAGTCAGGCAATCCGTTATGGTTATCCGGCGCAGCTGGTGGCGGCTGACCCCAAAGTTCCTGATACCGGGCAATAGCCGGGTGCTGTTATGGAAATGCAGTATGTTTATTACTTTAAAAAAGGCATTTCACGATGAAAATAACATTACTTCTGCTAGGCGCCTGTTTCGCAGGCAGCGCACTGGCAAATGACAAAGATCAAACTCTGGTATTTACTGAGGTCAGTAGCGGTAGCCAATTTTGTATCAGTGCCATTAATGTGTCGGGTGACGACAACTGTAAGATGGACGATGGAAAACGCGGCGACTGCGAGGACATTAGCAATTGCGTGTGCAGCAAACCGGATAAGCATATTGAATGGAAGGGCGAGAACATAAAAAACTTTACGGTGTACTTCTACAGCGACACGTCGCCGTTTCCTGATAACTGCAAGCTGGAGTCAAATAATCAGGGCAAGTTAAGGTGCCGCATTAAAGGCGACGCCAGTGGCGATTACGACTATGGTGTTAAAGTGGCTGGCTGTGAGGACTTTGACCCGAGAATTATTATTAAATAACACTGATGTATCAGCGCTGTGGCTGTGATGTTGTGGTCTGAGTGAGGCGGTAATTCGCCTCCAGCTGCTGCCTGGCGGCGATAAGGTTAAACCAAAACTGCTCGATTAGCTGCGGGTGCTGGTTATAGAAGTGCCGGTTAAACACGATATGCCAGTTTTTAACTAAAACGTTATCCTGGCTAGCGCTTACTTTGTCGGTAAGGGCAAGCCGTTGCAGATGGTAGGTGCCAATTATCCGCTCGACGCTGTAGCCGTCCAGTTTACCGTCGGCAACCATTTTCAGGCCTTCATCCAGCGTGAATTTATAGCGGCTAAGCCAGCCTTTATGCTGTAACCAGTCTTCGACGATATAGCCAAGCGGTGCACTAATGCCGAATTGGGGTTGATAGTCGGCTAGTGCAAAGGGTTTTGTGGTTGCATGAAATACCGGATACTCTGCCTGCCACAGATAACGCTGTGATTGCTCAGTGCCGTTTTGCGCATCGGGAAAGCGATAGATTAAGCCCCGTTCTGCCGACCAAATCATTGCCAGGGTGGCATTGAGCTGATTTTGTTGTACCATTTTCTGGCATCTCAGCCAGGGGGCTTGCTGATACTGCAGCCTAATGTTCAAAGGCGCTGCGGCGGTTGCTAACATGTCAACTAAAAGACCGACTGGCTGGCCATCATTGCTGCTTGCACTGATAAAAGGCGCCATGCCGCTACCTTCATAGCAAATCGAAAATACTACACTGGCTTGGCTTAACCAAGGGCATAACGCGAATAACAGTACAGCACAGCCTTTCATCACATCAGATCCGTTGTACCAAGGGGTCATGTAGCGCCGGTTAGCGGTTACAAAAAGTTACAGTTGTGCTAAGTATCGCTGCTGGATAGCAATAGCGCAAAAAAACAGCGAAAGTAACAGCTGCTTACCTAATGCTTGTTGCTGAGCTATAAGGCGGCAACAGCTGGATGGCGGAAGCAATTGACGTGATGATCGTTTACCATGCCACAGGCCTGCATATGGGCATAAATAATGGTAGAGCCGACAAACTTAAAGCCACGCCGTTTTAAGTCTTTGCTCATGGCGTCCGACTCCGGGCTGGTGGCGCGGTAATCCTCAGGCCTTGCAATGCGGTTTTGTTGCGGTTTTCCGCCGACAAACTGCCATTGGTAATTGCTAAAGCTGCCAAACTCATTTTGCACGTCTAAAAAACGCGCGGCGTTATTAATGGCTGCGGCAATTTTTAACCGGTTGCGGATAATGCCGGGGTTTTGCAGCAGCTCTGCGGCTTTGGCATCATCAAAAGCCGCAACCTTTACCGGGTCAAAATTGGCAAAAGCGGCGCGGTAGCTGTCACGTTTTTTCAGTACCGTATACCAGCTTAAGCCGGCCTGCGCGGCTTCTAAGGTTAAAAACTCAAATAGTTTATTGTCGTCATACACCGGCACGCCCCATTCGGTGTCATGGTAGGCGACATAGTCAGGTTTGCTTAAGTCGACCCAGTGGCAGCGGCACGGTGTATTCATTATTGTTTCTCTGTCGTTGGCGGATTGGCTAAGTAATCCAGTGCTAAACCGGTAAGTGCCCGCACACCGTTAACTAAGGCATCTTCGTTCACATCAAACATCGGCGAATGGTTGGGTGGTACTTCACTTAGTGGCTTGCCCTCTGGCGAGATACCTAAAAAGAAGAATACGCCTGGAATTTTTTGCTGGTAAAACGAGAAGTCTTCCGCGCCGGTTATCGGCTTAATGGCGGCAACGCCTTTGTCGCCGGCCGCCCACTTCAGACTTGGCATCGCCCAGTCGGTCAGTGCCGGGTCGTTCCAGGTTACGGCAGCAAAATTATGTACATGAAAATGCGCTTCAGCGCCGCTGGCTTTGGCTATATGCTCGCTGGTATGCGCCATACGGGCAATTAAGTCTTCACGCATCTCGCTGTCAAAAGTGCGGATGGTGCCTTCAAGTTTCACGTCATCCGGAATAATATTCCAGCGAATACCACCATGCACCTGACCAAAGGACACCACGGCCGGTGCTTTGGTGACATCTATCTGCCGCGCTGGTATCAGGTTTATGGCGTTAATCAGCTGGCCGGTCACGTTTATCGGGTCGATGCCACGCCATGGGCTGGAACCATGCACCTGTTTGCCTTTTACGGTGATTTGAAAGCTGTCAGCCGCGGCCATAATGCCTTCAGTTTTTACCTGTAACTGGCCGGGTTCACCGGGCCAGACATGCAAACCAAAAATCGCTGACGGGCTGGGGTTGGCAAATAAGCCTTCGGCCAGCATCATTTTAGCGCCGCCTTCTTCGCCGGCCGGTGGGCCTTCTTCAGCAGGCTGAAATACAAACATAATAGTACCGGCAATATCGGCGCGTTGTTTGGCCAGCACTTCGGCTGCCCCCATCAGCATCGCCACATGGGCATCATGGCCGCAGGCGTGCATTACGCCGGTTTGCTGGCCGTTAAACTCGCTCACTACCTTTGACGCAAACGGCAAGCCGGTTTGCTCGGTCACTGGCAGGGCGTCCATATCAGCGCGCAGTGCCACTACCGGGCCGGGTTTGCCGCCTGTTAAAATACCGACCACCCCGGTATGGGCGATGCCGGTGCGCACTTCCAGCCCGAGTTTTTCCAGATGTGCGGCTACTTTGGCGGCGGTGCGCACTTCGCGGTTGGACAATTCCGGATGCTGGTGAATATCACGGCGCCAGCTAATCACTTTTGGCATCACCTGTTCAATCTGCCTGCTTAACTCTGGTCTTTGTTCAGCGCTGCTTAAAGGGCTGTATAACATGGGTAAAAGTGCCAAACTTAATAGTGACCGGCGCATAGCGACTCCAGATGATGTGCGTTGAGTAATACCATAAGCGCCGTTGACGAAAATGGCAATTGTTACTGGATAATTGGCTAAAGCTTAGGTAATGTCGGACCAGTTGTTAAAGCGGGAGCTAAACATCTTCTAATGCAGTTACATATTCTTAAGGGCTATATTCAGAACATCTATCTGGTGCAGGACGATAGCGGTTTATTACTGCTCGATGGCTGCAGCCGGGCCGATATTGCCACGGTATGTGATTTCATTCAGCAGCAATTGGGCTTGCCATTAACGGCGCTAAAGCTAGTTATCGTTACTCATATGCACCCTGATCATGCCGGCGGTGCCCATAAACTGCGGCGTTTAACCGGGGCGCAAATTGCTTGCCACCCTAAGGCGCGGCGCTGGTATGCCGGTTTACTCGGTCGTACTGCACATGTAATTGATGTTAGCCTGACCTGGTGGGTCGCCAGCCGGTTGAGTAAGCCAAAGCGACATATCTGGTATAACCCGATTTTAAAGCCTGACGTGTTGCTGCTGGATGCGCAGCCACTGCCCGGCTTCCCGGACTGGCAGGTACTATACACGCCGGGCCATACCGATCATGATATTTCGCTGCTGCATACGCCGACTAAACAGCTGTATATTGCCGATTTAATCGTGTCAGTTAAAAAGCGTCTGGTGCCGCCGTATCCGGTGTGTCATCCTAATCAATACAAGCAATCACTGAAAAAGGTCAGCGAGCTTGCACCCAGCCAGCTGTATTTTGCCCATCTGCCGCCATGTAGCTGTGCAGAGATTGATTTTGCTGACATTCTTGAGCAGGCGCCTACCTTACCAAAAAATCACTGGCATTCGATGAAAAACCGCATTATTCATGCGCTGGGCTGGCAATCCAACTCACATTGATAATGTTACTGACTTTAGCGCCAGTGATAAGTTTTACCACTGGCGGCCATTAGCTTATAAACCAAATACCACTTTTTCACTTTTTAACAGCCGGCTGCTGGCGTAACTGCAAGCGGCAAAGATGGCCAGGGTTAGCAGGCTGGACACCAACAATTGCGGCATGGCGATGGCGCTGCCTTTCAAAAAGCCGATCATCGCTTGTTGCTGGGCGGCGATGGGTAGCCACTGCAGATACTCCGGCGCTATGTTGTAAGTGGTGACCATACTCAATGCCACTGGCACTAACAGCACCATAGTGACGTAGGTTTGTGCTTCTTTAAACGACTTGGCCACGAAGGATACCATCACCTGTAAACTGGCGGACAGTAGCGCCAACGGTAAGCCAACCAGCAGCGTAAACAGCATAAAGTCAGTATTCAGGCTGATGTTAAAGCCCAGTTGCTGCCAGGGCACCATGCCATAGGCAAACTTAGACACCAACAGAATGACAACCAGACCGAGCATGGAGAAGCAGGCGATGGCAGCAATTTTGGCCAGCACCAATTGCAGGCTGCTCAGTGGCTGGCTTAGCAGTAAGGTCAGTGAATTGCGCTCACGCTCGCCGGCACTGGTGTCTATCGCCAGGTTCATCGCCGCATAGAACAGCGTTAAAATAATGCTCAGGCTGGCAATTCCCAGAAAAGTACCGCCGCGAGAGTCCGGCGTGGCCTGATCCTGCATTTGTACATCTATCGGCTGCATCAATTGCGGATCTATACCGCGCGCCATCAGGCGTAAAGTGGCAATTTCACTGTTGTAGCGGCCAAGTTCACGCTCTAAACGCTGGATAGCCGTTCGCAGCTGATCGTCGGCGCGGTCGGCATCAATAATGACAGTGGCGGGGCGGCCTTGCTGCAGTTGCTGCTGAAAATCAGTGCTGACCGCCAGGCGAATTGCTTTGGCGTCAGCACCTTCGCCCTGGCGGATATCGTTATTAGCCAGATATTGCACCAGCGCTGGTGCGGCGTCGGCATTGTCGATACTGATAAGTAGCTCATCGCTGGCGCTAAGCTGCTTTAACAGTACGGAAAACAGCAGACACATCAATACCGGCGTGCCCAGCGCATAATACAGCCCCGCCATCACCGAGCGCTTATCGCGGCTGGCGTCCAGCAGTTCTTTACGAAATAAAGTACGAAATAAGTTCATCATGCCGCAATTCCTTCATCAGTGCCAATCAGGCTAATAAATGCATCTTCCAGGTTGGTTTTGCCGGTACGCAGGCAGAGTTCGGCCGGTGAGCCCTGCGCCACTACCCGGCCTGCCGCTATCACCACCACCTGATCACAGAGTGCCGCCACTTCCTGCATCACATGGCTGGAAAACAGCACACAATGGCCTTGCTGCTTTAACATCAGCAGTAAGTCGCGCAGTACCCGGGTACTCATCACATCTAAACCGCGGGTGGGTTCATCCAGTACTATATTGGTAGGTTTATGCACTATGGCCTGGGCTAACGCTGTTTTCATGCGTTGGCCCTGTGAAAAACCCTGGCAGCGCCGGTCGGCAATATCCTGCATTTTTAGCAAACTCAGTACTTCGTCTGTGGCATCTTTGGCGTCTTTGCCAGCCATGCCGTTTAACTGGGCAAAAAATTGCACATATTCGCGTGGCGTTAACCGCTCATATAAGCCACAGGGATCGGGAAACAGCCCCAACTGTTGCTTTGCTTGTCTGCTTTGGCTCACCACATTCAAGCCGTCGATTTCGGCGCTGCCGCTGTCGGCTTTCAGTAAGCCGAACAGCGTGCGTAAACAGGTGGTTTTACCGGCGCCATTGGGGCCTAACAAACCGGTGATAGTGCCGTTGTGTGCTGCAAAGCTCAGGCCATTTAGCGCTTGTACCTGGCCTATTTTTTTATGTAAATCGGTTACTTTAATCATGATTTATTCCTGAGCGCTGATAGTAGTGTAGGTTGGGCTTGCTGCCAGAGCGGTTGCAGTTGGCATCGCGGTGCCATTGGCATTGGTTAAAAAAGCTTTACGCAGCTCTTGCTGCAGGCAGCGTTCATCCAGTTCAGCGGCAGACTGCTGGTTAATAAACTGGCTAATCAGTTTGGGGGCGCAGCTTTGTGAGGCGACAATATGCGTTGCATGCGGTGCAACAAGATGGCGGGCATTGCGCATCTTTACCATCGCCAGTTCAGCCCAGCCTGGCGGTGTGACCGGATCTAAACCGCCGGATAATAACAACACCGGCGTATCGGTTTGTAGCGGTGCGGTATAGTCGGCAGCAACCGGTGTGACTTGCCAGACATCGCAGCTGGTTTTTGCGCCCTGCAGCCAGCTTTGGCCTAAATAGCTTTTAGCAAACTCAGCCTGGCTCTTAGCGGTCCAAAATGGCCGGTCCTCGCCACAGACCACGGCAAAGTTAACCCCGACAGATAAATCTGCTGCAAAATCCTGCGCCAGCATTAAGCCGATTAGGGCGCTGTAATCGCCTTTACTGGCCTGGTCTATCACCAACGGCAGCATGGCGCGGGTGCTGTTACGGTATAAGGCAAAGCGCAGTGCTTGCTGCAGCTTAGCCCGGGTCAGTTTTAGCTCAATCAGCTCAAAGGTGCGTGGGTGGCGCACTGTGGTGCTGATGCTGCGCTCTGTCAGCGTCTGTTGTAACTGCTGTAGTTGCGAGCGGGCATTGGGAAATTGTTGGCGGCACTCTGGCGAGGCATCACAATATGTATAGATCGCTTCCAGGGATGCATCAGAGGCCGCGCCCATAGCGCCGAAGCTTTGGTTAAACGGCACGACGCCGTCCAGGGTGGCAGTAAGCACCGCAGAGGGATACTGGCGCATATATTCCTGCGCCATACGGGTGCCGTACGAGCCGCCATATAAATGCAAATGTTGATAACCCAGTGCCAGGCGCACCGCTTCAAAGTCAGCCGCCGCGGCCACTGTGGTGTAGTGGCTTAGGTCTACCTGCAATTTGTCACGGCACAGCTCGGTTTCGCTGCGTGTCATGCTGACGATATCAAGGTTGTTTTCATCCAGCGCAAACTGGCTGGTTAAGTCCAGGCCATCGCATTGCAGTAAACCGGATTTACCGGTGCCGCGTTGATCGACCAGCAGAATATCGCGGCTTTCCCGGGCATAGCGCAGGGCATAAGCGAAGGTTGCTGCCGCATCAAACGCCGACTGGCCCGGGCCACCGGCAAAGGCTAACACCGCTTCTTGTTTGTGCTGCGGGTTAATCGCCGGCAATACGGCAAAATGAATGTCGATGCTGGCGCCCTGAGAGGGGGCAGCGGCATCCAGCGGCCGACGGATACTGCCGCACAGCATACGATCGCTCAAATTTTTGGCATAACAAGGCGTAAGCGTAGGTGCGGCCTGTTGTGATGCTTTTGCCTGCTGCGCAGCAACGGCTGCCGGCATCAGTAACGCTGTTGCCGCAATCAGCGGCCAGGCGGCGCATAAGTGTTTTAAGGTTGTTGTGTTCAAACGTGTGCTCCTCAACATATTGATAATCAACAGAACAAGCTTGTTAAGCTGTTTGATGATTAAGTCGGGGAGCCACGGAGCAGTGTTACATTATTTAATTTTTTTATTTGTGTAACACTTTCACCATAGATACAGACTCAGGGTGGCACGCAGCGGTAATATCAGTTGCCTAACTGCGCGGCTTTCTGAATTTCAGCACCATCTGGTTTACTTCGCCGATAGCCAGATGTTTAGCCTTTTCTGCTGCATTGCCGGCTAAAGTTGGTGGCATTGACCACACGCCTTCAGGGTGTTGTGCGGTATCTTTGGGGTTAAGTAGCATATCGTTGCGCGCCTCAAAGCTAAAGCCGGCTTCTGTGGCCAGGTCTAACCATAACTGCTCGGGTACATAACCTGACTCTTTCCAGTTTGTATCCAGCAAGTGATCAGGTAAGCGCGGTGCCACAACGCCCAGCACGCCACCGGGTTTAAGCGCCCGATAAAAGTTGGCCAAAGCGTGTTTTAACGAGGTTTCGCCGTCAAAGATGTAAAACTGATTGCGGATGGACAGCACTACATCAGCGCTGGCTGGTGGCGCTATATCGATACCGGCTAGTGGGGCAAACTCAGTAACGGTGACGTTTTTATACACCGGGTGTGATGCCAGTTTGGCGTTATAGTCTGCGCGGCCTTTTTGCATATAGTCGGCGGGCAATAAGCTGAACTTGTCAGAAAAATGTGCGGCATACAATTTACCCTGCTCAGCCAGTAACGGCGCCAGCACCTCGGTATACCAGCCAGACCCCGGCCATATTTCCACCACAGTACTTTGCGGTGTCACCTGAAAAAATGTCAGCGTTTGCTCCGGTTTGCGTGCAGTATCGCGCAGTTTATTGGCGTCGGTGCGGGCTTCATGCTGCAGTGCCTGGCTGATATCAGCACTGGTGCTAAAGCTGGCATAGCTTGCCAGCAGTAACAAACTTACACCTAAGAGTTTAGAGAGCATCAGCAGATCCTTTTGTGATTGTTATTTATTCTTGAAGTGGTTAGGAGGTAACCCTATTCAATTGTTTTTAAAAGCGAATTAGCCACTGTAGTCTGCCGCTATTTGCATTGCTTAGCCATATTGGTACAGCGGCTCTGCCACCACATTCAGTGTGGCGGCTTTATGCAGATCATATTTTTGCTGCCGGCTTAGCCAAAACTGTGCACTGATACCGGTGCCAAGCTCAAGCTTTTTTGCCAACAATACCGATACCGCGCTGTGGCCATTCACAAACAGCGATAACTGTTTGCGGCTGATATGTAGCTTGGTCGCGGCTTCGGCGATGCTAAGGTTATGAGGCTGTAAACAGCGCTGCAACAATACCTGACCTGGATGCTGCACTGCCAGTTTGGTGCTACGTACTATTTCTGTCATATCAACCTCACTCAAATTCATTTAAATCAACACTATACACATTGCCTCTGCTGAACAGGCAGGTTACAGATCCTATAGGTTCAATATTATTCACCGTTACAGTAACCGCCCAATAGCCGGGTGTGTTTTGGCTAATTTCAAAACCACCAAGTAGTTCCAAGTCTTTCACGCAAGCGGCATCATCCAGATCATCTAATATTGCAACAACCTGATAAACATAGGTATTCGGTAACAGAGTGACATCACCGCTTTGCCATAATTGTTGTAGTACCTTGGATTTGAAGCTTTGTATCAAGTGCTGTCCTTAGTCTTAAGGTGTTACCTTTGACGTAACGATTGCAGTGTAGTTCAGAAAATCTCCAATCTCAACTTTACTAAGGCAGTTTGGTTCGCTGGAATAGCTAAAGTGCTGTACAACAAAGGCGTGGCCCGGCAGGATGCCGGGCCGGGGGGGCGTTAGCGCAGGATCAGTAAGCTACATTTGGCTTTGCTGATCATGGCAGTAGTGGTGCTGCCAACAATAAACTGGCGGATGCGAGAATGGCCGTAAGCGCCCATGACCAAAAGATCAATATTGTGATCTTGTTGATATTGGTGCAATACAGTTTCCGGCTCGCCGCCGACAATAGCAACGGTGGTATCAAAGCCGGCATTACGTAAAATGCCGGCGGCAGCGTCCATATGGGCTTTTGTGGCTGCGGTGCTTGCACCGGCCATCACCAAATGCACCGGTAAGCCTTTGCCCAATGGGCTGGCGGCCAGCATTTCCAGGCCTTTTAGTGCAGTGGCACTGCCATCAAAGGCCAACATAATGCTTTTGGGCTCAGTATAGTTTTGCTGGGTCAGCAGTATCGGTTTATGCAGCGTGCGGATAACGCGCTCGATATGCAGGCCAATATGGCCGTGCGCATCGGCACTGCTAAAACCACGCTTGCCCAGCACCAGCAGCCGGGTATCGTTTTCCAGTTCAGCAAGGGTATCGACCAGCTCACCGTGGCGTAACCGCTCGTCTACGGCAGTGATACCTGCTTCTTCGGCGCGGGCTTTGGCGGCATCCAACATAATGCGGCCACGTTGCAACGCCAGCTTGCCATGTTGCGCGTCCAGCTCGGCCAGTTGGGCGAGCAGCACTTCCTGGCTGCCAAGGCCAATGCTGCCACTAAAGTCGGTCTGCACCGTTTTACTGTTATCCAGCACATGAACAACCGACATCGCAACAGTGAGCTTTTTCGCTGCCCAAACTGCATAGTCACATACCGCCTGGGCATAGGGTGAGGCGTCAATACACGCCAGTACTTTTTTGCTCATGGTGGTTCTCCTAGTGGCCGATCAGTTTTTCAACGGCGTCTGGCTGGTTATGGACGGCAAATTTATCGACCAAAGTCGCGCTGGCTTCATTTAAGCCAAGCAGTTCTACTTCGGTGCCTTCACGGCGGAATTTCAGCATTACTTTATCCAGTGAACTGATGGCAGTAATATCCCAAAAATGTGCTTTGCTGACATCAATTGTCACTTTCTCTACCGCGTCTTTAAAGTCAAAGGCAGCGATAAACTGCTCGCTGGAGCTGAAAAACACCTGGCCGACGACGTTGTAAGTGCGCTGGTGGCCATCGGCAGACAAGGTAGAACCAATATACAAAATCTGGCCGACTTTATTAGCAAAAAACAGTGCACTTAACAGCACGCCAACTAATACGCCATAGGCCAGGTTATGGGTAAATACCACTACGATAACAGTGGCTATCATCACCACAGATGAGCTTTTCGGATTTTTGCCCAGATCTTTTACCGATGACCAGCTAAAGGTGCCAATCGACACCATGATCATCACGGCTACCAGCGCGGCCATTGGGATCATGCCAACCCATTCATCTAGAAACACTACCATCAGCAGCAGTAAGCTGCCGGCCAATAGCGCGGATAAGCGCGTACGGCCACCGGATTTAACGTTAATGACCGACTGACCAATCATGGCGCAGCCGGCCATACCACCGATTAAACCCGAGCCAATGTTAGCAATGCCCTGACCGACACATTCGCGGTTTTTATCGCTGCTGGTATCGGTAAAATCATCCACAATAGTCGCGGTCATCAGCGACTCTAAAATGCCCACTACGGCCAGTGCTAACGCATAGGGGAAGATAATTTGCAGTGTTTCCAGATTTAGCGGTACGTCCGGCCATAAAAATACCGGCAGGCTGTCGGGCAGCTCGCCCATGTCGGCTACGGTGCGGATATCCAGACCAAAGTACACGGCAATGGCAGTTAGTACGACAATACACACCAGCGGCGAAGGGATTTTTTTAGTGACATAAGGAAACAGGTAAATGATCGCCAGCCCCAGCGCTGTCATACCGTACACAGTAACGGTGCCATAGGTACCGCTGAGTTCAGGCAGCTGCGCCATAAAAATCAGTATTGCTAACGCATTCACAAAACCGGTAACCACAGAGCGCGACACAAAGCGCATTAAATCGCCCAGTTTAAACAGACCAAAAATGATCTGGATAACGCCGGTGAGTAAGGTAGCTGCCAACAGATATTCCAGACCGTGCTGCTTGACCAGAGTGATCATCAGCAGCGCCATCGCGCCGGTCGCGGCGGAAATCATGCCCGGGCGGGCACCGGCAAAGGCGATAATCACGCAGATAGCAAAAGAGGCGTACAGGCCGACTTTAGGGTCAACGCCGGCAATAATCGAAAAAGCGATGGCTTCAGGGATCAGGGCTAACGCCACGACCATAGCGGATAAGATGTCACCACGCAGGTTAGACAGCCAGTGTTGTTTTAGATAACTCAGGAACATAGATTAAAATATCGACAACGAAAACGGTCGCGCAGTATAGCGATTCAGCACAACCTTTGCCAGTTGGGCGTTGTTAGCCAGGCGCCACTTCAGTTAAACCCGGGCAGTCCAGCACAAAGGCAATCTTTTTCAGTGCTTTTTGTTCCAGCTGTAAATCGGCGGCCAGCAGGCTTTGTTGTGCCAGCCAGTCTGGTGGCAGGCAAAGTTGTAGTTGCTGGTTGCTGCCCCGCGCCTGAAGCTCAGGTAATAAGTCGTCCCGGCGTTTTTGGTTTAACAGCACGGCTAAGCGTAACAACACCAATAAATGAATGACTTGTGGCAACTGGTACAGGTTAAATGCCGGTATGTCGTCGGCGCGGATTTTACGCCGGTGAAACCTGACCAGGGTAGCAATAAGCTGCTGTTGTTCCTGGTTAAAACCAGGCAGGTTAGCGTTTTGTAGGATATAGGCCGAGTGCTTTTGTACGCCGGACGAGTTGATGTGCAAACCCACTTCGTACAAGGTGGCAGCCCAGCCCAGCAGTACCGCGTCTTCGTCCGTTAATTGCCATTGGCTGCGCACCTGGCTAAACAGAGTTAATGCCGTCTGACTTACCCTTTGTGCTTGCGCCATATCGACATCATAACGTCGCTGCAGGCTGGCCACGCTGTGCTCACGAATATCCAGATGCTGCAGCCGGTCGCTCATCTCGTAAAGCACGCCTTCGCGCAGCGCCGCATCGATATAAATCATCTGTTCAATCTGCAGTAGGTTAAAGGCGGCGATTAAAATGGCCAGGCCCGAGCAAATTAGCAATTTTCTATCGTCGGTTAAGCCGGGTAAGTCCAACTGATAGCTGTTCTCCTGCGCCACTAAATGCGTTTTGAGCGCCAGCAAATGCGCAAGCTCAATGGCATTGCCACTAAAGCCCAGGCCGACAATAATATCGCGAAGGGTTTTTACCGTGCCAGAGGTGCCGACGGCTTGTTGCCAGCCCGCCGTTTTAAAGCTGCTGACGATTGGCTCCAGCTCTTGCTCGGCTTGCAAAATAGCGCGGTTAAAGCGTTTTTCACTAATGCGGCCTTGCGGGAAATGCTGCAGCGCATAGCTGACACAGCCCATATTGCGGCTGCTTAGCCTAAGCGGCTGTATGCCTTCGCCTATGGCAAACTCGGTGCTGCCGCCACCGATGTCCATCACCAGACGCCGACCGGCAAAATGCTCAAAATGCGCGACACCCTGATAAATAAAACGCGCCTCTTCCTGGCCGGAGATCACCTCTATCGGAAACGGAAATACCGCTTTGGCGCGGCGTAAAAAGGTAGCCGCATTGCGGGCGCGACGCAGGGTGTAGGTGGCAATAACCCGTACCGACTGCGGCGCAAACGGCTTTAGCGTATCGGCAAACTGTGCCAGTACGCTAAGGCCACGCTCTATCGCTTCTTCGCTTAATACCAACTGATCGTTTAACCCCTCAGCCAGCTGCACTTTTTGTTTTTCACGATGCAGCAACTGGATATCGCCGGCAATAACCCGGGCAATTACCATGTGAAACGAGTTGGAACCCAGGTCCACCGCAGCCATATAGGCCTGATTTTCCGGGCGTTCAGTCGCTGGCGTGCTGTCGTTCATTCAGATCCGCTATCATGAGGCTGGCCTTGCTGGCGGGCAAAGTAGTCGTAGATCTGCTGTTGTGAGCGGATGCTGCGTTTATTGCCGCGTTTGACATAGGCGTTGCTTTGTTTAGCATCAATAATACGTGCCTTTACATTGTCCCGCCACTGAATATCTAACGTATCCAACACTTGCTGTTTCAGGCGGATATCATAAATGGGCACACCCACTTCGACCCGCTGGTCGATATTGCGCGTCATCCAGTCGGCGGATGACAGATAGACATCGGTTTCACCGCCATTATGAAACACATACACCCTGGCATGCTCTAAAAAGCGGTCCAGCACCGAAATAATCTTAATATTCTGACTTTTACCACTGAGGCCGGGCATTAACGAGCACATACCGCGCACGATAATACGTATTTTTACCCCGGCCTGGCTGGCACGGTACAGCAGATCAACAATTTGCTGATCGACCAGGTTGTTTACCTTAAGGAAGATCTCCGCTTTACGGCCGCTGATGGCAAAGTCAATTTCGCGCTGAATAAGCGCGATTAAACGCGGCCGGCTCCAGGTGGGAGAGACAATCAGATGGTTAAACTGATATGGCCGGTAACTGTATTCAATAAATTCAAACACCTGGCCAATTTCGGCGGTAATTTCCTGGTGGCAGGTAAACAGGCTCATATCGGTGTAAATACGCGCGGTTTTTTCGTTAAAGTTACCGGTTCCAATATGACCGTATTGTACCAGCTTACCTTTTTCCATCCGGCTGATCAGACACAGCTTAGAGTGGATTTTCAGTGTGGTTAAGCCAAACACCACCTGAATGCCGGACTCGGTCATTTTACGCGCCCAGTTGATGTTGTTTTCTTCATCAAAACGCGCTTTAAGCTCGACCACGACGGTCACTTTTTTGCCGTTACGCACGGCATCCAGCAGTGAGTGGATCACCCTTGAGTGCTTGGCTACCCGGTACATGGTCATTTTGATATGCGTTACTTTGGGGTCAAACGACGCCTGGCGCACCCATTCAGTAAAGTAGCCAAAGTTATGGTAAGGGTAGTAAAGCAATATATCGCCAGCGCGAATAGCATCGAAACTGGTCGCGTATTGCTCAAACTCCGGGCTGTTCAGTGGTGGCAGTGTCGGGAATTCTAAGCTTTGATGGCCGATATTCGGAAAACCGATAAAGTCTTTAAAATTGCGGTAGCGGCTGCCGGGGATCAGCGAGTCGACCGAACTGGTTCCCAGCTGTTTGCTTAATACTTTTAACATTTGCTCGGGCATGGCGGCATCATACACCAGCCGCACCGGTTCCGATTTTAACCGTTGGCGAATACCCTTTGACATCTTATCAATCAGGCTCTGGTCCAGCGTATCGCTGATATTGTATTCTGCATCGCGGGTGAGTTTCAGCGAATAGGCCTGAATGCTATCAAACTGAAAGAAACCACTGAATAAATCGGCAATGCAATGCACTATCACATCGTCCAGCAGCAAAATTTGCCGCCGGTAGTGGCCGTTTTTCTTGCGGGTATTTAAATGCAGCGGCAGTTCAATAAAACGTGATAGCTCGTTGGTAGGCACCTGCACTATGGCATATTCCGGTTTACCACTGCCGGTCATTTCTACCATCAGATAAGTGGTGTTATCTTCCAGCGCTTTGGGCAGGCTGACTTCATCGCCGGATAAAATCATCGGCGAGATATGCTTGATCACTTCGTTGCGAAAGTAACTGCGTACCCAGCCCGATTGCAGCTCGGTGAGCTTAAAGTTATCAATTAATTCAATATTGTGCTTGCGCAGCTCCAGCTGAATGTCGAGGTAAATGGCGTTAAAGCGGGCGCCGAGTTGCAATACCTGTTGCTGAATTTCATGCAGTAAGTCTTCCGCGTCTTCCTGCTCGCTGCTCTGGTATTTTTTCAGCAGAATGCGCCGTTTCACGTCGGCCACCCGCACGCGAAAGAACTCATCCATATTGTTAGAATAAATACCTAAAAAACGTAACCGCTCTATCGGTGGGTTGCGTTCGTCTGCCGCTTCCTGTAGCACGCGGCCATTAAATGCCAGCCAGCTTAACTCCCGCGGATAAGTGGGAAAATCAGTGCCAATAGTGGCATCGGTGTGTTCCATGGTCCAGCTCCCTGACTACAACTAAGGGGTATTCTATGGCATTTTTATGACAGCAAGATGAACATTGCCGCCGCGCTAGTAAGGGCAGAACGCGGCGGCCTGAGGTTGGTTTAACTACCTGACTCGACATCTACGACAATATCGGTGGCGATGGCTTCCAGCGCTTTTACCACTTCATCACGGCTGACGCTGGCGGGCAGCTCTACCGTAGCCACGGCATTAAACAACGGCACACCCCAGTTGGGCGCACTTTGTTTACTGCTTTCAAAATGAATAATATTGGTGCCTTTGTGTTTAATCACCGACGATAATTCGCGCACTATACCCGGCCGGTCATTACCGGTAATGACAAATTTTAGCTGCTGCTGTTCATTTAACGCACTGGGCATGCCGTGTTGGATTTGGATATCCAGATCGCTGATTTGCTGCAATGCGGCGGTCAACCCGGCGACATCCTGCTCGGCCACCTCTACCTGTAAGATACCGGCAAAGTAGCCGGCCAGATGACTTAAGTTGCTGGCCATCCAGTTGCCGTTATGGCTGCTCACCACCGTTGCCAGTTTCTCGACTAAACCTGCTTTATCTTTACCAATTAATGTCAGTACTAACTGCTTCATTCGTTATATTCCTGTCATACCCTGAGAAAAAATCACGGCTGTTTACCCGGCCAGCGAAGTTAAAACCTGTGTTTGCACGTGCTGAGTGTAGCTGCCGGCTCGATGTTTTTAAATGTATTGCTAACACTATTTATAAAATTATCGGCTTTTGCTGCCGGTTTCGGCTACTGAGAAGCTGCCGCCAGCAGGATTACAAAAATTTAGCCGCTATCAATAGCTTGCATGCTGGCACAGCCATCGCCTTTCTGCCTATACTAAATGCAATAGCTACCGCCTGGCTTACAGGCCGGTTCAAGACAGCCAAAACGGAGAGCGCAGTGGATAAGCTCAATTTAAGCAAACATATTTCAAGCTCCTTTAATGACGAAATCGACGAAGTGCGTAACCATGTGATGGCGATGGGCGGCTTAATTGAGCAGCAACTGAATAACGCCCTGATGGCGATAGCCAGTGCCGACGCAGAGCTGGCACAAAAAGTGATTGATACCGATTTAAAAGTAAATGACTGGGAGCTGCAGATTGATAAAGAATGCACCAGCATTATTGTCAAGCGCCAACCAGCGGCCAGCGATTTGCGGCTGATAATGGCCATTATGAAAACCATTGCTGATTTAGAGCGCATTGGCGATGAAACCCGGCGCATTGCACGGGTGGCACTGGAGTCATTTAACAGCGAACAGCAAGACTTACTGGTGAACCTGGACAATTTAGGCCGCCATGTTGGCCAGATGTTACACGATGTATTGGATGCCTTTGCCCGCATGGATGTTGAAACGGCGTTGCTGGTGCATAAAGAAGACAAAAAAGTTGATCGTGAGTATGAAGCGATCACCCGTCAGTTAATGACTTATATGATTGAAGACCCGCGCTCTATTCCAAAAATTATGAATGTGATCTGGTCGGCGCGCTCACTGGAACGCATCGGCGACCGCTGTAAAAATCTGGCCGAGTACATTATCTTTTTCGTTAAAGGTAAGGTGGTGCGCCACAGCAGTGCAGAGCAACTGGAGCAAGAAGCACGCAGCTGATTTTACGCCGCTTTTACTTTACATCGATAACGCCCTGACTAGACTTTGGCCAGGGCGTTTTCATTTGGCGTTCATTTTTCGTTTTTATTGCGCTTTGAATGCCGTTACAATGCGCGCCGACTATCGTCAAACCAACTTACGGGACAAGGCTATGCCAGCGAGTACTTTTTTATCTGTGTTTGCCAAATCACCTATCAAGCCGATAGAGGAACATATCCGCAAGGTGCATCAGGCAAGCGAACTGCTACTGCCTTTTTTTGATGCCGTGTATCAGCAGGATTGG
This sequence comes from Rheinheimera pleomorphica, assembly GCF_011634895.1. Lineage (GTDB taxonomy): Bacteria > Pseudomonadota > Gammaproteobacteria > Enterobacterales > Alteromonadaceae > Alishewanella > Alishewanella pleomorphica. Next base: position 573,317 of record NZ_SIRR01000008.1, on the reverse strand, counting down.
CAGGCAGCGGCAGACGTACGTAAAAATATCGTCGCGTTGGAAAAGGAAGCCGACAAACTCAAGCGTGAAATTCGCATTAACCTGCCGCGTGGCTTGTTTTTGCCGGTTGATCGTACCGACATTCTGGAATTGGTGTCACAGCAGGACAAAATTGCTAACAAAACCAAAGATATAACTGGCCGGGTATTAGGCCGTGAATTACTTATCCCCGCCAGCCTGCAGCAGGATTTTAAAACCTATGTGCAGCGTTGTATCGACGCCACTGCACTGGCCAGTGAAGTGATTAACGAGCTGGATGAATTATTAGAGACCGGTTTTCGCGGCCGCGAAGTCGACCTGGTGATCAAAATGGTCGAGCAGTTGGATGCGATTGAAGGTGATACTGACGATATGCAAATCAAACTGCGCAAAGCACTGCGTCTGGCAGAAAAAGAGCTGAACCCGATAGATGTGATGTTTTTATACCGCACGCTGGAATGGATTGGCGATCTGGCCGATGTGGCACTGAAAGTCGGCTCACGTCTCGAAATTATGTTAGCCCGTTAATACGAAAAGGTTTCCCTGATGGATATTATTCAATCATACGGCTTAATTCTGGTCATTATTGCTGCCGTGTTCGGCTTTTTTATGGCTTACGGTGTTGGTGCTAATGACGTGGCGAATGCCATGGGCACCTCAGTAGGATCCAAAGCCCTGACCATTAAACAAGCTATCTTTATTGCTGCCATTTTTGAGTTTGCCGGCGCCTATTTAGCCGGCGGTTCAGTCACTTCTACCATCCGCGGCGGTATTACTGACGCCAGCTTCTTTGTTGATGCGCCCGAATTAATGGCCTACGGCATGATAGCGGCACTGTTAGCTGCTGCCACCTGGCTTATCGTGGCGTCCTATTTTGGCTGGCCGGTGTCTACTACGCATTCTATTGTTGGCGCTATTATTGGTTTTGCTGCGGTCGGTGTCGGTATGGACGCCGTGCACTGGGACAAGGTTGGCGGTATTGTCGGTAGCTGGATCGTCACCCCTATGCTGGCCGGTGTGCTGGCCTATATGTTCTTTATGAGTGCGCAGCGGCTGATTTTCGATACGGACAATCCACTGGCGAACGCGAAAAAGTATGTGCCCTTTTACATGGCCTTTGCTGCTTTTGTGATGACACTGGTAACGGTACAAAAAGGCTTAAAACACGTAGGCTTGCACATTAGTACCGCCGAGGGCTATTACATCTCTCTTGCTATTGCTGCCGTGATAGGTGTGATTGGCAAGGTGGTGATCAGCAAATTGAAATTTGACCCTGCCGCCGATAAAAAAATGCAGTTTAACAACGTAGAACGTATTTTTGGCGTGTTAATGATAACCACTGCCTGCTGTATGGCCTTCGCCCATGGTTCAAACGATGTTGCAAATGCTATCGGGCCTTTGGCTGCAGTGGTTAGCGTCGTCAGTTCAGGTGGCGAGATTGCCAGCAAAGCGCAATTAGCCTGGTGGATTTTGCCGTTAGGCGCTGTTGGCATTGTGGTTGGTTTAGCCACTTTAGGTGCCAGGGTGATTAAAACCGTTGGTACGGCCATTACCCATTTAACCCCCAGCCGCGGTTTCGCTGCCGAGCTGTCAGCGGCCTCTACCGTAGTTATCGCCTCAGGCGCCGGTTTACCTATCTCTACCACGCAAACTCTGGTTGGTGCGGTACTCGGCGTTGGTTTAGCCCGTGGTATTGCTGCACTTAACTTAGGCGTGGTGCGTAATATCTTTATCTCCTGGGTGATTACGCTGCCAGTTGGTGCGGGCCTGGCGATAGTCTTCTTCTATATTTTACGCGCTATTTTCAGTGCTTAATTAGTTTACTGCAGTAAAAAAGCCCTCAATATTGAGGGCTTTTTTTATTATCTAACAAAAAGTTATGGCTGGTATTCGCTGGTTAGCGTTAAGCCGCGTACCGCACGATAGCCATAAATTGACATATGCCAGGTACCCGCCTGCGGGTTGCTGATAACACAGGTCTCGTCGTTGCCATTTTTATTCGGCCGGCAATCGTAGCTACCACTGGTTGGCTGGCTGCCAAATTTAACGTACAGATCGGCATCACCGCGGCCGCCACTGGTGCTGACGGTTAGCTGTGACATGCCCTCTGGCACTTCCAGTGTGTAATGTTGCCAGCTGCGACGTGCTACGCTGATATCGGTAATGGTTTCACCGCCGCCGTCTGGTAAATCTGCTGCGACAAAGCTGCCGGTCAGGTTCACCTCTGCAAAGTCGCTATAACCGACCAGTTTGACAAAGTAAGTGCCGCTTTGCACCGGGTCAATCGGGCAGCTTTCGTTATTACCAAACAGATAAGGCCGGCAATCCCAGTCTGATGCGCTAGGCTCTGCGCCAAATTTGACATACATATCGGCATCACCGCTGCCACCGTTCATCACGAACGACAGGTTGCTGGCACCGGCAGGAACATCCAGCGTGAATAACAATTCATCACCGGCACTGCCGCTGATAGCCGATACGGTTTCACCGTTAACCAGGGCTGTGCCTGTTGGTGGCGGAGGTGGCGGCGTGCCATCGTCATCGCCTTCACAGCCATATTGTGCCAGATAATCAACCGCGGCTTTTGCCTGCACTAAACCAAAACCGTATGAGTTATCGCGACCGGCTGTGCCTAAGTCTTCGGCGCTGTCAGCTAAGGCGTTACGAATTTGCGCGTTAGTACACTGCGGGTAGTGGCTCCAAACCAGTGCGGCCACAGCGGCAACATGTGGTGAGGCCATCGAGGTACCGCTCATCAGGCCGTAGTTAGCAGCACCGGAAAACAAGCTGGCTGCACTGCCAAGCTGGCTCATCAGTACAGCGCCATCTTCCTGCGACACGCTGACCGCGGCAATCGTAGTGGTAGGGGCATCGCCTAAGGTGCCGCTAAAGTTGCCGGGTTCATTGTTATAAATAATGGCGCCCAAGCCACCGCCGGCCTGACAAGATTCAACTTTTTGTGCAAAAGCCACTTCGCCGCGGGCGATCACGCAGATTTTATCTGTGACATCAGTACAAGTCTCTACACCCAAACCACAGCTGGCCAGTTCAGCGGTAAAATCGGCGGTGCCTGAGTTTTCCATTGGGTTGGCATTGTACGCCACGCCATCCAGACTCAGGCTGGCTTCCAGCGCAGTGCCGGTGGGGTAGGTGGAGCGAACATCAACACCGGGGCCGGCCAGTTCGACCTGGCTATTACGCTGGGAAAAATCGGCCAGTGTTTTGGTGTTGTCGACCGCAGCGACCGAGACCACTGAGTCATAAGAAGCCGGATAAGACATCGCTGTATTGCCATCATTACCGGCTGCGGCTATTAATAATACGCCAGCGTCAAAAGCGGCTTGCATGGCATTGCTTTCGGTAACACTGGAGCCGGCACCGCCCAGACTCATGTTAACAACAGTAGCGCCGTTTTGTGTACAGGTATCAACCGCCTGCGCCAGGCTGGAAGAATAGCCCCAGCCATCATCATTAAACACTTTGACGATATGCAGTTTTACATTGCCATTGGGTAACACACCGACGATGCCGACGTCGTTATTGATGGCGGCAATGGTACCGGCGACATGGGTACCGTGCGGGCCACCGGCGTCAAACCAGTTGCCGGTACCGCTGTCGTTAGTGCCGCTGATATTGGTATCGTTAAAGTCTTCATGCGGTAAACCCAGGCCGGAGTCAATCACACACACGGTCTGGTTAGACGCAAATTCGTCGCTGACCTGATCGGCCTGCACCATAGTAAAGCCGTAAGGAATTTGCTGCATCATTGGGTAGCGCGGCAGGTCGCGCTCGACATACTCTACAGTAGGATCCGCTTTTAACCGGGCCAGCATAACCGGGTTTAACTCTGCTGCTAACGCATTACGTTTTGCCAGCATGCGGTGTACCCGTACACCCTGGCGGCTTAAACGTGCACTATTGTTGCTCAGTGCCGCCAGCGCTTGTTGTTTGGTGGCTTTGCTGTTTTGCAGCACGCTGTCTTTGCTTAAGCTGCCGTCTTTATATTTAACGATATAGCGCTGACTGCTGGCCTGCTCTGCTGCCTGACGCAGCGTATCTGCCGGCGCTGCTATAGCAGTGGCAATACCGCTGGCCAATAGACTGATGCTGGCCAGTAGCGCGATGTTATTTGATCTGGACATGTTCACCCTCCAGGTGATTGTTATAGTTTTATGTGGCTAGACCCGGTACAGCGCGGACGGCTAAACTCGCAAACGGGGGAAGTAACGTTGCAGAAAATGCCTGCCCTACAGGCTGGTGACGCTGTGCTTAGCGGCCACCGCACTGTGGTTGTGCATACATTTTCCTTATCACGCTATAACAAATGTAAAAAATATTCAATTTCATTTCACGCTTTGCTTGCTAATTAGATTTAAGTTATTGAATTTATATTTACTCTTTTTTATCAGTTTCAGGCAGTGATTGAAGGCTGTCAGGGTTTTGCCGCTTGCTTAACGCCAGCTTCAGGCGTACAGTTTAAACAGTTAAATTAACCCTAATTAATGCTTTTAATCGGAATTTGTAATGAAGCGCTTACCCAGTGTAAAACAGCTACAGTATTTGCTGGCGCTGCACGAGCATCAGCATTTTGGCCGGGCGGCTGAGGCCTGCTTTATCGGTCAGTCTACCCTCAGTGCGGCGATTGCCAATCTGGAAGAAACCATGCACGCCCAGTTACTGGAGCGCGATCATAAAACTTTTATTTTTACGCCGCTGGGTGAAGATGTGGTGCGCCAGGCCCGTTATATTATTGAACAGTGTGAGGAGCTGACCGAGTTCGCTAAATGCCAGGGTAAACCCATGGCCGGGCCGTTCCGGCTTGGTTGTATTCCAACCATAGCTCCCTTTGTGCTCAGTGAAGTGATGGCGTTGTGTCGTGAGCGTTATCCGGATCTGCAATTACTGCTACGCGAAGACACTTCAGACAATTCTTTACATGCCCTGGCCGAGGGCCGCTTAGATATGGTGCTGCTGGCGCTACCCTACGAAACCGGTACTTTTCATACGGAGGTACTGGCCCAGGACGGCTTTAAACTGGTGTTGCATAAAGACTGGCTAGACCGGGGCTTTAATCAGGATATCAGCCAGTGGCCGGATGAAAGTATCTTTTTGCTGGAGCGCGAGCACTGCTTAACCAACCATGCGGTGAAAGCTTGCGAGCTGGAAGACAGCCGCAAAGTAAACCCGTTTTTTGCCACCAGTCTGCATACTTTAACGCAGATGGTAAACAATAAACTGGGGGTCACCTTTATGCCGCAAATGGCGATCAATAGCGGCTTGCTCGACGGTACCGGCCTGATAGCCCAGGCACCCGGCAATGCGGCGGCTTACCGCGATATCGGTGTCGCCTGGCGGCCGACGTCCACCAAGGCGCGCAGTTACCGGCTTATGGCGGATTTGATCGCTGAAGTGCTGGCAAATAAATGTCGTTAATGCCGCTGTTCTGCTAAACTGCCGGCTGTTTTTTTACAGCCGTGCCCCTCTGGTCGGTAAAGCCAAGGAACCCAAGATGTTAGTTAAAGATTTTTCATTCGAGCTGCCCGAGCAGCTGATTGCCCGTTTCCCGAAAGCCGAGCGCTCTTCCAGCCGCTTGCTGGCCATGGATAAACGCAGTGGCGAGCTATCACACCATACCTTTAAAGATTTGGCCGATTTTTTACAGCCCGGTGACTTATTGGTATTTAACAATACCAAGGTGATTCCGGCGCGTTTATTCGGCCAGAAGGCTTCCGGCGGTAAGGTCGAAGTATTGGTAGAGCGGATGTTAGACGATAAGCGCTTTTTAGCCCATGTCCGTGCCAGTAAAGCGCCCAAGCCTGGTACTGAATTGTTGTTGGAAAATTCGGCCCGGGTAATGATGAACCAGCGCCATGACGAGCTGTTTGAGTTAGCAGTACTGGGTGACGAGCCGGTGCTTAGCATGCTGGAGCGTTTAGGCCATATGCCGCTGCCGCCTTATATCGACCGGCCGGATAATGAAGAAGACAAAGCACGTTACCAAACGGTGTATAACGAAAAGCCCGGTGCCGTTGCTGCGCCCACGGCCGGCTTACACTTTGATCAGCCGTTACTGGACAAGTTAACCGGCAAAGGTGTGGAGTTTGCCTTTGTGACCTTGCATGTGGGCGCTGGCACCTTTCAGCCGGTACGGGTTGATAACGTGTTAGAGCATAAAATGCACGCCGAATACATAGAAGTACCGCAGCAGGTGGTCGATGCTATTGCCGCTTGCAAGGCACGGGGCAACAAGGTGGTAGCGGTAGGCACCACGTCAGTTCGCTCGCTGGAGTCGGCGGCGCAGCAGGGCGGCGGCCAACTGGTGGCCTATAACGGTGATACGCAGATTTTTATCTACCCGGGCTATGAATTTAAGGTGGTGGATGCGTTGATCACGAACTTTCACCTGCCGGAATCAACACTGATTATGCTGGTATCGGCGTTTAGCCGCCGCGATTATGTGATGAACGCCTATCAAACGGCGATTGCTGAGCAATATCGCTTCTATTCATACGGCGATGCAATGTTTATCCGCTAACGTTTACTGCTATAATCGCGGCGCTAAAAGCCAGACTGTTTCTCTGGCGTATGAGGATAGTAATGAAATTTGAACTAGATACCACAGATGGCAAGGCCCGCCGTGGCCGGCTGATATTTGACCGTGGCGTAGTCGAAACGCCAGCCTTTATGCCGGTAGGCACCTACGGCACAGTAAAAGGCATGACGCCGGAAGAGCTTGAGGCCACCGGCGCACAAATTTGCTTAGGCAATACCTTCCACTTAATGCTGCGCCCTGGCACTGAAATCATTAAAAAGCACGGTGATCTGCACGATTTTATGCACTGGCATAAGCCAATTTTAACCGACTCTGGCGGCTTTCAGGTGTTTAGCTTAGGCGAGCTGCGCAAAATTACCGAAGAAGGCGTGAAGTTCCGCTCACCGTTAAACGGCGAACGCATTATGTTAACGCCAGAGCGCTCGATGGAAGTGCAGCGTGATTTAGGCTCAGATATCGTGATGATTTTCGATGAATGTACGCCGTATCCGGCCACGGAAATACAGGCAAAAAAGTCGATGGAGATGTCGCTGCGCTGGGCCAAACGCAGCAAAGATGCGCACGGCGATAACCCGGCGGCGCTGTTTGGCATTATCCAGGGTGGTATGTACCCGCATTTACGTGATGTGTCGCTAAACGGCTTAGAAGACATTGGTTTTGACGGCTATGCCATTGGTGGTTTATCGGTGGGTGAGCCAAAAGAAGACATGATCCGCATTTTAAACCACACCACCGATAAAATGCCCAGCCATAAGCCACGGTATTTAATGGGCGTGGGTAAGCCGGAAGATATCGTTGAAGCAGTGCGCCGCGGTATCGATATGTTCGATTGCGTGATGCCAACCCGCAACGCCCGTAACGGCCACTTGTTTGTCAGCACCGGTGTGGTAAAAATCCGTAACGCCAAATACAAAGACGATATAGGCCCGTTGGACGCAGAATGCGATTGCTACACTTGCAAAAACTATTCGCGGGCTTATTTACACCATTTAGACCGCTGTAACGAAATTCAGGGTGCCAGGTTAAACACCGTGCATAATTTGCATCACTACCAGAAACTGATGCAAGGATTGCGCGCTGCGATAGCCGCTGGTAACTTGGAGCAGTTTGTCGCACAGTTTTATGCTAAGCGTGGTATGACGGTGCCGCCATTACAGGCTGAAGAGACCAATAACGAACAACATTAATCACAATTAAGGGGACACTTATGAGTTTATTTATCAGCAATGCCTATGCTCAGGCCGCGCCAGCAGGACAACCACAGGGTGGTGGTTGGGACCTCATTATTATGCTGGTGGCCTTTGGTCTGATTTTTTACTTCCTGATCTACCGGCCACAAGCAAAACGCGTTAAAGAGCACCGCAACCTGATGGCAGCACTGGGCAAGGGCGATGAAGTTCTGACTCAGGGCGGTCTAGTCGGCCGTATCAGCAAAATTGCTGAAGACAAAGACTTTGTCGTTATTGCGCTGAATGACAGCACCGAAGTAACAGTGCAGAAAGCAGCCATTAGTGCTGTGTTGCCTAAAGGCACGCTGAAGTCTCTGTAACAGTGGAAAAAGGATAAACAGGTGTTAAATCAGAATCCCGTTTGGCGCTATTTTCTGGTGCTCGGCATGTTATTGCTGGCGCTGGTGTATGCTTTGCCAAACCTCTACCCGGAAGATCCGGCACTGAATATCAGTGCCAGCCGTGGTGGCACAGTGGAAGAAACCACCCGTGCCCAGCTGGAGCAAAGCTTTATTGATGCCAACATAGCGGCAAAATCGGTGGTGTTGGAAAACGGCCAGGTATTGGCCCGCTTTAACAGCACCGAAGATCAGCTGCAGGCGCGTGAAATTGCTAACCAGCAGCTGGGGGCAAACTTTATTACCGCGCTGAACCTGGCGCCGGCCACGCCTGATTGGTTAAGCGCTATTGGCGCCTCGCCGATGAAGCTGGGCCTGGATTTACGCGGCGGTGTGCATTTTTTAATGGCCGTGGATATGAAGGCGGCGCTGGACAAAAATGTCAACGACATGGTGCAAACCTTCCGCACCGACTTACGTGAAGACAAGATCCGCTACCGCAGTGTGCAACCAGACTTAGCCAACAGCCGGGTCATCGTTAGTTTGCGTACTGCCGAGGATGTTGCTGCTGCTGAGACGGCGTTAAAACAGCGTGATCGTGAGCTGGTGATAAGCCAGGGTAATGATGAGCTGACACTGCTGGTGGGCATCAGCGAAATCCGCTTAAAAGAAATTCGCGAATACGCGCTGGAGCAAAACATCACTATTATCCGTAACCGGGTAAATGAAATTGGTGTCGCCGAGCCTTTGGTACAGCGTCAGGGTGCGGATCGCATCGTGGTACAACTGCCGGGTGTGCAGGATACCGCACAGGCGAAAGAAATTTTAGGTGCCACGGCTTCGCTGGAGTTTCGTTTAGTAGATGAAGAGGGTGACTTAGCCGCCGCATTGGAAGGCCGGGTACCACCTAATGCTGAACTTTACTACACCCGTGATGGCCGTCCACTGCTGCTGGAAAAACGCATTATGCTAACCGGTGAGCATATTACCGGTGCGAACTCGGCGTTTGATGAATACAGCCGGCCGCAGGTCAGCATTAAATTGGATGCCAAGGGCGGCAATATGTTATCCGCGGCGACGCGTGACAGCATAGGCCGGCGCATGGCGTCGGTGTTTATCGAGTATAAGCCCGGCACCGAGCTGGGCCCGGACGGCAACCCGGTACTGATTAAACAGCAGGAAGTGATTAACGATGCCACCATTCAGGCGCGTTTAGGCCGTGATTTCCGCATTACCGGTATCGACTCTCCGGGTGAAGCACAAAACCTGGCAACCTTACTGCGCGCCGGTGCGTTAATTGCCCCGATCCAAATTATTGAAGAACGCACCATAGGCCCAAGCCTGGGTAAAGAAAATATCGATTTGGGGGTTACCGCTATTCAGTGGGGTATGGTAGCCGTACTGATCTTTATGGTGATCTACTACAAAGCCTTTGGTTTGGTTGCCAACTGTGCGCTGGTGGTTAACCTGGTGCTGATTGTTGGTGTAATGTCGATGATCCCGGGCGCCACGCTAACCTTACCCGGTATGGCCGGTATTGTCCTCACCGTGGGTATGGCGGTAGATGCTAACGTACTGATTTTCGAGCGTATTCGTGAGGAGTTATTGGATGGCCGCTCAGTACAGCAGGCGATCCATCATGGCTACGACCGTGCCTTTGCCACGATTGCCGACTCAAACATTACCACCTTGCTGGTGGCGTTAATTCTGTTTGGTATTGGCACCGGCCCGGTGAAAGGCTTTGCGGTGACGCTGGCGATTGGTATTTTAACCTCGATTTTCACTGCGGTAGTGGGTACCCGTTTATTAGTCAACCTGATCTGGGGTGGTCGTCGCCTGGAAAAATTACCGATATAAGGAATTCAGCATGCAGATATTTAGTTTTTCCAAGCCGCTGAATTTTATGCGGTTAAAGTGGCCAGCCATTATATTGTCCAGCTTGTTAATTGTTGGCTCACTGGTTTCCTTTGCCACTAAGGGCATTAACTGGGGCCTGGACTTTACCGGCGGTACTGTCATTGAGGTGGGCTTTGCCCAGCCGGCCGATTTACCGGCGGTGCGGCAAACACTGACGGCAGCCGGCTACGGTGATGCGGTAGTGCAGCTGTTTGGTACCAGCCGGGATGTGTTAATTCGCATTCCACTGCGTACCGATATTGATCAGTCTACCTTGGGTGACAGCGTGATTAAGGCATTAAATGCCGCTCAGGCCGAGCCGGTAACAATGCGCCGTATCGAGTTTGTTGGCCCAAGTGTTGGTCAGGAGCTAAAAGAAGACGGCGGCCTGGCAATGCTGGTGGCGCTGATTGGTATTTTGCTTTATGTCACTATGCGCTTTGAATGGCGGCTGTCGGTTGGGGCGGTAATGGCGTTGTTCCATGACGTCACGCTAACCATGGGCTTATTCTCGGTGCTGGGGCTGGAGTTTGATCTTACCGTGCTGGCGGCCATTCTGGCGCTTATCGGTTACTCGATCAACGATACCATAGTGGTATTTGACCGTATTCGTGAGAGCTTTCGTAAGCTGCGTGATACCTCGGTGGATGACACTATTAATGATGCCATCACCTCAACGCTAAACCGTACCGTAATCACCTCACTGACCACAGTGCTGGTGTTAGTGGTGCTGTTTTATATGGGCGGCGCCTTAATCCATGGTTTTGCTACTGCGCTGTTGTTTGGTATTGCTATTGGTACTTACTCTTCAGTCTATGTCGCCAGTGCGATAGCAGAAATCCTCGGCATCAGCCGTGAAGATATGCTGCCACCACCGCCGGTAGAAAAAGAAGGCGAAAATACCGACGCTTTACTGTAATTACGCAGTTAAAGATGCTAAAAATGCCAGTCACTGACTGGCATTTTTTTGCCCTGTTTTTAAGGATAACCATAATGAGCAAACACCATGCGCCCGGCTTTTTAGCCCTGGTTGAGCAGGCGAAAGCGCAGATCAATGAAATCAGCATTAATGAATTACTCGAGCATAATCAGCCTTATGTGCTGCTGGATATCCGCGAGGATCATGAATGGGCTGCCGGCCATTTACCTGAGGCCATGCATTTAGGCAAAGGCATTATCGAGCGGGATATCGAACAGACAGTGGCGGATAAAAAGCAAAAAATTGTGTTGTACTGCGGTGGTGGTTACCGCTCGGCGTTATCAGCGCAAACGCTGCAACAGATGGGCTATCAGAATGTGTTTAGTTTGGCCGGTGGTTACCGGGAGTGGTGTGAGCGCAAGTTACCGGTAGAAGTACCCAAATAATAAAACAGGCTATTTAATTGCTAGTGTGTCGGCAGAGTTAAACTCGGCTTCAGGTTACAACACCCGTTGTGCTCGCCACAGCAACTACGAAGGACTATCCTTGTCCTTCGCCTGTGAAGGCCAGCTAAAGCTGTTCAAAAACGTTCCAGACGTTTTTGTCGCGATGCTCAGACACTCTGTGGCTGCGCGCATCGGGGTTCTAACCTGCGCTAGCGCGTAGCCACAGGCTCCGGTTTAGCGTGATAAGGCTTCAGTCAGGTGCGGGCGAATGCCTTTTAACATCGCCGCCAGTACTTTCGGGCTGGCCGCTACAATGTTACCGCTGCGCATCTGGTTGCTGCCACCAACAAAGTCAGACACTAAACCCCCGGCTTCGCGCACAATCAGCTCACCGGCAGCAATATCCCACGGCTTTAAGCCAATTTCAAAGAAACCGTCAAAGCGGCCGGCGGCAACATAGGCTAAGTCCAGGGCAGCAGAGCCGGTACGGCGGATATCAGCAGCGTCGGCCAGTAAGCCGGTAACCATAGCTGCATGGGCTGGCAAATGGGTTTTGTTTTTAAACGGAAAGCCGGTGGCTAAAATAGTGCCCTGCATATCCGCCAGGTTAGTGACACGAATACGGGTACCGTTTAACTGAGCACCACGGCCGCGTGAGGCGGTAAATAGCTCACCGCGCAGTGGATCAAAGATCACTGCCTGGTCTAATTTACCCTGATGTTTTAATGCGATAGACACCGCAAAGTGCGGAATGCCTTTAATAAAGTTGGCGGTGCCGTCCAGCGGGTCAATAATCCACTGAAATTCACTGTCACTGTTGCCGTAATCACCATGCTCTTCGCCGACGATACCGTGGGTCGGGAACGATTTTTTCAACACCTGAACAATGGCTTGTTCAGCTTCTTTATCGACATTAGTCACAAAGTCGTTAGTGCCTTTTTGCAGTTTCTGGACCATATCCAGTTGGCCACAGGCGCGCGCGATCACGTTACCGGCGCTGCGGGCAGCGCGAACCGCGATGTTTAACATCGGATGCATAGCAATTACCTTATTTTGAAAAGAGCTGTGTAAATTTCGGTCAAAAGAGCGGCGCGTATTGTAACGGCTACAGCCAAAAAGTAAAGGTAAAACCGGCGATAGCAGCAAATTTGCCGCATGTTCATTTTCTGTTACAACAATGGCGCTAAAGCAGGTTATTTTTAGTATAAACTGAGGTTAAATATTCAGATACAATTCAGCATTCGCTATCTAATTTGCAGACATCGTTGTCTCAATTAAGCATCAATAAAGGACCTGCCATGAAAACGCTACTTGTTTGCGCTGTGATGATATCAAGTTTAACTTTAGCGGGCTGCGGCGCGCTGCATACGGCGGTGGCCAAGCGCAATCTGGATGTGCAAACCAAGATGAGCAGCTCTATTTTTCTCGACCCGGTCGAGCCGGAGCAGCGTACTGTGTTTGTTGATATCCGTAACACCTCAGACAAACCGGAATTTGATTTAAAAACCCAGGTGATCCAAAGCCTGCAGGCACGTGGCTACCAGGTTATCGATAGCCCGAAACAGGCACATTACTGGTTACAGGCGAATGTGTTACAGGTTGGGCGTAGTAATGCCCGTGATACCAGCGGTGCGCTGGCCGCCGGGCCTGGCGTGGCCGGTGGAGCCGTAACCGGTTATGCGCTGCACCGTGCCACTGGCGGCAGTTCAGGTGGGGCCGCTATAGGTGCTGCGGTCGGTGGTGCTATTGTTGGTACTGTGGTGGATGCCATGGTAGAAGATGTGTACTACAGCGTGATTACCGACATTCAGATTATGGAGCGTTTTGACGGCAGCGTTAGCGAAAGTTCACAGCATCAACTGATCCAGGGCGACAGTGGCAGCACCACGTCCAGCTATCAGCGCAATACGGATATGCGTAAATACCAAACGCGGATTGTCAGCTTTGCGAATCAGGCCAACCTGAAATGGCCAGAAGCTGAACCTGAGCTAACGCAGGGCATGGTGCGGGCACTGGCGGGCTTATTCTAAATGCGTATTGCGGTCATGATGATGGCGCTGATCTGGCTATCCGGTTGTACGGCAGTGCATACTTCTGTCGCCAAACGCAGCCTGGATGTGCAAACCCGCATGAGCCAGACAGTATACCTTGACCCGGTAGAGCCAGAGCAGCGCACCATTTATCTGGATATCCGTAACACCACCGCAGAGTATCAACTGCCGCTTAGCGATGATGTGCGGCAGTTTATGTTGCAGCGTGGCTATACGCTGGTCAATTCACCACTAAGTGCCCAATACTGGTTGCAGGTGAATGTACGCACAGTGCTAAAAGAGCGGCCGGACAAAGTACTGGCGGCCGAATACGGTATGACAGAGCAGGAAGTACACCAGTTACTACACCCGGGCATGGCACCGCCGCCCGAAGATGAAACAGCGGAGCAACGCAGTGCCCGTTATAACCGCAACGCGGCAGTATTTGCTGATGTGTCGGTGGGCACTCACCTGGATGGCAAAGACATTGCCCGGGCCTTAGTGGTACTGGCGGCTTTTGCCGGCGCCGAATATATTGGTAACCAATTGGTGCAGGATAAGTACTACACCATGCTGACCGATATTCAGATTGCCGAGCGTATAGCACCAGACAGCGAACAAAAAGTGCAGGAATACAGTGAGCATGTGCTCAGGCAAGGCGACAGTGGTGCCTTTGAGCAGTTATGGCAGCGTGATACGGATATGCGTAAATACCAGGTACGGGTAGTGAGCTTTGCCAATAAAGCTAACCTGAGCTGGCAGGATGCCGAGCAACCGCTGCACCAGGGGTTATTGCGCTCACTGGCCGGTATCTTTTAACCGGCCGGTGTTATGCTCTGTTAACTTAGCGGTTTTACCTATTCGCTGGCGGGCTTTACCAGATTGCTCAGCGCCCGCACATCCATGCCACTGGGGTGCTGATACACTCTAAGGCCAAATTCCGGCAGGATCGCCAGCAGATGGTCAAAAATATCCGACTGAATGCTCTCGTATTTCAACCAGGCAGTAGTATTGGTAAAGCAGTATAACTCCAGCGGCAGGCCATCCGCGGTTACAGGTAGCTGCCTCGCCATCAGCGTCATTTGCTGGTGAATGCCAGGGTGGCTTTGTAAATAGCGTTCAATATACACACGGAAGGTGCCAATATTGGTAATACGCCGGGTGTTTACCGGCTCTTTGCCTTCCTCTGCCAACTGGGTGTTCCAGTCATCAATTTCCTGCTGCTTACTGGCCAGATAGTCTTTTAATAACTTAAACCGACCGAGGCGCTTTTTTTGCTCGGCATCTAAAAAGTGTACGCTTTGCTGGTCGAGCAAAATGCAGCGCTTAATACGCCGGCCGCCAGACTCCTGCATACCGCGCCAGTTTTTAAACGGGTCAGTCATAAAGCGGCGGGTAGGGATAGTGGTAATGGTTTTATCCCAGTTTTGTATTTTTACCGTATGCAGCGCTATGTCGATAACGTCGCCATCGGCGTTAAGCTGTGGCATTTCAACCCAGTCGCCCACGCGGAGCACGTCGTTGGATGAGATTTGCACGCTGGCCACCAGGGATAAAATGGTGTCCTGAAATATCAGCATCAGTACCGCGGCCATCGCGCCCAAACCTGACAGTAAAATCAGCGGTGAGCGGTCAAATAGGGCAGCAATAATCAGGATCAGCGTTACTGCATAAATAACGATTTTTACTACCTGGATATAGCCTTTTATCGGCCGTATTTTCGCATCGGGCCGCTCTTCATAAATGGAATTGACTAAATCCAGCAGGTTGCTCAGCGCCAATGCGACAGTGAGCACCATAAAGGCATTACACACATTAACGATAATGGTAGCCGCGGCTTCGGGCACGCCACCGACATAACCGATACCGGTGGAAATGATCAGCGCTGGCACCACATTTGACAACCGCGAAACAAAATTAAATTTTTGCACCACATGCTGCTCATTGATTGGTGTGGCGCGTAGCAGCTTAAAAATACCGCCAATTAAAATGCGTTTTACGACAAAGTTACCCAGCCAGCTAAGCGCCAGCAGCAGTGCCAGTTCAGTCGGTAATTCCAGCTGCGGGTAGTGTTGCAATGTTTCCTGCAGCGGTTGGATAATTTCGTCCACGCTTTTCCTCCATAATCAGTGGCGTACAGCGTGGCATAGCTTACCCTGATCCAAGCTGAATGTCGTCAAAAAAGCCGATACAACAGCCGTTTACCAATACTGCTCTACGGTGATATTGCCCGGCTGCCGGCGCAGGTTCTTTTTCAGGCCTAAGCTTTCCAGTGTGGTTTTGGTGTCTCTGATCATATCCGGGTTGCCGCATAACATAACCTGAGACTTAGCGTTCAGGCTTTGCTGGCAGGCGCTTTGCAGCTCGCCGCTTTGTATCAGCTGCGGCAGGCGTTTATCCAGCGCGCCGGCGTGGGCTTCGCGGGTCACTATCGGTTGATAGTGTAGCTGACCGGGGTACTGATGCTGATAATGTGCAATCAGTTCGCGGTAGGCCAGATCGGCCACAGTGCGTACGCTATGCACCAGTATAATGCGGGCAAAACGCTGCCATAGCGGATGCGTGCCCAGCATCGATAAATAAGGGCCAATACCGGTACCACTGGCAATCAGCCACAGGTTATCGCCATCGGGCACTTCATCCAACACAAAAAAGCCCGAGGCTGGTTGGCTGATCTCTACACTGTCGCCCATTTTCAGTTGCTGCAACATTGGCGACAGTTTGCCTTCGGCCACTGTGCTGACTAAAAACTCCTGCTCAGCGCTACCCGGGCTGTTTACCAGCGAGTAAGCGCGCTGCAGCCGGCCGTCCGCGGTATTTAGCGCCAGCCGGACAAACTGGCCAGCAGTAAAGCTAAAGGCATCCGTTTTTACTTTTAAGCTGAATAAGTTGGCGTGCCAGTGATGGTTGTCAGTTACGGTACCGCTAAGCCATTGTGCCATAATCAGTTTCCTCCGGGTTACTGCTTTAAGCCTAGCAAAGCCAGGCCGTTTCACCAGCGCAGGCTGACGGCGGGGCTAAACTAAAGCGTTGCAGCATGTTATCTTGGGCAATAAACCCGAAATAACAAGTTATTATGAGCAATACGTTTTTCCTTGCCGACTGGCAGGTTAACCCAAGCGACAATACGTTACGCAAAGGCAAACAAGTACAGCAGTTAGAGCCCAAGGCAATGGATGTGCTGCTGTTACTGTGCCGTCATGCCGGCGAGGTATTAAGCAGCGACGACATTATTAGCCAGTGCTGGCCCGGTATGGCCACCGGCGATAACCCGCTGCATAAAAGCCTAACCCAACTGCGTAAAGCGCTGGGCGACAGTGCCAGCATGCCGGTTTATATTGAAACCATCCGCAAGCGCGGTTACCGCGTTATTGCCGAGGTACGCTTTCCGCTGGGGCAGGAACAAAGCGTACAACAGCAAAGCTGGCAGCAGGGCTCGCCGTTTCCCGGCCTTAAAGCTTACGACGCTAACTATGCCAAAGTGTTTTTTGGCCGCGGGGCACAAATAGATACGCTGCTAAGCCGCATTGCACAGCAAATTAAATTTGGCCGTGATTTTTGCCTGTTACTGGGGCCCAGTGGCAGTGGTAAATCGTCGCTGATTAATGCCGGTGTGATGCCCAACTTAATGCATCCAGGCGGTTTTAACGGGGTAGAGGTGGTGTCTTTTACCTGCCTCGACTTAGCCGATGTGGCCAAAGGCCAGTTACTACCTGGCCTGGCCAGCAGCTTGCTGGATTGGGAGCTGAATGACGAACCGGTATTTGCCGGTGACAGTGCCGCCAGCCTGGCCGATAAACTGCAGCAACCAGAGCCGCTATTGCGGCAGTGTAAAAAGTTATTGGGCAGCAAAGGGCAGCACACCCGGCGCTTTGCCCTTTTTGTCGACCGCTTAGAAGTACTGTTATCCTCGCCCCTGTTCAGTGAAGCCGAGCGTACAGGCTTTGTTGCCTTGCTGGAACAGCTGGCCTGCAGCGGCGCTGTGCTGGTGCTAAGTGCTTGTCGCAACGAGTTTTACCCCGATCTGGTCGATTATCCAAGCTTAATGGCCGGCAAAGCCAAGGGCGCGCATTTTGACTTAGCAGCACCGGGCCGCGCCGACTTACTGCAAATGATCCGTTTACCCGCGCTGGCGGCCGGATTGAGCTTTGATATTGACCCCGACAGTGCCATGCCACTGGATGAGATCCTGGTGCAAGAAGCCGCCAGCAACCCCGATGCCTTACCGATGCTGCAATACACCTTGCAGCAGTTGTATTTGCAGCGCAGTAGTGACGACAAACTGCTGTTAAGCGTGTATCAGGCGCTGGGTGGTATTGAAGGGGCCATTGGCAAAAACGCCGAGCAGGCGATTAAAGGCTTAAGCAAAGCCGAGCAGGACTGCCTGCCAAAGGTGTTGTCCCTGCTGGTCACCTTGCGTGAAGATGAGCAAAGCATTACCAGCCGCAGCGCGCGTTTAGCGCAATTACAAACCGACGCTGAGCGTGCTCTGGTCAATACCATGGTAGAGCAGCGCTTGTTTGTGTCGCACCTGCAACAGGGCGAGCCGTGTTTTAGTATTGCGCATGAAGCGCTGCTTAGGCGCTGGCCGCGCGCCACCGCCTGGATCAGCGAGCATTTTGACAGCTTAAGTGTAAAAAGCCGGCTTAGGCATTTAAGCCAGCGCTGGCGGGCCGAGCAGCAAAACAGCGCTTATTTGCTGGCCGAAGGCAAGCCGCTGCAAGAAGCACTGCTGCTAAAGCAAAACCGCTTATTTCAGCTTGATAACGAGGAAACCGAGTTTATTCAGGCATCCTATGCCAAAGCCCGGCTAAAACGCTGGACCCGTCGTGGTACTGTGGCCATCTTGTGCTTGCTCACCGTTACCGCGGTCAGCATGGGGGTGCGCAGTTTTCAGGCCGAGCAGCAAGCGTTGCAAAAGCGGCTGGCGGCGGAGAACCTGCTCGGTTTTATGGTGGGCGACTTTGCCGACAAACTGCGCAGCATCGGCCGTATGGACTTACTCGACGGTATCAGCAGCAAAGCATTGGAATACTTTACCGATTACTCCGCAGATGATGCCAGCTTAAGCATTGCAGCGCGTTTGCAACACGGCCAAACGCTGGAAGCCATGGGCGAGGTGGCCTATTCACGTGGCAAAACCGACGAAGCAGTCGCGGCGTTGCAAGCCGCCCGTGTACAGCTAGAGGCCGTACTGGCCGAGCAGCCACAGAATTTAGAGCTACTAAAAACCTTAGGCGCCAATGCCTTTTGGCTCGGGCAAATACAGTACGACGCCAGTAACTGGCAGGGCACCCAGCCCGAGTTTGAGCGCTATTACCAGTACAGTCAGCGAATGTATGAGTTAGCGCCCGAAAACCTGGACGCCATTATGGAGCTGTCCTACGCCACCAACTCCTTAGGCTCATTGGCGATGCAACGCCAGCAGTTTGATACGGCTAAAAGGAATTTTACTGAATCATTAAGGTTGAAACTATTAGCACAAGCGCAACAGCCTAGCGTTAGCTATCTAATAGCCGATATTGCTGACACCCGTTCTTGGCTTGCCAGTGCGGTATTATCGCAGGGCGATGTTGAACGGGCTATAGAAGAGCACAGCAAAATTCAAACTGAATTCGAAGATCTCGTCCGACATTCAACGCCTGATGCCTATCTATTAGAAAAAGTGTTCAGTAGTTACGATATTCTTGCATCCATATACAGTGTTCAGGGACAGTATCAGAAGGCAACTGACAAAGCTTTATTAGGGCACTTGCTAATAGAGCAAGCTTTGATTGAAGATAATAATAATGAAATCTGGCGCAGTGATTTGTTCAAACTTAAATTAAACCTGATGCAATTGAGTTTCTTTGTACCCGCGCTTCAAAGCAAATTTTCCCCAGATGCATTGCGAGACTGGCTCAACGAAAACAGGGCTGCATTCTCTGATGAAAAACGTTTCGCTCAACTAGAAGTGAGTTGGATGCTGAATGCGGCTGAGTTTTACCAGAACACCGGGCTTTGGCGGCAAAGTGACAATCTACTGAGTAAACTGCGTGCTTTCGATTTAGAAAGTGAACCAGACAGCCGTCGATATGTTTCGCAATTGCTGTTAGATGCCAAACAGCAGCACTACAGCGATGGTAATGCTAATAGTATGGAGCTTTGCCAGCAAGCCCTAGCTATTTTAGCGCTCAGGCAGATCAATCATCGTCATCCTGACTTTGTAAAGGCTCGAGCAGAAGCATTGTTATGCTTGGGTGAGTTGGACAAAAGCCATGAATTGTTACAACTTATGAGGCAACAGAATATGACAACAATAACATTTAGCAAACTAACGTACCAAGTAAAGGAGTAATTTATGCCAGCTACAGGCCCAGTTTTGCAGGTTCAAGTGAGCCTTAATAACGAAAGCGTCCCGCAATTTAGTTACTGGATAGACGGTAAGCTTAGTGACGGTAGCGTCATAGTGGAACAAAGTGAAGCGATAACTTATCAGCTTGTTAATTCGGAGGGCTTTAGCTTTGTAGGTGCTGGCTTTATTACTCCTTTTGATGGTGTGATAGATGCTGTAACAGTATCTGAAGATGGCCAAGAACTTGTGTTAGAAGATCAGGATTCGGTTGCAGGGGTTACCAAGTTTCAGCTCATTTTACGTAGCAATAGAAATGCGCTATTACTGTTAAGCCCTGATCCTCAAGTTGTGAATCGCAAACCAACTTAAATTAGAAGCCCCGCAAGGGGCTTTTTAGTCTTTATAAATCAATAAATTAAATCAGAAGGTTGTCGAAAGGTTTGCGCGTGTATAAGTAGCTAAAGTTGGCTGCAGTTAAGTTAGCCAAGTGAGATAGCACCATGACCACTGCACAGCGCAACAGCCAGATACCCGCCCATGCGTTAAACGATGACAGCCCGTGGCAGGATGAAACGGCGAATACTACTGGCCTGGATTTAGGCGGTTTTATTCAGTATCTGGCCGAGGCTGTTTTAATTGTCAGCCCGGATGGCGTGATTGAATGCGCTAATGCCAAAGCGGCGCTGCTGTTAAATTGTGTGGGGGCGCCGCTTATTGGCCGCAAGTGGCCGCAGTTTTTAGTTAGCCGCTGCCAGCAGCAGTATGAAGGTCTGGTGAATATGGTGGCGAAACGGATTTTATCGCTGCAGGCCGGCCCAACTGAAATGGCGGTGCGCTGTGCTGATGGTGAAATCAAAGATATTGAGCTTTCCGTGTCGTTTTTGCCTGAGCCCGAGGCGCACCTGGTGCTGGTGATGCGCGATCTAACCCGCTACAAAGCCGAATGTGAGCAGCTGCGACTGCAGGCGTCTACCGATGCGCTAACCGGGTTGGCGAACCGGCGTGGTTTTGATGAGCAGTTGCAGCAGCAATGGCAGCAGTGCACTGATGCCCGCCGCCCGCTCAGCGTGATCATTATTGATATCGATTTTTTTAAACAATTTAACGACCGTTACGGCCATATTCAGGGTGATGCTTGTCTGCGCAAAGTCGCTGGCGCCATAGTGCAGGCGATGCCGGTAGAGGCCAAACTCGCCGCCCGCTACGGTGGTGAAGAGTTTGCGCTGATTCTGCCTAACCACAATGAAATAAGCGCACTAAAAGTGGCGCGAGAAGTACAGCAGGCGATGCGCCAGCTAAGTTTTGTCGATGCCGGCTTACCCTCTACGCTGACTGTGTCGGTAAGCCAGGGCGTGGCGACCGAGATTAACGGCCAGTACCGCACCGCTCTGGCACTGTTATGCGCCGCCGATACGGCGTTATATCGCGCTAAAGCCGATGGCCGAGATTGTATTAATGCCAGTAGTTAGCCGTAGAACCCGTGCCGCCGGTATCACAACGGGCGGCAAGGGAGGGCAGCAAATCAGTTAGCTGATACTGATTTTACGGCTGGGGGCTTCAGTAGTGGCTTTTTTCGGCGCTTTAATACTTAACAGGCCATCTTTAAAGCTGGCGCTGATATCGGCTTCATGCACAGCATCACCCACGGTAAAGCTGCGCATAATTTTGCCATAGCGACGTTCCTGACGAATTAATTTGCCGTCTTTTTCTTCTTTATCTTCCTGTTTTACTTCCGCTTCCAGCGTCAGTACGCCGCGCTCCAGGCTAATATGAATATCGTCTTTTTTCACACCCGGCAGTTCGGCCGTGATTTGGTAGTGATCCTTGTTGTCTTTAATATCGACTTTGGGCGCAAAAAACTCCATGTCGTTGCTTTTCCACGCCGTTGGCGCAAAGAAGTTATCGAACAGGCTGTCAAAGTCAAAACGGTTACGCGGTAACAGGCTCATGATGGTCTCCTTTGGTTAATTGCACTACAGCGAAATAAGCCTAGTGCAGCTGTAGCCGGGCCAATTGAGCTGGATCAAACATTAGTGAGGTGCTTAGCAAGCGCTGTTACCTTGTCATAAAATTGCCTTACAACACTGCTATAACTGCGCGCTATGAATAAATACCTGTATTTTTTGCGTCATGCCACCGCTGAGGTGATCCGGCCTAACCAGCTGGATATCGACCGCTGCCTGATAGAAAAAGGCCGGCTGCAGGCACGCCGCGTTGCTGACTTTATGCAGCGACATAATCTTAATCTGCAGCAAGTACTCACCAGCCCTTATCCGCGGGCGGTACAAACGGCAGCGATAGTATGTAAAACCGCCGGTTTCGCCGCTGCCACTGAGCAGCCCTGGCTGGCGCTGGAAACGCCGGTCGAACAGGCTGTAGCGCAGCTGCAGTTGTTGTGGCCGACACTGGCTGAGCACACCTTGCTGGTTGGTCATGAGCCGGATTTCTCACTGCTGATCAGCCGCTTACTCGGCACTGAGATGCCTGTGATTAATATTCGCAAAGCGTCGCTCAGCTGTATCAGCGTTAGTGAAGATCTGGCACAGGCTGAACTACAGTGGTCAGTACCCGCACGTTTTATGTAGTTCTGGTGTGTTGGTAAAGCGGCTTGCCATTGCTTATTGACACTGGCACAGTGAGCAAAAAGCTAAAGCACATCGCTATGTCCGACTATCTTTTTGTGTACGGTACCTTACGCCAAAATGCCAATCATCCAATGCACCAGCAGCTTGTAACGCACGCGAAGTTTGTCGCTATGGCAAGGTATCAGGCGCGGCTATATCAGTTAAGTTATTACCCCGGTGCTGTGCCATCAAGCAATACTGCCGATCAGGTGGTGGGAGAGCTCTATCAGCTGCTGCAGCCAGAGCTTTTACTACCACAGCTGGACCAGTACGAAGAGTGTGGCGATGGCTTTGCCAAGCCACAAGAGTACCGCCGCGAACTGCAGCAAGTGACTCTTGATAGCGGCGACAGCGTTAGTGCCTGGGTGTATCTGTATAACCGCGACACCTCGGCGTTGACACAGATCCCCTGCGGGGATTTTCTGACTACAATCAATCAGCAATAAAAAAGGCCGTAGTGCGGCCTTTTTAGTATCTAAAGCAAGTGCTTAGTGGTGCTTGCTGTTAATGGCGGAAGTGACGTACGCCGGTAAATACCATTGCCATACCGTGCTCGTCGGCGGCGGCGATGACTTCCGCATCGCGCATTGAGCCACCTGGCTGGATAACGGCGGTAATGCCAGCTGCTGCTGCTGCGTCGATACCGTCGCGAAACGGGAAGAAGGCGTCTGAGGCCATTACTGAGCCTTTTACTTCCAGTTTCTCATCGGCAGCTTTAATGCCAGCGATTTTCGCGCTGTACACCCGGCTCATCTGGCCGGCGCCAACGCCGATGGTCATGCTGTCTTTCACGTAGACAATGGCGTTTGATTTAACAAACTTCGCGACCTTCCAGCAGAACAATAAGTCTTTTAGCTCTTGCTCGGTTGGCTGGCGCTTGGTCACTACTTTTAAATCAGCAGCGGTAACTTTGGCCTGATCGCGGTCTTGCAGCAGCATGCCACCGTTAACCTGTTTAATATCCAGCGCAGCTGCAGCTGGGCTGAATTCGCCACATACCAGTAAGCGTACATTCGGCTTAGTGCCAACTACCGCAACGGCAGCATCGCTCGCTGACGGCGCAATAATCACTTCAACAAACTGGCGGCTGACAATTTCTTTGGCGGTGGTTTCATCCAGCTCGCGGTTAAAGGCGATAATGCCGCCGAACGCTGAAGTCGGGTCGGTTTGATAGGCGCGGTGATACGCGGCCAGAATCGAATCGCCAATAGCTACACCACAAGGGTTAGCGTGTTTAACGATAACACAGGCCGGCTCATCGAATTCTTTTACGCATTCCAGTGCGGCGTCGGTGTCGGCGATATTGTTATAAGACAGCGCCTTACCTTGCAGCTGAGTAGCAGTAGATACGCTGGCCTCGGTCGCGCCATCCTGCACATAGAACGCTGCGCTTTGGTGGCTGTTTTCGCCGTAGCGTAAGTCTTGTTTTTTCACGAACTGGCTGTTAAAGGTGCGCGGAAACTTAGTTGCCGGTTCTGCCGGTGTGTCATACGCGCTCAGCATAGTGCCGAAGTAGTTGGCGATCATGCCATCATACTGGGCGGTGTGTTCAAAGGCGCTAATCGCCAGGCTAAAGCGGGTAGCGTGCGTGGTAGCGCCGCCGTTAGCCTGCATTTCGGCCAGTACCTTATCGTAGTCTTTAGCGTTAACGATAATAGTCACATCTTTATGGTTTTTCGCTGCGGCGCGCACCATGGTCGGGCCGCCGATATCGATATTTTCTACCGCATCTTCCAACGTGCAGCCAGGTTTAGCCACGGTGCTGGCAAACGGGTACAGGTTTACCACGACCAGGTCGATAGGGCCGATGTTGTTGTCGGCCATTACGGCTTCATCAACACCGCGGCGGGCTAAAATGCCACCGTGAATTTTCGGATGCAGGGTTTTTACCCGGCCGTCCATAATTTCCGGGTGACCGGTATAGTCAGAGACTTCAGTTACCTTAATGCCTTGCTCGGCCAGCAGTTTTGCCGTACCACCGGTAGAGAGGATATCTACCTTGGCGGCTTCAAGCGCGCGGGCAAACTCTACGATACCGGTTTTGTCGGACACACTTAGCAGTGCGCGGCGGATGGGTCTTAATGTCGTCATGCTTAGACTCTCATTTAGCTTGCGGAATTAGGTTTAAAGCTGTAACGCCAGTGTAGCGCATGAGCAGATGTCAGCTTGCTCTAAGCGAACCGTTGAAGCCCTGGACGGCTGACAAATTCGTCTGGAACGAATTTGAACAGCTTCGCTGGCCCTGAAGGGGCGAACTTCACGGATGAAGTTCGTACACGAGCCTCCAGGGATGGATTCACGGCGTGTTCGCGTGAGCAAGGTGGCAGCTGCCACTCAATTCGTTGAATATATTGTCGCAACCTGAGTACCGAAGTTAATGCGGAATTTAATGCGTAAAATTCCTCAGGTGCAGCCAATAAAAAAGCACCCGAAGGTGCTTAGCAGCGGGGCGAACCCCGCGGTGGCATTAGCTCATGCCGTACTGTTTCAGCTTCTTGCGCAGCGTACCGCGGTTGATGCCCATCAGGTTAGCAGCGCGGGTTTGGTTACCGCGGGTATACTTCATCACTTCTTCCAGTAACGGACGCTCTAATTCAGATAATACCAGTTCATACAAGTCGTTAACGTCCTGACCGTTTAACTGCTGCAGGTAGTTAGCGACGGCCTTTTGTGCGGCAGTACTTAAAGCCTGTGGCTTTTCCTGCGTTTGGACATGGGCGTTAGTAATAAATGGCGAAGTAACGTTCGAATTAAACATTGCTTTTCTCTTTTACGTTAGGTTGCTGCTAGTTGATGAAAATAGTCATTTAAGGCGTCGAGTTGCTGTTTAGCACACTCAATGCCATTGAATTCACTACGAAACACACCGAGCGCATCGTGCTCGGCTAAATACCAGCCCACATGTTTGCGGGCAATGCGGTAACCGGCGGACTCACCATAAAGCTGGTGTAAACCCTGCACATGTTCCAGCATGATCTGGCGTACCTCGGCAATTGCCGGTGGCGCCAGTTTGTCGCCAGTGGCCAGATAATGCACCACTTCCCGGAAAATCCACGGCCGGCCCTGCGCCGCACGGCCAATCATAATGGCGTCGGCACCGGTGTACTCCAGCACATGGCGCGCTTTTTCCGGTCCGGTAATATCGCCATTGGCAATGACCGGTATCGACACACTTTGTTTAATGGCGCGGATGGTGTCATATTCCGCTTCACCTTTGTACATGCAGGCGCGTGTCCTGCCATGTACTGCCAGCGCCTGTATGCCGTTATCTTGCGCAATACGGGCGATCTGAATACCGTTTCTGTTATCAGGATCCCAGCCGGTGCGAATTTTTAAGGTAACCGGTACCTTTACCGCATCGACGACAGCGCGAACAATTTGCTCCACTAAGTCCGGATACTGCAATAACGCAGAGCCGGCCAGTTTCTTGTTCACTTTTTTCGCCGGGCAACCCATATTGATATCGATAATGTCGGCACCGATAGCAACGTTATACTGGGCAGCTTCAGCCATTTGCTGTGGATCCGAGCCAGCAATTTGTACTGAACGGATGCCGGATTCCTGCCGGTGACCCATACGATTTTGTGATTTTTCGCTCTGCCACACCAGTGGGTTGCTCGACAGCATTTCCGACACAGCTAAAGCTGCACCAAAACGCCGGCAAAGCTCACGAAAAGTGTGATCAGTAACTCCTGCCATCGGAGCACAAATTACCTTGTTCGCTAACTGATATGGACCTATGCGCACCACGTAATCCAAGGCTCTACCCTCAAGGGGCGCTAAGTTTACGGATTTTTGCCGGCAAAGCAAAGGCTATTATTTAAACAAAAGTGTAAATTTACTGGCCTTTGCCGTCTTGACATTCGCTAAACGGCTGAAAATTGGTATTTTGTAAAGTAGAAACAACGGTAGGATGGGCGTTGGCGAAATAGATAATTGTACTGCTGTTGGTTTTATCACCAGTCACTTTGCGGCAGAAACTTGTGGAAACGCTGAAACGGTTTGCCCACACCAACACGCCGTAAATACGTCCATGTAGGCTCGATTCGGCCTTCCTGGCCTGCAACGGTTGGCTTAGGGCAAACCGTTTCGCTTGGCAAAGTCCTTTTGTGCTTTCAGGTACCCAGCCAGTCAACCTGACCGCGGGCCTGGCGCCGCTTTATCATCAGCTCTTCAATCAACGGCGTTAAAATCAGCTCCATCGCCAGGCCCATTTTGCCACCGGGCACCACCAGTGTATTAACCCGCGACATAAAAGAGCCGTTAATCATTTGCAAGTAGTAGGGGAAATCGACATGCTTAATACCGCGAAAGCGGATCACGACAAAGCTTTCATCCAGCGACGGGATATCTTTGGCGCTGAATGGGTTAGAGGTGTCTACCGTCGGTACGCGCTGAAAGTTAATATGGGTGCGCGAAAACTGCGGCGTAATATGGTTAATGTAATCGTCCATACTACGCACTATGCTGGCCTGCACCGCTTCACGACTATGGCCGCGCTCTGAGGTGTCGCGGATAATTTTTTGGATCCACTCTAAGTTGACTATCGGCACCATGCCGATCAGCAAATCGACATGCTGGGCGACATTATGCTCGTCGGTGACGGCACCGCCGTGCAGGCCTTCGTAAAACAGTAAGTCAGTGTTGGCACGTAGGTCCTGCCATGGCGTAAAGGTGCCGGGCAACTGGTTATAGGGCACCGCTTCATCAAAGGTGTGTAAGTAATGGCGGATTTTGCCGCCGCCGGTTTCGCCATAGCTGGCAAAAAAGGTTTCCAGCGCGCCAAAGTCATTCGCTTCGGGGCCAAAGTAGCTGATATGGCGGCCTTCTTCTTTGGCTTTACGAATGGCCACTTCCATCTCTGGCCGGCTAAAACGGTGAAAGCAGTCACCTTCAACAAAGGCGGCGTCTATGCCCAGGGTGCGGAAAATATGCTGAAAGGCAATAGTAGTGGTGCTGGTACCCGCGCCGGAGGAGCCGGTAATGGCAATGATCGGGTTTTTATGTGACATAAGCTCGGCTCGCTAACTTAACTGAACCTCACCTTAAAGCAACAGGGAAAGCCGGCGCAACTGTTTCTTGCGCTTAATTGAAAAAACCCATGAGGGGCGCTGCGGTTAACAACAACAGACAGCAGTAACTGCCTGTTGTTAATAGAAAAGTCAGAACTGAAAGGTGGCGATTAACGGATCGTGATCTGATGAACGGTATGGCGTCGGCGCATAAAACAACTGCTGCTGCGCCGGACTTTTAAACTCGACATTGTAATCCAGCAGCGCTGGCTCGTCGGCATTAATGGCCCAGTGTTGCATATTGCTCAGGTGCTTAGCCAGCGCTGGGCTTGCCAGCGCATGATCCAATGAGCCGGTGCGGCCGCGATAGACATAGGAATATTGCGCATCGCTGGCGGCGCTCAGATACTGCCAGTCATGCTGCTGTAACGTCCGCAGTGGATCTTCCATCCGGTAGGCATTTAAATCACCCAAAATCAGCTGTTTATCGGTATTTACACCGGTAGGCTGGCTGTGCAGCCAGTCGCTTAATGCTTTAGCAGAGGCGGTGCGCAGCACATTCCAACAGGCCTGACCGTCTTGCTTATCGGCATTAACGCTGTTTTCATCTTTCGGGCAACTGCCCTTAGATTTAAAGTGATTAATGCTGACCGTGACCAGCGCACTGCTGGCCAGATGCCGGAAGCTTTGCGCCAGCGGCGGCCGGCTACCCCAGTCAAAGGGCTTGTGCAGCAGCAACGCCGCTTTACCTTCTACACTGACGCTGGATGGCCGGTATAGCAGCGCTACCTTAACTGCATCGCTACCCGGTTGCTCGCGGGTGATAATAAAACGGTAAGGTTTCGCCGCCACTTTATTCAGCGCCGTGGCCAGGCTCGCCAAAGCGCCCTGTTGGCCGTAGCCGTTGTTTTCGACTTCCAGCAGGCCAATAACATCAGCGTCTAACGCGGCCAGTGCCGCTACCGTTTTAGCTTGCTGCCGGGCCAACTCTGCCACGGTGCTGGCACCGCGCCGGGTAGGAAAGGCCGGGTTTTGGCCTTCGCCATTAAAGTAATTCAGCACATTAAAGCTGGCGACGCGCAGGGCGTTAACCGGCTTAGCGGCAGGTTTAGCCGGCCGTGGGTTGGTGTGGTTAAACACCGGCGTGGCTGTTGGCACTAAGCGATAGCCGCGCGCGTCTTGTAGCAACACGCCGGTCAGCCCACTGACGCTGTCGCCAATGCGCAGCGTGTTGCCGGCGCTTATTTTCAGCTTACCCAGCTGTAATGGCTGCGGGTTTTGCTGATACAGGCCGTCGTCCAGTACCAGCATGTGCCGTTGTTGCTGCTGGTGATAATACTCAACCGCCGCTTTACCCGGCGCCATGGTGTCTGTTGGCACCTGCAAGCGGCTATCCGCCAGCGTTATTTCGCCGTAGCGGCCAAGCTGGTAAGTATCATTCACCACTAAAGGTTGCACGATCTGCAGCAGTGCGCCCTCCAGTTGCTCCCAGTGTTGTTCTGGCGCTAATGGCAGGCTGAGCTTAACCGGCTGGATAGCAGCTGTGTTGTCACACAGCTTGATCTGGCTTAGCTGCGTCAGGCTGGTTAATTGGTTAATCTCAGCGACAGTGCCGCTAACTTGCAGCACCTGACCTGGCTGGTAGATAGCCGCTGCTTCACGATCGGCAATAAACACGCTGTGGGCCGCGTTTGCGCTATGCTGGCCATCAGCAGCGATTGCCTGCAGCGTGATGCCTGCGGCGTCGCTACCAGGATATACCACGGCAGTGACAATGCCCTGCGTGGTCAGCTGTTGGTTGACTAGCGGGCTGGCGTCGCCGCTGCCCTGAATTGCACTAATCTCTGTGTAGCCAGGGTCGCAGGCAGCAACAGCAGCATTGCTGCCGGTGACGCTGAGCAGCAATGCCAGCGATAGAACGCTGTACGTCATCTTACTTTTGCTCGCGGGCAATGGCGCGGTAGCCTATATCAGTGCGGCAGAACATGCCGTCCCAGCTGATTTTACCGACTAACTGATAGGCTGCCTGCTGTGCCGCTGTCACATTAGCACCCAGCGCGGTGGCGCATAACACCCGGCCGCCATTGGTTAGCACCTGGCCGTCTTTTAGCTCGGTACCGGCATGGAATACTTTGGCTGTGTTGCTGTCAGCCCCGTCAAGGCCGCTAATGACTTTGCCTTTGGCATAACTGTCCGGGTAGCCACCAGCCGCCAGCACGACGCCGACAGCGGCATCAGCAGTAAAATCGATCTGTTTACCCGCCAGCTTGCCTTGGGTGGCGCTCAGGCACAGCTCAACCAAATCTGATTGCAGCCGCAGCATAATCGGTTGGGTTTCCGGGTCGCCAAAGCGGCAGTTAAATTCCAGTACTTTGGCACTGCCATCTGGCGCTATCATCAAGCCAGCATATAAAAAGCCGGTAAATACCGTGCCCTCTGCGGCCATGCCGTTTACGGTGGGGTAAATTACGTGCTGCATTACCCAGTCGTGCACTGCCGGGGTCACCACTGGCGCTGGTGAGTAGGCACCCATACCGCCGGTGTTCGGGCCTTTATCGCCGTTGTCGCGCGCTTTATGGTCTTGTGATGACGCAAACGGCAATGCTGTGGTGCCGTCAACCATCACGATAAAAGACGCTTCTTCACCGGTTAAAAACTCTTCTACCACGACCCGGCTGCCAGCATCACCAAATTTGTTGCCTGACAACATATCGTCAATGGCGGCATCTGCTTCAGCCTGCGTTTGCGCAATAATCACGCCTTTGCCTGCGGCTAAGCCGTCGGCTTTAATCACCACAGGTGTGCCAAGCGTACGTGCAAAGGCTTTTGCAGGGGCTGTATCCGTGAACGTCTGGTAAGCGGCGGTAGGAATGTTGTGGCGGGCTAAAAAGTCCTTGGCAAAGGCTTTAGAGCTTTCCAGCTGGGCAGCAGCTTGTGTCGGGCCAAAAATGGCCAGCCCCTCAGCACGGAACGCATCTACCACACCTTTCGCCAGTGGCGCTTCCGGGCCTACAATGGTCAGAGCGATATCTTCTGCTTTGGCAAACGCCAGCAGGGCGGCTACATCATCAGCCGCTATGGCGACATTAGTCAGATTGCTTTCGCGCGCGGTGCCGGCGTTACCCGGTGCAACAAAAACCTGAGTCGCCAGAGGTGACTGTGCCGCTTTCCAGGCCAGTGCATGCTCGCGGCCACCGCCGCCTATTACCAGTACTTTCATTTAGCTTTCCGTTAGTTATATCAAAGTTATTTAGTCAAAGGTTTGCGAAATTTCAGCGTCATGCGGTCGCTCTCACCAATCGCCAGATACTTGTCTTTATCCTGTTCTTTTAACCGCAGTACCGGTGGCAGGGTCCAGACACCGCCGGGATGGTCGGCAGTATCTTTCGGGTTAGCATTGATTTCGCTGGCGGCTTCGAACACAAAGCCCGCTTGCTCGGCCAGACTTACCGTTAGTGCCTGCGGGAAATAACCGCTTTTTTGCCAGTCGCCGCTCATTTTATCGGCGGGTAAACGGTGCTCTACCACGCCCAGCACACCACCGGGTTTTAAGGCTTTATAAAAATCTTTAAAAATGGCCAGCATGCCAGCATCACCGCCATTACCGTACCAGTTATGCAGGTTGCGAAAGGTCAGTACCACGTCCGCGCTGCCAGCTGGGGCAATGGCACTGCTGTTACCCGGGGCAAATTCAGTGAGTTGCACGCGGTTATATACCGGATTAGCAGCCAGTTTTTCGACAAAGCCAGCGCGGCTGCGTTTGTAGTAATCTGAGCTGCTATCCGCAGGGAAATGCGCAGCATAATAAGTGCCGTGTGCCGCCAGAAGCGGGGCCAGAATTTCAGTGTACCAGCCACCGCCGGGGGAAATTTCGACCACAGTGCTGCTTGGGGTAACCTCAAAAAATTGCAGTGTTGCAACCGGATTACGGTATTTGTCGCGCGTGGCATTTGCCGGACTGCGGCTGGGGTGGTCGACCGCCAGTTGCAGCGCTTCAGCAGCAGCCTGATTGGTTGAACTGGCGCAGGCCAGTGGACTTAACAGCAGAGCAGACAGCACGGTTGCGAGTGTTATTGTTTTCATCTTCGTGGTTCCCTGTGATAAAAGTGGCGCTAGTGTAGCAAAACAATGGTTAAAAAGCAGGTTGCCGTGGCGCTTTAATCTGCTTTATTCAGATGGCCAGACTGCTATTTTCTCATCAACAATTGCATTCGGCTGTGATAGAATGCCGGCCCTTTTACGCGGGAAGCCTTATGTTAGACCAGATCCGTATTATCCTTGTTGGCACCACGCATACCGGCAATATTGGCTCGGTAGCCCGGGCGATGAAAACCATGGGCTTGTCTCAATTATATCTGGTGGCGCCAAAAGAGCTGCCAGACGGCCAGGCCTATGCGCTGTCGGCCGGTGCCAGTGATATTTTGGCCAATGCCAAAGTGTTTGACACCTTACAACAGGCCATCACGGACTGTCCGCTGGTGGTCGGTAGCAGCGCGCGTTCACGCACATTAAGCTGGCCAATGCTGGAACCACGCGAATGCGCTGTTAAAGCGGTGCAAGAAGCGGTAACGCATCCGGTAGCGCTGGTGTTTGGCCGTGAAAGCAGTGGTTTAACCAATGACGAGCTGCAACTGTGCAATTACCATGTGTGTATCCCGGCCAACCCTGAGTACAGCTCGCTGAATCTGGCGATGGCCGTACAAATTATCACCTATGAGGTGCGCATGGCCTATCTGCAGGCGCAAACGGCAACAGAACAAGCCGATGACGTGGCGTATCCGAGCAACGAGCAGATGCTGAATTTCTATCAGCACCTGGAACAAACACTGAATGACACCGGCTTTATTATTAAGCAGCATCCGGGCGTGGTGATGACCAAGCTAAAACGCTTGTTTACCCGGGCGCGGCCGGAAGAGGCTGAATATAACATCTTGCGTGGCATCTTAACCTCAGTACAGCGCTTTGGCCAAAAGGCAGGCGACAAGGAGTAGGGCATGTTTGCGGGTATTAAAGAAGATATTAAAAGTGTTTTCGATCGCGATCCGGCGGCGCGTAGCAGCTTTGAAGTATTAACCAATTACCCCGGCCTGCATGCGATTTGGTGGCACAGGCTTAGCCACAAGTTATGGTGTGCTAACTGGAAATGGCTGGCACGGTTTTTAAGCACTATCGCCCGCTGGCTTACCGGCGTGGAAATTCACCCCGGTGCTAAAATTGGCCGCCGTTTCTTTATTGACCATGGCATGGGCGTGGTGATTGGCGAAACCGCCGAAATTGGCGACGATGTCACCTTGTATCATGGCGTGACCTTAGGCGGCACCAGCTGGAACCCCGGCAAACGCCATCCAACCCTGGCTAGCGGTGTAGTGATAGGTGCTGGCGCTAAGGTGCTGGGGCCGTTAATGGTAGGCGAAAATGCCCGTATCGGCTCCAATGCTGTAGTCGTAAAAGATGTGCCAGCAGGCGCTACGGTGATTGGTATACCCGGGCGCATTGTGGCCAAAGCTGATGCCCCGGTCAGTGCTGAACGCAAACAACTGGCGCAAAAGTTTGGCTTTGATGCCTATGCTGTGGCAGCCGATAATCCCGACCCGGTGGCCAATGCTATTGGCCGCATGCTGGACCATATTCAATTGCTGGACACTAAAGTGGGCGAGCTGTGTCACAGCGTCAATCAGCTCGGTGGCAATGTCTGTGAAGAAGTACCGACGGTCGATATTGAAGAAGAAGACTTTAAGCTGGCCGAGCAACGGGCCGCGCAGCAGCGTAAACGCGATGTTGACGCCTTTGATCCGAATATCTGATAACACAATGCAGTTGAACCTTAGGTGTTAATACCTGACTAAACTAGTAGGTTATTAATACTTGACTAAAACAGTCAGGAAAGTAAAATAGCGCCAGTGTTTTCAGGGAGCAAACCATGAGATTAACATCGAAAGGCCGCTATGCGGTAACGGCTATGCTGGATGTCGCGTTACACACAGCGAGCGGGCCTGTGCCTTTGGCGGATATTTCTGCACGGCAGGGGATTTCGTTGTCTTATCTTGAACAATTGTTTGCCCGTTTACGTAAACAAGGTTTAGTCAGCAGTGTGCGCGGCCCCGGCGGTGGTTATCAGTTGGGGCGCGAGGCGACAGCTATTTCGGTTTCTGATGTGATCAGTGCCGTAGATGAGTCGGTTGATGCTACCCGCTGTCAGGGTAAGTCAGACTGTCACGGTGGCAGCCGTTGCTTAACGCACACCCTATGGAGCGATTTAAGCCACCGCATTGAAGATTTCCTAACCAGCATTACGCTGGGCGAGCTGGTTACCCAGCATGATGTAAAGAACGTGGCAAAGCGGCAAAACAGCCGCATGGTAAAGAACCCGGCAACTGATATCGACGTTAGCTGCCAGCTGTAGGCAACACGGAGCAAATAATGAAGCTACCTATATATCTGGATTACGCTGCAACTACCCCGGTCGACCCGCGGGTAGCAGAAAAAATGATGCAGTATTTAACGATGGACGGCGAGTTTGGTAACCCGGCGTCGCGTTCGCATCGTTTTGGCTGGCAGGCTGAAGAAGCGGTAGAAATTGCCCGCAGCCAGATTGCCGAGCTGGTGAATGCCGACCCGCGTGAAATCGTGTTTACCTCTGGTGCCACCGAATCCAATAACCTGGCCATTAAAGGCGCCGCCGATTTTTACCATAAAAAAGGCAAACACCTGATCACGGTAAAAACTGAGCACAAGGCCACGCTGGATACAATGCGTCAGTTAGAGCGCGAAGGCTACGAGGTAACCTATTTAGAGCCGCAAACCGACGGTTTGGTGACGATTGCGATGCTTGAAGCGGCTATCCGGCCGGACACCTCTGTTATCAGCGTGATGTTCGTTAATAACGAGATTGGCGTGGTGCAGGATATCGCGGCGATTGGTGAACTGTGCCGCAGCAAAGGCATTATTTTCCATGTTGACGCCGCTCAGGCTGCAGGCAAGGTTGATATTGACCTGCAAGCGCTTAAAGTGGATTTAATGTCATTCTCTGCGCATAAAGCCTATGGTCCTAAAGGTATCGGTGCCTTATTTGTGCGGCGTAAACCACGCATCCGCTTAGAAGCACAAATGCACGGTGGCGGCCATGAGCGCGGCATGCGCTCAGGCACTTTGCCGACGCACCAAATTGTTGGTATGGGTGAAGCCTTCCGGTTGGCTAAGCTGGAGATGCACGACGAGATTAAGCGTATAACGGCCTTGCGTGACCGCCTGCTGGAAGGGGTTAAAGACATTGAACAGGTGTTTTTAAACGGTAACCGTGAGCACAGGGTGCCGCATATCACTAACATCAGCTTTAATTATGTTGAAGGTGAGTCACTGATTATGGCGCTAAAAGACATTGCGGTGTCCTCTGGCTCGGCGTGTACTTCTGCCAGCTTAGAGCCATCTTATGTACTGCGCGCGCTGGGCATGAGCGACGAGTTGGCGCACAGCTCTATCCGCTTTAGTATTGGCCGCTTTACCACCGAACAGCAGATTGACCACACGATAAAAATTGTACATCAGGCGATTGAGAAACTGCGCGCTATGTCACCGTTGTGGGATATGTACAAAGACGGTATCGATTTAAACACTGTGGCCTGGGTAGCGCACTAAGCGCACCGGCTGCACACAGAGGTAACTATCATGGCTTACAGCAATAAAGTAATCGACCACTACGAAAACCCACGTAATGTGGGCTCGTTTGACAAAGACGACGCCAGCGTAGCCACCGGCATGGTGGGAGCACCGGCTTGTGGTGACGTAATGAAGCTGCAGATTAAAGTCAGTGCCGATGGCATTATCGAAGATGCCAAGTTTAAAACCTATGGCTGCGGCAGTGCTATTGCTTCCAGCTCACTGGTCACTGAGTGGGTAAAAGGCAAAAGCCTGGATGAAGCCCAGCAAATTAAGAACACTGACATCGCGCAGGAGCTGGCGCTACCTCCGGTAAAAATCCACTGCTCTATTCTGGCGGAAGACGCCATTAAAGCGGCTATTGCGGATTATAAGCAAAAGCACGGGGGCTGATAGCATGGCGATTTCGATGACCACCGCCGCCGCTGAGCGGGTACGCAACTTTTTGCATAACCGTGGCAAAGGCATTGGCCTGCGGGTAGGCGTAAAAACGACAGGTTGTTCGGGCCTGGCGTATGTACTGGAGTTTGTCGATACGCTAAATGAAGACGACCAGGTGTTTGAGCACGATGATTTAAAATTAATTGTTGATGGCAAAAGCCTGGTTTATATCGATGGCACCGAACTGGATTTTGTTAAAGAAGGCCTGAACGAAGGTTTTCAGTTTAACAACCCCAACGTCAATGGCGAATGCGGTTGTGGCGAAAGCTTTACGGTTTAAGCTTGTCAGTTAACGACTTAATGTAAACGTTTAAGGGCCGGATGAATTACTTTCAGCTGTTTAATCTGCCGGCGAAGTTCGACCTCGACTTAACTGAGCTCGGCTCGCGCTATCTTAAGCTGCAAAAGCAGTTTCATCCGGACCAGCATAGCAGCGGCTCTGAGCGTGATAAATTGTTAGCGGTGCAACACACCGCCAACATTAACGATGCCTATCATAGTTTAAAGCAACCCCTGTTGCGGGCTGAGCATTTATTGGCACTACGGGGGTTAAAAATCAGCCATGAGCAGCGCAGTTTTACCGATCCGCTGTTTTTAATGCAGCAGATGGAGCTGCGCGAGCAACTGGCTGAGATTGACCAAAGTGATGATCCGGACAGCGTGATCGACAGCATTGACGAGCAGTTACAACAACAAAAAAAAGTGCTGCAGCACCAGTTGGCCGATGCGCTGGACGCCGAAACCGCCGAGCAAGACCAGTTGGCGGCCGATCTTATTCGTAAACTAAAATTTTTCTATAAACTGCAGCAAGAGCTGGAGCTGATAGAACAGCAACTACAAGACTAAACAACACTATGGCGTTATTACAGATCGCAGAGCCGGGACAAAGCGCTGCGCCGCATCAGCACAAGCTGGCGGCCGGTATTGACCTGGGTACGACAAACTCTTTGGTTGCCACTGTGCGTAGCGGTGAAGCCAAAACCCTGGTGAACCAACAGGGCCGTGATATGCTGCCCTCCGTCGTGCGCTATACCCAGGACGGTGTAGTGGTGGGGGATGCTGCCATGGCGGCAGCCATAGACGATGCGCAAAATACCATAGTGTCGGTTAAACGGCTGATGGGTAAAGGCTACAGCGAAACCGCGGCGTTAACGCATCAGGTGCCATACCGCTTAGTTGACCAGCAGGGGTTAGTCGCTATTGATACCGTGCAGGGCGTAAAAAATCCGGTTGAAGTGTCGGCTGAAATTCTGGCCACTCTGGCCAACACCGCCAGCGAAACCTTAGGCGGTGAGCTAAACGGCGTGGTGATTACGGTGCCGGCTTATTTTGATGATGCCCAGCGCCAGGCCACTAAAGATGCAGCCAGATTAGCCGGTTTAAATGTGTTACGGCTGTTAAACGAGCCGACAGCCGCGGCGTTGGCCTATGGTCTGGACTCGGGCCAGGAAGGTGTGATTGCCGTCTACGATTTAGGCGGCGGTACCTTTGATATTTCTATTTTACGATTGCGCCGTGGCGTATTCGAAGTATTGGCCACCGGCGGCGACTCAGCGCTGGGCGGCGATGATTTTGACCATGCTATTGTTGATTATCTAAAGCAGCAAAGCGGCGAAGCAACATTATCGCATCAGCAAACACGGCAGTATTTAATCACTGCGCGGCAAATTAAAGAGCAACTGACCGACAGCGACAGTGTCAGCTTCAGTTTGCCGCTGGCAACGGGAGTGTTTAACGGCAACCTGAACCGGACCGGCTTTGAACAACTTATTGCGCCCTTAGTTAAAAAAACCATCCGTGCCTGTCGTCAGGTGCTGCGTGACGCCGGTTTAAACCGCGATGACATCGTTAAAGTGGTGATGGTTGGCGGTTCTACCCGGGTACCGCTGGTGCGTCATCAGGTAGCAGAATTTTTTGCTTCAGAGCCGTTAACCTCGATTGATCCCGACAAGGTCGTCGCTATTGGCG
Source organism: Rheinheimera pleomorphica (assembly GCF_011634895.1). GTDB lineage: Bacteria > Pseudomonadota > Gammaproteobacteria > Enterobacterales > Alteromonadaceae > Alishewanella > Alishewanella pleomorphica. The sequence goes on along the minus strand of NZ_SIRR01000008.1, from coordinate 535,853 downwards.
CCGCTATTCAGGCCAATGTGCTGGTAGGCAATAAAGCCGATGGCGATACCCTGTTACTGGATGTGATTCCGCTATCGCTTGGCCTTGAAACCATGGGCGGCCTGAGTGAAAAGATCATTCCGCGTAACACCGTGATCCCGGTGGCGCGCGCGCAGGAGTTTACCACCTTTAAAGATGGCCAGACCGCGATGGCATTGCATGTGGTGCAGGGCGAGCGCGAACTGGTTGACGATTGCCGTTCACTGGCACGGTTCGAGCTGCGTGGCATACCACCAATGCCAGCCGGTGGTGCGCATATCCGCGTTACCTTTCAGGTTGATGCCGACGGCCTGTTAAGCGTGACGGCCCAGGAAAAATCCAGCGGCGTACAAGCCAATATTCAGGTGAAACCGTCTTATGGCTTAAGCGATGAGCAGGTTGCCACTATGCTAAAAGGCTCTATGCAATATGCACGGCAGGATATGCAGCTGCGCTTGCTGCGCGAGCAGCAGGTAGAAGCTGAGCGGGTGCTGGAAGCAGTAACGCAGGCGCTGCGTGCCGACGCTGCTTTGCTAAGTGCCAGCGAGCTGTCCGCCATTGAGCAGGCACTGACCGAACTGAGCCAGGTAAAGCAGGGCGAGGATACCGCCGCCATTAAAGCGGCGATTGAACATACTAACCATTTAACTGATGACTTTGCCGCCCGGCGCATGGATCAATCTATCCGCACGGCGTTAACTGGCCACAACGTGGACGAGGTATAACAGATGCCACAAATTGTATTTTTACCCCATGCTGAACTGTGCCCGCAAGGTGCAGCGCTGGAAGCGAAAACCGGTGAAACGGTTTTAGACGTGGCGCTGCGCAATGGCATCGCTATCGAGCATGCCTGTGAGAAGTCCTGCGCCTGCACCACCTGCCACGTTATAGTGCGCGAAGGCTTTTATTCGTTGAATGAAAGTGACGAGCTCGAAGACGATATGCTGGACAAAGCCTGGGGTTTAGAGCCGGAATCTCGGCTGGGCTGTCAGGCCCGTATTGCCGATGAAGATCTGGTGGTCGAAATTCCAAAATACACCGTAAACATGGTCAGTGAAGGCCATTGATCTGGCTGAGGCGATAAAAAAACGGCCGTTAAGGCCGTTTTTTTATGCAATTAGCTGATCTAACGTAATAAAAACCTCATGTCGTCTGGAGAATCAATCAGATTCAGCTAGGATCTGTATGATATTGATAACCTATGGAGCAACTATGATTAAAAAATCTTTGTTGGCATTGACGTTAGCCGGGCTGTTTACCGCCCCGGTTTACGCGGATGTCACTATTAATGGTTTTGCCTCGATTAAAGCTGGTATGACATTGGGCAGCGATGAACAACTCTATGGTTATAGCGACGAGCTGGATTTTAAAAATGAGAGTTTGTTTGCTGTTCAGGTGATGTCAGACCTGGGCGAAAAGCTGTCAGTTACCGCTCAGTTAATGGGACGCGGTCGGGAAGACTTTGATGCTGAATTTGAGTGGGCATTTGTCAGCTATCAGTTAACGGACGATATGCAAATTAACGCCGGCCGTTTAAGAACCCCCTTTTACAGATACTCCGACTTTAAAGATGTAGGTTATGCCTATGATTGGGCCAGGGTACCGGAGGCGGTATATAACCTGGACTTTGATAACATTGAAGGGGTATCACTGTACCGCACTGCTACGCTGGGCGATTTTGACTCCACGCTGCAACTTATTGCCGGCGCTTTTGATGGTGATGCCGTGGTGACCGGTTTAACGGTACAGGCAAAAATTGACAGTATTCTCGGTGCTACCTGGGAATTAAGCCGGGATTGGTTTAGTGTGAGGTTGGCCTATCTGGCAGGTAAAACCACGTTATCTAACCCTGATGTGGACGGTCTGACGGCTATTCTTAACGCCAGTGGTTTGGCCGGGGTTGCCAGTGCAATAGATGTCGATGAAGAAAGCAGCTCTTTTATGGGCGTAGCTTTTACGGTTGATAAAAATGACTGGGTTGCCGTGGCTGAAGTTACCCGTACCGAAGTCGACGATTCGCTTATTGCCAAACAGAATGGTTACTATATCTCGTTAGGCCACCGTTTTGGCAGCATGACGCCCTATATTTCTTACGAGAAGCGCGACAATGACGCCAAACGCGACATCATTGCCATGCTGCCGCAAGGTGTGCCGGCCGCATTGGCGCAGGGGGTAACTGAAGCCGTTGAGCGCTTTGAGGTGAAACGCGATGCCTGGAACTTAGGGTTGCGTTACGACTTTCATCCTTCAGCTGCATTTAAGGCTCAGTTTACCCGTTTAAACAATGACATCACAAATGATGACGCCAGTTTGTTGACTGTTGGCGTGGACTTGGTGTTCTGAGGAGGTCCAAATGCAGATAATCAAAATCGTCTTGCTGGCAGCAATGTGCTGTGTTGGCGCTGCGCAAGCAGAAATAGCGGTAGTGGTAAACCCGGCCAACAACAATGCTGTTACAGCAGATGAACTAAGCCGGTTATTTTTAGGCCGCACGTCAAACTTTGCCGATGGCAGTAAAGCCACGCCGTTAAATCTGGCTGAGGGCCAGGCTGCGCGTGATGAGTTTGACAGCAAGGTGCTAAACCGCTCTGCGGCGCAGTTGAAAGCCTACTGGTCAAAGCTGGTATTTACCGGTAAAGGTACGCCGCCGAAAGAACTGGCCGATGATGCCGCGGTAAAAGCAGCGGTAGCCGCTGATAGTACCGCCATTGGCTACATTAGCAGCGGTAATGTCGACGACAGTGTTAAGGTGGTGGCCACCTTCTAACCGCCGATAGCGTAATAGCCTGCTTGTCATAAAAAGCCGCAACACTGAGTTGCGGCTTTTTTGTCAGCAAAAATAGGTTTTTTTTTACAACTAGCGTATAATTTGCCGCCTTAAATTTTAATCATTAATTTAACTTACCTTTTAATCAGGAGCCTGTTATGGCGTTAGAACGCACTTTTTCAATTATCAAGCCGGATGCTGTTGCCAAGAACGTGATCGGCGCTATCTACAACCGTTTCGAATCTGCCGGTTTACGTATCGTTGCCGCCAAAATGCTACACTTAAGCCGCGAGCAGGCGGAAGGTTTCTACGCAGAACACAAAGAGCGTCCTTTCTTTGGCGCCCTGGTGTCTTTCATGACGTCTGGCCCGGTAATGGTGCAAGTGTTAGAAGGCGAAGATGCGGTGCGTAAAAACCGTGAAATCATGGGTGCGACTAACCCGAAAGATGCGTTAGCCGGAACTTTACGTGCTGATTACGCTGCCAGCATCGACGAGAACGCGGTTCACGGTTCTGACGCTGCCGCGTCTGCTGCACGTGAAATTGCGTACTTCTTCACTGAAGCTGAGCTGTGTGCCCGTACCCGTTAAGCGTTCATCGCCTACGGTAACGGACTAAGGGGGCAGCAGCCCCCTTAGTGCATGTTGGTACAGTGTTTTATGGCTATTGTTTATTGTGGTAAGGAGTGCTCTGCAAATGACTGAGCAGCAAGACAAAATTAATTTACTTGATCTCACCCGGGCGCAAATGCAGGCGTTTTTTGTCGAGCTTGGCGAAAAACCGTTTCGTGCCGATCAGGTAATGAAATGGATTTACCACTTCTGTGTCGATGATTTCGATAAGATGAGCAATATCAATAAAGTATTGCGGGAAAAGTTAAAAGCACGCTGCGTCATTGAAGCGCCGGTGGTGGTTACCCGGCAAGACAGCAGTGACGGTACCATTAAGTTTGTCATGGGCTTACGTGGTGGCCAGGAAGTGGAAACGGTATGGATCCCGGAAAAAGACCGCCGCACGCTGTGTGTGTCGTCGCAAGTGGGCTGTGCGCTGGATTGCTCGTTCTGCTCTACCGCTCAGCAGGGTTTTAACCGTAACCTCAGCGTGGCAGAAATTATTGGTCAGGTCTGGCGGGTGGCGCAAATTATCGGTAGCTATGGCGACACCGGCGATAAACCGGTGACGAATGTGGTGATGATGGGGATGGGTGAGCCATTGCTAAACCTGAACAACGTCGTGCCGGCGATGGAGCTGATGCTGGAAGATTTCGGCTTTGGTTTATCTAAACGCCGCGTCACCTTAAGTACCTCTGGCGTCGTGCCGGCGCTGGATTTACTGCGCGATAAAATCGATGTCGCACTGGCCATTTCGCTGCATGCGCCGAACAACGAGCTGCGTAACGAGCTGGTACCGGTAAACCGTAAATACCCGATGGAAGAATTTTTAGCTGCCTCAAGACGTTATGTAGCGAACTCTAAGGCCAATGATAAGGTCACAGTAGAGTACGTGATGCTGGACGGGGTGAACGACAGTATGGAACAGGCACATGAACTGGCGCAGGCGTTAAAAGACACGCCGTCAAAAATTAACCTGATCCCGTTTAACCCTTACCCGGGGTCACCGTACAAGCGTTCCAGCAACTCGCGCATTGACAGATTTAACAAAGTCTTACAAGAATATGGCTTTACTGTTATTGTACGCAAGACACGCGGAGATGACATCGACGCTGCCTGTGGTCAGCTGGTGGGTGATGTGATTGACAGAACAAAACGGTTAATCAAAAAGCAGCAAAAAGGTCAGCCCATCGCCGTAAAATTGTTGCAATAAATCAAGGATGTAGGTGTGGTGAAGCAAAAAGTCCTGTTTGGTATTTCACTCTGTAGTTTACTGGTACTGACCGGCTGTGTGTCTGAACAGACCTATGTTGGTAGTGATAAACCGGTGTCAGACCGTACTTTTGACAATATAGAAGCCGCCCGCACCCGTATCTCGCTAGGGTTAAACTATCTGCGCCGCGGTGATACCTCGCAAGCCAAGTACAACCTTGAGCGGGCCCGCAGTTTTGCGCCTAATTCAGCCGAAGTGCACAGCGCTCTGGCGTACTATTACCAAAGCGTCGGTGAAAACAAGCAGGCTGAAGAGTATTTCCGCCTGGCCATTCAAAAAGACGCTAACTACGCCGATGCTTATAACAATTATGGCGCTTTCTTGTGCCAGCTTGAGCGTTACGACGAGGCAGAGCAGTTGCTGCTAAAAGCGATTAGCCGCCCCGGTTATATCCGCGTTGCCGAAAGCTATGAAAACCTGGCGCTGTGCCAGCTACAGCAGAATAACTTTAACAAAGCCAAAGGGTATCTGGACAGTTCCACTAGCCATAACACCACCCGTATTACCTCGCTAACGATGTCGGCCGGCTTATCCTATGCTATGGGCGATAACCGTGGTGCCAAGGCATTGTTAGACCGTATTCAGCGCCTGGGCCGGGTGTCGGCACGTACTGTGCTGTTAAGTTATCTGATTGCTGAGAAAAACGGCGACCAGGAGACGCTGCGTAACGCCGAACAATTACTGCTGACCTTATACACCGATACGCCGGAAACCCGCTTGTTGCTGCAAAAAAGGTTGCAGGACAGCGAGTTTGAGCAGCTGCGTGAGCGTTATAAAGACAGCCTGATGGCTAATATAGTATTGCCGGATGAAGACGCCGAAAAACCTGAGTTACCGGCAAGCCCGCTGCCTAACCCTAAGCTAAAAGTCGTTAAACGCAAAACAGCGTCTGACAATACTGCGCCAGAGCAAAGCATGGCTAATACAGCGCCGGATAGCAGTGTGGCAGAATTGCACAACGCGACCAGTGCCATTGCCGGCAGTTTAGCGGCTCAGACCACGGCGGTAATCAGCCCGGCTACTGCGGTAGCGGCCTTACCCACCGAGACTGAACTGCAGCAGGCAGCGGCGCAAATGGCAGCAACGACTGAGCCAGAGCCGATTGCTGATCAGCCTGTAAAAGCCGTTGCTGCTGACGATGCTGCAACGCTAGTCGCAACGCAGGCACCAGCCACTCAATCCGAGGTTACGCAGAGCGACACTGCAGCGACAGAAGCAGAGACTGTACCGACAGAGGCTGAACTGACAGAGACTGCATTGGCAGAGATGGCGCAGAGCGAAACGACGCCAACAGAAATGGCTGCGGTAGAAGCACTGACCGTAGAAGTCACCCAAAGCAATACCGCACACGCAGACGCTGCGCAAACAGAAACCGCAGAAACAGAAGCCACTGCGACAGAAATAGCATCGCAGGAACAGGTACAAACTGCGCCGGCAGCCGACACCGCCTTTCATATAGTGCAGGCAGCTGAGTCGTTATACGCGATATCGGTAAAGCATAATATCCGCCTGCAGCGGCTGATGCAGTGGAACCAGCTTAGCCCGGACTCCGTGATTAAAACCGGCCAGAAAATCTGGTTGGGGCCGGTTAGTGAGGAAGAACTAAATCGCGGCGAAGTGCAACAGCCCGCGCTGGCACAGCGTGAACAAGCCGCTGCGGTGCAGCCATATCACGTGGTGGCAGCCGGTGAAACCATGTTCGGTATTTCTTATCGCTATAATGTGCGCCTGAGTAGCTTTATGGCATGGAACAACCTGACCGAGCAAAGCACCCTGCAGGTAGGGCAGCAAGTGTATGTGGTCGACCCGGCCAGCGTGGCGCAATGACAACCGACAGTGCAGCTCAGCCCAGTGCCGGTGCCCTGCTGCGCCAGGCGCGTGAACAGCGAAAATTAACGGTGCAGCAGGTCGCGCTGCAGCTGAACCTGCGGCCGGAACTGATCACTAAGCTGGAGCAGGACCAGTTTGACGGCACGCTGGAAACCTTTGCCCGTGGCTATGTACGGGCTTATGGCCGGTTATTGAAATTACCAGAAACTCAGCTGATGGCCGCGTTCAGCCGTGATACCGGTTGCCAGCAAAGCACGGCCAAGCCGATGCGGACCTTTTCTAACCGCACGGCAAAGCAAGCGACAGAAAACCGTTTTATGTGGCTGACCTATGCCATTATGGCGTTACTGCTGCTGTTGTTATTTGTCTGGTGGTGGCAAACGGCCAGACTGAGTACGGCGGATAACAGCACGGATTCAGCCGTGGCCAGCGAAGACGTTGTCGTTGTCAATGCTGTGCCCTCTGCTGAGCCAGAGCTAACCGATACAGCAGAGCGGGCCGCTACGCCGGAGCAATTGCATCAGTTGCTGGAGCAATTAACGCCCCCTGACGCTGAGCCCGTTGAGCAGGCCGGCGTAATGGCGCCGGACGACGTGGCACAGCTGGAAATGCGCTTTAGCGCCAATTGCTGGGTCGATGTGGTAGACGCCGACGGCAACCGGGTAGCTTATGGCACTAAGCAAGCCGGTTACATTATGCAGCTCACTGGCAAAGCGCCTTTTGTGGTAACCCTGGGCAACCCCAGTGTAGTAACAATAAACTTTAATCAGCAGGCCGTTGATATGTCAGCGCTACCGGCTGGTCGTGTGGCAAAATTCACTATTCCTGAGTCAGAATAAGCATGTTTGCAGAAAATCCAATTAAACGTCGCCAAAGTACACAGATCCGCGTTGGTAATGTACTGATTGGCGGTGACGCACCGATAGCCGTGCAGTCGATGACCAATACCCGCACCACGGATGTAGCGGCAACGGTGGCACAAATTCAGGCCATTGCCAAAGCTGGCGCCGATTTAGTGCGGGTGTCTGTGCCGACGATGGAAGCGGCAGAAGCCTTTAAACTGATTAAACAGCAATCGCCAGTGCCCCTGGTTGCTGATATTCATTTTGATTATCGCATCGCGTTAAAAGTGGCCGAGTATGGCGTCGATTGCCTGCGGATAAACCCGGGCAATATCGGCCGTGAAGACCGTATTCGCGCTGTGGTAGACTGTGCGCGCGATCACAATATTCCTATTCGCATAGGTGTCAATGGTGGCTCGCTGGAAGCCGACATTCAGGAAAAATACCATGAGCCCACGCCAGAAGCCCTGGTGGAGTCGGCGATGCGGCATGTCGACATTTTGGATAGGCTGAACTTTGACCAGTTTAAAGTTAGCGTTAAAGCCTCAGATGTGTTTTTAGCCGTTGGGGCTTACCGTTTGCTGGCAACGCAAATTAAACAACCTTTGCATTTAGGCATTACCGAAGCCGGTGGCGCCCGTGCCGGTGCGGTTAAGTCGGCAATTGGCCTGGGCATGTTGCTGGCCGAGGGCATTGGTGACACCTTGCGGATATCGCTGGCCGCCGATCCGGTAGAAGAAGTCAAGGTGGCCTTTGATATTTTAAAATCGCTGCGCATTCGCTCGCGCGGCATTAATTTTATTGCCTGTCCCAGCTGTTCGCGGCAAGAGTTTGATGTGATTAAAACCATGAACCAGTTAGAGCAACAACTGGAAGATGTCACCGAGCCTCTTACCGTATCGGTGATTGGCTGTGTGGTAAACGGGCCGGGTGAGGCGCTGGTGTCTGATTTAGGCGTGGCCGGTGCCAGTAAAAAAAGCGGTTTTTATATCAACGGCCAGCGGCAGAAATTGCGGTTAGACAACGAACAGGTCGCCGAGCAGCTGGAACAACAGGTGCGCGCTTATCTGGCCCAAAAAATCGCGGTAAAACAACTCTAGCCCCGGTAGGTTAACAGGCTTGGTGTTTGCGCCTGTTACGCCTATAATCGCCGGTGTTTTTTAACTTAAACCGATGGAAGTTTAATTTTGTCGAAGCAAATTCAGGCCATTCGCGGCATGAACGATTGTCTGCCGCAGGATACGCCGGCCTGGCAATATGTTGAACAGATGCTGCGTCAGACTGTTGCCAGTTACGGCTACAGTGAGATCCGCTTCCCGATTGTTGAGATGACCGAGCTGTTTAAGCGCTCGATTGGCGAAGTTACGGACATTGTCGAAAAGGAAATGTATACCTTTGCCGATCGCAACGGCGACAGTTTAACGCTGCGCCCGGAAGGCACCGCCTGCTGTGTCCGCGCCGGCAACGAGCATGGTTTATTGTACAATCAGGAACAACGGTTGTGGTACACCGGGCCAATGTTCCGCCACGAGCGGCCGCAAAAAGGCCGTTACCGGCAGTTTCACCAGTTTGGTTTGGAGGCATTTGGTATTGCCTCGGCCGATATTGATGCCGAAGTGATCATGCTAAGCGCCCGCTTGTGGCAACAACTGGGGTTAACGCCCTATGTGAAGCTGGAGCTGAATTCGTTAGGTTCAAGCGACGCCCGTGCGGCCTACCGCGAGGCGTTGGTGGCCTACTTGGAGCAGCACAAGGCACAGCTGGATGAAGACAGCCTGCGCCGCATGTACAGTAACCCGCTCAGAGTGTTGGACAGTAAAAACCCGGCGTTGGCACAACTGCTAAGTGCGGCACCACAGCTGGCCGATTATCTCGACGAAGATTCAGCAGCGCACTTTGGCCGCTTAAAGCAGTTACTGACATTAGCTGGCATTGAGTATACCGTTAACCCGCGTTTAGTGCGCGGACTGGATTACTATAACAAAACCGTGTTTGAGTGGGTGACCACTGAGCTGGGTGCCCAGGGTACAGTTTGTGCCGGTGGCCGTTATGATGGTTTGGTTGAGCAGCTGGGCGGCAAAGCTACACCGGCAGTGGGTTTTGCGCTGGGGCTGGAACGGCTGGTACTGTTATTACAAACGCTGAATTTATTACCAACGTTAGCGCCGGCGGCTGAGATCTACCTGATGGCTTTAGGTGAGCAAGCGGAACTTGCTGCCCTTTCTGTTGCCGAAAGGCTGCGGGCGGACATGCCGGGCGCGCGCATTATGCAGCACTGCGGTGGCGGCAATTTAAAGAAACAAATGAAACGGGCAGATAAATCCGGCGCGGCTATTGGCCTGATTATCGGTGACGATGAATTGGCACGTGGCGAAATTACCGTGAAATGGTTACGTGAAGATAAACCGCAACAAACTGTCTTATTATCAGAACTGGCGAAAACGCTGGCTTTTGCAGCTTAACGGGCCTTAAACGTACAACGGAGTAATGTAGTGGAAATTTACAGCAGTGAAGAACAACAGGTAGAAGCCATCAAACGTTTTTGGCATGAATACGGCAAAGCCATTTTAGGTGGTGTGGTGTTGGGTTTGGCGGCGTTGTACGGTTTTCGTTTTTATCAGGCAGAACAACGTGGTGCCGCTGAAGCCGCATCCGTCAAATTTAGCCAGTTAGTTGAACAACGTGATGCCGCAGCGCCCAGTGACGATTGGCTGGCGCAGGCGCAGGGTTTTATTGCAGCATCTAACGGCGATAATTACACAGTACTGGCGGCCTTGTTGGCGGCAAAAGATGCGATAGCCTTACAGCAGTACGATAAGGCAGCGGAGCAACTGAACTGGGTATTGAGCCACAGCAAACAGCCTGAGCTATTAGCGGTAACGCAATTACGGCTGGCGCGGGTACAGCGTGAGCAGGGTAATCTGGATGCCGCCCTGAGCACATTGGCAAAGCCGATGCCAGAGAGTTTCGCTGCTATTCAGGCCGAATTAAAAGGCGATATTTTGCTGCAGTCAGATAAACCGGCAGACGCTAAAGCCGCCTATCAGCAGGCGTTGGACAGTGCAGGGCAAAATAAGCAATTGCTGCAAATTAAGCTGGATGAACTGGCCCACGTCACTGCAGTGTAAAGAGGTAAGCGTGAAATTACAGGTTAAACAGGCATTACTGCTGGCAGCCTTAGTGCTGGCAGGCTGTTCCAGTAAAGAAAAACTGGTGTTGCCGCCGGTCACCAACAGCATAGACCCGGACACAGTGTGGAGTAGCAGTGTTGGTTCAGGGGTGCAACATTATGAATCCAGCCTGACCCCTATTATTGTTAACGACACTGTGTATGCCGCCAGCCGCGAAGGTTTAGTGGCTGCGTTTGAATTGGCATCGGGCAAGCGCAAGTGGCAATTTGATTTACGCAAGCCAGATGGTGGCTCGGTTTGGCAAAGTATCAGCGAAGTGTGGTCGGGCGACAATGCCCGTATTTCCGGTGGCTTAAGTTACGGTTATGACAAGCTATACTTCGGCACTGAGAACGGCGATATGGTCGCCCTGTCAACTGACGGCAAACTGGTGTGGCGGGTTGAAGTTAAAGGTGAAGTACTGGCGGCACCGGCAGCCGGTGAAGGGTTAGTCGTTGTGGCAACCGGTGCCGGTACTTTGGTGGCCTTGCATCCGGATACCGGTGAGCAACGCTGGAAGTTCGAGAGCGAGCAGCCGGCATTAACGCTGCGCGGTGTCAGTGCACCGATCATTGAAGGCGGCGGCGTGATCTACGGCTCTGGTAGTGGTCATGTCGGCGTATTAATTGCCGAGCGTGGTTATCAGGCGTGGGAAGAGCAGGTTGCGGTACCTATGGGTAGCACTGATTTATCCCGTCTGGCTGATATTGATGCCAAGCCGATAGTGCAGGGCGGTGTGTTGTACAGTATTGGTTATAATGGTGCCTTAGTGGCGCAAGAGCTGCGCAGTGGCCGGCAGATCTGGAAGCGCGAATATGCCAGCTTCCGTGATATGGCGTTGCAGGGTGATACCTTGTACCTGGTCGATTCTGAAGGCCGTATTTATGCACTGGATGTGCGTAGCGGTACCGAGAAATGGTCACAGTTTGGGCTTAACAAGCACTATTTGACTGGCCCTACGGTATATAAAAATTATCTGGTGGTGGGCGATAACAAAGGCAATTTGCATTGGTTAGATCGCAACAGCGGCGACTTTGTTGCCCGTCAGAGTATGGATAGCTCAGGTTTTTACACTGAAGCGGTTAGCGACGGCAGTTATCTGCTGGTGCAAAGCCGCAATGGTGAACTAGTCTTATTACAAACGCCTTAAACCGTTAACGGCGGTTGAAGTTTTTTAAACAGGCCTGAATTGGGCCTGTTTTGTTATTTTTGAGGTGCACCTAATGTTGCCTGTCGTTGCCCTGGTAGGGCGAGCCAATGTCGGTAAGTCGACACTTTTTAACCGCTTAACCCGCAGCCGTGATGCGCTGGTAGCAGATTTCCCCGGGTTAACCCGCGACCGTAAATACGGCACGGTGAAATACGAAGGGCTGGAGTTTATTGTGGTCGATACCGGCGGTATCGATGGCAACGAACAGGGCATTGAAGTGGAAATGGCCGAACAGTCACTCAAAGCCATAGACGAGGCCGACGTGGTGCTGTTTATGGTGGACGCCCGGGTTGGCGCGACCGTGGGTGATGAAGCCATAGCGGCGCATATCCGCAAAGTTGAGAAAAAAGTGTTTGTAGTAGCCAACAAGACCGACGGTCTGGACGCAGATACCGCCGTTGCCGATTTTTACAGCCTGGGCTTGGGCGATGTGTACGCTATTGCTGCGGCCCACGGCCGCGGCGTGTCGGCGCTGCTAAACCGCGCTTTAGTCCCTTTGCTTAGCGAAGAACAGCAACAGGCTTTACAGGCTGAGCCGGCAGACGATGATACACCGGATCTGGAAACCCTGACCGACGCTGAGGCTGAAGCTGAAGCCGCGCGGCTGCGCAATGAACATATTAAGCTGGCGATTGTTGGCCGGCCTAACGTCGGTAAATCGACGCTGACCAACCGTATTCTCGGCGAAGAGCGGGTAGTGGTGTTTGATATGCCCGGCACCACCCGTGACGCTATTTATATTCCGATGCAGCGTAATGAGCGCGATTACACCCTCATCGATACCGCCGGTGTGCGCCGGCGCGGCAAAATTGATGATATGGTGGAAAAGTTCTCGGTAGTAAAAACTCTGCAGGCGATTGAAGATGCCAACGTGGTGATCCTGGTGCTGGATGCGCGTTTAGGCATTTCTGACCAGGACTTAAGCATCTTAGGCTTTGTACTCAATGCCGGCCGCTCACTGGTTATCGCCGTCAATAAATGGGATGGCTTAAACGACAGCATTAAAGATGAAGTAAAACGCGAGCTGGACCGTCGCCTGGGCTTTATCGACTTTGCCCGGCTGCATTTTATCTCTGCCTTGCATGGCTCCGGTGTCGGCAATTTATTTGAGTCGGTCGAAGAAGCTTTTGATTCTGCCACCAAACGCCACAGTACAGCGTTGTTAACCCGTATTATGAAAATGGCACAAGAAGATCACCAGCCGCCACTGGTGCATGGTCGCCGGGTAAAACTTAAGTATGCCCATGCCGGCGGTTATAACCCGCCGCTAATTGTGATCCACGGTAATCAGGTGGACGATCTGCCCGATTCGTATAAGCGCTATTTGATGAATTATTACCGCAAAGCGCTGCAAATGATGGGCACGCCTATCCGGGTTGAGTTCCGTGAAGGCGACAACCCCTTTGCACCAACGAAAAAGAACACTGAAACGCCGCTGCAGAAATATAAGCGCGAGCGGCTGATGAAAGCCCGTAAAAAGCTGGATCAATAAGGATACAGGCATGAACTTTCGCTTCCCGGTTATTGTTATCGATGAAGATTTTCGCTCAGAGAATATCTCCGGCTCCGGCATTCGCGATCTGGCGCAGGCGATTAGCAGCCATGGTTTTGAGGTGGTCGGTTATACCAGCTATGTCGATTTAAGCGCCTTTGCCCAGCAGGCCAGCCGGGCATCGTGCTTTATTTTATCGATTGATGATGAAGAGTTCGGTAGTGGCAGCGCCGAAGAAGTGGCTCAGGCACTGGGTGAGCTACGCACCTTTATTAAAGAAGTGCGTAAACGTAATGCCGATATTCCGATTTTTTTATACGGCGAAACCCGCACCACCCGCCATGTGCCAAATGACGTGCTGCGCGAGCTGCACGGCTTTATTCATATGTTTGAAGATACACCGGAATTTGTCGCCAAACATATTATCCGCGAAGCGAAAAAGTACCTGGATGCGTTAGCGCCACCGTTTTTTAACGCCTTGATGGATTACGCCTCTGACGGCTCTTACTCCTGGCACTGTCCGGGCCACTCTGGTGGCGTGGCATTTTTAAAAAGCCCGGTTGGTCAGATGTTTCACCAGTTTTTCGGCGAAAACATGCTGCGTGCCGATGTCTGTAACGCGGTAGACGAGTTAGGCCAGCTGCTGGACCACACAGGCCCGGTGGCGCAAAGCGAGCAAAATGCGGCACGCATTTTCAGCTGCGACCATTTATTTTTTGTGACCAACGGTACCTCTACGTCGAACAAGATGGTGTGGCACTCGGTAGTGGCACCGGGCGATATTGTGGTGGTTGACCGTAACTGCCATAAATCGATTTTACACTCGATTATTATGACCGGCGCGATACCGGTGTTCTTAATGCCGACCCGTAACCATTACGGCATTATCGGCCCGATCCCGAAAAGTGAGTTTTCACCCGAGGCAATTGCAAAGAAAATAGCGGCCAACCCCTTTGCCCGTAATGCCAAGAACAAAAAGCCGCGTATTTTAACCATTACGCAAAGTACCTACGACGGTATCTTGTATAACGTGGAAGAGATTAAGCAGGAATTGGGCTCAAGTATCGATACGCTGCATTTTGACGAAGCCTGGTTACCACACGCCAGCTTCCATGATTTCTACCAGAATATGCATGCCATCGGCAAAGACCGGCCACGCTCAGAAGACACGCTGGTGTTTGCCACCCAGTCTACCCACAAGTTGCTGGCCGGCTTATCGCAGGCATCGCAAATTTTGGTACAAAATGCCGAAAAACGTAGCCTGGATACACACCGCTTTAACGAATCTTACCTGATGCACAGCTCGACCAGCCCGCAATACGCCATTATTGCCAGCTGTGACGTGGCTGCGGCCATGATGGAGCCACCCGGCGGTACCGCGCTGGTAGAAGAAAGCTTGCTGGAGGCCATCGATTTTCGCCGGGCGATGCGCAAAGTGGATGCCGAATTTGGTGACGATGACTGGTGGTTCCGTGTCTGGGGCCCGGACGAGTTACCGGAAGAAGGCTTAGGCAGTCGCGATAACTGGACACTGCATGCCAAAGACAGCTGGCACGGTTTTGGCGCGATAGAGTCGGGTTTTAATATTCTCGACCCGATTAAAGCCACTATTATTACACCGGGTTTAAACCTGCACGGTCAGTTTGATGAGCAGGGTATACCGGCGGCTATTGTCAGCAAGTACCTGGCTGAACACGGTATTATTATCGAAAAAACCGGCCTGTACTCGTTCTTTATTATGTTTACCATCGGTATCACCAAAGGCCGCTGGAACTCCATGGTGACCGAGCTGCAGCAATTTAAAGACGACTACGACCAAAACCTGCCAATGTGGCGCGTGATGCCGGAATTCGCCAAAAAGCAGCCGCGCTATGAAAAAGTCGGCCTGCGCGATTTATGCCAGCAAATTCACAATATGTACCGCAAGTACGACGTGGCCAAAGTGACCACTGAGATGTACCTGTCGCATATTGAAACGGCTATGACACCGGCCGATGCCTGGGCCAAAATGGCACACCGCGAGATAGAGCGGGTTTCTATTGATGAAATCGAAGGCCGGGTTACTGCCATGCTGGTCACGCCGTATCCGCCGGGCATACCGTTGATGGTACCGGGCGAGCGCTTTAACAAAACCATTATTAACTACCTGCAGTTTACCCGCGCGTTCAACAGCGCCTTCCCGGGCTTTGAAACCGACGTGCACGGCCTGGTACGCGAACTGGTAGACGGTGAAGTGAAGTACTTTATTGATGTGGTAAAAGAGTAAGTATTTAGTTGTAAGTGTTGAGCGCTGAATGCTTAATAAAACCGGGTTGATGTGCAGCACCACCCGGTTTTTTATTTCGCTCAGTAAAAAGCACATTAGCCCACAACTTATTCCACAAAAGGTGAAAAATGTCCGCACTAACGGTAGTTAATGCACAGCATATAACGGGACATATTCTGGACATCAGCTTTAGCGATGGTCACAACGCTGTTGTCGACTTTGCACCCTTTATCTTCTGCGTTGGTCATCCGGATTACGAGCCGTATAAAAAGTTGGACAACTTTCTGGCCTACAAGCTGGCAGATGGAAACCTGAACTGGGATGATTATACGATGATTTTTCCGGTTGAAGATCTGTACCACAATCGTCTTATCAAGCGCCCGGCATAAAGGGCGCTACGCTATTCTGAGCGTTGATTATAACCAAACACTACTCCGGCAGTCGTTGTTTCAGCGCGTCCAGCAAAGCCTGCGCGCTTTGCTCAGTTGCCTTGCAAGATGCTTTGTCCAGATAAGCTGAGACCTGCGCATTTAAGCTGTTGTAAATATGGCTAGGTACTGTAGACGCTTGCTCTGCCAGCAGCTCTTGTTGCTCTGTCATGCCAATGACAAAACTCAGATCATCCTCGCTGGCCAGTGCTTTGGCGCCATCAGACAGATCAAACGCCAAGTTCATCAGCCGCTGCTTTTCCAGATCCGTAAACCCGATAGTATACTCGGCGCAGGTTAGCAGGGTGACAAAGGCCTTACCATGTTCAGTAAAGCCAGTAGCGGAAGGTTGGGCTGTAACTAATAACAAAGCGAGCCATGGCGTCATGTGTTTGCAGATACCTTTAAACGAATCAATTCGTACAGAAATATACAGCTAAACACGGCCAAAGCCACCAGATATTCCATAGGAAAAAACTCAGGTAAATCCAAATATTATTAAATTGACCAGATTACGCATTGATTACAGCATGCTAAGAGATGCGGCCCCATCCACCACATAACTTTGGGCTAAGTCTTCGCCTGAGTTTAACTGCTAGACTAACAATACTCAGTCTATTTGCTTGCCGTTAACCAAGCGACAGCGAAGGCCATATACAGATGATTTCCGACAGCAAAAAAGCCAGTTGGCTTAAATGGAGTGTGGGGGCGGTTATTGCACTGATTGGCGCCGCTGGCGGCGCGGTAGCCTTGTTAGAGTATCTGGACGCTAAACGTGCAGCGGCCGAAACACGCTATCAACAAGCGATTGCCACGTGGGATGCTTTTACACCTGCCGTTATTGGCCAAAATAAGCAGACCGAGATGCTTCTTGGGTGGTATATCGACCTCGATGTGGGACTGGTGGCAATGTCACTTACCGGTAGCGATTGGGATCTAAAATCTGACCTGGAGCTGATATATCGTGAGGAGGCAGGCAAGCAGCGGGCTGTCGGCACAAAGTGGGAGGGTTTACGAGCAAATACTAATGTGCAATGGGCACACTTGGGAGTGACAGAATTCAGTTTAGTTGGATATCGGGATGTTCGTGATGCAACATTTCAAACCGGAGGCTGGTTATATCGCTCGCACCCGACGGCGGCCCCTGGCCCGGGCTATATTTTTGCCATCAAAACGTCGGATAACAACGTAGCAAAAGTGCAGATAGTGCGCTATGAACCGCATAACAGTTACAGCCGGCGCATGTTTGTGCGATACGAGGTCTACCCGATAGTGGCGGATCCCCCTCGCCCGCGCCGGCCATAACGTCAACGGCAGCTTCGCCACTATAGGTAGAACTACCACCGATAGTTCAGCTAAAAACACCTAATCTGCAATGCAGTTAATGCTAAAGTTAAGCTTCAACAGCTTTGACGGAGTTACCTTATGCCTGAATTTAGCGGCCAGATTGGCCAAATAGCGCTGATCAAAGAGGACAAAGCATGCGTAATGTAAAACAACTTAACTTTAGTATTGTGATTAACGCGCCGGTACAAACGGTATGGCAGCGCATGTTATCTGATGTTGGTTACCGGCAATGGACGTCAGCCTTTTGTGAGGGGTCTTACTTTAAAGGTAGTTGGCAGCAGGGTGAGACGATGCGGTTTTTATCGCCGTCCGGTGATGGCATGGTGGCCACTATTGCCGAGCATATCCCACTGGAATGTCTGTCGATTAAACACCTGGGCTTTATCGTTGCCGGTGTCGATGATTTTACTAGCGACAAGGTGACCAGCTGGGCGCCAGCGTTTGAAAACTACCGTTTTCGCCAAGTCGATGGCGGTACCGAGCTGAGTATTGAGCAGGAAATAGCGCCAGAATATGAGCAGTATATGCAGGATAGCTGGCCTAAGGCGCTGCAAAAACTTAAAGCCTTATGCGAGCAAAATTAAAGCAATACGTTAGGCTGGTTTGATTACGTTAATAACTGTGTAGGTAACCGCTAATGAAAACTGTGATACTGCTGCTAAGTGCTTTATTCACTCTGGCGGCTACGCCAGTTGCAGACGCCTGCACCCGGGCGGTGTATAAAGGCCAGGACAACCTTATTCTTACCGCGCGCTCGATGGACTGGCGTGATGATATACCGGTAAACCTGTGGCTGTTTCCGCGTGGTATGCAGCGCCAGGGCGAGGTGGGTGCTAACTCTGTGCGCTGGACATCGAAATACGGCAGCGTGGTTGCCAGCGCTTTTGATATCGCCAGTGCCGATGGCATGAATGAAAAAGGCCTGGTGGCGAATTTACTCTGGCTGGTGGAATCGCGCTATCCCGCGTATGACGGCAAACAAGCCGGGCTCAGTGTTGCCGCCTGGGTGCAGTATATGCTGGACAACTTTGCCAGCGTGGCCGAGGCTGTAGCGGCAATGCAGGCAGAACCCTTTGTCGTGGTGTCATCGACAATTCCGGGCACCGACCGCTTTACTACGGTGCATTTGTCCTTGTCTGACGCCAGTGGGGATAACGCGGTGTTTGAATATATTGACGGTAAATTAGTGATCCACCATGACCCGTCATATACCGTAATGACCAACTCGCCGGTATTTGAAAAACAGTTGGCGATAAACGAATACTGGCAAGCGCTGGGGGGCACGACCATGTTGCCCGGCACTAACCGCGCGGCCGACCGCTTTGTGCGAGCTTCGTTTTACCTGGATGCAATACCCCAAACCAGTGATCCTGTACTGGCTGCCGCCAGTGTGTTTAGCGTAATTCGCAATACCTCAGTGCCTTTTGGTATTTCATCACCCACCGAGCCGAATATCTCTTCCACCCGCTGGCGCTCGGTGGCTGATCATAAGTCACTGCGTTACTACTTTGAAACCGCCCTTACGCCCAATACTTTTTGGGTAGAGCTGAGCCAGGCTGATTTTCGTCCCGGCCAGCCAGTGCGCAAGCTGGCATTGGATAACAACCAGACTTATGCAGGCAATACTGTTAAGCAGTTTAAAAAAGCGGCGCCGTTTCAGTTTGCCGGCTTATAGCCGCAGTGGTGTGTCGCGGCTAAATTTGCGTCAGATAAGAACTCTGGGCAACCCCTATGGTCATAACCGGCAGTTACTTAACGGAGTAAGTTATGGCTAAAGTATTACAATTGTGGCGCAGTAACCGCGGTTTTATCGTGTTCGTCTGTTTAATGTTCGTGTTCAGAAGTGCAGTAGCCGACTGGAACGACGTGCCGACGGGTTCCATGCAGCCTACCATCGAAATTGGCGACCGTATTCTGGTAAATAAAATGGCTTACGACTTGCGCCTGCCGTTTACCACAATGTCACTGATTAAGCATGCCGATCCTAAGCGCGGCGATATTGTCACTTTTATGTCGCAGGTGGCAGATAACCGGCTGGTAAAACGCGTTATAGGGGTACCGGGCGATATCGTCGAGATGCAACATAATGTGCTGACAATTAATGGTGAGCGCTTAACTTATCAGGCCGACACCGCTGGAGCGGGAGAAGCGCAACTGCTGACCGAGCAATTAGATGCGATAGCGCATAAAGTTAAGTTAGCGCCTTATTCCAGTGGCCGAGACAGCTTTAGTGCGGTTAAAGTTCCGCCAGGCCATTATCTGGTATTGGGCGACAACCGTGATAACAGCGCTGACTCAAGGGTGATTGGTTTTGTGCCGCGCAGCGAAATTACCGGCCGCGCCAGTACAGTGTTATTTTCGCTGGATTACGATAACTATTATTTACCTCGCAGTGCGCGCTTTTTCGCTGCACTGTGATGTTAAGTTGGCTGTGGTGTAGGCATGTGCTGGTTTGTGTGTTATCAGCACCAGAATGCGGCGGAGATTTGCCTGCTGGGTAAAGTGATGTTAGTTTTAAAACACAACCCAAATGGTAACTAGGCACTTATGGACGACATCCTGAAAGAGCTCAGTCAGTCAATAGACGGTGACGGTCTTGAACAACAGGTTAGGGCATTAATTCAGTTATTACAGCAGTCTACCGGTCTGGAGTCGGCGTATTTTACCCGCATAGATTTAAACAAAGGTGTACAGCACATAGTGTATTCACTAAACACCGGCCAGCTGCAGCTGAATGAGGGCCTGACGGTGGACTGGAACGATACACTATGCAAAAGAGCATTAGAGCAACAACAGTTTGTTACCAGCGACGTTAGCGCATGTTGGGGCGATTCCGCCGCCGCAGCAGAGTTAGGTATCAGCACTTACATTAGCGCGCCGGTGCAGCTGTCAGACGGACTGCTATACGGCACTGTCTGTGCGGCCAGCACAGAAAAAACTGTGGTATCGGCCGGTAGTGCGACCTTACTGCAACTGATTAGCCGCCTTATCGCCATGCAGGTTGAACGCGAACAATTACTGCAGCAACTGGCCCAGGAAAACCGCCAGTTTCGCAATGTGGCTTTAACCGATCCGTTGACGGGGCTGGGTAACCGGCGGGCACTGGAGAGCGAGTTACAACGTATGCTGGCCAATGGTCAGCGCAACGGCAGTGCTGTGTTTGTTGCTTATATCGACCTTGATGATTTTAAACGCATTAATGATCAATACGGTCATGATGCCGGCGACCGGTTTTTACTGGCCATCAGCGCCAGCTTACAGCAAGAGCGGCGTGAGGGTGATTTTATCAGTCGTATTGGTGGTGATGAGTTTGTTATTTTTGGCTTAATAACAGGCAATGATATCAGCCATGCAGCCAGGGCGTTGCGCGAGCAGATCTTTGATAGCACCAGAGGCAATTTTGATATTGCCGATACCATGCTGCATTACCAGGGCGCCAGCGTGGGGCTAGTGGTGGCGGCGCCGGGCGAGCAAATGAGTGAAATACTAAAACGTGCCGACGCTGAAATGTACCAACAGAAAAAAAAACGTTCCGCCCGACGACAATAATTTATTGTGTTTTGCGGCCGCTTAAACGCACCCATTCATCCTGCACAGCGATCGGGTCAAAACTGAATTCGTCGCTGTAGGCCTCTATCACACTTTGTGCCTGACTTTGTAAAATGCCCGACAGCGCCAGCACGCCACCCGGTTTAACGTAAGCACTGATAATCGCTTTCAACTCGGCCAGCGGGCCGGCCAGAATGTTGGCAACGACCACATCGGCCTGAAAATCTTTCGGCTGATCTTTGGGCAGATACAGCTCTATCTGACCTTCGACACTATTTCGTTTGGCATTGGCGGTGCTGGCTTCTATTGCTTGCGGGTCGATATCGACACCAATCACTCGTTTGGCCCCCAGTTTTAACGCCGCTATGCCCAAAATGCCGGAGCCGCAGCCAAAATCGACCACGGTTTGATCGGGTTGTATAGTGGCATCCAGCCATTGCATACAAAGTGCCGTCGTTGGGTGGGTGCCGGTACCAAAGGCTAGGCCCGGGTCCAGCATTACGTTTACTGCTGCAGGGTCAGGTATCTCACGCCAGCTCGGGCACACCCACAAACGCTTTCCAAACTTAATCGGGTGGAAGTTATCCATCCACTCGCGTTCCCAGTCTTTATCTTCCAGTTGCTCCAGTTTGTAATCTGGCTGTCCTTTAAAAAACGATACCTGATGCAGCTGCTTTAGTACCTTGTCCATTGGATGCTCAGCATCAAACAGACCAACGACGACGGTGTTGGCCCAGTACAGCACTTCACCCGGCATCGGCTCGTAAATGGGGGTGTCATGTGCGTCCAGAAAGCTCACCGCTTGCGCACCCCAGCCCATTAGCATATCGCTGACTTGTTCGGCTTTTTCTTCAGTGGTGCTAACACGCAGTTGGATCCAGGGCATAATCAGTCTCAGTACAGGTATACAGAAAAATTCGTCGCAGTTTACCTGAAATTCAGTATTCGTGCAGCCGTGGCGTAAACGGCGCTAAAAACCAAAGTGGCTAAAAATTTGCTCAGCCGTTTGCGTTAACCTGGTTTTACGCAGCGTTTTTTGCTCAGCAGAATCAGTTCTTATCGGGTGGCCACTGAGTAAGATAAAGGCTGTTTCATTATTGTTGTTGGCAAAGATAAACAGCTGCAGCTTATCTTTGCGCAAAATAGCGGTTACCGCCTGTTGGCTTGTTGGTAGTTGTTCAAAACGGCCACTGCCATATTGGTTGATTTGCGCCAACATGCCATCTCGCTCGGCATTGACTGCAGCGGCGTTGGCCATACTGCGAATACTGATCGTTAAAAGTGGCGTTTGCGCATTATTAGTAAATTTACAACGGGTTGCCTCTTTGCTGTTGCTCGCCTGCGCCTGATAGTCCGTCTTAAGCAGTTGCTGCCATTGTTCAGTGTTAAACCAGTTGCAGGGGGATTCATTCAGCGCTTTTGCCCAGTTAGCCCAGTTAAAACCTGATACCGGTTCTTCGGCTTGCAGTGGTGCAGTGCACAGCAACGCAGTGCTGATTAAGATGGCGCGCAGTCGCATGGCGCTCTCCTGTTAGCGTTTTAACCGGCTACCCGGTTTTATCAGTAAATCGACCCGGCGATTCAATGCCCGGCCTTCTTCGTCATCATTGCTGGCCACCGGCCGGCTTTCGCCATAGCCTTTTATACTGACCTGCTGCGCTGACAGCGTTAACCCTGGCGCCAGATACTGCCAAACGGACATAGCGCGTTGCTCGGACAGTAACTTGTTATCGCTATCCGAGCCAGTGCTGTCGGTATGGCCCTCTACCGTCACGCGGATATCGGGGCCATAAGCGGCAACTTTGGCCAATAGTTCATCCAGCGCCGTTTTGGCTTCGGGTTTTAGCTGGTATTTACCGACATCAAATAGCAAGGCGCTATCCAGCGATAAGCGGATCTCGGCACCAACAGCGGCTATCGCATCAATATCGGCGCCACTGTGCATGCCACCACAGCTTTTACCGGCGTTACGCAACCGCACATAATTGTAGTGCTCGCCTGCTGCCACCAAACCGTTAATATCAACATCAGAGCGTGCGCCTTCAATTACGCCTACCTCCAGCCAACTGCTGCCATCCTGCGAGATCGCCAGTTCGGTTTTCTCGACAAAGGGGCCGACTTCAAAAATGTATAAATCCGGCCCGGCGACATCAACCAGTACATTGTCGGTAAACTGTACTAGCAACTCGCCATCACAGCCAATCGAGATAAAATCCGGGGATTGCGTAGCGCGGTAATCCGGTTCGCCCAACGCTTTAGCGGGGTTATTGAACGGCACTTTTGATGGCTTTTCGCCCGGCGTAAAAGCCACGACCCGGTCGGCAAACGACAGCTCGGCCAGCGGTAAACAGATTTCCCGTTTGCCAGCGCCATACACCAGGCCGGGGCAGTCATCGGACTGGCGACCACCCACCAGGCTGGGCTGCTGTGCGGCTTCACGTTGCTGCAGTATTTTGCGGATATGGCCGGCGTTAACTTTGCCTTTAGCGGTTTGCGCCACCATTTGTGCTATTTCTTCAGCGCTAAATTGCCCGGTGGCACCGGTTTGTTCCAGCTCGTCGGCAAAGTTACGGCCATGCTTAGTCAGGCTGCCACCAGCATCAATAATCAGCTGCTCTAATTCCGCAGTAGTTAACGGTGTTATGTCACCCTCTGCTGCAAGTGACAAAGCCTGCTTGGCGCCGGGTGTTACATCAATCAGGCGCTGGGTTGACGCTTTTAGCGGGTGTGGCTTTGGCGGGGGGGTATTGTCTGCTTGCCCGGCTATGACAGCGCAAGGTAGCAACAGCAATAACGCGGTATACTTAAGCGGCATTAGTCGCTCCTTTTATAGCTGATGGCCATAGTATTATAAAAAAATAAACCGCTGGTCTGGCGCCACATTGGGTTGTCGTTAAAGTTGGTTTCGCACTGGCCGATGCGGTCTAAAATGCTGCTGAGTTTATTGTTCAATTCAGGTAATTTATTGTCATACGCTTGTTTGGTTTTACTAAATGTTTGATTAATTGCGTACTTTTGTGCTGCCCAGGTATTTTCTATCAGGCTGTGAGGTTTTGGGGCCTTGTCGCCCAGCGTAATAACATTATTGACGTAGTCTTTGGTGCTGCGGTAATACACGCGTAGCTTCTCATACAGCAACAGCTGGTTTTCCAGATCTTGTAGCGGCTGCGCATAGCATTGCTGGCAGCGCTCGAAGTTTTCCCACTGCGCATCGCCATCGCGGATCAGACCATCGCCATCAATCTGTGGCGGTTTACAGCTAAGCGCAAGGGCAGGGAAGTTGTCGGCATCGGGCTCGTTTTGCCTGTCCTGTTCCAGCAAATACTGCAGCCGCTCCAGTTCAGCGCGGTTATTATCAACTTGCTGTGCCAAATCAGCAATACGTTGCTCGGCTTGTGCCAAGCGGTCGCTATACTCTGCCGCTGGCTCAGATGAAGCATCGACAGCCGTGTCCGGTTTACTGTCAGCGTCAGTATTGTCTTTCGGAACAGCTGCTACATCATCTTTTGGCGCACTGCCAGCGTTGTCGGTAACACGCGCTTTATCTTTATCATCCGGAGTGGCGCTGGCGGCTTTGTTTTTATCCATCGGCTCGGTTGCCGCGGGTTTGGCATCTGCTGGTATCTCGTATGGGTCGGGTGCCGGCTGCGCCGTTGCGGCGGGTTTAGGTTTTTCTTTATCCTTATCTTGCGCACTGAGCGGTGGGCTGGCCACAACGAGCATTGCCGATACCAACGCGGCGGCGAGCACCGCATTAGCGGCAGGTTTTTTGAGGTGCCTAAAGAGTAAAAAAGCGATACTTGCCAGTAAGGCGACCACGGCTAGCTGCCACCACTGCACGCTGCTATCAGCATGCGGGCGCTGTTGCTGTGTGGTGTCGGCGGATGGTCGGTTATAAAAACTGACCAGAGGTTTAGCGACAGGCTCGCCTTGCCAGATCAGTAAAGTGGCTTTGCTGCTGGTATCGGCGTGCGGCCTGATACGGATCCCGACATCGCCGTAAGCGCGACCGCTATAGTTAAAATCACCACCTTGCAAACTGGCCTGATGCTCGGCTTTCATCCAACTTAAGCGGTGCAACGAAATCGTAGCGGCTAATGTTGGATCGGCACTAATCAGTTGTATTGACAGGGGGGCGGCCGGGTTTAAGCCACGCACATAAAAGCGCTGCTCTTTGTCTTCTTTAATGCTGAATTCATGCTTTTGCCACAGCCCGGGCTTGTCTGGCACGGCAGCCAGTTTCAGTTGCACGGCGTGGGTTTTATCACCTGGCGCCGCCATGGGCTGCGCATTGACGGCTAACGTGAAGGTATACAGTGCAGCAGCCAGCAGATAACGGTTGTAGCAGCGGCGAAACATTAGCGTCATATATCCTCCGTGACAATAACTAGCCAAAGCTGCTTAAACCTAGTGCAAATTAACCTTTTTGTCACAGAAAATTTAGCGGGAAGTTGAAAAGCTGATGATATCTAACGCAAAAGAAAACCGCCGATAACGGCGGTTTTCACAGAGCAGGAACAGGTGCTGAGCGGGTTATTTAATGCCCAGCTTATGTTCCAGATAGTGGATATTGGTGCCACCCTGGCAGAAACCTGCGTCGCGCATAATATCTTTATGCAGCGGGATATTGGTTTTTATGCCTTCTACCAGTAATTCGTCCAGTGCGTTACGCATGCGGGCGATGGCAATATCTCGCGTTTCACCGTAAGTAATCAGCTTACCGACCATTGAATCGTAGTTTGGCGGTACGCTGTAATCGGCATAGATATGTGAATCCCAGCGGATACCGTTACCACCTGGCGGGTGGAAGCGGGTGATCTTGCCCGGCGATGGCATGAAGGTTTTTGGATCTTCAGCGTTAATACGGCACTCTACCGCGTGGCCACGAATAACGATATCTTCCTGCTTAATGGTCAGTGGCATGCCCGAGGCGATGCGCAGCTGCTCTTTAATCAGGTCAACGCCGCTGATCATCTCGGTTACCGGATGCTCTACCTGAATACGGGTGTTCATCTCGATAAAGAAGAACTCGCCGTTTTCAAACAGGAACTCGAAGGTGCCGGCGCCGCGGTAGTTCATTACCTTACAGGCATCCACGCAGCGGCCACCGATAAAGGCGCGCAGCTCTGGTGTAATGCCCGGTGCCGGTGCTTCTTCGACCACTTTCTGGTGGCGGCGCTGCATCGAGCAGTCACGTTCACCTAAGTGAATCGCATTACCCTGGCCATCGGCTAATACCTGAATTTCGATATGACGAGGGTTCTCAAGGAATTTCTCCATGTATACCATGTCATTACCAAAAGCGGCTTTTGCTTCGGCTTTGGTCATTTCGATAGAGCTAACCAGTTCTTCTTCGCTGCGCACCACGCGCATACCACGGCCACCGCCGCCGCCAGCGGCTTTAACGATAATCGGGTAGCCGATACGTTTGGCAATGGCTTTATTGGTGTCGGCATCATCGCCAACCGCGCCGTCAGAGCCCGGTACACAAGGTACACCGGCCTTTTTCATCGCTTCAATCGCCGATACCTTGTCACCCATTAAGCGGATAGATTCCGGGTGTGGGCCAATAAATACCAGGCCGCTTTCTTCTACCTGCTGGGCAAAGTCAGCGCGCTCGGCTAAGAAACCGTACCCCGGGTGGATCGCCTGGGCATTGGTCACTTCAGCCGCGGCAATCAGCGCCGGGATATTTAAGTAGCTTTGTGGTGACGGCGCCGGGCCAATACAAATGGTTTCGTCGGCCAGCAGCACATGTTTTAAATTACGGTCTACCGTAGAGTGTACGGCCACCGTTTTAATGCCCAGCTCTTTGCAGGCGCGTAATATGCGCAGTGCAATTTCGCCGCGGTTGGCAATCAGTACTTTTTCTAGCATCAGTCTGCCTTTTGCGTTATTCGATCACGAACAGAGGTTGATCAAACTCAACCGCATCGCCGTTCTCTACCAGAATTTCTTTTACCACACCGGCCTTGTCAGACTGGATCTGGTTCATCATTTTCATTGCTTCAACGATACACAGGGTATCGCCTGCTTTTACGCTCTGGCCTACTTCAACAAAGGCTTTTGCCGTAGGTGAGGCTGCACGGTAGAACGAACCCACCATAGGTGACTTCACTACATGGCCGCTAATGGCTTTTGGTGCTTCGGCGGCAGGGGCTGCAGCCGCCGGTGCTGCGGCCGGAGCCTGTTGTTGCGGTGCCGGCGCATAGTGCTGCATAGGCGCGTAGTGCTGGGCCGGGCCATTACGGCTGATGCGCACTGACTCTTCACCTTCAGTGATCTCAAGCTCAGAAATGCCTGACTCTTCTAACAGCTCGATCAATTTTTTAATCTTTCTAATATCCATGTCTTTTTAGCCTGATTTAGTTATTACTGTTTGGTTGTTTGTAACGCTGCTACCGCCGCATCAAGAGCGTAGTGATAACCCTTGGCCCCCAGACCACAGATCACCCCTTTGGCGATATCAGATAAATACGAGTGGCGGCGAAAACTTTCGCGCGCATGTACATTAGATAAATGCACTTCAATAAAAGGTATGGCCACCGCCAGCAGGGCATCACGAATGGCCACACTGGTATGGGTAAAAGCACCGGGATTAATCAGAATATAATCCTGCTGGCCCAGGCTTTGCTGAATGGCTGTTACCAATTCGTGCTCGGCGTTCGATTGTAAGTGCGTCAGTTCGACACTTTTCGCCGCTGCCTGTTCCGTCAGGTCATTAATAATAGTATCAAGCGTAGCGGCACCATACACTGCTGGTTCACGCACGCCCAACATATTCAGGTTAGGGCCATTTAGAACTAAAATCCGATAAGTTGCCGCCATTTGTGCGTTATTCCCGCTAATTGTTGTGATCCGGCACTATCTTGCCAAAGCTAAGCGGTAATTGCATCTGTTTGACGAAAATCTGTCACACTCAGTGCCATTGGCTTAACGTTAGCGCCTTATTATAGTGAAATCGTGACAAATGGCAGCAAAATACTGGTCTTATCAGCCAGAAGGCCGGTGGCAGTAGGCGGCGCTGTCAAAAAGCGCCGCCCTGAAAGGGATGGATAGGGTTATTGTTGCAGTTGGGCCAGGTGGGCGGCAAACTCAGTGGCGTTCATAAAACCGGTTACCCGGGCACTGCTTAGCTCTTCGCCCTGTGGGCTGAAAAACAATAGCGTGGGCAGGCCCAGCACCTGGTAGTTCTCCAGTAAAGCCTGATCTTTACGCGTCATCTTAGTGACATCGACTTTAATCAGCTGCATCTTTTGCATTTGTGCCTGCACCTCTGGTTTAGGAAAGGTTAAATGCTCAAACTCTTTACAGGCAATACACCAGTCGGCATACAGATCCACCAGGGTATAGCGCTGACCGCTGTCAGCAATTTTTTGCTTCAATTCCTCCAGCGTGCCCACCAGTTCAAAGCCCTGCTGCTGGCCTGCCGTCGCCACAGCGCCGCTTGCTACCGGCGCAGGCCACCAGTAGCGTACGTTAAGTAAAATAGCGCCAATTAACAGTACCTGGCCGACAATTAACACACTAGCTTTCGCCGTGGCGCTTTGCAGGCTAAACAGGGTGCGGTACAAATAGATAACAAAGCACAGCAGCAACAGCGAACCCGCTGCCAGTACATAGCCAAATGGCAGCATACGCTCAAGTAAAATCAGCGGTACTGCTAACAGTAAAAAGCCAAAAGTGGTTTTTACTGCATTCATCCAGTTACCGGCTTTGGGTAGCAGTTTCCCACCGGAGCTACCCAGCAGCAGCAACGGCAGGCCCATGCCTAAGCTTAAAATGTAAAGTGTAATGGCGCCCAGCAATAAATCACCACTTTGTGCGACATACAGTAGCGCTGCTGATAATGGCGCTGTGGTGCAGGGCGAAGCAATCAGGCCCGACAGCGCACCCATGGTAAAGGCGCCTTTATGTGAGCCGCCTTGCTGCTTATTACTGACGTTACTGATTTTTTCCTGCCAGCTAGACGGCAGGCTTAAGTTAAACACACCAAACATTGCCAGCGCCAGCAGCACAAAAATAATGCTGGCAACGATCAACACCGCCGGGTGCTGCATATAGCCCTGAAATTTAACGCCCAAACTGGCAACCACTAAACCCAGCAACGAATAAGTAATGGCCATGCCCTGCACATAAGAAAACGACAGCGTAAAAGCACGTTTATTGGATAACTGCTTACCCTGACCAACAATAATGCTGGTTAAAATCGGGTACATCGGGAATACGCAGGGCGTAAAGGCCAGGCCTAAACCGAGTAAAAAGAAACCGGCCAGGGTAGCTAAACTTGCGCCATCACTGAGTTTTTCTGCCAGCGTATTCTGGCTGGAAACCGGTGTGCTTGCCGGGGTGGTGCTGCTGTCTGCACTGTTTGTGCTGCCGCCCGATGCAGCACTTAGCGCCACTAATGGCAGCTCTTTGGTTACCGGTGGGTAGCAAAGCCCGGCTTCGGCGCAGCCCATATACTGAAGTTTAAATACCGCGTCTTCGCTGACATCAGTCAGTGGAATGCGCAGTGTCAGCTGATGAAAGTAGACGTCGGTCACGCCGAAAAACTCATCTTCTATCGTCATACTGGCCGGATAGCTGGGATGAGAAAAACTGACCGCTACGCCGCCTAACTTAATTTTATCTTTATATAAATAGTAGCCATCGGCGATGGTCCAGCTGACAACGAGCTCGTCTTTTTGCTGAACAAAATCAAACACAAAGGCTTGTTCGACCGGTAAAAATTGATCATCAGGTTTCAGTAAACTGTCCAGCACTGCGTTTTGTTGCGCTTGCAGCGTTGGCGCCAGCACACTTAAACAGAGTAACAATGGCATCAAAAACACTTTAAACATCAGCTTATACTTCCTCATAAACGCCACCGTGGGGGGCTGACGTTACATTAGCATGGCAGCGGTATACGGCGATAGCCGCGCTCTGGCTTGCTGAATGCGACCAGCAGCACAGTGGCACAGACCAGCGCCAGTGCAGCTTTATTTCAGTAAGCACGAAATTAACTGCTTTGGCTTAAGCGCAAATTAAGAAATTTTAACTTTGCCCCTTGGATTTTTTTCATCGTTACCCCATATACCGAGCACACAATTTAACACCCATGTTAAAACACTAAAACGCTTTAGGAGATAGAGCATGAATATTCGTCCTTTACATGATCGTGTCATCATCAAACGCTTAGAAGCTGAGAGTAAATCAGCAGGTGGCATCGTCTTAACGGGCGCTTCAGCGGAAAAATCTACCCGTGGTGAAGTTGTCGCAGTAGGCCAGGGCCGCGTGTTAGACAACGGCGATGTTAAACCGTTAGACGTAAAAGTTGGTGACAAAGTGATCTTCGGTGCTTATGTAGAGCGCACTGAAAAAATTGATGGTCAGGAATATGTTATCACCAAAGAAGACAATATCTTAGGTGTGATTCTGGACTAAGTCTGCACGAACTGTTTAACGTATTAACTGAATTGTAAGGATTAGAAAAATGGCTGCAAAAGACGTACGTTTTGGCGATGAAGCCCGTAATAAGATGTTAAAAGGCGTAAACGTGCTGGCAAATGCTGTGCGCGTAACCTTAGGCCCGAAAGGCCGTAACGTGATTCTGGATAAATCTTTCGGCGCGCCGCTGATCACCAAAGACGGTGTGTCAGTTGCCAAAGAAATTGAGCTGGAAGACAAGTTTGAAAACATGGGCGCGCAAATGGTGAAAGAGGTTGCCTCTAAAGCCAATGACGAAGCCGGTGACGGTACCACTACTGCCACAGTACTGGCGCAAAACATCATCAATGAAGGTGTGAAAGCGGTTGCTGCCGGCATGAACCCAATGGACTTAAAACGCGGTATCGACAAAGCGGTTGTTGCTGCGGTTGAGCAATTAAAAGCGCTGTCTCAGCCATGTGCTGATAGCAAAGCCATTGCGCAGGTTGGTACTATCTCTGCAAACTCTGATGACGAAATCGGCCAGATCATTGCCAGCGCAATGGATAAAGTGGGCAAAGAAGGCGTAATCACGGTTGAAGAAGGCCAGGGTTTAGCTAACGAGCTGGACGTGGTTGAAGGTATGCAGTTTGACCGTGGATACTTATCACCGTACTTCATCAACAACCAGGAAGCTGGCCAGGTAGAACTGGACAACCCATATATCCTGACCGTTGACAAGAAAATCTCTAATATCCGTGAGCTGTTACCGGTATTAGAAGGTGTTGCTAAGTCAGGCAAGCCGCTGTTAATTATTGCTGAAGACGTTGAAGGTGAAGCCTTAGCGACGCTGGTCGTGAACAATATGCGCGGTATCGTGAAAATCTCTGCGGTGAAAGCACCAGGCTTTGGCGACCGTCGCAAAGCGATGCTGCAGGATATCGCTACCCTGACTGGCGGTACCGTGATTTCTGAAGAAATCGGTATGGAACTGGAAAAAGCGGGCCTGGAAGAGTTAGGTACTGCTAAGCGCGTCGTGATCACTAAAGACAACACCACCATTATTGATGGTGCCGGTGAGCAAGCAGCTATTGATGGCCGCGTGAAGCAAATCCGTCAGCAAATTGAAGAAGCCACCTCTGACTACGATAAAGAAAAACTGCAAGAGCGTCTGGCCAAGCTGGCTGGCGGTGTTGCGGTAATCAAAGTGGGTGCGGCGACTGAAATTGAAATGAAAGAGAAAAAACACCGCGTTGAAGATGCGCTGCACGCTACCCGTGCTGCGGTTGAAGAAGGCGTAGTGCCTGGCGGTGGTGTAGCCCTGGTACGTGTTGCTGCCAAGCTGGCAGACCTGCGTGGTGCTAACGAAGATCAGAACCACGGTATTAAGATTGCGCTGCGCGCGATGGAATCACCACTGCGTCAAATCGTGGATAACGCTGGTGAAGAGCCTTCAGTAGTAGTGAATCAGGTGAAATCTGGCACTGGCAACTACGGTTACAATGCGGCCAGCGGCGAATACGGCGATATGCTGGAAATGGGTATTCTGGACCCAACTAAAGTTACCCGCTCAGCACTGCAGTTTGCTGCATCAGTAGGCTCACTGATGATCACCACTGAAGCGATGGTAACTGAACTGCCGAAGAACGATGCACCGGCAATGCCTGATATGGGCGGCATGGGTGGCATGGGCGGCATGATGTAATCGCCACGTAAGTGCTTACTTACCCTAAAAGCCCTGGCAATTGCCGGGGCTTTTTTCTAACGAGAACAATTGGCTACATTTTTATACAAAACAGTTCAGTCAGGGCTCAGGTATCAGGGTTATAGTTAGGCCAGTGACTAAACTTATTGCTGGCTATCGCTTCTAAGATAGGTAGCAAAATGGGTTGTGATAAAGCAGGAGACTGGCGATGCGTAAGATAATGCTTTTGTGCGGTATAACTATGTTAACTGCAACCGCAGTGCAGGCTGGGGAAGTGAAAGTTGACTGGCAGCAGCCGGAGAAATTTACCGATATTCGTCCGGCGAATGACAGCCGCAAAGTTTACCGTGAAAGAGTGCTACAAAAATTTGACGGCTTTTTTCAGCAGTTGGCAACCAGCTTACCCGAAGGGTATCAGTGGCAAGTTACGGTCACCGATATCGATTTAGCTGGCGAGGTGGATTATTTTGCTGGCGGCGCCGGCAACGCTTTGCGTGTGGTTAAGGATCTGTACTCGCCGGCGATAAAGTTTAACTATGTGTTACGTGACAAACATGGTGAAGAAGTCGCCAGTGGTGAAGAAAAGCTGCGAGATATGGGCTTTATGCAGTCGTTGCGGTCAAACCATTCGAACGAAGAGTTTCACTACGAGAAGCAAATGTTGGACAGCTGGTTTAACAAAGAACTGTTACCCCAGTTAGAGCAATACAGCGCCAAGCTGCCCAAAGTGAGCCAATGAATTAAAGCAAACTGGCGATTTGACGGTAAATATCCAGTGCTTCCTGCCGACTTAATTGGCCGGCGGTAGCCGCGCGACCGATACTGCTACTAACCCGGACAAAGTCACGTGCCGGATCGGCTTCTTTGGTATTGGGCTCTGCTGCTGTGTTTGTATTTTGTAGCAGCTCGGTTGTTACGTTGTTCGTCGGGCGCAGCAGTTGGCTTGCTGCTGATAGCGCCAGATTGCTATTCGTTGTTGCGCTTGTAATTGCAGCCATAGTCACCTCCACCAACTCTTTTAGACTAGTGTAGTGCCGGTACTGCATTAGATTATTTTCTTACCAGAAAGCTCTGGTTATCTTATTTTGTTATAACAGCGCGAAACTCTGCCAGGGTGGTATGTAGTTGTTTTAGCTGCGCTACAACACGCTGCAGGGTGGCAGTATTAAACTGCTGACTCTGGCGCATCGCAGCCACTTGCTCAGCTGTCTCTGCTAAGTACGGCATAAAGCGGTTGCTGTTGGCCTGAAATAGCGCGTTATCTGCAAAAATGCGTTGATGCTTGCCATGACCTTGTTGTTGCAGGTTATCAAGCAGGGCGTCAGCGTCTAATGCTTTGCGGTACAGCTCTTTTAAATTGTCATCAAGTTGATTAAGTAAAGTATCCATTGCACGACTACTCAGAAAAAAGTGCTGCTATTATGCCATAAGCCGCGGTAAACGTCAGCGCGCCCGGGCAAGCCTCAGCCGCGTAAGGCGCTTTGCTCTTGTCAGTGTTGGCCGTTATTTTTTGTCCCGAGCATTCCCTTGTGAAATGTTTTGTTATATTA
This sequence comes from Rheinheimera pleomorphica, assembly GCF_011634895.1. Lineage (GTDB taxonomy): Bacteria > Pseudomonadota > Gammaproteobacteria > Enterobacterales > Alteromonadaceae > Alishewanella > Alishewanella pleomorphica. The sequence goes on along the minus strand of NZ_SIRR01000008.1, from coordinate 502,387 downwards.
TCTCGTTCCTTGTGGTTTTTGTGCTCAGAGACAATAACGTGTTAGCTATCGTCAGAAACGTGTTTGATAAAGTCGGTATTACAGTGACGTCGCTTTGCGCCATTCACTGCATTATGCTGCCAATTATTTTGCCTGTGCTGCCGTTAATGGGCTTAAGTGTTGCACATAACCATGCCTTTGAGCGCGTTATGCTTTTAGTGACCATAGTACTGGGTTTTATTGCGTTGTTTATCGGCTTTCACCGTTATCACCGCAAACTCTATCCGTTTTATTCCTTGTTTTTAGGTGTGTTTATTTATTGGCAACGCGATGTTTGGGGCCACGAATATGAACATGCAGTACTCATTGTTGGCGCTTCGTTAGTGGTACTGGCGCATGTGATGAATATGCGGTTGTGTAACAGCTGCAACAGCTGCGAAGATGAGCACTAACTCTGTTTGATCCAGAAAATCCCGCTACGGCGGGATTTTTGCATTTAAGGCTGTGCGTTTAACAGCTGCCGGGCTTTCGCCGGGTAGTTGCTGAAAATACCCTCTACGCCATACTGCTGCATCCGTTTTATATCATCGGCCTGATCTACCGTATAGACGTACACCTTTAAACCGCGCGCTTTGGCGTCATCGACAAAAGCCTGGTTGATAAAGCTGACATCGCAGTGAACCGAATAAGCCTGTAACTGGTGGGCGAAGGCGGCGTAGTCAATAGGCAAGCTGGCGGTTAAAGCGCCCAGTTTTAGCGCTGAGCTCTGTCGGTTCAGTTCTGCCAGCAGATGGTGATTAAACGAGGAGATCAGCAGGCGGTTTACGTCAAACTGCAACTCGCGCTCAGCCCGTTTTAGTAACGATAGTAGCGGTGCGACGGTATTATCGCCTTTAAGCTCGATATTCAGCCACAGCGGTGTTAGTGCCAGTAGTTGCAATACCTGCCATAGCGTAGGAATGCGCTGGCCAGAGCCTGCGTCGAGCTGTTGCAGTTGCGCCAGGCTATGCTGGTAAATGCTACCGCTACCATTGGTGGTGCGCGCCAGGTGATGGTCATGAATAACTATTAATTCGCTGTCAACGGCGAATACGTCTATTTCAATAGCGTCGGCGCCTTGCAAGATGGCCTGTTCCATTGCCAGCAAGGTATTTTCCGGATAATCACCACTGGCACCACGATGGGCGATAATTTGCATAACAGACCTCCATATCTCCGTCCGCTGTCTGCCACTCCGTACATTTCTTCTCTGACACGCCGTGAACCCCTCCCTGGGGGCTCGATTCGGCCATCCTGGCCTGCAACGGTCACCGAAGAAAGTACCTACGCGTCAGCCAGTACCGTTGTAAAATTACTTTAACTCAGCAAAAGGGGCGCCCATACGGGTTACCGTGCCAGGTTGCTGCTCAGCCAGGAACTGCAGTTTATTGGCCGGGAAGGCCAGCACCACGGTAGAACCCAGCTTAAAGCGGCCCATTTCGGCACCTTTTTCCAGTTTAATGGCATTTTTGCCATGTGCCGGGTAAGTCCAGCGGAATACATTTTTACCGGCTGGCGGTGTTACCGTGCCGGCCCAGACTGTTTCAATGCTGGCGACGATAGTGGCACCCACCAGTACCAATGCCATAGGCCCCAGTTCAGTATCAAAGATAGTCACTACGCGCTCGTTACGGGCAAATAGATCTGGTACGTTTTCCGCCGTAAGCGGGTTGACTGAGAACAAATCGCCCGGTACATAAATCATCTGGCGCAGGGTGCCGGTGACTGGCATATGAATGCGGTGATAATCTTTGGGTGCCAGATAAATAGTGGCAAAGTCGCCGCCGATAAAGGGCTCGGCGGTTGCGATGTCACCACCTAATAACGCCTGCAGCGAGTAACTGTGGTTTTTCGCCTGTACCAGCTGGCCTTGTACAATCGGGCCTAACTGGCTGATGCAGCCGTCTACCGGGTGGGCAACAATATGCGCTTCAGTCGCTAAAGGCCGGATACCGTCTTTTAGCGGCCGGGTAAAAAACTCATTGAAACTGGTATAATCTTCGGCGCGTTCAAACTGCGCTTCGCTCATATTGATGCCATAGGCTTTAATAAAGCGGTTAATCAGAAAATGCGTAAACCAGCCCAGTTTGGCGGCGGCCAGCTTACCAACCAGACGAGAGATTAAATGCTTCGGCATCAGGTACTGCAGGGTAATTTTTAAATTATCCATTCTGTTCTCAGTAAAAGTTAATCGTAGTAAAGGTTAAAAATGATTCGGTTTATCCTGCGCCATACTGGCGAGGATTTTCAGATAACTGTCATAGCGTGCCTGGCTTACGTCGCCGGTTTCTACTGCATGCATAATAGCGCAGCCCGGATCGCTGACATGCTTGCAGTCACGGAATTTACAGCGGCCAAGCCAGGGCGTAAATTCAGTAAAACCGCGCGTGACTTCTTCGGCGCTTAAATGCCACAGCGCAAACTCGCGAATACCGGGCGAGTCAATTAAATCACCGCCTTCAGGCAGATGATACAAACGCGAAACAGTAGTAGTATGCTGGCCCAGGCCAGAGTTAGCAGACACTTCCTGCGTTTGCGCTTCAAGCCCCGGCATCAAACTGTTCATTAATGACGATTTACCCACACCCGACTGACCAACAAAGATGCTGGTGCCGCTGTGCAGATAATTCAGCAACTCAGGCATGCCCATACCCGTTTTAGCGCTGACCAGTAAAAAGTCATAGCCAAGTTTACGGTACAAATCCAGTTGTTGCTCAACCGCGTTTAGCTCGCTTTCATTGAGTAAATCGACTTTATTAATCACCAACAGCGGTTTAATGCCGGTCATTTCCGCCGCCACCAGGTAGCGGTCGATAATATTCAGCGACAGTGCCGGCAAAATAGCCGAGACAATAATCATTAAATCGATATTGGCCGCCACCGGCTTTAAACCGTCGTAAAAATCCGGCCGCAGCAGCACCGAGTGGCGCGGCTCTACCGCATCTATAACGCCGTCGATACCGCCGGTCGGCTGCAGCGCACGGCGCCAGACCACTTTATCACCGGTGACCAGCGAAGCCACCGAGCGGCGCATATTGCAGCGAGTCACCAGGCCCTGGCTGTCTTCAATATCAGCATGCTGGCCAAAGCGGCTTAGCACCAGGCCCGTTTCCGGCGCGGCAAAGCTGCTGTCATCCACGCTGTCGACACCTTTGTTTTTCGCTACGCGCAGCCGCTTGCCGGCATTATCGGCAATACGTTGTTGCTGGCGTTGGGTCAGGTGTTTTTTCTTTGGCACGGCTATTGTTATCGCTCTGATGTAAAGGATGCTATTACTGCTAAGCTTAGGGCGTGTATGATACCTGTATTCTGTAAATGAACAAAGCAGCGACGAACCTAAGGGCTTTTTAATGAGTGTAAATGACAATAATTTAATCTGGCTGGATTTGGAAATGACCGGGCTGGAGCCAAAAACCGATGTAATACTGGAGATGGCCACTATCGTCACCGACGATAAGTTAAACATTCTTGCCGAAGGGCCGGTATTTGCCATTAAGCAGCCCGACGACGTGCTGGATAATATGAGCGCCTGGTGCGTTGAGCAACACGGCAAAAGCGGCTTAACCGCGCGCTGCCGCGCCAGTACTACCAGTCTGGCCGATGCCGAGCAGCAAACTATCGCCTTTTTAAGTCAGTATGTATCGAAAGGCAAATCGCCAATGTGTGGCAATAGCATTGGTCAGGACCGGCGATTTTTAGCCGAATACGCCCCCACGCTGGAAGCCTTTTTCCATTACCGTAATTTAGACGTCAGCACGGTAAAAGAACTGGCCCGGCGCTGGCATCCGGAAGTGCTGAAAAAAGTACAAAAAGCCGGCAGTCATTTGGCATTGGATGATATTCGGGAGTCGATTGCTGAATTAGTAACCTATCGCACGCATTTTTTCAGATTACCGTAAAAAAACACTTGCAACGGCCGACTGATTTTGTAAAATGCGCGCCATCACGACGTAACAACGTCAGATAACGCGAGTATAGCTCAGCTGGTAGAGCGCGACCTTGCCAAGGTCGAGGTCACGAGTTCGAACCTCGTTACTCGCTCCAAATTCGACAGAAACCGCACTTGGGAAACCAGTGCGGTTTTTTGTTGTCTGCGATATAGTCTCCTCAGTGAACACGACATGGCATTAACGATGGCAGACTCACCCTGTGTACGAAACTGTTGCCTGGATCAGCAGGATATTTGCCTTGGCTGCGGCCGCAGTGTCGAGGAAATTATTGAATGGCATAGCGCCAATTTACTCAGGCGGACGCAGATTTTGCAGTTAGCGCAGGCCAGGATAGCGCAGCGTAGCAGCGGCGTAAGCCCTAAGCGTCACGTGGTAAACCCTTCTGAATAATTCGCACCAGTCGTTCGGTGCTGCGCGGTAGCAGTGATTCGACCTGCCAGCGTTTGCGCTTTTGTTGTGCTAACGCCCACTGAATATGCTCCGCTACCAGCTCGCTGGCGCTGCCAAGTTTTGCTTCAAGCGCTTGTGTAATCTCAGGCTGATACGGCGCGTTGCCAAGGGCGACAGCAATATTACGTTGCCAGCGCTCAAAGCCAATGCGGCGAATGGCGCTGCCTTCGGTGTAGCTTAAAAACTCATGCTGCTGCCAAGCAAATAAACTGAGTAAGCTTTGGCTTTGCCACTGCTGACGGCGCTGAAAATCACTTTCGATACTGAGCGGGGCATCACGGTTTTCCGGGCACACCAGTTGGCAGTCGTCACAGCCATAAATACGGTTGCCAAGTAAAGGGCGCAGTTCTTCCGGTATCGCGCCTTTAAGTTCAATGGTCAGGTACGAAATACAGCGGCGGGCATCGACCACATAAGGCTCAACAATAGCACCGGTCGGACAGCTGGTTATACAGGCCACGCAGCTGCCGCAATCGCCGCTGTGCGGCGTGTCGACGGGCAGTGGCAGATTGACCAGCAGTTCGCCTAAAAAAAACCAGGAACCGGCTTCGTGATTCAGCAATAAGCTGTGTTTACCCACCCAGCCCAGGCCGGCTTGCTGCGCCAAAGGCCGCTCCAGTATCGGTGCCGAATCGGTAAAGGGCCGGTAGCCCAGCTCGCTGACGTGCTGATTAATGCGCTCACCTAGCTGCTTTAGCCGATTACGGATCAGTTTGTGATAGTCACGCCCCAGCGCATAGCGGCTGATATAAGCCTGGGTCGGGTCGGCCAGGTTAGTGGCAAAGCCAGCGCCTTTGGGCAGATAATTCATCCGTACACTAAGGACCCGTAAGGTGCCGGGCACTAACTCGGCCGGACGGGCGCGCAACATGCCATGACTGGCCATATAATCCATCTCGCCGTGATAACCGGCATCCAGCCATTTCTGTAGCTGACGCTCAGCCTCAGGCAGGCTGACGCCGGTAATGCCCAGTTGGTCAAAGCCCAGCTGTTTGGCCCATTGCTTTATTTGTTGCGCCAGTGCCTGATAGTCAATACTCATGTTAGCCGTCTGTGTTGAGGGACGGGCTAATTTAGCATATAGCGCACAATTACGCCTAGCGGCCAGGGAACCCGGCGGCGAAAAGTGGGTCTGACAGCGCAAGCTGGTTTTACTGGCTCAGGGCGTGGCTAATTTGTTAACATAGCTGCGTTTTTAGCGTAACGAGAGTAGTCACCTTGGCCAAGATGCAATTTACATTAGCTGATGAACAGGCAACACTGACCCTGGCGGGTAAAATTGGCCGTCTGGTTGGCGGCGGCCAGACGATGTTTTTGCACGGTGAGCTGGGCGCCGGTAAAACTACCTTTAGCCGTGGCGTGCTAATGGCGCTGGGGCATCAGGGCAAGGTAAAAAGCCCGACCTACACTCTGGTTGAGCCCTATCAGCTGGGCACGCTGAGCGTTTACCATTTTGACCTTTACCGGCTGCGTGATGCCGAAGAGCTGGAGTTTATGGGCATTCGCGATTACTTCCGTGCCGATAGCCTGTGTTTGATTGAATGGCCAGAGCAGGGCATGGGTTATTTACCTGTTGCCGATCTCGACATACACTTAAACTTTGAACAGCAGCACCGGCTGGCCAGTATCAGCGCTAACACTGTGGCCGGTGCCTCTATACTAAAAGCTCTGACAGACGATGAAAAATAATTACTACAAGATCAAAGGCTGTTTCCTGTTGCTGCTGGGCGCGTTGAGTTTCGTTGCCCAGGCCAGTAACGAAGTTCAAAGTGTCAGGGTCTGGCCATCGCCGGATAACACCCGGGTGGTGTTCGATTTAACGGCCGCACCTGAACACAAATATTTTACGCTGGATAAACCTGACCGTCTGGTGATTGATCTGAATGGTATAAAACCAGGCAGTAGCTTGCCTGCGGTGAGTGGTGATACCGGTTTAATTAAAACCATCCGCAGCAGCAGTGATAAAAATAGCATGCGCATCGTGCTGGATTTAGCCCATGCCAGTAAAGCGACGGTGTTCGCCTTACCGCCAACGCCGCCTTACGGCCATCGCTTAGTGGTGGATTTGCCCGAGCCTCAGCCGATAAATATGCCGCCACCGGCGATACGGGCTGCACGCGACATCATTATTGCAATTGATGCTGGCCATGGCGGCGAGGACCCGGGCTCAATTGGCCCCAGCGGTTTTTATGAGAAAAATATTACCCTGCCGATAGCACGTCAGCTTGCGCGGTTAATTGATAGCCAGCCGGGCATGAAAGCCATGATGGTCCGCACCAAAGATTATTATTTGCACGTTAACCGGCGCACCGAAATTGCCCGCGGCCAGCAGGCAGACTTATTAGTGTCTATTCATGCTGATGCCTTTACCTCGCCGCAGCCACGGGGGGCGTCCGTTTGGGTGCTGTCACTGCGTCGTGCTACTACTGAAGTCGGCCGTATGCTTGAGCAAACCGAGCGCCACTCAGAACTGCTTGGAGGTGTCGCTGAAATTATCAAAGATTCGGCGAATGAGCGTTATCTGGCGCAGACAGTGCTGGATTTGTCGATGAATCATTCAATGGTCACTGCGTATCAGGTAGCCAACGAAGTCCTTGGCGAGCTGGGCAAGGTTGCGCACCTGCACAAAAAGGAACCGCAGGCGGCCAGTTTAGGGGTGCTAAAAGCGCCGGATATTCCGTCTATTTTAGTTGAGGTGGGTTTTATCTCTAACCCGCAGGAAGAAAAACTGCTTAAATCGCCGTCGCATCAATCCCAGCTGGCACGGTCGCTATTTGCCGCCCTAAAGCGACATTTTGAAAAATCGCCGCCGGCTGATTCGTTATTTGCCCAGCAACGCGCCCGTGAGCACCGCGTGAGTGCCGGTGAGTCGTTATCTTTGCTGGCACAGCGCTACAATGTCTCGATCGATGATTTGCGCAGTGCCAATCAGTTATCGTCCGACAGCATCCGCGTTGGCCAAACGCTGCGGATCCCCTGATATGCCTATTCAGATCTTACCGCCGCAACTGGCCAATCAGATTGCGGCCGGTGAAGTGGTGGAGCGACCGGCCTCTGTCGTCAAAGAGCTGGTGGAAAACAGCCTGGATGCCGGTGCCAGCCATATCGACATTGATATTGAAAAAGGCGGCAGCAAACTTATCCGGGTGCGTGATAATGGCAGCGGCATTGCCGAGCAAGAGCTGGTGCTGGCACTTAGCCGGCATGCAACCAGTAAAATCGCTGATTTAACGGATCTGGAAGCGATCTGTAGTCTGGGCTTTCGCGGCGAAGCGCTGGCCAGTATCAGCTCGGTATCCCGGCTAACATTAACATCGCGCACAGCAGCACAGGATGCAGCCTGGCAAGCCAATGCTGAAGGCCGTGACATGCAGGTGACGGTAAAACCGGCGGCGCATCCGGTAGGTACCAGTATTGAGGTGCTGGACTTGTTTTTTAACACCCCGGCGCGCCGCAAATTTTTGCGTACCGATAAAACCGAATTTGGCCACATTGATGAGCTGGTAAAACGCCTGGCGCTGAGCCGGTACGATGTTAGCTGGCAGCTTAACCATAATGGCCAGAGTGTGCGGCGGTTAAAGGCGGCGGACACAGAGCAACAGCGTCAGAAACGGGTAGCGGCCTTATGTGGCCGGGCTTTTGCCGACCAGGCGGCGTTTATTGAAAATCAGTACGGCGATGTCAAAATCTGGGGCTGGCTGTTACAGCCGCAGGCTTGTACCGCACAAAATAACTGCCAGTACAGTTATGTCAATGGCCGGATGATGCGCGATAAGCTGCTGAACCATGCTATCCGCCAGGCTTATGGCGATAGCCTATCTGCCGAGCAGCAGCCAGCGTTTGTATTGTACTTGCAGCTGGACCCGCGTCAGGTTGATGTGAATGTGCATCCGGCCAAACATGAAGTGCGTTTTCATCAGGCCCGATTGATACACGATTTTGTGGTATCGGCGTTATCCGATGCCTTAATGCAGCTGAATGACCTGCCGCTTAGTCCGGTATCGCCAGCACAAACGCTAACAACGACATTCAGTGGCGTGCAGCAGCCAGCTAGTCCCGGCTATGGCGCGGCGGCCGGCAGAGGGTATCAGAGCCGACAGCATTCGGCGGCGGCCGTAACACGGGAATTGGCCTATTGGCAGCACAGCGCTGCTGCACCAAAGGCGCTTAGCCCAGCGGAGCCAGCGGTAATACCCGCTGCGGATGACGCAGTAAAGACCGCCCAGCCTGCTGTTGACGATAACGCCGCGGGCAGCTTGATTGCCGCGAATCGTTATCTGCTGCAACAGCAGGCTGACAATATCGTGCTGATAGATCTGGTGCCGACACTGGCGGCTTACTTTATTGCCTGCCCACAGCGCGCGCAACCTTTGCTGTTACCACAAAGAATACATGTTACCGCGGCACAGCTGCGGCAATTGACCACACAGGCCGAGGTGTTTAATCACGCCGGTTTTGACTTGTTATTAACCGATCAGACGGTGATAGTGCGCTCAGTACCGGCCTGGCTTAAGCAAACTGCCATCAGCCACTGGTTGCCATTATGGCTGCAGCAATGCCCAACGGGTGACAACCTGATACAGAGTTTATTGTCTATGCTACTTAAAGCTAATGGGGTCAGCGCGGCAGCGTTGTTAAACTGCGCCACTGAGATACTGCGTATGCCGCAGTTCTGGGTCTGCGCTCCGCTGCAACTGGACGCAACCCTGAGCTTACTGCCGGAGTCAGCGTAATGACAGCGCCGTCAGCGGTTATTTTCTTAATGGGGCCAACAGCGTCGGGTAAAACCGCACTGGCAACCGAACTATATCAGCACTTGCCGTCAGAGCTTATCAGTGTGGACAGCGCCCTAGTTTATCGTGGTATGGATATTGGTACGGCAAAACCGACGCCAGCAGAACTGGCACTGACACCGCATCATCTGATTGATATCCGCGACCCGGCAGAACACTATTCTGCGGCAGACTTTCGCACAGATGCGCTCAGATTAATTGCTGAAATTCAACATCGTGGTAACATTCCAATCCTGGTTGGTGGTACTATGCTGTACTTTAAAGCCCTGTTGGACGGTATTTCGCCGTTGCCAGAAGCCGATGCTGCTGTTCGCGCTCAGTTAGAGGCTGAAGCGGCTGTTAAGGGTTGGGCAGCACTGCATGCTGAACTGTCTGACATTGACCCTGTATCTGCGGCGCGTATTCACCCGAATGATCCGCAGCGGATTAACCGGGCATTGGAAGTGTATCGTATTACAGGCCGCAGTTTAACAGCGCTAACGGCAGATAAAGGGGAACCTTTTGCGTTTCCAGTACACCAATTTGCCATAGCGCCGCAAGATCGCGCTGTGCTGCACCAGCGTATAGCACTGCGGTTCGAACAAATGCTGGCAGCAGGGTTTGAACAAGAAGTGCGCAGCTTAAAGCAGCGGGCAGATCTTCACCCGGATTTGCCATCTATGCGCTGTGTTGGTTACCGGCAGATGTGGCAGTACCTTGCGGGTGAGTGCAGTTACAGCGACATGACAGAGCGCGGTATAGCGGCAACCCGGCAACTGGCAAAACGCCAGCTCACCTGGTTACGTGGCTGGCAGCAATTAAGCTGGCTGGAAAGTGACGCGCCGCTGTCAGAAAACTTGCAAGCAATTTTATCTTCGCTAAGCTAAACAAGATGGATAAAAAAGACGTTTTAACAACTTGAAATAAAAAAAATAATACCAATATAAGTCGGACTAATAAAAAAAGGAAAGCGGCACATGGCAAAGGGCCAATCTTTACAAGACCCATTTTTAAACACCTTGAGACGGGAACGTATTCCGGTATCAATTTATTTGGTGAATGGTATTAAACTTCAGGGTCAAATCGAATCTTTCGATCAATTCGTAATTCTGCTGAAGAATACTGTGAGTCAGATGGTATATAAACATGCCATTTCGACCGTGGTGCCGGCGCGGGCTGTTAACACCATGATTAGCCACAGCAATGGCCAGAGTGACGAAGACGACACGGAGTAATAACAGAGGTTATTCGCTTGTCTGATATTAGCGTGGTGCCGGAACAAGCGATCCTTGTCCATGTCAATTTTTCGCAACAGCATACCAGCGAAGATTTAAGCGAGCTTAAATTGCTGGTAGCCTCGGCTGGCGTGAATGGCATGCAGGTGGTGACAACCAGCCGCAGTGCGCCGGATTCGAAGTTTTTTGTCGGTTCCGGCAAAGCGCAGGATATTGCCGATCTGGTTGCACAAACCCAGGCCAGCGTGGTGATATTTAATCACGCCTTAAGCCCGGCGCAAACCCGGAATCTGGAACGTTTGTGCTTAGCAAGGGTTATTGACCGCACCACCCTTATTCTGGATATTTTTGCGCAGCGCGCCCGTACGTTCGAAGGTAAGTTGCAGGTTGAGCTGGCACAGTTGAAACACTTAGCCTCCAGGCTGGTGCGCGGCTGGGATAGCCTGGATCGGCAAAAAGGCGGTATTGGCTTACGTGGCCCGGGTGAAACCCAGTTGGAAACCGACCGGCGCTTATTACGTGAACGGGTAAAAGCACTGCAGGCGCGGTTGACGAAGCTGGAAAAGCAACGAGAACAAGGCCGGCGTGCACGTCAGCGGGCAGAGGTGCCGGTGGTGTCGGTGGTCGGTTATACCAACGCCGGTAAATCGACGTTATTTAACCGTCTGACCAAAGCCGATGTTTATGCGGCTGATCAGCTCTTTGCCACGCTGGATCCTACGCTGCGAAAAATTCATCTCAAAGGTGTTGGTGAGATTATTCTGGCTGACACTGTCGGTTTTATCCGCCATTTACCGCATGACTTAGTCGCCGCATTTAAATCCACGTTGCAGGAAACCCGCGATGCCGATTTACAACTGCACGTGGTTGATGTGGCTGACCCACGCAAAGACGACAATATGCAGCAGGTGGCGCTGGTGCTGGCCGAAATTGGGGCCGACCAACTGCCGCAGCTGGTGGTGTTTAATAAAATTGACCTGCTGGAGCAAAATCCGCGTATTGAATATAACGAATATGCCCAGCCTGTCGCGGTTTATGTTTCTGCCGCCAGTGGTGCTGGTCTGGATTTGCTGGCGCAGGCAATAACCCAGTTGCTGTCTGAGCGGTATATTGATGTAGCGCTGTCATTGCCGCCACAACAGGCCGTTTGGCGGGCACGGTTTCATCAGCAGCATTGTATTGCCGAAGAACATTTTGACGCCGAGGGTAATTGCCAGCTGCAGCTGCGGTTGAGTGAAGCCGTGTGGCAACGCTGCGTAAAACAATCGAAGGGGCTGCTGGAAAACTATATCGTCAGCGCCCAGCTTATTTGATACATTAACCCTTATTTTGCAACTTAGAACGGAGTAGAGCATGGCTTGGAATGAGCCCGGCAACAACGGCAAAAATAACGACCCCTGGAAACAGGGCGGACGTGATCAGGGGCCTCCTGATTTAGACGAAGTGTTCCGCAACTTTGGTAAAAAGTTCGGTGGCATCTTCGGCGGCGGTAAGTCCTCCGGTGGCAGCAGCAACGGCGGCGCTTCAGCGGCGTTAGTGCTGGTGTTAATCGTGGCAGCTTTGGTGTGGGCGTTCAGTGGCTTTTACACCATTAAAGAGTCTGAGCGGGGTGTGGTGTTACGCTTTGGTCAGTACAACAGCGAAGTGGGCCCGGGTATTCACTGGAAGCCGACCTTTATTGACACTGTGCTGCCGGTAGATGTGACCAGTGTACGCACCTTGCGCAGTGATGGCTTTATGCTGACGCAGGATCAGAACCTGGTGCGGGTGACCTTTGAGATCCAATACCGGGTATTTAACGCCCGTCTGTATAAGTTTTCAGTGGTTGATGCCGACAGCAGCCTGCATCAGGCAACCGATGCGGCACTGCGTTATGTTATCGGCCATTCTATTATGGATGACGTGTTAACCCGTGGCCGTGAAGTGGTGCGGCAAAATACCCGGCAAGAGCTGGAAGGTATTATTGAACCCTACAAAATGGGTATCGCGCTGGTTGATGTTAACTTCCGCGACGCCCGGCCACCGGAAGAAGTGCGTGATGCGTTTGATGATGCCATTAAAGCACAGGAAGATCAGGAGCGCTTTATTCAGGAAGCTCAGGCTTATGCCCGGGAAATTGAACCGCGTGCCCGTGGTCAGGTTAATCGCGTAATGCAGGAAGCCGAAGCCTATAAGCAACAAATTGTATTAAAAGCGCAAGGTGAAGTCGCCCGCTTTGAAAAACTGTTACCAGAGTACCTGGCGGCACCGAAAGTAACACGCGACCGTATGTATCTGGAAACAATGGAGCAGGTGTACAGCAATACGTCAAAAGTGATGGTAGATGTGAAAAACGGCAACAACATTATGTATTTACCGCTGGATAAAATGCTGAATCAAGGTTCTGGTGCCACTGCGCCAAGCAGCGCTGTGCCTTTTACACCAAGTCGCAGCAACACTGACAGCAACAGCTCAAACCGTACTGACAGTTCGCGCAGTACCTCAACGCGCAGCGGCAGGGGGTAACTTATGAAGAATTTCACTATCGCTATTATTGTTGTCGTCGCGTTTATCTTCCTGTCAGCTTTGTTTGTGGTGCCTGAAGGACAACGCGGTATCGTGATCCAGTTTGGTAAAATTCAGCGTGATGCCCAGCAGAACGTTGTGGTTTATCAGCCGGGGCTGCATTTTAAATTACCGTTTATTGAAACTGTGCGTAAGTTAGATGCCCGGGTGCAAACCCTTGATGATGCGCAGGACCGCTTTGTTACGGCAGAGAAAAAAGACTTGTTGGTAGACAGTTATGTGAAATGGCGCATCAATGATTTTGGCGCTTATTTCCTGGCTACCGGCGGTAATACCGCCCAGGCTGAAGTGCTGTTAAAACAGTATATCAATAACGGTTTACGTACTGAGTTTGGTGCCCGAACTATCCAGGAAATCGTCTCTGGTGAGCGTACCCAGCTGATGCAAAGTGCACTGCAGCAAGCCGGTGAAGCGTCAAAAGAGTTGGGTATAGAGGTAGTTGATGTGCGGGTGAAGCAGATTAACTTACCGCAGGAAGTCAGTAGCTCTATCTTCGCCCGGATGGAAGCCGAACGGCATGCCGTTGCCCGTGAGCATCGCTCTAAAGGGATGGAAGAAGCCGAAATTATCCGCGCCGATGTTGATGCCCGGGTCACGGTAATGTTGGCCGATGCTGAACGTAACTCACGCAGCGTGCGTGGTGAAGGTGATGCGATGGCTGCTAATATCTATGCCGAGGTATACAACAAGAATGCTGAGTTTTACTCATTCATTCGTAGCCTGGAAGCATACAAAAACAGCTTTAAGAACAAAGATGACGTCTTAGTTATCCAACCGGATAATGACTTCTTTAAATATATGAAGTCAGATAAGGTGCAAAATTAAACATTGCACGTGATAAAAAGGCCCGTCAGGGCCTTTTTTGTCTGCAGTGAACAGATGGGGGAGCTATGTACCAACAGTTTTATCAAAGGTTTCTGACAGCCAATAAGGGTAAACAACACTTTGCCTGCCACTCTCATCATTATTGGCCGGATGTCAGCCGGGACGCGATGCTGGAGTATTGGGACGATAGCGCGCGGTTGGTGGATGATAAATGGCGTTATATCTTTGCTGAAAAGGTGCCGCAAACCCAGCAATTAATTGCTGACATTTTGCATTTGCCGCAGCCTGAGCAAATTGTCTTTGCGCCGAATACGCATGAGCTGGTGATGCGGCTGTTAAGCTGCTTTGACTTGCGCCAGCCGCTGAAAATTTTAACCACCGACAGTGAGTTTCACAGCTTTAGCCGCCAGGTTAAGCGGCTGGCAGAATACGACAATGTGCAGCTGGATATTATTCCAACCGAGCCCTTTGCCAGCTTTGAACAGCGTTTTAGCCAGGCGGCATCGCAGCAGCAGTATCAGTTGATTTTTTGCAGCCAGGTGTTTTTTAACTCCGGCTTTGCCATCAGCGATCTGACTGCTTTTGTCAGCCGTCTTAGCGCGGTGTCGGAAGCGATGATCGTTATCGATGGTTATCATGGCTTTATGGCGTTGCCAACAGATTTATCGGCAATAGCTGAGCGGGTGTTCTATCTGGCCGGCAGTTATAAATACGCCGGTGGCGGTGAAGGCTGCTGCTTTATGGCGGTACCGCTGGGTAGCCTGGAGCGGCCGTTATATACCGGCTGGTTTGCTGAATTTGGCACTCTGGCGGCCGAAAAATCTGCGACGGTGCTGTACAGCGAAGATGGTTATCGTTTTGCCGGTGCGACCATGGATTTTTCTGCCTTATACCGGCTCAACGCTGTGCTCAGGCTGTTTAAGCAGCAAGGTATTAGTGTTGGCCGCATACATCAGTATGTACAGCAGTTACAGCAGGTGTTTTTACACAAGCTTGACGCACTGCAGCATCCGCGGCTGAATAGCGCAAGCTTACTGGCACAGGATCTGAACCAGCATGGCCATTTTCTGACATTCCGCTGCGGTACGCCGGCTGAGGTGGCTGAGCTGGCAGCGCAGCTTAAACGCGCCGGCATTGAAACCGACTATCGCGGCGACCGGCTGCGCTTTGGTTTTGCGTTATATCACAACAGTGCAGACTATGATTTATCTTGCCTGGCAGGTTGATTAGCTAAGTTATTGATCCTACTTGATAGATTAAGCCGCTTTGAAAAAAGCGGCTTTTTTTCATCCAGACGGCTGAAACTTGGTTGGCGATTTGGTAGAATCCACGCCTAATTTTTTCCATGATGTAGGAACCATGGCCAAAAACGTCGTAGTGCTCGGCACCCAATGGGGTGACGAAGGTAAAGGTAAAATCGTCGATTTATTAACAGATAAAGCCAGTTATGTGGTGCGTTATCAGGGCGGCCATAATGCCGGCCATACGCTGGTAATCGACGGTGAAAAAACCGTGTTGCATTTAATTCCATCAGGTATTTTGCGCGCCAACGTAAAATGCGTGATTGGTAATGGTGTAGTGCTATCACCAGAAGCGTTCTTAAAGGAAATGACCATGCTGGAACAGCGTGGCGTACCGGTAAAAGAGCGTTTGCTGCTGTCAGAAGCTTGCCCGCTGATCCTGCCGTTTCATGTTGAGCTGGATAAGGCACGTGAGCTGGCGCGTGGTGATAAACCTATCGGTACGACGGGCCGTGGCATTGGCCCGGCTTACGAAGACAAAGTAGCACGCCGTGGCTTACGTGTTGGTGACTTGTTTAATCCTGAGTTATTCGCTGAAAAGCTGAAAACGGTGATGGAGTTACACAACTTCACCCTGACACAATACTACAAGGTGCCGGCGGTCGATTTCCAAACGACACTGGACAATGCGCTGGCAATCGCCGAGATCTTAAAACCGTTAGTGGTAGATGTCACCGATTTGCTTGACCGTGCCCGTAAAGCTGGCCAGGAAATCATGTTTGAAGGCGCCCAGGGCACGCTGCTGGACATCGATCACGGTACCTATCCGTACGTAACCTCGTCTAACACCACTGCCGGTGGTGTAGCGACCGGTGCCGGTTTTGGCCCACGTTACCTCGACTATGTGTTAGGTATTGTTAAAGCCTATACCACCCGGGTTGGCTCAGGCCCATTTCCAACTGAACTTGATTGCGCAGTCGGCGAGCATTTAGGCGTTAAAGGCCATGAATTTGGTGCCACCACCGGCCGTAAACGCCGTTGTGGTTGGTTTGACGCTGTAGCGGTTAAGCGTGCAGTGCAACTAAACAGCATCTCAGGATTCTGTTTGACCAAGCTGGATGTTTTAGATGGCCTGGACAGTGTGAAAATTTGTACTGGTTATAAAGATGCGGCCGGCAATATTACTGATGTACCACCACTGGCGGCGGAAGGCTACGAGCTGGTAACACCGGTATACGAAGAAATGCCGGGCTGGCAGGATAGCACCTTTGGTGTGCAATCGCTGGAGCAGTTGCCACAGGCAGCGCGGGATTATATCGCCCGTTTAGAGCAGTTAACCGGTGTGCCCATTGATATCGTTTCAACCGGGCCAGATCGGGTACAAACCATAGTGCTGCGCCATCCGTTTGCAGGTTAGCATCCGGCTGTTTATCTGTTGCGTATAAAAAATGCTGCCTAAGGGCAGCATTTTTGTTTTATGCTGCTTAAATAGTAGATTAAGGAGCCGGTGCTATGCGTTTGTTATTAACTTGTACTTTGTTGCTGGGATTGACCGCTTGTGGCGGTGGTGGCAACAGTAGTAGTAGTGATGACGATACCGCAACGACGGATTTGTGCCAGCGTACTGATGTAAATTCACAGGTGTTCTGTGCATTGCAGCGAGACTATTTGTGGTACCGCGATTTGCCAGCCAGTATCAACCCGGATAGTTACAATTCACCTTCAGCCTTGTTACAGGCAGTCGCTGCGCCACAAGATCGGTACAGTTTTATTCTGACCCGACAGGAATACGAAGATCGTTTTATCAATGCCACTTTCTTTGGCTATGGCTTCTCCAGTAGTCGGGTTGATAATAACAGCGCCTTGCAAATAGCTTATGTGTATAACGAGGGTTCCGCTGCGCTAAATGGCTTGCGCCGTGGCGACAAAATAATTGAAATTGAGGGGGTTAGCGTTGCTGAGTGGCTAAGCCGGCTTGATGCTGGTACTGCCACTAATGATGATGTTTACGGCCCGAATGAAGCCGGTGTTATGCGCAACTTTGTCTGGCAAAAGCCAGATGGCAGCGAGCTGTCGGCTGACTTTGTTAAAAGTGAAGTAACGACTAACACAGTGCTGCACCGTTCAGTCAGCAATGTCGACGGCAAGCTGGTTGGTTACCTGGTGTTTAATACCTTTATTGAACTGTCGGAATCTGAGCTGGAAACAGCCTTTGCTGACTTTGCCGCACAAGGTGTTGATGAGTTGGTACTCGATTTACGCTATAACGGTGGCGGCCTTATCCGGGTGGCAAATCAGTTAGCAACGCAAATTGCTGAAGACGTTGTTCAAGGCGAAGTATTTGTTAAGTATCAGTACAACGATAAAAACACTGCAAAAAACACCACTACCTTGTTTGCCTTGGGCGCCGGGCGTAGCGCGCTAAACCTGCCGCGGGTATTTGTGCTGACGACTGAAGCCAGCTGTTCATCCAGCGAACTGGTGATTAATTCATTAGCACCTTTTGTTGACGTAGTGCAAATTGGCGCTACCACCTGTGGTAAGCCTGTGGGGCAGCAGCCGGATATTATTGGTAACTTTGTGTTGTTTGCGATTAATTTTCAGACTGTTAATGCATTAGACCAGGGCGATTATTTTAATGGCTTGCAGCCAAACTGCCCGGTAACAGCCGCTATTGCGGGTGACTGGGGCGTCGCGACGGACCCGCTGTATGCTGAAGCGCTGCATTATATCAACAACAACAGCTGTAGCGATGTGGCAGTCAGTGCGGCGTCTATTGAACGAAAAGTGACCAGGCCACAACTGGCAGCCCCCTGGATGTTAAACAATGAACAATAAAAGGCTTGAAATTTGCTTTAAAAAACGCAGTTCAGGCCGATAAAGGCTGTGATGACAATTTTCAGGCGCAGGTTATGAAGAAAATGCTGAGTTTAACACTGGCACTGTTACTGTCGGTGGCACCCGTTGCGTTGGCGCAGGAGCTCGAAGCGATACAGCTGTACAGTCAGGATGAGTTACTGGCGTTAATTCAAACTAACAGCCACCTTAAACGGGTGCGCGCTGATGACTGTCAGTTAGTACGCGATATCGAAGCCCGGGCCGATATTATGCAGCTGCCGGCGTATCAATTTTTATATGGCGATATGCTGGCTTACGCGGTCTGTGTGCCGCGTAATGTTGAACGTGGCTGGGATTTAATGCTGCAGTCTGCCGCGCAAGGGCTACCTGAAGGCTTAGAGCAGGTAGGCCGTTATTACCACATTGGCCGCTTTGTGCAGCCGGATCTGGATAAAGCCATTGTTTATTTGCGTGAAGCCTCGGCACTGGGTAATTTAAACGCTCAGCTGCGCCTGGCGCAGATACTGGTAGATGGTTATGGTAGCCCGGTAGACTTTGAACAAAGCTATCGCTGGCTACACCATGCGGTAACAGCTGATGCCGCCAAACACAAACAAATACAACAGCTATTGGCTCAGCTGGCGCAGAAGATGCCGGCTAAAGTGGTGGCGAATGCGAAAAGGCCGGTAAAATGAAGTTCATACGCATTTGCCGGTATAACTGTTACACTTAACACAATTTAGGAAACAAAAGATAACTTAATGACGGTAAATGATCCGCATCTTGCGCGTGAGCAGGAAAAATACGACAACCCCATCCCCAGCCGTGAATTTATTCTCGAGCATATCGAAAAACGCCAAAGCCCCGCTTATTTTGATGAATTAGTACAAGAGCTGGGCTTAGTCGATGACGACGCCATCTTTGCGCTGAAAAAACGCTTGCGCGCCATGGAGCGTGACGGCCAGCTTATTTACACCAAAAACCGCCGCTATGGCCTGGTCGATAATATGGATCTGGTTAAAGGCACGGTACTAGGCCACCGTGAAGGCTTTGGCTTTTTAAAGCTGGAGCATGGCGGGCCAGACTGGTTTATTCCCAATTTTGAAATGCAGCGTTTGTTGCATGGCGATATCGTGCTGGCGACAGCGCAAAGTGTAAACAGTAAAGATAAAACTGAAGCCCGGGTGGTACGTGTATTAGAGCCGCGCAGCGACCCTATTGTCGGGCGCTACTATAAAGATTTTGCCTTAGGCGTAGTGGTACCGGATGACCCGCGTATAACCCAGGATATTGTTATTCCGGATGGTGAGCAGGGCGCAGCCCGTCACGGTCAGGTGGTGCTGGTAGAGGTAACGCAGCGGCCATCAAAACGGGTCAATGCGGTAGGTAAAGTCACCGAAGTGCTGGGCGAACATATGGCGCCGGGCATGGAAATTGAAATCGCCATTCGCAACCATCAGATTCCGCATGTATTTTCGGATGCGGTATTAAAGCAGGTGGCGCAATACGGCGAGGAAGTGCCGGAAGCGGCTAAACAAGGCCGGGTAGATTTAACGCAATTGGGTTTAATTACCATTGATGGCGAAGACGCCCGCGACTTTGACGATGCGGTATATGCTGAAGCCAAAGATAATGGCGGTTGGCGCTTGTGGGTGGCTATTGCTGATGTTAGTAGCTATGTCTTGCCATACACGGTGCTGGACAACACGGCAATCGAGCGCGGCAACTCGGTGTATTTTCCCGATCATGTGGTGCCGATGTTGCCAGAGGCATTATCTAACGGCCTGTGCTCATTAAACCCGCACGTTGACCGGCTGTGTTTAGTCGCCGATATGCATATCAGTGCCAGTGGTAAGCTCGATAGCTATCAGTTTTATGAAGCGGTAATGCATTCCAGTGCGCGCTTAACCTATAACAAGGTGCATAAGATACTGCAGGGCGACCCCGAGCTGCGTCAGCAATACGCGGCCAACCTAACCAATATTGAAACCCTGAACAGCCTGTATAAAAAGCTGGCGAAGGTGCGCGGTCAACGCGGTGCAATAGAATTTGAAACGGTAGAAACGCGGTTTATTTTTAACAGCCACCGTAAAATTGAACAGATAGTGCCGGTACACCGGGTAGAGTCACATAAGATCATCGAAGAGTGCATGATCATGGCCAATGTGGCGGCAGCCCGTTTTATTGAAAAGCACGAAGCCCATACGCTGTTTCGTGTGCATGAACGGCCAGACGCTGATCGTTTTGATAATTTCCGCCGCTTTTTAGCTGAGCTGGGTATCGAGGCTGATTTACCCTCAGAGCCAACACCGCTGGAACTGACCGACCTGTTGAATCGCATCGGTGAGCGGCCGGATCGTGAGCTGATTGAAACCACTATGTTGCGCTCGATGAAGCAAGCGGTATATCAGGGTGATAACCAGGGCCACTTTGGCTTGGCATTGGAGGCGTATGCTCACTTTACCTCGCCGATTCGCCGCTATCCGGACTTAGTACTGCACCGCGGTATTAAAGCCATACTGGCCAAGCAAGGCCAGAAAGTCACCGGTGCCCGTGAATATACTGAAGCGGAAATTACGCCGTTGGGCGAGCAATGCTCGATGACTGAACGCCGCGCTGATGATGCCACCCGCGAAGTGGCGGACTGGCTAAAATGCGAGTATATGCAGGATCACCTGGGCTCTGAGTTTGATGGTGTAGTGTCCACGGTAACCAGCTTTGGCTTATTTGTGCGTTTAACCGAGCTGTATATCGAAGGCCTGGTGCATGTTACCTCATTGCAAAACGACTATTACCACTTTGATGCCGAGCGTCATGTATTAACCGGCGAGCACAGTAAAGTGAGCTACCGCATGGGTGATTTACTCAAAGTGAAGGTGGCGGCAGTTAACTTAGAAGCGCGTAAAATTGATTTAGTGCTGGTGGGTGAGCCAAAACGCTTTGTTAATAAAGCCGATATTAAAGCGTCTAAGCAAGCGGCTGCAGAGAAAGGCGCCAAGCGCGGTTCGGCCAAGGGTGGCAAAGCGCCTGCCAAAGCAGAAGCTAAACCGAAAGGCGCGCGTAATATTACCGCGCGCAAAAAGTCACGGCGTAAGGCAAAATAGTTGTAATAAGCCACTCGCGAAACGGAATACTCACGCTGACACGCCGTGAATATGTCCCTATAGGCTCGATTAAGGCATCCATGCCTTCAACGGTCAGCTTACAGTATTCCGATTCGCTAATAATCTAAACTAATGTAAACTGCCGGCCAATTTTCTGACTGGTAAAACAAGGGCTAACAATGAACGCAGATCTGGTTTTTGGTATTCACGCGGTAGAAGCGTTTTTACAGCGTGCGCCGCAAGATGTGCTTGAGCTGTTCGTGATGAAAGATCGCGATGACAAACGTATGCAGCCGATCATTCAGTTAGCCCGCCAAAATGGCGTATCGGTACAGTTTTGTAACCGTAAAACCCTCGATGATATGGTAGGTGGCCAGCATCAGGGCGTCGTCGCGAAAGCCCGCTTACAAAGCTCAGGCAATGAGGCTGATTTAGCCGCTATTGTGGCAGCAAACGATAAGCCCTTTATTTTGATCCTCGACGGCGTCACCGACCCACATAACCTGGGGGCTATTTTACGCAGCGCCGATGCGGCCGGTGTGCATGCCGTTGTCGCGCCAAAAGACCGCTCGGTAAAACTAACCTCAGTGGTACGCAAAGTAGCCTGTGGTGCAGCTGAAAGCGTGCCTTTTATTACCATTACCAACCTAGCCCGCACCATGCGTGAACTGCAGGATGCCGGTGTCTGGATAGTCGGCACCGCCGGTGAAACGGACACCTTAGTGTACGATGCCGATTTAAAAGGCCCGCTGGCGCTGGTATTGGGCGCTGAGGGCGAAGGCCTGCGCCGCTTAACCCGCGAAACCTGCGACAGCCTGGTAAAAATTCCGATGTTTGGTGCTGTCTCCAGCCTTAATGTATCGGTCGCTGCCGGCATTTGCTTGTTCGAAGCGGTGCGCCAGCGCCAGTAAACTTCACACCCGATTGCTTTTGGCCTTGCTGTTTTCTGGCCGGTAAAAGTGAGTGCTGTGCTCGCCACAACGGCACTTCGGGCAATCCTGCCCTCAGTGAGGCGGCTCAGCAAAGCTTGCCAAATTCGTTCCTGACGAATTTGTCCGCCGCCTTCGCTAACGCGAAATGGGTTTGTGGCTGCGCCAGCACTCACTTTTACCTGCTTAATCTGCTAATCATGTAGCTTTCTGCTTGTTATTTATCCGCTAACTCCGTAAAATACGCGACCTTCGGCCATACACTAACGTTCCTTGCCTCCATGAGAACCCCGGCCGAGTTCCCCCGAGGCTTACTAACCGTAAGGAGCTACAATGCGTCATTACGAAATCGTTTTTATGGTTCACCCTGATCAGAGTGAACAGGTACCTGGCATGATCGAGCGTTACACTGGCGCGATCAAAGAAGCGGGTGGTGCTATTCACCGTCTGGAAGACTGGGGCCGCCGTCAACTGGCTTACCCAATCCAGAAGTTGCACAAAGCACACTATGTTCTGATGAACGTAGAAGCACCACAAACTGTGATTGATGAGCTGGAAACTAACTTCCGCTACAACGACGCCGTTTTACGTAACCTGATTATGCGCACTGACAGTGCCGTAGTTGAGCCATCACCAATGGCTAAAGTACGTGAAGAACGTCGTGAACGTGCTCCTCGCGAAAATGAAGAGCAAGTAGCAAACGAAGAGTAAGTTGTTGTTAATGGACAATTGCACCGTACTGGTTGGCAGTATCTGCCGTCAGCCAGAGCACAGCGAAAGTCCGGCGGGCATACCGCATACGGTTCTGGTGTTAGAACACCGAAGTTTACAGACAGAAGCTGGTTTAAATCGCCAGGCTTATGTCAGGATCCAGGTAGTACTGACCGGGGCCGCACTAACACAACATACCCGACAGTTAACGTTGGGCAACATGGTAAAGGTGACCGGTTTTTTAAACCGCCACCAAAGCCGCAGCGGACAAGCTAAGCTGGTGCTGCATGCGCAACACATTGAACAAATAAGTTAGGAGACAGGCAAATGTCACGTTTTTTCCGTCGCCGTAAATTCTGCCGTTTTTCTGCAGAAGGCACTGTAGAGATTGATTACAAAGATACCGCTGTTCTGAAAAACTACGTTACAGAAAGCGGCAAGATCGTACCTAGCCGTATTACTGGTACCAGCGCTAAGTATCAGCGCCAACTGGCTCGCGCTATCAAACGCGCTCGCTACCTGGCTCTGCTGCCGTACAGCGACTCACACAGTTAATACAGAAGGGGTATAAGCAATGCAAATTATTCTGTTAGACAAAGTCGCTAACCTGGGTGGTTTAGGTGACAATGTAGCTGTTAAGTCTGGCTATGCCCGTAACTTCTTATTCCCACAGGGTAAAGCAGTTCCGGCTACTAAGGCTAACATCGAGAAATTCGAAGCCCGTCGCGCTGAATTAGAAGCTAAATTAGCCTCTGACTTAGCTGCTGCAAACGACCGTGCTGCTAAACTTGCTGCGCTGGGTGAAGTGACTATCGCTTCTAAAGCCGGTGACGAAGGCAAACTGTTCGGTTCAGTGGGTACCCGTGATATCGCGGACGCTATCACTGAAGCTGGCGTTAAAGTATCTAAAGCAGAAGTTAAACTGCCAAATGGTACTTTACGTGAAACTGGCGAGTTCGATATCGACGTTCAGTTACACGCTGAAGTTACTGCAACGGTAAAAGTTGTTGTAATCGCAGAAGCTTAATTGCTTGAAAGGCGCACTGCGTTGGCAGTGCGCTTTTTCTTTTCTACCGCCCCCGCTGTTATCTACATTTTCCGATAAAAATTTCTCTGACTTTGCTTTGTGATCTGCCTTTAGCAGGTTAGCATTATGCTGTT
The DNA here is from genome assembly GCF_011634895.1 of Rheinheimera pleomorphica. Classification (GTDB taxonomy): domain Bacteria; phylum Pseudomonadota; class Gammaproteobacteria; order Enterobacterales; family Alteromonadaceae; genus Alishewanella; species Alishewanella pleomorphica. The sequence goes on along the minus strand of NZ_SIRR01000008.1, from coordinate 478,588 downwards.
TTCGCTAACTGATACAGGTGTTATGAGTAGTACTAAAGACAAGCAGGTAGCCGCGGTTAAAATGCCGCCGCATTCGATAGAAGCTGAGCAGTCTGTGCTTGGTGGCTTAATGCTGGATAACGAAGCCTGGGACAGGGTCGCCGAAAAAGTGGTGGAACAGGACTTTTACCTGCGTGCGCACCGTTTCATTTTCGCTGCCATGTCACGTTTGGCCGAGGCAACCCAGCCGATAGATATTATTACCGTATCGGAAGACTTAGAAGCTAACCTGCAACTTGATGATGTCGGCGGCTTTGCCTATTTGGGCGAAATTGCCAAGAACACCCCCAGTGCCGCTAACATTCTGGCCTATGCCGAAATCGTGCGTGAGCGCGCTGTGGTGCGCGATATGATCTCTGTGGCGCATGACATTGCCGATGCCGGTTACGATACCCAGGGCCGTACCTCGGCAGAGCTGTTGGATTTTGCTGAAACCAAAGTATTTAAAATTGCTGAGCAGCGCACCAATGCCAATGAAGGCCCGGAGCCAATTAACAGTATCCTGGCGAAAACCATTGAAAAAATAGACGAGTTGTTTCGCTCGCCACATGATGGGGTTACCGGGGTATCTACCGGCTATGTCGATTTAGATAAAATGACCAACGGTATGCAGCCATCCGATTTGATTATTGTGGCGGCGCGGCCATCGATGGGTAAAACCACCTTTGCGATGAACCTGTGTGAGCATGCCGCCATCACCAGTGACAAGCCAGTGCTGATTTTCAGCTTAGAGATGCCGTCCGAACAAATTATGATGCGTATGCTGGCCTCTTTGGGCCGCATTGACCAAACCAAGGTACGTACCGGTCAGCTGGAAGATGAAGACTGGGCACGCTTATCGTCGGCCATTGAGCTGTTGAACACCAAAGGCAAAATGTATATCGATGATGGTTCAGGCTTAACACCGACCGAAGTACGCTCACGGGCACGCCGGGTGGCGCGTGAACATGGCGGCTTAAGCATGATCATGGTCGACTACTTACAGCTGATGACAGTGCCGGGTTTAAGTGAAAACCGCACCTTAGAAATTGCTGAGATTTCCCGCTCGTTAAAAGCCTTAGCCAAAGAGCTGAAAGTGCCGGTAGTGGCGCTGTCGCAGCTTAACCGTTCACTGGAGCAACGTGCCGATAAACGACCGGTAAACTCGGATTTGCGAGAGTCCGGCTCTATCGAGCAGGACGCCGACTTAATTATGTTTATCTACCGCGACGAAGTGTATAACGACGATAGCCCGGATAAAGGCACGGCCGAGGTCATCATCGGTAAGCAGCGGAACGGCCCGATTGGCCGGGTGCGGTTAACTTTTCATGGCCGCTATTCGCGCTTTGATAACTACGCCGGCAGCGCCAGGTTTGAGGAAGATTAATGCTAAGCCGTCGGCCGCAGGCCACTATTGATTTAGCGGCGCTTGAGCATAACTTTGCCCGGGTGAAGCAACTTGCGCCGCAAAGCAAAGTATTGGCCGTACTTAAAGCTAACGCCTACGGTCATGGCATGCTTAGCGTAGCACAAGTGCTAAAAGCAGCAGATGCCTTAGGCGTGGCACGCATTGATGAAGCTTTAGCATTGCGGGCAGGCGGTATAACCAAGCCTATAGTGTTGCTGGAAGGCTTCTTTCACGCCGATGAATTACAACAGGTGGTGGCGTCTAACCTGCAGCTGGTGATCCACCATCGCGAGCAGGCTGAAGCGTTGTTGGCGGCAGTTTTGGATGCACCGGTACGGGTGTGGTTAAAAATTGATACCGGTATGCACCGGTTGGGAATTTACCCACACGAATTTGAAGAGTTGTATCAGCGTTTAAGTCAAAGCCCTAATGTACAGGGCCCGCTTAGGCTAATCAGTCACTTTGCCAGCTCAGATGAACTGGATAAGCCTGCAACGGCGCGACAGTTGGCGCTGTTCGATCAAATTACTCAAAATAGTGCCGGTGAGCATTCATTGGCCAATTCCGCGGCGGTATTAAACTGGCCGCAAAGCCATGGCGATTGGGTACGCCCCGGTTTAATGCTGTATGGTGTATCACCGATGGCAGATAGCGTGGGCAGCGATCATGGCCTTAAACCAGTAATGACACTTAGCAGTAGTGTTATCGCGGTGCGGCAGGTGAGCGCCGGAGATGCCGTCGGTTATGGCGGCAGCTGGATAGCAGCGCATAACAGCCGCTTAGCGGTGGTGGCAATGGGCTATGGCGATGGCTACCCACGCGGGGCCGGTAATAATGCCGATGTACTGATTCACGGTAAGCGCCTGCCTATCGTCGGCCGGGTATCAATGGATATGATAACGGTAGATGTTGGCAATGAGCCGGTAGCGGTTGGTGATAAGGTTATTCTGTGGGGTAACGATTTACCGGTAGAGCACCTGGCACGACGGGTTGATACGATCCCTTATGAACTGCTATGTAATATCACCAGCCGTGTGCAGTTTAGTTATGTGAATTAACAGTATGCTTTTTTAAAGCTCTATTATGTAAAAAATGTTGTTTAAAATTATTTTCAATGTAGATTGTCCGGCTTTCTATCGTTAATGTGGTGAGCCATTGTGTTGAGAGTTTTTGTTGTTGTTTTAGCTATGTGTTGTAGCAGTATTGCCATTGCCAGTACCTCGTTTACGCCAAGCCCTATCATACTTCCTCCTCCTGTTTCGCAAGTTCCTGCCCCCACGAAGCCTGTTGTGACTCGAACCCGCTTGACAGCAACGATAACATGGTCTGAGACGTCGTTAGTCGACCGATATTATATTCAATCTTTGAAAGATGGTGCTATACATCGATATTTTATTGCCGGTTCGCCACAACAATACACTGTGATATTGGGCTCGAGCTATCAGTTTAGAGTCAAAGCCTGTAAAGGCAGTTATAATGAGATAGGCCCGGTAAAACCACCCATCTCGCTGTTAAGCCAGGATGATGACAATGTGGTGATTTTGAGCAGTAAATCGGAGCGGGAACATGAAACATGCTCTACATGGTCCGCACTCAGTGACACTTTAGTGGTGCCGGAGAGTGTTGCAGATATTGATTTTGTCGCCGATGTGCCAGCAGCACGCACTGTGTCTATTCCTGCCGAATCAGCTTCTTCTACTTCTGTCATTGCTATTGACAGCAGTTTTTCTGTGTCTGATCAAGGTGCTCTGGCTCATAACATCCCTCTCGAATTACTACGAGGTGTTGGCGGCCTTACACCAGAGCTATCGCTAAATTACTCTTCTTTGGCCAATAATGGCGATGCTGGCTTGGGCTGGGCTTTATCTGCTGTTTCGTCGTTAAGCCGCTGTCAGAAAGTTCTCGAAGAAGAAGGTTTATATCAGGAGATCACCTTTACTAACTCAGACGCCCTCTGTTTAGACGGTGAAAAGCTGCGTTTGGTGTCCGGCAGTAATTTACTCAGCGGCGCCGAGTATCGGTTGGACAAACAACCTGATGTAAAGGTCGTGCAAAGCAGCAGTGGCGCTGGCAGCTATTTTACGTTGTACCGCCCAAACGGCGATAGGATAATCTATGGTGATAGTGATAACAGTGTGCAAATCGATACAATTTCAGGCATGCCATACAGTTGGTTGCAATCAGCACGCTACAATTTATTTGATCAGCAGATTAAGTATCAGTATCAACGCCAGCGTGATTATTTGCCGCTATTACAGTACATTCAGTATGCCGGGAACAAAGTTGAGGTGGTATATGAAAGTAGGCCAGATGCATCCACACACTATTATTTAGGTAATAAGCTGATTCACAACTCACGTATTGCCGATATTATCATTCGTAACCACAACAACAAGGCCGTCCGTAGCTATCATCTGCGCTATAAACAAAGTGGCTTCAGTGACCGCAGTTTGCTACAAACCGTGCAAATGTGTAATGGCTCGGCCAATGGCACTTGTAGCCTGGATACACAGTTAACCTATTCGGACTATACGTATTCTGGACTGCAGAGTCAGGAAACAGTTATCAGTCTATCTTCTTACAGTGCCGTGCAGGGTAAAAACAATTGCACTAAACGCGATATGTATGGCACTTGCCCAGCTTATAAGCTGCAAGTTATTGATTCTGACGATAATGGTAAACCTGAGCTGTTCGTTTCCAGTGTTTATCGCGAAGTAGGAAAAATTTTTGCGTTTGAATTTTCGGGGCAGTCGTTTACTTATCAAAACAATAAATCGCTGCTTACTGTTGACTTAAAACCTTTTAAGTACTCCAGGCAATATGAGCCTATCGTATATCACTTTCCCTGGAGGTTGATAGATACTAATGGTGATGGAAAGAAAGTAATCCAGTATGGATACGCTGCGCACTACGATTGGGATGGGGATGGTATTGACGAGCCATCTCCCGGTATTTCCGCTGCAATAGCGGAATTTGTGGCTGAAAATACTTATTCAGGTGAATGGGCGACAGACTATTATGTTCGACCTTACGGTTTACAAAAGCGTTTAACTGATTTCGTATTTGATTACAACGGCGATGGTTTATTAGACCGAGCTGTACCAATGCATTATTTTCGTGAAATGTATGATCCGGCGACAGGCCACACACCAAGTGAGTTTGTCAATGATGACTATGTTATAGAGCTTAACAAGTCTAATGGACAAAATTATGCAGGTGTTTTAGTGTCCTATGCTGGCAGTAAATACTTAGATCATTACGAGTTATCTGGTGATTTAAATGGCGATGGTGTAACTGATTATCAAAAGATTGGTGGAGCCAAGTATTTAAAAACCGGGCGTAACTTCGCTAATGCTGGTATTTCGTTTGATACAGTACCTAGCGATTGCGGTGAGACGGTAAATCATGGTTTTAACAATTGCCTTGAGGGTTTTGCTGATATCAACGGCGATGGCAAAGATGATATTGTTTATGTTCATCAGAAAAGTATTTATTGGAAACCGTCGTTATCCCATTCATCTTCCTCGCAAGAACTGTTAGGCAGCGTTACCTGGCCTGTAAGACAAACAGACCCTTACATTTGGGCTGACCTAGATGGCGATGACCAGCCAGAACTGATCTATTTTGATGTGGCTGCGCAAAAAGTACATATTCGCTTTGACCGAAATGCCAATAACGATGCGCTGGACAAACTGATCTCAATCGATAACGGTTTAGGCAAACAGTTTAACGTTGAATATAGCCGGTTAAATGATCCACAGGTGTACCAAAAAGACACCGGTGCTGCGGCAGTTAGCTGGGGCCGTGGCTCCAAAGTGCGCGATATTGTCTCTACTATGCCGGTAGTGGCTAAAGTAACCGAGGTTACCGGTTTATCCCAAAGCGGCCAGCCGCTAAACAAGGTGATTAAATACAGCTACAAAGGCATGAAAACTCAGGCCGGTGGTCGCGGTGCGCTGGGTTTTGCAGAGGTAACCACTGAAGATATTACTGCCAAAACCAAAACGGTTAAGTACTTTCGGCAAGATCCGCCTTTTAATGGTTTGTTGAGCAAATCTGAGATATTTGTCGGCGGCCAGTTGGCGGAGCGCACTGCCGTTTCAACCTGGTGGAACCTGGCCAGTAACAGTAAGCAAAGCCGTTTTGTTGCACCACGTAAACAGCAGACGGATAAGTACTATCTGAATGCGGACTATGGTGATATTTCTTCCACTATTGCAGCCTCGACTACCGTAGCAGAAACAACTTTTGAAATGACCGCTGCGAATTATCCAAGAGTAAAAAGCACAGTAACTACACTGTCTGACAAGCTGGATAATAGCAGTAGTAGCCAAACCGTCACTTATGAGTACACCGATGAAGACCTGGCTAACTGGCGTATTCAGCGGCCAACCCGCACTGTTACCAGTCGCAGCCGTTCCGGCCAGAGTAGCGTGAGTCAAACAACAGACACGGTTTACAATATCAATGGCAGTGTACAGCAGGTTATTCAGCAACCGGACAGTAGTGCTGCCAGCTTGTATCTGCAAAGTTTTATGCGTTACGACAGTAAAGGTAATCTGACTGAGCAAACCCAGTGTAGCCTGCATTTTGCCCAGAGCTGTGGTGATGCATCGGTACCCGCTACTGAGGATAATGCTGAGAAAGTATTTCGGCGTAAAACATTCAGCTATGACTCTACTGGCCGTTACCTGACCAGGATCAGTAATCCGTATTACACTGAACAGTCATTCCATAGCTTTAATAAGTTGGGGCAGCCACAGGAAGTGCGCTTTAACCAATACAACAGCCGTGCCGGACAGCGTGAGTACTATCGTTATGACAGCTTTGGCGAGCGTTATTTTAGCTACACCAATCAGGGCAGCTCTGCTAAGTTCACCAAACAGCTCTGCAGCAATCGCAGTGATTGCCCTGCTAACGCTGTGCTGGCAGTGGTTATGTCATCACCAGACCAGCCAAATACTATTACTTTTCTGGATAACGTCGGCAACAAAGTACGCGAGGCTATTCAGTTACTGGATGGCCGCTGGAGCCTGACAGATACGCTGTATGATAGGCTGTCGCGGGCGGTTAAGGTATCTAAGCCTTATATTAATGGACAAACAACTTACTATGACACCTTAAGTTATGACGGCTTAGGCCGCAAAGACACCGTGCAATCGGCGGATGCCTTAACTACGCGTTTTAGTTATTACGCCGGCAAAGTCACGCAGGACATAACGGGTAGCTATGGCGATGCAGCCAGCGGTACCAGCCTGGACCGTAGGCGGGAAGAGCAGCACAATGGCCGTGGTGAGATAAGCTATTCTACCGACAGCCTGGGGAATAATACGTACTTTACTTATACTGCGCTGGGCCTGCCTGAAGCGGTAACGGGAGTAGACGGCGCAGTAACGTCGCTAAGCTATGACCGTTATGGCCGCCGCACCGGTATGAATGACCCGGACAAGGGCAATATTAGATATGGTTTTAATGCATTGGGCGAAGATGTTAAGCGCACCAGCCCGGATGGCGTAGTAAAAACGCATTACCGTAATGCGATTGGCCAAATAGTACGCAGCACTACAGTGCAGGGGGCAAACACACTGACCTACCTGTTTAACTATGGCAATACGCCATTTTTACAGCAACAAAGCCATAATGGTAGTGTCACTGGCTATAGCTATGATAGCTATCACCGGCCCTCTACCGAAAGCTATCAGTTGGATAACAAGAGTTGGAGCCGGGCGTTTTATTATGACGAATACGGCCGCCTGTTCCGCGATATGGATATTGCTGGCAATGGTTACGGTCAGCAGTATCAGTATGCCTATGGCCACCTGGACAGGATTTTCGAGGTGAAAACAGGCCAGGCATATTACCGGATGCACGAGGCTGATGCGTATCAGAACCTTACACAAGCTGAAGCCGCTAACCATATCCGGGTAGAGCGTGATTATGATGCCAAATCCGGCCGTTTAACCGGACTTTTTGCTGGCTATGGCGCTATTCAACATCAGTACTACCGTTACGATCAACTGGGTAACCTGCGTTATCGCAGTGACGTAAATGCATTTGGCGGTCTTGAGATATATGAGAGTATGCGTTATGACCAGCTAAACCGGCTGGAAAAAGTGTTTGCTCATAACGGTATGGCGTACCTGCAACTTACCTATGATGACAATGGTAATATCCTGACGAAAACTGATGTAGAGAGTGGTGCTACCTTCCAGTATGGCACTAAAGCCAGTTCTTGTAGTGTAACACCCGGGGTACATGCGGTTAGCCAAATTGGCACCCGGCGCTTTTGTTACGATGCGCGTGGCAACCAAACGCACCGCTATGTAGGCAGCAGCTTAACGCGGCGGGTGGATTACACCGCGTTTGATAAACCACACACTATCTGGTCAAACCAGGGTGAAAGCCGCTTTAGCTATGATGCGACAGAAAAGCTGGTAAAACGCACGGATAAAAAAGCCGGCGGCGATATGGTGACCTATTACGTAGGCGGCCATGAAGCGATTTACCAGCCGGATGGCACGAGTGAGATAAAGCGTTATATCCGCGATATTGCCATTCACACGATAAAAAGCACAGGTGCCACTACGCTGCACTATGTGTTTAACGACCACTTAGGCTCGGGCAGTGTAATCACCGATGCCAATGGCACTATCGTAGAAACCGCCAGCTTTGATGCTTTTGGTAAGCGCAGGGATGCAAAATTGTGGGGTGGCTACGCTAACCCGTTTAGCCATTTGCCTAACCTGCAAGCGTTGCTGAATATTACACAGAAGGGCTATACCGGCCATATACAGGTAGACCATGCCAGTATTATTCATATGGGTGGGCGGATATACGACCCGGATTTAGGCCGGTTTATGCAGGCTGACCCGATAGTGCAAGACCCACGCGATGCGCAAAGCTTAAACCGTTATAGTTACGTGTATAACAACCCGTTAAGTTATACCGACCCTACGGGGTATTCTACAGAATGTGGTGCCAAGCCAGGAGAGCTCTGCCCTTCAGCGCTAGAGCAACAAAAAGAGACAAATGCCAAAGCTGCGGCCCAGACGCAGGGCAGTTCGAAGACGGAAGAGGTAAGCAAAGGCAACCAGAGTGCTGATTTGCAGAACTCGGCTAAGGTTGCCAGTGGTAGCAGCACACAACCAAGCTTCCTGTCTGGCTTAGCAACAAATATTGTTGAAGGGATGGGCATGATGCTGAATAATCCCTTTGTTGATGTTGCCAATGCGCAAATGGATGTGCAGCGGGCCGAGCTGGAGGGTAATCCTGATAGTGTTGATGCTGCGAAAGTGGCATTGCTATCAACCACCTTGCCAGCTGTAGTGATGGCGTTAACACCGTCGCCGACGACGGGTGGTAAGCCGAAAGCGGATGTTAAAAACGATCCAAACAGAGCATCGGGAACTCATAGGCAGCTAAATAATGCTGGGGCAACCGATTCTCATCATGTGATTCAGGATGCTGCCGCTAAGAGTCTTCCCGGCTACAACCGAATGGATGCGCCAGCAGTACAACTCAAGGGGCCATCTACAGCAAAAGGTTCGGAACATTACATCGCGACACAAGTGCAGCGACAGCGTGGAGGTGGAACTTACGCTGCTGAACGGCGCATTGGATACAAAGCTCTTCGTAGAGCGGGGCTACCTCAAAGTGAAGCGCGTAGCCACATTCTGAGGGCTGATGAATACTTTGAAGGGATTGGGGTAACACCGAGTACATCAATGCGATCCGTAGGTAACCGAAAGTAAAGGAGCTGGAAATTGAACGACATAATAAAACTGTTAATTAAGAACTTGGTCGAGCTTCTTGTGAATTCGAAGTTTGCTGAAATTGTAACTCGGAACGAGAATGGGCGACTTTCGGAAGCTGAGATCAAAGGAGCGATAAATGATTACCCCGGATCTATAACTTTACCTCCGGATTCGGCTTACGACACGGTATGTGTTTATGATGTCTACGATGAATCCACTGAAGCAAGGAAAGTTGAGTTTGACTTGTGGTATGACGAAGAGATTAGTGACCTAACTTTGTCTGCTGATATCCATAAGAGTGAGAGCGGTGAATTTGTAATCACTATCGATGATATTCATGTTTTGTAGTTGATTGAGGTATAAGCCCTCTTCTAATAATTCAGCAATGTTACAAGAGGATGTAGGTTACTCGTGCCCTTCAGGTTATGCTCGGGCAGCGATATGGTAATTTATTACGTTGGCAGCTTGCTGCGAATCATCTCAACCTAAAAAAACGCCAGCATGTGCTGGCGTTGTGCGGTTCAGGCTAACAGTTTACTTATCAAAGCTGACTTCAATATGTACCTTGCCAAAGTCAGAATCGAACGGCATTAAAATTTTCGCGCCTTCCGATTTATGCGAGATGGTATGGTTTTTACCGGATACCACCACTGGTGTGGCCATCGTAAAGTCGTAGCCTTTCTCGCCTAAAATCCGCTTAGCGCCGCCGGTTACCATATTGGTAATTTCACCCACCATGTCGGTGACATCGGAGGTAATACCTTTAGGGCGCTCGCCCAGCATGCGAAACATAATTTCTACTGCTAAAGACTCTTCAAAGGTAATAGAAAACGAGCCTTTGGTTTGCGGACTGACCATACCAATAAGGCCTGACACATCGCCACGGGCGACTTCATCCTTTTTGATCCGGGGCTGGCCAGGCGTAATAGTCGTATTGGCCATGGTGCTTAGTACATTTACTAACGAAGATAAAAACGGGTTTATAAATTCAACATTCATGTCAACGCCTGTCAGAATACGAAAAGAGAGCCAAGACTTGTTTAAGATTAGAAACCTTTTACTAAATGCACAAGCCAGGGCTTTGTTTTTGGTGTATTTATTGTGCGGTACTACACACTTTGCACAAACCGTGTGCTTCTATTGTTTGCTGTTTAATCGCGAAGCCCTGCGCTACTGCCTGGCGGTTAAACTCTTCTTGCAGCAAATCAGAGTGCAATTCCGTTACGTTACCGCATTGGTCACAGATCAGCAGTTGCGCCGGATGGTGCTGGCCAAAGTGATGGCAGAGTAAAAAGGCATTACTGGACTCAATTTTGTGGATAAAGCCTTGCTCAGTTAAAAACTCTAATGCCCGATAGATAGTGGCCGGTTTAGCACCGGGTTCGGTTTGCTTTAACTGTTCCAGCAGTTCATAGGCACCAATGCCGCCGTTAAGCTCGGCGAGCAAGCGAAAAACTTTTTCCCGGATCGCGGTGAAGCGGGCACCATTTTGTTCGCATATGGTGCGGGCGCGGTTAACCAGAATCTCCGTCGACATTATCAGCTCCTGTCTGCAGTTATCGCCAGTGTAACATATCAGCTGCTAACTGCCACACTGTCAACGCGGCTGAAACTGCTCAGGTTACAGGCGGTTAATCTGATCTTTGAGCTGATAGGATTTGTCAGTAACAATGCTTTCCAGCGTAGCAATACGCTGTTTTAGTTTTTCATGTTCAGCTTTAATATCGTTAAGTTCTTTACTGCCGGCTTTGCCTTTATTTTTGTTGTATGAGTCGAAGGCAGAGAATAGCAACGCGCAAACAACAATAACGGTGATCATTTCAAACACGCCCATCTTAACGGCTCCGTGATAACTGGTTGAGGTGGCAAACACTAAAAAGTTTAGCCAATTTCAGCAGAATATAATGGTAAACTTTGCCACCAATCTAGCAATTAATTGTAAGCCATTATGACTGATGAGGACTGGATGCGCCATGCCATAGCGCTGGCGGCCAAAGCGGAGCAGCAAGGGGAAGTGCCGGTGGGCGCCGTAGTGGTAAAAAACGGTGAATTAGTGGCCGAGGGCTGGAACCAGATGATTAGCCTGAACGACCCTTCGGCTCATGCCGAGATGCAGGCGATACGGGCTGCTGCGGTAAAGCTGGGCAATTACCGGCTGCCGGACTGTACCTTGTATGTCACTCTGGAGCCCTGCAGCATGTGTGCTGGTGCTATGGTACATAGCCGGATAACGCGGCTGGTGTTTGGCACTGTAGATGCGAAAACCGGGGCGGCAGGTTCAGTGCTTAACCTGATGCAGCACCGGCAATTTAATCATCAGGCTGACGTGGTATCCGGTGTCTTGGCTCAGGAGTGCGCGGCGCAGTTATCCGGCTTTTTTCAGCGCCGGCGGGCTGAGCAAAAAGCCGTTAAGCGCAGTCAGACGGCAGATTAAAAAAGCCGGTATAATGACGGCGGCGTTGGTGTAATTTTGTTATCGCAATATTGCGTTTAATGCGGCGGCGGCTGGAGGCCACGTCGACTAAACGGCGACGTTTGGCTCTGACCTGAGGTCTTTTTCGTTTTAACATAGCGCACCTTTAGTGATGTAATGTTACTTACTATGGGTGCTTAGTTACTGGCTTTCAATAGGCTGCTTTGGCGGTGTATCGCTGGCTGGTGGCAATATTTCTGTACTGGTGTCGCTGTTTAGCTGCTCTGTCAGGCGCCGTTTTTGTTGCTCCAGCCGTTGTTCCGCTTGTTGGCGCTCATCTACCCACAATAACGTATCATAGTAACGGCGGATATTTTCAACATAGCTGACGGCTTCATCTCCGCGGGCGTAACCATATTTTGTTGTTTTATAAAAGCTTTTTTGGCGCAGTAGCGGCAAGCGCTGTTTCACATCCAGCCATTTATCCGGATCAGCCCCCTGACGTTGCGTCAGAATGCGGGCATCTTCGACATGGCCCCAGCCGACATTGTAAGACGCCAGGGCAAACCATAACCTGTCCGGCATGCCGATACGCTCAGGTATGCGACTGACCAGCCGGTGTAAATAGCGGCTGCCGCCGCGGATGCTCTGCTCCGGATCCAGCCGGCTGCTGACCCCCATCTGCTGTGCCGTTGGTAAGGTTAACATCATCAGGCCGCGTACGCCGGTAGGGCTTTTGGCTTTTGGATCCCAATGCGACTCCTGATAGCTCAGTGCTGCTAATAGGCGCCAGTCCAGTTCACCGGCATATTGCATAAACCAGTCTTTGTAGCTGGGCAGATTTTGCTCGATAGCATCGATATAGGCCAGGGTGTCGACGTAGTCAAACAGCTGGACATGGCCAAAATAACGGTCTTCCAGTGCAATTAGCTCGCCGCTCTGGTACATGCTGCCAAAAAATTCAATCAGCACAGCATACAGGGAATCATCCTGATTATCGGCCAGCAACCAGCTGACTGGCAGGTTGTCACGCACGGTAAAGGCGATGCTGAGATTGGGATAAAAGCGACGGTTTAGCGCCAACTGGTTCGAGTCAGTCAGGGTATAGGCAATATTACCATCCACGACCTGCTGCAAAATTTCATCAGCATCCAGCGTTGGGTGCTGCTGCCACTGCAAATCAGGATTATCCAGGCTTAGCTGGCGCAGGGTTTCAGCATGGCTGCTGTCTTTCACTACGATAACCTGATCGCTCAGCTCGTCCAGCGTCCGTGGCCACACATTACCTTGTTTAAATACCAATACTTCATTAATCCAGCGATAAGCCGGTGAGGCACGGTACTTACTTTTGCGCAATTCGGTTTGGGTTAAGCCGCCGGCGATATAGTCTACCTGGCCGGTTTCCAACTTTTGCAGTAGCTCGTCCAGATGATAGCTCGGATAAAGTTCCAGTTTCACTTCTAATTTATCAGCCAGTGCCTGGCTTAACTCCAGTTCGAAACCGGTGGGACCGTCTATGCCGACATAATAGCTTGTGGGGCCGTGCAAAATGCCAACCTTTAAGCTATCACGCTGATATATCTGGTAAAGCTGGCTTTGTGATGGTGCGGGGCTACAGCCGGACAACCACAGTAACAACAGCAACCAGGCACCACTTTTGTACATCGGAGTTAACCTGTATCGTCACATTCTGCGCTGTTATAGCAAACTTCTGCCCCGACGTCAGTGTTTACTCATACCACTTGGGCAGAAATTTCTTTATAATAGCGCGCCGATCAGGGGGCTACCCCCAGGTTCCATTTTGACAAACCCACGGGAAAAAAAACTATGTTGATCCTGCGTGGTGCGCCAGCACTGTCCGATTTCAGAATTCAGAAGTTACTCGACCAATGCGCCCAAAGTGGCTTAACTGTCAGCAATATCTACGCTGAGTTTATGCACTTTGCTGATGTGAGCAGCGCATTGACTGACGCACAGCAGCACACGCTGGATAAGTTGCTCACTTACGGTCCGGCCATTGCCAGCCACGAACCACGCGGCCAGTTAATTCTGGTAACGCCACGGCCGGGCACTATTTCGCCCTGGTCGTCAAAAGCCACCGACATCGCCCGCAATTGTGGTTTAAACCAGGTTAAGCGTTTAGAGCGCGGCATAGCTTACTATGTTGAGGCTACAGCGGCATTAAGTGCCCAGCAGTTACAGCAAGTAGCTGCTTTACTGCATGACCGCATGATGGAAGCGGTGTTTACTGAGCTGGAACAGGCCAACGCCTTGTTCAGTAAAGCCGAACCGGCGCCGCTGAGCTCGGTGGATATCATCAGTGGCGGCCGTGCTGCGCTGGTGAAAGCGAATATCGACATGGGGTTAGCACTGGCCGATGACGAAGTGGATTATCTGTTTGATAACTTCACCGCGCTGGGGCGTAACCCGAATGATATTGAGCTGTATATGTTTGCCCAGGCGAACTCTGAGCACTGCCGGCATAAAATTTTTAATGCTGACTGGACTATCGATGGTGTAAAACAGCCCAAATCGCTGTTTAAGATGATTAAAAACACCTTCGAGCAAACGCCGGATTATGTATTGTCGGCTTACAAAGACAATGCGGCGGTAATGGAAGGCTCAACGGCGGGCCGGTTTTTTGCCCAGCCGGGTAACTTAACCTATCAATATCATCACGAGCCTATTCATGTGCTGATGAAGGTAGAAACCCATAACCACCCAACGGCCATTTCGCCTTATCCGGGCGCGGCTACTGGTTCGGGTGGTGAAATTCGTGATGAAGGCGCCACCGGTGTTGGTTCTAAACCTAAAGCCGGTTTAGTCGGCTTCTCGGTATCTAACTTACGGATCCCGGGTTTTGAGCAACCCTGGGAAACCGATTTTGGTAAGCCGGAACGTATTGTATCAGCGCTGGACATTATGCTGGAAGGGCCGCTGGGGGGCGCTGCCTTCAACAACGAATTTGGCCGGCCTGCCATCAATGGTTATTTCCGTACTTACGAAGAAAAAGTACCCAGCCATAACGGCGACGAAGTCCGCGGTTACCATAAACCTATTATGATTGCCGGCGGTTTGGGCAATATCCGCGCTGAGCATGTGCAAAAAGGTGACTTGCCGGTTGGTGCTAAATTAGTGGTACTGGGTGGCCCGGCGATGAATATCGGCCTGGGTGGCGGTGCTGCGTCGTCTATGGCTTCGGGCCAATCGGCAGAAGATTTAGACTTTGCCTCAGTACAGCGCGAGAACCCGGAAATTGAACGCCGTTGTCAGGAAGTGATCGACCGCTGCTGGCAGCTGGGTAGCGACAACCCTATCGTATTTATTCATGACGTCGGCGCCGGTGGTTTATCCAATGCCTTCCCGGAGTTGGTAAATGATGGCGGTGTTGGCGGTAACTTTGAGCTGCGCAATGTACCAAACGACGAGCCGGGCATGTCACCGCTGCAAATCTGGTGTAACGAGTCGCAGGAGCGTTATGTGATGGCAATACCGGCCGACAAAATGCCGGTGTTTGAGCAAATCTGCCAGCGCGAACGCGCGCCTTTTGCTGTGGTGGGTGAAGCCACCAGCGAGCAGCATTTAACCCTGAGTGACAGCCACTTTGGCAGCACGCCAATTGATTTGCCGCTGAATGTATTATTGGGTAAAGCGCCCAAAATGCATCGCGACGTGCAAAGTGTACAAACTGCAGGCAAAGCACTGGATTTAACCGGTGTTAGCGTAAAAGATGCGGCAGAGCGCTTGCTGCGGTTACCGGCGATTGCGGAAAAAACCTTCCTGGTAACCATTGGCGATCGCAGCGTTACCGGTTTGGTCGCCCGCGATCAAATGGTTGGCCCCTGGCAGGTGCCGGTAGCGAACTGCGGTGTGACTGCTGCCAGCTACGACACTTACCATGGTGAAGCGATGGCGATGGGGGAGCGCACCCCAGTGGCACTGTTAGACTTTGCCGCTTCAGCCCGGTTAGCCGTAGCCGAAGCCATTACCAATATTGCTGCCACTGACATTGGCGAGCTTAAGCGGGTTAAGTTATCGGCGAACTGGATGGCGGCCGCTGGCCATCCGGGTGAAGATGCTGGTTTATATGCTGCGGTGAAAGCCATTGGCGAAGAGCTGTGCCCGGCGCTGGAAGTCACTATTCCGGTTGGCAAAGACTCCATGTCAATGAAAACCAAATGGCAGCAAAATGGTGAAGATAAAGCCGTTACGGCGCCCTTATCTTTGGTGATCACGGCGTTTGCCCGGGTAGAAGATATTCGCAAAACGGTCACGCCACAGCTGCGTACCGACAAAGGCGATACCAGCCTGCTGCTAATCGACTTAGGTCAGGGCCAAAACCGGTTGGGCGCCTCATGTTTAGCCCAGGTGTACAAGCAATTGGGCCAGACACCAGTCGATTTAGACAGCCCGGAGCTGTTAATTAACTTCTTTAAAGCAGTGCAACAGTTAACCCGCGAGCAAAAACTGCTGGCTTACCATGACCGCTCCGACGGTGGTGTGTTTGTTACCCTGGCGGAAATGGCCTTTGCCGGTAAAGCCGGTGTGCGTGCTGATATCAGTAACCTGGGCAATGATGATATGGCGGTGCTGTTCTCGGAAGAACCGGGCGCGGTTATTCAGGTCACTAACAGCGAGCTTGAATACGTTCAGCAAGTGCTGGCGCAACATCAGCTGGGCCACTGCAGCCATGTTATTGGAACAGTGACAACGGCAGACGAGCTGGTATTCAGCCGTGGTGCTAACGTAGTGCTGAGTGACAGCCGTACCCGTTTACGCTGTATCTGGGCCGAAACCACTTACCAGATGCAGGCGCTGCGCGATAACCCTGAAGGGGCTAAGCAGGAGTTTGCGGCTAAGGCCGATGCTGCTGACCCGGGCTTAAATGTAAACTTAAGCTTCGATATCAATGAAGATGTCGCTGCGCCTTTCATCCTAAAAGGTGCAGCACCCAAAGTGGCTATTCTGCGTGAGCAGGGGGTTAACTCGCACGTGGAAATGGCCGCTGCGTTTAACCGCGCCGGTTTTACTGCTGTTGACGTGCATATGAGCGACATTTTAGCCGGCCGGGCTAAGCTAAGTGACTTTAACGGCTTAGTCGCCTGTGGTGGTTTCTCGTATGGTGACGTTTTAGGTGCCGGTGAAGGCTGGGCCAAGTCGGTCCTGTTTAACGACATTGCAAGGCAGCAGTTTGCTGAGTTTTTTGCGCGCCAAAGCACCTTCTCACTGGGGGTGTGTAACGGCTGTCAAATGATGTCGAACCTGAAAAGCCTGATCCCGGGCGCAGAGTTATGGCCACACTTTGTCCGCAACAAGTCAGAGCGTTTTGAAGCACGCTTTAGTCTGGTTGAAATTCAGCAAAGCCCTTCGCTGTTTTTTAACGGCATGGCAGGTTCACGGATGCCGATTGCTGTGTCGCACGGTGAAGGCCATGCTGAGTTTGCCTCAACAGAGGCGTTTGCTAAAGCCAACCATAGTGGCACGGTAGCGATGCGTTTTGTTGACCATTACGGTAATGCCACTGAGCAATACCCGCAGAACCCGAATGGTTCGCCAGCCGGTATTACTTCACTGACCACCACTGATGGCCGGGTGACTATTATGATGCCGCACCCGGAGCGGGTATTCCGTGCTGTAGCGAACTCCTGGCAGCCAGACGGCTGGCAGGAAGACAGCCCCTGGATGCGGATGTTCCGCAATGCCCGTGTCTGGTTAGGCTAAGTGGTATAGCGTTTAACACAACACCCTGCAATTGCAGGGTGTTGTTTTTTAAGCGGTAATATATCCGGCAAAGTGGGCACCGACCGACTAGACTTAGCATGTTTCCTTAGCTGGCAGCAACATTATGGAACCTATTGCTGTAGTCACGTTACAACATGCGCTGAAACTTTTACCCTCCGACGATAGCAGCAGCCATGCTGCCAGTATCCGGCAGTATTTGCAGCAACACCGGCATGAGCTGGCCGAAGCCGCCGACTGGCAACACTGGCCTGCGTCGCGTCAGGCGGTATTGTGTCTGCAGTTATGTTGCCGCCAGGCCGGTTTAAACCCGGGTAAGCTGGATGGCTGGTGGGGGCCGCAAAGTGCTTTCGCGACCGAGCAATTGGCGGCAGTACAGCAGCAGGGCAAACCGCCGTCAACCTGGCGAGACAGCTTTAGCACGCCGGCTAACCCTAATCTTTGGCCGTTGGATCGTGACCCTGAATTGAGAGCTTTTTATGGTGAGCCGGGCACACAGTTAGTTAAAGTTACCCTGCCATATCCGCTCAGGCTTTCCTGGGATGTCAGTACGACGGTATTAAGTACGCAATGTCATCAGAAAGTGGCCACCAGTTTGCAAAAGGTGCTGGAGCAGGTGTTGCTGTATTACGGTTTTGATGCTGTACAGCAGCTGCGGCTGGATTTATACGGCGGCGGTTTTAACCTGCGCGCCAAGCGTGGTGGCAGCAGTTTATCAACCCATAGCTGGGGTATCGCCTTCGACTTTGATCCGACGCATAATCAGCTCAAGTGGGACAGCAGCAAAGCCAGCTTTGCCCGGCCGGAATATGATTACTGGTGGCAGTGCTGGGAAGATGAAGGTTGGGTTAGCCTGGGGCGTAGCCGCAATTTTGATTGGATGCACGTGCAGGCCGCCCGGTTATAGTGTACGCAGTGTTGTCCAGGGGTTAAGTCAGTTGCTGTTGCCTGGCCTGATTACGGCCACGCTGTTTGGCGTCATACAGCAATGTATCAGCCTGCTGCATCAGCTCTCCGGTTGTCAGTGTTTTACCTGCATGACCAAGGGTGACCACGCCGATAGAGGCAGTTACCACACCAAAAGGCGACGCCTGATGTGGCAGCGCTAATGCTGCCAATTGCTGTGGTAATTGCAGCAGGGCAGTGGTGCAGTGAGCCGGATGCTGCTCAACCAGAATAAATTCTTCACCACCAAAACGCACCACCATTAACTCTGGATCCTTTGACAGCAGCTGGGCTATTTGCACCAACACCAAATCACCGTCCAGGTGGCCATAGTGATCGTTATAACGTTTAAAATAGTCGATATCGAGCAGGCCCAGGGACAACTGTTGGCCTGGTAGTAACTGAGCTAATTTTTGCTGCAGGCGTTGTTCAAAACTGCGCCGGTTTAGCAGGCCGGTCAGCTGATCTGTCTCGGCTTTTTGTTGCTCCAACCGTACGGCTTTGTATTGGCTGCGCAGCAGCATGTCGTACTGGCGCTGCCAGCTTAAACACAGTGAGATGGCAATAAACAAGTAAAACAGGCTCCAGCCGGTATCGGTGGCAGTGCAGTATTTAATAAAAGCCACACTGCTTAACAGCAGAGCCCACAGCAACAACTTTTGTTGCAAATGAAAAATAGGAATCGCCGCGATAGCAAAAGCAACTATCAGCGGGCCGCCTTCACCGAGCCGGCCAAAATAGTTAGCAGCGGCATAAAAAGTGACAGCCAGTAACAAGATAGCCAGGGCGCTGACGGCCAGCCAACCCTGTAACCAAGGTTCACCAATGAGATAGCGTGATAAACCAAGGTACAAAGCAACACTGAATGCTGCCAGATAACGGGCACTGTTACTGAGGCTAAACCAGTCATCACCCAGCAGGATATCGGTTAAGCTAAACACCAGCATCAGGATGATGCACACCAGCGCCAGGCGCACAGTACCCTGGCGGGCACTGTTAACCAGATGACAGCGAAACGCCGCTTCACTTGCGGGGTCAAGATAAGATAATGCCGGAAACAGCCGGTTTATCAATTGCATAAGGCTCAATCACTATGGAGAATGTCTTAAGCATAGCAGGTTAACGTGCTGTTACATCAAACCTTTTAAAAACGCGACGACACTGCGGCCCAGTGCGCTTAGCGCATAACCGCCTTCCAGCGTAGCGACAATACGGCCGCTGCAATGCTGATCGGCCAGTTGTTTAAGCCGCTGAGCTATCCAATGGTAATCATCTTCGGTTAGCAGAAACTGCGCCATATCATCTTCGCGGTGGCCATCAAAGCCGGCAGACACCAGAATCAACTGCGGCTTAAAGGCGTTAAGACGGGGTAGCCAGTGTTGCTCGATCTGCCCGCGCCACAGCGCCGGTTTACACAGTGCAGGCAGCGGCAGGTTTTCGATATTGTCAGCCTGTGCTACGTCACCGGTATTGGGGTAAAGCGGAAATTGAAATGATGAGCAAAACAGCACCCGCTCATCACCGGCAAAAATATCTTCGGTGCCATTGCCATGGTGTACATCAAAATCGACGATAGCGACCCGCTCCAGACCATGCTGCTCTAAGGCATGCAGGGCGGCGATGGCGATATTGTTAAAGATACAAAAACCCATGGCCTGATCGCGTGTGGCATGATGCCCTGGCGGGCGCACACTGCAAAAGGCTTGTTGATTGCTTTGTTGCAGCACTAAATCTACCGCATTAATGCCAGCGCCGGCGGCGTGCAAGGCGGCGTCCAGGCTATGCTGCATCATCTGGGTATCCGGGTCGAGCCAGATATGGCCATCAGTTGGTGCTTTGGCATAAATTTCATCGACATATAAATTGCTGTGCGCGCGATATACCTGGGCTTTACTGGCTGGCGTGGCATCGCGCTGCTGCACAATAAACTCCATGCCAGAGCGGATCAGCTGATCATTAATGGCACTTAAACGTGCCGGCTGCTCGGGATGGTCGTCACCGGCCAGGTGGCGGTAACAATTGGCGTGACTGAATAAGGTAATGGCCATTAGCTGCCCTCTGCTTTGCTGACCGTGCGGGGCAGGCGCAGCTGTAAATACACTTCAGTTGGATCATCGCCTGGCAGGCGGCCAAAACCGGCTTTTTGAAACACGCTTAGCATGGCTTTATTTTCGGCGCGGACAAAGGCCACCATATTTGTTAAACCACGTAATTCGGCGATGCTAATCATTTCCTGTAACAAGCGTTTCGCCATGCCTTTGCCCTGATATTTTTCCCGGGTAACAAAAGCGACTTCACAGCCTGTGCCATCGTGAAGAAGGTAGTAACGGCCTACCGCCTGAATTTGCACCGCTGAGCCTTTTTGCTTGACGATACACAGCGCCAGATCTTTTGACTGATCAACCCCGACCAGAGTACAGGATTTTTCCCGGCTCATTTGAGTGGGCACCGCACTGTAGCGCAGTTGCAGTGTTTCTTTGGTGTGGGAGTAAAAAAACTCCTGCAGCCGGCGCTCGTCGGACGGGTTTAGTGGCCTTAGATCAAACTCTTCGCCGTCGATATTCAGCTCTTTAAAGCCGACACTGCCCAGTTCCGGCACTTCGGTTGGCGTATGCAGCTGATAATGCGGCACCCAGAAATGCTGACGAATTTGCTCTAACAGCTGCTGGCGAAATTTCGGGTGCGCTACCCGGATAAGCTCCAGTGCACGCTCTCGGATACTTTTCCCACGCAACGACGCCACACCAAACTCGGTAACTACATAGTGCACATGGCCGCGTGAGGTTACGACGCCGGCGCCTTGTGTTAAATGCGCCACTATGCGTGACACAGTGCCGTTTTTTGCCGTGCTGGGCAGCGCAATAATCGGCTTGCCGCCATTGCTCATCGAGGCGCCGCGGCTAAAATCGACCTGGCCGCCAATGCCGCTGTAAAACAAATGGCCGATAGAGTCTGAGACGATCTGGCCGGTCAGGTCTACCTCTATCGCGCTGTTTATCGACACCATATTGTCGTTACGGGCAATATTGGCCGGTGAGTTAACGTACTCACTGGGATAAAAACCCATATGGGGGTTGCAGTGTACAAAGTCGTACAAGGCTTTACTGCCAACACAAAAGCTGGCCACCGTTTTACCCGGATGGAAGGTTTTTTTGCGATTGGTGACCACGCCTTTTTTAATCAACTCCATCATCGAGTCGGTGATCATTTCGCTGTGAATACCCAGATCTTTATGATTACCCAGATAGCGCAGCACCGCATCGCACATTTTACCGACACCAATTTGAATGGTGGCACCATCTTCGACCAGTAAAGACACATACTGGCCAACACGTTCGGTGACGGTATCCAGCTTTACCGCCGGCATTTGTGCCAGCGGCTGCTCAGCATAAAAATAAGCATTGATCTGATCTTTATGAATAAATGCCTGGCCATAGGTGATCGGCATCGACGGGTTAACCTGAGCAATCACCTTTTTAGCCGCTTTGGCGGCAGCAGAAACAATATCGACCGATACGCCCAGTGAGTGATAGCCGTGTTCATCGGCCGGGCTCACCATAATCAGCGCCGCGTCCAGCGGCAGTATGCCATCACTGAACAAAGACGGAATATCTGACATAAAGCAGGGCGTGTAGTCGGCCCGGCCTTCAGCGACTGCGCGACGTACCTGATCACCGCCAATAAACAAGGCGTTTACTTTAAACAGTTGCTGATGCTGTGGCTCGGCCCATTTGTTATCTGACAATGAGTACACCTGCACAATTTCAATATCGTGCAGCTGCCTGGCATTGGTAATAAGATCGTCTATCAGCCGCGTGGGGGTGGCAGCATGCGAGCCGATAAAAATTCGGTCACCGGATTTTAACAGTTGCTGCCAGTTCAGTGTGTCGGTACTTTTGCTCATAACCTGCCAGGCTCATGTTGTACTGTATGCAGTGTAAAACAAAAAGGCGACTCTAATGCAGTCGCCTTTAGTCTTAATTGATAAATTGCGGTTTTACAAAGTCCAGCGCAGGCCAATCATCGCAACATAAGGGTCGATATTCACGTCGACCGTTTGAATGGTGTTGCCGTTAACCTGCACGCGGCCGGTGGTGTCGATGTCCATTTTGCTTAGCATCAGGTGCAGGCCCAGGGTATCGGTCAGTTTCACATTGACACCGGCCTGCAATGCCAGACCAAAAGAGCTTTTCAGTTTTAAACCGACCACGTCGTTGGCGCCGGTAACGCTTAACGCATCCAGTGCGCCTTCAAGCTGCGCATCAACCTGCTCGTCAAAGAACACGGTGTAGTTCAGGCCAACACCGACGAAAGGGTCGAAGGTCTGGTTTTCTGGCATAAAGTGATACTGCGCCAACAATGTAGGCGGCAAATGTTTGGTTTTACCCACTTTTAAGCCATCAATGGCTGAGCCTTTTACTTTGATATCATGGCTGAATGGGGTGGCGGCAATCAGCTGTACCGACCAGTTAGGCGTATATTTATAATCAAAGGTTAAACCCAGCTGCGTATTAGTATTTACGCCCACCGAGGTTGAGCCAGCGGGTAAACCGGCCACCTGTTCAACTACATTCAGGTTAGAGCTGCTGTCATCCGGCGCTACGGTGATGGCGCCAATGTTAATAGCAAATTCAGCAGCAGCCGGGGCAGAGGCCAGTAAGGCCGCGATGGTGAGGGCGGATAAAGTTGTTTTCATGTTAATCTCCACAGATAAGGTCTGTGGTGATTGTCGGTGATTGAGAAAAGCTAATATTGGCCTGGATCAATAAAAAAACGGGGTACTTATTATAGTGACCCCGTTTTTTGTTTTATATCAACAAAGTGGTAGTTAGTCGATTTGTCGGCCACGGCCTTCCTGTCGTTGCACGACGACTTCACGCGTTGATTGCCGTACTTCACGTTGTATCGGACGCGGCGGCTGGCGTTGTTCGCGGTTGCTGTGCTGGCGCTGCTCCCGCACGACAGGTTGTGGGCGCGGCTGAACCTGGCGTTGCTGGGTTTGCGCCTGGTGCCGCTCTGGCCGCTGGGGTTGCTGGCGCATTAGCTCGCGCTGGCGCAGTTGTTCGGTATTGATTACCTGTGCCGGCCGGCGCTGTTCTGCCAGTTGCTGCTGCAGCTTGTGCTGCGGTTCAACACGCTCAGCTCTGCTGCCATTCAGCCGCTGCTCAGTATTGGCTTGACGTTGTTGGCGCAGCTGCTGATTATGCTGGCGTGGGCTGTTATCATCACGTTGCCAGTCGCGCTGCGACAACCGGATCTGCTCAGCGGTTTTACGCTGATATTGTGGTTTAGTTTCACGTACCGTTACCTTGCTATCAACCCGGGTGTGGCGTATCGGTTTACCCTGCGTTTCGCGTGTTGGCTGCTGATAACCGTAGCCGAGGTTGTAATCACGGTTTAACCGCTGATGCCGGTAATGTACGCCACGGCGGTGTTCAGTGTTGTGATGCCAGCGACGGGCATCAGTATAGTGCTTATGCCGTTTTGGATAATAGCGTGGTGGTTTGTGGTAATAATGATGGTGCACCACTACATGGCGCTGACGCCAGTCGAAAATACCAAAGTAAAACCAGGGCCGTACATTAACACTTACTCCCCAGTAAAACGGGCTGTTGCGGTAATATACGCCGGCAGTATGCCAATATACCGGTGGGTGTGCCGGCCACCACCAGTCGCCGTATACTACGCGGGTGTCGTACACCGGCACATAGACGATCTCTTTGCGTGCCGGCTCAATCACAATGATGTCGCGCTCACGCTCAACCACCACTTGTTTATTATTCTGCAGTGAGCCATGGGCATAGGCTTTTTGTCGCAGGGTTTGAATACTGGCCAGCACGTCAGTTTCGTTGGCCAAAAAGGCTTCACCCAGTTGCTGTGTCCAATCCAGATCGGTACTTAGCCGCGCCAGCAGCTGCGGGAAGGCAACCAGTGCTTTGACACTGGGATCCCAACCTTTATGTTCTACCGCCTGTACCGCCTCTTCACCGCTAAGACGCGGATTATCTTCCAGCCAGCGTGAGGCTTGTACCACTTCCAGCGGATAAGTTGCGGCAATTAATACATGGGTTAACACCGTGTCGGGGTACAATGCCACCGGCGCCAGCATTTGCTCCAGTTCGGCTTGTGACCAGTTATCGTCTTCAGCTTGTGCCCTAGCCGTTTGGCTTATCAGCAGCACGCAGACTGCCAGCGCGCGGCCTAGTTGCAGTATCAGCTTTTTCATCGTGCTATCCTCGGTTTCACCAGCAGGCAATCACTGCGCTGATGGCTTTTTATACACTGTATAGCTTATAGGGCGCTGCGGATGAATTGAAACTGAACTTTACCGAACCTTTACATTAGGCAAACCGGCAACTAAAGCTGCCGGTTGCTTCCCTATTGGCGGGGGATATTGGATTAAGTAGCCCTACGCCAGATAGCGGGCTTTTTTAGCAGCTTTAACCTGGTGAATATCGACCAGCACCAGGCCATCAACGCAGTTGGCGAAGTCGGGGTCGGTACCAAAAGCCAGAAACCTGACGCCGCCAGGCTCGCATAACTCGCTGTATTGTTTATACAGCGTAGGTACGCTCAGGCCCATATTGGCCAGCAAATGTTTTAACTGGGTAAAATCGGCCAGGTAGTCGGTGCCGCTAAAATGCTGCTGCAGCTCCGTTAACAGAGTTTGGGGTAGCGGATAAGGCTGTTTTGAAACGGCGCTGACGGACGCATCACTAAAATACAGGCTGTAAAAATACACCATCAGATCGCGTGCGGCTTGTGGGTAGCTGGCGGATAAACTGACGCCGCCAAACAAGTAACGGATGTGCGGATTGCGTTTTAAATAAGCACCAATGCCATACCACAAGTAGTCTAAACTGCGTTTGCCCCAGTAGCGTGGCTGCACAAAACTGCGGCCCAGTTCCAACCCGGCGTCGAGGTAAGTGTCCATACACTGCTCAAACTGAAACAGTGAAGCGGTATACAAGCCGCTTTTACCGTGCTCAGCCAGCACTTTACGGCTATTGGCAAAACGGTAGGCGCCAACGATCTCCAGGTCGTCTTTGTCCCACAGGATCAGTTGCTCATAGTGGTTATCAAAGCGGTCGATATCACGACGCAGGCCACTACCTTCGCCCACGGCGCGAAAGGCAAACTCGCGCAGCCGGCCAATTTCTCGCAGCACCGGTGAGCTTTGCTGGTGCTGGTACAGGTAGATTTGTTTGCCATCGCCGGTTTGCCCCAGCAACTCGCAGCTTTCGACGGCTTTTTTCAGCACGATGCGATCTTCCGGGTGGGCGATAGCGCTTTGGGTGATAAACAGTGGCGGCTTATCTTTCGCCAGCCGGTACAAATGCTTTTTAAACAGCTTAACCTTGGCGGGGGTTTCCAGTGCCAGGTTGGCAAAGGCATCAAAAGGGATTTGTTCGCCAATGCGTATTTCCAGCTTTTTACGCTGTTGCTTAAACATTTCCTGCACCAGCAACATGGTGGCTAACGGCTTGTACAGCATGGAGGCACCATAAAACAGCGCTGAGTTACGGCCATCAATAAACACCGGCAGTATCGGCGCCTTGGCATTGCCGGCAAAGCGCAGAAAGCCGCTGTGCCATTTACCATCGCGAATGCCGTCTGGCCGTAAGCGCGATACCTCACCGGAGGGGAACAGGATCAAAGCGCCTTCATCGACTAAATGCTGCTGAATATTATCCAGCGCGCGTCGTTCGGTGCCGCCGTTCATATTATTTACCGGTAGCAGCAGGTTATGCAGCGGTTTTAGGGCCATCAGCAGCTGATTGGCAACCACTTTAACATCGGGGCGGATATCGCTGACCAGTTTCAGTAAGGCTAAACCGTCGAGTGAGCCAATAGGATGATTGGCAATAATGACAATGCGCCCGGTAGCCGGGATGCGCTCAATTTCGTTATCGCGCACCGAGTAGCGAAAGTTAAAATGATCCAGCACCTGTTCAACAAACTCCAGCCCCTGTAAATGAGGGTAACGGCTGGCAAAGTTAATGAAATCCTGCTCGTGCAGTAAGCGGCGCAGTGCACCTTTTACCGGCTTATACAGCCAGGGCCTGTTGGTTAAGCCGGGAAGGTTTTGCGCAAGAACCTGGTCGACACTGATCATATTGAGCTCCGATAGCACTGTGATAGGCTGGCCTCAGGCTAATGCGCTTATATGACATTCAGGTGGCGTTTTTATGGCAGTTTGCTGAACTTTCAGGCGGCTTCTTTACCGCTGGCAACCAGCGGCAGGGCGGCAATTTTTTCGGCCTGTTCAGTGCAGTGATACAGTACCAGACTGCCATCATGTTGTTCTACCAGCGCGGTGCAGCTGTCTATCCAGTCGCCGTCATTGCAGTAAATAATACCTTGCTCAAGCCGGATCTCAGGGTGATGAATATGGCCACACACTACACCGTCAAAGCCACCGCGTTTGGCCTTGGCAACTACCGCATCGCGATAGCGGGCAATGGCTTTTTGCGCCCCCGGCACTTTGCTTTTAATGTAAGCCGCCAGGCTGAAATAATTACCACCGGTTAAACGGCGCAGGCGGTTGTACCAACGGTTTAAAAACAGTAATAAGTCGTACAGGGTATCGCCAAGCCAGGCATGCAGGCGGCCAAAGTTAACGTCCTTATCAAACTCATCACCATGTAGCAGCAACAGTTTTTTGCCCTGGGCGGTGGTGTGGCTGGCGCGCAGCGCAATGCGGATATTGCCGAAGCTTTTGCCGGCGTACAGCCGCAGCGCGTCGTCATGGTTGCCGGGAATATAAACAATTTCTGTACCTTGCTCGGCTTTATCCAGTAAGCAACGCACTATGGTGTTTTGGCCGGCTTTCCAGTGTACCTGCTTGCGCATGGCCCACAAGTCAACAATGTCGCCCAGCAGATAAATGGTATCGGCCTGGCTGTGCTGTAAAAAAGCCAGCAAATAGTCTGCCTGACAGTCTTTACAGCCTAAATGCACGTCGGATAAAAAAAGGGTGCGGCAGTTCAGCATCGTCGGTACCATATTAGCGTTAGGCATAGCCAGCTTGGCTGAGCGCTGTGTCAGTGTTGTGACGATTTATTGAAGCTTTGGTGACCTATGAGCCTTGCCCTGATCATTCCTGATCGAAAACTGGATGACTTACAACAGCGTCTTAGTCAGGCTTTACCTGACACCCGTGTTGAGATTTGGCCCGATATTACCGATCCTGCAGCAGTTGAGTTTGCGGTGGTGTGGAAACAGCCGCCCGGCAGTGTCGCTGCTTTACCCAATTTGAAAGCCATTCAGTGTTTCGGCGCGGGGGTAGATGCCATACTGGCGGATCCGACGCTGCCAGCGTTGCCGATAGCCCGCATTGTCGACCCGGCATTAACCCAGACGATGGTGCGTTATCTTGACGGCGTGCTGAGCTATTACCGGCTGCGGCTTGATCTGTTTAAGCAGCAGCAACAGCAGGCTGTCTGGCAACCGAAAAGCCCCCGCCGGATTGCGCATATTTGCGTGCTGGGCCTGGGGGAATTGGGGGCGGCAGCGGCAAACTATTTCGCTGCTTTGGGTTATCAGGTAAGCGGCTGGGCCAGAACGGCCAAACAACTGGCGGGGGTGCAGTGCTACAGTGGCGATGCGGGTTTAGCGCCAGCGGTGGCGCAGGCTGACGTGGTTATTTGCTTATTACCGTTAACGCCAGCGACAGATTCGCTGCTGGATGGCCCGTTTTTTAGCCGTTTAAAAGCCGGTGCTATTTTTATTAACGTTGCCCGCGGTGCTATTGTCGATGATGAGGCGTTACTCGCGGCATTGAACAACGGCCAGCTGCAGGGAGCGTGTTTGGATGTGTTTCGCCAGGAGCCATTGCCGGCGCAGCATCCGTTTTGGCAACAGCCGAATATACTCATTACGCCGCATGTATCAGCCGTGACCAATGTCAGCACTGTCGTGGCGCAAATTGCAGACAATTACCGCCGTAGCCAGACGGGTGAGGCTATGGCGAATCTGGTTAATCTAAACAAGGGCTATTAACATGACGACAAAGCAGGCTGAAACTGCAGTAACAACCTGGTTTTTAACTTTTAACGGTAAGGCGAAATCTGACATCAGCTGGCCCGAGGGTGTGCAACTGGTTGAGGCGGAAATTGCCTGCCCTGAGCTAAGCCAGTTTATGTTTCGAGCTGTCGGCGCGCGCTGGCGCTGGTTTAGTCGTTTAAGCTGGGACTATCAGCAGTGGCTGGCGTATCTAACCACACAGCAGGTACGTACCTGGCTGTTGTGGGTAAAGGGCACACCGGCTGGCTATATTGAACTGTTAAAACACCCGGATCAGAGTGTCGAAATTAAATTTTTTGGTTTATTACCCCAGTTTATTGGCCAGGGCCTGGGCCAGCGGTTGGCCGAGGCCGCAGTAATGTTGGCGGCGCAGTGGCAAGCCAGTAAAATATGGCTGCATACCTGCAGCGCTGATCACCCGTCAGCGCTGAAAAATTATCAACAAGCCGGTTTTGTTGTCACTGATATTCAGCACAGTGTTGAAACTTTACCTTCGCTGAATGACAGCCGCTTGCTGGCGCAGGATTTTGTCTATTCAGCGCTGGCGTATCATATTGAAAGTGCTGGTTAAATACACAGTTATTGTAACTTTGTTACAACTTAACTACACTCAGTGTCGGTTTAGGGAAACCTGAACCAAGTTGCTAAATACAATAATAAAATGCGTTACTGAGGTTAGTTATGAGTAAAGCGTCCAGTCGTGGTTTTGGCTTTACCGCAATCGCCGTTGTCGTATGTCTAATGGCGTTATCGGCATTCTTGACCAAAGCCGAAGCTGTCTGCCTGTTGTGTGGATAGCAGGAACCGAATACAGTCAAATGGATTGACTAACCCTTCAAGGGGTCAGCGTTGTTGAAATCTGATAACAGTTTCAACAACGCTGACCCCTTGAAATTTTCCGTTATTAGCGCTTGCTATGTAACTCGCGATTTTCCCGCTTTTGCTCTGCATTTTTCTGCAGCAACACATAGGTAGCAGAGTAACCGCCATGTTGTTTTTGCGCGGTATTACAAGCCAGTACTACCGGCATTTGTGGTAGCCACTTAAACACATAGCTGCGTAATATCGCCGGGTGTGGTTTGCTGTTGCGGCCCATGCCGTGGTGAATGAGTAAGGTGCGAATACCGCGTTTGTGGCAGTCTTCAATAAAAAAGAATAGCTCGCGCCGGGCGTCTGTCAGGCTTTTGCCGAGCAAATTTAAGGTGGCATCAAGCTGATATTTACCTAAACGCAGGTTGCGGTATACACCTTCCTGTACACCGTCTTTTTTGTAGCTAAAAGGCTCGTCCGGTTTTACCAGATCAACGTATTCCATGCTGAGGTAGTTGGCGTCATACTCCATTTCCTGTTCAGCGGCTTTACGTCTGGCTTGTTGGGCTAACGTAGGGCTGAACTCGCCGTGCGCTGGCATCACCTCGTCCTGTGACAGCGGTTTAACGCCAGACATCTCTTGCAGAAACAAGTCTAATTCATCGTTTTGCATACTGGGTACTCTTGTCATCCGGGCTGGCAATTATAGCCTGAGCGGCGAGGTGACAAAAGTAGTGGCAGGGTTATTCAGCTTGTACCGCAGTTGTTGCAGGGGTTATTGCATTATCGCTGTTAGCGGTTTTTCTGGCTTTGGCAAAGCGCATCAGGTAATAAGCATTAATTAATAATACTAATAAGTTTGAAATGACGCCCTGCGGAATGGCGATATGACTGTAGTAGACAAATAGCAAGCTACAGCCTATCAGGGTGGCCAGCCGTAACCAGAACACATCTTTAATGAAAAATGCACCAATACAGATTGTTAGACCAACCCAGCTGATAATGTCGAACACTATATTTTCCATGGTGCTTTCCTTAGTGCAGCTATGGTTGAAATTTGCGCGCATTATGCTGCTCGGAGCAGTGTTACTCAACTGAGTAATTTTGCTGTTTTCGCATTAGTTAAACTGATGGTATAGAGGCCGTTGGCAGGCGAAAGATAAAAGCTGTTCTACACTTAATAACAGCTGAACAGGGAAGGAGTAGCTTATGTTGCCTGCAAAATTATATGAAGTATTACCTTATACTTATGTCGCCGCTGGCAGCGCTATGATGTTAGCGTTTGATCAGTGGCTGGCGTTGCTGTCTGGTTTACTGATCGCCGGTGCCGGCGCGGTGATTTGGGTGCTGCGCTCTGATCATCGCCGTTCAGATATTAAAAACGCCAGACAAAAGTATGGCGGTGTCTTACCGTTCTGGTTATACGAAATGCTGCCTTTTACTTATGCGATGTCAGGGCTTTGCCTGTTTATGTTAAGCAGCAATATTTATCTGTACCCTTTTGCCATGCTGTTGCTGTTGATCGGCGTACAGCTATGGCTGTTACGCAGCAGTTATCGTAAACATCAGCGGCCTGCTGTGGCGAAGGTCAGGCCGCTGCGTTTACGTAATTAGTTTAACGGCGTAAATCTACCCGGCTGTTGGCTACGGCAGCGGTGGTAATAAGCCAGGCGGCCAGATTTTGCTGCATCGCTTCGGGATCAATTTTGTCCAGCGTATCATTAGGCGTGTGATGATAGTCAAAGTAGTCGGTACCATCTTGCTGCAGGCTAACTACCGGCACGCCCTGGGCTTTCAGAATGGACACATCAGGCCCACCAGAAGCGGTGTTGTCACCCATAGCGATGCCCAGATGAGCCAGTTTTTGCTGTAAGGTGTTACCAAAGGACAGCGCTTTGTCTCCAAAGCCGGTATCCAGACGCCAGATGCGGCCAGCGCCAAAATCCGATTCTGAGGCAAAGACATGGTTTTTTAAATTGGCGGCATGTTTAGCCGCATAGGCGCGGGCACCGACCAGGCCACCTTCTTCGTTACCAAATAGCACAACCCTTACAGTGCGTTCAGGCCGGCCCTGCTGTTTTAGCAAGGCGGCTGTTGCCATCACGATGCCGACACCGGCACCATCATCCAGCGCACCTGTGCCTTCGTCCCAGGAATCGAGGTGGGCACTGATTAGCACAATTTCATCCGGATACTTGCTGCCGGTAATTTCGGCAATAACGTTATGGCTAACTACTTCACCCGGCAATTTGTTTTGCATTTGCAGATGTAATGTCAGCTCTGGCTGACGCGCCAGCATTTTTTCCAGCTGCATAGCGTCGGGCACTGAAATAGCCGCCGCCGGAATGCGCTCAACGTCGTCGCTGTAGCGCATAATGCCGGTATGGGCGAAGCGGTTAATGCTGGTGCCGACTGAGCGGATAATAATCGCTTTAGCACCCAGTTTTGCCGCTTCAACTGCGCCTTGGGCGCGGGCACCGACGACCGAACCATAAAAACTGCCCAGCTTGTCTTTGCCCATACTTTTGTTAATAAACACAATTTTATCTTTCACTTGCGCCGGTTCAGCCTGCTTTAACTGCTCCAGGCTATCAAACGGCGCAACCTGGGCGCTAATGCCGTCAAAAGGCGTGGCAATGGAGCCACCCAGCGCTGTGACCACCAGGTTTTGCTGAAAAGGCGCGCTCACGGTCAAGCTGGCCTGACCGCGTTGCCAGTATTGCATTGAAAAGGGTTCAGTCCAGACTTTGTCATAGCCCAGTTGTTGAAATTTTTGCTCTGCCCAGGCTACGGCTCTGGCGTCAGCTTCGCTGCCAGCCAGGCGCTGGCCGACTTCCACCGTTAATGATTCTGTTAACTGATATGCCAGGTTGTTGTCCAGTTTCAGCTCGTTCGCCGCTAAATTCAGGCTGAGCGTCGCAGCCATTGTGGTTAACCATATTTTCATCTTTTCATTCTGTCCCGCTATTGTTAAAGTACCGAAGACTGTACCACCATTTAATGCAGTACCACAGGGTGGCTCGGTAAAATTGACACTTTGTCCGATGGAATGACTTTGGCAGCGAAGGATGCAATATGCCACCAGCACCGATTAGTGCACTGATTGTTGATGATGTCGCGGCGGTACGCCGCTATATCAGTCAGATTTTACAGCAGATGGGGATAACCTCAGTGCTCGAGGCGGCTGATGGCAACAGTGCTACGCAGTTGTTTCGCCAGCATCAGCCGCAGCTGGTGTTTCTTGATATTCAACTCCCCGATGTCAGTGGCCAGCTATTACTTAAACAGTTTAAACAGCAACAGCAGCATACCGTTATTTTTATGGTGTCGGCATTTTCCACTGTGGAAAATCTGAAACTGGCGATAGAAAATGGCGCTAAAGCTTTTGTCATGAAACCCTTCACCGCCCAGCGCATTAACAGCCTGGTTAAACCTTTACTGCATTAGCACCTGCTGCTATCGGCCACAGCAGCGCAAAGGATGTTCGTGATTATTTGTTAAATAAGAATGATTATATTGTCGCTTTCTGCTGAAATCGGTAATATTAAGCCAACCCGACAGCCAGAGTTAAATGTAATGAATTTATCGGATATGTTGAAAAACTCCGCCAAGGCGGTCAAGCTATTAAAGGCAGTGTCTAATGAGCGCAGGTTATTAATTCTTTGCCATTTGTTGGATGGTGAACTCTCGGTAGGTGAGCTAAACCAGAAACTGGAATTAAGTCAGTCTGCCTTATCACAACATTTGGCTTTGTTACGCCGGCATAAGTTGGTTAAAACCCGCAAGGCGGCGCAAACCGTGTTTTACAGTTTAAACAGCAAAGAAGCCGAAGCGCTGATAGCCTTATTGCATAAGTTGTATTGTGCAGACTGAACACTAAGCAACAAAAAAGCCGGCTGATGCCGGCTTTTTTGTTGAACTGTGTCTTAAGCTGCGCTTAATGCCTTAACATGGGCATTTAAACGTGCTTTATGACGTGCTGCTTTGTTCTTGTGGATCAGACCTTTAGAGGCCATACGATCAAGAACAGGCACCATTTTCTTGAATGCTTCAGTTGAAGCAGTTACGTCAGCAGTTAATACCGCTGCGTAGGTTTTCTTAATGAAAGTACGCATCATAGAACGTTGTGAAGCATTTTGCTGACGACGTTTTTCTGATTGAATTGCGCGCTTCTTAGCAGACTTAATGTTAGCCAAGGTAACACTCCTAAAAAACTAAACCGGACCCATCAAAGGCCGCATAATATGCCTATTTAATGGCCCGTTGTCAAATGCTTTAACGGCAAAGTCACAGATTTTAATCTGGCTGGCTACTGGTAATCTGTGCTGCTAACGGGGCAAAATAGTCGTTGAGTAAAAGAAGGAAGTTTAAGTGTCGGCAAAGTTATTAAAATCAGGCCTGATTGTCAGCTTTATGACACTCATCTCCCGTGTACTGGGTTTGGTACGCGATGTGGTGGTTGCTAATTTTGTTGGTGCCGGTGCAGCGGCCGACGTGTTCTTTTTTGCCAACCGTATTCCAAACTTTTTACGCCGTTTATTCGCCGAAGGCGCATTTTCGCAGGCTTTTGTGCCGGTGTTGGCAGAAGTAAAAGCCAAGCACGGGGATGATGCCGTGCGCGAATTGTTGGCCAAAGTTACTGGCAGCCTTGGCGTCGTGGTGACCTTAGTTACCCTGTTTGGCGTCATTGCCTCGCCGTTAGTCGCGCTGTTATTTGGCATGGGCTGGTTTGTTGAATGGCTAAATGATGGCCCCGAGGCGCATAAGTTTGAGTTGGCCAGCCTGATGCTGAAAATCACTTTTCCGTATCTTTGGTTTATTAGTTTAGTTGCGTTGTCTGGTGCCGTACTCAATACCTACAACCGTTTTGCCGTAGCCGCTTTTACGCCAGTGTTTTTAAATATCGCTATTATTGCCTGTGCGGTGTGGTTGGCGCCTACTTTGCACGAACCTGCGCTGGCGTTAGCCTGGGGCGTGTTTATTGGCGGGGTAGTGCAGTTGCTGTTTCAGTTACCCTTTTTAGCTAAAGCCGGCCTGCTGGTGTGGCCCCAATGGGGCTGGCGCGATGACAACGTGACAAAAATCCGCAAACTGATGTTGCCGGCACTGTTTGGTGTGTCGGTAAGTCAGATTAATTTGCTGCTCGACACCGTTATCGCCTCGTTTTTACTTACCGGCGCTGTTAGCTGGCTTTATTATTCGGACCGGTTGATTGAATTTCCGCTGGGGTTATTTGGCATTGCGATTGCGACTGTGATCCTGCCGAATTTATCGCGGCACCATGCCTGTGAAAATACTGAGCGCTTTAGCCAGACACTGGATTGGTCACTGCGCTTTGTTGCCCTGTTTGGTCTCCCGGCAATGGCTGGCCTGATAGTGCTATCACAGCCTATTATTGCGCTGCTGTTTATGCGCGGCGAGTTTAGCCAAAACGATGTATTAATGGTGTCGTACAGTTTGATTGCTTACAGCACAGGGTTACTCAGCTATATGCTAATTAAAGTGCTGGCGCCGGGCTTTTATGCCCGGCAGGACATTAAAACCCCGGTGCGTATCGGTATTATAGCCATGGTTGCCAATATGGGCTTTAATCTGATGCTGGCGCCATTTTTAAGTTATGTCGGTCTAGCGCTGGCTACTGCACTGTCGGCCAGTTTAAATGCCTTTTTACTGTATCGTGGTTTAAAACTGGCTGGCGTCTACCAACTGAGCAAAACCAGCATCGTCTTTTTAGGTAAGCTTGTTATTGCCAGCCTGCTAATGGCTTTGCTGTTGTATTGGCAAACGCCGCTGCTGGCCGACTGGGTGCAGCTTAGTGTTATGGCGCAAATAGCGCAGTTAAGCCTGTTATGTGGCCTGGCTGTGCTGGGGTATTTTGGCCTGTTGTGGTTAATGGGGGTGCGTCTGGCACATTTTAGCGCCAATTCTGTTGCTGAAAGCAATTGATTAAGCGGTTATAATGCGCGGTTTGTAGTCAAAGGTCAGATACGACAGGCATGGAGTTAATTCGCGGCTTACATAATATTCAGCCCCGCCATCGTGGTTGTGTGCTGACCATTGGTAATTTTGATGGGGTGCATCTGGGGCATCAGGCCGTTTTGGCCAAAGTGGTAGCTATTGCCAGACAAATGCAGCTGCCTTCCTGCGTGATGCTGTTTGAACCGCAGCCACTGGAAGTGTTTGCCGGTGATGCGGCACCAGCACGGTTAACCCGGTTTCGTGAGAAATATGCGGCGCTGGCAGGTGTTGGCATAGACCGGCTGCTGTGTGTGCATTTTACGCCGGCGTTCGCTGCCCAGGCGCCTGAGCAGTTTATTCAGCAGTTGCTGTTAAAGCAGCTGGGGGTGGAGCAGCTGATTGTCGGTGATGATTTCCGCTTTGGCAAAAACCGTAGCGGCAGCTTTGAGCTGTTAGCACTGGCGGCCGAGCAGTATCAGTTTGGTTTGTACAGTACATCAAGTTTATTGCTGGGCCAGCAACGGGTAAGCAGCACCCTGATCCGACAAGCACTGGCAGAAGACCAGTTAAGTCTGGCTGCAGAGATGCTGGGCCGGCCTTTTGCGTTAACCGGCCGGGTGCGGCATGGCCGTAAGTTAGGCCGTGATCTGGGCTTTCCGACGGCGAATGTGTTTTTATACCGGCGCAAGCTACCGGTTGCCGGGGTATATGCGATAACGGCAAACACGGTGTTTGGCCGTTATCAGGGTGTGGCAAATATTGGTAACCGGCCGACAGTGCAAGGCCAGCGCCAACAGTTAGAAGCACACTTATTTGATTTTAAAGGCGATTTATATGGCAGCCAGATAGAGGTGCTACTGCAACATAAATTGCGTAGCGAGCAGCGTTTTGCCTCTCTGGAACAGTTGCAACAACAAATAGCGGCGGATGTGATGGCCGCCAAAGCATTTTTTCAGCATGGCGCCGCGGCCCATGCTACCACTGATAAGACGGAACATAACGGATGAGCGACTACAAGCATACCCTGAATTTGCCGGAAACGGCTTTTGCGATGCGCGCCAATCTGGCGCAGCGCGAGCCGCAAATGCTGGCAAAATGGACCGAGGCCGATTTATACGGCAAAATTCGTGCTGCAAAAAAGGGTAAAAAAACCTTTATTTTGCACGACGGCCCACCGTACGCGAACGGCAATATTCATATCGGGCATGCAGTAAATAAAATTTTAAAAGACATTATCGTTAAAGCCAAAACGCTGGACGACTATGACGCACCTTATGTACCTGGCTGGGATTGCCATGGCCTGCCGATTGAACTGGTCGTCGAGAAAAAATACGGTAAACCAGGCACCAAGCTAACGCCGGCAGAGTTCCGACAAAAATGCCGTGACTATGCGCAAACCCAAATTGATGCTCAGCGCACCGACTTTATCCGCCTGGGCGTGCTGGGCGATTGGTATAATCCGTACCGAACTATGGATTACGGCTTTGAAGCCAATATCATCCGCTCGCTGGGCAAAATTATCGACAATGGTCATTTGCAGCAGGGTTTTAAGCCGGTGCACTGGTGTACCGACTGCGGCTCAGCGCTGGCCGAGGCCGAAGTGGAATATCAGGACAAGGTATCACCGGCCATTGATGTACGTTTTAGTTTGGTAGACGACAGTGCGGTAGACCGCTTTGATCACCCTGAAGGCAAACGCGGTAGCGGCAAGGTGTCGGTGGTGATCTGGACGACCACGCCCTGGACTATCCCGGCTAACCGTGCCGTGGCGTTAAATGCCAAGCTGGATTACAGCTTGGTACAGGTTGAACAGGGCCCACTGGGCGCTGAGCGCTTAATTATTGCCACTGATCTGGTTCAGGAGGTGATGGCGCGCGCTGGTATTGAACATTACCACGCCCTGGGGTTTGCCAAGGGTGCAGCGCTGGAGCTGGTGCAGGTGCAACATCCTCTGTACGACTTTAGCGTGCCACTGATTATGGGCGAACACGTTACCACCGACTCGGGTACCGGCTGTGTGCATACCGCGCCGGGCCATGGTCAGGAAGACTTTGTGGTGGGTAAGCAATACAACCTGGAAGTGGCCAATCCGGTGGGCGCTAATGGTGTTTACCTGCCAGACACACCGCTGTTTGCCGGCCAGCATGTGTTTAAAGCCAACGACAACGTCGTCGAAGCATTAAAAGCAGCGGATGCCTTATTGGTGCATAAAGCCTACAAACATAGTTACCCGCACTGCTGGCGTCACAAAACGCCGATTATTTTCCGTGCCACACCGCAGTGGTTTATCAGCATGGAGCAACAAGGGCTGCGTGCTGCGTCACTGGAGCAGATTGCACAAACGCGCTGGATCCCGGACTGGGGCCAGCAGCGAATTGAAAAAATGGTTGCCGGCCGGCCGGACTGGTGTATTTCTCGCCAGCGCACCTGGGGCGTACCGATAGCGTTATTTGTCGATAAAGATACCGGTGCTTTGCATCCGGATAGCAAAGCGTTAATGGAGCAGGTTGCCCAACTGGTTGAGCAGCACGGTATTCAGGCCTGGTTTGATTTAGATGCCGCCAGTTTGCTTGGCGATGACGCTAAGCAATACGTTAAGGTCAGCGATACGCTGGATGTGTGGTTCGACTCAGGCGTGACCCATGCCTGCGTGGTGGGTGTGCGGCCGGAATTTGCCGGTGCTGAGCAGGCTGATTTGTATCTTGAAGGTTCAGATCAGCACCGCGGCTGGTTTATGTCGTCGTTAATGACCGGTGTTAGCATTAAGCATAAGGCGCCCTATAAGCAGGTGCTGACGCATGGTTTTACCGTCGACGGTGATGGCCGTAAGATGTCAAAATCGTTGGGTAATGTGGTATCGCCGCAGGATGTGATGAATAAACTGGGCGCCGATATTTTACGTTTATGGGTGGCGACGACCGATTACACCTCAGAGATGACGGTATCGGATGAAATTTTAAACCGCGCTGCCGACAAATACCGCCGCATCCGTAATACCGCGCGCTTCCTGCTGGCCAATTTAAATGGCTTTAACCCGGCCACTGACGCTGTGCCTTTCGCGCAAATGGTTGAGCTGGACTTGTGGGTCGTCAACCGCGCGGCGAAATTACAACAGGACATTATCGACGCCTACGATAATTATCAGTTCCATCAGGTCAGCCAAAAGCTAATGAACTTCTGTACCGTGGAGCTGGGCAGCTTCTATCTGGACGTGATTAAAGATCGCCAGTACACCGCACATAGCAATAGCGTGGCCCGTCGTTCATGTCAGACGGCGCTGTACCATATTGCGCAGGCGATGGTGCGCTGGATGGCACCCATCATGAGCTTTACCGCGCAGGAAATCTGGCAGGAGCTGCCAGGTGAGCGCGATGAATTCGTGTTTACTGACGTTTGGTATCGTGGTTTTAGTGGTTTAACCGCCGGTAAGTTTGATGATGCGTTCTGGCAGCAATTACTGCAGGTGCGGGACGAGGTCAACAAGGTACTGGAAGCAGCAAGACGCGACGAGAAAATCGGCGCTTCCTTGCAGGCTGAAGTGACCCTGTATGCGTCAGAAGCGCTGGCAGCCGATTTAGCCAAGCTTAGCGATGAGCTGCGTTTTGTGCTGATCACCTCTACCGCACAGGTAAGCACGCAAGCAGCACCAGCCGATGCAGTGCAAACCGAATTAGCCGGTTTAAGCGTGCAGGTAGCGGCCTCAACCGCTGCCAAATGTGGCCGTTGCTGGCACCACCGGCATGATGTTGGCGCTGACAGTACCCATCCGGATCTGTGTCTGCGCTGCGTGAGTAATGTCGAGGGTGACGGCGAACAGCGGGCCTTTGCATAATGGCGGCGCTGTTTAAAGATACGGGATGGCGGTTATGGTGGTTGATGCTGCTGGTGTTGGTTGCTGACCAGGTCAGTAAGCAAGTAGTGATTGCTAATATGCAGTTGTTTGATTCCATTGATCTGCTGCCGTTTTTCAATTTGACCTATGTGCGCAACTATGGCGCCGCCTTTTCGTTTTTAAGCGATGCCGGCGGCTGGCAACGCTGGTTTTTTACCCTTATTGCTGTGGTGATAAGTGGTGTGCTGGCGGTGTGGCTGGCGCGCAATAACAAAGCACAGCTGAAACTGAACCTGGCGCTTAGCCTGGTGCTGGCCGGCGCTATTGGTAACCTGATTGACCGCAGCGTTTATGGTTACGTGATCGACTTTCTGCATGTGTATTATCAGAACTGGCACTATCCGGCGTTTAATATTGCCGACTCGGCCATCTGTATCGGTGCGGCGCTATTAATCTGGGACAGCTTTAGCAGTAATGAGGTGAAGAAATGACAGAGCAGGTAATAACGGGCAGCAGCACGGTAATTTTTCACTTCGATATTAAGTTATCTGACGGCAGCGCTGCTGAAAGCACCCGGGTGCATAATAAACCCGCTAAGCTGCAAATGGGCGATGGCAGTATTTCTGCGGCATTTGAAGCTGAGTTAACCGGCTTAAAAGCGGGTGATAAAAAGACCTTTACGCTAAAACCGGAAGATGCCTATGGCATGCCGAACCCGGACAATATTTACTATGTTGACCGCAGCAAGTTTTCTGCCGATGCGCCAGCTAAGCCGGGCATGATTATTGGCTTTACCATGCCGGATGGCTCTGAGATGCCGGGCCTGGTGCGTGACGTGGCTGGCGAGTCGGTAACCATAGATTTTAACCATCCGCTGGCAGGGCAGACGCTGACCTTCAGTGTGGAAATTGTACAGGTAAGCTGAACATGGATATTTTACTCGCCAATCCGCGTGGGTTTTGTGCCGGGGTCGACAGGGCAATCAGCATTGTAGAGCGCGCACTGGAGCTATACGAGCCGCCGATTTATGTGCGGCATGAAGTGGTACACAATAAGTTTGTCGTTGACGGTTTGCGCCGGCGCGGCGCCGTGTTTGTTGATGAACTAAACGAAGTGCCCGATGGCAATATCGTTATTTTCAGTGCCCACGGCGTGTCGCAGGCGGTGCGTGAAAATGCCAAACAGCGTGGCCTGAAAGTATTTGATGCCACCTGTCCGCTGGTCACAAAAGTACATATGGAAGTGACCCGTGCCAGCCGTAAAGGTATAGAGTGCATTTTAATAGGCCATGCCGGTCACCCTGAAGTTGAAGGCACTATGGGGCAGTACGATAACCCGCAGGGCGGTATTTATCTGGTCGAGTCAGCCGACGATGTTGCAACCTTAGTGGTGAAGAACCCGGCGCAGCTGTGCTTTAGCAGCCAAACCACCTTATCGGTAGATGATACTGCAGATGTGATCGATGCCCTGCGGGCGCGTTTCCCCGACATTGAAGGCCCACGCAAAGACGATATTTGCTACGCCACGCAAAACCGCCAGGACGCGGTGCGCGATTTAGCCAGCAAAGCTGATCTGCTGCTGGTGGTGGGCGCAAAAAACAGCAGTAATTCAAACCGTTTGCGCGAGTTGGCCGACAAAATGGGCTGCACCGCCTATTTAATTGATACTGCCAATGATATTCAGCAAAGCTGGCTTGATGGTGTTAAGGCGGTTGGGGTTACGGCCGGGGCTTCTGCGCCTGAAGTGTTGGTACAGCAGGTGGTAAAACAGCTGCAGCAGTGGGGCGGTAAAACCGTCAGTGAAAACCCGGGCCGTGAAGAAAATGTCGTGTTTGCTATACCGGCAGAGCTGCGCTAACCGCTTGAGCTAACGACGTTATTTTTGCCATAGTCGGGCGGGTGCAGAATAAGGTATAGTTTAACGACTTTATAACGCACTGATACCACTATGGCACAAGCTTCTGATACAACCGTCCTGTTACCGGCATTTTGCCGTGGCCCGGTGATACTGCGGGCGCTGGTGTTAGCGCAGGCCGTGGCAATAGTGCTGGCGTTTGCGCCTGGCGCCGGCAACGATCCCTGGCTCAGGCTGGGTTTTGTCTCACTGTTTGTGCAGTGGATTATGCTGATGACCAGCGCTGCCTTATGTATTCTACGCCCGGCACTTAACCGGTTACCGGCATTACGGCTGGGGTTAGCGGTGATGGCCATATTGTTGGTAATTACCGCCAGTGTCAGCCTGGCCGCTCACGCATTGCTGGCGCAGAGTTTATGGTTCAGCCCGTTACCGGCACATCAGTTTTTACTGCACAACCTGCTACTGGCCGGCATTATTGGCCTGATGGCCATTCAGTTTTTTATGCTGCATATCGAGCGGCAACAGCGCATGCTGGCGCAGTCCAGAGCCGAGTTACTGGCGCTGCAAACCCGCATTCAGCCCCATTTTTTATTTAATAGCTTAAACACTGTGGCAGAGCTGACACAGCAAGATGCCAATGCAGCTGAGCAGGCGATACTGGATTTGGCGGCGGTGTTCAGGGCGGCCATGCATGCAGGCGATAGTATTGAACTGGCGCAGGAACTTCAGCTATCGCGGCAATATTTGTCGCTGGAGCAGTGGCGTTTAGGCAAACGTTTGCGCATCGACTGGCAGTTGCCGGATCAACTGCCAACGCTGATTATGCCGGCGCTTACCATTCAGCCGTTACTGGAAAATGCCATTCGCCACGGTATTGAAACCTGTGAGCAAGGCGGCACTGTGGGCATCCGTCTGCTGCAAAGTAAAGCGACGGTGACACTGTTAATCACCAATCCTTACTGTGGCAGCCGTGACAAAGCGGCGCATAATGGTGTGGCACTGCAAAACATTGGCCAACGGTTACAGCTGTTTTTTGGCCAGGCAGCCAGCATCAGTTGTCATGCCGCGGCCGACAGTTACCGGGTTAAACTGGTGCTACCTAAAGTTAACGCAGAGGCAGTCCGATGAAGGTGTTAATCGTCGACGATGAACCGCTGGCCCGCGCCAGGTTAAAACGCCTGCTAAGCCAGTTTACGCAGTATCGCTGTGTCGGTGAAGCTGAAAACCTGTCTGACGCCCTGGCGTGCTGTGCCAAAACCGAACCCGATGTGCTGCTGCTGGACATTGAGATGGCCGGTGGCAGCGGGCTGACGTTGGCCAGTCAACTGATGCAGCAAGCATTACCGCCAGCGATTATTTTTGTTACCGCCCATCCGCAACACGCGCTGGATGCCTATCAGGTTAGCCCGGCTGATTATATCCTTAAGCCCGTGTCGGCAGAGCGCTTAGGCCAGGCGTTGGCGCGGGTTGGTATGGCAACCAAAGCGCATCTGGAGCGACGCCACAGCGCAGCGCCGTTAATCAATTACCAGTTAGGTACAGTAAGCCGGCAGATACCGCTGAGCGAGGTGCGTTATTTTGTCGCCGACAGTAAGTATGTGCGAATGGTATTTTTGCATGGTGAAGCACTGTTAGAAGATAGCTTAGCGCAGCTGGAGCAAAAATATCCGCAGTGGTTGCTGCGGATCCACCGGGGTATTTTAATTAATAAACACCATTTTTCTGCTTTGCGAACCCTGCCGGACGGCCGCCATGTTATTGAGTTAGATGGCATCAGCACGCCGCTGGAAATAAGCCGCCGCGCTTACCCCAAACTAAAAGCCGCCTTACAGCTGGGCTGACCGTTTATCGGCGAAACTTGCCGCTTATCAATCCAGCTATTGCTTTTGCCTGCCACTGTTTTATGTTAGCGCTATGGAAAAAGTTTGAATGCGCTAGTTAGAAGTGCAGGAACAAAAATAATGATGAGACGACACCAGTCAGGTTTTTCTTTTGTTGAGGTACTGGTCGCTTTTTTTATTCTGGCGACTGGTCTTATCGGCACCGTGGCGATGCAGGCGGTGGCCAAGCGTAACAGTTTTGATGCAACCCAGCGCGCTCAGGCCCTGGCGATGGCCAATGATGTTATTGACCGCATTCGGGCCAACAGTACTGTGGCCATCAATTACAACGGCAATGATTATGGTGCCGGTAATATCGCGATGCCGAATCCGCGTTGCCAGACACAAGCGGCAAATTGTACCGCGGCGCAAATTGCATTAAACGACCGCTTTGAGTGGGATCAGCGCTTATTAGGCGCTGATGTTACACAGCAAGCCGGCAATGCAGGGGGCATCTCAGATGCGACCGGTTGCGTTAATTTCAACGCGAATGGTGACCTTACCGTGACAATATCCTGGCTGGGACGTGACGCTATCCGTGACGCGGCAGTGACAACCGGAGAAGATGGTTGTGGTGTAGAGAGTGACGAGCGGCGTCAGGTCGTGGTTACGACATTTATTTGGCGATAAGGATTACAGCGATGCGAAACTTTAAACAAGTCGGTATGACATTGATGGAATTAATGATATCGATGGCGATTGGCGTATTTTTGCTCGGTGGCGTCACGGTAGCTTATCTGGCAATGCGAACCACTACAGCCGAAACGATAGCGTTGTCTGAAATGCAGCAAAATGGCCGCATGGCGCTATCATTGCTGACAACGGATATTCAGCAAGCCGGGTTTCGCGGTATGTTGCGCACGTTTAATACTAATGTTATCGCACCGGCGCCTTTTGCCGCTGACTGCAATGCTGGGCTTAACGGCGGTAGCTTCCCGCAAAATGGCTTAGGTGAGTTTCCGGTGATCTGGGGGCGTACCTTGGCCGTTGCCGGCGGTGCCATAGGTTGTGTAAATAATGCTGTAGCTAACAGTGATATTTTGCAAATCAAAAGAGCAACAGGCCCTGCTTTACCTGATCCGCTACCTGTCGGCGCGCTTGATGCCAGCCAGTTTTACCTGGAGGCCAGTGCCAGTGAGGGCAACATTTTTGCCGGTAATGCCGGGCCACTGGGTATAGCGCAGGCTGAAATCTGGCCTTACCGTCATCATGTGTATTTTGTTACCACCGAAAACGTTGATGGCATTGCTGTGCCGGTACTGGCACGAATGGAACTGATTAATAACAATGGGCCGCAAATGCAAAGGGCCATGCTACTGGATGGTATTGAACGCATTCGTTTTGCTTTTGGCGCCGATATGAACAGCGATAATCAAATTGATGGTTATCTCGACGCCAATAATATGCCGGCAGCGCTATGGCAAGCCGATACCAAAGTGATGGCGGTGAGGGTTAATGTGTTAGTGCGGGCAAGCCGGCCCGATAATGATTATCAGAATACCAATAGTTATGATCTGGGTGATGGCGTGCTGTTTACACCCAATGACAATTTTCGTCGGATGCTGTTTTCAAGCACAGTACATATCACGAATCGCAGATAAGAGGTAAATCCAATGTTTAACCATCGTAGACAGAAAGGTATGGTGTTGGTAGTGGCGCTGATCATGCTGATTGCGGTAACGGGTGTCGCCGTTGCTTTGCTGGTTAGCTCGGGCGTCGATAACAAAATGATGTCATCTGCTCAGGAGGCTGAGCTGGCCATGAATGAAGCCCGTGGTGCCCATGATGAGGCTTATAGCCGTGAGATTAACCAGGTTGGTGGTGGGCAAAACCAATTTGCTTTGCGTATTCCTCTGGGGCAAAGTTTACCGGCGCGAGAAACCCAACCAAATACTGCCGGCAATATAGTGGTGTATTCGGCCCTGCCGGAGCCGACAACGTGCCCGCCCGCCTTTTCTGCCAGTAGCAGCAGTAGTTGCAATTATCATCGTGTTACCACTGCAACCAATTATGGTGAGGTAGGGCAAACTATCCGAATTACGTCTGTTGTCTCGCAGCAGCTGGTGAATTAATTGAGGACACAAAAATGAAATGGCATATCCGTTCGCTGGTCAGCATACTTTTTGGTTTTGTGACAATCAGCCCTGCTTTGGCAGAAGATATTGAGATCTATGTCGGTAACGAAAGCTATCGGCAGGGCAAA
This sequence comes from Rheinheimera pleomorphica, assembly GCF_011634895.1. Classification (GTDB taxonomy): domain Bacteria; phylum Pseudomonadota; class Gammaproteobacteria; order Enterobacterales; family Alteromonadaceae; genus Alishewanella; species Alishewanella pleomorphica. The sequence goes on along the minus strand of NZ_SIRR01000008.1, from coordinate 433,745 downwards.
AATGCCAAGGCGCTGATTATTTTTGATAACTCAGGCTCTATGCGTGCCGTTGAAGAGGTGAAAGTATCTTATAACCCGGATACAACGTATACGACCAAGGGCTACGAAGAATTTAGTACTGAAGCGATTTATTTTAGCCGCGGCAGCGATGTGGATAATTCAGTTGGTTTGGTGCCGACCTCACACAGTGATTCCCGCCGTTTTAATAAAGCTATATTAGGCTGCGAAACCGCCTGGGAACGTTTGCGCACAGTTGGACATTACACCGGCTACTTGCGCGAGTATCAGGTAAAGGGCAATACCGGTTCCTGGGAACCATTACCCGCAGAGATGGGGTTAAATACCAATAATCCGGTGGATTGTCTGGATGATATAATTCGGAAAAACCCCAAAAACGGCACCTATAGCAGTAAGAATATCCAGATTTCTAATGGTTATCCGATTAACGGTTCAGGCAACGCGAAAAATGACTTGGTCGGCACAGCCTATACCACAGATTGGGAGTTAGCCAATAGCCAAAGCTCGGCATTAGAAGGCGGTGACTCTATTACACTCTATACCGCTAATTACATCAATTATTACTATGCGACAGAATCCGATGTTGGCACTGAAAGTAAAAGCCGCTTAGAAGTGGCCAAGGAAGCAATAAATGAGCTTCTACTATCAACTCCTAGTGTTGATTTTGGTCTTGAACTATTTAATATGAATTTCCCAGACGAAGGCGATAGAGATGGCGGCCGTATTGTAAATGGTATCCGTACCATGACTGACAGCGCCCGGTTGGAGCTATTAAACACCTTGCAGGAAATTGACGCGGAAACCAATACACCGCTGTGCGAAAGCCTGATGGAGGCGAAGCGTTATCTGGCCGGTGAGGCGGTAGTTTATGGTGATGATGATAAAGATTATAAAAGTAGCTATAAAGGTGATACTCCACCCCAAGATATGACGGCCCAGGCTAACGGCGTATATCTGTCACCTTTTGATAAGTGTACCGAAGAAGTTTTTATCATTATGATAACGGACGGTGAACCTACGCTGGATAAAAATGCGGATAATGCGATTAAAGCGCTTTCAAGCGCAGCGCCATATAAGTTTGATAGCGGCACGACGAATTATTTGCCAGTGTTGTCTGAGTGGATGCATACACATGATATTAACCCGAATATTCCTGGTGATCAGATTGCCCGGTTTTACACTATTGGCTTTGGTGACGACGCAGTTGATAACGCTGGTGAGTTATTAAAAATAGCGGCTAATAAAGGGGGGGGAGATTATGTAGCAGCGCGCAAAGCTGCTGATTTAGTGGATGCATTACGTCGGACATTTTCGAGTATCTTGCAAGAGAACTCCAGCTTTACTGCTCCGTCAGTTGCCAGTAATAATTTTGACCGTACCCGTAGCCTGGACAGTGTGTACTACGCGATGTTTTTACCGCAGCCCGGCACCCGCTGGTATGGCAACCTGAAAAAGCTACGTTTAGACGGTGATACGTTAGTCGATAAGAACGACGCGCCTGCCCTTGGTGATAAGGGTTCTTTTAAAGCCACCGCCTTCACATTCTGGAATGACACTTCCACACCGGACGGTAATAAAGTAAAAGAGGGCGGTGCTGCTGCGCAGTTAGCTAAGCAGGGCAGCCGACAGTTTTTAGTTAACAAAGGCAATGCTTTAGTCGAATTAGCTGCTAACAATTTTACTGATATCCCTGATGGCGTGCTGGGTGTTGAACCGGAGGAACTGAAAGCCAATATCGATTGGGCGCGTGGTTTTGATGTCGATGGTGATAACGGCCCTACTACTAATTTGCGACCTGATCTGATGGGCGACCCGCTGCATTCTAAGCCATTGGTGTTAAGCTACGGTAAAGACGACATTCGTATTTTATTGGGTACTAACCATGGCTTTATGCATATGTTTCAGGACAGTGGTGAGACCATTGCTGAGAACTGGGCTTTTATGCCGCAGGAACTGATAAAAAATATTCCGCAGCTGAGGGCCAATATTAAAGGTAATCCTAAGGTGTATGGGGTCGATGGTTCTCCGGTTGCCTATTTCCGTGATTTAGATGGTGATGGCATTATTGGCAGCGATGATAAGGTTTGGCTGTTTTTCGGCTTACGCCGAGGTGGCAGTTCTTACTATGCACTGGATATCACTAACCCTGATGCACCTAAATTTATGTGGCATATCGACAGTAATACAACAGGCTTTGGCGAAATGGGCCAGAGCTGGTCTAAGCCTGTGATTACTTTCTTAAAAGAACGGGGCGACAAACCGGTGCTGGTATTTGGTGCTGGTTATAGTACCAACAAAGACGGTCTTACTCTTGCTTCGCCGGACGCTGTCGGCCGTGGTATTTTTATTGTCGATGCGGAGCAAGGCTCACTGATAAAATCCTTTGGCCCCGAACACGGTATTGAACACAGTGTACCTGGTGCTGTGTCCTTTTTAGACAGTGACTATGATGCCTTTGCTGACCGGTTATATTTCTCAGATGCAGGCGGCAATGTCTGGCGGGCAGACCTGGTCGGTGCTGATATGAGCAAATGGACGCTGTTTAAATTCGCCAGCTTGTCTGCTGCGACGTCTGCGGATGATAGACGTTTCTTCTATGAGCCGGTAGTGGCGCGTGCGTTGATGCATCAAGTTGCTGAAGTAACAACTGAGGTTAACGGTATACAAAGTACGGTAACCACAAAAGCAGAAGTGCCTTTTGACGCTGTGGTTATCGGTAGCGGTAGCCGACCACATCCACTGTATGAGGGGGTGCAGGATAAGCTGTTTATGCTGCGGGATAAAAATACTGTTAGCCAGCTATTTACTGTAAATACTACACCTGAGCCAATAACGGTAAGTGATTTGTATGAAGTGGTAGATACCACCCCCAGGACGACCCCAGAAGCTAAACTTGAACTGCAAAAAGACATGTCTGCCACCGAGGGCTGGTACTATCAGTTGTCTAACGGTGAGAAATCTTTGTCACCGGCAGTAGTCGTGTCTGGCGTAGCGTTTTTCACCAGTTATATACCTTCAGTTGAAGTAAACGAAAACACCTGTGAACTTGATGGTGGCGCAGGCAGTATTTACGCCTTTAACCTTAATTATGGCACTAGAGTTTTTAACACCATTAGTATAACAACAACTAAAAGTATTCCGGATGTGCCGGAGGTAATAGTGCCGCCTGCTGAGCCGGATCCGGATTGTCAGGGGGATGAATGTGCCACGCCACCGGGTAAACTTACCTTGTTGATGCCGGACGCAACAGAAGTACCATGTACAGGAGAAGATTGCGGCCCTGCAGCAACGCTGAAGACGCTGCGGCATTATCTGGTGATTGATGAGAATTAACATGAAGAGCACATTATGATTAAACAACGCGGTATTACTTTAATTGAGCTGATGATCGTGGTGGCGATCATCGGCATCCTGGCCGGGATTGCTTACCCCAGCTATACCCAGTATGTGCAGCGCAGTAACCGCAGTGAAGCGATGAATGAATTGGTGCGTATTGCCAATTTACAGGAGCAGTTTTTTGCCGATAACCGCCGTTACGCGCTTGATCTCACTGAACTGGGTTTCCCGGAGGTGACAACACTGACCGACAACGGTTTGTATCAGGTTCAGGTGGCGGCTGCAGCCGCCAGAACTTTTACCTTAACGGCAACCGGGCAGGGCGTGCAGGCGACAGATGCCTGCGTGACTATGAGTATTGACCAGGCTGGCACTAGAACGGCGTCAGCACAAAATTGCTGGAGATAATATGAAACAGCTGTTATGGGTATTAGGCATTAGCCTATTGTTGCCATTAACCGTACAGGCGCAACAGAGTAAAGCAAACGACAAAGCACAGCTTTATAGCTACAAATGCCATTTAACGCTGGCAGATAAACGTGAAGTCATACGTGACTATCGTCGTCAACCGAAGAATCAGAATGGCAACCTGCAGCGTTTATTACAAGGCGAGCAGGTCGCAGTGGAGAAAGGCAAGCGTTTGGCTATTACCAAAGTGCACGAATGTGTGGAACGTGATGCGGATTTTAGCAAGGCAACCGCCCGTGAGTTAGACCGTAATACGCTACGTTAAATTGCGCCAAAACTAAAAATAAAAAATGCCGGCTAGCCGGCATTTTTGCTACCTGCAGTATGTAGTTAAGGGCAAACCATGCCTTGTTTACTTACTCTGGAACGGCCAGATTGCAGTAAAGTTAACTGAGCCCCACGGTTTGCTTGACCTGACGGGCAATATGACATCATGCCGTTAGCACTGGCGGTGCCATTCGCGGCAAAACTAACACCGGCGATAGCAAAATTAATAGTGTCATTTGCCGCTGCTGGCTCTGTTACCCGCAGTACGGTTTCGTTAGCGTCTAACTGGCGGTTATTGTTCGGGTCGTTAAATACACTGATCTGGCCTTGCCAGTTTGCCGTGCAAACGCCGTTTTCCAATGGACAAATGGTGACCGGCGATTTAGTAGAAGCGGCGTGGGAGCGGGCAAAAGCAAACATACGGGATAATTCAGTCAGTCTGGCTTCAGCCCGGGAGTTTTCCAGCAAGTTATTCATCGCCGGAATACCCACACCTGCCAAAATAGCCACTATCGCTACTACTACCATCAGTTCTAATAAGGTAAATCCTGAGCCTCGGCGCATTTACTACTCTCTTACTGGTTTACATCAACACACTCTGCAGTGTAGCAGAGGCTATGCTCAGATTCACACATTAAATTAACCTTTAAAAACAGTAATTTATAAGCTTCTTTATTTTTTATTTGTTTTTAATTTGAACAATTGAAATATTGTTGTAATTTTAAAGTTAAATAAATTAACTTTGGCATACGGATATGCAGTTACAACATGGATTCAGTCTGGTCGAAGCGCTGGTTAGCTTGTTAATTTTAAAACTGGGGTTGCTTGGCGTGCTGGCAGGCCAGACGCTGGCGATAAAACAGGTGCAGGACGCCTTGCAACGCACGCAGGCTGTCGCACTGAGTAACAGTGTCGTTAGCGAATTGTCGGCGAACCGGGCGCTGCTACCGCTACTGAGTGAAGTCACCGTTTTTACTGAAGGTCCCGGCTTGTTCGCTTGTTTACCGCCAGTCAGCTGTTCTGCCGAACAAATCAATGCCATTCAATTAAATCATTTATTGCTGCGTTTGCAGCATCCCTCCGGAGGCTTAAACGACGCTGCAGTCTGTGTTACGCCGCAGGGGGCGACGATACAGCTAACGATGGCCTGGCAGCGCCGGCTGGCGCAGCAGCCCGCACAAATGACCGGCTGCCAAAGTGGCGCTGACAGAGCCGGTCTGGCGATAACAGCCAACCGGGGGTAAGTCTGATGCGTAATACCGCAGGTTTTAGCCTGTCAGAACTTATGATTGCCATGCTGTTGTCGCTGATGATCATCAGCATGGCGCTGACCGCCTTTAGCAGCCTGAGCCGGTCTGCCCGGCAAACCCAGCAACTGGCAGAATTACAGCAAAATGCCCAGCTGATCAGCAGCCTGTTTCAGCGGGAATTGACAAATATCGGCTTTTGGGGCGGCCGGGCAGCACCCACAACAGCGGTGACCTCAGTACTGCCGGCGGCACCCGTGGCAGACTGCGCCGATAGCGTGCTGGACAGCGGCAGTTTTCCGGCCAGTGGTAAAGCTTTTGTGACCCTTTACGCCAGTTTACAGCTGAATTGTGCGCCCAACGCCATTGCCGGCAGTGAAATATTGCAGCTAAAGCGCTTAATTGGCCAACCAACATTACCGGCACAGTTCAGAGATAACCGCTTCTACTTCGAAACAGACTGGCAGCTTAGCCGCTTTGTTGACAGTAACAGTGCAAAACTGAGCACTGAGCGTGATTATTGGCCCTATCAGCACCTGGTGTTTTACCTGCAGCAACAACAGCTGCTGGGGCAGACGCTGCCGGTATTAATGCGTAAAAGGTTAAGCCGTAATGCTGCCGGTGTGGCGCAAATTAGTACCGACTCTATTTTAGACGGGGTAGAGCGGCTGCACTTTGAGTTTGGTATTGACAGCAATTCTGATGGCCAGTTGGACTATATGTTGTCTACTGCGCAGATGTTGCCTGAGCTATGGCAGCAACAAAGCAGCCGCATTATCAGTATTCGCTATCACATACTGCTGCGCGCGCGCCAAGCTGATCCGAATTACATCAACCAGCAACAGTACGAAATGGGTAGCCAGCTGTTTGTGGCGCCAGCCGACAACTACCGGCGTTTATTACTAAGCAGCAGTGTGTTTTTTCACAATCAGGCACTACAGGGGGGAGCATGAACCGCGCTAATGGCATGGTGTTAATCATGGTATTGATTTTTTTACTGGTGATGAGCTTGTTGTTGTCGGCGATGCTATTCGTTAGTCAGTTAAGTCACAAAGCTGCTTACGCTGGTCAGCAGCAATTGCAGACTGAACAGCAGGCACTGACTGAGCATTTAGCAGCACTGACACAGGGCCCAGATCCGCAAGCACCTGACAGCGAGCCGTTAGCACAATGTCCGGCGCAGTTTGCTGCCTGGTCGGCCAATGCCCTTCATTGCCAGCTGTTTAGGGTGCAGACGGCAACCTATTCTGATAGTGGGTTATTTTATGCCGGCTATAACAGCCTGATACTGCATGCTGGCTTAAACACTGAGGCGCAACCGCATGATTAAACGCCTGATGATAGTGTTACTGCTCATTTCTCCGCTGGCGCTGGGCTGTGATTTAAATGCTGCCGGACCGGTTAGCAGTAGCATGCTATCGCCATTGGCAAATGAACCGGTACGCGAGATCCTGATCCATAATAACGTGCAACTTGCGCTGCCCGCTGCGCCGGGCGTATTACGCCTTAGCCAAAGCAGTAATGCCAGTCTGATTGACGAAATGAGCAACTGGCCAACGCCCAGTGGCCAGATAGCCAGTATCAAAGCCCAGCCGGCGGTGCTGGACCATAATTATGATGGTATTGCCGATGCACTCTATGCCGTGGATAGCAGTGGCCTGGTGTGGTATCTGCCATTAAACCACAGTGGTTTTCAGTCTGCGCAATTACTGGCTGATTTTAGCCATTTGGCGGCAGAGTTCCGCCAGCCGGTGCAACTGGTGCAAAGTGTGGCGCCCTCTTTTGGTACAGCGATGCAGCGGCAAACTATGCTATTGCTGATTGCCAGCACAGCCAGCGACGGCGACATTTTGTTAATGGTTAAACATAGCCAGGCATCAGCCGGGCTGATCACGCTGGAGAGTCTGGTCGATCGCAGCGCCATTAGCCAGGCTGAATTACAGACCGGGATTGCAGAACCCTTGTGGCAGCAAATCCAATATAGTGCCGGCTGGTATGTGCGTTTGCATCGTAGGGTGAGCGCGCAGCCAGCGGTTTATGCCGGTGTGGTGTATCTGACATCGGCCGAAAATAATCAGCTTAATGCGGATTGCAGCCTGACAAACAGCGCTCTGCCACAGCTGCATGCGCTGCATTTGCACCACGCGGCTGCAGTGTATACACAGCGGCAATGGCAGATAGTGCAGCCCGATGCCGCGGTACTGCAATTACAGCAAAATACCCAGGGCGAGCTTGAATTACTGCTGCACAATGCGCAACAGCAGCAACTGGTGCTGACGGATATGCTGATGGTTGATGACAGTTGTGCCAGCTGCAGTACGTTAATACCGCCAAATACGTTTCCGCGTAGCATGCGTCTTGCAACGTTTCAGCTTGAACAGGGAGGACATTGAATGCAGCGGACAAAACAAGGTTTTAGTTTGACCGAATTGCTGATCGTGCTGGCTATCATCGGCATTCTGGTCGCGCTGTGTTATCCGTCTTACCAGCAGTATGTACTGAGAAGTTATCGCACCGAAGCCACGACGGCCTTGCTACAACTGGCCAATGCGCAAGAGCATTATCTGGCAGATCATGGCAGCTACGCCGCAGACTTAGCCGAGTTGGGGGCTGCTGCTACAGCACGTTATAGCTTTGAGATAATGCTATCTGAGCAAGCTCAGGCGTATGAGCTTCGGGCGCTGGCGCAGGGCTTACAGCAAGCCGACAGCAGCTGCAGCCTGTTTAGTCTGAATCATCTTGGGCAACGTAACCAGTTAGCGCCCGACACGCTGAACTGCTGGGATTAATAAGGGCAGGCCGAATGCACTTCGGTTAAGCGGCCTCGTCCCGCCTGATTAACGGTAAGACGATAATGCCACTGATGCTGCGGTTTAGGGCAATAATAAAAAGTGCCATTTTCAAAACCATTCAAACTGCCATCGCGCCTGAAGGTGATAGCTTTACGGTTGTAAACTAAGTTATGGCCTGATGGTAGTGCCGGTAATTGGCGGATAAGCTGACTGTCGTTACTGTTGGGATACAGCAACAACAGCTGCAGCGGCGCATCTTGCCAGGCCAGGCTGCACTGACCGTTTTGCATCGGACAAAACTGCACCGGCAAATTACTGCTGCTGGCCGCTACCCGGGCATAGGCCAAATGCTGGCTAAATTGGCGGATATAGGCTGACGCGCGCTGACGGTCAATAAACTGTGCCATGGCAGGCACCGCCACAGTAGCGAAGATGATTAGGATGGCCAGAGTGACCATTAGCTCGGGTAAGCTAAAGCCGTTACGTTGTGGGGATAACATACTAAGCTCCTTGCAGCGAATGTCCTGCAAAAAGCTTAGTATTTATTGCTAAAATGTAAATATATTGGTTATTATTTATTGCTCGGCGTCGTAAATCGTGGGTATTGGCTGACGCTTGTGTTGGGTTTTCTGGTAGATACTAATCAGCTTTTCACTGACGGCGGCAGAGACTGCTTTGCCCTCGAGAAAATCATCAATCTCATCATAGCTTAACCCTAGTGCGGCTTCATCGGCTTTTTGTGGCGACAGGCATTCCAAATCGGCAGTAGGCACTTTGCCGACCAACAGTGCAGGTGCCGCCAAAGTTTCGCCGACTAAACGCACCTGACGTTTATTTAACCCAAACAGTGGTGCCAGATCGCAGGCGCCATCGCCCCATTTAGTGTAAAAGCCAGTGATATTTTCTGCAGAGTGATCGGTGCCTAACACTAAACCGCCAAGTAAGGCCGCAATATGGTATTGCACCACCATACGGGTGCGGGCTTTAACATTGCCTTTAGCAAAGTCGGCCTGCGCTTCGCTGGCTGTAGCCAACCCGACAGCCGTCATAGCGCTCCAGGTGGCCTGATGAATAGCATCAGCACCGCCTTGTACATTAACTGACAGCGCTTTGCTGGGCTGAATAAAATCGACCGCTAGCTGTGCTTCGGCTTCATCTTTTTGTGTGGCGTAAGGCAGGCGCACCGCCACAAACTGATAACCGCTGCCACTGTGGTTTAATTCATCTACGGCTAATTGCGCCAGACGACCGCAGGTGGTGGAGTCGATGCCTCCACTGATCCCAAGCACTAAAGTTTTCATGCCAGATGCGACCAGACGTTGTTTAATAAAATCTACCCGGCGGCGGATCTCAAATGCCGGATCTATTTGCGGTAATACCCGCATTTCGGCAATAATTTGTGCTGCATTCATCGCTTTTAGCCCTTACTGTCAATATCTGCCTATCTTACCTTGCTTTACCGGCTGTGGATCAAGTGATTCTTCAGTATTAACTGCTGAAGCAGCTGGCGGCTTGTATTATACTGCCAACAACACTGCGGCTTAACTTACGGGCATTACAATGAAAAAAATCGAAGCAATTATCAAACCTTTTAAGTTAGACGATGTACGCGAAGCGTTGGCAGATATCAATATCACCGGTATGACAGTAACCGAAGTAAAGGGTTTTGGCCGGCAAAAAGGCCATACCGAGCTTTACCGCGGTGCTGAATATATGGTGGACTTTCTGCCTAAAGTGAAGCTGGAAATTGTTGTACCGGATGAGCAGGTAGAGCGCTGCGTTGAAGCCATTATGAAAACGGCGCAAACCGGCCGTATTGGCGATGGTAAGATTTTTGTCTTTGACGTTGAACGCGTCATCCGCATCCGCACTGGCGAAGAAGATGAGGATGCGATATAACATGTTAACTATTACTTAACCTGGAACGTTATGTGGAATTGCAATAGGAATAGCTTATCATTGTTGTTGGCTGCTTTAATGCTAGCTGGTTGTGCTGGTAAGGTGATACAACCTGTTGCAGCTGTACCTGAAATACCTTATTCGCCGCTGCTGGAAACAGCAAATACACCGGTGCCATCGCTTGCGGATATTTTTGTCCTTACACCGGCTCAGCAAACTGAATTTCTTACCTATTATAACGACCCTTCCCGCCAACATATTGCCGGTCATCGCCGTATTTATCGTTTTTTGTCGGAGCACTTTTCCGGGTTCAACTATCAGGGGAAGAACCACACTGCAACCCAGGCTTTTGCATTAAAAAGTGGTAACTGTATAACACTGGCGGTACTAACCAAGGCATTAGCCGATATAGTTGGGGTGGACGTTAAGTTTCAAACTATCGTCTCTGCGCCACTATACAGCATAGAGAATGACTTTATGCTGTCATCAGATCATGTGCGAACCTTTGTATATGCAGCCGATTTTACGCCAGAGAAAAACACAATATACTTCTCTACACCCGGCATTATTATCGATTATATGCCGGCAGCTGGTGATATAACCGGGCCGAGAATTTCACACAGCACTTTTGTCGCCATGTTCTATCGTAACCTGGCTGCTGATGCCATATTAAGCGGACAGTATGCACAGGCTCTGGCATTATTGCGCACAGCATTAAACTACGCTCCGACTTATGGTGCAGCCATTAATCTTGTTGCGGTTGTTCATCGGCGCCTGCAACAAGAATCGCTGGCTGAGCAGTTTTATCTATATGGACTTGAAGTTGCTGATAGCAAGGCGACATTGATTGGAAACTATGCGGTACTTAAGCAAAGTGTCGGGGAGCCGGAAGTCGCGACGCAGCTGCTGCAATCTTTGCAGGCACTGGACGAACATGATCCTTACCTTTGGTATTCATTGGGGCTCAATGCAGTTAAAACAGAGCAATATCAGCAAGCGATTGTTTTTTTTAAGAAGGCTGCGGCCCAAGCACCGTATTTGCATCAGTTTCAATTTGAATTGGCATTAGCTTATTTTAACAACAATCAGCCAGGGTTAGCCTATAGTTCGCTGACTAAAGCCGCAGAATTGTCAGCAGCAACTGAGCAGCAACGTTACTATGCTAAGTTGGAAGCGCTGGCGTTAAGGCGCTAGGATGCAGCTGCTGCTGTGTTGCTGTGTTTTACTTGTTTGTTTAGCGGTTAATGCTACAGCTTTACATCAAGATATCGAGCAGTTAAGTGATGCACAAATGCAAGGCCGTAAAACCGGTTCAGTCGGGGCACAGTTAGCGCGGCAGTATATAGCCCAGCGTTATCAGCAGTTAGGTTTGCAACACTTCAGTGTCAGTTATATGCAGCCGTTTGACTATGGCCATCAAAAGGCCGCTATTAATGTCGTTGGCTACTTGCCGGGTTGCCAATACCCACAGCATTACATTGTGGTAACGGCGCACTATGACCATCTGGGCAAGGAAGGCCGTAAAATCTTTCACGGTGCTGATGACAATGCGTCCGGGGTCGCTGCAATGCTGGAGCTGGCCAGCAGGTTGGGTAAAAGCTGTCCGGCCTATTCCTATATTTTTCTTGCCACCGATGCCGAAGAGAACGGCCTGTATGGCAGTAAGGCCTTTGTTGCTCAGCCGCCGGTGCCGCTAAGCAGCATAGTACTTAACCTGAACCTGGATATGCTGGGCCGGCCGGACCAGCGTGGTAAATTATACCTTACCGGTGCCAAACGTTATCCGGCGCTAAAAGCTGAACTGGAGCCCGCCTTTAGCCGAATACTGTTTTTGCATCATCGCGGCCCATCACGAATGCTGCGCGATAGGGTACGCTACGATTGGCCCAATGCCAGCGACCATGGGCCTTTTTATCGTGCCGGTATTGCCTATTTGTTTTTCGGCGGGCAGGACCACCGACACTATCACACGCCGGACGATACCTGGCAGCGCATCGATGCTGAGTTCCTTAATATGGCAATGGCAGCCATATGGCAGACTGTGTACTGGCTGGAAACACAGCCACCCGGCGTACTGATGGCTACCAGTCAAAACTAAGCTGGCCGCGCGCTGCTCTGCGCTTGTTGGTTGGCGGGCGTTTACGACTGGCATGACGGCTAAAAACGGTCTGCTGTTGTTGCTGCCACTGTTGCTGATCATGTTGTTTTAACCATAAACTCAGCCTTGCCCTGGCTAGCTGCTGTGCCTGCTGTAAGTTAACAATAGGTGAGGGGTAATCACGCTCTATCACACAACCATATTGCTGCTGCAGTGATTTGGACATCAGCCAGGGCGTATGCAGCCAGCTGTCAGGCACCTGGCGCAGCTGAGGTAACCACTGGCGGATAAACTGGCCATCGGCGTCTTTTTGCTGGCTTTGTTTTACTGGGTTATACATCCGGTTAGGGTTTATGCCGGTGGTGCCGGCCTGCATCTGAATTTGGGCATAATGAATACCCGGTTCGTAATCAACAAAACATTGTGCCAGGTGCAGGGCTAAAGGCCGCCAGTGCAACCATAAATGATAACTGGCGAAGGCCACCAGCATGGCGCGGGCGCGAAAATGCAGCCAGCCGCAGGCGAGTAAGCAGCGCATAGCGGCGTCAATCAGTGGGTAACCGGTATTGCCGTGACGCCAGGCTGCAAAATGGGCGGGGTTAAAGTCGGCTTCGCGCAGCCCGTCAAAGCCGCGATGCATATTAAAAAATTCAATCGCCGGTTCATCTTCCAGCTTTTGCATAAAATGGCAATGCCAGCGCAGCCGGCTGAAGAATGCCTGCAAACCTTGTTGTCGGCGCTGCGTGCTGGCCTGTTTCATTGCCAGATAGCTTTGTTGCTGCAGCTGGCGCAGGCTAAGCTGGCCGTAGCTAATATACGGGCTTAACCGTGAGCAGCTGTGTACTGCCTTGGCGGCCAGGGAGATATGCTGACGGTAGTTGTCACAGCGCCCGCTGATAAAGCTGTTAAAGGTGTGCCTGGCGGCCCCGGCGCTTTGTATTGTTGTGCATAATGCCAGATCGCTGCGCCGTTCTGGTGTCAGCTCGGATAGGTCCCAACTCGCAGCGGTAAGAAATGGCAGGCGGTTAACGGCCGGTGCCGTTGCCGTTTTTAGCCAGTTGTCGGCCAGCTTGAACCAGTTGTCGCGGTTAGTTAAACCACGAAATACGGCAAACTGACGGTATTGCTGCCAGGGAATGTGCAGATCTTGCAGTAAGCGCTTGACCGCCAGATCGCGCTGATAGGTCCACAAATTACCGGTTTCTTCATGGCTATACACGGCGCTAATGTTAAATTGGCGACAAAGCTGGCGCAGTACAGCTGTTGCCGGGCCCTTTACCACTAGCAGTGGTTGCCCCAAAGCGCTTAGTTGTTGGTTTAGGCTATGCAGTGCGGGAGCAACAAATTGCCAGTGGCGCAGCGACACATCGCTTTGTTGCCAGTAGTCCGGCTCAATAATGTACAGCGGCAATACTGCGCCGCTTTTGGCGGCCTGATACAGCGGTTGATGATCATCAATGCGTAAATCGCGTTTAAACCAGACCAGGGCGGTCATCTTGCTGAGCTCTGTAGTATGGCGCGGACAAAGCTGCCGTCAGCATCATACATTTGCGCCTGTTTTTCTATATTGAAACGGCGCGCGCTGCTGTTACCACAGCCGGCAATGTAAGCCCAGTTACCCCAGTTGCTGGCGCAGTCGTAATCGAGTAAGCGCTGTTCAAAATAGGCTGCGCCGAGGCGCCAGTCGACCCCCAAGTCATAAATCAAATAACTGGCGACATTTTGCCGGCCGCGGTTACTCATTAAACCGGTTTTATTTAGCAGCTGCATATTGGCATCAATAAAGTCGATACCGGTTTGGCCGGTGCACCAGCGCTTAAAGTTGTTACGCTGCATGGCGCTCAGTCGTGGCGGGCTAAAATCCGGCTGGCCTTGCATGGCCTGTTTGATGCCTTGGCGGCTAAACCAGCGGTCGCGGTATTTGCGAAATTGCCAGCGGAAAAACTCACGCCACAGGAGTTCAAATTTAAGCCAGTAGGTTGAGTCGTTTGCGGCGATATCCTGTTCAAACTGCACGATATGTTGCCACAGCTGGCGCACCGACAACGTGCCAAGCGCCAGTGGCGCCGAGCAAAAACTGGCGTAGTGCTGCCCCAACAGCTGATTACGCGTTTCTTTGTAGGTTAAAATATGCCGGCCTTGCCAGATAAACTTCGCTACCCGCGTCAGTGCGTCTTGTTCTGATGCGACACGTTGCAGCAATGCAGGCTGATATTGCATAACTAACTGTTCAAAAGCACTGTTGTAAGGCTCGCATAGGCTCGCATTTAACCAACCCTCGGCTGGCAATAAAGTATTGTTCGGTGGGCTTACCCGCAATAACGGCTCTAATTGTTTGCGAAAGGGTGTAAAACTATCTGGTAGGCGCGAAAGTCTGGGCCTAAGCGGTTCGCCCAGCAGAGAATTGCAGTCAAGTTGTGTTACCGATAAAACCGCGGATAGCTCAGACAACGCCTTGCGCTCATCAGGCGCGACCGGCTCGGCGCAGTATAGCGTAGTGGCATTAAGGTTACGCGCCAGTTCGCTGATAAGCTGCACTCTGTCACCCACTAAGGTTATCAGGCCGATATTGTATGCTGCCAGTTGTTGCTTAAGATTAGTTATCACCGCCAGTTGCTGCTGCAACCGGCTTAAGTTGGCTCGCGCTATACCATATTGAGTGCCAAAAAAAGCCTGGTAATCCAGCACCACCAGTGCGGCTTTAGTCTCTGCTGGCAGCTGGAGCAGCGGGTTATCATGCAATCGCAGGGTGTCGTTCAGTAAAATCAGGCTTAAGCTCATAGCTGCTCCAGTTTAATCAGGGTGTCGGCAGCTTTGGCTAAAATGGCGGCTTTGTCGTTGTCGCTGCGCTTGTGCCAGTTAGCATAAGCCAGTGCCAAGCGCGGGTTTTGCGCCAGCAGTGTTTGGTTGCGCTGTAAAAAGTGCCAGTACAGTGCATTAAACGGGCAGGCGTCGGCTTCGGTGGTTTTTTTGACCTGGTAAGCGCAGTGTTGACAGTAATTGCTCATGCGGTTGATATAAGCGCCACTGGCGGCATAAGGTTTAGAGGCCAGAACACCGCCGTCGGCAAACAGTGCCATGCCCAGCGTATTGGGTAGCTCTACCCATTCGTAGGCATCGGCATACACGGCCAGATACCAGTCGGTTACCTCGTCAACGGCCAAGCCAGCCAGCAAGGCAAAGTTACCGGTTATCATCAGGCGCTGAATATGGTGCGAGTAGGCATGTTCAATAGTGCTTTGCACGGCCTGCTGCATACAGCGCATTTGTGTTTTACCATGCCAGTAGTAGGCTGGTAAGCTGCGCTTTGCCTGCAACGCATTACGCTGTTTGTATTCTGGCATTAACAGCCAGTACAGGCCGCGTACATACTCGCGCCAGCCTATTAACTGGCGGATAAAGCCTTCAGCGGCATTAAGCGGCACTGTGCCCTGCAAGTAAGCCTGCTGCACTTTGTTGCACATCCAGCGCACATCTAACAGGCCGCAGTTTAAATATACCGAGCAGATACTGTGTTGTAGAAACGGCTGGTTCAGCCGCATCGCGTCCTGATAGTCACCAAATTGTGGCAGTTGCTGTTGTACAAAATGTAAAAACGCCTGACGGGCGTCTTTGCCGGTTACGGCGTACGCAAAAGTGTCGCCAGCTCCGATATTGCCGGCAAAGTGTTGCTCAACCAGGCTGATAACTTCTGTAGTTATTGCATCCGGTTTAAAGCGTAATGGGGCAGTGGGTTCAAGCGCCTTGGGCCAGGCTTTGCGATTGTCGCTATCATAGTTCCATTTGCCCCCTTCTGGTGTATCTCCCTGCATCAATAAACCGGTGTAGCGGCGCATGTCACGGTAAAAATATTCCATCCGCAACTGCTTTTTACCGCTGGCCCAGCGGGTAAAACGCTGCAAGGTACAAATAAAGCGCTCATCAGTTAGCACCTCGACCGGCAGACCAAACTGTGTTTGCCAGCTAAGTATTTCCTGTTGCAGCCGGTACTCGCCACATTCAGTGATCAGAATGTGCTTAAGCGCCGGGTAGCGGCTTAACGCATATTGCACCGCATCGGTCATACTGTATAACGACTCCACGCTGGCATAGCGGATATAGCATACTGTGTAACCCTGCTGCTTAAGCACCGCAGCAAAATGGCGCATGGCGCTGAACAGCAGTATTATCTTATGCTTATGATGCTTAACGTAGCTGGCTTCGCTACCAACTTCGGCCAGCAAGATAACATCGTCCGGTTGCAGGTTTTGTAAACTGGGTAACGCTGGACTGAGCTGATCAGCCAGCAGCACAATAAGTCGGGCCATAAAAAAACGCAAAAAGGGCAAGTACTGGCTTTACGTCACAGAGGCTATGCAAGATCAGAGCGTAGCGCACGCAAAACACTTTGTGTTATGTTGTCACATAAGTTTGCTATTCAAAGGAATAACACTAATGAAGCTGTCATTAACAGGCTCGGTATTGCTGGCTCTTGGTCTGCTGGTACAGCCGGCACTGGCACAAGATAGTGCAGAGGCGCAAGTTAAGCCGGTGCATCGTCATGATCATGCAAGCGGTGCTCATGAACATGAGCATGAGCAGCATGACGAAGCAGAGGCTTTTGGTGCCCATGTACATGGGCATGCTATGTTAACTCTGGTGCTGGAGGGCAACGAAATGCAGCTGGCGTTTCAGTCTGCGGCGCAAAGTGTTGTTGGTTTTGAACACCAACCGCGCAGCGCCGAGCAGCAGCAGGAAGTGGCCGCAGCCATTACCGTTTTTAATAAAGGCGACTGGTTTAGCGTTAATGCCGATGCCAATTGTGAACTGGCAATGGCAGAGGCCAGTACCGATCTGAACCAGCCGCAGGCCAGTAAAGGCCATGCTGATTTTTATGCTAATTATCAGTTGTTGTGTCAGCGCCCGGCGCGGTTAACAGAGCTACAGCTGAATATTTTTCCGCTGTTACCGGCATTGCAGCAGGTGGATGTGCAGTGGATTATTAATGGTCAGCAGGGTGCAGCTAAGGCGTCGCTTAGCCACAGCACAGTACGTTTTCGGTAGTGTTAACACAAACGGCAGCCCAGGCTGCCGTTTTGCTTAATAAGTATATTCTTCTATGTTGTCGACTTTCAGGCTGTAGGCGGCCTGGCCTAAGTCATGTGTCATCACGTCAGTGGTTAAGGTGCCGCTGATCCAAAATGGTGAGTAAATCATGTCAGCTTTTAAGTTTTTTGCGCCACTGACAAAAATCATCTGATTTGGCGGCGGTGGCGGCACGTGAATACAGGCACCAAAATAGGGTACTAAAAAGAAACTGGTTACATTTTGCTCAGCGTCAAATTCTAATGGCACCACAAAGCCTGGCACCCGTACCTTGGTATTGTTGTATTTTTCTACCACTTTGGCTGAGCTCAAAATTTGTTGCCATTGCTGCGCCGCCGGATCGTCGCCCTGATAATTGTCGTCAAATGGTGAAGGCTGGCTATAGTCATGTTGTACTTCAGGCATTTGCTGCAGTAGCTTTAGATCTTCCTCCGGCATTAAGTCAGTCCATTCAATCGTTTTTACTTCGCTGGCGCTTAGTGCGGCAGAAAAACACAGTGCTGACACTGTTGCGACCAGTGTCGAAGATAACGCAACAGATAACGTCCGTAGCATTGGAGCTCGCTCCTCTAAGTTGGCATAATGACAAAAACGCCATCATCATAACATGACACTGAGAGTACCTGTGACCGACAAGCCGAAAATTCCAGCCATTGAACTCAAACAACTGCGGTTTTTTTATCAGCCCGGCAGTTGGCAGTTGTACATACCAGAACTGGTGTTAAGCCGCGGCGCGCACTTATTTGTTCGTGGAGCCTCTGGTAGCGGCAAAACCACCTTACTGAATTTACTCAGTGGCATTACCCGGCCAGTCAGTGGTGAGCTGTATATTAATGGCCAGGCGTTGCATCAGCTAAGTAGCAGTGCGCGTGATAGTTTACGCGCCAGGCAAATTGGTGTGGTGTTTCAGCAGCTGAACCTGATCCCCTATTTGTCGGTGCTGGACAATGCCCTGCTAAGTAGCCATTTTGCCGGTCAATCCCGTTCTGCTTCTGTTGAGCGGGCAAGGCAGTTGCTGTGCCGGCTGGGCCTGGCAGAACATTTACATTGGCAAACAGCCGCGACGCTTAGCGTGGGGCAGCAGCAACGGGTAGCCATTGCCCGGGCGTTGCTACCCAAACCGGCACTGCTAATCGCCGATGAGCCCACGTCGGCGCTGGACAGCGATAACCGCGATGCCTTTATGCGCGTACTGCTGGCAGAAGCGGATGCAACCGGCTGTACGGTGATTTTTGTCAGTCATGACCAAAGCCTGAAACAGTATTTTCAGCTGCAGCTGGACATGCAGCAGTTAGCCCAAGGAGTACAGCCATGCTGATGAAACTGGCCCGTTTAAGCTTATGGAACCGCCGTGGCACTGTGCTAATGACCTGGTTGTCACTTACCATCAGCATTGCCTTGCTGTTGGGCATTGATCATTTGCGCACGGAGGCAAAAAACAGCTTTACCAGCACGGTATCCGGCACCGATTTAATCGTTGGGGCCCGCTCTGGCCAATTGAATTTATTATTGTACTCGGTGTTTCGCATTGGTAACGCCACTGCCAATATCAGCTGGCCAAGCTACCAGCGCATTATTAAACATCCGCAAATTGCCTGGAGTATTCCGATAGCGCTGGGAGACTCACACCGTGGCTACCGGGTAATGGGCACCAACACCGACTATTTTAGTCATTATCGCTACGCCAACAGCCAGAGGCTGACGTTGGCGCAGGGGCAGCCGTTTAACGGCGTATTTGAAGCCGTGCTGGGGGCTGAGGTGGCGCTTAAGCTGGGCTATCAGCTAAACGAGCAAATAACCTTGTCGCATGGCGTTGGCGCCGTGAGTTTTAGCCAGCATAAAGATAAACCTTTTACGGTAGTTGGTATTCTGGCCCGTACCGGCACGCCGGTTGACCAAACCGTGCATGTCAGCCTGGAAGCGATTGAAGCCATTCATCTGGATTGGCAACAGGGCGCGCCGATACCCGGCCGTCAATTAAGTGCTGAGCAGGCGTTAGCGCAGGATTTAACGCCAAAATCGATCACCGCCTTTATGCTGGGGCTAAACTCTAGAATGGCGACGTTTACCGTACAGCGGCAAATCAATGCCTATAAAAACGAGCCGCTAACGGCGATTTTGCCCGGTGTCGCCTTAGCAGAACTGTGGCAGATGCTGGGCATGGTAGAAAATCTGTTATTGCTGATCAGCTTGCTGGTGCTGCTGGCCGCGCTGGTGGGCATGATCACTACCATACTGGCATCGATGAAAGAGCGTCAGCGCGAGATGGCCATTTTACGCGCCGCCGGCGCCCACCCGTGGTATTTGTTTGTGCTGATCCAGTTGGAGGTGTTGTTGATCACCTTGCTGTCCATGTTATCGGCGGCGGCGGTGCTGTGGTTGGCATTGTTTGCGCTGCAGGACACGCTGGCCGCTGAGTTTGGCCTGTTTATTGGTTTAAATATTATTAAGCTGACCAGCGTCTATTGGGCGGCTGCAGTGCTGTTGCTGGCTGCCTTGCTGGCAACACTGCCGGCGCTGCTGGCGTATCGCAGAGCGCTATCTGATGGCCTGGCTATCCGCTTGTAGTATTAAGTGTTATCGGGCACTGCAGGCTGACCACACAACCCGGCGTGCCATTTTGCAGTGTGAGCTCCCCCTGCAGCAGGTGTGTGACCAGGTTAAACACCAACGTCAGGCCAAGGCCCTTGGCACCCTGACTGCGGCGGGAGGTAAAAAAAGGTTCAAAGGCTCGGGTCAGCTCATCCTGGCTCATGCCGCGGCCATTATCGGCTACCTCAAGTTGCCAACTGTAAGCGGTCTGGCTAGCGCGGATCTGTATCTGGCGGTTGCTCTGGCCATTAAAAGCGTGCTGGCAGGCATTTTCAATTAAGCGGCTGAGCACTGTCGCCAGTGGGCTGGCGAAGCTTTGCACCGACAAGCCTGCGGGTATAGCAAGCTGCACTGTGACCTGATGTTGTTTTAGTAAAGACTCAACGCTGCTAACCACTTTAGCAATAAACTGTTCCAGCTCTAGCCATTCAGGCTGTTGGTCGTTGCCCTGTGCTGCGGTTTGTTTAAAGCTGTTTACCAAATCAACTGCACGTTGCAGGTTGGTATTGACCATCGCAATGCTGTTTTTTATCGCTGCGCCATGTTGGCTAAAATGTTCCCGGGTTAACTGCCCAGCCTGAAACAGCTGTTCCAGCTGTAGCAAGGTGGCTTCGGCATGGCTGGTCGCGGTTACCGCCACACCCAGCGGGGTATTTATCTCATGAGCCATACCCGCGACGAGCCGGCCAAGGCTGGCCATTTTTTCCACCTCAATCAGCCGGTGCTGCGTTTGTTGCAACTGCTCCAGCGACTGGGTTAACTCTTGGGTGCGCTGGCTGATGATTTGCTCCAGCCCACTGTTCAGTTGCTCCAGCTCTGATTGATAACGCATGCGCTCTGACGCACTGAGCGCCCGGCCATAAATATCGGCCAGAAAACCGGCAAACACGATTTCATCGGTGTGCCACTGCTTGGGCTGCCGATGCTCAATACAGATAATGCCGACCATCAGGCCGTGATGCCGGATTGGTGTGTCGAGCATTGAGCAGATCCTAAGCGGTGACAGGTAAACCTGAGAAAATTCGTTCGTGTGCGGGTGGGTATGGGCGTCAGCAGCAACAATATTACGCTGTTGATCCAACGCCTGAAAATAGTCGGGAAAATCGCTGCGTTTAAGGCTGATATCCGGCTCGGACAGCACTGTGCCATCAAGCAGATACAGGCAATGTATTAACTGGTGATCATCAGATAAATGCCAAACACTGGCTCTGTCGACGGCTAAACCCTCGGTAATGCCTTGCAGAATAAGGGTGTTAGCTGATGATAAGTCGCCTTTATCAATATCAGGATTACGACTTATCCGGTTCAGAATGTGCTGTAACTTCGTTCGCATTACTACGCAGTTAACCCCGGTTCAACTGATCTGCACGGCTAACCGCCGCCCGCATGACAAAAATAATGTATAGCATCTTTACGGCAAGTGCGCTAATTTGCACGAAATTTTTACATTGTACTGTTGCCGGCAGCAGTGCCGGCAGTAGCTTTTATGGAGAACACTATGCAGTTATTTCTGGTTTATCTTGGTGGCACGGCACCAGGTGCAAGTATTGAATTGCACGATGTACGCTTTGTCGCAGCGCAGCAGATAGAGGATTGCCATGCGTTGTTGTGTCAGCAATGGTTCGGCACAGTTAAAGGTCTGCATATCGATAGCTATATGCAGGTGCAGCATATTGATGGTTATGCCGTAACGTTACAGGATACGCCGCAGCAAAGTAGCAACAAGTTGTTTTTTGTGAATTTTGGCGGTTATCTGCCAGACAAAATCGCCGAGCAGCATGATTTTATGCTCTGTGTCGCCAGTTCTGCGCAGGACGCCAAAGCCAAAGCAAAGCAGTTACTGCTACCTGATGCTGATAGCCGGCATAAAGACGATTTACTGCAACTGGATGACTGTTTTGCCGTCGAGCAGTTGCAGGGGCTGTATATTCATCTGACACCGTCGGGCCAGAGCCAGCCGATGCGACCAGACTGGTCAGGTTATCAGGTTATTGGCTGATATCACTCAGATAAGGTGACATCAGTGGTTGCCCTTGCAGCCGCTGCCAAAGCCAGGGTAAGGCGATAGCCATATCGCGGCGCATCGGCAGTTGCTGTATTGATTGGTTGTCGCTGGGGTCAATGACAAACTGAAACGCATAGCTGCCTTCCTGGCCCATACGTAAATCGGTCAGTAGTAATTGCTCGCCCTGTTGCTGTAGCGAGTAATACCCGCGGCTAAACCAGGCCAGCTGTTGTACCGGTTTTAAGTTGGCATAACGCTGCTTTAGGTTGTTATCCCGGACAATGTGGTAAAAGCTAATCTGTTGTGACTCATCCAGCAGGGAGTAAAAGCCTTCAGCATAGCCGTTGTCAGTCATTACAACGATACGCCACAGCACAGTGTTAAGCGGTGCCGGTGTCACCAGCAGCTGCTGATAATGCAGTTGTTGCTGCTGCAGGCTGCGTTGTGCAACCAGGCTAACCTGCCACTGTGCTATGACAGACCAGAGCAGGTATGCCGTGGACAACGCCAACGCCGTGTAATTAGCCGATAAGCCGTGCCGTTTGCCAAATAAATACCAGCCAAGCGCCAGTATTAGCGGCAGGGTGTACGCAGGGTCAATAATAAAGATACTGCCAACGGCAAAAGGCGTGTTGCTAAAGGGCAACGCAAACTGGGTGCCGTATATTGTCATGGCATCAATAAAGGTGTGGCTGACAAGCACCAGCCAGGTTGCCAGCAGCCAACGCCGGTAATACTGGCGCTGTTGGCAACATAGCGCAGCAAACCAGGCCAGCAGTGGTGAGGCCAGCGTTTGGTAAAACAAGGCGTGGCTTTCGGTGCGGTGCAGCACCATATTGCTGATGGCATCGCCATAGTCTATTACAACGTCTAAATCGGGTAGGGTGCCAAGTACAGCGCCGGCCAGGGCGACTTTAGCCCGGCTGCCCGGCGTGTTAGCCAACACCGCAACCGTGACTGAGGCGCCCAGTGTCAGCTGAGTCAGTGAATCCATAACGCGACTAGATAATCTTAATTTACACCCGCGATACCACAGTGGCGGGTAATATCGGTAGCAAACAGTTGCTCTGACAAAATATCCGTCAGCACTTTATATTCTTCGCCCAGCGTATTCAGTGTAGTGCGGGCATCAACATAAAAAGGCGCGCGTTTACCGTTAAAATCTACCACATCGCCAATCTGTACAAAATGAATACCAATCCGACGCAACACCCGCGCTAACGCTGGCTCGGCCATCACAAACACATGATACTTTTTATAGTGCAGGCACATTAGCATGGCCACCAGATACAACGAGATGGCAACCGCTTCACAGCAGCGGCTTTCCAGGGTATGCAGTAATGTATTAATGCTGCTGATATTTGAAGGTGCTGTGGCCAGTTTGCGTAGGCGGATCTCCGCCGGCACCGCCAGGCGTGATATTTCACAGATCTGCTGGCGGTCAAATTGCTGCGGCGTTAATGACGGATGCTGCAGGGCTGACGCGCAGTAGTGCTCTACCGGCAATAGCTCGCTGGCATGGCCCGACGTGATCAAACGTACTGTACCGGCCAGCTCTTGCGTGCTAAGCCGTGAAATCGCGCAATGAATTGCGCGCTGGTCAAATTGATCATGTTCCAGGCCGTTATCGCGGCCCGGTTCAAATTGCAACTCTTCGCAATATACCTGATGCCGAAGCCGAAACGTTTGCTGCTTTTGCGCGCTTGAATGAGCCAGGCTGGCCTGAAAAAAACGTGCAAAATGCTGCAACGGGCTGGACACAGGCTGTGCGATAAAAGGAGGTGTGACAGTTTGTACTGCATTATGCAAGGCATTATCCGCCACTGCAGCCAGAGAACTCATAAAGATGCCCCAAAAAAGTTAGTGTCTGCGCCCGACATGCTATTGTTTTTCGAACTTAATTTGCGCTTAATCGCGGCATCCGTGCGATTTAGTATGCTGACAATTCCGTTGCAGAGCCTCACAGCCGGATTTACTATGCAGATCATTATGCATAAGGTCAAATGTCAGTTTGGTTAATTTATGCTCAATAGCGGCAAATTTTAACTAAGGTTATGATTTAAAATAGGTAAAAAAATTTACATTTTAACTAATGTTATTAAATGTAATTCAGTTCAGGTTAAGCAGCGGTAACACCTGATTAAGCCATATCGGCGGAACTACCCTAAACTGCACTTCTCAAGTAATTGAATATCCTGCTGAACCTGCCGTGCTAAGGTGCGCAGCTGTATCATCCGTTCATCTGTTAGTGAAATCTGGCAGCGCAATGCCGTCATAACGCCAGACACCTGCTGCTCCAGCTGCTTACCGTGTGGGGTTAGCTGTACTTTTTTTACCCGCTCATCTTGTGCTGACGGCAGCCGTTTAAGCCAGCCTTTTTGCTCCAGCTTTTTAACCAGCGGGGTGAGAGTGCCCGAGTCGAACAAGGTTTTACTGCTCAGCTCTCCCAGGCTGATATCGTCTTGCTGCCACAGTGCCAGCAACACCACATATTGCGGATAGGTTAGATCAAACGGCTGCAGCAAGGGACGGTACAACCGCATCACAGCGTTAGATGCACTATACAGGGCAAAACAAACTTGTTCTTCCAGTGGCAGGGTTTTACTCATAATGGCGGCTTTAGGGCTTTTTGCGCAGTGTAGCAAATTTTTAGCGGCCGGATATAGCACCACCGGTTATAAGGCAGGTATTTAAATTATATGCAAGTATCTTGCATGCAAGATTAGTTGTGGATACTATGTCCGGGTCGTAAACACTAATTGAAAAGGGCAACAACATGGATATTCTTTACAAAGCAGTAGTAACATCAACCGGCGGCCGTGATGGTGCTGCCAAATCTAACGATGGCTTATTAGACGTTAAGCTGTCAGCACCGAAAGAGCTGGGCGGTGGCGGCGGTGCCACTAACCCCGAGCAGTTGTTCGCTGCCGGTTATTCGGCCTGCTTTATCGGCGCATTAAAGTTTGTCGCCGGCGCCGCCAAAGTCAGCCTGCCAGGTGACTTAAGCCTGCGCGCTGAGGTAGGTATTGGCAAGATTGAAGGCGGTTTTGGTCTGGACGTTGACTTATTTGTTAACCTGCCGGGCATGGATAAAGCCACTGCCGACGAGCTAGTCGCCAAGGCACATCAGGTATGTCCGTATTCAAACGCCACCCGCGGTAATATCGACGTACGCTTACACGTTAGCGTATAAACCAACCGCGTCAAAACAAAAGGCCAGCTTTCGCTGGCCTTGTGCTATTTGGTGGAGCTGGCGGGAGTTGAACCCGCGTCCGAAAAACCTACATCGTCGGTACTACATGCTTAGCACATTCATTTAGTTAACCCTATGAGCGCCGAATGGCAGGCTATCGTCGGGCGAGCCTGATTGGTTTTAACGTGTTGTCTCCAGGCGAAGACGCGACGCGATCCTGTTAGGGGTGATCTTCCAGAGTCTCAGCTTACAGGCATGCGTGAGGGGAAGAGCTATCTACTGCCTATTAAGCAGCGATTGCGTATGTTTCGTCGTTTGCGACTATTGGTTTGCGGTTTTTTATACGAGGCCTACCGCACCTCGGCATGCACCTAAGAGTTCGTGAATCCCGTCGAATCCAGAATCAGCCCCGAATTCTGTGGAAGTAACACTCACTTTCAGTGTTTGGCTATTGTACGCAGCCTGTTTGCTTTACACAAGCAGGCTTTGTGCTTTAGCCGTTTTCCTGTCGCTTAACTTAGATGGGGTTAAGCGACAAAAGTTTCAAGGGGGTTAGCGTTTATTATGTTTCATCATGCGCTCTTTCTCGCGTGACCAGTCGCGGTCTTTAATATCATCACGCTTATCAAAGCTTTTCTTACCCTTGGCTAAATGAAACTCCAGTTTTACCCAGCAGGCCTTCCAGTACATCGCTGTAGCCACTAGGGTGTAGCCATCGCGTTCTTTTAAGCCGATCAGTTTATTCAGCTCACGCTTGTGTAGCAGTAATTTGCGGCTGCGCTCCGGGTCACACACTACATGGCTGGACGCGCTTTTCAGCGGCTGGATCTGTGCGCCGAGTAAAAAGGCTTCGCCGTTATGTAAAATAACATAAGAGTCGGACAGGTTAACCTTGCCTTCGCGGATGCTTTTCAGCTCCCAGCCCTGCAGAGCCAGGCCGGCTTCGTAGCGGTCTTCTAAAAAGTACTCATGCCGCGCTTTTCTGTTTTGCGCTATGGTACCGTTTTTGTTCTTACTTGCTTGTTTTTTACTCATAATTCGTTGTTTGTCGCAGCTCTGTTTTTGGGTGTCAGCGATGGCTCAAGCCTTGTTGCAGCGCGTTATTCTGTTACAATCGGCGGCGAGTTTAAAGGGGAGAGAGTATGCCACAAATTGAACGCAGTGCGCTGGTTTTTTACAGTGCGCAGCAGATGTTTGACCTAGTCAACGCTGTGCCTGACTATCCACAATTTCTGCCTGGCTGCAGCTCTGCCCGTATTGTCAGCCAGTCTGAGCAAGAGATGGTGGCATCACTTACCGTTTCCAAGGCCGGCATTAGCCATAGTTTTACCACCCGCAATACACTTTACGCCAATCAGCGCATTGCCATGCAATTAGTGGATGGGCCTTTTAAACAGTTACAGGGTGGTTGGGAATTTGCGCCGCTAAGTGAGAATGCCTGTAAGGTGATCTTGAAACTGGAGTTTGAATTTTCCAGCAAACTTGTACAATTTGCCTTTGGTAAAATTTTTGCTGAATTGGCTGCCTCTATGGTGCAGGCTTTTACCCAACGCGCAAAACAGGTGTACGGAGAGCAACATGGCTGAACACATAACCGTTGAAGTGGCTTATGCTCTACCCGAGCGGCAAAGCCTGTTAACCTTATCGGTTAGCCGTCAGGCTACGGTGCAGCAGGTAATAGAGCAGTCCGGTATTTTGCAGCAGTTTAATGATATTGATCTGCAGGTACAAAAGGTCGGTATCTGGAGCCGGCCGGTTAAGTTGGATGACAGCGTAAAAGCCGGTGACAGAATAGAAATATACCGGCCGCTGATTGCCGATCCGAAAGATTTACGTCGCCGCCGCGCTGAAAAGGCGAAAGAAGAAGGCAGGGCAGATAAGGTAACCGGCGGCAGAGTGCACGACAGCAAAACCGCAGAATAAAAAAACCAGCCGTCGGGCTGGTTTTTTTACAGTGTGCAGACAGTTAAATATCCAGTGGTGTATTAAACTCGGCCGATTTATCAAAATCGCCTTTGATGTCCTGCAACTTGTTATCTTTAAATTCTACTACCAGCTGCTTTTCAAAGCTGTTGCCATTGCCGCCTTTTAGCGCATAAAAATAATGCCAGGTGTCGTTATCAAAGGCATTCGTGGCCACCGGGGTGCCCAGTACAAACTTTACCTGCTCTTTGGTCATGGCAATACGCAACTTATCTATGTCTTTTTGCTCAAGAAAGTTACCTTGCGGAATATCAATACGGTATACCCAGCTGCTGCAGGCGCTGATACTTGCCAGGCCAAGAGCTAATACTACTATTTTAATTACTGCTTTCATCTGTTGCTTCTGCTTTACCTGAATGGGCTCATCATACCCTATGACAAGCCTGCTGAAAAACCTTCTTTCAGACCAGCGGCGCACATAATAGTTCACGCGCGTTGGCCAGCGCACTGGCACTAATGTTTTCACCGGCCAGTAAACGGGCGATTTCACTGATACGCTGTTCATCATCCAGTTGGCGCATCCGGGTTTCGGTGGCCTGGCCATCGGTATATTTTTCCACAAACAGTTGCTGGTGGCCCTGGCTGGCCACTTGTGGCAAGTGGGTTACGCAAATAATCTGGGTTGCCTCGCCCAGCTGGCGTAGCAGGCGGCCTACGCCGGCGGCGACCGGGCCGCTGATACCGACGTCGACTTCATCGAAAATCAGGGTTGGTGTGGTAATTTTATCGGCCAGTATCACCTGTATTGCCAGGCTGATACGCGATAATTCGCCGCCGGAGGCCACTTTGTGCAGTGCTTGCAAGGGTTGGCCCGGGTTGGTGGATACCTGAAACTCAATGGCATCAATACCATTGGCACTGGCCTGAGCGGCGCTTAACTGGCTTAGCACTATGTCAAAGCGGGCATTGGCCATGCTGAGTTCGTGCATACTGCGGCTGATTTTATCACTTAATAACTTAGCCGCCTGTTGGCGCTGCTGGCTCAGTAAGTTAGCCTGCGCCATATAGTGCTGCTCGGCCTGCTGAATATCGTCAGCCAGTTGCAACAAGCGTTTATCGTCGCCGGTTAGCGCAGACAGCTGTGCGGCCAGTTGTTGATGCAACGCTGGCAGTTCTTCATAAGCGACCTGGTGTTTACGGCTTAAATTCAGCCATTGCCCCAGGCGTTCATCAATTTGCGCCAGGCGCTCCGGGTCCAGTTCAACTTTGTCTGCATAGCGGCGCAGTTCGCGGCTGGCTTCTTCGGTTTGTACCAGTGCATCCTGCAACATCTGGCTGATGTTATGCAGTGCGGGATCCAGAGTGCACAGTTGATCCAGCTGCGCGGCAGCAGCAGATAACGCCTGATAAATATTTTGCTGTTCATCATCATATAACAGTTGCAGGCACTGCTGGCTTTGGCTTAACAGGGTGTTGCCATGGCTTAAGCGGCTGTGTTCGGCTTCAAGCTGCGGATATTCGTTGTCCAGCGGGGCAAAGTTATCCAGCTCGGCGACCTGATATTCCAGTAACTGGCGCTGGGCATCACGTTGCTGCTGTGATTGCTCCAGTTCGCTGTATTCACGTTGCAGTTGCTGCCAGTTGCGCCAGGCTGTGCGTGTGCTGCCGAGCAAAGCGTTGTTGGCCGCGAAGGCATCGACTAACTGGCGCTGATAGTCCTGCTTTAACAGTTGCTGGTGTGCATGCTGGCCGTGAATGCTAAGTAAATGCTGGCCCAGGGCTTTAAGTTGCTGTGCCGGTACCTGAACACCATTAATATAGCCGCGCGAGCGGCCTTCGCTACTGACCACGCGGCGCACGATACATTCGTTACCCATCGCCAGATCCTGCTCTGCCAGCCATTGCTGAGCCGCAGTTAATTTGCTGATATCAAAGCTGGCCACAATATCGGCTTTGTCGGCGCCTGGGCGTACAACCCCGGCATCGGCCCGTTCACCTAGGCACAGTGACAAGGCATCTATGGCAATGGATTTACCGGCACCGGTTTCGCCGGTAATGGTAGACATACCGCCCGCCCAGTCGATTTCCAACGCACGGACGATAGCAAAGTTACTGATATGCAAATGACACAGCATAGAATGCTCCAAGCCTGAGAGAGGTTACTGTGAAAAATAACAGTGTTTATTTATACAGTAACTTTATACAGGAATTGGGCATTTAGCAAGCAGGGACTAATAAAGTTTGCTGCCCCAGCCCAGCTTATTGCGCAGCACATGAAAATAGCTGTAGCCGGGCGGATGCACCAGTCTAAGCGGGGTGGGGTGTTTACGGATATAAATGTCGTCGCCTGGCATAACCGCCAGTATTACGTGGCTGTCGCAACTGATCTGTAAGTGGGCATCATTAGTGCTGGCCACTTTCAGGCGGATTTCACTGTTGCCCGATACTACCAGCGGCCGGCTGCTTAACGTATGCGGAAACATTGGTACCAGCGTTACGGCGTCCAGATCCGGCGTT
Organism: Rheinheimera pleomorphica; assembly: GCF_011634895.1. Lineage (GTDB taxonomy): Bacteria > Pseudomonadota > Gammaproteobacteria > Enterobacterales > Alteromonadaceae > Alishewanella > Alishewanella pleomorphica. The sequence continues at coordinate 404,305 of NZ_SIRR01000008.1, read as the reverse complement.
AAAATAGGGCCGCCGCCTGATAAAGAGTAAGCGGTAGAGCCGGTGGGGGTGCTAATGATTAAGCCGTCAGAGCGCTGGCTGTAGACAAATTCGTCATTGATATAGGCTTCAAACTCGATCATATGCGCCACTTTGTCGGCGTGCAGTACCGCCTCGTTTACCGCGCTGTTGCTGCTTTTAATGCTGCCATGGCGCTGCACGCTGATTTCCAGCAGGTTGCGCTTTTCGGTAACAAAATTTCCGGCCAGCACTTCGCTTAGCGGCTGCTGAAAACTCTCTGGCGCCAAATCTGTTAAAAAGCCTAAATTGCCGCGGTTTACGCCCAGCACGGCCACGTCAAAGCGTGCCAGCACCCGGGCGGCGCCAAGCATGTTGCCATCACCGCCAACCACAATGGCAAGGTCACATTTTTTGCCCAGCTCAACCAAGTCCAGCACTTCGACATCGGCCAGCGTCAGCGACTGCGCTACACGCTCTTCAATATAAACTTTCAGCCCTTGCTGTTGTAAAAAATGATACAAAGCAAGCAGGGTATTGTTGGCACCCTGATGGTGTGGTTTACCAATCAGGCCGACAGTGTGAAAAGCATGTGGCATAGCAGTTTCCTTACAAGGCATAACCGCAGTATAACGGCAGCACGCGCCGGACACTAGCGGCGAATTGTGCTTGAATTGACCGGCAATGCCCCCATATCCAAGCACAATGACAAACTGAGTAAGTCGAATGACGTTAACCCTGAGCAGACCTGAGCTGATATTAAAGTTGATTGTTGAGCAATATCTGCTGGACGGGCAACCGGTATCGTCGAAGTTGCTGGCAGACAATGCCCAGCTGGCGGTGAGTTCGGCAACGGTGCGCAATACCATGATGGCGCTGGAGCAACAGGGGCTGATCCGCTCACCGCACACCTCGGCTGGTCGCATTCCTACCACGGCCGGTATCCGGTTGTTTATCGACAAGATGCTGCAATTGCAGCCGCTAAGCAGTTTTTGGCAGAATGAACTGCAGCGCAAGCTGACGCCGCAGTTGCCGGTGTCACTGTTGTGTCAGCAGGCCGGGCAGTTGCTCACTAACCTGACGGGCTTTGTGGCTATTATCAGCGCACCTAAAGCCGATGGCCGTATTGTACGGCAAATTGATTTGGTGCGCCTGGCCAGTGACCGCTTGTTGCTGGTGGTGATTGATGAAGACGGTGATATTTTGCACCGGGTACTGCACTGCGAAAGTGCGATTGACGGTAATACCTTAAGTAAAGTGCTGTGTCTGCTAAATGCCGCCTTAGGTGGCGGAGGCCAGTGGCAGGACGGTATAGAACGTTTGGGCGCTGTGGTGCGCGGTGAAACCGGTTTATGTCAGCAACTGCTGCAAAAAGTGCTGGGACAGCTGAGCTTAGATGAACTGCAGCAGCACCAACCGCTGATTTACGGCCAGCACCAACTGCTGCTAACACCGGAATATCAGCAAAACCCGGCGCTGCAGCAAGTAATGCAAATGCTGGAGCAACCCGAGGGCCTGCTGCGTTTGTTACAGACCGTAACCCAGGATGAACAACCGAAATTATTGTTGGGTAAAGAGTCGGGCTTTATTGAACTGGCCAACGTCAGTCTGATAGTGCAGCGTTATCAGCAACAGCCGAAGCGCTTTATTGCTCTGCTCGGGCCACGGCGGATGAACTATGCCCGTTTAATTCCATTGGTGGAGGCCTGCGCCCGGCAGTTAAATTTAAACTTGAATCGGCGCCAGCCATCCCCATAATACACCTACTTAATTTGGGAGTAGTAACGCATGACAGAGCAACAACAGCCAACTGATAACAGCACTGAGCAAACTCAGGCCGCGAATGAACATGCCGACACGGTGGAGTTGTCGGGTGAGCAGGCAATTATCGCCAAACTGGAAGCCGAGCTGGCTGAAAGTAAAGCCCAACTGGCTGAGCAGCAGGATTTGATGCTGCGCATTAAAGCTGAATCTGAAAATGTGCGCCGTCGCGCCAGTATGGACGTAGAAAAGGCACACAAATTTGCGCTGGAAAAATTTGCCGGTGATTTGCTGCCTGTAGTCGATAACCTGGAGCGGGCACTGGGCTTTATTAACCGTGAAGACGAAGCGCTAAAGGGTGTCGTTGAAGGTGTAGAGCTGACACTGAAAAGCTTTCTGGATACGGTAGCAAAATTTGGTGTTAACCAGATTGATCCGCAAGGCCAGCCATTTAACCCCGAATTGCACCAGGCCATGAGCATTCAGCCTTCTGCTGATGTAGCGCCCAATACCGTCACCTTTGTAATGCAAAAAGGCTACGAGCTAAACGGTCGCTTATTACGTCCGGCGATGGTCGGCGTATCCAAAGCACCAGAGTAACAGTCTCAACTTCACTGATAGAGCCGGCGATATGCCGGCTTTTTTATTGGGGTTGAGGCTGTATTATTATGAATAATTTATACATTTTTTAGTTGGAAGCAATAAAACTTTATGCAAAGTGCGGCGCTATCCTTTATTATCGGTTAATCAGCTCATTACGCTTTGCTGCCAGAGGTTTGCATGCACCCGCAGTTTATTCAGGCCGTTAAACAGCTTATTCCGCCACAGCGTTATTTTGATGATCCGCTGCAAACCTTAGCTTTTGGCACTGATGCCAGCTTTTATCGTTTGTTGCCCAAGCTGGTACTGCGTATTGAAAGCGAAGCTGAAGTGGTGGCGCTGCTAAAGCTGGCCAATCAGTATAAAGTACCGCTAACCTTTCGTGCTGCCGGTACCAGTTTGTCCGGCCAGGCGGTAACCGATTCGGTGCTGCTGGTGCTGGGTGAAAACTGGCAGCAGCGCGACGTGCGTGGCTTAGGAGAGCAAATCCGGTTGCAGCCAGGCGTGATAGGTGCTGCGGCTAACAGTGTGCTGGCAAAGTTTCAGCGTAAAATCGGCCCTGATCCGGCGTCAATTAACAGCTGCAAAATCGGTGGCATCGTCGCCAATAACGCCAGCGGCATGTGCTGTGGCACCGCGCACAACAGCTTTAATACGCTGGCAGCGATGCGGCTGGTATTGTTTGACGGCACTGTGCTGGATACCGAAGACCCGAAAAGCGTGACGGCATTTCGACAAAGCCACGCACAATTGCTGGCAGAGCTCGAATTGCTGGGCGCACAAACCCGGGCCAACAGCGAACTTAGCGCTAAAATCCGCCATAAATACCGTTTAAAAAATACCACTGGCTTTTCCTTAAATGCCTTAACCGAATTTACTGATCCGATTGATATTCTTACGCATTTAATGGTGGGGTCGGAAGGTTGCCTCGGTTTTATCAGCGCCGTTACCTACAATACAGTGCCGGAATATCCGCATCGCGCCAGCAGCGTGCTGGTTTTTCCCAGTGTGGAAAGCTGCTGCCGTGCCGTAACGCTATTAAAACAGCAGCCGGTGTCGGCGGTTGAGCTGCTCGACCGGCGTAGCCTGCGCTCGGTTGAGCATAAAGCTGGTATGCCGGCCTGGGTAAAAAGCTTATCTGATAATGCCTGTGCGCTATTGATAGAAAGCAGCGCAATAACGGCCAGCCTGTTACAGCAACAGCTGACACAAATTTCAAATAGCCTGAGCGCCTTTGAGCTGGAGCAGCAGGTTGAATTTAGTAGCGACCCTGCGGTGTATAACCAGCTGTGGGCCATTCGCAAAGGTACCTTTCCGGCGGTAGGGGCGGTGCGTCAAACCGGCACGACAGTGATCATTGAAGATGTGACGTTCCCGCTGGCAAAACTGGCTGAAGGGGTGTCACGGCTGCAGCAACTATTTGATAAATATCACTATGATGAGGCGATTATTTTCGGCCATGCGCTGGAGGGCAACCTGCATTTTGTCTTTACCCAACGCTTTGACGACCCGGCACAGATAGCGCGCTATGACGCTTTTATGCAGGACGTAGCACAGCTGGTGGCAGTAGAGTTTGGTGGCTCGTTAAAAGCGGAGCATGGCACCGGGCGCAATATGGCACCCTTTGTCGAGCTGGAATGGGGCACTGAAGCCTATGCGTTAATGTGGCAAATTAAAAAGCTGCTTGACCCGCAGCATATTCTTAACCCTGAGGTGGTGCTAAGCCATAACCCGCAGCTGCACCTGCAAAACTTAAAACCCTTACCGGCAACTCACCCGCTGGTAGATAAATGTATTGAGTGCGGCTTTTGTGAGCCGGTATGCCCGTCGCGTAAGCTCACGCTAACACCGCGCCAACGCATAGTGGCGCAGCGTGAAATCTCGCATTTAACTGCTTCAGGTGATGATGCAAAGCGCTTAAAGCAACTCAGTGCAGCTTATCAGTATGCCGGTACCGACACCTGTGCCGCCTGTGGTATGTGCAGCACCGCCTGCCCGGTCGGCATTAACACCGGTGACTTAACCCGCCAGCTGCGCGCGGTGACTAACCGGCCATGGCAGGGAGTGGCTGCCTTTATCGCGCGGCATTTTTGTGTTGCTGCCGCTATCAGCCGTTTAGGTCTGGGTGTTGGCAACCTATTTGGTAGCGTGCTGCCGAGCTGGCATAGGGCTATGCCAACAGCGAATGTGGTTAAACTAACCACTCAGGATAATAAAGGTCTGACGCCTGTTATCTATCTGGCGTCTTGCTCTGGTCGGGTTATGGGGCCTGCGACCAACAGCAAAGATAAACGCAGTCTGGCAGAGGTAAGTGCCCACTTACTGGCCAAAGCTGGTTATCAGTTAATTATGCCAGAAGGCATTGCGCAGCAATGCTGTGGTATGCCGTTTCAATCTAAAGGCCAGTTTGCCGCCGCTGATTATAAACAGCGCGAGCTGGAACAGTGGCTGCTTAAGGTCAGTAATAACGGCGAGATAGCAATTTTTAGTGATACCAGCCCCTGCAGTTTAACGCTGCGTGGCAAGCTGGATCCGCGCTTGCGCATCTATGACAGCGTCGATTTTTTGCATGATAAGGTGCTGCCAAAATTAACCTTCACACCCGTTGCTGAGCCGGTGGCATTGCATATTACCTGCAGTGCCAGCCAGTTGGGTCAGGCCGATAAATTACAGCGACTAATAAGCGCTTGCACTAACGCGGTTGTGGTGCCAGAGGGCATTAGCTGCTGTGGCTTTGCCGGTGATAAAGGCTTTATGTTGCCCGAGCTTAACGCCTCGGCATTATCATCGTTAAAACCGCAGGTAAGTGCTTGCTCACAAGGCGTGTCGACCAGCCGCAGCTGTGAAATTGGCTTATCGCGCCACAGTGGTATTGAATATCAGCATCTGGTGTATTTGCTGGATAAACAAAGTGACCCGATTGGTGGCAAACAGGTACTGAAGTAGATATATTCAGATAGCCTGCATCTTAGTTGCAACCTTATGCTCCTTTGCTGTTACTTAAGGTTGCCCATATCTGCCCCTTCTGGAGTGCATTATGAATGTCTTGCAAAGAAACAATGTAAAAATCACTGGTTCAAAGAGCGAGCCCATCATTATGTATGCCCATGGCTTTGGCTGTAGCCAGGCCATGTGGGCCGCAGTTACCCCAGCCTTTGAGCATTGCAGCAGGCAAGTGTTGTTTGATTTTGTTGGAAGTGGTCAGTCAGATATCAGCCAGTACAGTTTTTCGCGTTACGCCGACCTTAATGGCTATGCTGACGATATACTTGAAATTTGCGATGCGCTGGAACTCTCTGGCGATATTATTTTTGTTGGGCATTCAGTCAGTTGCAGCATTGGCATTCTTGCCGCTAACCGCAGGCCAGGGTTGTTTAAGTCAATGATTTTACTTGGCCCATCGCCGTGCTTTTTAAATATGCCTCCTGATTACGCCGGCGGATTTGAGCAAGAAGATTTAGCCGGTTTGATTGAACTGATGGACCAAAACTATCTTGGTTGGGCCAACTATCTGGCACCGGTTGTTGCTGGCGCTGGCACAGATCCTGTTATTGCTGGCCAGCTTTCCGACAGCTTTTGTTCTACCGATCCCGTTATAACCAGGCACTTTGCACAAGCTACTTTTTTTGCTGATAACAGAGCTGACTTTGCAAAGCTTTCAGTGCCAGCATTGATATTACAGCACAAAGAGGATGCCCTGGCATCAGTTGCCGTGGGGCAGTTTGTGCACCAGCAAATCAAAAACAGTCAATTTGTTATCCTTGACGTGGCAGGGCATGCTGCGCATATGAGCCATCCGGCGTTAGTGATTGACGCTATGCAACACTTTTTGCAGCAGGAATTACACTGTTGAACCACCTGGCTGAACTGGATGCGTTACCTTGCGCGGTAATAGTGACAGGTCCCGGCGGGGCCATGTTGTTTATTAATCAATGGGCGCAAACGGCGTTTGGTTTAACAGCAGCGGCGCTGCCTGACCGGCTGGATCAGCTTCTGCCCCGTGCCGGGCAGATTTTTTTGCAAACGCACATTTTGCCCATGCTACGTAACGAAGGTGTGGTTAAAGAAATTTATCTGCAAGTAAAAGGAGCAGCTGCATTACAAATTCCAATGTTGCTAAATGCCCAGCAAGGTATGTTTGGTGATAAGGCTTGCTACCGTTGGGTGTTGTTGCCGGCAAAGCACAGAGCCGAATTTGAACAGCAGTTATTGAAAAACCGGCAGCAAATGCAGGAGTTTGCCAGAGCTGCCGAGTCTGATCGGAAAATTCTGCAAACGGTACTGGATGGCGTAAAAGATGTCGGCATTTTGGCGCTGTCTGCGGGGGGCAGTATTGAATTTGCCAATATTGGCGCTGAGTTAATTTTTGGTGCAGAAGCGCAGGCGCTCACTAAAAGCCGGATAACGGACTGGTTAAGTTTACCCGATGACATACTTCACACCTTATCATTAACTGCAGAGTCTAATGGCAATCAGCTTAGTGCCGTGCAGTACGATATTGAAACAGAGCTACAACAAAATGATGGTCGTCATATTGCAGTGCAACTGCAGTTAAGGCGCTTGGCACCACAGCAAACACTAAAATCGCTCAGTTATATTGTTATCGTCACGGATATTTAGCAGCGTAAGCAATATCAGGCGCTGCAGGATAACTTTATTGCCAATATCAGCCATGAGCTCAGAACGCCGCTGACATCGATTCTTGGCGCGCTTAAGCTGTTAAAAATTGATAAAAACACCATCTTTACGGCGCAGAGCCAAAAACTGCTCGACCTTACTGTAAAAAATGCCGACAGGTTACAGCAGCTGATTATCGATATTTTAGATTTCTCAAAACTGACTGCCGGTAAAGTGTCTGTGCAGTTACAGACCAAATCTTTAGTTGGCTTGTTACAACAGGCAATCGATGAGCAGTTGTATTACCTGCCGGAAAAACAGATACAAATAGTGTTGGAGCTGCCCGTGCCTGATGTGCTGGTGAAGACAGACGCCGGCCGTTTTTTGCAAATTATGTCTAATTTACTGTCAAACGCGAAAAAGTTTTCCCCTGCCAACAGCGAAATAAAAATAGAGACTGAAATCCTGGCTGGCTTTGCCAAAGTCAGTATTGCCGATCAAGGGCCAGGTATAGCTGACAGTTTTATTCCATTACTGTTCAGCCAATTTCGCCAGCAGGATGACAGTATAAGCCGCGAATATGGGGGCACAGGGCTGGGTTTGTCTATTTGTAAACAGCTGACAGAGTTAATGGGTGGTGATATTGGCTATCAAAAGAGTGAAGACGGCGGTGCGACATTTTGGTTTACCACTGTGTTGGCAGTGTTCAAAAATGAGGGCTGACGTAACTTTTCCTGTAAAAATGATTATCTCGCAGCACACTTGCAATTCAATATCGGCTGGTCAATGCTGAGACAACGTCACCAGGTTGATTAATGTAATGATTAATAAAATAAAGCAGCGCTATTTCTCGAACACTAACCTTTATCTGTTGGTTACAGGCGCCGTGCTGTTGGTTATGCTGCTGTCGGCCTGGTATATCATGCAGCAACGCCAGCAGAGCTTTGACACGCGGCTAAGCCACTTACATCAGTTGCAATTAAACCAGTTAGCACAAGTAAATTATGATGCCAGGCAGCAGGTGATGATAGCGGCGCAGCTTGTGGCATCTGATCAGCACGTAAAACAATTACTGCTGGCGGCGGCTGAGCGCTATCGTGCAAACGAACCGGCAACGAGGCTTGATACGCTACGACAACAGGCTTTACCGCTAATAAACCATTACTGGCAAACTTTACTGCCTTATGCTGCCAGTCAGTTGCATTTGCATTTGGCACCTGATGCCTACACCTTTTTACGCGCGCATCGGCCAGAGCGCCACAGCGACCGGCTGGCAGATTTACGCCCTATAGTAATGCACAGCCTTAACAGCGGTAAAAATGCTGTCGGTCTTGAACTTGGCAAGCATGGTTTGGGGCTGCGCGCTGTTGTGCCGCTAACCGACCCGCAGGGCTTAGTGCAGGGCGCTGTTGAGCTGGGCGTAGATTTACAAAAAGTATTTCAACAGGTTCAAACCGGTTTGGCAGCCGGCGACAGTGAAAACGATTCAGCTGAGATGTCGATGGCATTGCTGGTGGCATCTGATATCACGTCTGTGCTGAATAAAGACATGCAGCAAAACTGGTATCAAAGTGAAGGCTGGAGCACAGCTGAATCATCTGAGCTGTTGCGCTACTGGCTTGACACCAATGCCTTGCCTTACCAGCTAACCCAAAAGCAGCAGTTGCTGCTTAATTACGATGGCAGAGAATATTTAGTCTCGCTGCTGCCAATGCAGGTTTGGGGTGAAGACCAGGCCGAGGCCCGCTTACTTAGCGTAAGCTGGCAGGATGTTACAGCGCAAATTAATACCCAGCAAAAAGCGAACAAACTTATTTGGCTAATTTGGTTTGCCGCAACCTTATTGTTGCTGGCGCTGGGGGTGTTATTAGTCTCGTACCTGCGCCGCCAGGCACTGTATGAGATAGCAGATCAGCAAGCCTTACTGCGACAATCAGAGCAAAAACTGTCGGCGCTGTATCAGTTGTCGCCGCTGCCTATTTTATTAAACCGTTTTAGTGATGGGGCTTATATTGAAGCAAACCCCGCCATGGAGCAGCTGGTGGGGTATACACCAGAGGAGTTAAAACAGCTTAGTTATTGGGATTTAACCCCGGAATGTTATGCCGATGCAGAGCAACAGCAGCTAAAAGCACTTACAGAGACCGGCCGCTACGGTCCTTATGTTAAGCAATACCGTCATAAAAATGGTGACTTGATAGACATAGAACTGAATGGTGTGCTGTTTAGTGATGCCGGGGACGAAAAGTTTATCTGGACCATTATTAAGGATATCCGCGAAGTTAAACGGATAGAAAAACTCAAAGATGACTTTGTCTCTACTGTGAGCCATGAGCTCAGAACACCATTAACTTCAATCAGTGGCTCACTCGGTTTGGTACTTGGTGGTGCCGGTGGTGCGCTTAGCCCAAAAGCGGAGAAATTGCTTAGTATTGCCCACAAAAACAGCCAGCGTTTAAATCTGCTGATTAACGATCTGTTGGATATTGAAAAACTAATGGCAGGTAAAATGCGCTTTGATGAAGTCGCGGTAGCTTTACCACGCCTTTTGCAAGAGGCGCTGGAGCAGCATCAGCCCTTCGCAGAGCAGCATAACGTTAGGTTAACTTTACAAACGGTGCCTGATGTTCAGTTATGGATAGACACTGCCCGTATTCAGCAGGTGTTGGCAAACTTTTTATCTAACGCAGTAAAATTTTCCCCCTCTGGCGCTGAAGTGATACTAAGCGCCGAGCTGCAAGGACAAAAAGTGAGAATATCGGTACGGGATGAGGGGCCTGGTATTGCCGTAGCCGACCAGTCGCAGCTGTTCAAACGATTTTCCCAGCTTGATCACGCTGATAACAAAGCTAAAGGTGGTACTGGCCTTGGTCTTGCTATAAGTCGCGAAATTGCGCTGCATTCAGGTGGTGAAGTTGGTGTCAATTCAGCTATCGGCCAGGGGGCCACATTCTGGCTGGAACTGCCGTTGTATCAGCCTGAAATACAAGTAGTAAAAGGTGATGCCGTGCTGGTGTTAGAGGATGATGCTGACACAGCACACCTATTGTGTGAGTTTTTGCGTGCCGAACATTATGCGCCAGACTGGGCCGGAGATACTACAACGGCCTGGCAAAAGCTGCGCTGTGGCCACTATGTCGCTATGACATTGGATTTGAAGCTACAAGACGATAGTGGCGCCGATTTCTTTCTGCGTTTACGTGACGCCCCCTTAACCGCCAATTTACCCGTGCTGGTGATTTCGGCTTTTGTCGAGCATGGCAAATTACAGTTAGCAGCGCTGGCCCACGCACTCGACTGGCTGGAAAAGCCGGTTACCCCAGAATTGCTCAGTGTTAAGCTGGGGCAGCTATTAAGCCAGTTGCCAACATCAAATCGCTATCAACGCATTTTACATATTGAAGATGATCAGGATATTGTCACTATTATGCGCATGCAGCTGGAAAATCTGTGCGATTATCAGGCGGTAGCATCACTGGCACAGACAAAAAAAATACTACAACAGCAAAGGTTCGATTTAATTTTACTGGATTTGGGGCTACCCGATGGCAATGGTATCGATGTGTTGCCTGATATAGCAGCTACTCAGGGCGATATTCCGGTAGTGATTTTTTCCGCGCAAGATCTCAGTCCGGAAAATAAAGCCAAAGTGCGGGCGGTATACAGTAAAAGCCGTATTAATACTGAAGTACTGGCAAAGTATTTAAAAAATATTCTTAATTAAGCATAGAAGAGGCTGCATATGGCGCTTGAACGGGTAATGCATGTAGAAGATGATGAGTCGATCCGCGCGGTGGCAGAAATTGCGCTTACCGATGTCGCCGGTTTTACCTTGCTAAGTTGTGAAAGTGGCCAGAGCGCACTGGCGCAGGCTGAGGCATTTGCGCCGCAGCTTATTTTGCTTGATGTAATGATGCCGCAAATGGATGGTTTGCAAACCTTGGCAGCGCTTCGGCAAATTCCGGCATTAGCAAAAACACCGGTTGTATTTATGACGGCAAAAATCCAACAAGCTGAAAAGCAGCGTTACTTAGATGCTGGTGCGGTAGGCATCATTGAAAAACCGTTTGAGCCGATGGAGCTTGGCGACACTTTAAGCCAACTGTATCAACAGCATAGTGTTTAACGAACCGCCGGTTAAAGGTTTAGTATTATGACAATTGCGGCTAAGCAGGGCGTTATAAGCAAAGCGGGTATCGGCTATATGATGCTTGTCTTGCTATTTTTAATCGCCGCAGTTGGCTTAAATTACACCCGGTTACCGCTGTTTTTCAGTGTCGAGTTTATTTTTGGCTCAGCTGTAGCGGTGCTGGCGTTGTTAGTGTTAGGTCGGGTGGCAGCCATTATTGCCGGTGGTGCGGCTGCAGCTGTAACGCTTGCTATTTGGGGGCATCCCTACGCCTTGCTGGTTTTTACAGCGGAAATTATCTGGTTAAGCTGGCGCTGGCGGCCTGACAAAGGTTTTAATCTGGTCCAGCAAGACTTGCTATTCTGGTTAGTTGCCGGTTTACCTGCTGTCAGTTTGTTGTATACCTATGGCTTGGACATCAACTGGCAGACCTCAGTGCTTATTGCGCTTAAACAGATGACAAATGGCGTTTTTAATGTTTTGTTGGCTAGTTTGCTGATACTGGTGTTGCAGTCGCAACAGCCGATCCGCCGGCATCTGGCCTTGCCGCTTACCAGTTTACGCCAGTGGTTATTTCATATTCTGATTGCTTTAACCTTATTTGCCGGTTTTGTACCCTTACTGCTGGATGCGCGCAAGTTGCAAGCCGAGTACATGTACAGTGTTGAACAGAGATTGCAGTTGTTAGCTGTCACTGTGCAAAAGCAATTGCAGACATTGGGGCAGCCGGTCAATGAGGCAGATATAGCTAAGCTGCTGCAGGCTGTACTACCAGATGACAGCTACGGCGTGCAGTTGTTGTATTCAAGCGGCAGTGTTGTTAGTCGGGCAGGCTTCATAAAAAGCGTTGATATATCAACTGCCCACATAGCTGAAGCGGGATTTTCGCACTGGCAACCCGTCGCTATATCGCCGCTACTGCAGCGTTGGCGGCAAAGCCGCTATGTTTTAGTGCATCCTACAGCTGACTTACCGGGCATTAACGCTGTAGTGTTGGAGCACAGTGCCAAAGAAGTGATGACCAAACTGGAACAGGACAGTGCGAGGCAGCTGTTACTAATGGTGAGCTTTTTATTACTGGCCACTCTGATAGCCAACTGGCTTAGCAAAGCGATAAGTGGCCCCTTACACCGCTTGGCACTTGTCAGCGAAAAGTTGCAGGTGAATATTGCCTCTGGTGCAGAAACTGACATACCGGCGAGTATCGTTGCCGAATATAACACCCTGGGACTAAATTTGCGGGCTATGAGCCGTGAGCTGACATCAGCGTTTAATATCAGCAAGGCGAATCAATCGGACCTGGTACGACAAGTTGATGAAAGAACTCAGCAATTACAGCAGACTAATAGCCAACTGGAGGCCATTTTAGCTGCGGCTTCCGATTTTTCTATTATTGCCACCAATAGTGACGGGCAGATCAGTTATTTTAGTCGTGGTGCCGAAAAGCTACTGGGCTACACCGCAGAGGAGTTGGTTGGTAAGCAAACACCGGCTATTTTGCATGTAGCTGAAGAGGTTGAACAACGATCGCAGCAATTAACAGAGCTGTTGCAGCAGCCAGTTACTGGTTTTCGGGCTTTTGTTGTAATGGCTGAACAACAAGGCAGCGAAACCCGGCAATGGCACTATGTACGTAAAGATGGCGACAGAGTGCCGGTATCGCTTACTGTTACGCCTATTGTTGAAGCAACTGGTGATATTAGTGGCTATTTGGGCGTGGCAAAAGATATATCTGAGCGTAATCGCCACGAAAAACTGAAGAATGAATTTATCTCGACAGTAAGCCACGAACTGCGTACACCGCTTACGTCCTTATATGCCGCTTTGCGTATCATAAACTCTGGCAAGCTCGGAGAGCTGCCGGTAAAGGTGGCTAACTTACTACAACTGGCGGAAAGTAACAGTAAGCGTTTGGGTAGGCTAATTAATGATTTACTGGATATCGAAAAACTTACCGCAGGCAAGTTTCAGCTTACACTTGAGCTGCAACCAATACAGCCATTGCTGATGCAGGCAATTAACGACATTGCCGGTTATGCAGCACAGTATAAAGTAACGATAGTTAGCGATTTTGCAGCAGTGCCGTTATTGGCAAAGTTGGATGCTGCCCGTTTTGTGCAGGTGGCCACTAACTTATTGTCAAATGCCATTAAGTTTTCACCTACAGGCGCATCGGTAACTGTGCGGGCCTATGCTGACACTGCAACGATACAAGTAGATGTCATTGATCAGGGTGACGGCATAGCTGACGATTTTAAACAGCGCATTTTTGAAAAGTTTGCTCAGAGTGATGCTGCTAATACCCGCCGCCAGGGGGGCACCGGCCTTGGCTTGGCAATCAGTAAAGAATTGACGGAAAAAATGGCGGGGCAAATCGGTTTTACATCAATAGCCGGTAAAGGTGCGACGTTTTGGTTGCGTTTTCAGCGTTATGATGGGCAAACTGGCACTGAGTTGCCCGCTGAGGCAAATCATTCAACGTCGTTGGGGGCATAATGCAGTCACCGGTAAAGCCAGAAAATGAAACCTTACGCCTGCAGGCACTTTCAGATGCGGCCTTGCTTGATACTGAGGCTGACCCCCGTTTTGACAGATTAACCCACTTGGTAAAGCAGTGCCTGCATACCGATATCGTGCTGATATCGCTGGTTGATATTGAGCGGCAGTGGTTTAAGTCGCGTCAGGGTTTAGATGCATGCGAAACCGGCCGTGATATTTCATTTTGCGGCCACGCTATTTTAGCCAGCGATATATTTGAAGTACCGGATGCTTCGCTGGACTCGCGTTTCGTTGACAACCCCCTGGTTACTGGGGCACCCTTTATCCGTTTTTATGCCGGTGCGCCGCTGCACTTTAACGGCCAGCGTATAGGCACTTTATGCATCATAGAGCCCCACCCCCGCCAGTTAACTGCTACTGAGCGGCAAATTTTACGCAGCTTTGCTGATGCAGTGGAGCAGGAGATTAGTGACCGGTTGCAGGAGCAAGCTCACAGCCAGCTAGCCGCCAGTGAGCTGATGTATCGCTCGGTATTGGAAGGTACCCGTATTGGTACCTGGCAGTGGAATGTGCAAACGGGCGAGACGATATTTAATGAACGTTGGGCCGAGATAGTTGGTTATACCTTAAACGAGCTTGGGCCAATAGATATTAATACCTGGCTTAAGCTGGCGCATCCGGATGATCTGGTAGAGTCCGGCCGTTTACTGGAGCAGCATTTTGCTGGCCAATCGCCGTTTTATGACTGTAAATGTAGGATGCAACATAAAGACGGTCATTGGGTGTGGGTACATGACCGGGGCCGGGTAATCAACTGGACCGAAGATGGCAAGCCGTTAATGATGTATGGCACCCATGCTGATATTACCGAACAAAAGCAGGCTGAGCAGGACTTAAAAGCCAGTCGTGATCAGTTTCAAGCGCTGGTAGCTAACATCCCCGGTATTACATACCGCTGTAAAGCTGACAAAGACTGGACCATGTTGTTTATGAGCGGCAGTATTGACCCCTTATCCGGTTATCCGGCCAGCGATTTTATTAACAACAGTATACGCAGCTATGCCAGTGTTATTCACCCGGAGGATCAAAGCCGCCTTGAACTTGATGTAAACAGTGCTATAGCCGAAAAGCGCAACTGGTTATTGCAATACCGGGTGTTGCACAAAGACGGCACTACGCGTTGGGTTGAGGAGCGTGGCCAGGCGGAATATAACGAGGATGGTGAGGTTATTTGTCTGGATGGTTTTATTCTGGACATTACTGAAGAAAAAAGCCTGAAACAGCAACTTTTAAAACTAACCTCACAGCTGCCCGGCGTGGTTTACCAGTATCAGCAATGGCCAGATGGCCGGGCTGCATTCCCTTATGCCAGTGACAATATTAAAAAAATTTATGGCGTTTCTGCCGAAGACGTTAAACACGATGCAACTTTTTTATTCAGTAAAATGCATCCGGATGATCTGCAAGGCTTAGCGCAAAGCATTGAGCAGTCAGCCAATAACTTATCGGTATGGCAACACCAATACCGGTTTTTCTCAAATGATAGTCATCCTGTTTGGCTGTCTGGTAGCGCCACACCTGAGCGGATGCCGGATGGCAGTACTTTGTGGCACGGTTATATTGAAGATATTACTGCCAAGAAAAAGCATTATTTAGAGCTGGAGCGATTAAATAAAGAATACAGACTTAGCCAGCAACGGCTGGATATCGCCAGTGAAACTGCGCAAATGGGCTTTTGGCAGGCTTCGTTAAAAACCGGTGAGCTCTGGTGGTCGCCGGTAATTTACCAGATCTTTGGCCTGGAGGAATCTGTGGTTCCCAGCGTGGCCTTATTTAAAAGTACACTGCACCCGGATGATCGGCAGTTGGTTGCAAATAGTGAACAAAAAGCGCTGGAAACAGGCTTGCACGACGTAGTGCACCGTATTATCAGGCCGGATGGCAGCATACGTTGGGTGCATGAGCTGGCAAAAATGCTGCCTGAAGAGCAAAACCCGCAGCAGATTATGGTTGGTTCAGTGCAGGACGTTACCGAACGCATTGAACTACAACAACTAAAAGACCAATTTATCTCGACGGTGAGCCATGAATTACGCACTCCGCTCACTGCCATTAAAGGTGCGCTAAGTCTACTTAACTCTAACAAGCTGGGCCAGGCACCAGATGCTATGCATCGTTTACTGAATATAGCCTCAAGTAACAGTGAGCGCTTAGCGCAGTTAATTAATGATTTACTGGATATGGAAAAGTTAATAGCAGGCAAAATGCCATTTGATATCCAGCCGCTGCCGGTAGTAGCAGAGCTTCAGCAAGCGGTGGATAATTTACAGCCGTTCGCAATGCAACATCATGTTGATTTGGTTATTGAAGTTAGTAATACACCAATAGTGCTGGCTGATGCACTGCGCTTGCAGCAAGTGCTGACAAATTTACTGTCAAATGCGATTAAGTTTTCACCTGCCGGCAGCGAAGTAAAGTTGGTTACGCAGCAGCAGGAAGATAAGGTTCAGATTATAGTGTCGGATAAAGGTGCCGGTATAGCGCAGGAGTTTCAGCACCGTGTGTTTGAGCGGTTTGCTCAGGCCGATGGTTCTAATCAGCGGCAAAAGGGCGGTACCGGTCTGGGGCTGGCAATTTGTAAGGAGTTAGTGCAGCAAATGCAGGGCAGTATTAACTTTAGCTCTCAGCCGGGTGTCGGAACCAGCTTCGTAGTCAGCTTGCCCATCGCCGGAATAGCGTTGTCTGCAGATAATAAAGGAGTAAACGTTTGAGTAACGCGAAATCCAGAGCCGATTTGTCTGCCGCTTTTGCTACCTTGCGCCGCCGGTTTGAAGCTAGCCTACCTGAGCGTTCTGCTAAGATGCTGGCACTAATGGAGCAACCCTCACACAGCAACCTGTCGGACGTGGTCGCTGAGGCACATAAGCTGGCTGGCGCCTGTGGCACCTTTGGCCAATCTGTACTTGGCAGTCATGCCAGACAGATTGAACAATTAGCCATAGAGGTTGACAGCAAAGACGATGATGAACGTCTGCAGGCATTGCCCAGTTTGCGTCAGGTTGTATTGGAATTTGATATAGCGGTTCAGACAGCCCTGCAACAGGTGAGCGTAGAAGAAGCCGAAAACGCAGAGAAACTGCATCAGCCTGACACGGTATGGTTGTTATTAACATCTGCTACGTTGGCGGAGGAGTTAACGCGGCAATTACAGGCATTTGGCCACAAGGTTGAATGTTTTAACGATTTTAACAGCTGCCTCACGCGGCTGCAAAGCACAGCGCCTGCAGTACTATTTTCGGTTATTCATGCAAAAAACGGTGACTCGTTATTTAAGCAAACTCTGCTATTAAAGCAGCTAAAGCAGCTACGTAGCCGTTTATTGGTGCTTTCAGACAGAGATGAGTTTACGCTGCGGATAAACGCTGTGCAGCATCGTGCCGATGCTTTTTTTGTCTCACCGCTGGATATACCAAACATGATTGCCACTATCAGTGAGCTGTTAGAGCATGGTAACAAGCAAAGCGGCAGGGTTGTTATTGTTGATGATGACCAGCTGTTAGCACAGCACTATGCCTTAGTGCTAAATAGTGCCGGCATAGAAACTCATATTATTGCCAATACGAGGCAGATCATTGCTGAGCTTTTGGTATTTCAACCGGATTTATTACTGATGGATATGTATATGCCGGAATACTCCGGCGCCGAATTGGCGGGCGTTATCCGGCAATATCCGTCGCTGAAGCGTTTGCCAATCGTGTTTTTATCTTCTGAAATAAACAAAACACTGCAACTTAGTGCTATGGCCTATGGCGCCGATGACTTTCTAACCAAGCCAATTGATGATGCCCAGCTGGTGCAGGCTATTAAAACCCGCCTTCAACGCAGCTTGCAATTAAAAAGCCTGATTGAAAAAGACAGCCTGACGGCCTTAATAAAACACAGTGCCATTAAACAGGTTGCTGAACTGGAATTTGAACGCAGCCAACGTTACGGCAAGCCATGCAGTGTGGTTATGCTGGACATTGACCACTTTAAAGCCGTTAACGACAACTATGGCCATGCCACGGGTGACCTGGTCATTACTGCCTTGGCGACCCTGTTACGTAAACGTATCCGTAAAACCGACAAAGCTGGCCGCTATGGTGGTGAAGAGTTTATGCTAGTGTTGCCAAATTGCCCAAGACCTGAGGCCGTTGTGTTAACGCAGCAAATATTAGACGCATTCAGGCTGTTAAACTTTGGCGATGGAGCCGGACACTTTAAATGCACCTTTTCAGCGGGTGTAGCGAGTAGCGAGGATGCGCAGTATAGCGCTGCTGAGCAAATGATTGAGGCAGCGGATAAGGCGATGTACAGAGCTAAGCGTACAGGTAGAAATCAGGTGTTGTAATGACAGCCCGCGATAAAAGCGGGCTGATGTGCTTAACCCTGCTTAAAGCTTGTTCAGGATCTCTGTGGGCAAGGCCAGTTCATCATTTTTATTCACACCCACGCCACGCTCAAGAATGTTTTTCGCAATTTGCTTGGCTTCGTCCAGCGAGTGCATCTGTGCCGTGCCGCACTGATAAATGTTCAGCTCAGGAATATCGCTTTGGCTGGCCACGTGCAATACATCATCCATCGCCGCCTGCCAGGCCTTGGCCACGCGCTGCTCGTCCGGTGTGCCAATTAAGCTCATATAAAAGCCGGTGCGACAGCCCATTGGTGAAATATCGATAATCTCAACATCATCACCATTCAAATGGTCGCGCATAAAGCCAGCAAATAAATGCTCCAGCGTATGGATACCTTTTTCCGATAAAATTTCTTCATTTGGCACACAAAAACGTAAATCGAATACGGTAATAGCATCGCCTTTTGGCGTATTCATTTTTTTTGCCACCCGCACGGCTGGGGCTTTCATAATGGTATGGTCGACGGTAAAGCTGTCCAGTAATGGCATAACATAAGCCTTTTTTAAGAGTAGGAACAATGTCGGCTATTATAGTCGGGTCAGGCGGGATAAGTTAACCGCTTTTGCCGCTAAAAGCGTTAAACCCCGGCTAAAGCCTTGCTTTTATAAGTTAAAGCAAATTTTTTACGTCAATAACCTTGAATGGATCAGGGCTAATCCCCATTAACGCTTCAACACAATTTTTAATTGTTCAAATATTAAGTGGAGAGCAGTTATGGGCAGAATCATCGGTATTGACTTAGGTACAACCAACTCTTGTGTGGCGGTATTAGACGGCGACAAACCTCGTGTATTAGAAAACGCGGAAGGCACCCGTACTACGCCATCTATCATTGCTTATGCTGAAGACGGTGAAGTACTGGTAGGCCAGCCGGCAAAACGTCAGGCAGTTACCAACCCGAAAAACACCTTATTCGCCATTAAGCGTTTAATCGGTCGTCGTTTTGAAGACGAAGAAGTACAGCGCGACATCAAAATTATGCCTTACGCCATTGTTAAGGCAGATAATGGTGACGCCTGGGTTGAAGTTAAAGGCAAAAAATTAGCCGCACCGCAAATTTCAGCCGAAGTGCTGAAAAAGATGAAGAAAACCGCCGAAGACTACTTAGGCGAAGCGGTTACAGCTGCGGTTATTACCGTACCGGCCTACTTTAACGATGCACAGCGTCAGGCCACTAAAGATGCCGGCCGCATTGCCGGTTTAGACGTAAAACGTATTATCAACGAGCCAACCGCTGCGGCACTGGCTTATGGTATGGATAAAAAGAAAGGCGACACCAAGGTTGCAGTATATGACTTAGGTGGCGGTACTTTTGATATCTCTATCATTGAAATTGACGATGTAGACGGCGAACAAACCTTCGAAGTATTGGCTACTAATGGTGATACGCACTTAGGTGGTGAAGACTTTGATAACCGTTTAATCAACTACTTAGTAGAAGAGTTCAAAAAAGAGCAGGGTATTGACCTGCGTAACGACCCGCTGGCCATGCAGCGCTTAAAAGAATCTGCTGAGAAAGCCAAGATTGAGCTGTCTTCAGCGTCACAAACGGAAGTGAACCTGCCGTACATCACCGCAGATGCGTCAGGCCCGAAACACTTAAATATTAAGGTAACCCGCGCCAAGCTGGAATCCTTGGTAGAAGACTTAGTGCAGCGTACTATTGAGCCGCTGAAGCAAGCATTGAAAGATGCGGACTTAAGCGTCGGCGAAATTGACGACATTATCCTGGTGGGCGGTCAAACGCGGATGCCGAAAGTACAGGAAGCGGTAGCGGCGTTCTTCGGTAAAGAAGCGCGTAAAGACGTGAACCCGGACGAAGCGGTAGCAGTAGGTGCGGCCATTCAGGGCGCGGTACTGTCAGGTGATGTAAAAGATGTATTGCTGTTAGACGTAACACCACTGTCACTGGGTATTGAAACCATGGGCAGCGTGATGACAGCGCTAATTGAGAAAAACACCACGATTCCAACCAAGAAGTCACAGGTGTTCTCAACGGCAGAAGACAACCAGTCTGCAGTAACCATTCACGTACTGCAGGGCGAGCGTAAGCGTGCCTCTGATAACAAGTCATTGGGCCAGTTTAACTTAGAAGGTATCCGTGCCGGCCGCCGTGGCGAGCCGCAAATTGAAGTGGTATTCGACTTAGACGCCGACGGTATTTTGCATGTGTCTGCTAAAGATAAAGACACTGGCAAAGAGCAGAAGATCACTATCAAGGCCAACTCAGGCTTAAGCGATGAAGAAATTCAAGCCATGGTACGAGATGCTGAAGCGCATGCCGAGGAAGATAAAAAGTTTGAAGAGCTGGTACAAACCCGTAACCAGGCTGATGCGATGGTGCATGCTACCCGCAAACAGCTGGACGAAGTGGGCGATGCCTTAGCGGCCAATGACAAAGAAGCCATTGAAACGGCAATCAAAGATCTTGAAGCGGTGTTAAAAGGCAGCGACAAGGCGGCGATTGACGAGAAATCACAGGCACTTATTCAGGCATCACAGAAGCTGATGGAAGCGGCACAGGCTAAAGCTCAGCAAGGCGGTGGCGAGGCTGGCCAGCAAGCAGACAGCAACGACGATGTAGTGGATGCTGAGTTTGAAGAAGTGAAAGACGACAAGAAGTAATCTGGCTGAAGTATAAGGGCTGGCCAGGTGCCAGCCCTTTGGCATTAAGACTTTTACTGAGCGGGAACTATGTCCAAGCGTGACTATTATGAAGTATTAGGTGTCGCCAAAGGCGCCGACGATAAAGACATCAAAAAGGCTTATAAACGCCTCGCCATGAAGTTTCACCCTGACCGTACTCAGGGCGATAAAGCCATGGAAGAGAAGTTTAAAGAAGTCCAGGAAGCCTATGAGGTGTTGTCGGATGAGCAAAAGCGTGCTGCCTACGACCGTTTTGGCCATGCCGGGGTAGACCCAAACCGTGGCGCCGGTGGTTTTGGCGGCGGTGCCGGTGGTGCTGATTTCGGTGATATTTTTGGCGACGTGTTCGGCGATATTTTCGGTGGCGGCGGCCGTCGTGGTCAATCACGGGCGCAGCGCGGCTCTGACTTACGCTACAACCTGGAGCTAAGCCTGGAAGAAGCAGTACGCGGCAAATCAGTCGACATTAAAGTGCCGACTATGGTCGGTTGCGACAGCTGTGATGGCTCGGGTGCGAAAAAAGGCACCTCAGCCAAGAGCTGCCCAACCTGTCATGGCGCCGGCCAGGTTACCATGCGTCAGGGCTTTTTTGCCGTACAGCAAACCTGTCCGACCTGTAATGGCCGCGGTAAAATTATTCCGGAGCCCTGCACTAAGTGTCATGGCGAAGGCCGCATAGAGAAAACCAAAACCCTGTCGGTGAAAATTCCGGCTGGCGTTGATACCGGCGATCGCATTCGTTTAACCGGTGAAGGTGAGGCCGGTATGCACGGCGCACCGGCAGGCGACCTTTACGTACAGGTGCATGTTAAAGAACACCCGATCTTCGTGCGTGATGGCAACAACCTGTATTGTGATGTACCACTGAGTTTTACCACGGCAGCCTTAGGCGGCGAGATTGATGTGCCGACATTGGATGGCCGGGTAAAACTGAAAATACCGGCAGAAACCCAGACGGACAAAATGTTCCGCCTGCGTGGTAAGGGCGTGAAGTCAGTGCGTGGTGGTGGTGTCGGCGACTTAGTGTGCAAAGTGGTCATTGAAACACCGGTTAACTTAAGCGACAAGCAAAAAGAGCTGCTACGCCAACTGGACGACAGCATGGCGGGTGATGGTGAAGCTAAACACCGGCCAAAATCAAAGGGCTTCTTTGATGGTGTGAAGAAGTTTTTTGATGATTTAACCAGTTAAAATTTAATGAAAAACCACCTTCGGGTGGTTTTTTATTGCTTAGCAGATACAATAAAACAAGTTTAGTTTTTGCCGCTTAGGCAGCAGATAAGGATATAGCAATGATAAAGAAGTTACTGGTTACCAGCACCTGTGCCCTGTTAATTGCCGCCTGTGCTCAGTCGCCGACAGGCCGGCGCCAGATTATGCTGTTTAATGACGCTGAGCTTGGCAAAATGGGCGCGCAAACCTTTGAATCAATGAAAGCGGAAACGCCAATTGCCAAAGATGCAAAAACCAATAGCTACGTCAAATGTGTGGCCAATAGCTTGCTGGCGGTTACACCAGACAGCACCCGGGCGCAAAGCTGGGAAATTGTGGTGTTTGATGCCGATCAGGTCAACGCTTTTGCGCTGCCGGGCGGTAAAATAGGGGTTTACACCGGCTTATTAAAAGTGGCGCAGAATCAGGATCAACTGGCCGCTGTGGTAGGGCATGAAATTGCCCACGTTATTGCTGGCCATAGCAATGAGCGGCTGTCGACCAATCAGGGCATCCAAACCATACTGGCGCTGGGCGACGCCGGCATGAAAGCATATGGCGTTAAATACCAGCAAGAGTTGATGACCGCTTTTGGCCTGGGGGCACAGTTGGGCGTAGCGTTACCCTTTAGCCGGGCGCACGAGAGCGAGTCGGATATCATCGGCCTGGAGCTAATGGCCAAAGCCGGTTTTGAACCACGTCAGGCGGTAAACCTGTGGCAAAATATGGCGGCTGCCGGCGGTGGTGGTACGCCGGAGTTTATGTCGACCCATCCGTTGCCAGAGACGCGGATTAAAGATTTACGCGAAAAAATGCCAGAGGCAATGAAAACCTATAATGAGCGTAAAGCCAGAGGCCCCTTGCCACGTTGTACAGGCTAAGCTTGATAGGTGTCAGTTTGCTTTACAAAGTGAAAGTGTGGTTTTGCGGTGCTTGGTTTTAATCTGAATTAAAACATAGTATTAACGTGTTGGATTTGATCTTGCATAATTGTAGCAGTACACTTTTATGCAATTTGCTTAATGGAATAGGGTTATGGCATCAGTTAATGACAAGGAAACTTCTACTGAGCATTCCGGACGCAGAAAATTTTTGCTGCGCGCCGGGCTTGGCTCTTTGCCGGTATTGCTGACACTAAAGAGTAAAGCAGCCTGGGGTACCAGCACCTTAAACTGCTCACTCAGTGAAACCGCATCGCAAATGCAGTCGGTACAGCCGGACAAGTTTGTGCAGTGCGAGACCACCTTTAAATCGCACGGCAGTGCCAAATTGTATTTTGAAGCCCACAAAGCCGGGGCTGGCGATGGTAAAGGCGCCTATTTTTGGCATTATGGCGGCGCCTGGGATAAACAGTGGGGCCTGATTGATATCAACCAATATACTAAATTTAATATGGTATTTGGTTCAGGCTATCAAGGCACGTTGAAGCAAGCAGTTAACATGAAAGGCGGTTTCCCGTTGATCCGGAATATTGCCTGTTTGTTTCTTCATTCTTTGTTTTATCAGCGCGAAGGTATTGCGACAAATATTCCTTCAGCTGACCAAATTGTCGCAGCCTATAAAGCAGTGAAGACACAGGAAGAGCAGAAAAAGCTATCTGATTTATTAGTTTATTATATTGACGGGTATTAATAACCAGATGGATGTGACGCTGAGTTACTCTGCATGGTTAAGCTGCTGTGAGCAACCTGATGAACTGGAGACGATATTTAGCGACAGTTCGCGAGTTGCTTTTTGTTTTACAACTCATGAGACCCGGCAGCTCGCTGCTGATGAGCAGGATGATGGGATAGCGCTTGACTGATTTTGTGTTACATACCGCGCCCTTTTCGGTTCTGGTAACTAACCGCTGCAGTAAACTACGTTCCGCACTGGCAGAGTTGTATCCCCCTTCCATTTTAACTGCGCCCGATGACAGCATTATTTACGATTTTTGCCTGGATGTGCGGCGGCGCTGGGCTGGCTGGGGCCGGCCTTTTCATGTGTCGTCTGCGCAGCAGCATTTTCGGATGACAGAGCGTCAGCAGTTGGTGCCGGTGTTTGAATGGGGCTTAAACTGGTGTGTGGCGTCTTATCAGCACCAGTATCTGGCTATTCATGCTGCCGTGTTAGAGCGCGGTGGCAAAGCGTTAATTATGCCGGCGCCGCCCGGTTCGGGTAAAAGTACCCTGTGTGCTGCCTTGATGCAGGAAGGTTGGCGGCTGTTATCGGATGAAATGTGCCTGGTGGATTTATTAAGCGGTGAAATAGTGCCGTATGTGCGACCGCTTAGTCTTAAAAATCAGTCGCTTAAGCTGCTTAAACAATGGTACCCACAGGCTGACATACGACAGATAACAACTGGCACCACTAAGGGCACGGTAGGCTATATGCTGCCTGGCGTATCAAGCTGGCAGGCTTACCGGCAAACCGCGACAGCGGCCTGGGTGGTGTTCCCGCAATATAATGCCAGCCAACAGCAATTAGCGTTAACCTGCCTGCGTAAAGCGGATGCTTTTATGCATTTGGCGCATAATTCGTTTAACTATACGGTGCTCTCTGCGCGGGGCTTTAACAGCCTGAGCACCTTAGTGCAGCAAACCGACAGTTTCCGTTTAGAATATGCTGATATTGAGCAGGCGCTGCACGAGATAAACCAGTTATGTTGAGCACACTGATGCTGGATTTTTTTGCCGATCCGGAGCGCTTTATACAGCACGCCAGCGCAGCGCAGTGGACGCAATTTTTGCAGCAGGCGCGTCAACATGGCCTTAGTGCCCGGTTTTATTACCTGCTGCAACGTAAAGGGCTGTTGGCGCAGGTGCCACAGCAGGTGCAGCAGCATGGCTTATCGGCAGCCCGCTATGCCGAGAAACAACAGCAGGCATTGTTCAGTGAATTGCAGCAGTTGGAGCCGCTATTTGCTGCGGCAGAGTATCCTTGTGTATTGCTAAAAGGCGCGGCCTATCGCTGTCGGGCCTTGCCGGTGAGTTACGGCCGCTTGTTTGCTGATATCGATATGCTGGTACCGGCAGCACAACTACGACTGACACGGGACAAGTTATTTTTCTATGGCTTTCAGGAAGTTGGGCTTAGCGATTACGACAGGGCCTATTATCTGAACTGGTCACATCAGAATCCACCGTTACAACATTATCAGCGCGGCACTGTTATCGACCTGCACCATCATATTTACCCAACGGCATCAGCGCGTAAAATTGATATCAGCCCGATATTTAGCCATGCTGAGGCAATGCCGGGCTCGGCGTTTAAGCTGCCTAAAAGCGCGCATTTGTTTATTCATGCCGCTGTGCATATGTTTTATCAGGAAGAAACGCACAAACTGCAAAAAGACCTTATCGACTTAAATGATCTGCTGCTGCAGGTGCAACAAGAGCAGCAGCTGGATTTTATGCTGCAACAGGCGACACTGATGACAGTGCAGTCAGCCGTGGCTAACGCTTGCCAGATATTGGCAGAGGTATTTGCTAACCCGGCGGCTCAGCATTGTCGTGGCAGTATGCGGCTGAGTAAGGCGCAGCCGCTGGTATGTTATCTGCTATTGAGTATGCTGCGCGGGGACGGGATCCGTGCCTGGCTGGCGCAGCAGTTATGGTTTGTTCGTGGCCACAAATTAAAAATGCGCTGGCAGGTTTTGCTGTACCACACGCTGGCAAAACCCGCTGCTGCAATACAGCAATGGTTAAGGCGGACCCTGCACAGCGATATTAAGCGCCGCTGATCTGCGCTTGTCGGGCGGATGCTGGCCGCGCCAGAATAATGAGCAATGCCACAACCAATAAGATCAGACAGTAATAGCTTTGGCTGACCACCTGCCAGGGCGAAATACCAAAACTGGCGCCGAGCAGCAGTGCCTGGGCGCCATAAGGCACCAAGCCCTGGCTGATACAGGCAAAAATATCCAGTAAACTGGCGCTGCGCCGTGGGCTGATATGATGCTGCTGCGCCAGCGTTTTACTTAGCTCACCGGTCAGCACTATGGCTACCGTATTATTGGCAATGCAAAGATTACTGATAAATGCCAGCGCGGCGATGGCCAGTTGCTGGGCTTTATTGCCAGCCAACCTCAGGCCGTTGGCTAATTGCTGAATGTTACCGGCAATCCAGGCCAGACCACCTTGCTGTTTGATAAACTCACTCAGTGCGCTTACCAGCATCGCCAGCAAGAAAATTTCCTGTACATTGGCAAAACCGCTGGCGATATCTTTGCCCAGATTAGCGATGGCGTAATCGGCGAATATTGCCCCCTGTAGTGCCGCCAGTACTATACCTAATAACAGCACGACAAATACATTCAGCCCCATCACCGCCAGCAGCAAAATAGCAGCATAAGGCAGCACACCGCTCCAGTTTACACTATCAATGGCCACCGGCGCGCCATCGTTGGCCAGCACAACATACAGCAGCAGTGTCAGTGCCGCCGCAGGCAGGGCAATTTTGATATTTTCACGGAATTTATCCGCCATCTGCGTGCCCTGGGTGCGGGTAGAGGCGATAGTCGTGTCGGAAATAATCGATAAGTTGTCACCAAACATCGCACCGCTTAGCAGTACACCGGCGACCAGAGCGGGCTCTAAGCCTGCTTGCTGTGCCAAACCAACCGCTATTGGCGCTAATGCGCCTATGGTACCCATAGAGGTACCCATGGCAGTAGACACCAGGGCAGCAATAATAAACAAACCGGGTAATAACCAGGGCGCGGGCACCAGGCTTAAGCCAGCATTGACCGCAGCGTCGACACCGCCGGTGGCGCTGGCTACACTGGCAAAAGCACCGGCTAACAAGTAAATAATGCACATGGTAATAATATTGCTGTTGCCGGCGCCTTTGATCATCACATCAATGGATTGCTGCAATGGCGCTTTATGCAGCCAGATAGCCAGTATTAGCGCCGGGATAATGGCAACATGACCGGGCAACTGATAAAAAGCATAAGCCACATCCTGTTGTTGCAAATACAGGCCGGTGCCTAAAAACAGTGCCACAAAAAACAATAACGGCAGTAACGAGCGTTTGGCACCGGGTGCCATATCAGTCTGTTGAGTCATAGCTTATCCTGTCAGGCCAACGCCGATGTTAATTTCAGGCATAGTTGGCAAATGGACGCGCACTATATAGATGGCTGGACGTCCTGTCAATTTGTGCTGGCGCGTTTTCGTACTGGTATAAGCTACCTGAGTTTATTATGCTGGCAACAATTTTTTCTGTTGTGCTGTGTCACATGGAGTGTTGATGTCACCATTTAAATTACTGCTATCGCGTCGTTTTTTGCCGTTCTTCTTAACCCAGGCCTGCGGTGCCTTTAACGACAATGTGTTTAAAAATGCACTGATGTTGCTGTTGGCGTTTACGGCGGCCAATGCGTTGCCGTGGGACACGGATCTGACAATGAACCTGGCAGCCGGCTTATTTATTCTGCCATTTTTATTGTTCTCCGCCACTGCCGGTGCTCTGGCTGACGCGATGTGTAAAACCAAACTGATCCGTGCGCTTAAGCTGCTGGAAATTGGCTTAATGTTGCTGGCTGGTCTGGCATTTTATTTTCAGCAGTATTTGTTGCTGCTGGGGCTGTTGTTTTTAATGGGCAGCCAGTCGGCATTTTTTGGCCCGGCAAAGTATGCCATTTTGCCGCAGCTGTTGAATGACAAAGAATTACTGGCCGGTAATGCCTGGGTGGAGATGGGCACCTTTGTCGCTATCTTGCTGGGTACCATTGTCGGCGGCTTGTTGGTTGGGGTGGCCGATGCGCCGTTATGGATTGGTCTTGTCGTCGTGTTGTTTGCACTGTTAGGTTACCTGATCAGCAGGCAAATTCCGGCGGTGGGCGAGGTGAATGGCGCCGGGCGTTTTCGCTTTGCCCCCTGGCAGCAAACAAAAAACACCATCAGTATCAGTTATGCCAACAGAACGCTGTATTTGTCGATTATGGCAATTAGCTGGTTCTGGTTTTTGGGCGCCAGTTACTTAACCCAGTTCCCCAATTTTACTAAAACCGTGCTCGGTGGTGACAACACAGTAGTGACCGCATTATTGGTTGCGTTCTCGGTAGGCGTCGGTATCGGTTCTATGCTGTGCGAGCGTTTATCGGGCGACAGGGTAGAGCTTGGTATAGTGCCGATAGGTTCCATAGGTTTAACGCTGTTTGGTATTAGCCTGTATTTCAGCAGTCCGGCGCAGGTACCGGCTGAGCTGTTAAACCTGTCGCAGTTTCTGGCCAGTGCATTTGGCTGGTGGGTGTTAATTGACCTGACATTGATTGGCATCTTTGGCGGCCTGTTTATCGTACCGTTATATGCGTTGTTGCAGCAACGGGCAGAGCCGACAGAGCGGGCGAGGGTCATCGCGGCCAATAATATTTTCAATGCCTTGTTTATGGTGGTCAGTGCCATGGCCGGTATCGTGTTTTTAACCCTGCTGGATTTAGCAATACCGGAGTATTTTCTTATTCTGGCTATTATGAATGCGGTAGTGGCGCTGTATGTTTACAGCCAGTTGCCGGAATTTGTACTGCGCTTTGTCATCTATATACTCAGCCATACCATGTATCGGGTTAGCAGTCGTGGTCTGGATAATATCCCCTCAGAAGGTGCTGCGGTGCTGGTGGCTAACCATGTCAGCTATGTCGATGCACTGTTAATCGGTGGGGCAGTACGCCGACCGGTGCGTTTCGTGATGGAAAAAGCTATTTATGATTTACCGGTCGCGAATTGGCTGTTTAAAGCGGCGCGCACTATTCCCATTTGTGCCCGGCAGAAAAATGAGCAGGTGTACGAAGCGGCTTTTGCCAGCATTAAGCGTGAGCTTGAGCAAGGCAATCTGGTGTGTATCTTTCCGGAAGGGCGTTTAACTAAAACCGGCGATATTGACGGTTTTCGCCCCGGTATAGAGCGTATTCTGCAAGAAACGCCGGTACCGGTGGTGCCGATGGCACTACAAGGTTTATGGGGTTCCTTCTTTAGTCATCATGGCAATGGCGCTTTTAAGTTTAAAGGCCGTTTTTGGTCTAGAATTAGCCTGCACGCCAGCGAGGCATTACCGCCAGAGCAAGCGAGTGCGGCTGTATTGGAGCAGCAGGTTCGCCAGCTCAGGGGCGATTCGGCCTAAACAGCGCGCGCTTTAACGCAATATGTCGGTCTGGCCTTGATCCCACCTCAGGCCAGCCGCATAACACTGAGCCTAAAGCAGACCATAGCGTTGGAGACAGCATGTTTAATTTTTCGTTTCAAAACCCCACCCGTATCGTCTTTGGTAAAGATCAACTGAAGCAAATCAGTAAGCTGATCCCGCCAGGTAGCAAGGTGTTATTAACTTATGGCGGCGGCTCTATTAAGCAAAACGGGGTATATCAGCAGGTAGTGCAAGCGCTGGACGGTTTTGACTGGCAGGAATTTAGCGGCATAGAGCCTAACCCCAGCTTTGAAACCTTAATGCGGGCGGCTGATTTAGTGCGGCGCGAAAAAATAGACTTTTTACTGCCCGTGGGGGGCGGTAGTGTGATTGACGGCACTAAGTTTATCGCCGCGGCCGCTGTATTTGCCGGCGATGCCTGGGATATTTTAGCTAAAGGCGCCAAAGTAACCTCTGCTATCCCACTGGGCTGCGTGCTAACGTTACCGGCTACCGGTACCGAGAGCAACGGCAATTCAGTGGTAACCCGCTATGAAACCCAGCAGAAACTGTCATTTTCAAGCAGCTTAGTGTATCCGCAATTTGCTATTCTGGACCCGACAGTGACCTTTAGCCTGCCGCCGAAGCAGGTTGCCAATGGCGTAGTGGATGCCTTCGTACATGTGATGGAGCAGTATATGACCTATCCGGTTAATGCACCGCTGCAGGACCGTTTTGCCGAGGGCATTTTACACACGCTGATTGAACAAGGGCCAAAAGCATTAAGCCAGCCAGATGACTATGATGTGCGGGCTAACGTAATGTGGGCGGCGACCATGGCGCTAAACGGCCTGATTGGTCAGGGTGTGCCACAGGATTGGGCGACCCATATGATTGGCCATGAAATTACTGCCTTGTATGGCCTGGATCATGCTCAGACTTTAGCCATAGTGCTGCCGTCGCTGTTGCAGCAGCAACGCACGCAGAAACGCGACAAACTGCTGCAATATGGCCGCCGGATCTGGCAGTTGCAGCATCAGGACGAAGAGCGCTTAATGGATGATGCCATTGCGCATACCCGGGCTTTTTTCGAGCAAATGGGCGTACCAACCCGCTTAGCCGATTACGGTATTAACGCCGATGCAGTGGATAAACTGGTGGCGGCGCTTACTGCCAACGGCATGCTAAAGCTGGGTGAGCATGGCGATATTACGCCAGAGGTATCGCGACAGATTTTGCAGCGCGCGGTTTAGTTATAAAAATGGCCATTAAGATGGCTATTTTGCTTCCCCCTACCGGCGGCTTTTGCTCTAATAGCCGCCATTGTTATTGTTATACAGAGCCAGATTATGTCTTCTATCGGTGTTTTGGGTGCTAACGGCCGCATGGGCCGGGCGTTAATTACGGTTGCCAATGAGCAACAGTTAAACCTGACGGCAGCCACAGTGCGGCCAGGCTCCGATCTGCTCGGCGTCGATGCCGGTGAGCTGGCCGGTGTTGGCAAGTTGGGTGTGTCACTTAGCGCCACCGGTGCTGACAGTATCAAGCAGGCCGATATTTGGGTTGACTTTACCATGCCGGAGGCCATGCTGGCGCATCTGCAATTGGCAGTGGCGGCGGGCAAAGCCATGGTGATAGGTGTAACCGGTTTAACCGACGCGCAATATCAGCAAGTGCAGCAGGCCGCGAAGCATATTGCAATTGTTTGGGCACCCAATATGAGTGTTGGCGTAAACCTGCTGCTGCATTTGGTGCAAACCGCCGCCAAGGTAATGGGCCAGACGGCAGATATTGAAATTATTGAAGCGCACCACCGCTTTAAAAAAGATGCGCCATCGGGCACGGCACTGGCTATTGGTGCCAGCATTGCCAAGGCGCTGGACCGCGACCTGGCTAAGGTGGCAGTGTATGGCCGCGAAGGCATGACCGGTGAGCGACAGCAGCAAACTATTGGCTTTGCTACGGTGCGTGGCGGCGACATTATTGGTGACCATACCGCCTTATTTGCAGATTTGGGCGAAAGGCTGGAAATAAGCCACAAAGCCTCTAGCCGAAACACCTTTGCTCAAGGTGCACTGCGCGCTGCTTTGTGGTTGCAAAATAAACAGCCCGGACTTTATTCTATGCAACAAGTGTTAGGTTTAACCGAGTTAAGCTAACTTTTTGCGCTATTAAGCTTAAAAATAGCGTAAAGTTGTCATTTGTAATAAAAATCAAAAAAAGCATAGCTAATCCAGCGCTGATCGCCTAAAATAGTCAGGTTTGCCTAGCGCAAATCCGGGTATCACATTTTGGGTCAAAACGGGTTGTAAAACAGTGTCAGTTTTCGCCCGTTTTTTGCTGTTTGGAGGTTATCTTGACTAAGTCCGCCCTGCTCGTACTGGAAGACGGCACCGTATTTCGCGGTACAGCCATTGGCGCTGAAGGAGTTTCTGTAGGTGAGGTGGTGTTTAACACCTCTATGACCGGGTATCAGGAAATATTAACTGATCCCTCATACGCAGAACAAATCGTTACTCTTACTTATCCACATATTGGTAATACCGGTACTAACCTTGAAGATGAGGAATCCGGACAAGTCTGGGCCCGAGGCCTGATTATCCGCGACCTGCCACTGTTAGCCAGTAATTTCCGTAACCAACTCTCACTTAGTCAGTATTTAACACAACATAATATTCTTGGCATCGCCGATATCGATACCCGCAAACTAACCCGTATTCTACGCGAAAAAGGTGCCCAGAATGGTTGCTTGATGGCGGGGGATAATCTGGACGAAGCCAAGGCGCTGGAACTGGCTAAAGGCTTCCCTGGCTTATCGGGGATGGATCTTGCCAAAGAAGTTACCGTTAAAGCGCCTTATCAGTGGACAGAGGGCAGCTGGCAGTTAGGCGAAGGTCATCGCGCAGCACCAGAGGCGCGGTTCCACGTAGTCGCCTATGATTTTGGCGTAAAGCGCAATATTTTACGTATGCTGGCCGACCGCGGTTGTCAGCTGACAGTGGTACCGGCGCAAACGCCGGCCAGTGAGGTATTGGCGCTAAACCCGGATGGCATCTTTTTATCTAACGGCCCTGGCGATCCGGCACCTTGTACTTACGCCATTGACGCCATTAAAACCTTTTTAGATACCGACATTCCAATTTTTGGTATTTGCTTAGGCCATCAGTTACTGGCGCTGGCCAGTGGCGCGCAAACCGTGAAGATGGTAGTCGGCCACCATGGTGGTAACCACCCGGTACAAAATCTGGACACTAAGCGGGTATTAATCACCGCGCAAAACCACGGTTTTGCCGTCGATGAAGCCAGCTTACCGGCCAATTTACGCGCTACGCATAAATCATTGTTTGACGGCACCCTGCAAGGGATACACCGTACTGATAAACCGGCATTCAGTTTTCAGGGCCATCCGGAAGCGAGCCCGGGCCCGCACGAAGCCTCTGAGCTGTTCGACCACTTTATCGCGCTGATGCAACAAGCCAAAGCCTAAGCGAAGAGAATTACGGAGACTTACTGCAATGCCAAAACGTACCGATTTAAACAGCATTCTAATTTTAGGCGCCGGCCCTATCGTCATTGGTCAGGCGTGTGAGTTTGACTATTCAGGTGCCCAGGCCTGTAAAGCGTTAAAGGAAGAAGGCTACCGCGTTATTCTGGTGAACTCGAACCCGGCCACCATTATGACCGATCCGGAAATGGCGGATGCCACTTACATAGAGCCAATACACTGGCAGGTAGTAGAAAAAATCATTGAAAAAGAGCGCCCTTGCGCGGTGCTACCCACTATGGGTGGCCAGACTGCGCTGAACTGTGCGCTGGACTTAGAGCGTCACGGTGTACTGGCCAAATACAATGTCGAAATGATTGGCGCTACCGCCGATGCGATCGATAAAGCCGAAGACCGTAGCCGCTTTGATAAAGCCATGCGTTCGATCGGGCTGGCATGCCCACGGGCTGGTTTGGCCCACTCGATGGAAGAAGCTTACCAGGTGCTGGACGACATTGGTTTTCCGTGCATTATCCGACCATCTTTTACCATGGGTGGCTCAGGCGGCGGTATTGCCTATAACCGCGAAGAGTTTGAAGAAATTTGTACCCGCGGCCTCGATTTATCGCCCACCAAAGAGCTGCTGATTGACGAGTCGTTAATCGGTTGGAAAGAGTACGAAATGGAGGTGGTGCGCGATAAAAACGATAACTGTATTATCGTCTGTGCCATTGAAAACTTCGACCCTATGGGCGTACACACCGGCGACTCTATTACCGTGGCACCGGCGCAAACGCTGACTGATAAAGAGTACCAGATCATGCGTAATGCCTCTTTGGCAGTGCTGCGTGAAATCGGCGTTGAAACCGGCGGTTCGAACGTACAGTTTGGTATTAACCCGGTGGATGGCCGTATGGTTATTATCGAGATGAACCCAAGGGTGTCACGTTCATCGGCACTGGCGTCGAAAGCCACCGGCTTCCCGATCGCCAAGGTAGCGGCCAAGCTGGCGATTGGTTATACACTGGACGAGCTGGCCAATGATATTACCGGTGGCAAAACCCCGGCCTCGTTTGAGCCGAGCATTGACTACGTGGTCACTAAGGTGCCCCGTTTTAACTTTGAAAAATTTGCCGGCGCCAATGACCGCTTAACCACCCAGATGAAATCGGTGGGTGAAGTGATGTCTATCGGACGCAACCAGCAAGAATCGCTGCAAAAAGCCTTGCGCAGCCTCGAAATTGGCGTTTGTGGCCTGGATCCGATCATTGATATCAGTTTGCCGGAAGCCAAAGATAAAATTATCCGTGAATTAAAAGAGCCTGGCTCGCACCGTATTTGGTATATCGCCGATGCGCTGCGTTTGGGCATGAGCATGGATGAGATATTCAGCCTGACCAATATCGACCGCTGGTTCCTGATCCAAATTGAAGATTTAGTCAAAGAAGAGCT
Organism: Rheinheimera pleomorphica; assembly: GCF_011634895.1. Taxonomy (GTDB): domain Bacteria; phylum Pseudomonadota; class Gammaproteobacteria; order Enterobacterales; family Alteromonadaceae; genus Alishewanella; species Alishewanella pleomorphica. The sequence goes on along the minus strand of NZ_SIRR01000008.1, from coordinate 370,347 downwards.
GGCGCTTGGCAAAGATGGTTTTGCTGCGCTGGACCAGGCGCGGCTTAAACGCTTAAAACGCAAAGGCTTTGCTGATAAGCGCATTGCTGATGTACTGGGCGTTAGTGAAAACGAAGTACGCAAAAAGCGCTACAGCTTTAATATTCACCCGGTGTATAAGCGGGTGGATACCTGTGCCGCCGAGTTTGCCTCTAACACGGCCTATATGTACTCAAGCTATGACGAAGAGTGCGAAGCCATGCCGACTAACCGCGATAAAATTATGATTATCGGCGGCGGGCCAAACCGTATCGGTCAGGGCATTGAGTTTGACTATTGCTGCGTACATGCGGCGCTGGCGCTGCGTGAAGACGGTTTCGAAACCATTATGGTGAACTGTAACCCGGAAACAGTTTCTACCGATTACGACACCTCAGACCGGTTATATTTTGAGCCCATCACCCTGGAAGATGTGCTGGAAATTGTGCGTAAGGAGCAGCCAAAAGGCGTTATCGTGCAATACGGTGGGCAAACACCGCTGAAATTAGCCCGCGCTCTGGAAGCGAACGGTGTGCCAATTATCGGCACTTCACCGGACGCGATTGACCGCGCTGAAGACCGTGAGCGCTTCCAGCAGGCGGTAGAGCGTTTAGGCTTGAAGCAGCCGAAGAATGCTACCGTAACCAGCTTGGAAGAAGCCATTACCAAATCAGCTGATATCGGCTTCCCGATGGTAGTGCGCCCATCTTACGTGCTGGGCGGCCGGGCAATGGAAATTGTTTATGATGAGCAAGACCTGCGCCGTTATATGAACGAAGCGGTTAGCGTATCGAATGACTCGCCGGTGCTACTGGATAACTTCCTTGATGACGCTATTGAAGTGGATATCGATGCCATCTGTGATGGCAAAGAAGTGGTTATCGGCGGCATTATGGAACATATTGAACAAGCCGGTGTGCACTCAGGTGACTCGGCTTGCTCATTGCCGCCGCACAGCCTGGGTAAAGACATTCAGGACGTGATGCGCGAGCAGGTGCGCAAGCTGGCACTGGAACTGGGGGTAGTTGGTTTAATGAACACCCAGTTTGCGGTGAAGGATGGCGAAGTTTACTTAATTGAAGTCAACCCGCGTGCCGCCCGTACTGTGCCTTTTGTGTCTAAGGCAACCGGTATTGCTGTGGCTAAAGTGGGTGCCCGCTGTATGGCCGGCAAGTCACTGGCTGAGCAAGGCGTAACGAAAGAGATTATTCCACCATTTTTCTCGGTAAAAGAAGTGGTTATTCCCTTTAACAAATTCCCGGGTGTCGATCCTATTTTAGGCCCTGAAATGCGCTCGACCGGTGAGGTAATGGGCGTGGGTGACACCTTTGAGCAGGCGTTTGCTAAAGGCCAGTTAGGGGCCAGTACCGTTATTCCAACCGGTGGCCGTGCCTTGCTTTCAGTTCGCGACAGCGATAAAGTGCGCGTTATTGAACTGGCTAAGCGCATGGTTGAAAAAGGCTTTGAGCTGGATGCCACCGGCGGTACCGCCCAGGCCCTGCAAGCCGCCGGTATTGATTGCCGCCGGGTGAATAAGGTGTCAGAAGGCCGGCCACATATTCTGGACCGGATTAAAAACGGCGAGTACAGCTATATTGTTAACACCACTGACGGCCGTCAAGCGATAGAAGACTCCAAAATTATTCGCCGTGGTGCATTGCAGTACAAAGCTAACTACACTACAACGTTAAACGCCGCCTTTGCTACGGTGATGTCAAATGCTGCCAGTGCTTTTGACAGCGTAGCCTCGGTGCAGGAACTACATAAGAGAGTAAACGGATGAGTGCAATTCCGATGACAGTACAGGGCGCAGAACGTCTGCGCGCTGAGCTGCACGAATTAAAATCAGTTAAGCGTCCTGCCATTATTCAGGCGATAGCGACGGCGCGAGAGCACGGCGATTTAAAAGAAAACGCCGAGTATCATGCGGCCCGCGAACAGCAGGGATTTTGTGAAGGCCGTATTCAGGATATCGAAGCCAAGCTGTCGAATGCGCAGATCATTGATGTGACTAAGCTGCCTAATACCGGTAAGGTGATTTTTGGTTGCACGGTGACGATTCTGAATCTGGACACCGAAGAAGAAGTCACTTACCGCATAGTGGGTGACGATGAAGCGGATATCAAAAATAACCTGATTTCGGTGAATTCGCCGATTGCCCGTGGCTTAATTGGCAAAGCGGCAGACGACGTGGTTAATATTACTACACCTAAAGGCGTGGTAGAGTTTGAAATTACTGCGGTGCAGTATTTATAACAGCAGACCACTTAGCGTGACACCCTAGCGAGAAATCCCGGCCTGCGTGCCGGGATTTGTGTTTTAGCGACTGCCATTTTATGGCGTCACCGGCTAGTTTGTTAACTGTTTGAGTTTTGACCAGGATCAATTAGTGGGCATATTTTGGCCTGCTGTTTCTGATCCGGAACTTGTATTATTTCGCCATAATAATAACAAAGGTGTGGCGAAATATGCGACGTAATGCTCAGCTTAGCGGGATAGAAAAACAGTTTGACAAAACCACTCATTTAATCACGACCACGGATGCCCGGGGTGTCATTACCTACGCTAACGACGAATTTATCCAGGTTTCCGGTTATCAGCGCGACGAACTCATCGGCAAAAATCACAATATTATCCGTCATCCGGCGATGCCATCTGCCGCTTTTAAAGACTTATGGCAAACGCTAAAGCAAGGGCGTTCATGGCGTGGGGCGGTGATCAATCGCTGTAAAAACGGCGATCACTATTGGGTTGATGCCTATGTCACGCCAATAATGCAAGATGGCCAGCTTATTGAGTATCAATCTATCCGCACTTATTTGCAGCCGGCACAGCGGCAGCGGGCTGCAAAGCTCTACGAACAATGGCAGCGCAATACGTTACCCAAAACAGTTAAGCTAGCCGGCAATGGTGTGCAATTATTGTGGTCTGCTGCGATAGCGCTGGGACTGGCTGTTTTAGGCGTTTGGTGGCTGTTTATTTCTGCACATTTGGCCGCTGTTGCTGTATTAGCGCTACTAGTCGTATTTTGCACCGGACAATGGGCACAGCAAAAGAAATTAGCCAACTTACATAGTATTGCCTGTCGCACCTCAAGTAATCCCTTACTCAGCTATATCTACACCGGTCGTTCTGACAACTATGCCCTTATTGCTTTTGCACTATCAACACAGCGTCAGGAAATCCGCGCCTTGATGGCCAGGTTAGCTGATACAACGGCCTTATTAATGGCGACACGGGATACCAGCAGTGAGCAAATAAAGGTATCTGTCAGGCAAAGTGAAAACCAGTGTAAGTCATTAGTGGCGTTTGTCACCGAACTTAATGCACTGGCCGTTAGCCAGCAACAAGTGTCCGGTGTCATAGCGCAAAGCGTTGACCTTACGCAGAACACCAGTAAAGCAGCGGAACAGGGCGCTGAGCAGTTAAGTACTATGCTTGCTGTATGCACTGAGCTGGAGCAACAGATGAGCCATCTGAACGACCAATTCGCTGCTGTGAGTGTTCAGGGTGAGAATATTAGCAGTGTGGTTAATGTGATCAGTGAAGTTGCCGGGCAAACTAATTTGTTGGCGCTAAATGCCGCGATTGAAGCGGCGAGGGCTGGTGACGCTGGCCGTGGCTTTGCGGTTGTTGCCGATGAAGTACGCGCACTTGCCAGCAGAACTGCCTGTTCTACCGAAGAAATTCAGCGCATTATTGACGAACTACAACGAGGCATTAAGCAGTCTTCGCATGCATTGGCATCCGGCACTGCAGTGCTGCAGACGACGATAGACGCAGCGGGAAATGTCGCTGCAGTAATTAAACAGGTGCTTGATATAGTGGGCATGATAAGAGCACAGATGCAAGAGGTTGTGGCATGTTGTTCTTATCAGTTGGCCAGCTGCGATAACTTAACATCTGCTGTGGGCACCGTAGAGCAACTGTCTACCTCTGCGGCCAATGCGGCGAATATTGCACAACTACACAGTGAAACCCTGGCACAGAAGCTGGATGAAATAAGTATTCTGGCATGTCATTTTTTAGCCGAGCAGCAAAAGGCGTCCTAGCATGAAAATGAATGAGCTGCACTGTGGTTGCTGTGCGGCGGCGTTAACGGTACACCCGCTGACAGATTGTCTGGCAAACCGGATGTGTGAGTCGCTGTTTCAGCATAACGCCGAGGGCATTATGTTAACCGATGCCGCAGCCATCATTTTACGGGTCAATCAGGCCTTTAGTTGTATCACTGGTTTTACCGCAGCGGAGGTGCTGGGCAAAACCCCGGCGATATTACGCTCATCGCATCACGACGCCAGCTTTTATCAACAGATGTGGGCCGCTATTAGCACTACGGGTAGTTGGCAGGGCCGGATTTGGAACCGGCGCAAAGATAATTCGGTTTATCAGCAGTGGTTAAAAATTACGGCAATCTATAACGAACAGAAGCAGATCACGCATTACTTATCAGTATTTCAGGACTTGAGCATTGTCAGGTTGCACGATCAGCAGCGTCGCAAGCTGCTAACGCTGGATAACCTGACCGGTTTAGGTAACCGCGAGCTACTGGTCAGCCGCTTTCCACAAATATTGGCACAATGCCGCGCACTAAACTTAATGTTGCATGTTGTCTGGATTGACGGTGGCCAACTAACACAGGTAAATCAACAACATGGCCTGAAATATGGTGACTTGTTAATCAAAGCGCAGGCGCAGACATTAAAAGCGGCAGTTAGCCCAGAGCAAACCCTGGTGCGGCTGTATGCCGATGACTATGTGGTACTGGCGGTGTCTGCCTGCACAGACGCTGCTGTTGAGACACAATTGCAAGGTTTTATTGACGGCCTTAGCCAGTCTTATTTGCTGGATGATATTCAGGTAAGCACGACACCGGCGATAGGCGTAGCCCGCTATCCGCTGGATGGTGATAGCGAAGAGCTGTTACTGCAGGCAGCAGAAACCGCCTTGTTCCATGCCAAAAAGCAGGGCGGCGGCAGAGTGTGTTTTTACAATGCCAGACAAGCTGCGGCATCTGTCCGCCGGCACCAGATCAAGCATTTACTCAGTGCTGAGCTTAGCGCTGTGCCAAGTGAGCTTAGCTTATATTTTCAAGCCAAAGTTGTCATGCAAAGCCGAAAAATCTGTGGTGCTGAAGTGCTGCTGCGCTGGTGCTCTGCCCAGCTGGGATGGGTAAGTCCGGCAGAATTTATCGCTATCGCTGAAGAAAGCCGGTTAATTATTCATCTGGACCGCTGGGTGATTAATGAATTGTGCCGAGTGGTACAACTGTTGCCGGAGCAACGGCGGCCATTAATTTCATTTAATGTCTCGGCCCGTCAACTCAGTGAAGCTGATTTCGCTGACTGGTTACTTAATTGCCTGCAACGGCATAATTTGCCTGCGGCCGCGCTGGAGATGGAAGTAACCGAAAGCGCCTTTATCGATAATCCGGCGCAAGCCATGCAGCTACTGTCCCGTTTAAGACAGCAGGGGTTGCGTATTGCGTTAGATGACTTTGGAACCGGCTACTCTAGTTTGGTGTATTTAAAAAATATGCCGCTGGATACGGTAAAAATCGATCGTTCTGTTATTTTTGATGTCACGTCAAACTACAAATCGCAGTGCATTTTGAAACGCTTGCACGCTATGCTGCAAGATTTGCAATTAGCGATGGTAGTGGAGGGCGTCGAAACGGAAGTGCAGCATCAGCTACTGCACAATATGGGCTGTGAAGTGGCACAGGGATTTTTTTATGGTAAACCGATGCCGGTAGAGCAATTTTGTCAATTACTGCAAGGCTCAAGGTTATGTTAGGCGGCATACGGGCGGCAGATACAATCAGTTTATGCCGCCGTATTCAGCTGACAGATGACGGCATAGTTGGAGTTAACCGCGCGGCAGCACGATCTTTTTATCATCGCTGGGACGGAACAACACCAGGGTTTTTCCGATAACCTGCACCTTATCGGCTTTGGTTTCACGGATAATGGCGTCCATAATCAGTACTTTCTGTTCGCGATCTTCAGTCGGCACTTTTACTTTAATCAGCTCGTGAAAGCTCAGGGCGTTGTCAATTTCAGCGACAACACCTTCTGTTAAGCCGTTGCCGCCTAGCAGCACGACAGGCTTTAGCTCATGTGCCTTGGCTTTTAAAAATTGTTTCTGTTTGTTGGTTAAACTCATAAAATGCTCATTTTTGCAGGTAACGCTTGAATTTGCGTTATTGTAGCGCCATCTAACGCATAACACTATTTAAGAGTGACAGCATGACCAAGAAAAAGCGCTCTGCCAGTTCGACCCGCTGGTTGAAAGAGCATTTCGATGATCAATTTGTGCAAAAAGCACAAAAATTAGGGCTGCGCTCGCGCGCAGCGTTTAAACTGGAAGAGATTAACCAGCAGGACAAACTGATTAAACCGGGGATGACCGTGGTCGATTTGGGATCGGCACCGGGCAGTTGGTCGCAGTTTTGTGTCGGCCTGGTGGGCGACAAGGGTAGCGTAATCGCTTGCGATATTCTGCCGATGGATCCGATAAACGGTGTAAGTTTCTTGCAGGGTGACTTTCGTGAAGACGCGGTGTTAGACGCATTACTGAGCCGGATCAACGGTAAGAACGTAGATGTATTACTGTCCGATATGGCGCCGAATATGAGTGGTAATGACACCACTGATCAGGCACGTTCTATCTATCTGGTAGAGCTGGCATTGGATATGTGTAACAAAGTATTGAAGCAAAATGGCAGTTTTGTGGTCAAAGTATTTCAGGGTGATGGCTTCGAGCAGTTTTTAAAAGACGTGCGCTCGGCGTTCACTACTGTAAAAATTCGCAAGCCTGATTCGTCCCGCGCACGTTCGCGTGAGACATATATCGTGGCGACCGGCTTTAAAGTCTAGTAAAGTAGCCGGGTAATTATCTATTTATCGGTAAAAAGAGGTTATAACCTTGAGTGACATGGCAAAGAATCTGATTGTCTGGTTAGTGATCGCCGTCGTACTAATGTCGGTGTTCAATAGCTTTGGCCCCGGCGACAGCGTTGACCGGCAAACCAGTTACACTCAGTTTATCAAAGAGGTAAATCAGGGGCAGATCCGCGAAGTGAAAGTGGAACGCTCTGGCGTGATCACCGGTGTTAAACGCAGTGGTGAACGCTTTGAAACCGTGATCCCGACAGGTTATGACGAAAAACTGCTGGATGACTTAATTAAAAACGAAGTGAGCTCTTACGGCAGTAAGCCGGAAGAGAGCAGCTGGCTGGCAACCATTTTTATTTCCTGGTTCCCGATGCTGTTGCTTATCGGCGTCTGGATTTTCTTTATGCGCCAGATGCAGGGCGGCGGTGGCAAAGGGGCCATGTCGTTTGGTAAAAGCAAAGCGCGGTTAATGGGCGAAGATCAGATTAAAACGACTTTTGCAGATGTTGCCGGTTGTGATGAAGCCAAAGAAGAAGTATCTGAACTGGTTGACTATCTGCGTGACCCGTCGCGTTTTCAAAAGCTGGGCGGTAAAATTCCCAAAGGCATTTTAATGGTGGGCCCGCCGGGTACCGGTAAAACCTTGCTTGCCAAAGCCATTGCCGGCGAAGCTAAGGTGCCATTTTTCACCATTTCGGGTTCTGATTTCGTCGAAATGTTTGTTGGTGTCGGTGCCTCACGGGTGCGTGACATGTTTGAACAAGCTAAGAAAGCCGCGCCTTGTATTATCTTTATTGACGAAATTGATGCGGTGGGACGTCAGCGTGGTGCCGGTTTAGGCGGTGGCCATGATGAGCGCGAGCAAACCTTAAACCAGATGCTGGTTGAAATGGATGGCTTCGATGGCAACGAAGGTATTATCGTCATCGCTGCAACCAACCGCCCTGATGTATTGGATCCGGCGTTATTGCGCCCTGGCCGCTTTGACCGTCAGGTGGTGGTAGGTTTACCGGATGTAAAAGGCCGCGAGCAAATTTTAAAAGTGCATATGCGTAAAGTACCACTGGCCGAAGGCGTTGAGCCATCTGTAATTGCCCGTGGTACGCCAGGTTTTTCAGGTGCCGATTTAGCCAACCTGGTAAACGAAGCGGCGCTGTTTGCTGCCCGCGGCAACCGTCGCGTGGTGTCAATGGATGAGTTTGAAAAAGCCAAAGACAAAATCATGATGGGCGCAGAACGTCGCTCTATGGTAATGACGGAAAAAGAAAAAGAGATGACGGCCTACCACGAAGCGGGACACGCTATTGTTGGCCGTTTGGTACCCGAGCACGATCCGGTTTACAAAGTTAGTATTATTCCGCGTGGCCGCGCCTTGGGTGTAACCATGTACTTGCCGGAGCGCGACCGGGTATCGCACAGCAAGCGCCATTTGGAGAGCATGATTAGCTCGCTGTTTGGTGGCCGTATAGCTGAGGAAGTGATTTACGGCTTTGAGCAGGTAACCACCGGCGCCTCGAACGACATTGAACGTGCGACTGACTTAGCCCGGAAAATGGTCACTCAGTGGGGATTCTCAGAAAAGCTGGGGCCGTTGCTGTATGCCGATGAAGAAGGCGAAGTGTTTTTAGGTCGCTCGGTCAGTAAAAACAAGCATATGTCAGAAGATACGGTTAAAGCCATCGATGCTGAAATTCGTGACTTTATTGACCGTAACTACGACAGAGCGAAAAAGTTGATTGAAGAAAATATGGACATACTGCACGCGATGAAAGACGCGCTGATGAAGTATGAAACCATAGATGCAAAACAGATTGACGATTTAATGGCACGCCGCGAGGTACGTCAGCCAGAGAATTGGGAACCCCGTGATAAACCGGGTTCAGACGATAAACCCGATGCCAAGGCCAGCAAAGACGACACTGTGGCAGCGGGCAAACCGTCGGAAGGTAATTTGCACTAACAGTCATAAAAGATCTGTTAATCCAAGCCCCGGTTTATGCCGGGGTTTTATTTTGGTTGTCACATACCTTAAAGCAAGCAGGTGAGTTATGTTGTTGTCTTTACCCCGCCAGCGCCAGCTGGATTTACGCCAACCGGTGGTCATGGGCATATTAAATGTCACACCGGATTCGTTCTCTGATGGCGGCAAGTATCATCAACTGGATGCGGCCTTGTATCAGGCCGAGCAAATGCTCAACGACGGCGCTGTGATCCTGGATGTAGGCGGGGAATCTACCCGACCGGGCGCTGCAGATGTATCTGAAGCGGACGAGCTGCAACGGGTGGTGCCGGTTGTCGCAGCGCTGCGGCAACGTTTTGATTGTGTAATCTCCGTTGATACCAGTAAAGCCGCGGTAATGTCAGCGGCCGTTCAGGCCGGTGCCGATATGCTCAATGATGTCAGGGCATTGCAGGAGCCTGGCGCATTACAAGTCGCGGTGAGCGCGCAGCTGCCAGTGTGCCTGATGCACATGCAGGGCGCACCAAGGGTAATGCAGCATGCACCGCAATACCGTGATGTTGTGGCTGAGGTAAAGCAGTTTCTGTTACAAAGGGCTGCACAGTGTGAGCAAGCCGGCGTACGCAAAGAGCATATTATTCTCGACCCGGGTTTTGGTTTTGGCAAAAGTCTGGCGCATAACTATGAACTGCTTAAGCAGTTAGACAGTTTCTGCGCTGATGGCTATCCGGTACTGGCGGGGATGTCGCGCAAGTCAATGATTGGTCAGTTACTGAACGAACCTGTAGAACAGCGTTTGGCAGGCAGCCTGGCCTGCGCTACTATTGCAGCACTAAAAGGCGCCCGTATTATCCGGGTGCATGATGTTAAAGAAACCGTGCAGGCTGTCAGGGTCGTGACAGCGATGCAGTTTGGAGCATAAAGGATGAGCAGAAAATATTTTGGTACTGATGGTGTGCGTGGACGGGTGGGCGACTTCCCGATCACACCGGAATTTGCCATGAAGTTAGGTTGGGCAGCAGGCCGGGTGTTATCACAGCGTGGTACTCGTAAGGTATTGATAGGTAAGGATACTCGTATCTCCGGTTATCTGCTGGAAACGGCACTGGAAGCCGGCTTAATTGCAGCAGGCATTGATGTGCGTTTGTTGGGGCCTATGCCGACACCGGCAGTGGCGTACCTAACCCGTACCTTTCGTGCTGAGGCAGGCATTGTCATTAGCGCTTCGCATAATCCGTATTATGACAATGGCATTAAATTTTTCTCGGCCGATGGCACTAAGTTACCGGATGAGGTTGAGCTGGCAATAGAATACGAACTTGAGCAACCTATGGTATGTGAAAGCTCGGAAAAGCTGGGTAAAGCGCAGCGTATCGACGATGCGGCCGGCCGCTATATCGAGTTTTGTAAAAGCCATCTGCCCAATCATTTATCACTCAGTGGCATGAAGATTGTGATCGACTGTGCTCACGGTGCCACCTATCACATCGCGCCAGCGGTATTTAAAGAACTGGGCGCTGAAGTAATCGTAATAGGTGCCAGCCCGGATGGCTTAAACATCAATGATAAATGTGGTGCTACCCATACTGAATTGCTGCAGCAAACGGTGGTTGAACGCCAGGCTGACTTAGGCATTGCTTACGATGGTGATGGTGACCGGGTAATGATGGCCGACCATAGTGGCCGCATTATCGATGGCGATGAAATTGTCTACATCATTGCCCGCGCCGCCAAAGCGCAAAACAAACTGCAAGGTGGCGTTGTCGGTACCCTGATGAGCAACCTGGGGCTGGAGCTGGCATTAAAACAGCTGGACATTCCGTTTGAGCGTAGCAAGGTAGGCGATCGATATGTGATGGAGTTACTGCGGGAGAAAAACTGGCGTATCGGTGGTGAAAACTCTGGCCATGTGCTGAATTTAGACCACACCTGCACCGGTGACGGCATTATTGCCTCACTGCAGGTACTGACGGCGATGATCGAAGCCAAAATGACGCTGGCCGAATTTAGCCAGGGTATGCATAAGCTGCCACAGGTGTTGGTAAATGTGAAGTTTGAAAAAGGCACGGCGCCGTTGGAAAAACAGCATGTAAAGCAGGTTATTGCCGAAGTAGAAGCAGAATTGAACGGCAGTGGCCGGGTACTGATCCGCAAAAGTGGCACCGAGCCTTTGATCCGCGTAATGGTAGAGGGAGAGCAGGAAGCGTTAGTACGCCAGTATGCTGAGCGCATCGCCGCTGCGGTAAAAATCGCCAGTTGATTGTCCAAATACGCCACTTATACTTGTTTGCACCGGCGTGGTTAGTTAATATCGCGCCGGACTTACAACAGGATATAACCAAATGCAACGTAAAGCCCTGATCGCCGCGAACTGGAAAATGAACGGTTCTGCCGCTCTGGTCACGGACATGACAACGGCACTGACGCCGTTGCCGCTCGATAATGTTGACGTGTTGGTATGTCCGCCGGCGACACTGCTAAACAGGTTTTCTGCTGAGCGTAATTTTGCCCTGGGGGCCCAGACGCTAAGCCAGGAAAGTCGGGGTGCCTTTACCGGTGAGTTAAGTGCAGAACTACTGCTGGAAGCGGGGGCGACTTATGTCATCGTCGGACATTCTGAGCGGCGCACCCTGAATTTTGAAACCGATGCACTGGTTGCGGCAAAACTGGCTACTGCGGTCACGGCCGGTTTGATACCAATCCTGTGTATTGGTGAGTCATTGGCTGAGCGGCAGCAAGAAAAAACACAGCAGGTTCTTGCGCGGCAACTTGATGCGGTGTATGCTTCGCAGCCCGAATTACTGGCGAAATCGGTAGTTGCTTACGAGCCAATATGGGCCATAGGTACAGGTGAGTCAGCCACTCCGGAGCAGGCGCAACAAACGCATGCGTTTATCCGGCAACATCTGGCTCAATACGACGCGCAGGCGGCAGTAGGGGTGAAATTGTTGTATGGCGGCAGTGTTAATGCAGACAATTGCGCTGCGTTATTTCAGCAAGCCGACATCGATGGTGCGCTGGTAGGTGGCGCCAGCCTGAAACCAGCAGAATTTGCGCAAATTTGCCTTGCAGTTACAAAAGGTGCAAAGGATTAAGCATGTACGAAATTTTGATTGTTGTGTATTTGTTAGTGGCCATGGCATTGATTGGCCTGGTATTAATTCAGCACGGTAAAGGTGCTGATATGGGCGCAGCCTTTGGCGCAGGCGCCTCTGCCACCGTATTTGGCTCTTCAGGTACGGGCAATTTTTTAACTAAAACCACCACTATTCTGGCAACCATCTTTTTTGTGTTGAGTATCGTGCTGGGTAACTACAGCGCAGGGCAGAGCAAACAGGTTGATGAATGGCAGGACTTATCTGTGCCTGTAACAGAACAGGTTGAGCAGAAGAAAGACGAGACCAGCGACATCCCTGTCGGAAACTAATCCACAAATTTAGCCGAGATGGTGAAATTGGTAGACACGCTATCTTGAGGGGGTAGTGTCTTCGGACGTGCGGGTTCAAGTCCCGCTCTCGGCACCAAATTTATCAACAGTTTGCCAAGGCAAGGCTTGCGATAACACAGTCAGCGCTATATAATAAGCGCCAATTACGGACGCGGGATGGAGCAGCCTGGTAGCTCGTCGGGCTCATAACCCGAAGGTCGTCGGTTCAAATCCGGCTCCCGCAACCAACTTTGCAGTACAAAATAGTTTAATTTTGTTTTAGTACTGAAGGTTGTCGGTTCGCTCTCAAACTCTGGGGCTCCCGCAACCAAATTTAGTTTCAATTAACATTGGCGATATGTTAGTTGATTGGATGCCCATTCGCCCCGCTAGTTCGGGGCGTTTTCGTATCTGCAGACTCAGTTTTACGCAGTAATGGGCTACAGGCCCTTTTTTTATTGGCTGTTGTTGTCAGCGCAAAGGCGTGCAATAGCAGTTTTTCCGGAGGTCTCGTTGACTAAGCAAGAACAGAAACTGACAGAGCTATTGCTGCCAACGGTTGAAGCCAGTGGCTTTGAACTGCTGGGGCTGGAGCTGGTGCAAGCCGGCCGGCATTCTACCTTGCGGCTATACATCGACCATGCCGATGGCGTCAATGTTGACGATTGCGCCGTGGTAAGCCGCGAAGTCAGTGCCATTTTAGATGTGGAAGATCCTATCGCAAACGAATACCTGTTAGAGGTATCGTCTCCCGGTTTGGATCGGCCGCTGTTTACCCCGGCGCACTTTGCCGCGGTAGTTGGACAGAAAATAGAAGTAAAACTGGCCATTCCTCAGGATGGCCGGCGTAAGTTCAAAGGCGTACTAACAGCTATTGAAGACGATATGTTGATAGTGGAAGTAGATGGCAAACCCTATCGTTTGCTGATGGATAATGTAGATAAAGCAAACGTGGTACCGGTGTTTTAAGGTATCGGGGCTAAGCGAGGCAACAGACAATGGCAAAAGAAATATTATTAGTTGTTGATGCAGTTTCAAACGAGAAATCAGTACCACGGGAAAAGATTTTCCAGGCACTGGAGTTTGCACTGGCAGCAGCCACCAAAAAGAAAAATGAAGGCGATATCGAGGTGCGCGTCAGCATCGATCGTAAAACCGGCGCTTATGAAACCTTCCGCCGTTGGCAGGTAATTCCGGATGACCAGGTGCAAGAACACCCATACCGGGAAATGACATTGTCGGCAGCGCAGTACGACGATCCAACGGTTCAGGTTGGCGATTACTACGAAGAGCAAATAGACTCGATCGAATTTGACCGTATTACGACTCAGATGGCCAAGCAGGTTATCGTACAAAAAGTACGTGAAGCCGAGCGTTCACAGGTCGTAGAAGCTTATATCGACCAGGTGGGTGAGTTAGTTACTGGCGTGGTGAAGAAAGTAAACCGTGACAGCATTATTGTTGACTTAGGCAACAATGCTGAAGCCATGCTGGGTAAAGATGAAATGTTACCGCGCGAAACCTACCGCCCGGGTGACCGTATTCGTGCCCTTTTGTTTGAAGTAAAACCTGAAGCGCGCGGTGCCCAGCTGTTTTTAAGCCGGTCACGGCCGGAAATGCTGCTGGAACTGTTCCGCATTGAAGTGCCGGAAATCGGCGAAGAAATGATTGAACTGCGTGGTGCGGCCCGTGATCCGGGTGCGCGCGCTAAAATCGCAGTGAAAAGCAATGACCGCCGTATTGATCCGGTAGGTGCCTGTGTTGGTATGCGTGGTTCACGGGTACAGGCTGTATCTAACGAATTAGCTGGCGAGCGCGTAGACATCGTATTGTACGACGACAACGACGCCCAGTTTGTTATCAACGCCATGGCACCGGCAGAAGTGGCCTCCATCATCGTTGATGAAGATGCGCACTCAATGGATATCGCCGTTGAAGATTCTAACCTGGCGATGGCGATTGGCCGTAATGGCCAAAACGTACGCTTAGCCAGCCAGCTGACCGGCTGGGAGCTGAACGTGATGTCGGTATCGGCGATGCAACAAAAGCATCAGGAAGAAACCGCTAAGGTACGCCAGGTATTTGTTGACGCGCTGGAAATTGACGAAGACTTCGCTGATGTGCTGGTAGAGGAAGGTTTCTCTACATTGGAAGAAATCGCCTATGTGCCGATGAGTGAACTGCTCAGCATCGATGGCCTGGATGAGGCCACTGTAGAAGAGTTGCGCAGCCGTGCCAAGGCGGTGTTAACCACACGCGCCCTGGCCAGTGAAGAGTCACTGGAAGATGCGCAACCGACCGAAGCGCTGTTAGCGCTGCAAGGTTTAGATACCCATACGGCCTATGTTTTGGCCAGTAAAGGGGTAACCACGTTAGACGACCTGGCCGAGCTGGGTGTCGATGATTTACTGGAAATTGCCACCATGTCGGAACAACAAGCCGCCGACCTGATCATGGCTGCCCGTAACATCGTTTGGTTTAGCGAAGAAAATAAGTAGTCAACGGAGGTAACAACACAAATGGCAGAAGTCACTATAGAAAAGCTAGCCAGTGATGTCGGTACTACTGTTGAACGGTTAGTGCAGCAATTCGCTGATGCCGGTATCAGTAAAACAGCCGGTCAGGTAGTAAGCGAAGATGAGAAAAAAGCCTTGCTGGAGCACTTAAGTGCTCAGCACGGTGGTAAGGCCGCTGAGCCATCGCGTTTAACGTTAAAGCGCAAAGAAAAAACCACCCTGAGTGTGTCTGGCGGTGCCGGCCGTAACCGTGAAATTCAGGTAGAAGTGCGTAAGCAAAAGACTTACGTGAAAAAGCCGCTGGTGGATGAAGCGACATTAAAAGCACAGGAAGAAGCCCGTCTGGCCGAAGAAAAAGCCCGCGCAGAAGCCGATGCTGCCCGCGCTGAAGCAGAGCGCAAAGCTAAAGAAATGGCGGCTGCTAAAGCCAAAGAAGAAGCCGAGCGTAAAGCTGCTGAAGCCAAACGTCGCGAAGAAGCCAAGCAGGCGCAGCTGTTAAAAGACGATCCGGAAGAAGCGGCGCGTCGAGCAGCAAAAGAAGAAGCCCGCAAAGAAGCCGAGCGTATTCGTCAGCAGCAGGAAGCCGAAGCCCTGCGTAAGCTGGAAGAAGAAGCCGCTAAGCAAGCTGAAGCTGCCCGTAAACTGGCAGAAGAAAACAGTGAGCGCTGGGCGCAGGAAGAAAAAGCCAAGCCAGCCGACACCGACGATTATCACCTGACCAGCAATGAATTTGCCAAGCAGGCTGAAGATGAAGTGGACGCTAAAGAAGAGCGTGCAGGCCGTCGTGGTGCCGGTAAAAAAGCGCCGGTTGTTAAAGGCAAAAAGAAAGACGATGCCAATGACAAAGAAGCCTTTAACCGTGCTAACCGCCATGCCAAGAAAAAGAAAACCCCTACCAGCATGCAGCACGGCTTTAATAAGCCAGCGCAGCCGGTTGAGCGTGAAGTGAAAATTGGCGAAACCATTACGGTTGCTGAACTGGCAGCTAAAATGGCGGTAAAAGCGTCTGAAGTGATTAAAGTGATGATGAAGATGGGTGCTATGGCGACCATCAACCAGGTCATCGATCAGGAAACGGCGGCCATCGTTTGTGAAGAAATGGGCCATAAGTTTACCCTGACCAAAGAAAACGAACTGGAAGAAGCGGTGATGTCAGACCGTGACGGCCAGGGCGAGCTCGAACCGCGCGCACCGGTGGTAACCGTAATGGGCCACGTTGACCATGGTAAAACCTCATTACTGGATTACATCCGTAAAGCGAAAGTCGCAGCCGGCGAAGCCGGTGGTATTACCCAGCATATTGGTGCTTACCACGTGGATACTGACCGCGGTATGGTGACCTTCCTCGATACACCAGGTCACGCTGCGTTTACCTCAATGCGGGCCCGGGGTGCTAAGGCAACCGATATCGTTATTCTGGTAGTGGCGGCTGACGACGGCGTGATGCCACAAACCAAAGAAGCGATCCAGCATGCCAAAGCAGCGGGTGTGCCGTTAGTGGTTGCGGTAAACAAAATGGATAAGCCAGAAGCTGATCCGGAGCGGGTACGTAACGAGCTGTCGCAGTACGATGTTATTTCTGAAGAGTGGGGCGGTGATACCCAGTTTGTGCCGGTGTCAGCCAAATCGGGTATGGGTATTGATGACTTACTTGAAGCCATCCTGAACCAGGCCGAACTGCTGGAATTAAAAGCGGTAAAAGAAGGCTTAGCCCGCGGTGTGGTCATTGAATCACGCCTGGACAAAGGTCGCGGCCCGGTTGCGTCTATCCTGGTACAGGAAGGCACGCTGAAGCAGGGCGAAATAGTTCTGTGCGGTTTTGAATACGGCCGTGTACGGGCAATGCGTGACGAGAACGGTAAAGATGTTAAAACGGCAGGTCCGTCTATTCCGGTAGAAATTTTAGGTCTGTCCGGTGTACCTCAAGCGGGTGATGAAGTCACTGTGGTAAAAGATGAGCGCAAAGCGCGTGAAGTGGCACTGTATCGTCAGGGTAAATTCCGTGACGTTAAGCTGGCACGCCAGCAGAAATCGAAGCTGGAGAATATGTTCGCCAATATGACTGAAGGCGACGTGTCTGAGCTGAACATCGTATTAAAAGCTGACGTACAAGGTTCAGTTGAAGCTATCACTGAATCACTGATGAAACTGTCGACTGACGAAGTGAAAGTGAAGATTGTTGGCTCAGGGGTTGGTGGTATTACTGAAACTGACGTTACCCTGGCAGCGGCATCGTCAGCCATTATCATCGGCTTTAACGTACGTGCGGATGGCTCTGCACGTAAACTGGTTGAAGACGAAGGCCTCGACTTACGTTACTACGGTATCATTTATGAACTGTTAGACGAAGTACGCGCGGCGATGACCGGTATGTTAGCGCCTGAGTTTAAGCAACAGATCATTGGTCTGGCGCAGGTGCGTGATGTCTTCCGCTCACCGAAATTCGGTGCTGTGGCTGGCTGTATGGTAACCGAAGGTGTGATTAAGCGTAACGCGCCTATCCGGGTACTGCGTGATAACGTGGTGATCTTCGAAGGTGAACTGGAGTCACTGCGTCGCTTTAAAGACGATGTCAGCGAAGTGCGTAATGGTTTCGAATGTGGTATCGGCGTGAAAAACTACAACGATGTGCGCGAAGGCGATCAGATCGAAGTATTTGAAGTGATTCAGGTTGAACGTACCCTGTAACCGATAAAGTAACAATACAACAGGGGCCACAGGCCCCTGTTTTGTCTTAAGCAGACAATGGAAATACAGTTATGAAAGAGTTCTCGCGGGTCGACAGACTGTCGCAGCAAATGAAAAAAGAGATGGCGGTTATCCTGCAACGCGAAATTAAAGATCCGCGTTTGCACAGCATGATCACAGTATCGGATGTAGAAGTGTCACGCGATTTATCGCATGCCAAGGTGTTTGTTACCTTTTTAGGCCTGGCCGATGACAAAGTTGAGGACAACTTAAAGATCCTTAATGATGCCTCAGGTTTTGTCCGCAGTTTAATTGGTAAACGCATTCAGGCGCGTATTGTGCCGCATATCCGTTTTGTGTTTGACGAATCACTTAACGAAGGCATCCGCATGGCGACGCTGGTGAGCACCGCAAGAGCAGAGGACGATCGTCGTCGGCTGCAGTCGGGCCAGGCACTGGATGATACTGACAACAACACTGATAGCGAAGAGCCAGCAAACTAATGGCGCGGAAAAACGCCCGGCCGGTTAACGGTATTCTGCTGCTGGACAAGCCACTGGAAGTGAGCAGTAACGGCATTTTACAGCGGGTGCGCTGGTTGTATCAGGCGCAAAAAGCCGGTCACACCGGCGCGCTGGATCCGATGGCATCGGGCTTACTGCCGATTTGTTTTGGTGAGGCGACTAAATTCAGTCAGTTTTTGCTCGATACCGATAAAACCTACCTGGTTAGCGCCCGGTTTGGTGTGCGCACCAGTACCAGTGATGCTGAAGGTGAGGTAATAAGCGAAAAGCCGGTCAGCCATAGTCAGGCGGAACTTGAGCAGGCCATGCAGGGCTTTCGTGGCGATATTTTGCAGGTGCCGACGATGTTTTCGGCGCTTAAATATCAGGGACAGCCATTATACCGTTATGCGCGTCAGGGCATAGAAGTACCCCGCGAAGCCAGGCCAATCAGTATTTTCCGTTTTGAGTTGCTTAAGCACAGTGACAAGACGGCAGATTTTCTGGTGCATTGCTCTAAGGGTACTTATATCCGCACCCTGATTGATGATTTAGGCGAGGCATTAGGCTGTGGCGCTCATGTCGCTGCGTTACACCGCACTCAGGTAGGGCCTTTTACGGCAGAGCAAATGATTAGCCCGGCACAGCTGGACGCGCTGGCAGAGCAATGCCATCAAAGCGGCGATTTTAGCGCTATGGACAACTTGTTGTTGCCACTGGATGCCGGTATTACTGCTATGCCGGCCGTGCAGTTAACGGCAGCTGAGCAGCACCGGTTGCAACATGGCCAGAGTTGTCAGCTGCAGCAGCCGGATATCAGCGCCATTAAGCTGCTTGGCCCGGATCAGGTATTCTTTGGTATCGGCCAGGTTGAGCAAGGTGTGCTTAGCTCGCGGCGTTTGTTAAATACTGCGGCAGTACAACGCAGTTAAAGCTGTTGTGAAACCAGCGCAAAATGGTATAATCTCGCGGTTTTTTGGGCTTGCTGGATGAGTGATCGGCAATTCCCTGACTTTAGTTCACTCACATTTGGAGTTAAATATGTCTTTAAGCGCTGCTGATAAAGCAAAAATCGTTGCTGACTTCGCTGTTAAGCAAGGCGATACCGGTTCACCAGAAGTACAGGTAGCCCTGTTAACTGCGTCTATCAACCACCTGCAGGGCCACTTTGCCCAGCACAAGCATGACTTCCACTCACGTCGTGGTCTGCTGCGTATGGTTAGCCAGCGTCGTAAGTTACTGGATTACTTAAAAGGTAAAGACCAGAGCCGTTACGCGACACTGATCGAGCGTTTAGGCTTACGCCGTTAATCGGTTTTTGTAAAAAAGGGGCTTTTAGCCCCTTTTTTTATGCCACATGATTATTTTTCGCTTAAGTTGGTATTTGACTGAACTATCTTTTAACTCTGGTTACAGAGTATACTAGCGCTGTATTAAATAAAGAAAATGACATCGCAATCAGGCGATCAAGTAAAGGAAACAAACACGTGACTCCCATCGTAAAATCATTCCCGTTCGGCCAACACACTTTTACCTTAGAAACCGGCGTTATCGCCCGTCAGGCAGATGCCGCAGTGCTGGCCAGCCTGGGTGATACTTCAGTTTTAGTAACGGTAGTGGGCAAGAAAGAAGCCAAACCAGGCCAGGATTTCTTCCCGTTAACGGTAAATTATCAAGAAAAAATGTACGCTGCCGGCCGTATCCCTGGCGGTTTCTTCAAGCGTGAAGGGCGCCCGTCGGAAGGCGAAACCTTAACTTCACGTTTAATCGACCGGCCAATTCGTCCACTGTTCCCGGAAGGCTTCAACAATGAAGTCCAGGTTATTGCCACTGTCGTGTCAGTACAGCCGGAAATTCAGCCGGACATCGTCGCGTTAATTGGTACTTCTGCTGCTCTGGCGTTATCAGGTATTCCATTTGCTGGCCCTATCGGTGCCGCCCGTGTGGGTTATATCAATAACCAGTATGTACTGAACCCATCAGAAGAAGAGCTTAAAAGCTCTAAGCTGGACTTAGTGGTTGCCGGTACGGCCGGTGCAGTGTTAATGGTTGAATCTGAAGCCGGTATTCTGTCAGAAGACGTGATGCTGGGCGCGGTAATGTACGGCCATGAGCAAATGCAGACAGCCATCAATGCCATTAATGAATTTGCAGCTGAAGGCGGCAAGCCGAAATGGAACTGGCAGGCTCCAGCGAAAAACGAGCCACTAATTGCCAAAATTGACGAACTGGCCCGCGCGCAGCTAAGCGAAGCCTATCAGATCACTGAAAAAGCTAAGCGCTATGAGCGCATCGCTGAAATCAAAGCCGCGCTGGTTGAAACACTGACTGCAGCGTTACCTGAAGGCGAAGAGCTGAATAAAAACGAAGTCGGCGAGATTTTCCACGACCTGGAATCAAAAGTGGTACGTGGCCGTATCACCAAGGGTGAGCCGCGTATCGATGGCCGCGACCCGGAAATGATCCGTGGTTTAAGCGTAATGACCGGCGTGCTGCCACGTACTCACGGCTCAGCGCTGTTTACCCGCGGAGAAACCCAGGCGCTGGTAACGGCGACCTTAGGTACCGCGCGTGATGCACAAAACATCGACGACTTGTTAAGTGCGAAAACTGACACTTTCATGCTGCACTACAATTTCCCGCCGTACTGTGTCGGTGAAACTGGCATGGTAGGCTCACCTAAGCGCCGCGAAATCGGTCATGGCCGTTTAGCCAAGCGCGGCGTATTAGCGGTAATGCCAGATTTCAATGACTTCCCGTACACCGTGCGTATCGTGTCAGAAATCACTGAATCTAACGGTTCAAGCTCTATGGCATCCGTCTGTGGCTCGTCACTGGCACTGATGGACGCCGGTGTACCGATTAAAGCCTCTGTGGCTGGTATTGCTATGGGCCTGGTAAAAGAAGGTGATGACTTCGTCGTACTGTCAGACATCTTAGGTGATGAAGATCACTTAGGCGATATGGACTTTAAAGTAGCCGGTACCACCGAAGGTATTACTGCACTGCAAATGGACATTAAGATTGACGGTATCACCAAAGAGATTATGCAAATTGCACTGAAGCAAGCTAAAGCGGCGCGTTTGCACATTCTGAACGTGATGGACCAGGCGATCAGCGGTCACCGCGAAGAAATGTCTGAGTACGCACCGCGTATTTACACCATGAAGATTAACCCGGAGAAAATCCGTGAAGTAATCGGTAAAGGTGGTGCGGTAATTCGTCAGATCACTGAAGAATCGGGCACTACGATTGAGCTGGAAGACGATGGCAGCATTAAAATTGCTGCGACTACCGCCAAAGCCGCACAAATCGCTATCGATAAAATCAACGCCATCACGGCTGAGATTGAAGTCGGTGCCGTGTACGAAGGTGAAGTGGTACGTATCGTCGACTTTGGTGCCTTTGTTAATGTATTACCGGGCAAAGATGGTCTGGTACATATTTCACAAATCTCTGACGAGCGCGTGAATAATGTGTCTGAGCACTTAACGGTAGGGCAGAAAGTATCGGTTAAGGTACTGGAAGTCGACAAGCAGGGCCGCGTACGCTTAAGTATCAAAGAAGCTAACGCTAAACCTGTTGCAGAGTCTGCTGATGCACAAACTAATGCCTGATAGGCTGATACGCCGCGCAGCACCTTTGGTGCTGCTGGCAACCTTGCTCGGTGGCTGTGCGACACAGTCACCCGGCGCTGCCGGCTGGCTTATTCCTGAGCCGCTGGCGGTGTCTTACCGTACTGAACTGGCGATTGCCCGTTTAAGTGAAATTTTGCATCGTGCCGAGTTATCAGAAGAGCAATCTGCTCAGCTGTACTATGACCGTGGCGTGATGTACGACAGTGTGGGGTTACGCTCATTGGCCCGGCTGGATTTTATGCGCGCCCTGCGTTTAAAGCCCGATATGCCTGACGCCTATAACTTTGTTGGCATCCACCACACAGTAAACGGCGAGTTTGACGCCGCCTATGAAGCTTTTGACTCGGCGCTGGAGTTAGCCCCAGAGCACGAGTTTGCCTATTTAAACCGGGGCATAGCCTTGTATTACGCCGGTAAAAGTGAGCTGGCGCTGACCGATTTTGAGCGCTTTCTGGCATTAAAGCCAACTGATGCCTATCGTGTGATCTGGTTATATCTGGCACAAAGTGAAGTTTCCCCATCTCGCGCTGCCAGCCAATTAACGCTAAACCTGCAACAGCTGGATGACACTGAATGGTCAACCAACATAGTGCGTTTTCTGGCCGGTGAGATAAGCGAAGCCGCGCTGCTGGATACGGTTACGCAAGACTTAACCAGCGCTCAGGTGCTGGCTGAGCGCTTGTGCGAAGTGTATTTTTATCTGGCCAAATGGCACGACAGCCAAAACCGGCCGGAGCAGGCGCTTAGTTACTATAAACAAGTGCTGGCCACTAATGTGTTTGAGTTTGTCGAGCACCGTTATGCCCGGTTGGAAATGGCACGCTTACGCGGTGAAAACCAGAGTGATGCGGGTTATGACGAGCCTTAGGCTAAGCATGCTGCTGAGTAAAAAAAGCCGGTTTACCGGCTTTTTTGCATTTGCGTTGCTCACTGCCTGTCAGCCGCTACGAGATAGCCAATCAGAACTGATGGCGCAAGCTGAAACCGAGCCGGCGGCGGCGATGCGTCTGGCTGGCCAGCGGCTGGCCAGCGGCGAATATGATGCTGCGCTGCACTGGTTTCGCCATGCTGCCGGGCTGGGAGATACCACAGCACTGCGCCACGCACTGCAATTGCAGCAACGTCAGCAAGGCCGCCTGGCAACCGCGCAGTGGTTGCAGCAACAGCTTGCTCAGGGTGTTATTGCCCCGCAAGCCGTGTCTGCGTCTGAGCGTCAGGCACTGGGATTATGGCAGGCCGGTGCGGCAGGCATTGCTGGCTTTCGTCATCGGCAGGGCTGTCAGCTAACCATACAGCCTGTTGTAACGCAGCTTGCCGGCAAGGATAACTGGCAACAGTTGCTGCAGCAGTGGCAGCAAGACAGTCAGCTAAGCCAGTTGGCTGTGTGCTTTTTACCGTTACAACAAGTCCCCAGCACGGAACTGGCCTGCACTGAGCAAAGCAGTCGCCTGATCAGTTGTCATTATCAGCCGCTGGCACCTTTGGTTGCCGATGGGCGCTTCAGCCAGTTGCTGCTATTGGCCGGGCGCGGTAAGGCCAGCTACAACAATGGCATCTTGCAGTTGCCGGACAATGCCAGCCTGGCGTTGTTACGCCACGAGTTTATGCATGTGCTGGGATTTATCGACGAGTACCGGCTTCCACTTGCCAGCGCCCAGCAGTTATGTCAACCACAGCGGTTACACCCGAATATTTTACTGGCAGAGCAAACAGAAGCCTATTTACAGCATTGGCAGTTAGCGGCGGCAGACATCAGTTTAACGCCGGTTGAAAGTTGTGCTGCGGCAGGGCAACAGGCTTACCGCGTGTTGGCAGAGCCTAATGTCATGCGCTCATTTGAGCTGGGTTTGCCTGAGCTTTATTTACAGCTGGCAAAACATATACTCAGTCAGCCCGAGCAGCTAATGCCGGTACAGTACTACTTTGCCTATCTGGCCAGGCAGCAACAGAACTGGGCACAGTGGCAGCATTTTATGCAACAGGCGTCTGACTGGGGTTATGCTGATGCACAGCAGGCGCTGGCGCCTTAATACGGGCGGGGCAGCCTTAGTCGTGTTCACTCAGCTCTGACAATTCGCGGCTTAGCAGCTCGGCATCACCAAGGTTCAGTTCCAGCAGGCGACGCAGGTGGGATACGCTTTCTATATCAATTTTTTCGCAGTGCAGCCCAACAGTGGTGGCGGAATGATGCGCTACACTGACGTCCATTGTCAGCTCTAGCGGAAAATCGTTTAACGAGATGCGTAATTGCATTACTTTAGGTAAGGAGCGCGGCCAATCAAGCGGCTTTTTAATCAGTGCGCCTTTAAGCGATAAATCCAGCACTTCGGTTACGCAGCTATGGCTGCCAATATCAATATGAGCTTTACCTTTAAAGCTTACCCGGCTAAAACGTCTGTTATCCATCGCGCCCCCCAATAATGCTGTAACAAGCATAGCGGTTTTTAGCTGAAAAAACAGCCTGGATAAACGCAGAATGGCCGTTGCTTCTGTTAATAAAAAATGCGCCTTGCGGCGCATTTTTCGTTAGTGTGCAGCTCAGCTGATGGTTAGCTTATGTCTTCACCGGCTGCCTGGCGATCGGCATGGTAGGAAGAGCGGACAAAAGGCCCGCTGGCGACGTGTTTAAAACCCAGCTCGTAGGCAATACGTTTTATCTCGTCAAACTCGGCCGGTGGCATATAGCGTTTTACCGGTAAGTGGTGTTTGCTCGGCTGCAGGTACTGGCCGACGGTTAGCATATCGACATCATGCTCACGCAGGTCTTTTAATACTTCAATCAGCTCTTCGGAGGTTTCGCCCAGGCCTACCATTAAGCCTGATTTGGTGGCGACATTCGGGTGGGCGGCTTTATAGCGTTTTAGCAGCTGCAGTGACCATTTGTAGTCGGCACCGGGCCGTGCCAGTTTGTATAGCCGTGGCGCAGTTTCCAGGTTGTGGTTAAACACATCCGGTGGCGTTTGGGTCAGGATATCCAGCGCGGTATCCATTCGGCCGCGAAAATCCGGTACCAGCACTTCAATTTTAATGTCCGGGCTGTGTTTGCGGATTTCGCTGATGCAGTCAGCAAAGTGCTGGGCGCCGCCGTCACGTAAGTCGTCACGGTCAACAGAGGTGATCACGACATACTTAAGCTTCATATCGCGAATAGTTAATGCCAGTTTTTCCGGCTCTTCGGCGCTGGGCGGTAAAGGCCGGCCGTGGGCGACGTCACAAAATGGGCAGCGACGGGTACAAATGGCGCCCAAAATCATAAAAGTGGCCGTGCCGTGGTTAAAACACTCTGTCAGGTTAGGGCAGGCGGCTTCTTCGCATACCGAATGCAGGCCATGTTTGCGCAGGGCGCCCTTTATCTGGTCAATGCGCTCTGAGCTTTTCGGCAGTTTTATTTTCAACCACTCGGGCTTGCGCAGCATTTGATCGGGTTCAGTCGGCAGTACTTTAACCGGAATTAAAGCCATTTTCTCGGCGTCACGCAGTTTTACGCCGGGTTCCATACGTGCAGTTTTAGTCATTTTGCCAATCTAACCCTGTTTTATGTTGCAATGCGTCGACATTCAGCGCCTGCTGAAAACATTGCACTATTCGTTGTTTGGCCTGAGCAATACTTTGCGGGCCGCCTACATCTTTGCATTGGATCATTTGCATACCGGCATAACCGCAGGGGTTAATGCGTGCAAACGGGCTTAAATCCATATTTACATTCAGCGCCAGACCATGAAAGGTACAGCCTTTGCGTACTCGAAGCCCCAGTGACGCAATTTTGGCGTCATCAACATAGACGCCGGGGGCATCGGCTTTGGCATAGGCGGCAATACCGTCTTGCTGTAACAAATCGACCAGTACCTGTTCTATTAAGGTCACTAAGGTGCGAACGCCCATATTACGGCGCTTTAAGTCCAGCAGCACATACACCACCAACTGGCCGGGGCCGTGATAGGTTACCTGGCCGCCACGGTCGACTTTCACCACCGGAATATCACCGGGGAACAGCAAGTGCTCTTCTTTGCCTGCCTGGCCCTGGGTAAACACACTGTGATGCTCGAGCAACCACAGCTCGTCATAGCTGTGTGGGCCGCGCTGGTCGGTAAATTGCTGCATGGCGTGCCATACAGTGGTGTAGTCCTGCACGCCCAGCTCTCTGATCACCAGTTGGTCGGTTATCGCTAAGGCTGCTGAGGTCACTTGTTGTCCGGCTTGCTGAGAAACGCTGTGCATTATACCGCCCTTTGTACACAATACGAATGGCTGAGTTGGAGGTACTACCTCAGAGTACGTAGCGTACCAGTTCAATTTTGCCAAGCTCGGTGTACAGCAACTCGATATGTTGTTTGCTGGTTACCGTTACGCTGACCGAAACTGAGTGATAATTGCCTTTGCTGCTCGGACGCACTGCCGGGCTGTAATCACCGGCGTCGGTATGCTGGCGCACTACCGCCATCACCTGATCGACCAGTGCATCATCCGCCAGGCCCAGTACTTTAAAGCTGAACTGACAGGGAAATTCCAGGTATTCGTCGAACTTGGTGTTTTTTACTTCATGCGCCATCTTGCTCTCACTATTACACTGCAGGCCGGAGCCTGATTAAACTGGGCTAATTGTAACAAAAAGTCCCGGACAATGCCGGGACTGAAACAGTAAAAATGCAGCGGCTTAGTTAAACTGCATCTTGATGTAATCAATCATCCGACTGAAGAAGCCACCTTGCGCAACCTCTTCCAATGCCACCAGCGGATAGGTGGCAATATCTTCACCATTTAACTTCAGGTATACCGTACCCACTGGCTGGCCTTTAGATATGGGGGCAATCAACTGCTGATCCAAGGTGAAATCGGCCTGCAGGTTTTTACGCTGACCGCGCGGTATGGTGATTTGCGCTGCTTCTAAGATACCCAGCTGAATATTTTCTTTATCGCCTTGCCAGATGCGTTGCTCTGCAAATTGTTCACCGGCCTGATAAGGCGTGATGGTTTCAAAAAAACGAAAGCCGTAGGTGAGCAGCTTTTTATTCTCGGTTTGCCGGGCCCGCTCGCTGTTGGTGCCCATGACAACAGAGATTAACCGCATGCCGTCGCGGGTGGCTGAGGTGATCAGGCTAAAGCCCGCTTCATCGGTATGACCGGTTTTAATGCCGTCAACGTCCAGGCTGCGATCCCACAATAGCGAGTTGCGGTTGTACTGCTTAATGTTGTTGTAGCTAAATTCTTTTTCGGCATAAAGTGCATATTCTTCCGGTACATCACGGATCAGCGCGGCAGATAAAATGGCCATATCGCGCGGTGTTGAGTAATTCTCTGCACTGGGCAGGCCATGGCTGTTACCAAAACGGCTGCTGTGCATGCCCAGGCGCTGGGCATGGGCGTTCATCAGATCAACAAAGGCGCTTTCACTGCCGGCAATATGCTCTGCCATGGCGACACAGGCATCATTACCTGATTGAATAATAATGCCTTTATTTAAATCGGCGACCGATACTTTAGTGCCGACTTCGATAAACATCAGTGACGAGCCGGGGAAATTCTTCGCCCAGGCCTTTTCACTGATGGTAACCATATCGTCGTTGCTAATATTACCGTTCTTCAGCTCAGTACCAATCACATAACTGGTCATCATCTTGGTCAGGCTGGCTGGCGCCAGCGACATATCGGCATTGTGCTCGGCCAGTACCTTGCCGGTGTCAAAATCCATCAGGATATGGCCTTTAGCGGCCACTTCAGGCGGTTGTGGGATCACGGTCTGGGCAGTAGCAGATAAGCTGAGGCTGGCTACGGAAACGGCGGCGATGGCGAAAATATGGCAATAACTGTTCATGAGACCTGTTCTTTTTAATCGTTATAGTGATGTCAGCTGCACTGACGGCTATCAAAAAAGTATGCATCCGGGAAAGGCCCGGCTTTTAACTGCGCCAGCCATTGCTGCGCTTGTTGTCTACTGGCAGTAGGACCAACCAATAAGCGAAAAATTCCACTGCCGGGCTGTATTTCACTGGGCAGGGCCTGTTCGCGCTGCAACTGTTGCTGTAACCGGCTTAAGCGGTTGCTATCGGTACTGGCCAGTACCTGAATAAAGCAGCTGCTGGCAGCCGGCTCGTTTAGCTGGGCATACATGGCCGGTGATTGTAACAGCTCCAGCTGAACTTTGGCTGTACCCTGGCGCAGCATGCCTATTTTGTGCGCGGCCGAGTAGGATAAATCGATAATGCGGTCACGGTGAAACGGGCCGCGATCATTCACACGCACTATCGCCGACTTATTGTTGTCCAGGTTGGTTACCTTAACATAGGACGGCAGCGGCAGGGTTTTATGTGCGGCTGTCATGGCAAACATATTGTAGGTTTCACCGTTGGAAGTCAGGTGGCCGTGAAACTTATTGCCATACCAGGACGCTATACCAATTTCATGGTGGCTGGTGCTGTCAACCAGCGGTGTATAGTGCTGGCCAAACAGGCTGTAAGGTTTATTGCCACCACGGCTAAGCGGCTCAGCCTGTGGCTGCGGATCGGTCATTTCCAGCATGGTTGGCAGGCGCTGCGGTATGCTGTCTTTTGCTTGCTGGTACCGGCCGGCATTGGGCTCGGGCTGGCTGTAACGGCCTGAGCAGCTGCAAGCGGTTAACACCAGGGCGAAAGTACTAAGTAGTAAGACGTTTTTTATCATGGCGCTGCCAACATCCGTTTATGGGTACCGACTGACATAATGACACCAAAAGCGGCCAGCAATGTCACCATCGAGGTGCCGCCATAACTGACCAGCGGCAACGGCACCCCAACTACAGGTAATAAGCCCGACACCATGCCAATATTAACAAAGACATAGACAAAAAAGGTTAGCGTAAAGCTGGCGGCCACCAGTTTGGCGTAGTTATCTTGCGCCTGACTGGCAATCAGCATGCAACGGCCGATGATAAACAGATACAAGCCAAGTAAAATTAACACGCCGGTTAAGCCAAGTTCTTCGCTGATCACCGAGAAAATAAAATCGGTATGGCGTTCGGGCAAAAATTCCAGCTGTGACTGGGTACCCTGCAAATAGCCTTTACCCTCAATACCGCCCGAGCCGATGGCAATTTTTGACTGAATAATATGGTAACCAGAACCGAGCGGATCGCTCTCCGGGTTTAAAAAGGTCAGCACGCGCTGGCGCTGATAATCGCGCATTAAAAACAGCCATAAAATCGGCAAAAACGCCGAAATGGCGCCGCCGACAAAGGCGATAATGCGCCAGCTCATACCCGACATAAATAGCACAAATACGCCGGCAGTGGCGATAAGAATAGAGGTGCCTAAATCGGGCTGTTTGGCAATTAGTAAGGTGGGAATGGCGCACATGGCAAAGCCCAGTAGCAAATGGCCCAGGCGTGGCGGCAAGCTGTGTGACGAAATAAACCAGGCTACCGCCATCGGAACCGCCAGTTTCATCACCTCAGAGGGTTGAAACTTCATAAAACCTAAATCAAGCCAGCGCTGGGCGCCTTTACCCACATGACCTACCAGCAGCACAGCTACCAGCAAACCCAGACCGGCAATAAACAGTGGTAATGACCAGCGCTTTAGCGTTTGCGGCTTTACCTGCGCCACAGCGATCATCACGGCAAAGGCGACACCGAGGCGCACCAGCTGGGCTTTCATCATAAAAACACTTTGCCCTGAGGCGCTGTACAAAATAAACAAGCCAAAGCCGACCAGTGCCAGTAAACCCAGCAATAACGGGCCGTCGATATGAAACAATGCCAGCCGGCTGTGCCGGGCGTTACCGCTAAACTGCTCATTCATTCTGGTTTACTCCGGCGGTAAAATAGTAATCCAGCATTTGCCGGGCAATCGGCGCGGCGTTACTGCCACCGCCACCGGCATTTTCCAGCGCTACGGCAATTACGATGCTGGGCTTGTCGAATGGGGCATAACCAATATACATCGCGTTGTCGCGTAGCCGCTCATCTATGCTGTCGGCATCATATTCACCATCTTGTGCTATGGCCGCTAACTGGGCGGTACCGGTTTTGCCAGCCGCGCTATAGCTGGCCCCCTCAAACGCCTTGTAGGCGGTGCCGCCGATATCTTTTACTGTACGGTGCATGGTGTCCATCACCACTTGCCAGTTGTCGGGGTTTACCACCTGAATAACCGGCGTTAACGCTGGAGCATGGGGCGTTTGCTGTTGCTCGGAACTAAAAGCGGTCACCAGATGTGGCGTTGGCAACTGGCCCTGATTGAGTAAGACGGCGGTAGCCACCACCAACTGTAGCGGCGTGGTGGTCCAGTAGCTTTGGCCAATGCTCAGCGGCACCGTATCGCCGGGATACCAGGGTTGGTTATGCCGGGCCCGTTTCCAGCCGCGCGATGGCATAATGCCGCTGCTCTCTTCCAGAATGTCGATACCGGTTTTTTCACCAAAGCCCATTTTGCTCATGTAATCAGAAATACGGTCTATGCCAAGCTTAATGCCCATTTCATAGAAAAAGGTATCACAGCTTTTGATCATGGCGGTGTACACGTCTACCCAGCCGTGGCCCCAGCGCAGGTGATCGCGAAAGCGGTGGTCACTGTTGGGCAACATAAAATAGCCCGGATCCCAGATTTTAGTCTGCGGTGTAATCGTATTGGTTTCCAGCCCCAGCAGCGCCAGATGCGGTTTAATGGTTGAGGCCGGGGGGTAGGTGCCCTGGGTAACCCGGTTAATCAGGGGTCTGTCGCGTGAATTGAGCAATGCATTGTAATTGGTTGAGCTAATGCCATGCACAAACAGGTTAGGGTCATAACTGGGGTTGCTGTAAAACGCCAGCACTGCGCCATCTCGCGGGTCCATCGCCACTATGGCGCCGCGTTGTTGTTTTAGCACTTGCTGTGCGGTCAGTTGCAGGCCGACATCCAGCCCCAAATGAATATTTTGTCCGGACACCGCCGGTACCGAGCGCAGCACGCGGATCAGGCGGCCACGGTTGTTCACCTCAACTTCCTGATACCCCATAGTGCCATGCAGCTGACGTTGATAAAAACGTTCCAGGCCAATTTTGCCAATATCGCGGCTGGCGGCATAATTCGCCGCTTCACCGTCCTCTTCCAGCTGTTGCAGTTCGCGGCTGTTAATTTTGCCAATATAGCCAATAGCATGGGTAAATAAATCGCCAAACGGATAATGCCGGCTTAAACGCGCCTCAACGGTGACGCCGGCAAAGCGGTGCTGATTGGCGGCAATAATCGCCACTTCGGTGTCGGTTAGCTGCTCTTTTAGCGCTATGCTATTAAAACGGCGCTGGGCACGCACCTGCTTTAAAAAGGCGTCGATTTGCTCCGGACTCAGGCTAATTAGGGTAGCTAATGCCGCCAGGGTAGCGTCCATATCGCCAACTTGCTCGGGTACCAACTCCAGTGAGAACACCGGGCGGTTTTCGGCCAGTAAAATACCGCTGCGGTCGTAAATAAGGCCGCGGTTGGGGGCCATAGGCACGACTTTAATGCGGTTACCTTCAGAGCGGGTCTGGTAATCCTGGTACTTAACGACCTGCAGCTGGTACTGGTTAAAGATGATCAGGCTAAACAGGGCGACCACTATTAACATTGCCACTATCGCTCTGCGGTTAAACAGGCGAGACTCGGCGGCAAAATCCTGAATGGCAACGCGCTTTTTTAACATCTTTACTCGCGATGATAAGGGTGGTTAGTACAAATACTCCAGGCCCGGTACAGGCTTTCTGCCAATACTACCCGCACCAGCGGATGCGGCAGCGTTAGCGCAGACAACGACCATTTCGCCTCACTGGCGGCAATGCAGGCCGGGGCCAGCCCTTCAGGCCCTCCCACCAGCAGACACACATCGCGGCCATCGCGCTGCCAGTCGGTCAGTTTAGTGGCAAGCTGTGGGCTACTCCAGTTGTCGCCGGTGACTTCCAGGGTAACAATTTTGCTGCCGCGAGGTACTGCGGCCAGCATCTTTTCGCCTTCCTGCTCCAGAATGCGCTTAATATCGGCGTTTTTGCCGCGTTTGCCGGCCGCTATTTCAATCAGCTCTAACGGCATATCACGCGGAAAGCGGCGGGCATACTCGTCATAGCCATGTTGTACCCAGGCTGGCATTTTACTGCCAACGGCGATCAGCACTAACTTCATCCTGTTTTACGCACTCCAGAGTTTTTCTAACTGGTAAAAACTGCGTGTCTCTTCCAACATCACATGCACTACCACGCTATCTAAATCCAGCAGCACCCATTCGCCCGAGCTCTGGCCTTCAATGCCTAAGGTATTGATACCGGCTTTTTTGACTTCGGCGGCAACATAGTCGGCGATAGATTTCGTGTGGCGGTTAGATGTGCCGGAGCAGATGACCATAAAATCCGTGACGCTGGACTTACCGCGTACATCTAAGGTCACGATGTCGCGGCCTTTCATATCGTCAATTTTGTCCTGAATAAAACTTACCAGCTCGGTTGTTTGCACCCTGATTCCTCTGCGCGTTAAAAAAGCGGCATTTTAGCATAGTTTGCCCCAGGCGATAGCGCTTACGCCTGATAGAGTTGCTGTGTTTGAATATAGTTCAATACTGCCGGATCTAAAGTATTCTGCACGGCGTTGGCACTGGCCAGTTGGCTGCGAATTTGGCTGGCACTGACATCGTGTAACGGGTTAGGTAACAGTAGAATACGGCCCTGTGCGTAGTGCTGCATGGCGGCCAGGCTATTAACGCCGTATTGCGTCAGCAAGGCAGGGGCATCACCGTCTGTCGTGCGATAACCCGGACGTTGACATACCAGCAGATGACAGAGCTGCAAAATGCCTTGCCAGTCTTTCCAGCTGCAAAAACTGCACAACGAATCTGTACCGATAATAAAGTAGAACTGGCTGTCGGGTTCGCGCTGGCGCAGTAAACGTAAACTGTCTACGGTGTAGGACGGGCTGGTTTTATCCAGCTCCAGCCTTTCCAGCTGCAACCCTGGGTGGCCGCTAATGGCCAGCTGCACCATAGTAGCGCGCTCTGCTGCGCTTACGCCTGGCGTGGCGCGATGTGCCGGCAGATGACAAGGCATTAACCGCACCTGGTCCAGCGCACAGTAGCGCAGCACAAAGTCAGCACAGGCAATATGGCCGTTGTGTATCGGGTCAAAGGTGCCGCCCAGTAAGCCGATATATTTAGTCATGGCCTGCCTGCTGCAGTGAGAAGGTTTTCGCCACCGGCTTTAGCATTAAGGTGACCAGATGGGCCAGCGCCACCTCAGTGTTGCTTAGCTGGCCACTTTTGTATAGCCGGTCAAACGCCGCCAGCTCTTGTAGCAAATAATCAAGCCAGCTTAAGCTTAAACGCTGTAGCGCTGTGTGATACAGCCCCTGGCGTTTGGGCCAGATCGCCAGCTGTTTAAACACCTCAGCCAGCGGCTGCCCTTGCTGCTGCGCCTGCTGTAGCTGGCGCAACTGCAGTACTTCTTTTTGCAGTTGCCAGGCAATGATCACCGCTTCGGTATCCTGTTGGCATAAACGCTGCAGTCGGTGCAGTGCGGTATCAAGCTGGCCTTGCAAGATGGCGTCAACCAACTGAAACACGGTAAAACTGGAATGATCGGCAAGAAACTGGCTTAACGCATCCGCATCCAGCGGCTGCGGCAGTTTACTCAGGGCCAGTTTTTCCAGCTCCTGTCGCGCAGCCAGCAGGTTACCGGCGCAATGCTGCTGCAATAGTGTCAGTGCTTCACTGCTTAGCTGCAGCTGTAACTGACGGGCCCGCTCGCGTAACCACTGCAGGCTTTGGCGCTCATCTAACGGGTAAATAGCGACCTGCACTGCTTGTGGTGCCAGTTGTTTGAACCAGGCCAGTTTACTGACGTCACTAAAGCTACGCTCGCCATGGATCAGCAAAATGATGTCGCTGTGCAGCTGTTGTGGCAGGCTTTTTAACTGCTCATTGGCTGGTGCAGACAGTTTTTGTTGCACCAGCTCCAGTTCAATCAGGCGGCGTTCGGCAAATAGTGACATTGCCTGCAGCTCATTACTCAGTTCCTGCCAATCAAACTGGGCGTCGGCGGTTAAGCTGATCCGTTCGCTATAGCCGTGTTGTCTGGCCGCCGCGCGCAGGGTATCGATGGCCTCGAGTTTTTGCAGCGGCTCTTCGCCAAACAGCAGATAGCACGGCGCCAGCGTACTTTGTACCTGCTGCGCTAACTGATTGGCATAGAGTTTTTGCATTATGGCAGCCAGAATGTCGCTATTGTAGCCGCGACAACTGGCGTAGTATGCGGTTAGCCGCTTGCTGGCGCAGCTCGCCCAGCATCAGCTCCAGTTCTTTGGCTTTAGCCAGTGCCTGGTTAGGGTCGTCCTGATAATCGCGAAACAGTTCAAACTGATACTGCTGGGCATCACGCTGCGGCATGGTCAGCGCGTAGCGAACTTTGTAAATCAGCTCGTACTCGGCTACCTGACCGTTAGGAAACAGAGACAGGGTGCGCCGCTCCAGCGAGTCATCCAGCAATTGCAACATAGGGGCGCCGGGCTGGTAACTGCCAAGCAGCTCAACTTTATTGTATTTCAGCCGTTCGCTGACCAGCGCCGCCAGCTCAGAGTGACGCTCACTTTGCACATACATCGCCGGAAAGTGGCTCAGGGGTAAATCACCACGCAGATGAAAACCACAACTGCTTAGCAGTAAACTAAACAGTATGACCAGTAGCAGGCTGAGGCGGGCCATATCAGCCCACCACCAGATTCAGCAACTTGCCCGGTACGTAAATGACTTTACGCACGCTAACGCCATCAAG
This sequence comes from Rheinheimera pleomorphica, assembly GCF_011634895.1. Taxonomy (GTDB): domain Bacteria; phylum Pseudomonadota; class Gammaproteobacteria; order Enterobacterales; family Alteromonadaceae; genus Alishewanella; species Alishewanella pleomorphica. The sequence continues at coordinate 335,962 of NZ_SIRR01000008.1, read as the reverse complement.
ATGGCGGCTGACATTGTCGTCGGCTTTGGCGGCATTAAGCACCGTGTCTTCTGTAGCATCGGCGGCAACAGTGACCTTGCCCCGTACCTTGCCATTTACCTGCACTACCACCAGCTTTTCATCTTCGACCATGGCCGCGGTATCGGCCTGTGGCCACGGCGTCTGTTCAATGCTGTTACGCTGGCCCAACTGTGCCCAAAGGTATTGTGCGACGTGCGGCGTAATAGGGTTTAGCATTTGCAGCAGCGCCAATACGGCTTCCTGCATTACTGCGCGGTCAAGCTCAGTAGCCAGGCTGGCTTTTTGCAGTTTATTACTCAGCTCCATAATGGCTGCAATGGCTGTGTTAAAGGTATAACGTCGACCAATGTCGTCAGACACTTTAGCAATGGTTTTATGCAGTTCGCGGCGCAGAGTTTTTTGCTCGTTGTTTAATGCAGCAATATCCAGAGAGCCAACAGTGCCTGCAGCGGCGAAATCGCTGACCAGGGTGTAAATGCGTTTAATAAAACGGTGCGCGCCTTCAACCGCTGAATCTGACCATTCCAGCGTTTGCTCTGGTGGCGCGGTAAACATCATAAACAGGCGCACGGTGTCGGCACCGTATTGATCGATGACCTTTTGCGGGTCGATGCCGTTGTTTTTCGATTTTGACATCTTGCTCATGCCTGATGCCACGACCGGCTGGCCATCGCTGTTCAGGATGGCTTTAACAATACGGCCTTTATCATCGCGCTCTACGCTGACGTCGGCTGGTGAGAACCAGGCTTTACCGCCGTTATCAGTATCGCGGTAGAAGGTTTCAGCCAATACCATGCCCTGACACAGTAAGCGTTTAAAGGGTTCATCGGATTGCACTAAGCCAACATCGCGCAGCAGCTTGTGGAAGAAGCGGCTGTACAGCAGGTGCAAAATGGCGTGTTCAATACCGCCTATATACTGATCGACCGGCAGCCAGTAATTGGCTTTGGCCGGGTCCAGCATGGCTTTGTCGTAATCCGGGCTGCAGTAGCGGGCATAGTACCAGCTTGACTCCATAAAGGTGTCGAAGGTGTCGGTTTCGTGGAAAGCTTCCGCGCCGTTGTAGGTGGTTTTCGCCCACTGTGGGTCGGCCTTGATCGGCGAAATCACGCCATCCATCACTACATCTTCCGGTAAACGCACCGGCAGCTGATCTTCCGGCACCGGCACCTGGCTGCCATCGGCCAGGTTTAACATTGGAATCGGCGTGCCCCAGTAGCGCTGGCGCGATACGCCCCAATCACGCAGGCGGTAGTTTACTTTTACTTCACCCCGGCCCATGCCGGCCAGTTTGTCGGCAATCGCTTTAAAGGCCGCGTCAAAGTCCAGGCCGTCAAATTCGCCTGAGTTAACCAAAACGCCTTTGTCGGTGTAAGCAGCGTGTTCCAGTGTTACCGCACTGCCATCAGCGGCGCTTATAACCTGCTTAATTGGCAGTTGGTATTTAGTGGCAAATTCGTAATCGCGCTGGTCATGGCCAGGTACCGCCATCACGGCACCTGAACCGTAGTCCATCAGCACAAAGTTAGCGACCCATACCGGTACCTGTTCGCCGGTTAACGGGTGCACGGCAAAGATGCCGGTAGCACAGCCTTTTTTCTCCATAGTGGCAAGCTCGGCCTCGGCCATTTTGCCACCTTTGCAGTCTTCAATAAAAGCTGCCAGCTCAGCATTTTGGGCTGCCGCTTGCAGTGCCAGCGGGTGCTGCGCGGCGACGGCAACATAGGTGACGCCATACAGCGTATCCGGCCGGGTGGTATAGACGCTTAAGCTTTGCCCGGAACCTGCTATATCAAAACGGATCTCGACGCCTTCTGAGCGGCCAATCCAGTTTTTCTGCATGGTTTTTACCTGCTCTGGCCAGCCGTCTAACTGGTCTAAATCAGCCAGCAGCTCTTCGGCATAAGCGGTAATTTTGATAAACCACTGCGCTAATTCGCGCTGCTCTACCAACGCGCCTGAGCGCCAGCCTCGGCCGTCAATCACCTGCTCGTTGGCTAGTACACATTGATCAACCGGATCCCAGTTCACCGTTGCCATTTTTTTGTACACCAGGCCTTTTTCGTACAGCTTGGTGAAAAACCACTGCTCCCAGCGGTAGTATTCTGGCTTGCAAGTGGCGACTTCGCGGCTCCAGTCATAGCCAAAGCCTAAGCGCTTTAACTGGTTTTTCATGTAGTCGATATTTTCGTAGGTCCACTTGGCCGGCGCGGTTTTATGGTTAATGGCGGCATTTTCGGCCGGTAAACCAAAAGCGTCCCAACCCATAGGTTGCATCACATTTTTACCCTGCATGCGCTGAAACCGGCTGACGACGTCGCCTATGGTGTAGTTACGCACATGGCCCATATGCAAGCGCCCGCTGGGGTAGGGGAACATCGACAGGCAGTAGAATTTTTCTTTGCTGGCGTCTTCAGTCACTTTAAAAGCGTTTGTCTGTTCCCATTGCTGCTGCAGTGCGGTTTCAATCTGCTGCGGGTTGTATTGTTCTTGCATTCAGGTCTTCCGAAAAAGGGGGTTAGTACAGCTGCCAGCATGGTGGCAAAAAAGTGGCTATAGCATACCGCAGAGCCGTTTTGACAACAACAAGCAGCGCATTGTCTATACTGGATTTATCGACGAGGAGGCAGCATGGCAGATTTCCGGAAAAAGTATCAACAATGGCTGGCTGAATTTAGCCAGGGCCTAAAGCAAACCGAGCAGCAGCAAATGACGCAGTTGGTTGATGTGGTAGAGCAGCTAAAAGCCTACCTGAAAGCCGGTAAAGATTTAAGCGCCTACGAAACCACCTTATTTATTGAAACGCTGAAACGCCAGTGGCAAGACCTGGCAGCGGCAGAGCAGGCTGAGCAGGAAAATACTGTGCCATCACTATGGCCGGAGGCCTTGTGGCAGGAACTGAGCTGTATTACCGATAAAAGCCAGTTGGAATGGCAGGAACTGAGCCAGGATTTTAAACATCAGGGCGTTTATTATCAGGGCGAGATGGTTGGTATGGGGCGTTACCGCTGCAGCCAGTGCCTGACATCTACAGATTATACTCATCCTTCTGAGCTACTGGCCTGCGCCCATTGCGGCGGGGTACAGTTTTTCCGCGAAGGGTTGCCGGTGTAAAACGCACGCCATAAACACTGTTAAGCCTGCTTTTTTTTTGTTAGCATACCGGCCCGTCAAGTACGGCTGTCGCGATTTGGCAGCTGCTGGTCTCACCCTTTTACCCGGGTGATATACCACTAATGTTGAATATTGTTTTTGCTGCGTTGCGTTATGCTGTGCTGATTTGCAGCGGGCAACAGGTTATTTTGCTTAAGTTGCTGCAGCGGCGATAACACCACTGAGAGTTGTTATGAGCACACATGTTCTGGCCTGTATTGATGCCTCGCCCTATGCTCAGGCAGTATCTGACTATGCTATTTGGGCGGCCAAAAAACTTACCGCGCCAGTGACCATGCTGCATGTGCTGGACAAAGCCCAGCATACGCAAACGCCGGATTTAAGCGGCAGCCTTGGCTTAGGCTCGCAAGAGCTGTTGCTGCAACAACTGGCCGAGCTGGACGAAAAACACAGCAAGCTGGCATTGCAGCAAGGCCGTAACATTTTAGCCGCCGCCGCTGCGCGTGCCGGGCAAGCCGGGATCAGCGCCGTTGCACAGCGTTTACGTCATGGCCCCTTGCTGGACGCCCTGACTGAGCTGGAACCTGACAGCCGCTTGCTGGTGTTGGGTAAACGAGGCGGTGACAGCGCCCAGGCGCATGGCCAGATGGGGCTGCATGTAGAGCGGGTGATCCGCAGTGTGCAAAAACCTATTTTGTTAACCCAGCAAGCTTATATTGAACCTAAACGCATTATGCTGGCGTTTGATGGCAGTGCTACGGCAATAAAAAGCGCCCAAATGCTGGCGGCCAGCCCGTTGCTGCGTGGTTTACCGCTGCATCTGGTGATGGCGGGGCAAGATAGTGATGCGGCACAGCAACAAATCGTCGCGGCGGCACAGCTGTTGCGGGACAACGGTTTTGAGACTAAAACGGCTATTGTCGCCGGCGAACCGGAGCAGGTGCTACACCAATATCAGCAGGAACATGTTGTCGATCTGATGGTAATGGGCGCTTATGGCCACTCCCGTATCCGGCAATTTATTGTGGGCAGCACGACCACTGCCATGATCTGCAAAGCGACCTGTTCGCTGCTGATCTTACGTTAACCCGAAACCCGGCTGCTGGCCGGGTTTTTTGTACCCGTAACCTTAACCAGGAAGTGTTGTTACTATTATGCAAAAGCAAACAATGTTGTTGTGCTCAGCTTTGTTGCTGAGTGTCTTTGCTCCGGCAAGCTATGCAGCAGTAGGCGCGGTTGATTTAACGGCCAGTGTTACCGGCTTTGTTGCTATCGGTATTTTTGTGCTGGCTTATGCGTTGGTAATGATGGAAGAAAAAATCCATCTGCGTAAGTCTAAGCCGGTGCTGGTGGCTGCCGGTATTATCTGGGCGATGATTGGCTGGCAGTATGTGCAATCTGGTATGCCGGCTGAGTCGGAAGCGGCATTTCGCCATACCTTGCTGGAGTTTTCCGAGCTGATGCTGTTTTTGCTGGTCGCGATGACCTACATTAATGCGCTGGAAGAGCGCCGCTTGTTTGACGTACTACGCAGCTGGATGGTGCGCAAAGGCTTTAGCTATAAACAATTGTTTTGGATCACCGGCATATTGGCATTTTTTATCTCGCCGGTGGCCGATAACTTAACCACAGCACTACTGATGTGTGCTGTGGTGATGAAAGTGGCCGAGGGCGATAAAAAGTTTATTAACCTGTGCTGCATTAATATCGTTGTGGCCGCCAATGCCGGCGGCGCTTTTAGCCCTTTTGGCGATATTACCACCCTGATGGTATGGCAGGCAGGCTTGCTTAACTTTGCTGAGTTTTTAGTGTTGTTTGTGCCGTCACTGGTGAACTACCTGATCCCGGCGCTGATCATGGGCTTTTTTGTTGAAAACCGTAAGCCGGCAGCACTGGAAGATGACATAGAGTTAAAACGCGGTGCACTGCGCATTTTAACGCTGTTTTTGCTCACCGTTGCCACCGCCGTGGCCTTTCATACGGTACTGCATTTACCGCCAGTGCTGGGCATGATGACCGGCCTGGGGTATTTGCAGTTTTTCGGTTACTTCCTGCGGGTGACACTGCCGGGCTCACTGGCGCGTAAGCGTGCCATGGCCGAACGTGAAGGCGATATCGAACGGATCCGGGCGCTGGGGCAGGTTGTCCCCTTTGACGTCTTTAGCCGGGTGTCGCGTGCCGAATGGGACACCTTATTGTTTTTCTACGGCGTGGTGATGTGTGTTGGTGGTCTGGGCTTTATCGGTTATCTGGCGCAAATGTCTGATCTGCTGTATACGCAATGGGATGCCACCTGGGCCAATGTGGCGCTGGGCATCATTTCTGCGGTAATCGACAATATTCCGGTGATGTTTGCCGTGTTGACCATGCAACCGGAGATGTCGCATGGCCACTGGTTGTTAATTACCTTAACCGCCGGTGTCGGCGGCAGTTTGTTATCAATCGGCTCGGCCGCTGGTGTCGCGTTAATGGGCCAGGCGCGGGGATATTACACCTTTGCCGGCCATTTAAAATGGGCGCCGGCCATCTTGCTGGGCTATGTCGCCAGCATACTGGTGCATTTATGGCTGAATAAAGAAAGTTTTTCAGTTTTTGGTGTCAGCTGAGTAAATATTCTAGCTAACTTGCTTTATACTGTGCACCCGGTGTCCGCCGGGTGTCACCTTCTTCTGAACTGAGGACAAAATTGTGAAGCAGTCTGTGCTGGTGCTTTTGCTGTGCCTGTTGTTTACCCCCGCCGCTTTTGCCGCTACCGGCAGTTTAAATTTAACCTTGTCGCCGGTCGGTATTATCTCACTGGTGTTATTCGCGCTGGCGTATCTGCTGGTGATGATGGAAGAAAAAATCCATCTGCGAAAATCCAAGCCGGTACTGGTGGCCGCCGGTATTATCTGGGCGTTGATTGCCTGGCGTTATATTCAGGACGGTATCACTGGTGTAACGGCCGACGCGTTTCGCCATACGCTGCTTGAATTTGCTGAGCTGATGCTGTTTTTGCTGGTCGCCATGACCTACATCAGTGCGTTGGAAGAGCGGCGCTTATTTGATGCGCTGCGCGCCTGGATGATCCGCCGTGGCTTTAGCTACCGCACCTTGTTTTGGATCAGCGGCGTGCTGGCCTTTATCATTTCCTCTTTTGCCAACAATATGACCACCGCCATGCTGATGTGTGCCGTGGTGATGAAAGTCGCCGAGGGCGACAAGCGGTTTATCAACCTGACCTGCGTCAACATTGTCGTGGCGGCCAACGCCGGCGGTGCCTTTATTCCGTTTGGCGACATTACCACGTTAATGGTGTGGCAGGCCGGCATTATTACCTTTAATGAGTTCTTTACCCTGTTTATCCCGGCGGTGGTTAATTACATAGTGCCGGCGATTATTATGAGCCTGTTTGTTGAGCGGCGTTACCCGGCGGCGCTACAGGAAGAGGTAGAGTTAAAGCGCGGTGCTTTGCGTATTTTAACGCTGTTTTTAACCACCATTGCTATTGCTGTCTTGTACCACTCCTGGCTGGATCTGCCGCCGGTGCTGGGCATGATGACTGGCCTGGGTTTATTGCAGTTTTTTGGCTTCTTCCTGCGCAAAACCCTGCCTGGCTCGTTAGCGCGCAAACGTGCGATGGCCGAGCGCGAAGGCGATATCGAGCGTATCCGGGCGCTGGGCCAAATAGTGCCCTTTGATGTATTTAACCGTATTGCCCGCGCCGAGTGGGACACCTTACTGTTTTTCTACGGCGTGGTGATGTGTGTTGGCGGTTTAGGCTATATCGGTTATCTGGAGCTGTTGTCCGCCAGCCTGTATGGCAACGGTAATCCGACGCTGGCTAACGTTATTCTGGGCTTAATGTCATCGGTGGTCGATAACATACCGGTCATGTTTGCCGTACTCACCATGCAGCCGGACATGTCGCACGGCCAGTGGTTGCTTATTACGTTAACCGCGGGTGTCGGTGGCAGTTTGTTGTCGATAGGTTCGGCGGCTGGCGTTGCGTTAATGGGCCAGGCCCGTGGTTACTACACCTTTGTTGGCCATTTAAAATGGGCACCGGTGATATTGCTGGGCTACGGTGCCAGCGTGGTCACACATTTGTATTTAAACGCCGAGCTGTTTCAAATCTTCGGCAGAGCGGCCGGGCATTAAGCCAGCAGCAGTTAAGGAGGCATGATGTCTAAAAAAGTCTATTGTATCGCCCAGTTTTTACCCAAACCGGGCAAGGCTGATGAGCTATTCAAGGTGCTGCAAAGCCTGGAACCCAACAGCAACCGCGAAGACGGCTGCCTTCAGTATATCGTTACCCGGCAAATTAGCAGCCCCTTTGCTGAGGGCAAAAGCTTTCCGATTGCCTTTAACGAAATCTGGGCAGATTTGCCAAGCTTTGAAGCACACTGCCAGCGCAGCGAGATAAAGCAGTTCTTTGAAACCTACTGCCTGGCCGAAAACGGTTTAGCCGCCGACTGGAATGTGTGTATTTACACCGACGAGCCGGCTAATTTCGATGCACCTAAGCTAGGTTAACAACCTGACAAAAAACCTGCGCCAGCAGGTTTTTTTCTGTCCGTAATTCAACGGTAGTGCTCGGCATAGCATGCCGCTAACGTTCACTTCGGTTAACCTGCCAATAGGTAAAGCTATTGTGTAATACCACTACGGCCAGGATAGTAAGCTTGCCCGGCCAGCTAAGAGTGATGTTGAATAAAGCCAAGGCCATAACAGTGGCACCGGACAATAACGTAGCATGCATTACAGTGTAAAAAACATAAACCTGGCGTTTCTGACTACCGGCTGGTAACGCAGATAGCCGTTTCATTGTCCAAACGGCGCCGAATAGCGCCGCAACAGACCAAAACAAATAGCCAAACATTAAATCTCGCCCTTGTTCAGAAGCCCTCGAGGCATAAGTCTACGTTTTGCATTTTTTTGCATTCGTTGACGTCATAGCCAATAAAACAAACACAAATATCGTAACACAGGCAGTTGCTATAGCAGTAATGTTCGCGACGTTACATCCGAAATTACCTGCCAAATGATGAAACTAATTACTACCACAACTAATTTGTAGTCTAAGCGCTTTCGGCATTGGTGCCTTGTTGTCAGTTGCCAACACAAATGAATAGGCGGTACTGCTTTTTAGCGTAATAGCTTCAGAGCGCAGATGTTGCTCCTTGCTATACAGGTGGTAACTGGCAATGGCCGATTTGCAACCGCAATAGCCCAGAGATTGTAGTATAGAAATATCGGTATCCAGCAGGGTAAGATTATTGCGCTGGACTATATCTGACTTATTAATCTGCACACATTGCTGTAGGCCATTTTCGATAGCGATAGCAGAGCTATCAACAGCGGCTGCGGAGAGTAGTATTAATATTAAGTTGCTAATAAACATATAGTTTCATTTTAAAAGCGAGCTCACCTCTGACTACCATATCGTAACACAGGCAGTTGCTATAGCAGCACTGTTTGCGACGTTACTTGCGACATGACCTGCAGCAGTTTTTATCAAAGTCATTCAACAAAATGTTTACAAAGGGCAAAAGGCTGTGTTGAAGTATTCGCTTAGAAGAGGGAGAGCTACGATGCAGCAAAAACAACCAGTTAAGGATTTTCGTTTTACGTCATTTATTTATGGCTTTGTATTTGGTGTCGCTGTGATGGCTGTTGCCTGGTTTGTGGTGTGATGTTGGGCGATAGAGGGATTGATATGGTATTTCCATCACTGGAAACTGAGCGATTATTGCTCACAGCGCTTCAACCTGACGATGAACAAAGTATATTTACGTTGTTTTCCAACCCGGAGGTAGTTAAATACTACGACTTAGAAGCGTTTTATGAACCACAGCAGGCAACAAATCTGATTAGCCTGTTTAAAGCGCGATACGAGGATAAGCTGGGGATCAGATGGGCTATTCGTTTAAAGACAACAGGCCAGCTAATTGGCACCTGTGGCTTTAACTCCTGGAGCGGCAAAATGCGAAACGCTGTTATCGGTTATGACCTGCACCCTGAATTCTGGCGACGAGGTTATGCCTTCGAAGCCGTTTATGCCATGGTAAAAGCGGGTTTTTCCGGCGCGCTGGCATGTGGCCAGTTGCATCGTATTCAGGCCGATACCGTGCCCGGCAACAGCGCTTCTGAAGCATTATTGCTGCGGCTTGGCTTTAAACAGGAAGGGCTTAGACGCGAGTGTGGCTATTGGAAAAATACCTTTCATGATCTGACATGCTTTGGCTTGCTTCGTCCTGACTTCAATGAAATATAGTACTGCCGCAGTTCAGAAACTATGACGCTGAACAGTGAACAATATGGATATGCCCTTGCTGAACGCGTGCTGGAGTATCTGCTCCAGTATGGCGCGATAAGGCATGAACATTATGGGTATTGCGGTGTGGGCTTTGTGATCGTGGAGCACACTATTCTTTACACGCACTTTGACGAGTGGCTTACTTACACCGCTGGCAGACAATATGTTCCCGGCGGTGATTATATTGGCATAATAAAGCGTTTCGATAATCCGCAGCATTTTATTGCCTGGCTGTCTGAGCAAAGTGATTTGTCATTGCACGGGGCTGAAACGGATGACCCCTGGTATGCCGGTAATCAAAGGATCACTAAAAAAAGACTGTTGAGTGTGGTAGCGCGCTTAACGCCTTAACAAACGAATGTAGAAAGCAAAACTCATGAGCAAAACAGGTAAAAATAATAACTTGTGTTACCGCTACGGCAATGCCAGTTGTCAGGTAAGGCCGGCAGATGGTGTTAGTGGATTTCTGCATAGCAGTGCTGACGGATATTTTTTCCGGGTATATGACAAAAGCGGTGACTTTACCGATTACCAGCTGTTGCATGATGATCTGGAAGTAACAATAGCCCGCGGAGCCTTGGCAAGCTTTTATGCTAACGAAACTATAGCGGTATTGGATCATAGCCCGGCAGTGTTAGGTTTAACGGCGGTAGCTACACCGGATAAGGAGGCCTAATGGATACTTTGCCTAAACTGAAGAAACTGCCAACGGCCTGGCTGTATAGTGTGGTGTACCGTACGCTGTTAGGCGCCATGTTGGCATATTATTTGGCAGAAATGGTAGGAAAGCCCTTGTTGCAACAACTGCTTTTTTTTACTGTGCTTGCTGTGCTGACTGTCGTGGTGGAACAATGGCCTAGAGGCCTTTTTAAACCTTATGCGGCCAGGGTGCAGCAGGGGGTTATCAGCGTATTGGGCCAGCAGTTTGAACTGGCTAAAATAGAGGGTATACAATACGAATTTACGCATCAGTACTACCATACGCTACAGATTAAAATGCAAGGTTATTTACCTGCCGAACTGCAGCTAACACAGCCTGATTATCTGGAAAACAACCGGCTGTTAAATTTTTTACGCCAGCATTATCCCACCTTAAAAGTGGTTGATGAACTGAATCGCTGAAAAACGACTGGGTTTGGTTATTCAGATGCTAAGAAAGCCAGCTATTAAATACCAGTCATATTTGTTTAAATCGCGCCGGCTGGCTAAAGTGCTGTATCCGTTACTGAGTGGCTGAGGAGCATAATGAAAACCATAGGCTTAATAGGCGGCATGAGCTGGGAGTCGACCATTCCTTACTATCGGCTGCTAAACGAAGGCGTAAAACAACAGCTTGGCGGGCTGCATTCGGCGAAATGTATTTTAGTCAGTGTTGATTTTTATGATATTGAGCGCATGCAGCAAGCCGGTGACTGGGACGCAGCGGCGGCTGTGCTGGCCGATGCGGCGCGCTCGCTGCACGCCGCCGGGGCTGACTTTATTGTGCTCTGTACCAATACCATGCATAAAGTGGCGGCGCACATTGAGGCGGCAGTGCCCATACCCTTGTTGCATATTGCCGATGCCACCGCGGCGGCGTTGCAGCAAGCCGGCTGTCGTCGCGCTGGGCTTTTGGGTACAAAATTTACCATGCAGCAGCCCTTTTACCGGCAGCGGTTGAGTGAGCAACATGGTATTGAGATAGTACTGCCAAACGAGGCCGAGCAAGATAGCCTGCATCAGATTATTTATCAGGAACTGTGTCAGGGCGTGATAAACCCCGAGTCAAAGCTGATAGTACGCAAGATGATGGCCGGTTTAGCCTGGCAGGGTGTGGATGGTATTATTCTGGGCTGCACTGAAATTGGTTTACTGGTGGCTAAAGCTGATGCGGCAGTGCCGCTGTTTGACACTACGCTAATTCATGCCAAAGCGGCGGTTGCGTTGGCGCTGACCGGCTAAGCACGGATATTAGCCCGCTTTTACTCAGCTTGTACTCAGCTTGTACTCAGCTTGTACTCAGCTTGCTGTTTACCTTGATGAAAACGCCAGCTGCTTGTCGCGGCTGGCGCTGCATTGCAAGCCGTTTAGTTTTTGCTTGCTTTAGACGTCCGGCTCATTGGAGTTGCATAAGCTGCGGCAGCGGGTACGTCGTTGTTACCCACCTGGGTATAAGTATCCAGCGGCGTTAGCTCAACGGTACCGTCTGCTAAGACCAGGATTTCAAATACCATCCAGGTATCGTTGCTACCATTGGTGTCTTCGTCTACAGACGGGGCAAACACATAGCTATTGCCGTTAAGTAATACTTCAACCCGGGCTGGCGACTGGTAAATAGTGCCAGAGCCTGAGAAATGATGCACCGAATAGATATAACGGCCAGGCAGTGGAAAGCTAGGCACCGTCAGAATTTCCGGGCCAAAGCTAGTAGTGTCATCTACATCAAGGTACATCGTAACGTCGTCAACCGTGGCAGTGCGGTTGCTGTAATAGATATGGAAGCGATCCGTCAGGCTGTCTGCGCTTAGCGGCCCTTTGAAATGGGTGTCTAAGTCACGCGGGTTTTCGTTCCAGGTCAGGCTGACGATCATCGCGCCCTGATCTGTGGTAATACAGTTGTTCAGGTTGTAATCGCTACTGCCGACATCGATGCGGGTAGTATTACTTTGACCATCCGCATCACGAATTGACAGCAGCACCTGACTGTTCGGGCGCACAGCTATGCTAAATTCGCCAGCAGCGTTGGTGTAGGCAACTGAACGGCCGATATAGTCAACGCCGTCAGCAATTAAGCGGGCGCCAGGGATAGCCACTTGCGTATCATCATCCAGAGCACAACCAATAATGGCAACAGAGTCAAATAAGAAGTCGGCGTTCCAGGTAGAAAAATGACTTACTTCACCGGCATAGTATTGGCGTCCTTGCTCATCTGTCATTAAAGTCGCTTCACCTTCGACATTCCAAATTCCGCTTTGCTCATTAAAATGGATCAACGGAATGGTCGCAGGTGGATTGGTGCCACGTGTTGCTAACGGAATACGAATTAATGCTGTGATATTCTCTGCCAGTTGCAGTGAGTTTCCTTCAGCATCGCTGAACGTCGCATTCAGGGCGCCGAACGATTCAAAAGACATTTCTGTATTGGTTTCAGGATCAATGGCGAGGTAATAACCCGGCATAATAGCAGGGTCAGATGAGGCATCAATATTGGTTATCGCTGCGCTAACCTGGCCGGTATAGCGGTTGCCTTGTGAATCAACAAAAGCATTAGCCGGTAGCGAAATCCGCAGTGCTGTAGCGGCATCATTCAGTTCAACCGCATCTGTTGCAGCGAAAGTTTCAGTAAATCCCACTTTTAGCATGCCAATGTTAATAGCGGTGTCAGGGTTTATTTCACTGGTTCTGACCACCTCTGAGCGGGTGGCATAGCCTGAAGCTTTAGCTCGTAAGCTAATACGTTCATAGTAACCAGCACCATTTACCGTGAAAGCACCATTTTCAGCTGACTGAACAACCTGTAACAGACTAGCTTCACCATCTGCTGCAACCACATAGACTTCAATATCGGCGTTTGCTATGGGTGCGCCAGTGCTATACGCATTTACCTGGCCGTTGATCTGGCCGAACGTAGTACACTCTAGTACCAGATTAGACAGGTCAGCAGTGACAACTACTGAGGTTGGTGTAATGGCGCAATGATGACCAACCGTTGCTGGCACACTAAAGCTCAGTTCAGTACCTGAAGGAAACTGGGTAGGAAAGACGAAGGCGCCGTCGGCCGGTATTACCAGATTGCCCGCCTGACCATCATAACTGTAAGCCAATGTAAATTCCCGGCCCAGGCCTGTTGCTGTGCCGCCGATGTTATAGGTTAAGTTGTTACAGGCGATGGCGACATTGCTTACATCAGAACTGACAAAGGTGATACTGGTTGGGCTGGTAAAGGCACATTCCTGACCTTCTGGCTGAGTTTTTATTGCAAGGTTAACGCCGGTCCCAGCGCTAAAGCCATTACCTAAGCTAATGTTGCCATTGCTGTTTAACTCAACTTCATTGGTGTTGACACTAACAACTAATTTGCCGTTTAAACCTGTTACGGTTCCGGATAAACCGTAAGTTGCTTCCGATGCGCTGTCGCTGGCAGAGCCGCCGCAGCCAGCCAGCATTGCTAACATAGTGACCGTTAGCAGTGACTTAAGTGGGTTGGTCATATTAATCTCCATGTTATGTTTAACCAAGCATGCATTAGTCCCTATGCTGCTTTGTCGATTTTGATCATTGAATCACGAGCGAAAATCGGAATTTTGCACCGCGTAAATTGGGGACAAATGCGGCGGCGTATGCTAACAGAAAGCTAACTATTTGAGCTACAAATAAATCAGGTTTTAATGATTTTGAGGGTGTTTCTGGAAGCAACAGAAGGAGCGCTCGACGATATTGCGGGTGGTTAGCTATGGTCATTAACTGCAGTTGTCGTAGCGACGAAAAAACAAAGCGGTGGTTTAACAACACCACCGCCTGAGGTTGCGCCGCTGCGGGGCTGCTTAACGTGGTTTTCTGCGGCGCAGGGCTGCGAACAGGCCCAGGCCCATTAATGCCAGGGTGCCAGGTGCAGAAACCGGGTTAGATGGATTATTTACACCCCCGGTATCGGCGCTGATTGCGCGCAGGTTAGATAACCAGACGCCACTGTCATAAATGCTGTCAGAGGTATCGGCGATGGCAATTTTAATGGTGTGCATGCTTAACGACGTATCCAGCAAGCCAACCAGGTTTAGCAGATTGCTAAAACCATCGTATTCCAGATCATAATCACCCTGAGTGTTGTCATTAAAGTTGCCGGCGTTTACCCCGGTGACGAAGGAGATCAGGCTGTTGTCCGGGAAGAACGCATAGTTAACGCCATCGACAAAGACACCGAATACGTCTGTTACCGCCTGATCCGGGAACTCCTCAGAGCCAAAAATAAAGTCCAGGCTGATAGCGTTTAAGCCGTCGGCGACAGAAAATTGAAACTCGATAAAGTTAACGTCATTCGTGTTGGTGCTGGGGGCGCCATTGCTGGCCAGCAGTGCCGACAGATCGCTGTCACTGCCGGTGCCGGTACCGCTGCCAAAACTGGCCGAGGTATTCGTATTGGGCAGATTAGCCCGGCCAGTACTGAGAAATGCGCCGCTGCCAATGCTAACAGTGTGCGCACCGTTGCTAAAGCTGGCGCCTTGATATAACGCTGACTGGCCGGTAGTGTCATCACCTAACAGCCCCTGAAACACCTGGCTGCCATCGATAACATTTATGCCGCTACCCAGCAGTGCATTGGTCATATCACGGGCAGCATCATCGCCGGGGTTTAGCACATCCAGACCGATAATTGCCGCTTGTGCAGGCAGGGCAGCACAAAAACCCAGCGCAACCACTAAATTCCTAAATGTCATTATTTATCTCCGTTTTTATTGCTGATAGTTATATAGCTACTTAAAGCCCGCAGCTTCAGCAATTTTTATGCCTTATTTTTTACATTTTTAATCAATTGATATTAAATAAGTATTTTGTTTATTGTGGTCATTGCGTATTTATATTGTAAATAATGTTGACGATATTGTAGCGTTTGTAGCGGCGTAGTGCTGGCTGTACTAACAACCGTTTTAAAAGGGTGAGGTTTGTCAAAAGCCGCTATCGCGCCACGGCATACCGCGGCTCGATAGCTGTCAATGCGGTTAATTTGCCGTCAGAGATGGTTGAAACTGGAAGCCCAGCGCTATGCGGTTCCAGGCATTCATGGTGACGATTATCGCGCTTAAGTTAACTATTTCTTGCTGGCTAAACTGGGTGATCAGTTCACTGTAGACAGCGTCAGACCGCTGTTGGCTTGGCAATAAGGTTAGCGCTTCAGCCCAGCGCAGTGCTGCGCGTTCGCGGTCAGAAAAAAAGCTTGTTTCCTGCCAGGCGGCCAGCACATCCAACCGTTGCTGTTGTTCGCCGTCGCGGCGGGCTTCTGCCGCATGCATATGCAGACAAAAAGCACAGCCATTAAGCTGGGAAATACGCAGGTGTAACAAATGCACCAACGGCGCTTCTATTACCTGCCCGGCGGCGTCGCCCAGGTTTGTCAGCGCGGTGACTAAAGTGGGTTGCAGTTTATACACATCGTTGCGATCTATGCGTGACATTATGTTGTGCTCCTTCGGATGATGAAGCCGCTAGAGTGACAGCTAAGGGCTAAACAGAATTGTATTTTTGCGACATGGTAGCTTGGTGTTGTTTACGCTGCCGGTACTGGCCCGGTGTCTGGCCGGTAATGCGCTGAAACTGACGGATAAAATGGGGCTGATCATAAAAGCCGCTACAGAGCGCAATATCGGTAAGTGACTGTTGCGGGTTTAGGTTAATCAATTGTCTGGCGTGGCGTATCCGTTGCAGCAGTTTTAACTGGCCCGGCGTGACGCCCACCTGTTGCTGGAACTTGCGCTCAAACTGACGCCGGCTCAGGTTAACTGCAAGGCTTAGCTGGTTAACCGAAGGCGTCGCCTGGTGCAGTAGCACCGGTAGTATCTGCTGAATAGGGCTGTTTTGAGCATGACGCTGCTGCATCTGCTGCAATAACCACTGCTCAATCTGCCCCAGGCGTTCGGCGGTCTGCGTTGTTGCTGCAAGGCGTTGCTGCAGCAGTGGCAGGGTACGGATGTCAAAATCAGCCGCATTTACCGCCTCGCTCTGTAGCTGTGGGGCATCGTGATCTAACAACTGAAAAGCGCCTCCGGGGTAAAAACGCACACCAACAATGTCCAGCCAGCCGCTTAACTGCAAGCGGCTTAACGTCTGGCGGCCGTTAAAATAGCAAAGTGGCCGCTTGCCGGGCTGAAAATAAAACAGCAGGCTGCTGCCACCATCCGGATACAAGGTTTGGCGGTAACCGGCCGCGGGTAGCACAGGCTGGCGCATTACCCAGTAACATTGTATCCAGGTGGCCAGCAGCGGGTGCGGCATAAAGGCCTGCAACCCCAGGTGCTGCAGATTACCTACCGGCGCGACGTCAGGGGAGGCGATAAGAAGCGGCATCAGGCTTGGCTCAGGCGGAAAAAATCAGCTTATCGGCTAACTTTGCCGGCAGTTGTTGTAAGTCAGCGGCGTTGTCGCTAACCACAATCACATTGGCCTTGGCCATCGCCAGTGTTAAGCCCTGATACTGCTTATCGGAAAATTGAGCGCTAAAGGCCAGTTCAGCGTCTTTGGGGACAACAAACACCGTGGCATAGCCAGTGGCTGTTTTAACGGCCAGATGCAGCGAACGTACGCCCTGAAAGGTGCAGTAACGGGCATAAATAATCTCGTCCTGCCAGTTTTGCAGGCTGGCGCTAAAGTCGGCCAGTTTCAGGTTTACCTCTGCCAGCGGTTGGGTGGCGGCCTGCGTTAGCAGGAAGTCATGCTCGTGATACACATGCGCCAGGGCGTGGCTGCCTAAATCTGTTGCATACTGGGACTGATATAACTGCACCCCCAGTACCGACACCAGCACTATACTGGCCGCCAGTGCTAGTGGTGTAAACCAGTTACGCCGCTGCTTTTGCTGCTGCGGAATTTGCAACAGGCGCTCGGCCAGCATCGGCGGCACCGGCACTTGCAAGGCGTCTTCCAGCTCGCGCTGTTGCTGTTGTAATTCACTGGCAAACAGGCGTAGTTCAATATCTTGCGCCAATGCCTGTTGCAGCGTCGGATCGTCGCTAAAGGGATCGGCCAGCAAGATACGGCGTAATTCTGTGTTATCCATGGCAGGGTTCCCCTATTAATTCCAGCTGGTTGCGCAGCAGTTTACGGGCGCGGAACAGCCGGGTATTGACGGTATTCACATTCAGTTGCAGCAGGCTGGCAATTTCATCGCTGTTAAAACCGACCAGCGCCTGCAATATCAAAGGCTCGCGGTATTCCAGCGGCAGGGCGGCAATATGGCTGCGCAATTTAGCATTGTCGTAATCTTGCTCTGCACTACGCTGACCGGTATCAGGCAGGCTGTCTTGCTCGGCGGCATCATCATAGTCAAATTGCTTACGCTCAAAACGGCGGGCATTCTCGCGTCGTAGTATGGTAATAAGCCAGGCTTTGGCGGCACTGGCATCCAGCAGGCTGTCCAGGCTTTTCCAGGCCCGCAAAAAGGTTTCCTGTACCAAATCCTGCGCAATATCGGCGTCTTTACACAGCCAGTAGCCATAACGGTACAGATCAGCATGGTAGTGTTTTACCAGCTGTTCATAGCGGCGTTGTTTACTGTCTTGCAACTGAAAGACTGCGGCGCTGCTGTATTGTGGCTCGCTCATAGGGGCTGGCTTAGTGGCTATTGAGGTGTCTGTGGCATTGTTGTGCGTTAGCCTAGCCTGATTTGCCGGTGTTGGCAAAAAATGAATGCTGGCCATTAGCGTACTCCGGCGATCAAACGGCGGTGCAGGAAATGATCCAAACTGGTGTAGCGACCGCCGCCACTAAAAAACAGGCTGAGTAACATGACAAAATAGGTCGCGGCAAATTCAATGCCGTTGTTCAGTATCACGATGTTGCCATTAGCCGTTAGCCAGTCATAATTGCCGTGTTGTTGTAGCAGGCTTTTCGCTGTACTGAGCTGCTCCGCTGCGTCTAACACGCGCTGATTAGCCAACCAGCTGCTGCTATCGGCAATCGCCAACCAGCCGTTAGGCCAGTGTACTGCGAAGATTGCCACCAGCATGGTAATCATTAACGGTATGCTAACCAACCGGGTAAACAGGCCCAACAACAGTAATGCTGCCCCCAGCGTTTCTGCCGCTATCGCCAGCGCGGCTAAAGCAGCAGGCAGTGGCAAGCCCAGGCCCCAGTCGGTATTACCAAACCAAGCCGTGGTGGCATCAAAATGCTGATATTTATTCCAGCCGGCCTGCAATAACACCGGTGCCAGATAAAGCCGCAACAGCAAAGGTGCCAGGCCTGACAGCTGCTGGCTTGCCTGTACGGCGCGCTGATAAAAGGAAAAAACCAACTGCATGGTGAACGCTCATCGTTGCTTTGATTGCACTATAAGAACGGTAAGCGGCTGGGAATATTTCACTGCAACTGCAATAGCAGCACATTAAGACCAGGTTTTGCATCGGGTTGCTGCCGCGTTCGGGACAAAACGCGGCGCGGGGGAAGGCGGTTTAATGGACCCGGTACAGCCGGCAGAAAAAGTCGATGACGGCGTCGGCATCCAGTTGCGAAAAGCGTACTTTGCGTTTGGCCATAATGGCTTCACCGAGGGTTTTTAACGTATGCTCCAGCCCTAAGCCGGCCGGGCGCTCCAGTTCGTGATCGGCAAACAAGAAGTTCAGGGCGGCACTGGTGTAAGATTTACCCGGCGTTAACGCCAGTAATTCAAGCTCTTGCAGGCGTACGCCCAGATTGCGGATCTTCTGTAAGCGGTAAGTCTCGTTCATGATTGGCCCCGTGTACTGTTTGCCTTGTTGCACACTGTATCGACAGTCGGGGGGATTTCTTTAATCAAACAGCGAAATTGCCGCACAGGGTTGCTGCTTTTTGCTAGTATAGCCGCAATAACTGCAGGTTTTGCATAGGTAATACATGACCCAACACCCACATCCACTGGCATTAACAGTACAGCAGCTTGGGCCGAATCTGGATAACAAGCTGATTAAGCAGGCGCTGGACGTGCAGCAACTGATCCCGGCCTTTATTGGCCAGGACAGGGCGAAATCGGCACTGGCGTTTGCCATTGGCATGGATATGCCCGGTTACAACCTGTACGTGATGGGAGAGCCTGCATTAGGCCGCTTTACGCTGGTGCAGGATATTCTGCAACAGGCGGCCAGCGAAAAAGCCACGCCGGAAGAGTGGTGCTACTTAAATAACTTTGATGATGAGCGGGTGCCGAACACGCTGCGCTTACTGCCGGGCGAAGGCAAGGTACTGGTTAAAAAAATTGAGGCGTTAATAGACGAGCTGCTGGATACCTTTCCGGCCGCTTTTGATAACCCGGGTTACCAACGCAAAAAGAAAGCCATTGCCCGCGCCTTTGACGATAAATACGAGCTGGCAATAGAGCTGGTAGAGAAAAAGGCACTGGAAAAAAACGTCGTGCTGTATGAAGAAAACGGCGCGGTGAGCTTTTCGCCAATAATTGATGGTAAACCGCTGGATGATCAGGAGTTTAGTAAGCTAACCGAAGAGCAGCGGCAATTTTTTTATGGTTTGGTGGGTGAGCTGGAAACCATTTTAAATGAGCAATTGCTGGAGCTGCCACAGTGGAAACGCGAGCTGTCGGAAAGCCTGCGCGCGCTTCGAAAAGACACCATAGAGCAGGCAATTAAGCCACTGTTAAAACAGCTGGAGCATGATTATGCCGCTGAGCTTGGTGTACTGCGTTATATCCGTGAAATGCGCAGCCATCTGGTAAAAGCCGTACTGGAACTGATGCCGGATGAGTCTGACAGCGAAAAACAGGAAGAAAGCGATAACCGCGAAATTTTTATCGAAGAATTTGTGCCCAATGTGCTGGTGCATTATGAGAGCATGTCGGGTGCGCCGATTATTTTTGAACCCAGCCCCAGCTACGGCAATTTGTTTGGCCGGGTAGAGTACAACTCGAACAGTGGTTCGTTATACACCAATTACCGGATGATCCGTCCCGGCGCCTTACACCGCGCTAACGGTGGTTACCTTATTCTTGATGCCGACCGGCTGCTAACCCAGCCGCAGCTGTGGGATGCCCTTAAACTGGCGCTGAAATCCGGCGAGCTGCTGATTGATACGTTATCAGAGCATGCGGTAACTAACTCCACCATTATTACACCCAAAGCGATCCCGCTGAATGTGAAAGTGGTGCTGCTTGGCTCACGTGACCTGTATTACCTGATCCAGGATGTCGATGACGAGTTTAACGAACTGTTCCGGGTGCTGGCTGATTTTGAGCACTATCTGCCCTATAACGCTGAGACAGTAAGTTATATGGCGATGCAAATCCGCGAGCAAATGCGGCTGTTGAATATCGATGAGCTGACCGCCAGCGGCCTGAAGCAACTGCTTAACTTTAGTTTTCGCCAGGCCGAGCATCAGCGTAAATTATCGGCCCGCTTTGCTGATGTACTGGAATTGGTGCGCGAAGCCTGCTATTACGCCGGTCAGCAGCATAGCAGCAGTTTATCTGCCGAACATATTCAGCAGGCGCTAAAAGGCAAACAGCACCGTACCGGGCGCATTAGCGAAGGCTTTTTGGAAGATATTCAGGAAGGCCAGATTTTAATTGATACCGACGGCCTGGCCGTGGGTAAAATTAATGGTCTGACGGTGCTGGAAATTGGTGACACTGCCTTTGGTACGCCGGCGCGCATTAGCGCCACGGTGTTTGCCGGCTCCAGTGGGGTGGTGGACATAGAGCGCGAAGTGGAGCTGGGCAAAGCCATTCACTCCAAAGGGGTGTTGCTGCTGACCGGTTATCTGGGGGCCAAGTATGCCCGCGAGTTTCCGCTGACGTTGTCGGCCAACATTGCGATGGAACAAAGCTACGGCCATATCGATGGTGACAGCGCGTCACTGGCTGAAGTCTGCGCCTTGCTATCGGCCATTACCGATATGCCGATTAAGCAAAGCCTGGCAGTAACTGGCTCGATAAACCAACATGGTCAGGTACAGGCCATCGGCGGTGTAAACGAAAAAATTGAAGGTTACTTCCGCTTATGCCAGAGCCGCGGCTTAACTGGCGAGCAGGGCGTAATTATTCCGGCCAGCAATCAGTTAAACCTGGTGTTGAATGACGAGGTTATCAGCGCGGTAAAGCAGCATAAATTCCATATTTATGTGGTTAAAACCGTTGATGAAGCCTTAACCTTGCTTACCGGTGTTGAGGCTGGCGAAAAGAACAGCCGCGGCCAGTATCCGAAGAAGTCTGTTAACGGGCGCGCTCTGGTGCGGCTGGCGGAAATTGCCGAGATAGTCAACGGCGCTATGGATGAAGATTAGCGGGGATACAGCACAGGCCTGGGCGTCATAGCTGCCAGGCCCGCTGCGTAACACAGATTGGTTGTTGCTCAGATAATGGTCTGCACACCGGGCAAAACGTCATCCGTTGTGATATGAAAATCATAACCGTCATTGCGCTCGGTACAAAATGCAATGCGGCTGAGCGCCATCCGGCTGACACAAATGTAAACCTTAAAACGGCGGTTTGGAAACGTGTTCTGTAACAGCGTCTTCAGTTTAGTCGCAAATGCCAGCGCGATCGTAGGTAGTAGATCTTCCTTGGCAGGAGCTTTGCCGGTTAAGCCACCAAATTTACGGTAAATTTCGTCAAAGTGCTCTGATGATTGCAGCAAATCCCATAACGAGAATCTGTTGTACAGTGCTTCCTGTTCTGAATCTGTATAAGCGGGCAAATACTGCTCTTTAGCCAGGTATACACCGCCATCGCATTCAACAAATGCTGGTTTAAAGCGATCAATATCTGGCTGAAAATCGGCAACGGATAGCGTCGTTGCTTCCAACTGCGCTAGCTGTTCCTCAGTCATCGCTTGTTGCAAAGCGTACTCTTTTGCAAACAGCTCACTGGCTATGCTGATCTCATGTTCAACGCGTTTATGTGCAGCCTCGCCCATAATAGCGGCGACATCTGCCAGAAAGCACTCGTGGCTTTGGTCACCTGCCTGTAAGGTGATTAAACCACCTTGCTGAATATAATCCCGCATAGCAGGCTGAGTTACGGCCTTTTTAAGCTCGTTGATAACCCTAGCGTGTATACGGTTGTGGATCTGCTCTGTTTCAGTATCGGTTTCGTCGAAATAGTCATTACTGTAGTCGTCAAGCTCATCACAATACATTGATAACGATTCCAGAACCTGTTGTGTCATTGGCATCATGCTTTCCAGCGAAGTATCACTATGATGAGGTGAGTCACACGGGCTCCAGCGTAATTGCTGCTTAATATCATCAACCGCTAGCATGGAGTGCACAGCATAAGCGCGGGCTACTTTTTCTAAACCTGCTTCACTGGCCAGAGTAGGAAGGCAATAGCTCCAACTGCCTGCGCAATAATACAGCCCTATGTTATAGATACGACAATGCGCATTGTCTTTAAGCAGTGTACCCAACGCCTCTGGCACTTCTTGCGCCAGAGCGTTGTTAAGCTGGTCCAGCAATATGGTTAAGCTTGGTTCGGTATTCGTTTGCATAATTGGTATATCACTTCAATGTTGTTTGCTGTACACAGTTACTGATTTGGTGCGGTTACTAGGTTAGGCCGCTGCTTCACTGCTAATGTGTGTTGATCGTTTTGATGAGCTCTCTGTGTTGCAAATGTCGGCGCTTAGTGAATCCAGTAATTTACCGTAAGCTGCAAGCGCCGCTTGCTGGTTGCAGTAGTACCGGTTACTCAACCGATACCAGTTGTTGCAGCGGTAGCCGGGGATGTACAGGCTAAAGCCGGGTTTACTATGCTGTAGTTTAACCAGCGCCAGCAGGTTTTTACCCTGCTGTTGCCATAGCTTAAGTTCAGCTTTTGCTTGTGTCAGGTTTATGGTCATTACCGTTGCGATCAATTAAATACCGGGCGCAGTTGCTCACGCATAGCGCGGTAATTAGCCGGGCCCATATTCCAGCGCTTGGGGTTATCAAACTCGAAGTCGATATGAATTTTTCCGGCTGAGTTCATTTGGATAAGCAGCTGCACAAATTTATGGCCGCAGGCTTCGAATATGGCATTTTGGAATTCGCGGATTTTCTGATTTAGCGCCATTGGTTCGCCCTTTATTCCAGCTGCGGCAGGAATAATGTCATCATCAACATATATGAAGCCAGAATTAGCCATATGCCCTTCTGTGATATCAAATACAAATGCAAGAGCATTCCAGGCTGGCTCTTCCAAAACATCCTGACAGCGTAAAACTAAATTTCTTAAATCATCGAAGTATTTTGGATCAATATTCATTTTAACCTCTGTAATCCTGCATATCTTTACGGGCAACACGCTCAAAAGTTTCACCACGCTGATTGTTGAATTCATGACGGCGCCTGAAAACTCGTTTGCCTGTATTTTTGTCGTAGACATTATACTCTGCAATAACGTTATCTGGTCTTTCGGCACCGGGCGGATCTAATTCGACCGTTAACCGGACCTCATAACCCTCTTTGGTCCAGTCTTCCCACTCATTTTCCATCGATTTATACGCGCCGCGGTTTAAGTTAGCATCTTGCGGAAACAGGTTCTTTAAGCCCTGGTCGCTCATAAAACGGTGGCCGATAATATGACCGCCATCATCAGAGCTTAAGCGGGCATCACCACCTACGGTGCGTTGATGCTGCTTTTCCTGTGATGTGCGGGCTTCACTATACGTGCTGGTTAACGTGGCAGTTACCGAGAGCGGACGGCCTTGCTCATCTATTACCCACACAGCTTCGTTGTCACCAAAACGCTCGGTTACATTTTGCGTTGCCGGCGCGGAACTAGCTGACGTATCTGTACTGCTATGCGCTGCCGTTGTGGCATTAGCGCTATCTGTGGGTGTAACACCGCCACCGGGTTTAAGCGCTTTTTTGCGGGCGGGTGCAAGGGCCGAGCTGCTAGTTTCTGGTGCTAAGCCGCCGTCGCCTATGCCATTGTCTTCTGGTGGTGCACCCCAGCCTTCGGTTAGTTGCCAAATACGCATTTCATCCGCGGCGAAGATGTCAAGCAGTGCATCACGCAACTGAAAATCAGTAAATGTCGATAAATCAAAAGCCCAGGGCTTGGCATGTTGATATATGTCTGCCCAGATTTGGCGTAAATTCCAGTGCGGTACTAAATCGTGCAGAAAATAACAACCAAAAACTCTGTCGTGAACCCATGTTACGTAATCTTCACCTAAATCAACTCTGGCTAATAAACTGGTGCTGCACAAATAGGTTTTGCCCCACTTATCTTCCAGTAATACGCCATCGTACTGACGGTCTGGCATCCTGCGACCTTATTTTGAATTAAAAGTTAATGTGTGGGTAATTGGGTGTGAATTTTCGTGACTATGGTGAACGTTGTCAACCCGGAATTCGTATCGGTGATAGTCATCAAGCGGATAAGAGAGCGATTAAAGTTCAGCAAACGCCGGGTGGTACAGCACCTGGCCGGTTTTTTCCCTGACAGCCCCGTCGGTTAGTTCCAGCAACATAAAGGCCTCGTCTGCCACCGGCCACGGGCAACGGATGCCATAGCCACTGGCCGGTACAAAACCAAACCTGGGGTAGTAAGCCGGATGCCCAAGCACCACTACTGCCTGAATGCCCCTTTTTTTGCACTGCTCCAGCCCGGCGCGGACTAATGCCGAACCAATGCCCTGGTGCTGCAGCACATTGCTGACGGCCATCGGCGCCAATACCATGAGGCGGGTATCCGGATAATGCTCCAGCGTCGCCGGTGAAAACAGTATATGTCCGACTACCTTGCCATGTTGCTCGGCAACCAGGGCGACGCAGTCATCCTGCGCCTGACGCAGTTTAGTGATCAGCTTTACTTCGGCTTCGTTGTTAAAGGCGTGGCGTGTCAGGTTGGCGATGGCGTCAATATCGGCGGCGGTTTCCGCTCTGACCGTGGTGTCATACCCCAGCGCGTGCCAGGTAGTGTTACGACGGCGCTGCAAGGTGCGGCTGATGTTGTGCAGTAAGGTCATCTTAAAGGCCGGCAAAGCATTAGCGTGCTTTTAGTCTACCCTACTGAGCCGGGTTCTCAAGCTGTTTTGTTAACAAATTTAGTCGTTAAAAACAAAACAGCCGGCACTGGGCCGGCTGTTGTCAACTTAACAAATTAACCGCATTTTCTCGGGCCGCCTTTACAGCTGCCGCCGGTATCACCACCAGTGTCGCCACCGGTGTCACCACCGCCAGAGCCTGTACAGCCGTTAACGCTCAGATAGTCGTATGCCGCTTTAGCTTTAACAATACCATAGCCAAAGTACACGTCTTTACCGGCAGCACCAGCATCCTGTGCTGTGGCTTTTAACGCGTTACGAATTTCAGTACCGCTACAGCTTGGGAAGTTTGACCATACCAGTGCCGCTACACCGGCTACGGCAGGTGTGGCCATTGAGGTACCGCTCATATAGCCGTAGTCGCTGCTTTCGATGGTGACGGTCATCGTGCTGGCCGCTAACAGCGCTGAACGGTCTTCCTGTGCAGCACCTACTGCCGGGATAGATGTAGTATTAGCTGTGCCTTCACCTAAAGTGCCATACAGCATACCGGCTTCGTTATTGATAATAACAGCGCCAACACCGCCTGAGTTTTCGCAGTTTTTCACCTTGTCATGGAATGAAATAGTACCACGATCAATGACGCACACTTTACCAGCAGCGCCACTGTCTGTTGCAGTAGCTAAACCCATAAAATAGGTGTTGGCTGTTGCTGAGCCGGCATTTTCCATTGCAGACGAGGCAAAAGCGGTGCTACCTGCGTACAGTGATGATGAGGTAGCGCCGTCAGCCGGGTAGGTAGACAGGGTATCAACGCCGCCAGCGGTCACTTCAACACAGATCTTTTCGTCTGTGGTGGCACGCTTACCTGAACCTGAAGTGCAGCTTGGGAACTGCGAGAAATCGGCAATGGCATTGTTGGCGTCATTGGCACCGATCATCATTACTGATGGGTAGCCAGCAGGGTATGAACGTACGTTGTTGCCATCGTTACCGGCTGCAGCTAATACTAAGCCACCGTTGTTGGTAAAGGTAGCAAAGGCATTGGATTCTGTGCTGTTAGCACCGCCGCCACCCAGGCTCATGGTAATAATGTTAGCGCCGGCCGCGGTACATTTTTGTGCCGCATAGGCCAGATCAGAAGAGTAACCCCAGCCTTCAGCATTAAATACTTTGATAATGTGCATGGCTACGCCAGGTGCCATACCTACTACGCCAACGCCGTTATCGGCAGCGCCGACAGTACCGGCGACGTGGGTACCGTGTGGGCCGCCAGCAACATCCCAGCTACCTGTGCCTGAGTCGTTATCACCGGTGATATTGCCCCAGTCGAAATCTACGTTTGAGCGGTCCAAACCTGAGTCGATAACACAAACTTTCATGCCAGCGCCCAAGTTTAAGGCTACCTGATCTGCCTGAGATTGGTACACCGCATAAGGTGTTAACTGCTCAGTCATAGGGTTGCCCAGGTCATCGTTATAGATAGCCAGTGGCTTACGCACAACGTCTTCTTCTACCAGTTTAATATGTGGGTTGTTTAACAAACCTTTGATTTCGCTTAATGACTTGCCGCTAAACTGTGCCGCAATAAAGCCATCGGCATCCACTTTTACGTCACCGCCCAGCTGTTTCGCCAGTGCTTTAACCACGCCTTTTTTGCTGTTATCAACCTGAATAATGACGCGATCTGACGCTGCGGCTGCAGCGGTAAAACCCATTGCCAGCAGGGTGGCAGTCGCAATTGTGGACAATTTATTATATTTCATTAACTTACTTCCTCTGGATGTTGCTTTAATCAGTCATGGTTGCTGATTTTACTTGTTATTGGTCGCACTCTGTTGGTGCTTTATCGCATTGCTGTTTTATTCAGCATGCTGACTGTTTTGCCACAGAAAAAAAACTATTGCAATCTGTTCGAAAAAGTTCCCGAAAACGGCTGATTTATGTGATTTTCGTGAAATTGGTTAACTAAATATCTGTTACAAATTGTAATTAAGCTGGTTTTTCTAAGGCGTGTAGAAATAAATAAGGTTAGATGTTTAGCAGTCTGCTGGCTTTATGCTGTTGCTGCACGACGACGTTGCAGCACGGCGCCTGCCAGTAAGATAATGGCGCATAATAGGGCTAATGGCCCACTGCCAAAGCGGCTGTAGGGCGTGCTGCCAACGGTTAGTGTTAGCTCATCTTGTAGTACCGCTGCGCTAAACTGCGGCAGACGCTTACTGATGCTGCCATCGGCAGCAAGGGTTGCGGTAACACCATTGTTTGTCGCGCGCAGCAGCGGCCGGCCAAACTCCAGTGCCCGCATCTGGGCAATTTGTAAATGCTGGTGTGGGCCTATGCTGTCGCCAAACCAGGCATCGTTGCTGACGGTTAGCAGCAGCTGAGTGTCGGCGGTCATATTGGCAGCTATCTGAGATGGAAACGCAATTTCAAAGCAAATAGCCGGTAGCAAGTGAAAGCCATTCGCCACCAGATTAGGCTGCACATAACTGCCGCGGCTGAACGAGCTCATGGGTAAATCGAAAATCGGTGCCAGCTGGCGCAACACGCTTTCAAAGGGTACAAACTCGCCAATCGGCAGCAGGTGATGTTTGCTGTAGCGGTTGCCGTGGCCATAAAAATAATCGCCATCGGTCGAGTCTGGGTAGCGTTTACCCAACACAATCAGATTGTTCCAGGCTTGCTGGGTGTGAAAGTTGTAGTCCAGAATGCCGCTGATCACCGCCGTATCGGCATAAAGGGCGGCGCGGTTGAGGTTGTCCAGATAATTTTCAGCCAGTGGCTCCAGCCTTGGAATGGCCGCCTCGGGCCAGATGACTAAATCGGTTTGAAAATGCGGCCGGGTTAAGTCCATATATTTCAGCATGGTGGGTTGTTCTTGCTCGGGAACCCAGCGCAGTTCTTGTTTTACATTGCCTTGCACCAGCAATACCGAAAGCTGCTGCTCACTGTAGTGCCAGCCATTAAAGTTGCTTAACATCGGGCTGATAACAAACAGTGCAGCGGCAATAATAATATAGCCATAGCGACTGATGTGGGCGCTGTGGCTAAACAGCTGTGCAATGGAGGCTGCGGCAAACACCAGGAGAAAGCTGATACCGGTTTCGCCCAGCAAGGGCGCAAAATCGGTCAGGCCATGGCTGGTTTGACTGTAGCCAAGCGACAACCACGGGAAGCCGGTTAGTAACCAGCTGCGCAGCCATTCGGATAGGGTCCAGCAGGCGGCAAACAACAACGGCATAACTGGTATGTAGCGTAGTTTATAACTTAGCCAGCTGGCAAAGGCCGGAAACAGCGCCAGGTAGGCTACCAGCAGCGCCATCAGGGCTAAACTGCCTGCCAATGGCAGGCCACCAAACTCGGCGATGCTGACGTGAACCCAGCTGATGCCAGCGCCAAACCAGCCGATACCAAAACTAAACCCCGTCAGTGCTGCACTGCGCGCCGACGTTGCGCGGTTGAGGCAAAATACCAGCAAGGCCACCGTACATAAGGGCAACCACCACAGGGTAAAAGGTGCAAACGCCAGGGTGGTACTGCCGCCAGCTGCCATTAACACCAGCTGCGGCAATAACGCCTGTAGTTTGTGGGAAACGACTGCGCGCAACGGCTTAACTTTCCTCTGCCACAGCGTTCTCTTTGGCGCGGATCACCTGCAGTTGCACTAAGCGGCGGCTGTTAGCCTTACTGACCTTAAAGGTTAAGCCCTGCAGCTCAATGCTTTCACCTTTGGCCGGCATATGGCCAAAAGCATGCAGTACTATGCCGCCAATGGTGTCGGCGTCTTCTTCGTCAAAGGCGGTATTAAATGATTCGTTAAACTCGTCCAGTGGCGTCAGAGCACTAACCTGAAATACCCGTGACGCCATTTTTTTGATGTCATGCTCTTCTTCGTCGTCGTGCTCATCTTCAATTTCGCCGACGATTTGCTCCAAAATATCTTCAATGGTTACCAGGCCAGACACACCACCGTATTCATCGACGACAATCGCCATATGGTAACGTTTTTGGCGGAATTCTTTGAGCAGCGCATCAACCCTTTTGCTTTCCGGAATGATCACCGCCGGGCGCAGTAAGTCGCGTAGATGCCAGTCGGTCATGGTCGGGTCCAGCGCATATTGCAGTAAGTCTTTTACCAGCAAAATGCCTTCGATATGATCTTTATCTTCGTTGACCACCGGGTAGCGGCTGTGATTATTTTCCAGCAGGATCGGCAGCATGTCGGTCACACTGTCGTCGATATCGATAGTGGCCATTTGCGAGCGCGGGATCATAATATCGCGGGCACGCATGCTGGAAACGTCCAGTACACCGTGCAGCATACTTTTGGTGTCGATATCAATCAGGTCGCGCATTTGTGCTTCACTGATGATGTCCTGTAAATCTGAAATATCCTGTGGTTCTGCGCTGAATATACTGGCTATTCGCTCCAGCCAGGATTTACCGGCAGAACCGCGACTAGAGTGGGGATTGTCGTCACTCATGGGTGAACTGTTACTCCAAAAGACAAAGAAATCCTATTCGTCATCCAACAAATAGGGGTTACTAAAGCCAAGTTGCTGCAATATGGTGACTTCTTCGGCTTCCATTTGCGCGGCATCGTCGTCATTTATATGGTCAAAGCCGAGTAAATGCAAGCTGCCATGCACCACCATATGTGCCCAATGTGCGTTTAAGGTCTTATTTTGCTCGGCGGCTTCCTGTGCCACCACCGGTGCGCAGATCACTAAATCGCCCAGTAATGGCAGCTCAATACCCGGTGGGCACTGAAACGGAAAGCTCAGCACATTGGTTGGCTTCTCTTTGCCGCGGTAGTTGTGGTTAAGTTGCTGGCTTTCGTCGTTATCCACTATCCGCACCGTCACTTCGGCATCCGCTTGAAACGGCAAAATAGCCGCGTCCAGCCACTGTTGGATCTCGGTTTCAGTGGGTAAATTAGCGGCGCTTGAAGCCAGCTGTAAATCCAGAGTTATGGCCATTATTCGCCCTTAGCGGCCGCAGTGGCGGCCAGTTTGGCCGCTTCATGCGCTTCATAGGCCATAACAATACGCTGTACTATCGGATGGCGCACCACGTCTTTGGCGGTAAAATGGTTAAAGCTAATCTCGTTCACGTCACCGAGGACGTCGATAGCGTGTTTTAA
Source organism: Rheinheimera pleomorphica (assembly GCF_011634895.1). GTDB lineage: Bacteria > Pseudomonadota > Gammaproteobacteria > Enterobacterales > Alteromonadaceae > Alishewanella > Alishewanella pleomorphica. Next base: position 305,739 of record NZ_SIRR01000008.1, on the reverse strand, counting down.
GCCGGAATACTGGCCACGCGGTAAGTCAACCTGGGTAATATCACCGGTGATCACTGCCTTAGAGCTAAAGCCAATCCGGGTTAAGAACATTTTCATTTGCTCTACCGTGGTGTTCTGGCTTTCATCGAGAATAATAAAGGCATCATTTAAGGTGCGTCCGCGCATGTAGGCCAGCGGCGCTATTTCGATAATGCCGCGCTCCAGATACTTTTCGACCTTTTCAAAGCCGAGCATCTCAAATAAGGCGTCGTACAATGGCCGCAGGTAAGGGTCAACTTTTTGTGCCAAATCGCCGGGTAAAAAGCCGAGCTTTTCGCCCGCTTCCACCGCTGGCCGGGTTAAAATAATACGCCGCACCAAATTGCGCTCTAACGCATCGACCGCGCAGGCCACGGCTAAATAGGTTTTACCGGTACCGGCCGGGCCTATGCCAAAGCAGACATCATGGCTTAACACATTGCCAACATAGCTGGCCTGGTTCGGGTTACGTGGTTTAATTAAGCCTTTTTTGGTTTTCAGGCTAAAATCGCGTGCCTCACCATCGGCTTGCTGATACTGAATATCGTAGTTTTCACTGATCACTAAATGTACCTGCTCCGGCGTTAACTCACTGTCCGGCGCAGCGGTGGCGCTATACAGCTGCTGCAGTACATCCATCGCTGCGGCAACGTTATCGGCCGGGCCGGTAATTTTCAGCTGATTGTCGCGATGGCTAATGTCCACCAGCAAGCGGCGCTCGACATGCTTTAAGTTATCATCAAAAGGGCCACATAACAGGGTTAAGCGTCTGTTGTCAGCACCGTCCAGTGTGAATTCTGCAGTATGTAAAGGTGTGCTCAAAAGCCGGCCTCAGTGCAAAAGGGGGCCACAAGGCCCCCGGGAAAGTTAAGGTGTAAAGCTGGCCACGCCCAGGGCATCGGCAGCGGGTTCCGCTTTTTGTCGCGCCAGAATTTGTTGTGGTGCGGTGTCACGGCGCAGCCCCATATCACGCTCGGTACGTATCAGCTCGCCGCGTAAGGAATTACTGAATACATCGGTAATTTTCACGTCGACAAACTGACCAATCATATCCGGCGTGCCCTGAAAGTTCACTACCCGGTTATTCTCAGTGCGGCCGGTCAGCTCCATAATGTCTTTTTTCGACGGGCCTTCAACCAGAATACGCTGTTCAGTGCCGAGCATGCTGCGGGCAATCTTCAGCGCTTGCTGGTTAATGCGGTCTTGCAGGATATACAAACGCTGTTTTTTCGCCTCTTCGCTAACGTCATCCGGCAAGTCGGCGGCTGGCGTACCGGGGCGGGCGCTGTAAATAAAACTGAAGCTCATATCAAAGTTGATGGCGGCGATTAAGTCCATTGTCGCCTGAAAATCTGTATCGTCTTCACCGGGGAAGCCGATAATAAAGTCAGATGACATGCTTAAATTCGGCCGGATTTTCTTCAGCTTGCGAATTTGCGCTTTATATTCCAGTGCGGTATGGCCACGCTTCATCAGGTTTAAAATACGGTCGGAGCCACTTTGTACCGGCAGGTGCAGGTGATCAACCAGCTCAGGCACGTCACGGTAAACCTCGATAATGTCGTCAGTAAATTCAACCGGATGCGAAGTGGTGTAGCGAATGCGGTCGATGCCGTCGATAGCCGCTACCAAACGCAATAATTCTGAGAAATGACAGATGCTGCCGTCAAATTTTTCACCGCGATAGGCGTTTACGTTTTGCCCCAGCAGGTTGACTTCGCGCACGCCTTGCTCGGCGAGCTGGGCAATTTCAAACAGTACATCATCTAAAGGCCGGCTGACTTCTTCACCGCGGGTGTAGGGCACCACGCAGAAAGTACAGTATTTTGAGCAGCCTTCCATAATTGACACAAAGGCGCTGGGGCCCTCAGCGCGAGGCTCGGGCAGGCGGTCGAATTTTTCAATTTCCGGGAAGGATACGTCCACTACCGGTGATTTATTGCCCTGCACAGCATTAATCATCTCGGGCAGGCGGTGCAGCGTTTGCGGGCCAAACACAATATCAACGTAAGGCGCGCGTTCGCGAATAGCCGCGCCTTCCTGTGAGGCGACACAGCCGCCAACACCGATAACTAAATTCGGATTTTTTTCCTTAAGTGGACGCCAGCGCCCCAGCTGATGGAATACCTTCTCCTGGGCTTTTTCACGAATAGAGCAGGTGTTGAGCAAAATAACGTCTGCTTCTTCTGCTTCTTCGGTCAGGGTAAAGCCATGAGTGGCGTCCAGCAGGTCGGCCATTTTCGATGAATCGTATTCGTTCATCTGGCAGCCCCAGGTTTTAATGTGCAGCTTTTTGCCCATTGCGTGTTGTTACCTGTATTGTCACTTGGAAAAAAGGGAGCGTATTTTAGCCTGTTCGAGCCTGCGTTGCCAGCACTGGCTTAAAATGACTATTCCTGAGAGAGGCCGAGATCGGTTTACTCACGTCAACACGCCGTAAACCCATCCGTGGGGGCTCGATTCGGCCATCCTGGCCTGCAACGGTTGCCTTAGAGTAAACCGATTCCGACCTTTTGGCTTCAGCTGTAGATCCGTCACAACAGCCTTTGCCGGGTAGTGATATAGCCGGCGTAGAAAATCACCAGCACGCCGCCAAACCAGGCCATGGTTACCGGTTCTTGCCAGAACAAATAGCCAAATAAACCAGCAAAAATCACGCTGCTGTAGGTCCACATGCCAATGTCGCTGGCCGGTGCGATAGCGTAGGCGCGGGTCATCGCCAGCTGCCCAATGGCCGCCAGAACCCCCATAGCGATAAAGGCCAGCCAAACGTCGTGAGTTAGCGGCTGCCAGTAAAATGGCAGTGGTATCGCTGACAGCACGGCGGTCAGCAGTGAAAAATAAAATACAATACGCACTGCCGGTTCGGTATCCGACATATAACGGATAGTGGTTTTAGTGACTGCCACCAGCACGGCCGACAGCAAGCCAATCAGCATAATGGCATTGGCTGTGCCCGTGCCGCCGGGCAGCGCCAGCATTACGCCGATAAAGCCCAATAAAATGCCAAATAAGGTCACCCGGCTGGGGCGCTCTTTTAACCAAAAGCGGGCAATAAGTGGCACGATAAACGGCGATAGCAGCAATACCAGCATACCTTGCGCCAGCGGCAGACGGGCCAGTACATAAAAGAAGCAGTACATAGAGATGATGCCGGTTAACGCGCGGCTAAGGTGCAAATACCAGCGCTTGGTTTTTAGCAGGCTAAAACCGTGGCGGTATAAAAACGGCAGCATCAACAGCAGAGCAAAGAAGTTGCGGAAAAATACCACCTGGGCTTCAGATGCAGTGCTGCTGGTAAACTTTACCACGGCACCGATACCGGCGAAGCAGGCTTCGGCCAGCAGTAACAGCAAGGCCCCTTTAACTAAAGGCGATAACATAGTGGTCCGCAGCAATACACAGGGCAGTGCAGTATAGCAGAGTGCAGTTGCAGGCTGAGCCCGCTGGTGCAGAAATTATCGCGCCAGTGCCGCCACCTGACGCAGCGGTTTAAATATTTTGAAACTCCTGCTGTAAAAACTGCAACATGGTGGCACCGGGCATAGGTTTAGCAAACAGATAGCCCTGGATCAGATAGCAATGACGTCGGCTGAAAAACGCCAGTTGTTGCTCGGTTTCTACCCCTTCGGCCACACAATACATCCCCAGGCTGTTGGCCATGCTCAGCATGGCCTCGATAATGGTTTCATCACTGCTGTCAATGCCAATATCCTGCACAAAGCTGCGGTCAATTTTAATACCGTCTATTGGCAACTCTTTTAAGTATTTTAATGACGAATAGCCAGTGCCAAAGTCATCCAGTGCCAGCTGCACGCCCAGATCGCTTAGCGCCAGCATGGTCTCAATGGCACTTTGATGGTCGCGCATCAGGGCGCTTTCGGTGACTTCAAAACGCAGGTAGCTGGCAGACAGCTGATGCTTTTGCAATAACTCCCGCACATAGTCGGCCAGCGCCGGTTGTTCCAGATGCTGGGTTGACAGGTTTACTGACAAGTACAATAAGTGGCCGTCGTCATGCCACTGGCGTAAATCGGTTAACGCCCGCTCCAGCAGTGCCTGTGTCATATTAATAATTAACCTAAGCTCCTCCGCCAATGGAATAAACTCGGCCGGTGACACTATGCCTTCGCTGCTTTGCCAACGTAACAGAACTTCTGCACCGACGACCTGGCGGGTTTGGCTGTTGATTATCGGCTGGTAAAAATTAATAAACTCATCATTGTGTAATGCCTTACGCAGCCGGGTTTCCCGTGCCAGCCGCATATGGGCTTTTTCGTTCATCTCTGCAGTGAAAAACTGGAAGTTATTGCGCCCGGCTTCTTTGGCGTGATACATGGCAACATCGGCATGTTTAAGCAGTTCGCCGGCGTTTAGGGCGTCGTCCGGATAAACGGCAATACCAATACTGGGTGACACGCCAACGGTGTGCGTGGCCAGTGACATAGGTTCGCTAACAACCGACAGCATTTTACGCGCGACATGGCTGATATTATCTTCCGCTTTGTAGCCTTCCAGCAGGACAACAAATTCGTCACCGCCAAGGCGGGCCACCGTATCGCTTTCGCGTAAGGTCAGGGTTAGCCGTCTGGCGACTTCTTTTAGCAGTAAGTCACCGATATCGTGGCCCAGTGAGTCGTTAATCTGTTTAAATTTATCCAGATCAATAAAACACAGGGCTAAGGAGCGTTTATCGCGCTTAGCCTGATCGATACCGTGGTAAATGCGGTCCATCAACAGGGCGCGGTTTGGCAGGCCGGTAAGGGCGTCATAATTAGCCAGATAACGCAGCTCATCTTCAGCATGTTTTTGCGCTGTTATGTCGGTAAACACCAACACGAAAAAGGTTTGTTGCTGTTGTTCGCCAATAGCGCTGATATTGATCAGCGTTGGCCGCTCCCGGCCATCAGGCGTGATCACCTGCTCTTCGCCCTGCCAATGCTCGCCACTTTGCATTGCTTTTAATAGCTTGGTGTAGAACCGGCGCCGCACCAGGCTGATCCCCAGATGATGGGTGCGTGGTTTATCTAAGTATTGCTCCATATTGCCAAAGGCGGCAGCAAATGACTGGTTAGCCGCTAATACCCGCTGCCGGTTATCCAGAATAACCACCCAATCCCGTGTTTGCTGAAAGGCTTCACCAAACAGCCGGGCCTTTTCCTGGTTAGCACGGGTTTCGGTAATATTGCTGAACGTGCCGATAACTTTGAGGACTTTATTGTCGCTATTGACGTCTGTGGCTTTGCCCTGATCGCGAAACCACAGCCAGTGTCCATCCTGATGCTGCATGCGGTAGGTGCAGTCAAAACCGCTGGCCGGCTCCTGTAAAAAGCGTTGCCACTGGCTGGCATAATTGATCTTGTCGTCTGCATGAATTAACGTCATATGCTGCTGCATCGTCAGTGGGTTCATTTGCTCGCGATACCCCAGCATAGTGTGAATACGGGCAGCAAAAAGCTGATTGTTACTGGCACGCCATTCCCAGGCGCCACTGTTTACAGATTGCAACGCCTGCTTTAAACGCTGCTCGCTTTGCTGCACTTTCTGATGGGCCAGCCTGACTTCAGCGTGTTGACGGCGGCGAAATCGGTACAATTTGTAAATTGCAAATAAGGCTAATAGCAGATAGGCCGCTATTGCCCAGTCAGATTGCCACGGCGCCGGTTGAATTGTTAACCACAGTGTGGCAGCTGGGCTTTCTGCTCCTGAATCCGGTGACAGCGCAACGACATGAAACTGATACTTGCCGGGGTTTAATTGCGGAAATATCACCTCATTCTTACTTTGCACCGGGTACTGAATATCGCCGGCACCGCTTAGCCAGTAGCGGTAGCGCATTTTGTGGTTACGGCTGAAGCTCATGGCGCTAAATTGCAGCGTGATCCCCAAATCCTGATGTGACAGGCTAAAATGGCGGCCATTGAGGTTGCTATAACGCGGTTTAAGGTCGCCACTTAGCACACTGATACCGGTAATAATCACTTCTGGTGTGACCGGTGCCTGTTGTAATAATGCCGGTTGTACCAGTGTCAGGCCGCGCATTGCGCCATAAACCAGCCGGCCATCGTCCAGGCGGGTAACAGCACCACTGTTATATTCATGGGTAGCCACGCCGTCGTCGCGGGTAAAAAGTTCAACCTGTAGTTGTGTGGTGTTAAGCCGCGCCAGTCCCTTGTGTGATGAAAACCAGATATCGCCATAGGCGTCTTGCTGCAAACTGTACACGGCATCAGACTGCAGGCTGTCAGCCACGTTAAACCGGTGCTGCAACTGCAGACTATCGGCATCAAAACCCAGCAAACCTATGCCTGATATGCCCAGCCATAAGCGGTTAAAGCGATCAACGATGGCAGTATCGGCAATACGGTTTGATTGTGGCAGGTAGTTAGGGTGGCGGTACAACAACTGGCGGTTGCCGGTGTCAGGTTGCCACAACCAGACTTCATCCGGCACACCAACCAGCAGGCCAGTGTGCCGGCCTTGCAGGGCGGCAAAAATAATGGCGCCATTGTCTATTGCTGCCGGGATAAATTTTGCCGTCAGATCCTCTATTACGCCATCCTGGGTGTTATAGCGCAGCAGTTTGCTTTGCCGGAAAAAATACAGGTAATGCTTGTCAGCATAATAGCCGCCGCTGCGCTCATTCAGTAATTTGGCATCTTCTGGCTGCTGTAATGGCGGTGGTAATAATTGTGCAGTCTGGCCATCAAACAGTTTTAACCCGGTACCGGTATGCAGCCAGTAGCGGTTGTTACCGGCAGGCATAATTTGCAGCACAGTACCGTTGTGATAGACGGCTTTAGGGTCGTTTGAGACAAAATAGCTACGCACTGTATTATCGCTTAGCTGAATTTTATTCAGGCCGTTGGCGGTGCCTGCCCATAAAGTGCCGTTATCCTGCAGCAGGCTGAACACTTTATCGTTACTCAGGCCATTACTAGCGGTGCTGCTATAACCGAGCTGGCTGAATGCTCTGCTACGCGGGTGCCAGTAGTAGGCGCCGTCGTCGCGTGATGCCAGCCAGTAACCGCCGTCTTTATCGGCAACGATATCCAGCATACTGTTATCCGCCAGGCCAAGGCCGGCATCACTAAAGGCAAGCAGTGCTGTGGTGTCGCCGGTAGCGGGGGTAAAGCGATATAAGCCAAGCTCTGTCGGTATCAATGCTTCGTTGTTCTGCCACAGCAATTGCCAGATATTAAAGCCGGGAATCTCGGTGTTAACCTGGTACGGCGTTTGCTGCTGCAAGAAGTCCAGTAGCTGCTGTACTGAGACGCTGTATAAGCCTTCTACTGTGCCAATCCATAGCTTATCATGTTGTATATCAAGCACTTTTACATGTTGCTGATCAGCATTGCTCTGGTTGGGATCAACATGATGCAGATACTGGTGGCTGTTGCTGTTCAAATCATAAATAATCACACCATTAAAGGCCGCCAGCAAAACATAGTGTTGGTAAACATAAAGGTTACGCAACCAGCCGTCGGGCTGGCCAATATCAGCCAAATCCAGCAGTTTACTGCTGCTGCCGCTGTGGCGTGACACCTGAAACAGTGCACTACTGCTGGTAAGCAGCAGAGTGTCAGCATCCAGTTCGGCTAAGCCAACGATATTGGCATAGCGCAGCGTTTCATGCTGCTGCGTCAATTGGCTAAGCAGGGTCATCAGGCCGGATTCACGGTCATAATGATACAGCTCACCGGTCTCGGTGGCGGCGTAAATATGGTTGTCGCGGGTTTGCAACAGCTTGCTGAAGGCCACTTCACGCAGGCCATAGTCGGCGCTGCTCAGTTGTACTACCTGATTGCTGTCATAGCGGTTTAAGCCACCGGCGGTGGCCAGCCACAAAAAGCCGTCCTGATCCAATAGCAGGTCATTAATACTGCCTTGCGATAAGCCGTGATCGGGTGTCAGAGGTCGCAGCAGTGTGGTAGCTGGTACACTTACCGCGCTTAGCAGTAATATCAGCGCTGCATAACGCAAAAGCTGCGGCAGAAAATTCACAGAAACTCCCGTTTGGTAGCGCTATAGGTTTTATTGGTGCTACACCTGTGTGGTGTGAAAACATATACCGAGACACTACTGCTTGTCCAGCCCGGCGGTGCAGGCATTTAACTAAACGTAGTTTGTCAGTAACCAGGCCAGCTGCAGCAGGCTACAGCTAAATAACAAGAGGTAAAGATAGCTTTGCATAAAGCCTAACACTTTGATAACGCCTGTAATGTCTGCCGCGCCAGGTTCCTGCTGCTGTACTAATCTGCTGCGTGGTTGTTTGCTGTGATTATAGTATAGCGGCCCGCCCAGGCTGCGTTTAATACTAACACTGACACAAGCCAGTAAATAAAAAGACAAGCGGCTAAAATGCTGGCGCCGCTGCTTCGCCTGACGATAACAGGATTGGACACCGTGTTGCAGCGCCAGTGTGGCGCTGCATAACAGTAGCGGTAATGCTGTCAGTACTTTCACCAGATAGGCACAGGGCAGACCAAAATGGCGATAGGCCGTTAGTTTGCAATTCCATTGCTGTTGCAGTTCCAGCAGCAGGCGATAGCACAGCGCAGCCAAACCGCCCGCGACTAAAAACCAGCACAACACGCCAATTAATGCCGTGGCAGCGCGCAGTGCCAGGCTCTCGATCACCGCTTTACTCAGCCCCATATCGCTTAAATTGCTGGTACGGCGCAGCAGTAATGGCCTGGCCTGTTGCCTTGCCAGGCTAAGCTGACCGGCGCTAAGGCTGCGCTGTACGCTCAGAGCTTGTTGCCGGGTGTTTTGCCAGTTCAGGCTCAGATATAGCAGCAAGGCGTCCAACAGATAAGGCAGCTCAGAAAACTGATATACACTGTACAGCAGGGCAATAAAGGGCACAGTGGCAACCAGCAGTGCCAGACTGCCAGAAATATACAGCTGTTGCCGGCTACGGCTGGGATCCGGATTAACTTTAGCTGCCAGCTGCAGCGCCAGATAACGGAATAACGTCAGCGGGTGGTAGCTGTCTGGCAGTGGCAACAGACGCTGTAACGCCACCACTGCCAGTATCAGCAGTGGATAAACAGACAGTCCCGCTGGCCAGATATCCGCGGCGGGTAGCATGTCAGAGGGTCAGGCTATGTAACCGTTGCAGCAGCTCCAGCACCATGGCTGAGCTGTGCTTCGACGCGACGTCGAGGTAAGCCTCAAACGACTGCGGCGACTCTTTACCGGCGATATCGCTCAGGCTACGGATCACCACAAAAGGCGTGTTCAGCATATGGCAAACCTGGGCGATGGCAGCGCCTTCCATTTCAACCGCCAACATGGTCGGGAACTGCTGGCGGATCACGGCAATGCGGGCCGGGTCACAGATAAAGCTGTCGCCGGTGGCAATTAAGCCTTTTTTGGTTTGGCAAAACCCCAGCGCCTGAATACTTTGTTCCGCTGCCTGTACCAGCGCCGGGTGGGCGCTAAAAGCGGCCGGCATTTGCGGCACCTGACCGATTTCATAGCCAAAGGCGGTAACATCGACATCATGATGGCGGACTTCGGTACTGATCACCACATCACCCACTTCCAATTCTGGGTCAAAACCACCGGCCGAACCGGTATTGATGATGGCATCAGGTTTAAATTGCTGAATAAGTAACGCTGTCGCCAGGGCGGATGCCACCTTGCCGATTCCTGATTGCACCAGCACCACCTGCATGTTGGCCAGCTTACCGCTGTAAAAGGTGTAGCCACCCAGCTCGGTGCTGCTGACATCACTGATTTGCTGGCGCAGCAGCGCCACTTCCGGCTCCATAGCGCCGATAATACCGATTAATTGCATACTGCCGTCTCTACTGATGTAAAGCCGACAGTATAAAGCGGGATGCGTGTAAAATCCCGCTTTTCCTGGTGCTAGTGGGCCAGTTTAATACTTTCAGCTGCGCCTTCGCCGGTGAGTGTCCCTTGCTGATAATCACTGATCGCTTGCTCTATCTCGGCCATGCTGTTCATCACAAAGGGCCCATATTGCACTATCGGCTCTCCAATTGGTGCAGCCGCCAGCAGTAACAACCGTACCGGCGCCTTTGTTACCAGCGTGACACTGTCACCGCGGCCAAGCACTCCGGCATGGTGCTGGGGCACGGTGCGCTGTGCTGTGCCGTCTTGTATGTTAACGCTGCCAGCATAAGGGTAAACAAAAGCCGTATGGTTGGCCGCTAACTGCAGTGTCAATTGCTGATTAGCGTCAAGCTGCAGATCATAATACTGCGGATCGGTGCTTAGCCCCTGAATGGGACCGCCTTGCTGAAAGGCGCCGCTTTGCAAGGTACCGGCGATGATTTTCACCTGACCTTGTGGCAGGCTAAGCTGCGGGATCTGCTCGGGGGCAATATCAACATAGGCGGCCGGTTTCATTTTTTCCGCTGCCGGTAAGTTTAGCCACAGCTGAAAACCCTGCATCAAGCCAGCTTCCTGTTGCGGCATTTCAGAGTGAATAATACCGCGCCCGGCAGTCATCCACTGCACGCCACCGCTTTTCAGATGGCCCTGGTTGCCCAAATGGTCTTCGTGCAGCATATGGCCTTCGAGCATATAGGTTACCGTTTCAAAGCCGCGATGCGGATGCGGTGGAAAACCTTTGATATAATCGCCGGCCTGATCTGAGCCAAAAAAGTCCAGCATTAAAAACGGATCCAGTCGGGTATGTTGGTTTTGCCCCAGGCTGCGTTTAATTTTTACGCCAGCACCATCTGATGCGGCAATTGATGGGATCAGGCGTTGTAGTGTTCGCTGTGTCATCGTTACCTCCACGTGTATGCGGCCATTAAACTTTATAATAAACGAAAAGAAAATGGCATAAATTGCCTTGTTTTAACCTAAAAAATAGAATTATTGCTTACTGGCTGTTGTCTTGCCAGCGGCGTTGCATAGTTCAGCCAGTGTTAAGACGCCAGGGGTAAGCTGGCAGCCTATTCGTAGTACGCAGTGCCGTGAACTGTACTCATGGCAAGACAGGAGTAACAACAATGAAAAAAAACTTTACACTCGCCGCTATTATTGCCGTAGCCTTTGCGGCCAGCGCTCAGGCCAATGTTAAGTGGGACTATGTTGGTGCCGGCTACACCGATGCCGGTGGTGATGGCCCCTATGTTGAAGGCTCTTACCGGCTGGATGGCAGCTGGGTGATTGATGGCACTTTTTCCCGCTTATCTAACGGCCCCTTTGACGTCAATTTTGTCCAGGCCGGCGTAAACTATTTAACCGGTTTTAAACTGGACTTCTCACCGACGACACAAAGCTACATTCTGGCCGGTATCGAGCATGCGTCAGGCGATGCGGATGATACCGGTGGGTATGCAGGTGTTGGTTTGCGTCACCCGCTAACGCCGCAGGTCGAGTTATACTCAGAAGCAACCTATCACTCTATTGCTGATGATCATGGCAGTTTAGCTGGTGGTATTGCGTTTTATCTCAGCCCGGACTGGGCTATTCGCAGCAATATCGCACTAAACAGCGGTGATACCAAAAATGAATTCCGCTTTGGTGTCAGCTACCAGTTCTAAGGTTGGTATTCTGTGTCAGAACAGCGCCGGTTGGCGCTGTTCGTGTTTTAGCAGCCAGGCTTTTTTATCCAGACCACCGGCATAACCGGTTAAGGTGCCGTTAGCGCCGATCACTCTGTGGCAGGGCACAACAATCGCAATAGGGTTACGGCCATTGGCCGCGCCTACGGCCCGCACGGCTTGCTCGTTACCAATACGGCGGGCAATATCGGCATAACTGCAGGTCACGCCGAAAGGCACAGTACAAAGTGCCTGCCACACTTGCTGCTGAAACGCCGTGCCGCTGGCGGCCAAAGGCAAACTAAATTGCTGCAGACTGCCGGCAAAATAGGCCTGCAGCTGCTGCGCGGCTAATTCAGTCAGTGGCGAGGGAGTAGTGTCGCCGCTGCGGTCGGTAAATAACACTTCAGTGATGCCGTCGCTTGTGGCGCTAATTCTGATCAGACCAAGCGGACTGTCGATAAACTGACTAAACATTTTATGCTCCCAAACTAAACCATAACTGCAAGGTGGCATAGCTGCGCCAGGGCGCCAGCGCTGTGCTATCGCCGTTGGCGCCGGCCTTAGCCAACGCTTTTTGTACGCCCAAATCACCACCCAGCCAGATATCGCTGTCAGACAACCCGCGTAATCTGGCATAGCTCACCGTCCAGGGGCCTATGCCTTTAATACTGAGCCAGTGTTCCGGCGCGGCGTCCGGTTGGCTTATGACGGCCTGCGCCAGCGCTTTTAGCGTATCACGGCGGGCCTGCGGTACTTTTATCATCTGTAAATCGTTGTTGAGCAGCGCCTGTGGTGTTGGGAACAAGCGTTTGTCATGGTACAGCGGCTCGCCCAGCGCCTGTACCAGGCGGTTTAGCTGGGTTCTGGCACCGGCGACACTAACCTGCTGACCGAGAATGGCCCTGACGCCGGCTTCCCAGCTGTTCCAGACGCCGGGAATACGCAGGCCGCTGATAATGCTGCCGTTAAACAATGGCTGACTGCACAGCTGCTGTTCAATCTGCAGCATATTGGCATCTAAATCTAATAAACGACGTAGCTGGCGCAGCAAGGTGAATAACCCTTGTTTGCCAGGCCAGTGCAATTGCAGCGTTAAGTTGTTAGCTGTACCCGGCGCCACTTCAAACCAACCCGCTTGCTGCATAAAGCTAAACGTGCGGCCGTAGCGCTGGTCTGTCACCCAGTCGATGCCGTCCAGTGTGCGCTGTTGCCAGAACGCCAGCATCTGTGGCCAGGCCAGCGGCGGCCGGTAACTCAGCGAAAGTTGCAGCGGATCGCCGGCACAATGGTGTTGGCGGCGGATCTGCAACGGGCTAAGGTTTAGCTGTTGTTTAAAGGCATCGTTAAAGCGCCGTACACTGTTAAAACCGGCCTGAAACGCTACGCTACTGACCGGCAGCGCCGTTTCATGCAGCAGTTTTTTGGCAAATAAGACCTGTTGCATCAGCGCATATTGCTTGGGTGCCATGCCCAGTTGTTGCTGAAACAGCTTGCGCAAGTAGCGCTCACTGATGCCAAGCCGCTCTGCCAGCAGCTGTTGGCTTTGCTGCTGCAGTCCGCCTTCGTCAATCAGCCGTAAGGCCCGCTGCAAGGTGGTGTCTGTGCCTTGCCAGGCGGCTGAGCCGGGCGCACTGTCTGGCCGGCATCGCAGGCAGGGCCGGTAGCCAGCCGCACTGGCCGCAGCGGCACAGAAGTAGTAGCGTACCTGCTGCTCTGCAGGCGCCCGTGCCGGGCAAACCGGGCGGCAAAAAATACCTGTGCTGCTGACTGCAGTAAAAAACAGGCCGTCATAGCGGGCATCACGGGCCAGCCTGGCCTGGCGGCATATCGCTGGGGTTAGCATCATCAGTACTACCGTTAAGCTGTCATCAGTTGAGTATACCAATACCACTTTGCCAAACTGGCCGGATCCGGTACTGAATAGTAAATTAATGTTACTACGGCCTTTGTCTTATTGCGCCTTTATCGTTCAGCGCTTAGTATCAACCTTAAAATGCACGGCCAGTGAGGCCGTTATTTAGCAGGAGTTGCTATGTTAGAACATTTTTTTATTCAGCTAAGTACCGAGCCTGAGACGATAAGTTTTGAGCAAAGCATAGCGTTGATTGATACGTTGTACTGCTTTACCCCCAGCGCCTTTAAAAATGGCGATCTGTACAATGCCGCGGGCGAAAACAATGGCTCGTGCAAAATACTGGCGTTTGGTTTATTGCACCAGTTGTCTGCACCGCAAACGCTGTTTTTATTTGGTGATTACTACCGTGCCGTATTAAACACGCCTAAAGGCACAGATCATCAGAATATCCGCAATTTTATCCGCACCGGCTGGGACGGCGTCAGTTTTGACCAGTCAGCCCTGAGCGCAAAAACACGTCCGTAACCCTGTTGCTGCTGCGCTGTCAGCGCAGGCAAGGTGCTGCTTATCCCGCCTGGCTTTGCACTGTACCCGCCCTGTGGTATTTTGGCGCCTGTTTGTTGTGATAATAATAATCAAATTTCAGGGTTCCCTATGCAAGAAAGCAGTGTATTGATCACCAATGATGCGGTGGTGCTTGGCTTAATGGCGTTGATCCTTGGCGCGGTATTTTATACCAGCCACAGTGATAATCCGTTTTTCAAAAAGTTTTATACCTATGTGCCGGCCTTGCTGCTGTGCTACTTCATTCCGTCGTTATTTAATACCTTTGGCATTATCGATGGCGAAGGCTCGTCGCTGTATAAGATGGCATCGCGTTATTTGCTGCCAGCCAGTTTAGTGTTATTAACCTTAAGCGTGGATTTTAAAGCCATCATGGGCCTGGGCCCTAAAGCGTTGATTATGTTTTTAACCGGCACCGCGGGCATTGTTATTGGCGGCCCGATAGCGTTAATCAGCATGGGGTATTTCTTTCCCGAGCAGTTAGGCGGTGATGTCTGGCGCGGTATGACCACCATCGCCGGCAGCTGGATTGGCGGCGGCGCTAATCAGGCGGCCATGAAAGAGGTATTTGCAGTTGACGGCAGTATTTTCTCGGTAATGATTACTGTCGATGTACTGGTGGCGAACGTCTGGATGGCGGTGCTGCTGTTTATTGCCAGCCGGGCAGAGTTTTTCGACCGTAAAAACGGCGCTGATACCAGTGGTATTGTTAATCTGAGACAAAAGATAGAAAAATACGAAGCCGAAAACGCCCGTATTCCAAAATTAAACGACATTATGCTGATTGTCGCTGTGGCCTTTGGTGTTACGGGGTTCTCGCATTTGGTGGCGGATATTGTCGCGCCCTGGATTGAACAGGTTGCACCACAACTTGCCATGTACAGCTTAACCAGTACCTTTTTTTGGTTGGTGGTAACAGCCACTACGCTGGGATTGTTTTTGTCCACCACCAGAGTGCGCAAACTTGAAGCGGTGGGCGCCTCTAAAGTGGGCTCAGCGTTTTTATATATTCTGGTGGCGACTATCGGTATGCACATGGATGTCACGGCTATTCTGGATTATCCGCTGATGTTTTTAGTGGGTATTGTCTGGATGCTGATACACGCCGGTTTATTATTGCTGGTGGCCAAACTGATAAAAGCGCCGATGTTTTATATGGCGGTAGGCAGCCAGGCTAATGTCGGTGGTGCAGCCTCAGCACCTGTGGTGGCGGCGGCCTTTCATCCGTCGCTAGCGCCGGTTGGCGTGCTGTTGGCGGTGTTGGGTTATGGTTTGGGTACTTATGGCGCCTATATTTGCGGCTTAATTTTGCAGCAGGTCGCACCTTAAGCTGGCAGGCAAGGAGGGGATAATATGAAAGGATTTAAAACAGAATCGCGCCACTATGTGTTAATTGTGGCGCTGCTGCTGGCGCTGTATGCCAGTTACTTGCTGGTAGCGCCTTACATTGGCGCTATAGTGCTGGCGTTTGTGCTGTCGTTGCTGTGTTTTCCGGTGCATCAGTATATCGAACTCAAGCTGCCCGGCCGACCGAATCTGGTGGCCAGTATCTCCTGTTTGCTGCTGGTAGTGGTGATTTTAGTGCCGGCATCGCTGGTGTTTATGGCGATAGTGCAGCAGGGTATTGCTTTCACTAAGCAAAGCTATAGCTGGCTCAATGATGGTGGTGCCACGCAACTGCTGCAACATCCGCTGTTGCAAAGCGCTCTGGATAACGTCAATCGGGTATTACCCACCGAGCAAATCAGTGGTGAGAGCATTGTGCAGCAACTGACTGAGTTTGCCTCTGGTTTTGGTAAAGAGTTGCTAAATTTAAGCACTAAGCTGGTCGGTGACGTCACGGGTTTACTATTCAGCTTTATCCTAATGTTGTTTATTCTGTTTTTCTTGCTGCGCGATCATGACAAAGTGGTCAACACCCTGCATTGGGTGCTGCCGTTGTCACGTTCGCAGGAAGAAGCGCTGCTGGATGAGGCCAAAAAGGTCGCGCGTTCAGCGGTGATGGGTTCGTTTTTAACGGCTATTGCCCAGGGTATCGTCGGTGGTATTGCGATGGCGATTGTCGGTTTACCCGGCCTGTTCTGGGGCACCATGATGGCGTTCGCTTCTTTTATCCCGGTAGTCGGCACGGCATTAATCTGGGTGCCAGCGTCTTTATATTTACTGCTGATTGGCGACTGGCCCTGGGCGCTGTTTATGGCACTGTGGGGCGCGATAGTCGTTGGTTCAATTGATAACTTTTTGCGGCCGCTGTTAATGCAGGGCAGTGCAGGTATGAATACGCTGCTGATTTTCTTATCATTAATTGGTGGTATTCAGCTGTTTGGCTTAATCGGCGTTATTTACGGCCCGATTATTTTTGCCCTGACGCTGGTGCTGTTAAAGCTGTACACCATAGAGTTTCAGGATTTTCTGGAAAAGCAGGATAAAAGCTAGCTTTTATCCTGCGATTGCTACACCACCAAATCAATCTGCTGCACCAATACCGGTTTAGCTTCGTCAGTAAAGGCCAGACCGCTGCGCTGAATTTTACCTGTTTTATGCTGTTGTTTATCCAGCAGAGGCATTGGCGTGGCGGCGGAGCTGATCGAAAACGCGCCCAGTTTGGCTTCATCCATACTAAGCAGCTGCTGTTTTGGCCGCCATAAATACAGGTATTGCCAGATGTCGTCGCTTGGGTCGATAAAGCCATTGCCGTTATCGTCAAACTCAGCCAGTTCGGCAAAGCCCTGGCCGCTTTGCGGACCAAACAGCTCTGTACCGTTATTTACCTGTTTATCATTGTTACGATCGTAGGCCAGATAAAACTGCTGCGCGGCCAGTTGTGGCAGTTGCACACTGCTGCCGTTGCTAAGTAAATCAAACTCAGTATGGCTGTCAGTCAGTTGCGCCGGCGTGTTATCCAGGCTGACAATTAACGGATCTTGCAGTGGCTGTTCGGTGTAGCTGTAGCGCGCCCAGCTTACCTGCATGCTAAATTCAAAGGCAAAGCTGACGCTGCTACCATCCTGCATTTGCAATTGGCCGCTAAAACTGGCCTGTACCGCCTGATAGCCCAGTTCCCATTCCGTCGTTGCCAGCCGCTCGCCGCTAGTTTGCTGCTGATTACCACTAACAAACAGGCTTTCGCTGCTAAAACTGGCGCTAAAGGCTGCACTTTCAACGTTTCGGTTAATGCGGCTATTGCTGTGATCGGGTGGCGTGCCCTTGGCAGGTAGTTGCCAGTCGTTGTGATGCTGGCCCAGTTTGGCCAGCAGGTGCTTTACCATGCCAAAGGTTTGATAGGCATTAAACAGGGCGCCATCGTCGGCGGTAAAGTCATCTTCGGTCAGGGCGGCGCTCTGCGCGGGCTCTGCTAAAACCGGCTCTGGTACTGCTGGCGCAGAGCGGACGTCGTTGCTTAGTAACTGCTGTTTGCGACCATAAGCAAGCTGTTTTTGTTCGGCAACCGCAAACTGTTGCGAAGCAGATGTAATGTTCATCTTCGGCTCCACAAAGGTATTTCAGTTAAACGGTTATCGGAACGTGCTGGTTAAAACTTAAGCATTTTTTTCAGCCTGAGCATTAACAGTTTGATCAGGCTGAAGTTTAAGTTTTATTTATTATTACCGCTGAGGCTGAACTGGTAAGCATGACGCGCCAGTGGGGCTGCGTTAGCGGTTTGGTAGGTGTCTACCTTTATCTGCCCATTGTCGTACAGGCTGAAAACACGAAACATCGCCGTATGCTGGCTGTCATCCGGTATTTTAGTGCGCTCCAGCGCAGGTATATGCAGGTAATGTACCTTGCCCAGCTGTTTGGAATGGTCGCTGCGGTTCATGTCCATATGCAAGTCGCCGGAAATGACTGCAGAAAGGTTAGGCTGGGCAATAACCTCGGCAAAACCGGGGTGATGAATGCCTTTGTCGGCGTTTTCCGCATAAGCACCGGCCTGGGCACCATGCACAATCAGTAGCACAGGTTTTGGTGCCAGTCGTTTTAGCTGGCTTAGCATCCAGGCGATGCCGCTATCGTTAAAATCGCGGCCATGATCAGGCGAGGCCAATACCAGCGCCAGGTGGTCAAATTCCAGCACATAGCTGGGCGCATCCAGCGTGACTTTGCCCTGGTTCCACAAATTGGCGAACTGCATAAAGCGCTCAACGCTGCTGCCGTGCTCTTCGTTACCCATAATCGGATAAAACGGCAGGCTTAGCTGTTGCAGCACTGGCGTGGCATTTTCGTATTGCACTAAAGTGCCCTTGTGGGCGATATCGCCTACGCCAACAACAAAATCTAACCGCTGCTGCGTTGCCAGCCGGTTAATATCAGCCACCGCCGCAGCCATATTCGGAAACGCAGGTTCAGGTTTCGGCTCGGCATCGCCCAGTACGGCAAAGCGTAGCAGTACGTCATTCGCATCTTGCTGCGCTGCGGTATTGGCAGCATCGTTAGGTGAACAGGCTGACAATAACAGGCTAAGCAGCAGTGTCAGGCTGAGGCGGTAACGTGGTTTCATCTAATGTCCTTGAAAAATGTGGCAGGTTAGTGGGGATTAAACAGGCCTTTAAAGCTGCTGGGGATCACACCGGTCCAGCGTTTAAAAGCGCGGCGAAAGTTATGCTCGTCGGAGTACCCCAGCCTGGATGCAAGCTGGCGGTTGGAATAATGGCCTTGTTGCAATAATTGCCGGGCGGCATCACGGCGCACCCCATCCAGTAATGCAGCAAAGTGCGTGCGGTGCTGGCTAAGCTGGCGTTTCAGGCTGCTACTGCTTAACCCCAGCATAGCGGCAACCTGGTCCTGACTGAGCAGTTGTGGTAAGGCGCGCCGCTGCAGTCGGCAGAGTATTTCAGGCAGGGCCCGTTGTTTACAAAGTACACGGTTAAGCTGGCGGCAGCTGCGCGTTTTGGCACTGAATTGCACGGCGTTGGCATCTACAAAGGGCTGTCGCCAAAATGACAGCGGGATGCAAAGGCAATCAGCGGCCTGATTAAAACTGACCGCAACGCCCAAAAATTGTTGCTGCTGGGCTGATTCAGCATGCTGCAACTGCAAGCTGATGCCGCTGACGCTACCCAGCTGCTGCTTTATCAGGCCTAAAATCAATGAACACAGCAGGCTGAACATAAAGCCATGCTGGTTTGCCAGCCCCAGTGCTGGTTTAAATTCTATTGCTATGCAGTGTTGTTGCCGGTAAAGCCGGACATAGAAACAGGGAAACAGCTGATGACGGAAATAGTACAGCTGCGACAGTGCCTGCGACAGGTTTTGCGCATAGTGCAGGCTCTGGCACAGTGAAATATAACGGCTGTTAAGCAGCGCATTGCCCAGCAAATACGCTAGCTCCGGGCTGTTAAGCTGCTGCTGGCAGTTTTTTAGCAGGGTTAACCAGTCGCTAAAATGCAACCTGCCAAGCGGTTTATGTAAGTCTTGCTCAAAAATGCCGGTGCCACTTAGCAGCTTATGCAGCTCTGCGCCACGTCGTTGCGCCAGTGCCAGCAAGTCAGTACAGCCATGCTGCAGCAGCAAAATTTTATCCTGATAGCCAAAGTGGCGTGGGCTCATAACTCAGGCTGCCACTTTAATACGTTGCCGGCTTTGGCCTGTTTGATGGCGATGTCGGCCTGTTGCAGTGCCGTTTGGGCACTGCGCTGCTGCACCGTCATTCCGGCTACCGTTAGCTGCGGCGCTTCCTCCGCTGATACCAATTGCGTTATTTGCTGGCGTAAATGCTGCGCCATTATCTGTGCCTGCCCCGGCGTGGTGTTCGGTAACACCGCGACGAAGCGGTCACCGGCGTAGCGGCAGATCACATCACTATGTCTAAGCTGGCTGCTGAGCAATTCACTTAACCGGCTAAGGTAGGTATCTCCCGCAGCAATACCGTGGCGGCGGTTAAAACCGGCAAAATCATCAATATCCAGCACCAGCAAGCACAGGGTTCTGTGCTGGCTTAAGTGCAGTTCAATTTCACGCTGTAGCACGGCGTGCAAGTAGTCGGCACCATACAGTTGGGTGAGCGGATCGATCAGTTGATGATCGCGTAAAAACAGCTCGCGGCCACGCAATTGACGGTTAATAGCGCGCTGTTCTCGGTGCCAGCCTACCAGGCCGTAAGTCAGTACTAACATACCAACCGGCGCCGGTAGCGATTCCAACCAGCTCATCAGCCGGACTTGCTCCTGATAGCGGATAAACTCATCGAGCAGATCAAGAAAATACGAAAACACCAGCAGCAGGCTGCCGTAATACAACCATTCGGTAACCCGCCCGGCAGGGCGACTGCTGATAATCAGCCCCAGCCAGCCACAGGCAACCAACAAGGTGGTGCCTTCACCGAGAATATCCAGCGCATCAAATTCGCTGCTGTGTTTGGCCGCGCCGGTATTAATCGCCAGCAGTAAGCCGCAGACCAGTAAAATAAGGCTCAGCAGTATTTTATAACGATGTTGTCGCCACATGGTCAGGTTATCCCGGTAAATAAACGCCATTTTCTGCGCTGCGTATGACAACGGCATGACAGTTGACGGCGGTTGTGGCAGGGCGCTGCACTGCTAAGACCCGGGTCAGTACAGCGCAGCCTGAGTTGTTAATAAACGGCATTTTGTCACACAGCCGCGGCACACTTGCAGGCAACTATTCGCCGTGATCTGAGAGCAACCGATGAAACCGACCAAGCCTAAACTTTCCTCCCCCAGTGTTGTTGCCTGCGCCGTCAGCCTGGTACTTACAAGCGCAGTGCTGCCGGTGTTGGCCGATGCCGATGTGCAGGGCCGCATTACCGATAACCGCAGTAATTTGCTGCAGGGCGCTGAAGTCATTATTCCTGAGCTGAAACTACGCCGTACCACAACCGCAGATGGTCGCTTTGTGTTTAACCAGCTGCCGAGCGGCACTTACACCCTGCTGGTCAATTATCTCGGCGCTATGCCGGATACCCGGGTGCTGGTGGTGGCCGATAGCGCGCAGCAACTGGGCGATATTAAATTACTGTCGGCTACCGACAGCATTGAACATATTGAAGTGGTAGGTCAATCCGGTGCAGTAAGTAAAGCACTGAACCGCCAGCGCAATGCTGCAGGCATTGTTACTGTGGCCAGTACTGATGAGCTGGGTCAGTTTCCGGACAGCAATGTCAGTGAAGCGCTGCAGCGGCTGGCCGGTTTATCAGTAGAACGCGATCAGGGCGAAGGCCGTTTTGTCCGGGTACGGGGTTTAGCGCCGGATTACAACGCGGTAACCTATAACGGCACCCAGTTAGCGGCGCCGGAAGCCGGCCGTCGGGCGGTGGCGCTGGATGTGATCCCATCCGATTTACTCGAGTCGGTTGAAGTGAGCAAAACCATTACGCCGGATATGCCGGCCGGCTCTTTAGGCGGTACGGTAGAGATAAAAAGCTTATCGGCGTTTGACCGCAGCAATGACTTTTACTCCTTTACCGCTGAAGCGGGCTATAACGAACAGCAAAGCCAAACCAGCCCGAAACTGTCCGGCGTGTTTAGCAAAATTCTCGATGCCGGCGGTGAAACCGACAGCTTAGGTGTCGCAATAGCGGCCAGCTACGCTGAGCGTAAATTTGGCTCTGAAAACGTCGAAACCGGTGGCAGCTGGGATTTTGCAGACGGCTTAGAAGAGTTTGAACTGCGCGACTATAGCATCAGCCGCGAGCGCATCGGCCTGGCGCTGAACCTGGATTACCGGCCCGGCAACCATAACGAATATTATCTGCGTACCCTGTACAGTGAATTTAGCGATGATGAAACCCGCCAGGGCTTAGTGGTTGAGCTGGCTGAGCCGCAGTTTGCTGGCCAGCTGGGTGAAGCAGAGATAATCCGCTCACTAAAGCAGCGCAAAGAAACCCAGACCATCAGTGCTGTGGTGATCGGTACCAAGCAATTTTCAGGCAATTGGCAATGGCAACTGGAAGCTGGCGCCAGTAAGGCTGATGAAGACACGCCCTTTAATATCGCCTCAGCCGATTTTGAGCAGGCGTTTGACGCAGGTGTCGGTTTTAGCGGCAGCAATATTTTACGCTTAACGGCGCCGGATGAAGCCCGCCTGGCTGACGGCTATGCACTTAACGAAGTGGAAATGGGTGACACCTATGCTAAAGAAACCGAGCGTAATATCCGCTTTGATATCAGCCGCGAGATCATACAAGCGGCAGGCAGTTTAACGCTTAAAACCGGCGCGAAATTCAGCCAGCGCGAGAAAACCGCCGCCGAAGACGTCTGGCTGTTTGAAGACTTTGCAGAAGTGGGCATTAGTGCGTTAAGTCTGAGCGATTATGCCAGCGGCGTCATCGATTACAGCCTGAGCACTATGGGCCCGGCGGTCAGCAGCGGCAGTATTTATCAGCTTATCAGCACGCTTGACCGCGATGATTTTGTTGACGAGGTGGAGTCACAAATTAATGATTATCAGGTGGATGAAGATATTAGCGCTGCCTATCTAATGGCGCAGTGGGAGCGTGATAACTGGCAGTTAATTGGCGGGGTGCGCTTTGAACACGAACAGCGTGATGCAAGTGGCAGTCGTTATGATGCGATAGATGAGGAGTTCAGTACTAACAGCGACAGTACCTCTGAAGGCTATTGGTTACCGGCGCTGGTAGGCCGCTATAACCTGTCTGAGCAGACCATTATGCGGGCGGCGTTTAGCACCGGCCTGGTGCGGCCTAACTTTGAACAGCTGTCACCGGCGTTTATTCTGGAAGAAGACGACGATGAGCTGGAAGCGGCTTTTGGTAACCCAGAGCTTAAAGCGCTGACCAGCAACAATCTGGACCTGGGCATTGAGCACTATGCTGATAAATTAGGCGTGTTATCGGCAATGCTGTTCTATAAACAGATAGACAACTTTATCTATGAGGCCGATTTAGCCGGCCGTGGCGACTATGCCGATTTTGCCAAAGCCGAAACTTTTGTTAACGGCGGCAAAGCTGATTTATATGGCCTGGAGCTAAACGCCATTCATAAGCTGTCGGGTTTTGGTAACTGGTTAGATAACCTGTTGCTATCCGCTAACCTGACCTTAACCGATTCTGCCGCTGATATTGAGTGGTTTGATGACGGCATGCTGTTAAGCCGCGAAGTGGCACTGCCGAGCCAGTCAGATAAAACCGCTAACCTGAGTTTGGGGTATGAAACCGACGCTATCAGCCTGCGTCTGGCGGCCAACTATAAGTCTAAGTACCTGGCTGAAGTGGGTGATATTACCGACAGCGGCTATGATGTGTATGCCGACGACCACCTGCAGCTGGACTTTACCGCTAAGTGGACCTTTGCCCGCGGTATGCAGCTGTATTTTAATGTGGTTAACCTGAATGACGAGCCGTATTACGCTTACACCGGCCGCAAACCCTATAACTTTCAGTATGAGCAATACGGCCGCACCCTGGTGCTGGGCGTGCAAATCACTAATTGGTAAGCAAGGACAGCACTATGTTAGTAGCGAAAAAGTTAGCCACGAAAAAAATGTTTTTAGTGAGTACAGTCAGTCTGGCGCTGCTGGCCATGCTTAGCGGCTGTCAGGCTGGCAAGTCTGCCGCACCCATATCAGCTGCGGTCAAACCTTTATCTGTCAATGCCAGCCACTACTATAAGGTGCAGCTGGCCGGGCAGGATTATCAGCTATTCACCACAACCATGGCCTTGCAGATCCGTCAGGGCAGTAACGAACCGGTGCAGCAAGCCGGCCAGTTTAGCCGCCTGGTGCTACAGCCGCTTGATACGGATACGCTGTTATTGGCGGCGATGGATGTAAACAGTAATAGTTTGTTTCTATGGCGTTTTTCACCAGAACAAACACCAAAACTACAATTACTGCAACGCCGGTTGATCAGCAGCCGGGTGGTGGACGATCTGTGTTTTTATCACAGCACAGAAAACCAGCAGCTAAGCCTGTTTTTACTGGGGGGGCGCGGCGGTGCTGATCAGCTATTGCTGCAACAACAGCAGCAATGGCTGGCAACGCCACTGGTGATCCGCGAGTTGAATATCCCTTATGACAGTACCGCCTGTAGCGTAGACCAGCAAAGCGGCGCCCTGTATATCGCTGAAGCAGACCGCGCGATCTGGCGTTATCAGGCGGAGCCGGAAGCCGATGAAAGCCGCAGTTTAGTGCAGGTGAATAAGCCCTTTGGTCAGCTGCAAGGCGAGGTTAAAGCGCTGCAGCTACTCAGCGATGGCAGTTTGCTGGCGCTGGAAGAACAGCCAGCGCGGCTGCTGCATTTAAGCGCTAACGGCGAGTTGTTAGCCACGGCCCTGGTGCCGGCACTGGCCGAAGCCAGTGGTTTAGCGGTGCAGCAAAATGCTGAAGGCTTAACGGCTTTTATCAGCAGCGAACAGGCTGATGGCGTGCAGCAGCTTAAGCTTGCGGTGCCGGCCAATACCATGCGCAGCGCCAAAGCTGCTATGGTACAACTGATGCCAACCCTGCAGACTGAGGCCGCCAGTCAGCGCGGTGATGTGATAGATGATCCGGCAGTGTGGCATCACCCGTCAGCGCCGGCACGCAGCCTGATCCTGGCAACGGATAAACGCGCGGGGCTGGATGTGTACAACATGCAGGGTAAGCGCGTACAGCTGCTTAGTGTGGGGCGGCTAAACAATGTGGATGTGCGTTACGGTTTAGCTTGGCAAGGTGCTCAACATGATATTGCTGTCGCCAGTTTGCGTGATGATAACAGCCTGCAGCTGTTTGCTATTGATAGCAGCGGCACACTGCATAATGCCGGCAAGGTTGCTACCAATATGGCTGATATTTATGGCCTCTGCATGTACCAGAGCCGCAAAACCGGCCAGCACTTTGTGTTTGTGAACGATAAATCCGGCCTAATCCAGCAGTACCGTATTGATACTAACAGCCATGCCTGGCAGGGAAGCCTGGTGCGCAGTTTGCAGGTGCCGTCGCAGCCTGAGGGCTGTGTCGCCAATGATAAAGCCGGTGTGTTGTTTGTTGGCGAAGAAGACGCTGGTATCTGGCGCTTTGCCGCCGAGCCGGATGCGGCTGTGACCGGTGAGCAAATCATACTGGTTGACGGCGAAACCCTGGTTGACGATGTGGAAGGGTTAGCACTGGCAACGCATGGTGATAATCAATATTTGATTGCTTCCAGCCAGGGCAATGACAGCTACGTGGTTTATGATGCGGTAGCACCTTACGCTATGCGTCTGCGCTTTCGCGTTAGCACAAATCCGCAGCTGGCAATAGATGGTAGTTCGGAAACCGATGGTCTGGAAGTTACTACCCGTTCATTAGGGCCGGGCTTTGAACAGGGGGCATTAATAGTGCAGGATGGCCGTAACCGCATGCCGGAGCAGGGGCAAAACCTGAAACTGGTGCCCTGGGCGGATATTTTGCAGCAATTAAACTCGCCCTAACCATAAAGGCCGCGTGTATCGCGGCCTTTGTCATAGCGTTGCCAGGTTGGTACCTGTGTTAATTCAGTTTTGCTGCCAGGCAACGTTCAACGATGTTTTTGATTTTCAGTGGCGAAAACGGCTTGGCAATAAAACCGCTGGCACCGGCGGCAATACTTTGCTGCACGTTGTCGACTGAATTATGTGCTGTGACCATTACCACATGGGTTTTGTCGGCCTGGGTTTTAATTTGCTGCAGTAATTGCTGGCCGTTGATGTCGGGCAGCTCAATATCGAGAAAGACCAAGTCATGCTGGTGCTGATTAAATACCGATAAACCTTTATTACCTGATGACGCTTCATGCACCTGGCTAATGCCCAGATGCATCAGCGTCTGGCGCAGGTATTCGCGCACCGTGTAGGCATCGTCAATAATCAATACTGAGCATTGTTGTTGGGTCATAGCCGTTCCCTTGCGTTTGTACAAACGCTATCAGTGTAATGCATAAACAACATCACCGGGTAAAAACAGCGGCAAAGTGTAGTGTTGTTGCCTGAATGGCATATGAATGTCAGTAGGGTAAAGCTGTAAATTAAAAGTAGTGATTTGCAATATTATTGTTTAAGTGTATGGTAATTTTTCTTTTTGCTTATCGTTGATTTATTGCAGCATGTTGCTATTTTTACAACTTAACGATGCCCGTTATAGCAAGGAGCCAACTTTATGCGTCGTAACATGCCGGTTACAAATACCGAGAGAACCTTTCCTGCAGAACAAAAACTGATCTCTAATACCGATCTCAATGGCACTATCCGGCACTGTAACGATGCGTTTATTGCAATTAGTGGTTTTGCGAAAGACGAACTTATCGGCCAGCCGCACAATATAGTGCGCCATCCTGATATGCCGCCTTTGGCTTACAAAATAATGTGGGAACATTTAAAAGCCGGTAAACCCTGGATGGGACTGGTGAAAAACCGCAGTAAAAATGGTGATTACTATTGGGTTGATGCCTATGTTACCCCGGTTACCGAAAATGGCAAGGTGGTGGGCTATGAGTCGGTGCGCTCTTGTCCATCACGTAACGATATTCAGCGTGCCGAAAAACTCTATGCGGCTATTAATAACGGTAAATTTAAAGCCAGCCGTTTTCATTTACACTATTCAACGGCGGCCTTTGTTGGTGCATTGATTGTCGCCTGGCTACTTTACGCGCAAGGCTATCCGGCAGCGGGCATGGGCTTGCTGATGTTGTCAGCGCTGGCCTTCGCACTTTGGAGCAACATCAGTAAGAAGAATGCGCTGGAGAGTGTAAAAACGCTGCTGGCCAATGCGTTTAGCCATGAACTGGCAGTAAGAACCTTTACTGATGATCAACCTGAAGTAGGGGAGTTAAAAGTAGCGGTAATGAGTTCTAAAGCGCATTTAGGTGCAGTGCTAAGCCGGATGGAAGATGCGGCGAAAAGTGTATCCAGGCAATCTGATCAGGGTTTAGCTCTGGCGCAGGCATCAATGACGTTGATCCAACGTCAGCAGCAGGAAACGGAGCAGGCGGCAACCGCAATGCATCAAATGACGACGACCATAGCGGAAGTGTCGAAACATGTGCAAGAAACCGCTCAGCAGGCAGAGCAATCGAATGAGTTAGCTGGCCGCAGCCGCCAGACCGCTGTGGTGACCCGCCAGGCTATAGAGGCGCTTGGGCAAACGGTGAGCGAAATTAGTCATTCTGTCAGCGAAGTTTCTGAGCAGACCAAAAAAATTGCCAGCGTAGCGCAAATGATTGAGCAAATTGCCGAGCAAACCAATTTACTGGCGCTCAATGCCGCCATAGAAGCTGCCCGCGCGGGCGAGCAAGGCCGTGGCTTTGCCGTGGTGGCAGATGAGGTACGTAATCTGGCGCAGCGTACACAGGAGTCTACTAAGGAAATTCACCAAATTATTGCTGATCTAACTAGCAGGGCCGATACCGCGGTGCGGGTGGCGCACACCGGCACAGCCGGCGCCGAGGCGGGGCTTAACCGGGTGAAAGAAACCGAGGAAATGCTTAACGGTATTTCAGACGCCGTCGGCAGTATTGCTAATATGTCAATTCAAATGGCCGCCGCGGTAGAGCAGCAAGCCAATGTCGCTGAAGAGGTTAATCAGCAGGTGGTAAATATTTCCAGCCTGGCCAACAACAGTCTGACAGAAGCGGCTAACTCAGCTAACAGTATTAAACAACTGCAACAGGTATCAAACGAGCTGCATGAATTGGTCGTGCGCTTTGCGCGGTGAACATTACAAGGCCCGGTACTAACCGGGCCGCTAACATTATCAGGCCACTTTAAATTGTGAGGCTAATTGCTGCAGTTCGGTGCCCAGCCGGCTTAAATCGGTGCTGGCGTTTGCGGTTTCTTCACTGGCAGTAGCCGATTGCTCTGCCACATCCCTGATACTGAAAATACTGCGATTAATTTGCTCGGCAACGGTACTTTGTTGCAGGGCCGCTGCAGCAATTTGCTGGTTCATTTGCTGAATACTCATCACCGCGCCGCTGATGGCTTTAATGGCGTCGCCAGCGTCATCAGCGCTTTCCAATGTATTGTCGGCAAGACCGGAGCTTTTGTGCATATTGCTGACAGCCGCCTCGGCTTTTTGCTGTAAGGTGCTGATTAATTGTTCAATTTGGCCGGTTGACTCCTGAGTACGAAACGCCAGCGCCCGTACCTCTTCGGCAACTACAGAAAAACCACGGCCAGCTTCGCCGGCGCGGGCAGCTTCAATGGCAGCATTCAGTGCCAGCAGGTTGGTTTGGTCGGCAATGCTTTTTATCACGTCCAGCACTGAACCGATATTATTGCTTTGTTCTTTCAGCTCACCAATAGCTTGCGCTGAGGTGGTGACTTCATGCGCCAGCGCTTTGATCTGTTGCATGGTTTTTTCAACTACCTGCTCGCCAACTGTGGCTTGCTGTGCCGATTCAGTTGCCGCATTAGACGCATCTTCAGCACTTTTGGCGACATCCTGCACTGTGGCCGACATTTCATTCATGGCTGTAGCCACCTGCTCGGTTTCTTCTTTTTGCTGACTGACCCCGGCGGAATTTTGCACCGAGATAGCGGCCATTTCCTCAGTAGCGGTGGCTAACTGGGTAATACCAGCAGTTAGGTTATTAATCAGCGTGCGTAAGCTAATACTCATACGCTGCATTGCCGCCATCAACTGACCGGGTTCATCTTGCCGGTCAGTGGGTAAGTCTTCAGTTAAATCGCCAGCGGCTATTTTCTCTGCTACCTGTACCACTTGTTGCAGCGGCGCGACAACCATTTGCGTGATGACAACAGCGGCAAAGACTCCGACAATAATGGCCAGAAGAGCGGCAATAATAATTACCCATTCCAGCTCATTCATTTCTTGCTCAAGGATGGCAAGTTGGTTTTGCACTGAGCGGGTACCTGCTTCATCGGCGGCGAGGGCTACTTCGGTCATCCGCTCTTCTATTAGCAAGGCCTCTGCAGCATTGGTCTGCATATCAATACTGGCCAGTTGTTGTAATTGTTGCTGATAAAGATCGAGGTTGCGTAGTAACTCGCGCATTAATGCTGCACTTTGCTCATTGGTAAAGCTTGTCAGGCTGCTTTGACCTAATTGTCTTGCTTGATCAGTGATCTTAAGCGCTTGCTGATAAAACTTTGCATCATTGCGCAGCATAAAGTTTTTTTCCTGTTGGCGCGCCTCACTAATCAGTAAGTTGGTTTCACTGACATCGGTTACCAGTTTAAATCGGCTGGTCAGGCTGTTAAGTGCATTGTAACTAAGTATCGATATCAGCAGTAAGATCAGTAAAACCAGTGAAAAACCAGAAAGAAGTTTTACGCGGACGCTTAGGTTGCGTGCCAGATTGGAGAGTTTAGACATAGTCGGACCTCTGTTTAGCGGTAATAACTGATAAAGGGCTAATTTCCTCAGTTAGAAAAATATTGTGCTGATTAAGCTTAAGCCCTGAGTGCTCTAATGCAAGTTTTGCCCGTTACTGATGTTCGGAAAGTTAAACGGAGAATAAAAAGGCCAGCGTGCGCTGGCCTTTGTTTTTGCGACATTAATATCGTTAAACCATGATATTAATATTTTGCCCCAGGTTACCTACAGGGGCAGAGGATTGCATTTGTGCTGTAGATTGCACTGCACCTTGCAATAACATCATTGCCATTTTCGCTTCCTGGTTTTGCTGCTTTTTCGCCATCACAGCGCCAAGCACTTCAAAACCTTGGGCTGACGATGCAGCACCAACGGACTGACTCATGGTTTCCTCCTATGCCAATGCCTCAGCACTGTAACGGCAGCAAGATGCATTACTTTAGCCTTTATTTTAATTTTTTGCTGCGAATAGAAAAGCCGCCCTCTTTGACAGGCGGCTTGTTGTGTAGCTCGGTATAAGCGTTAAGACGCGCGGATTAGCGCCGTTTGCTGGGCTTTAATTTGTGAGTGGGACAAGGCTGGTACTGGCAAAGCATTGCTGCTGGTTGCCGGTTTTAAGGAGCGAACCGGCCGGGTAGGGCCTTTTTTCACTAAACCTTTAAACATAGGCTCGGGTTTAGCCACTACCTTACCCAAACGTGCTGCTATGGCGGCCTGAATATCGGCGGCAGTATAACCGGCTTTTATTTTCATGCGAAGGTAAGGCACACCAGCGGCATCTAAGGCGCCGTTAACAAACCAGTCCGGCACGGCTTTATGGCCATCTTTGCTGGTATTGTTCACCAAATCTAATACCGCTACTACACTGAAATCAGTGGGATCACACAGGACAAAATCAAGGTACTTGGCGTTTAGTTTCTGCATAGTGCTGGCGCGGGCTTTATCACTGATACCGGCTTTTAGCTCCATCACATCGGCCAGCTTTACCCGGTTAAGAATTTTGTACTCTTTGTCTACCGCTTTTTCCAGTAACTGCATAAAGGAACGTTCAACCGGGCTAAATAAGGTAGTTTTTTTCTGCAGTGGGAAGGGGTTACCACTGTCAATAAAGCGGCTGGCTACCATCGCCACGACGATGACTAACAGTAAAATTAATAACAAGACAAATTCCATGTGTACCTCCGACAGAAAATTGACATGGTGTCTGACACACCCAGGCATTGCCTTTAATCAAGCATAAGTTGTGCCAGCATTTTAGTTTGGTTACCGGGGTTAGTATTTGTATTATGAATGACTGGCATTGTTTGCATTGATGTATTTTATAACCAAAAAGCGCTTATAGTTAGGTGTATCCCGATCCTGGCTGTTGCTGATTTTCAGCCGAATAACAGCATGAGCATGGGTGTTGGCCGCTAAAAAGGACAAATTTATGACAACAAGCATTAGCCGCGCCGGTTTAACGATCAAGGCTCCGTTAACCAGTGCTTATGACAGTATTCTGACCGAGCAGGCCTGCGCCTTGCTGGTTGAACTGACCCGCGAGTTCCGGCCCAGGCTGAAACAATTACTGGCTGACCGCCAGAGCACGCAGCAACGCTATGATGCTGGCGCGTTACCGGATTTTCTGCCGCAAACGGCAAATATCCGTCAGTCTGATTGGCAAGTCGCAACTATACCTGCCGACTTACAAGACCGCAGGGTAGAAATTACCGGTCCGGTCGACCGCAAGATGATCATTAATGCGTTAAACGCTGACGTTAAAGTGTTTATGGCCGACTTTGAAGACTCGCAGGCGCCGAGCTGGGCTGGCGTGATTGAAGGCCAGATCAACCTGCGCGATGCCAACCTGGGTACTATCAGCTATACCGATGAGCAAACCGGCAAACACTATGCATTAAAGGATAACCCGGCGCTATTGATTGCCCGGGTACGTGGCCTGCATTTGTGGGAAAAGCACTTGCTGGTAGATGGCGAGCAGATCCCAGGCGGCCTGATGGACTTTGCGCTGTACTTTCTGCACAACTATCAAACCCGTTTAGCTAACGGCACCGGTGTGTATTACTACATACCTAAGCTGCAAAGCCACCTGGAAGCCAAGTGGTGGGATGATGTGTTTCGTTATACCGAGCAGAAATTCAGCCAGCCAATTGGCACGGTGCGCGCTACGGTATTGATAGAAACCCTGCCGGCTGTGTTTGAGATGGATGAAATTCTATATATGTTGCGCGAGCATATCGTGGCGCTTAATTGCGGCAGATGGGATTATATTTTCAGTTATATCAAAACGTTAAATAACCACCCTGATAGAGTGTTACCAGACCGGCAGGTGGTAACGATGAAACAACCGTTTCTAAATGCCTATTCGCGCTTACTGATTAAAACCTGCCATAAGCGTGGCGCCTTGGCGATGGGCGGTATGGCGGCCTTTATTCCGGCGAAAGATGCGGCACAAAATGCGGCTATTCTGGCCAAAGTTACCGCTGACAAAGAGCTGGAAGCCAGTAACGGCCACGACGGTACCTGGGTGGCGCACCCTGGTCTGGCCGCGACAGCTAATGCGGTGTTTGCTCAGTATCTGGCCGGCGGCAAGCCAAATCAGCTGGATGTCAGTCGTGCTGACGATGAAGAGATTACCGCAGCACAGCTGTTAGAACCCTGTGACGGTGAGCGCACTGAAGAGGGCATGCGCACCAACATTCGCGTGGCGCTGCAATATATTGCCGCCTGGATCAGTGGTAAAGGCTGCGTGCCAATTTATGGCCTGATGGAAGATGCTGCCACGGCGGAGATATCCCGCACCTCGATTTGGCAGTGGATTAAACATGGTAAGAGTTTGTCTAATGGCAAGCTGATTACCAAAACCCTGTTTGCTTCTATGTTAGAGGAAGAGGCAAAAGTGGTGCGTACAGAAGTGGGTGAAGCAGCTTGGGCAGAGCAAAATTTTGCCCGCGCACAAAGCTTACTGCTGGATATCACCACCTCTGATCAGCTGGTAGATTTCCTGACCCTGCCAGCCTATCAGTTACTTGATTAACACCTGAGTAAACCAAGCAAAAGGCGCTGACTTGCTGACAGCGCCTTTTTTATGGCTTCAAAGTTGATACATCCAAGGCCGGCGGCGTGAAAAAGACCCTGTTGAAGGAGTCGGGGAGTGTCTGAGCCCTGCCGTAGGCATTAGGGCGAGTCGCCCCGGCGAGTGAGGCAGGGGGTTTTACTAAGCCAGCAGCAAAGCTTCGGCTGCAACTCCCGCTTTGGCTCGCCACAGCAACTCGCTCGCGCTTGCGCACTCACTCAGACACTCTGTGTCGACCAAATCGGGATTCCAGCCTTCGCTGGAGGGTTTAGTTCAACTCATCTGCGGTTTCAACAATCAGTCTGCGAAACCAAATATGGCTGGCATCTTGGTGCAGCAGTGGGCTCCAAATCATCTTTAGCTCAATCGACGGTATGGCAAAGGGCGGATCCATAATGGCCATCGTCGGGTCATTCTCATACAACTTAGCGGCGCGGCTGGGCAGGGTAGCAATTAAATCGATGCCAACGGCCAAATGCATGGCGACATGGTAGTTGCGGGTAAATACCGAAATACTGCGCTGCTTGCCCAGTTTAGCCAGGGCTTCATCTACCCAGCCCAGTTTTTGCACGTCTTTCGGGTCCATACCCACGCCAACGCCAAAGCCGGTTTTACTGACCCAGATATGCTGCGCTTTTAAGTAGCTGTCTAAATTGAAGTTTTTAAGTACCGGATTTTGCACATTAATTAAACAGGAAAAGCTGTCGCGCCAGACGGTTTTCTGGTGGAACGACTGCGGCAACTGGTCAAAGCGGTTAATGGCCATATCGACTTTGCCGTTTTCAACGTCATGAAAAGTCACATCGGACGGCGTCATAATATCCAGGCTGGTATGCGGCGCCAGTACACGCATTTTTTTCAGCAGTGCCGGTATTAAGGTTGAAGCGGCATAGTCACTGGCCATAATACGAAACACACGCTGGCTGTTTAGTGGCTCGAAGTCTTTATTCGGCTGCAGGGTTTCCTCCAGTGTCAATAAAACACCGCGCACCACCGGTGCTAACTCACGCGCACGTTCGGTCGGTACCATGCCATCTGAGGTGCGCACTAAGATAGGGTCGTTGAGCAAATCGCGCAGCCGTTTTAAACCATTGCTCATCGCCGGCTGGGTGATATTCAGCTGGTTGGCCGCGCGGGTGACGTTTTTCTCGCGCAGCAGCACATCTAAGTACACCAGCAGGTTTAAATCCATCTTATTAATATTCATCAGTTTAATAACCCAGCCTGTTTGCATAACCTGACTGAATCATAGCATTGGCAGGCTGGCTGCCGTCAAGCCAACTTTGGTATTAATGCTATGAATGGCCAGCATCACAAAAATCACCTTTATGAATTATCAAAATGAAACCTATAGTGTAAGGCAACAGGTAACCATTCAGCCTGGGAACAGTCAGCGTCCGGCAAGCCGGGCAATAAGCAACAAGAGGATACTGCTATGTCAGCTTACCAAGATGCAATACAACAAATCGCCAGCTTACGTCAGCAAAACGGTGACGCCTGGAGCGCAATAAACCCTGAGTCTGCGGCGCGGATGAAGCTGCAAAACCGGTTTCATACTGGCCTGGATATTGCCAAATACACGGCGAAAATTATGCGCGCCGATATGGCCGCTTATGATGCTGACAGCAGCCAGTACACCCAATCTTTAGGCTGCTGGCATGGTTTTATTGGCCAGCAGAAACTGATCGCCATTAAGAAACATTTCGGCACCACTAAACGTAAATATCTGTATTTGTCCGGTTGGATGATAGCGGCGCTGCGCTCTGAATTTGGCCCGCTGCCGGATCAGTCGATGCATGAGAAAACCGCTGTGCCGGCCTTAATTGAAGAATTGTACACCTTTTTAAAGCAAGCCGATGCGCGCGAATTAGGCGGCTTGTTCCGTGAACTGGATGCTGCTAAAGCCGCTGGTGATAGCGCCAAAGCGGCAGCGGTACAAAGCAAGATTGATAACTTTGAAACCCATGTGGTGCCAATTATTGCCGATATCGACGCCGGCTTTGGTAATGAAGAAGCCACCTATTTACTGGCAAAGAAAATGATTGAAGCCGGTGCCTGCGCTATTCAGATTGAAAACCAGGTGTCGGATGAAAAGCAATGCGGCCACCAGGACGGTAAGGTTACCGTGCCACATGCTGACTTTTTAGCCAAAATAAACGCTGTGCGCTATGCCTTTTTAGAACTGGGCGTGGACGATGGCATTATCGTGGCCCGTACCGATTCTTTGGGCGCTGGCTTAACCAAGCAAATTGCGGTAACGAATGAACCCGGCGATTTGGGCGATTTATACAACAGCTTCTTAGACGGCGATGTCATCAGCGGTGCCGACGATATTGCCAATGGCGATGTCGTGGTAAAAGCCAATGGCAAGCTGTTAAAACCAAAACGCTTAGCCAGTGGTTTATTCCAGTTTAAGCAAGGCAGCGGTATCGACCGTGTAGTGCTGGATTGTATTACCTCACTGCAGCACGGCGCTGATTTACTGTGGATTGAAACCGAGAAACCGCATGTGGGCCAGATTGCTGAGATGGTAAACCGTATTCGCGAAGTGGTACCCAATGCCAAACTGGTGTACAACAACAGCCCCAGCTTTAACTGGACACTGAACTTCCGCCAGCAGGTATTTGACGCCTGGAAAGCGGCCGGTAAAGATGTGTCGGCCTATGACCGTGCCCAACTGATGAGTGCTGACTACGATGCGACTGAGCTGGCACTGGAAGCCGATAACCGCATTCGTACCTTCCAGGCCGATGCGGCGCGTGAAGCGGGTATTTTCCACCACCTGATCACCTTGCCAACCTATCATACTGCCGCGCTGTCTACTGACAACCTGGCTAAAGAGTACTTTGGTGCCGCCGGTATGCTGGGTTATGTCGAAGGTGTGCAGCGTAAAGAAATCCGCCAGGGCATTGCCTGTGTTAAACACCAGAATATGTCGGGCTCTGATGTGGGAGATGATCATAAAGAGTATTTCTCTGGTGAAGCGGCGTTAAAAGCTGGTGGTGCGCATAACACTATGAATCAGTTCTAAATGTTAAGTTAGGTTTTACACTACGTGGTCAGGTAACTGACAGTTTGGGCAGCCATTGGCTGCCCTTTTTTTAATAAAAAATTCATATCTGCGCTATTTTTATCCAAATAATTTGCTTTAGTGTAATGGTGCTGTCGGCGGTGGCGCTGACAGTATTTAGCCAAGGACAACCAGCATGAAAAAAATAACAATGAAAAACCTATCGCTTGCACTGGCATTATTTAGCTGTATCACTGGCGTCGCTCAGGCAGCGGTGCTTAATGGTGGCTTTGAACAATGGAGTGGCAACCAGCCGGCCAGTTGGAGCCTGATTGACAGTGGCATTAAGCTGAGTCCATCTACCACTATAAAGCTTGTCGGCGATAAAGCGGCTGCCATTACGGTTAACACCAGTGATCAGGCCAATACCGATATGCGGCAGTCAGTGAGTGTCAGCGCCGGGCAAACGTATAACTTCAGCACTGCGATATATCATACTGAAGGCAATGTCCGCGCCCGGCTGTATGTCAATGGCTACCAGGGCTACTCTAATGAGAACCTGACCGGGCAATGGCAAACGTTAAGCTACAGTTATACGGCAAGTAGCAATACCACGATTGAGGCGGGACTGCGGTTTTATGATGTCAGTGGCTTTGATGGCAGCGAGTTGGTGTATGTTGATGACTTCCAGCCAAGCGCTACACCGGTTGAACCACCGCCGGCAGGTTGTGCTGCAACCACGGCAACCTTCTCGTTAACCACAGACGGTTATGCCAGTGAAACCAGCTGGCAGCTGACAGATGGCAATAACCAGCAGCATTATGCCAGTGGCAGCCTGAGTAACAACACCAGTTACACCGAGCAGTGGTGTCTGACTGATGGCGAATATAGCTTCCGCATTGATGACAGTTACGGCGATGGTATTTGCTGCAACTATGGCAATGGCAGCTATAGCCTGAGCATAAACGGCGTTGACGTCTTCAGTGGTACTCATTTCAGTTATCAGCAAACGCATAGTTTTACCCTGGGCAGTAGCGGTGATGATGGCACCGATCTGGATGCCTACTACGCCGAGGCGGCCGGGTTAACCGGTTATACGTTAAAAACGGCTTTGCATAATATTATTAAAAGCCATACGGCGCAGGGTTACAGTGCTTTGTGGACGTTTTATACCGTCAATGAACTGGATAATTATTATGAGCAAGACGGCACTATTTTAGATATTTACTCAGAAAACCCGACGGCAACTGACGCTTATGTTTATGCCGCGGGTGTGAACCAGTGTGGTACCTACAACAGTGAGGCCGATTGCTATAACCGTGAGCATTCGTTTCCGCGCAGCTGGTTTGGTGGCGCGGTAGAGCCGATGAACTCAGATGTGCATCATATCTTCGCCACTGATGGCTTTGTTAACTCAAAACGCAGCAGCTATCCGTACGGTAAAGTCGGCAGTGCCAGTTATACTTCCGCAAATGGTTCTAAGCTTGGCACAGCGTTAAGCAGCAGTGGTTATAACGGTACTGTGTTTGAGCCAATCGACGAATTTAAAGGTGATATTGCCCGGGCGTATTTTTATATGGCGACCCGTTATCAGAATCAATTGGCCGGCTGGCAAAATAACAGCACTGAAGCTAACGCAGCGCTTAACGGCAGCAGCACGCAAGTGTTTGAAAGTTGGCTGTTGCAGCTGTTAAAGCAATGGCATCAGCTGGATCCGGTGAGCCAGAAAGAGCGCGACCGTAACGAAGCGGCACATCAATATCAGGGCAACCGTAACCCCTTTGTTGACCATCCGCAGTTTGTTACAGCAATCTGGGGCAACTAAACCAAATGTGTTAACGAAAACGCCAGCATGTTGCTGGCGTTTTTCTGACCCCCCGGGTTAATAGCGCTGCTTCACATAACTGACGACATCATGATACTTCTCCTGCATCAGGCGGATATGTTCGTTAATTACCGCCCAGTCGCTTTCTTCAGCGGCTTTTTCCAGTTTTAAAGCTTGCTCGGCCAGGCCCAGCGCGCCGATACTTTTGGCAATGGCTTTAAACTGATGTGCAATTGAGCGCACACCGCTGCGCTCCTGTGCACTGACATGCTGCGCCAGCGTTTGTAGTAAATCAGCAGCGTGTTTAACAAAGTAGTTTAAATGTTCTTCATGCTTGGCCGGATCGTTGCCGAGAAAGTTGGCAATGGTGGTAAAACAAATCGGCGAATTGTGCTGGCCATTATCGCTGCTTTGCGCAAGTGGCTTTTTGCTGTCAACCGGATGCGGTAACCAACGCGACAACATGGTCTCTAATGTGGCCAGTTCAATCGGTTTGGTAATATAGCCGTCCATACCAATACTCAGGCACTTTTGCTCTTCGCCTTTTAACGCATTGGCGGTCACCGCTATAATACGGGTAAATTCAGCGCCTTCACCGCTATGCAGGCTCTCTTTACGGATAGCGATAGCTAAGTCGTAGCCACTCATGTTGGGCATATGCAAGTCGGTCAGCAACAAGGGATAGTGGTAGTTGCGCCATTTTTCCAGCGCTATAGCTCCATCGTCTGCCACTTCTACCGCATAGCCCAGGGCGTTAAGCTGGTCGACAATGACGCGCTGGTTCATCAGATTATCTTCTGCCAGTAACACCAACCGCCGCTCTTTACGGGCCTGCTCAATCGATGGGGCCGCTGCCACGGCAATCTTTTCGCCGGGATACACTGGTTTGGCTTTGCGCTTAGCGGCAATTAACACAGCGTCATACAAGTGACTGCGGCAAATCGGTGAGCTATGCAGGTAGTAAACCCTGTCATTACTGCGCTCTGACAGCTCGACCTGATTAGTAATAACAACAAATTGTACCTGACTCATACTCTCCAGTTGCTGCAACTGGTCAATCTGGTTCGCCGAGATCTGCTCATAGGTAGCATCCAGCACCCAGACCGCCGCTTGCTTCGGTGGCAGCGGTTTTAGTTGCTGTGCCCGCTGCAGCAGGCTGTCAAACTGGCTTTCTGTCTCCAGTTCTGCGCCGGCATGACGGAAATAAGCCTGTAAATGCGCCTGATTTTGCTCATCACTGCTAAATAAACACAGATGCACATCACGCAGCAGTTCTTTATCCAGATAGTGAATTTCATCTGAACGGCGCATCGGGATACGCACTGTGAACTCTGTGCCTTTGTCTACCTGGCTGCTAACGTTGATGTCACCGTACATCAGTGTGGTCAGGCGCTGGCAGATAGATAAACCAAGGCCGGTGCCGCCAAATTTACGGGTAATAGAACCTTCGGCCTGGTTAAAAGGCTGAAACACATAGCTGATCTGGCGCTGTGTCATGCCTTTACCATTATCAATAATGCTGAACTGGATTTGGCTGAAATCCATATTTTCTTCCAGTAGTTCAGCTTTAATCACCACTAAGCCGGTTTTTTCCGGTGTGGTCTGGGTAAATTTAATCGCATTACCGGCCAGGTTGTACAAAATTTGCCGTAAACGCACCGGGTCGCCAATCAGACCATCGGGAATGCGTGGGTCGATAAACAGCTTTAAATCAATCTGGCGTTGGTGCGCCACCGACACCAGAATGCGGCCTACGGCTTCAATAATGTCTACCAGTGATAGCGGTATGGTTTCCAGCTCCAGTTTACCCGCCTCTATTTTTGAGAAATCCAGAATGTCATCCAGAATACGCAGTAGTGAGAACGACGATTCGCGCACGGTGTCTGTCATACGAAATTGCGAAGTAGATAATTGGGTTTTGCGCAGTAAATCGATAGTGCCGATAATGCCATTCATTGGCGTGCGAATTTCATGGCTCATTGTGGCCAGAAATGTCGATTTGGCTTCGTTGGCTTTTTCGGCGGTAAGCTTAGCGGTTTCCAGCGCGTCAGTGCGCTCTTTAATCCGGGTATCTACTTCGAGCTTCAGGTTCTTGATATTTTGTTCCGACTCGGCCAGCGCTTGCTGCGCCAGCTCAATTTTACGGAATAATTGGTTAATATAGCTGCCCAGGGTGCCATAGCTGTCTTTACTGTGGCTGTCGAGGCTGGCGCTAAACTGATCTTTTTCCAGTGCCTGGCGGGTGCCTTGCAATAGCGGTTTAATACGGCGGCTAAAAAAGCCGGAGATGCCGGTGGCAAACAACGCACTTAATATTAAAGCCAATACCAAACTGGCAGCAAAAACGCTGGCAAAAGGCCACCAGGGTTTGATATGCAGGCGCTGAACGTAGATCAGCAGCGCCTGTTGCTGGTCAGCCAGCCCCACCAGCTGGTGCACGACCAGATAGCTATCTTGCTGATCAGCGTTGTCCTGCCAGGTTGGCTGTGGCACATAACCCTGCACATTGTTGGTGTTGGCAATAAGTTCGCTGTCGCCGTTGTCGGTTGCCCGGTACAGATAGATAGCACGGTCTGTGTCACCGCTGCGCGTTTGAAACAGAATTTGCTCCGCAGCGCTGATATCGTTGCGTTGTAACAGTGGTGTCAGGGCTTTGACAACCAAACGGGCGTCGGCAGTTAGCCGCTCCAGTTGTTTATCCGTAACATCGGCCTCAGGCTTATTCAGCAGGGCAAACAGCGCCGCCTGCGCCAGCAGTGCAATCAATGACAGCAGAGCAAGAGGTTTAAATATGGCTTTACTAAATGAGCTATTTTCCATTCGTTGTCCAATGTTGGGCTGCGCATAAAGCAGGCTGGCTAATATATTGGGCATTTTAACAATGTTGGCTAGTAAAGTAGCTGCTTATTTGGTTGTTAATGCCGCCTTTTTTTCATTAATTGCTGTCTATTGCAGCGTTTTGTTCAATGAATAAGCTAACGCACCTTGCCAGTTAAAATATCTGTTGACTTAATATCGTAAAATCCGTTTAATACGACCCGCGTTGCCCAGATAGCTCAGTCGGTAGAGCAGCGGATTGAAAATCCGCGTGTCGGTGGTTCGATTCCGCCTCTGGGCACCATCATTATGCTAAAGCCCGTCTTAGGACGGGCTTTTTGCTTTTCCGACAACCGCCACGTAAAACCTGTTGAGCAGAAATAGGCAAAACCGGACATCTTTGTTAAGCTCATCCGCGTTATAACAACAAGAAACAGGGAGTCCCCGTAAATGAAACACCTCTTTAGTATTCTCACCGTATCTTTGCTGGCCGCCTGTGGCGGCGCACCGGGTACCGACAGCGTAAATGAGCCGAACAGTATTACTATGACCGAATCGAAACAAGCCGCTATTACCTATCCGCAAACGGCGAAAGGTGATGTGGTAGACAGCTATTTTGAGCAACAAATTGCCGACCCGTACCGCTGGCTGGAAGATGATCGTAGCAGCGAAACTGAAGCCTGGGTAAAGGCACAGAATAAGGTAACCTTTAGTTACCTGGAGCAAATTCCGTACCGCGAGCAAATCAAACAAAAGCTGGCCTCTTCATGGAATTACGAAAAAGTCAGTGCGCCATTTAAAGAAGGTAAATATACCTATTTTTATAAAAACGATGGCCTGCAAAACCAGTATGTGTTGTATCGCCAGTTAGACGATGGCACAAGCGAAGTCTTTTTAGACCCGAATACGTTTAGCGAAGACGGTACGACTTCACTGGCCGAAGTCAGCTTTTCTAAAGACGGTTCTAAGCTCGCGTACTCGATTTCAGAGGGCGGTAGCGATTGGCGCAAAATTATCGTTATTGACGTTGAAACTAAGCAGCCGCTGGAAGCAGAGCTGGTCGATGTAAAGTTTAGCGGTATCAGTTGGCGCGGCAATGAGGGCTTCTATTATTCCAGCTACGACAAGCCGGATGGCAGTGAACTGTCGGCCAAAACCGATCAGCATAAGTTGTATTATCATAAACTGGGTACAGCACAAAAAGAGGATGCTGTGGTCTTTGGTGGCACTGAGGCAGAAAAACATCGCTATGTTGGGGCTGCTGTCACCGAGGATGACCGCTATTTGTTGATTTCAGCGGCGGTGTCCACATCTGGCAATAAACTGTTTTTAAAAGATTTAACCAAGCCTGATAGCCCGCTGGTAACAGTGCTGGATCACACGGATTCCGATACTGAACTGCTGGATAACGACGGCAGCAAGCTATATCTGGTGACGAACCTGAATGCACCAAACAAAAAAGTTGTGGTGGTGGATGCGGCTCAGCCCCAAGCTGAGCACTGGGTTGACCTGATCCCGCAAACTGAACATGTGCTTAGCGTTTCTACCGGTGGCGGCTACATCTTCGCCGAGTATATGGTCGATGCGATAGCGAAAGTGCAGCAGTATGATTACAGCGGTAAATTAGTGCGCGATATCAGCCTGCCTGGCGTGGGCAGTGTTGGCGGCTTCAGCGGCAAAAAAGCTGATGACACCTTGTATTACACCTTTACCAACTATACCACGGCACAAACTATTTATCGTTTTTCGCCAGCAGAAGGTGAGTCGGCGTTATACCGCAAATCAGGTGCTACGTTTGACAGTGAGAACTATGTGTCTGAGCAGGTGTTCTACAGCTCAAAAGATGGCACTAAGGTGCCGATGATTATCAGCTACAAAAAAGGTTTAAAACGTGATGGCACTAACCCGACCATTTTATACGGTTATGGTGGCTTTAATGTCAGCCTGACGCCGGGGTTCAGTATTCCAAATGCGGTTTGGCTGGATATGGGTGGCGTTTATGCGGTGCCGAATCTACGCGGCGGCGGCGAGTACGGCAAAGCCTGGCATCAGGCGGGTACGCAGTTACAAAAGCAAAACGTGTTTGATGACTTTATTGCTGCGGCCGAATATCTGCAACAGCAAGGGTATACCTCCAGCAACAAGCTGGCGATCCGCGGTGGTTCAAACGGTGGCTTGCTGGTGGGCGCAGTCATGACGCAACGGCCAGAGCTGGTTAAAGTGGCGTTGCCGGCGGTTGGTGTGCTGGATATGCTGCGTTATCATACCTTCACTGCTGGTGCGGGCTGGGCGTACGATTATGGTACCAGTGAGCAAAGCAAAGAAATGTTTGACTACCTGTTGGGGTATTCACCGGTGCACAACGTGAAAGCCGGCGTGACTTATCCGGCAACCATGGTTACCACGGCCGATCATGACGACCGTGTGGTACCGGCGCATTCGTTTAAGTTCGCTGCCGAGCTGCAAGCCAAAGATGCCGGAGTTAACCCGCAGTTGATCCGTATTGAAACCAATGCTGGCCATGGCGCCGGCACGCCGGTGTCAAAACAGATTGAGCAAATGGCGGATATCTTCAGCTTTACCTTATACAATATGGGGTATCAGCAACTGCCATAACGCAGGTTTTGCTGACAAAACCCGCCGTTATGGCGGGTTTTGTGTTTTTAGCGCAACAGGCAGTTGTAAAGATTTATGCTTCGTTTTACACTGCGTGCCCTTTTTAAAAAGTGTCTGTCTGCTGTTGTATCGTCCGGCCAGCGGTTATGCTGGGATGATTAAGTCGCAAGACAGCGCAAAGATGTCAGGAGCAGGACGATGGCAAAAAAAGCAGTGATCCTGGTATTGGATAGTTTTGGCATTGGTTATGCGCCGGATGCCGCTACATTTGGCGATGTCGGTGCTAATACTTTTGCCAGTATTGCCAAAGCCTTTAAAGCGGTAAAAGGCCGCCAATTGGCGCTACCGAACCTGGCGCGACTGGGGCTGGTAAAAGCGGCTAGCGCAGCGTCGCAAGGGCAGCAAGCCGATGTGGCTGATACCGATGCAGTGGTTGGCGCCTATGGCTATGCCCGCGAACTGAGCAGCGGCAAAGACACCCCCAGTGGTCACTGGGAGATTGCCGGTGTACCGGTACTGTTTGACTGGGGCTATTTTCACGACAAAACGGACAGCTTTCCGCCGGCATTGCTTGATGAACTTTGTCGTCGCACCGGTGTGCCGGGCATTTTAGGCAATTGTCATGCTTCAGGCACCGATATTCTGGTACGGCTGGGTGATGAACATATTAAAACAGGCAAGCCAATTTGCTATACCTCGGCCGACAGTGTGTTTCAGGTCGCGGCGCATGAACAACATTTCGGTTTGGAAAAACTGCTGCAGTTTTGTCAGGTCGCGCGCGAATTATTGGATGATCACAATATTGGCCGCGTTATTGCCCGGCCATTTTTAGGTGATAATGCTGCTAACTATGCCCGAACCGGCAACCGGCGTGATTATTCGGTGTTGCCGCCAGCGCCAACAGTGTTAGATAAACTGACCGCTGCGGGGGGAACGGTGATCAGTATCGGTAAAATTGCTGACATCTATGCCCATCAAGGCATTAGCGAAAATATTAAAGCGACGGGGCTTGCCGCACTGATTGATACCACTGTGGCAGAAATGGCCACACAGCCAGATAATAGCCTGGTATTTACTAATCTGGTGGATTTTGACCAGAATTTTGGCCATCGCCGTGATCCGATTGGCTATGGCGAGGCGTTGGAATATTTTGACAGCCGCTTGCCCCAGTTAATGGCGGCCTGTGGTGATGACACCTTAATGATCCTGACTGCCGATCATGGCTGTGACCCCACCTGGCATGGCACCGAGCATACCCGCGAATATATTCCGGTATTGGCGTATAAGCCGCTGATGCAGGCAACCGATTTAGGCGAGCGCATGAGCTTTGCCGATATTGGCCAGACCCTGGCAGATTATTTTGCGTTGGACGCCATGGCGTACGGCGACTCCTTTATAGATAAAATTAACTAAGAGACCCTTATGGCTACTCCACATATTAATGCGCCAGCAGGCGCTTTTGCCCCTACGGTACTGATGCCGGGCGATCCGTTGCGTGCTAAGCATATCGCTGAAACTTTTTTAACCGATGCGGTTTGTGTCAATACCGTGCGTAATATGTTCGGTTATACCGGCACTTATAACGGGAAGCCGGTCAGTGTACTGGGCTCGGGTATGGGTGTACCGTCGATGTCAATCTACGCGACTGAACTGGTGAAGTTTTATGATGTGAAGAACATTATCCGCATTGGCTCC
The DNA here is from genome assembly GCF_011634895.1 of Rheinheimera pleomorphica. Lineage (GTDB taxonomy): Bacteria > Pseudomonadota > Gammaproteobacteria > Enterobacterales > Alteromonadaceae > Alishewanella > Alishewanella pleomorphica. The sequence goes on along the minus strand of NZ_SIRR01000008.1, from coordinate 261,489 downwards.
TGCGGCGGCTTGCCACTGGATGTTAAGGTGCGCGATGTGGTCATTGGTATGGGCGCCAGTACCGACTCCAGCGTAAACCGTAATCGCCTGGCCGGTATGGATTTTGCGGCGATTGCCAGCTTTGAATTGCTGGAAAAGGCCGTGAGTGCAGCACGGGCGAAAAATATTAATGTCAAAGTCGGTAATGTGTTTACCTCTGATTTATTCTATAACCCAAGCGAAACCCTGTTCGATACGCTGGAAAAGTATGGCGTGCTGGCGGTAGAAATGGAAGCAGCCGGTTTATATGGTGTGGCAGCAGAGTACGGTATTAATGCGCTGGCGATCTTTACCGTCAGCGATCATATCCGTACCGGCGAGGCCTTAAGTGCTGAGCTGCGTCAAACCAGTTTTAACGAAATGGTTGAAGTGGCCCTGGGCTGTTTATAATTGCCGTTTAATCTGTTGCAGGACAAAATAATGTCGTTATCCACTAATAAAATGTTTTATGTTTCCTGGGAAGCCTTTCACCGCGCAACCAAAGAGCTGGCGCATCAGTTGCTGGGCAAAAACTACAGCGCTATTGTCGCGGTAAGCCGGGGCGGCCTGGTGCCGGCAGCGATACTGGCGCGTGAATTAAATATTCGTGTGGTCGACAGTATCTGTGTTGCCAGCTATGAGCATGACAAGCAAGGCAGCTTAAGTGTGTTAAAAGATGCCAGCCTGGCCGATTCTGAGCAGCTGTTAGTTGTCGATGACCTGGTTGATACCGGTGAAACCGCTAAAGCGCTGCGCGAGCACTTTCCAAAGGCCTGTTTTGTTACCGTGTATGCCAAGCCGCAGGGTAAACCTTTGGTGGATCACTATATTACCGATATTGAACAGGACACTTGGATCCAGCTGCCCTGGGATATGGAACTGGCTTACAGCAAACCGCTGGCAGATAAATAATGAGCGCAGTACAGCAATTAACACTACATTTACCAGCATGGATTGACGAGGTCGTTGACTGGCAAAAAGTGTATCAAAACGATGAAGAAAAAATGGCGCTGGCGGTAGAGCTGTCCCGGCAAAACGTGCTGCGTGGTAGCGGTGGCCCTTTTGGTAGTGCTATTTTTGATTGTGCCAGCGGTAAACTGGTTAGCGTTGGTGTGAACCGCGTCATGCCGCTGCATAACTCGACGGCGCATGGTGAAATGATGGCGATAATGCTGGCAGAGCAAAGTGTGCAGAGCTTTAGTTTATCGGCCGACGGTGTCAAACGAGAGTTGTTTACGTCATGCGAGCCCTGCGCTATGTGCCTGGGCGGCACCTTATGGAGTGGTGTTAAACGCCTGGTGTGTGCCGCTACCGCAGACGATGCCCGTGCTATTGGCTTTGATGAAGGCCCGGTGTATGACACTAGCTACGATTATCTGAAAAATACCGGTGTTGAAGTGGTGCGACAGGTGCTGCGCGATGAAGCTAAAGCGGTGCTGGATGCTTACCTGCACAGCGGTGGCACCATTTATAACGGCTGATGCCAGTGCCCAGGTGTTATGCTCTGACCGGTTTGAAAAGCTTTATCAGCGCTGCTGATAAAGCTTTTTTGCAATATACAGCTGCTCGACTTTTTCCCGTGCCCACGGTGTTTTTCGCAGAAACTTCAAACTGCTTTTTACCGAGGGATCCACTTTAAAGCAGTTGATGTCTACCTGCTTTGCCAGACCAGGCCAGCCGAAATGGTCGACCAGGGCAGTAACGATTTGCTCCAGCGTAACGCCGTGCAGCGGGTTATTCGGTTGCGACATGCCATATCCTCGTTGTTGCTGACAAAAAAATAGCCACCAGAAGGTGGCTATTTTAGCAAAATAACGGCTTATAAACGCTCTAATACGGCCGCGGTAAAGTCAGTGGTACCAAAGCTACCACCCAGATCACGGGTCGTGCGGTCGCCGCTGGCAATGACATCGGCCAGAGCATTGCGGATTTTCTCGGCTTTATCCTGCATACCTAAGTATTCTAACATCTGAATCGATGCCAGGATCACTGAACTGGGGTTCGCCAGGTTTTTACCGGCAATATCAGGCGCACTGCCGTGTACCGCTTCAAAAATAGCGCAATCGGCGCCAATGTTCGCGCCTGGCGCCATGCCTAAGCCGCCAACTAAGCCGGCACACAGATCAGATAAAATATCGCCAAACAGGTTAGTGGTAACAATAACGTCGAATTGCTGCGGGTTCATCACCAGCTGCATGCAAGCATTGTCGACAATCATTTCCTGCGCTTCAATATCCGGATACTTAGCGGCCACTTCACGGGCAGTTTTTAAAAACAGCCCAGAGGTCGATTTTAAGATATTGGCTTTATGCACTATGGTCACTTTTTTGCGTTTTTCGCGCCGTGCTGTTTCAAAGGCAAACTCGGCAATACGACGGGCACCTTCTTTGGTGACAATACTGGTAGCTTCGGCAACCAAACCATCTTCCGATACAACCTGACCATGGCCTGAGTACATGCCTTCCGTGTTTTCCCGGATGGTGATAATGTCGATGTTTTCGTAGCGCGCCTTGGTGCCTTTAAACGAAATAACCGGCCGCACGTTAGAGTACAGATTAAACTTTTTGCGCAGGGTGACATTAATTGACGTGAAGCCTTCACCTACTGGTGTCGTCAATGGGCCTTTCAGCGTGATCTTGTTACGTGCTATGGCATCCAGCGTCGCTTGCGGCAGCAACTCACCGGTTTTCTCCAGTGCGGTCAAGCCGGCATCAACGTACTCGTAGTCAAAATCACAGCCAACTTTATCTAACACCGCAATAGCGGCTTCAACAATGCTCGGGCCTATGCCGTCGCCTTTTATGACAGTAATAGTTTGCTTGCTCATGGGGATCCTTAGCTGTCGTAATTATTCGAAAAGGGGCCTCTGACGGGCCTGGAAACGGCGCAGAATATAGCATTTTTCGGCACATTACGCCAGTTTGCGACGGGTTAACGCCAGTTTTGCCATTTATACCCTGTATAAGTTTGCTGAATGTTGTAATAAAACTACAATGTAACTTAGTCGGTAGTGCTGACAAGGGTTTGATATTGTTGCACTGCAGGAGCGCCTATCGCAATCAGGCGACGGTTTTTAAATAATAAGGCGGTGCATTCATCTGCCGTTGTGATGCCATCAGGGGTATTACGATGCGTACGGTAATATAACACCTGATACAGCTGGTTATCTGCTTGCAGGGCCGCGGTAATATCCGGGCTACCAAGACGCTGTAACACCTGCTGCTGGCTGATATTGTCGCTTAGCTGATACTGGCTGATGATCTTATGGTTAAACACTTCCCGGTCAACCCAGGTCATTTGTTCAACATCATCCGGATACCAGTTCAACACGGCAAGGGTCAGCAGCAGATAAATCAGGATACCCACGGCAAAGGCGCTAAGTTTGTTGTTATAAAGCCATACCAGCGCGGACGGCTTACTGTGGCTGTCGCTACGAAGTAGCATAACCAATACGCATTTGCTGCAGGTTCAGCCCCAGCTGAACATCTGTTTTTAAACTTAAGATTTGCATAAAGATTTTAATCTGCTCTTTGTGCTGTAAAATTTTCTGTTTTAACTTTTTATGGCAATCCGGGTGTTCCAGTGCCTCGGTAAGGGTAGCGCCCAGCGCCAGCAAGTCGTGAGCCCCTTTGGGGCCTATGCCGTTAACACCGGGAATATTATTGGTGCTGTCGCCGACCAGGCTCCAGTATCGCACTAGCTGCGAAGTATCAACGCCAAATTTTTGCAGCACGGCTTCAGCGCTGTGCTGTTGGCGGGCAAAGGCATCGTAAATATGGATCTGTGCCGACAACAAGGGTAAGAAACCTTTATCTGTCGATACTATGGTGACCTGTTGGCCATGCCGGGCCATCTTTACCGCAATGGAAGCAATCACATCGTCTGCTTCATAATCATCCTGTTGCACACTGTTAAAGCCGTTGTCTGATGCCTGCTGCTTCAACAGTGGCAAAGCCTCAGCCAGAATGGCCGGCATGGGCTTACGGTTGGCTTTGTAGTCGGGATAGAGCTGTTTACGCCAGACACTGTCTCTGCCATCAAATACCAATAAAGCGTGGCTGGGCTGCAGTTCCTGTTGCAGCCTTAGCAAGGCCTGGCGCAGCATGGCTTCAGTGTTGCGGATGATCTGCGTTTTGGTGCTTTCCGCTACGTCATCCGGCAAGGGCAAATAAGGCCGCTCCTGTACGGCGTACAGGCGGCGGATCAGGTTAAGCGCATCGATTAACAGCAAGTGGGTCATTTAGCGCACAACCTTGTAGCAGGGCTCGTATTTGCTGCCAGGCAGCTTCATCCGTCCCTGATCAACAAAGGCTTGCAGCAAGGTATCCATCATTTGCATCAGTTTAGGCTCACCACTTAGCTGAAACGGACCATGTTGGCGAATGGCTTTAATACCGTCGTCTTTCACATTGCCGGCGACAATACCGGAAAACGCCCGGCGTAGGTTTGCCGCCAGTGTTGCGCTGTCCTGGTTAAGGTGCAAGTCCAGTGCGGCCATATTCTGGTGATTCGGGATAAAAGGTTGCTGAAATCCCGGTTCTATTTGTAAGGTCCAGTTAAAGTGATAAGCATCACCCACTGATTTGCGGTAGTGGCGCACTTCAGCGGCGCCGAGCTTCAACTTACGCGCGACGGCGGGGGCGTCATCAATAATAATTTCAATCAGTTGTAGGGCGTTATCGCCCAGGGTGCTGGCGATAAAACTGGCGATCTCACGAAAATACGCTTCACTTTGTTTCGGGCCGGTAAGAATAATGGGCAAGGTTTGCTGCTGGTTGTCCTGGTGCAGCATGATACCCAGCAAGTAGAGTAATTCCTCAGCTGTACCGGCGCCGCCCGGAAACACAATAATGCCGTGGGCTACGCGGACAAAAGCTTCGAGGCGTTTTTCAATGTCGGGCAGGATCACCAGCTCGTTAACAATAGGGTTGGGGGGCTCGGCAGCGATAATGCCGGGCTCGGTTAAGCCAAGGTAGCGGCCACTGTTACGGCGCTGCTTGGTGTGGCCAATAGTGGCGCCTTTCATCGGGCCTTTCATCGCGCCCGGGCCGCAACCGGTACAAATATCCATACCGCGTAAGCCAAGCTCATAACCGACTTCTTTGGTGTATTTGTATTCAGCTTCATTAATGGAGTGGCCGCCCCAGCAGACAATCATATTGGGCTCGTTACTGGCATCGATAACACGGGCGTTACGCAAAATATCAAACACGGTATGGGTAATATGGGCGCTGTTGCTTAAATCCAGCCAACTTTTATTGCTTTGCAGCCGGCTGTGGTAAAACAAAATATCACGTAGCACCGCAAACAGATGCTCATGGATACCTTTGATAATTTGACCATCAACAAAGGCGCTGAGCGGTGGGTTAAACAACTCTATTTTGATACCGCGCTCGCGGCTTAGCAGGTTAACGGCGAAATCCTTGTATTGCTCATAAATTTCTGCTGAGCTGTCGGTATGGCTGCCAACATTCAGTACTGCCAGGCAGCAGTTGCGAAATAACCGGAAGGCCTCCTGCTGGGTGTTTTGTTTTAAATGGTCAACTTCCAACTGTGATAATAAGTCCATCGACCCAAGCGGGTTTAATTGCACATGCATGTGCGCTCCTTTGTTATCGTCTTGCGGCGGCCGTTAGTCGCCGGCTTTCAATATCACTTTATCGCGGCCGGCTTTTTTTGCCTCATAGAGTGCTTCATCGGCACGGTCAAAAGCGGCGCGGCCAGATTCAGATGCCAGCATCTGGGTGGCACCAAATGAAATGGAGATAGGGACACTGACATTTTTAAACTTAAACGGAATTTTTTTTATTTTTTCCCGCAGCTCATTTAATGGTGCGGCTATTGCTGCCAGCTCGGTTTCCGGAAACAACAGCACAAACTCTTCACCACCGTAACGGGCAATAAAGTCGGTTTCGCGCAGGTTGAGCTTCAGCGTTTTTGCAATCACTTTCAGTGTCTTATCGCCGGCGCTGTGGCCATAGCTATCGTTAATGTTTTTAAAGTGATCCACATCTGCCAACACGACGCAAAGTGGCTTTTTATAGCGTTGCCAGCGCTTAATTTCCAGTGCATAGCGTTCGTCAAAGGCCGCACGATTCGGAATTTCTGTCAGGGCGTCCTGCAAGCTACGGAAGTTCTGATCGGCAATCCGCTTTTTAAAGGTCGTCGCTTCAGTTTCCAACTCATCCAGCCGGCGCTCCATATCACCCAGCGTTAACAGCAACTGATGCCGCTCTTCTTGCTCCAGCTCGTTCTTCTCACGAAGTGAACCTGTGATGGCCGACAATTTTTCGCTGACCAGGTTTTTCAGCTGCTCCAGCGAGGTCGCTTTTTGGCTGGCCTGGCCCAAATGTTCAATTTGCTGCGCTATTTGCTGGTTTAGCAGCTGCATTTTTTGTTTGAGTTCAGCCGAGCTGTTTAATGATGAAACAACAGCTTGTTGCACACTGGACAATGCATCGTTGAGTTTCAACAGAAAACTTTCGGCAGACTGGCGCTCGCGGTTAATGCTGTTGATAATGATGCTGATGGTTTTCAGGCAGGCTTCCAGCAGCGCATCTATTGGCAATTTGTCCAGCAGACTAAGGCGGATTTTATCCATTTCCGTTGCGCTATCTTCAGCAAATGCCAGTTCGCTGAGTAAGTTCGTTAACTCAACACTGATTTGCCGGCAAATATGGCTGTAGCGGTCTTCATCATTACTGCTGCCATTGTTCAGTTGCTGTTTAGCTTGCAGGGCGTGCTGATACAATTTTGTCAGATCATTGAGGTAGGGTAAAAAGGCATGTACGGTGGCCGATGGCTGCTCTACTTTACCCAGCAGCATGCGTAGGTCTCGGCGTAATTGATCCGGTAAGCCTTTTTGTTGCTGTAACAACTTGCCAGCCTCAGCCAGGCCTTGCTGCACTTTTAGCACGTCAGCCTGGTGCTTAGACTCGAGTTGTTTCAGGTTTTCGCTGGTACCCTCGATAAAAGGCAGCAGTTTTTCCAGATCGGTGCCGCGATTTAACTCGGTACGCAATTTCGCCAGCCGGTTGTCCAGATCAACATCTACACCTTTGCAGGCTAACGACAGTCTGGAGACAAATAATGCCAGAATTTTAAACTGTGCTTCATAAGTGTCCTCCAGCGCTTTACGCGCGTTGAGGGCATTGGTCAATTGTCTTTGAGTGTCGTCCTGCAAGGCCATCACCTGAGCGTTCGTGTTAAATCCATGTTTAGACTTAAGTATATCGACAATCGCGCTAAATGCGATCACTGATTAGTGATAAAAGTGACTAAACAAAAAAACAGCGGACCAAAAGGTCCGCCGGGGTAGGGAATATTGTTATGTCTGGTTTACGGCTTACTGGCTGTTTACTTTTTGCACAGGTAGTAAGGCAACCAGGATGCTTCTTCAGCAGAGGTCAGATATTGCATAATCAGCAGTCCTTGTTGGAACTTCTGTCTGGCAGTCCATCCGCCAGACGCTGCATATTTAAGCAGAAAATGCGGCTTTTTGAAAGTTGATTTGTAATGTTTCTTTTTGGGTTTCAGTTTTTGCGCTTTATTATGGCAAGTTATTTTTACTGATTCTTATTAAGTTGCTGATTAGCTTTATTTTATTTTAACTTGCGGTTTCGCTGATTGTGAAACCGCTATGGTAATAAAACAGGGTTACTGTCGGCTTAAGCGGATCGCCGGCGGGGTACAGGGTTCGCTGGCGCGCCAGGGGTTAATGTCGAGGCCGCCACGGCGGGTATAGCGGGCATATACCGCTAAAAACTCTGGCTGACAGCGGGCCCAGATATCGCTGAAAATACGCTCGACACACTGCTCGTGAAACTCATTGTGGCTGCGAAAGCTGATCAAATACCGCAGCAGGCCTTCATGATCCAGCGCTTTACCGCGGTAATGAATATAAACACTGGCCCAATCTGGTTGTGAGGTGATCAGGCAATTGGATTTTAACAGGTGTGAATGCAGCTTTTCCTCTACCCGATCGCCGTCTTGTTGCAACTTAAGCAAACTGGCATCGTACTGATACTGCGTAATTTCAATATCCAGATCGTCGATACAGCGGCCGGGGATCCAGGTCGGCTGAAACGCCATAATTTCGTTGACATTGTGCAGGCTGACTTTAACCGGCTTACCAGCACAGGCAGACAAATCCTGCTGCAGATGCTGGTATACCTGGCCCAAATCGGTAAAGCGGCTTTGGTTAAAGCTATTTAAGTACAGTTTAAACGACTTAGACTCTATCAGATTAGCCGAATCAAACGGCACCACAAAGGTAGCCAGCGCCACCATAGGTTTGCCTTTGGCATTGAGCCAGGACAATTCATAACCATGCCAGATATCCTGACCGACAAAAGGCAGGGCAGCAGCGTCCAGGCCTATATCGTCGCGGCCCAAACTGCGAGGCACGGCCTGTAGTAAACTGGCATCGTATTTATCGGCGTAGGCGGTTATTTTGCCCAGGCTTAAACCGGCTAATGCCTCTGAATGGCCTTTGCTCATATCTGTTGCTGTCATCACATTGGGTTAGCGTTACAATGTGGCAAGTTTATCATAAAGTTTAATGGAAGGTCGCGTGGCGCTTGCAAGCAATTACACTGATTTTATTCAGCAGTCTGTGCGCTGGTATCAGCAGCAACAACTTAAGTTAACGACCTGGGCCGATCCGGCTAGCCCATCGCCTTGTCAGGTTGGTGAGATCAGTGACAATACCGTGCAATGGCAGCCGGTGTTACAGCAAGCCCCGGCAGATTTTCTCAACGTGGAGCAGGCACTGGAGCTGACATTACATCCGGACGTTAAGTGCTTTTATCAGCTGTACTATGGTGCCGGGTTAGCCGCACAGCATGCTCGCGGCAAATTGATGTTATTAATGCTGTGGAATAGCGACGATGTTAAACGGCTGCAGGAAAACATCATTGGCCACATTATAATGAAACGCCGTTTAAAACAGCGGGAAACGGTGTTTTTTGCCACCACTGAAGATGATGATATATTGTTGTCGGTATTAAACAGCACCGGCGAGGTGTTTTTAGAGCATGTCGGGCAGGAAGTCAGCGAAAAACTGGCGGATAATCTGGCCGGGTTTATGGCTCAGCTGTCTCCCTGTTCTGCAGAAGGGCTTTGACAGTCCCAGGCAATATTGCCAAGTAAGCGACAGGGCTCGCATTGAAAATCAAAGCGCTGATGCAGAGGCTCGGCTAAGCGCCAGTTGCCACCGCAGCCGGGGCAGCTTTTGTTGCGTTCGGCGGCACAGTCAGTACTGCTGCCGCTGTATAGCGCATAGTACACCGCAGCACCGCTGGCCTGTTCCAGCTGGCGGGCTAATTGCCGGCCTTGGCGGTTTAACCGGCTGTGCAGTTGTTGCAAACTGCGCTCAGCCGTTTTTCGCAGCACCCTGTTTTGTTGCATCTGGATTTCATCCAGTGCCTGGTATTGCAATTGCCAGCGGATCAACTGTTGATGATCGCCGTCACGGGCCGGGATCTGGTACAGCGGCACCGGTGCCAGGTGTTCGGCGCAGCGCAGTGGCGAGCAGGTATCGCTAAACCGGCTATATAAAATGTAACTACGGGCTTGCTGACAGGGATCGGTGTGTGGCGACATCAGATCCATGCCCAGTGTCTGGCATTGTGGGTAGGCTAAGCCGGCCGCAGCCAACTGCTGTAGCGCGAACATCGCGGCAGGACTGTGGTGCTTTTGCAGCAAAGCGTCGGTGGCCGGCAACACCACCCGGCTGGCAAAGCGGTCTTGCTGCCAGGCGGTTGGAAATTCACGGCCTAACAGCTGGCCATTAAAAATCAGCGTTTCGATATAGCGGCGAATAGCCGCTTCAGCGCTACTAAAGTCGGTATCTGCAATCACTTTAAACGTTAGCTCAGCCAGGTACATCTTCAGCGCTCCAGTTTATTCAGAAGCAGATCTAACTTGGCTTCAATGCGTTGTAAGCGGTGGTTGATGTCATCATGTTGCGCCTGATCAGGCTGTGGCTTATCCGGCGGCAATGACGGTGTGGTGGCCATCTCAGCATACACCGGGTTATTGCGCCAGTGCTGGTAAGCAGCAAACAGTTGCTGCGGCGCAATCCGGCCGGCTAAGCGGGCACGAAACAACGCCAGGCTGGGGGTTTTTCCTTCTTGCTGCAGTTGGCTGGCAACCTGCTGCAGCAGTTGTAGTGCATCGTTCATGCTATTTGCCTGTTTGACTAACGAGTAGCGAAATTTACCACTGTTTGGTGTTTGGTTACAGCGCTCTATTTTCAATGCCTTGTTTTATAAGGAATAAATCAATGGCATGTTCTTTGCTGTTATCGCTGCAGGCTGCACAGGCGGCTGCTTTATTAAAACAACAAAGGAAAATCATTATGTTAGCAAAAGTTGCGCTGGCTGCGGCTCTGGCGGTAAGTTTATCAGGATGTGTGGTTGCGGTGGGCGGTAACCATGAGTTTGATGATGACAACAGCTGGAAAAAAACGCAGCGCTTTAATCAGGAACAAATTAATAAACTCACGCTGGATATGAGCGCTGATGATATCCGCACTCTGATGGGCACCCCGGATTTTACTGAATCATTTAACAAAGACGGTGACACAGTGCAGGTGTTGTTCTACCGTACTCATCATCAGAAAAGTGATGGCAAGACCACTAAAGAGGAATGTACGCCACTCATTTTTAAGCAAAACCGTCTAACCGGCTGGGGCGACAAGGCGTATCAGTATCTTTAAGCACACTTTATCTTTGTAAACGCACTTTGCTCAGCGCATTACAGCGCTGAGCGGCCAACCGGGCGCTATTGTTAGTGCAGCAGCGTATTTAATTCATCAATAATCTCGCACCATTCGGCGTCTTGCTTTAACGACTCGCGTAAAAAGCTGGCCTGAGCGCTATTCCAAAAAGGGGCATCCTGAATAGCCATACCCGGCGCTAACTTATGCTGGTGAATAAACTGCTTTATCGCCTGTTCGTTGTTGTCCAGCCCCAGCTGAGCAAACAGCGTATGCAGCGTATGCGCTGTGGTGTCCATAGTGGCCTCCTGTTCATTTAATGCCTGTTTTAAAGCATAGCCAGTTTTGTATTTTTTGCTGCAGGCAGTGGCTTGGCAAGTGTCAGCCTTACTGCTATTGTGAATAAAAAAACAACAATAACCACACTATCTGCAGGGAGTCATCATGTTGACAGAGTTAAATACGCTGGAGCTGGAACGCTTAAAAGCCATGTTGCTTAGCGCCGATGAGTTAAAGCTGGCGGCGTCTTTGTTGTATCAGTCTTATTATGATGACCCGCTGTTTATGGAAATTTTCCGCGCCGACAAGCCCGATTACGAGCAGCGTTTGCGCGCCGCTATCCGCGAAGAGTTAAACACGTTTTGGCAGGCGCAGCAGCCAATGATAGGCTTGTTTAATGCAGAGCAATTGCTGGGCGTGGCTTGTGTTATTACGCCGGACTCCGGCATTGGTGCTGGTCGGTTGTGGCACTGGCGCTTGAAAATGCTGCTTACTGCCGGTTATGTGTCAACTAAACAGCTGCTCGACAAAGAGCAAAAAATCCATGCAGCTATGCCAGCTGAGCGCTACCATATGCTTGCTTTTATTGCAGTTGCTCCTAAGCATCAGCATTTAGGCTTAGGCCACTACCTGATCCATGCGGTGGATTCTATAGTGGATAAAGATCAGCACTCTGCTGGTATTGGTGTTTTTGTCACGCTGGACAAATACAAGACATTTTTTGCCGGCGATCAGTATCAGCCGGTGACCGAACTTGCCTTTAATACCGTCAGTGGTACCCTGATGTTCCGCCAGCGTCAAAATGTCGCAGCTTAACCAGACAGGCCTCAGCGTATGCATAAGTTCAGTCGTTTTGCCGAATTTTATCCGTATTATTTAGCCGAGCACCAACACCCGGTGTGCCGTGCCTTGCATTACACCGGCAGTATGCTGGTGATAGCCGTGCTGTTGTATGCCGTACTTAGCCAATACTGGCAATTGTTGTGGTTATTGCCGGTTATTGGTTACGGCTTTGCCTGGTTAGGACACTTTTTATTTGAACACAACAAGCCCGCTACCTTTAAATACCCGTTTTACAGCCTGGCGGCCGATTGGGTGATGCTAAAAGATTTTTTAACCGGGCAGTTAAAAGGCAAATTGCCGGCTAATTAATGCGATAAGCCGGTAAGTTAAACGCCGCCAGGCGCATGCCGCTCAGCAGTAATTCTGCCTGGTAGCGGCTTTCTCCATCTCCGCTAAAGTCGACCTGATACAGCGTGATAAAGCGCAGACGCCCCTGTATTTTACGAAAGCTGTGACCACTGCGGCCGCAATCGAGTAGCTGTAGTTGCTGTTGTTGGCATAGCTGACGTGCCACCACGACAGCACGCTCGTCTTGTTTGCGCTGTAACCAGAACAAATAACAAATCGTGCTGATCAGCAGCAGTAATAATACTGAACCCATGTGTGTCTCCTGAAACTATTGGCTGATAATGCTGATTGCTGTCGGCTTTTACAAGGGCTGATGCTGGCTTTTGCTTATGTTAAACTTGGCCACCCGGATCTGAGGTTCTTATGTCAGAAGTAGTACAACAGCTGTTAGATGAACTGGAAGCCGAGCTAAAGGCCCAACAACTGTGGGCGTCACAAGCGCCCGATGCCACATCGCTTAGCAGCACTTTACCGTTTTGTTATGACACCCTAAAGCTGGAACAATGGCTACAATTTATCTTTCTGCCACGGCTGCAGGCGCTACTGGATGCTCAGCACGCCTTGCCAACTAAGGTCAGTATACTGCCGATGGCCGAGCTGGCGTTTAATGATAGCGCGCCACGCCCAGCTATATTACTGAACATTATTAGGCGCATTGACAACATCTTGTCAGGAGTAGCATGAGTTCAGCTGAACCTTTTATTTTAACTGCACCGCTGACGATTCTGTATCAGGATGAGCATATTGTCGCGATAGATAAACCCAGTGGCATGCTGGTGCATCGCTCATTTCTGGATAAGCACGAAACGGTGTTTGTTATGCAAAGCTTGCGCGACCAAATTGGCCAGCATGTGTTTCCAGTGCACCGCTTAGACAGGCCAACATCCGGTGTGCTGCTGTTTGCATTATCTGCTGAGGTAGCACGTCTGCTGGGCGAGCAGCAGCAACTAAAGCAATGGCGCAAGTATTATCTGGCCGTGGTACGCGGCTTTTTGCCCGCTGGCGGCGAGCTGGATTACCCGCTCAAAGAGCAGCTGGATAAAATTGCTGATAAATTCAGCCGGGAAGATAAAGCGCCGCAGCAAGCGATAACCCGTTATCAGCCGCTGCAGCAGGTAGAGCTACCAATACCGGTCAGTAAGTATCCGGCCGCGCGATATTCTTTAATTGCACTGCAACCGCTAACCGGTCGTAAGCACCAGCTACGGCGCCATCTGGCGCACTTACGTTACCCAATAGTGGGGGATACCAGCCATGGCGATGGTAAACACAATGCGTTATTTAAACAGCAGTTTAATTGCCGTCGCTTAATGTTAGTGGCCAAGCAATTGCAGCTGCTGCATCCGGTTAGCGGTGAACCTTTGCTGTTTAGTGCCGGTCTGAACGAACTTGAACCCTTATTTCGTCAGTTTGGCTGGCCAACGGATGATAAGTATTATCAGCAACAGTTTGCTGAGCATTTTATGGAGGAAAAATGGCAAAAATCGCAGTAATGGTAGGCAGTGTGTATGGTGCGGCGCAGTATGTTGCGGAGGAAGCCCAATCGCTGCTGACTACAATAGGGCATGACATCAGGTTGTATGAAGAGCCTAAGCTGGACGATGTGCTTAACTTTAATGCCGATATCTGGCTGCTGATTAGCTCTACCACCGGTCAGGGCGATATTCCGGATAATCTGCTGCCATTTTATCTGGACGTACAAAACCGCTTTCCGCTACTGACCGGCAAACACTTTGCCGTGATTGCGTTGGGCGATAGCAGCTATGACACCTTTTGCGGCGCCGGTGAGCAACTGCGTGAGCTGCTGCTGGAAATTCAGGGCACAGAGCTAGCCCCTATGCTGCGTATTGATGCCGGTGAAACGCTGGAACCAGAAACGATCGCCTTGCCATGGCTTAAACAACAGTTTAGCGCGCAGAGTTAACAATATTTATCCAGCTTGTTATAGGCCTTTGCGCCCGGTACTTTTAGTGCCGGGTCGTTTTGTGCTGCCAGTTTATCCACCCACATCGCGGTGGCGCCGCATACGGCTATCGGCATAACAAACAGGTTAAACAGCGGGACCATGCAGGCAATATTTACCGTAATGCCAAAAGCAAAGCTGTTGCCCGGTTGGTTGCGCAGTTGCTGGCGCATGGTGCGAAAGTCTATTTTGTGGTTGTCGTAGGGGTAATCAATATACTGAATGGCCAGTAGCCAGCTGGTAAATAAAAACCACAATATCGGGCCTATAACCGGCAGAAATAAAAACAGGATAAATAAAATAATGGCGCGCGGCAGCGCGTACAGCAGTTTTTGCCATTCGCGCCCCAACATGCGCGGCATATCTTTGATAAAACCGCCGACGCCGATATCGGGCAGGGTTTTGCCGCTTAAATGGGCTTCTACTTTTTCGCTTAATAAACCATTAAAAGGTGCGGCGATGAAGTTGGCCACCATCGTAAAGCTATAGGCTAAACCAATCACCAGCGTCATCACACCCAGCGGGATCAGCAAATACTCCAGCCAATGTAGCCAGGATGGTAAATACTGCTGTACTGCGCTAACCATGGCATTAACCTGAGCCAGTAAAATATAAAAAGCAAAGGAGAACAACAGCAGGTTAATTAGCAGCGGCACCAGCACAAAACGCTTTAAACCTTTGGTGTGGATCAAACTTAAGCCACGGAAAAAATAGTACATTACTACCTCGACAGAAAAATGGTAACGCTAAGTGCAGTATAAAGTGTCTGAGACCTAAGTCTGCGTTGTTGATTGGGGTTTTTTGGTAACAGAATATAACGCTGTTACACAGCGCTGGCACAACAGGGGCGGTTTTATGCTAGAATGCGCCCAGTTTTTACCGCAGCGCGGTGCAACCGGTTCTAAATAAATGAAGGGTGAGATATGGCGATGTTAGGTTCGGCGCTGGTATTTGGTTTAACCACACTGTGCTTACTGGCAGGCTTAACCTGTCTGTTTTCGGCGCTGTTAGTGCCGGCAGAGGTGGGCCCGGAAAAGCGTTTTGAAAAGCGGCTGGAATACGTGATGTTTGCTGCCGTTGGTCTGGTCAGCTTTGCAGTGCTGTTGTTTATCAGTTAATGCACTCTGTCAACTGATGCAAAAACGGCAGCCTTAGGCTGCCGTTTTGTTATCTGGCTGAAGCGGGCTTACTCCACGCTGCGCAGCAGGGCATTAATACCCACTTTGGCGCGGGTTTGCGCATCCACTTTCTTGACGATAATCGCCGCATATAAACTGTGGCTGCCATCTTTAGATGGAATTGAACCTGGCACCACTACGGCGCCGGCTGGCACCCGGCCATAGCTGATTTCACCGGTTTCGCGGTCATAAATACGGGTACTCTGGCTGATATAAACACCCATTGATAGCACAGCGCCTTCTTCAATAACAACACCTTCCACCACTTCAGAGCGGGCACCGATAAAGCAGTTGTCTTCAATAATGGTTGGGTTGGCTTGCAGTGGCTCTAATACACCACCTATGCCGACGCCGCCGGATAAATGCACGTTTTTACCAATTTGCGCGCAGCTGCCCACGGTGGCCCAGGTGTCTACCATAGTGCCTTCACCGACATAGGCACCAATATTGACGTAAGAGGGCATCAGTACCACGTTTTTCGCAATATAACTGCCGCGGCGCACCGCGGCCGGTGGTACTACGCGCACACCGTCAGAGCGGAATTGCTCATCAGTGTAAGACGCGTATTTCATTGGCACTTTATCGAAAAAGCGGTTTTCCGCGCCATCCATTACCTGGTTGTCGTTAATGCGAAACGACAGCAATACGGCTTTTTTCAACCATTGATGCACGACCCATTCACCGGCAATTTTCTCAGCCACCCGGGCGCTGCCGTTATCCAGCATGCTAATGACTGTTTCTACTGCCTGTTTCACATCTAAGGTTACGGTGTTTGGCGTAATGTCGGCGCGTTGTTCAAATGCCTGCTCGATAATACTTTTTAACTCTGACATTGGGTATATTAGCCTTCTGTTTGCTGTGAAAGTTGCTCGATCAATGCCCGTTTCAGTGTGCTTTGCTGCTCAGTGGACAGCGCCTGATCGTCGCTATTTGAAATCATAAAAAAGTCTTCTGCCCGCTCACCTATGGTGGTGATTTTCGCCGCATGAATATTGACATCGCAGCGCTGAAATACTTCACCGATATTGGCCAGCAAGCCAGGCGTATCCAGTGCGGCCAGCTCTATCATAGTGCGCTTGCTGGTATTGCCGGGCAGAAACACCACCTTGGGCGGTACATTAAACTGGCGCATCTGGCGCGATAGTTTGGTTTTTTGCCGCGATAAATCCGGCTTACCGGCAATATACAGCTCCAGTGCGCGTTTAATGCTTTGCTGGCGCGATGGCGAATTCACCGGATCGCCGTTTTGCTCAAGAATAACAAAGGTATCCATGGCATAACCATCTTTATTAGTCATGATCTGGGCATCAAAAATATTCACCTTTTTGCTGTCCAGTGCCGCCACTAAACGGGCAAATAATTTCGGCTGATCTTTAGTGTAAATAAACACCTGGGTGCCGCCACGAATCGGTGCCTTGCTAATTAACACCAATGGTTCGTCCGGGTTTTTGTGCCGCAGTATATGCTCACAATGCCAGACAATTTGCTTGGCGCTGTAGCGGGCAAAGTAATCGGCTTTAATCCGGCTCCACAACTGCAGAATTTCGCTCTCGCTAAAGGTTTGCTTTAGCAGCAGTGGCATGGCCTCGCTCTGGTTTTCACGAATTAAGTCACGCAGGTCCATCGGTTTTTCCAGGCCACGGCGAAAAGCTTTTTGTGTGGCCAGAAACAGCTCACGCAGCAGCGAGCCTTTCCAATCGTTCCATAAGTTGTCGTTGGTGGCGCGAATATCAGCCAGCGTTAAACAATACAGGTAATTAAGCCGGGTTTCGTCGCGTACTTTTTCGGCGAACTCGGCCACTACCGCAGGGTCATGAATATCGCGGCGCTGCGCCGTCACCGACATGAGCAAATGGTGCTCGACCAACCAGGCAATCAGTTTGCTGTCAAACTCCGACAGTTTATGCAGTTTGGCAAACTCTCGTACATCCATCGCGCCCAGCTCTGAGTGGTCACCGCCGCGGCCTTTGGCAATGTCGTGAAAAATACCGGCCAGATATAACAGCTCTGGCTTTTCCATTTTTTTGACGATGTCGCTACACAGCGGAAACTCGCTTTCATGCTCGCTTAAGGTGTATTTGTATAAGTTTTTCAGCAAACGGTGGGTATGTTCATCCACGGTGTAAGCATGAAATAAATCAAATTGCATCTGGCCGACAATGTTGCGCCACTGCGGCAGATAGGCAGCTAACACACCGTAGCGGTGCATTAGCGTTATAGCTTTGTCCATACCACGCGGGTGACGCATGATGGCTAAAAACAGTTGGCGGCAGGCTTCATAGTCTTGCAAATCGCCCATTAAACGCCGCCGTACCTGGCGGATAAGCCGCATGGTAGAGGAGTGCACACCAGTAATATTGGAGTTATTGGCAATATGCCAGAACAGCCGCAGCAGATTATCACGCCGGGCAAAAACGGCATTATCACGGGCGCAGATCAAATGGCCCTGCAGCTCGAAATAATCATCGAGGATCAGCGTTTTCACTTTCTCTTTGTGGTTTAAAATGCTGCCGTCAAAGTGTTGCAGCAACATTTCATTTAGCTCGGCGACGCGTTGCACGGTGCGGAAAAACCGCTTCATCATGCGCTCTACTGAGGCTTTGCCGTCAGAGCCAAAGCCCAGCCGCTCTGCTACTGCCGGCTGGTAATCAAACAGAATACGGTTTTCGTTGCGGCCCGCTTCGATATGCAGCGCAAAGCGCATTTGCCATAAATAAGCTTCACACTCCATCAGCTCCTGATATTCATCTTCAGTCAGGTACTGATACGCTACCAGCTCTCGCATGGTGCGGGTTTGAAAGTGGCGTTTTGCCACCCAGCCAATGGTTTGAATGTCACGTAAACCACCCGGGTTGGCTTTTAAATTGGGTTCCAGATTATACGCCGTGCCATGGTACTGGGCATGGCGCTGTTGCTGCTCGTGGCGTTTGGCCTGAAAAAATGCCTGGCTGGTCCAAAAACTGTCTTTACTCACCTCAAGCTGCAACTGCTCAAATATCGTTTTGTTGCCGGTTAGCAGGCGCATTTCCAGTAAGTTGGTGGCGATGGTAATATCGTCTTTACCCAGCTTTACCGACTCTTTTACCGTGCGTACGCTGTGGCCGACTTCGAGGCGTAAATCCCATAATAAGGTAATAAACTGGCCGATGGCGTCCTGCTGCGCGGCAGATAACCGGCCCTCGGCCAGGATCAGTAAATCGATATCAGAGCAGGGGTGTAGCTCGCCGCGGCCATAGCCGCCAACGGCAATCAGGCTTAAATCCTTGCTTTTATGCAGTTCAAATTTATGCCATAGCTGTAGCAGTACTTCATCAATAAACGTAGCCCGCGCTTTCACCAGGCTATTAACCGGATGCTGCGAGAAGCTTCTGCTTAACCAGTCGTGAAAGTCGGCGAAATGTTTTTTATAGCTGTCCAGGCTGTAACTGTCCGGAAGCGTTTTGCTAAAGGTTACCGCCTGGCTCATGTCGCAAACTCCGAGGTGAGGTTTATTCTGCCGTTAAAATCCGTTCTATGGTGTCATCCTGGCGCAAGGTCAGAATTTCACAGCCGGTATCGGTGACCAAAATAGTGTGCTCAAACTGGGCGGATAAACTGCGATCTTTGGTGACCACTGTCCAGCCATCGGCCAGTAATTTACTATGGCGGCCGCCGGCGTTAATCATCGGCTCTATGGTTAAACACATGCCGGTTTTTAACACTTCGCCGCTGCCTGGCTTGCCATAGTGCAGCACTTGCGGGTCTTCATGAAACACCGCGCCAATACCATGGCCGCAGTATTCGCGCACCACAGAGTAGCTGTGTGCTTCAGCATGTTGCTGAATAACATGGCCGATATCACCTAAGCGGGCGCCATTTTTTACTTTCTTCAGGCCCAGGTACATACATTCTTGTGTAACCCGGATCAGCCGCTCGGCCATAATGCTGGGTTTGCCGACAACAAACATTTTCGAGGTGTCGCCGTGGTAACCGTCTTTTATCACTGTGATATCGATATTAATAATATCGCCGTCTTTCAGTTTTTTATCGCCAGGAATGCCATGGCAAATCACCTGATTAACCGAGGTACAGATTGATTTGGGAAAGCCGTGATAATTCAGCGGTGCCGGTATCGCTTGTTGCTCGTTAACAATATAGTTATGGCAAATCGTATTTAACTCGTCAGTGGTGACGCCGGCTTTTACATAAGGCTCAATCATTTCCAGCACATCGGCGGCAAGGCGGCCTGCCACGCGCATTTTTTCTATTTCGGCTGGCGTTTTGATAGTCGCAGTCATGCTGTCTCTCTGTTTTGGGGTAATGCCGCTACCCGGCATTACTGCTGCAAAAATACACATTTCATTGTGTTTCTAAGGTGTCTATGGTATAAAGCGCGCCGCAAATTAGCAAATCGCATTAGCGTATATTGCAGAACCTTTTGTTCTTAATAGTGCTAAAACGAAGTTAGTCGGCGAAATTAAACCAAAACACACATGTATCGACACATATTCCGGGGTGCTTTGCCCTGCACTGAACCACAGTCAGGCCAGAGTCGGCATATGGGATACATGGAGGCTTAACCCCTTATACAGGAAATTAAATCATGGCAAAAGTTTCTATGCGCGACATGCTCCAGGCGGGCGTGCACTTCGGTCACCAAACCCGTTACTGGAATCCAAAAATGAAGCCATTCATTTTCGGTGCGCGTAACAAAGTACATATCATCAACCTGGAACAAACTGTTCCTATGATGAACGATGCACTGGCATTCATTCAGCAAGTAGCAGCGAAAAAGGGCAAAATCCTGTTCGTTGGTACTAAGCGTGCCGCTTCTGAAGCCATCAAAGAAGCTGCAATCAAGTCTGATCAGTTCTACGTAAATCACCGTTGGTTAGGTGGTATGCTGACTAACTGGAAAACTGTACGTCAGTCAATCAAACGTTTAAAAGATCTGGAAGCGCAAAGCCAGGACGGTACTTTCGACAAGCTGACCAAGAAAGAAGCTTTAGACCGTACCCGTGAAATGGACAAGCTGGAAAAGAGCTTAGGCGGTATCAAAGACATGGGCGGCTTGCCAGACGTGCTGTTCGTGATCGACGCTGACCATGAACACATTGCGATCAAAGAAGCTAACAACCTGGGTATCCCAGTTGTATCTATCGTTGATACCAACTCTGATCCAAAAGGCGTTGACTATGTAGTGCCAGGTAACGATGACGCGATCCGCGCTATCCAGTTGTACCTGAGTGCTGTTGGTCAGGCTATCCTGGAAGGTCGTGACAAAAACATCGAAGTACAGGCAGAAGCCGAAGCCTTCGTTGAAGCAGAGTAATTTCTCTGTCATTAGCGCAGGCTAAGCTTGCGCTAAACAGTGCAAAATTGCAACAGGGGCCAAGGCCCCTGTTTGTCCAACCAGAATTATTACGAGGAAGCTCCCATGGCTGTAACTGCCGCTTTAGTTAAAGAACTTCGCGAGCGCACTGGCGCTGGCATGATGGATTGTAAAAAAGCATTGGAAGAGACTGCAGGTGATATCGAAGCTGCAATCGACGCGATGCGTAAAAGTGGTCTGGCCAAAGCTGCCAAGAAAGCAGGCCGTATTGCCGCTGAAGGTACCATTATCACTCGCGTAGCCAACGGTTACGGTGTGGCTATCGAGTTTAACTGTGAAACAGACTTCGTTGCCCGTGATGCCAGCTTCCTGGCGTTTGCTAACGCTGTTGCTGATTTAGCTCACGCTAACAAGCTGTTTACTGCTGAAGCTATCTTAGCTGCTGACTTAAACGGCACTTCAGTTGAAGACACCCGCGCTACTTTAGTGGCGAAAATTGGTGAAAACATCAACGTACGTCGCGCAGCGGTCGTTGAAGGCGCTGTTATCGGCCAATACGTGCACTCTGGTCGTATCGGTGTATTAGCCGTACTGGAAGGCGGTAACGAAGATATCGCTAAAGATGTTGCGATGCACGTTGCTGCTAACAACCCAGGTTATGTTAACCCGGAAGACGTATCAGCTGAAGTGGTTGAACGTGAGCGTCAAATCCAGGTTGAAATCGCGGTTAACTCTGGTAAGCCACAAGAAATCGCTGAGAAAATGGTTGCTGGCCGTATGACCAAGTTCACTGGCGAAGTGAGCTTAACCGGTCAACCGTTCGTGAAAGACCCATCAATTACTACAGGTGAATTCCTGAAGCAAAATGGTGCTAAAGCGGTTTCTTTCATTCGCTTAGAAGTAGGCGAAGGTATCGAGAAGAAAGAAGAAGACTTCGCAGCAGAAGTTGCTGCGCAAATCGCGGCTGCCAAGAAGTAATTTATTCTTCTGCCTTTGGGCAAAACCCGCTAGAATAACCGCGGCTTCAGGTTTGACGACCTGACCGCGGTTTTTTTTACCCGCAATACTGCAACTTTACCCAGCACTATGAGGATGTCATGAGCACGAATCCAAAACCAACCTACCGCAGGATCTTATTAAAACTGAGTGGTGAAGCTCTGATGGGCGATGAAGGCTTTGGTATCGACCCCAAAGTACTGGACCGCATGGCGCAGGAAATAAAAGAACTGGTTGAACTGGGTGTGCAGGTGGGTATTGTTATCGGTGGCGGTAATATTTTCCGCGGCGAAGGCCTGGCCAAAGCCGGAATGAACCGGGTGGTGGGCGACCATATGGGGATGTTGGCCACGGTAATGAATGGCCTGGCGATGCGTGATGCGCTGCACCGCGCTTATGTTAACGCCCGTATGATGAGTGCTATTCCACTTAACGGCGTCTGTGACAACTACAGCTGGGCAGAAGCGATAAGCTTATTAAAATCGGGCCGGGTAGTGATTTTCTCTGCTGGTACCGGTAACCCGTTTTTTACCACTGACTCGGCTGCCTGTTTACGCGGTATCGAAATTGAAGCCGATGCGGTGTTAAAAGCCACTAAAGTCGATGGCGTATTTTCAGCCGATCCGGTCAAAGACCCGACGGCTACCCTGTACCATCAGCTGACGTACAATGAAGTGCTGGATAAAGAGCTTAAAGTGATGGATTTAGCGGCCTTTACCCTGGCACGGGACCACAACTTACAAATTCGGGTGTTTAATATGAACACCGCCGGCGCGCTAAAGCGGGTTATTATGGGCGAGCAGGAAGGTACGGTCATCGACCACGCCGAAAATTTACAGTAAACTAGTTCGCTTGGTCATGCAGAGTGCATCAAAGAGACAAAGTATAAAAGGATACAGATCGTGATTAACGACATTATTAAAGACAGCAAAGTGCGGATGGAAAAAAGCGTAGAAGCGCTGAAAAGCCAGTTAACCAAGGTACGTACCGGCCGCGCCCATCCCAGTTTATTAGACGGTATTATGGTGTCTTATTACGGTGCCGATACCCCTCTGCGTCAGGTCGGTAACGTGTCTATCGAAGATGCCCGCACCCTGGCCATTACCGTATTTGATAAAAGCCTGACGGCGGCGGTAGAAAAAGCCATTATGGCATCAGATTTAGGTTTAAACCCAATGTCTGCAGGTACTATCATTCGGGTACCACTACCGCCACTGACCGAAGAGCGGCGTAAAAGCCTGGTGAAGCTGGTGCGTAACGAGGCCGAAGGTGGCCGTGTAGCAGTGCGTAATATCCGTCGTGATGCTAACGCTGAGTTAAAAGCACTGCAAAAAGATAAAGCCATCAGCGAAGATGATGAGCGCCGTGCTACTGACGAAATCCAAAAAATCACCGATGCTTTTGTGAAGAAAATTGACGAAGTTTTGGCAGAGAAAGAAAAGGAACTGATGGAGGTGTAAAACACACTTCTGTTAGCGTATCAGCGTCGTGACGCTTGGGCATTACGGCGCTTTTTTCTATGTAAACGTTTATTTTTTTGTTAGGCAAAGCGCTAAACCAGTAGCAGACTGGTTGTGATTCAGCTAAAGGACAGGTCGCACGTTATGACTGCAGACTCGCAGCTCAAACCGCAGAATTTGCCGCAGCATGTGGCAATTATCATGGATGGAAATGGTCGTTGGGCACAGCAGCAAGGCAAGCCCCGGGTTTGGGGCCACAAAAGAGGCGTCGAAGCTGTCAGGCGCAGTGTTAGCTTTTGCCGCGAGCTGGGGATTAAATCGCTGACATTATTTGCTTTTAGCAGCGAAAACTGGCGCCGGCCAGAAGATGAAGTGTCAACCCTGATGCAGCTGTTTTTAATGGTGTTGCAAAGTGAAGTAAAGACACTGCACAAACATAATGTCAGATTAAAAGTGATTGGCGATTTGTCGGCGTTTAGCGATAAACTCAGAGCCAGCATTGATAAAGCCGAGCAGCTGACAGCGAACAATAGCGCCTTAACGCTGAATATCGCAGCCAATTATGGTGGCCGCTGGGACATGGTCAATGCGGCCCGGCAGCTGGCACGACAAGTAGAGCAAGGTACGCTGCGTGCCGAGCAAATTGATGAACATCTGTTTGCACAACAGGTGCAGATGCATGAACAACCCGAGCTGGATTTATTAATCCGTACCGGTGGAGATTTGCGCATCAGTAATTTTTTATTATGGCAAGCCGCTTATGCTGAGTTCTGGTTTACTGAAACCTTATGGCCGGACTTTGATCAGCAGGTGTTTTCTGAAGCGATAGCTGCCTTTGTCAACCGTGAGCGTCGTTTTGGTTGTACCGGAGAACAAATCCGGCAGCTGGCGACCTTGGGTAAAGGATAACGAGATTGTTTAAACAACGGGTTATTACCGCGCTTATTTTGGCGCCATTGGCCTTAATGGCCGTATTTTATTTACCGCTTGCAGGTTTTGCGGTGTTTATTTCTGCGGCATTTTTGCTCGGCGCCTGGGAGTGGAGTGGTTTTTGCGGTTTGCCGGATAAAGCCAGCCGTGGTGGGTATGTTGGTTTAACCGCTATAGTGCTGGCGCTGTTATATTGGCAATTGCCACAGCAGGCCAGTTGGCCACTGGAAAACAATATTTTGCTGAGCAGCTTGCTAATGGCCGGTGTAGGTTGGTGGCTGCTGGCGATAGTGTTAGTGCTTACTTACCCTCGCAGCCAACGGCTTTGGGTCAACAGTGATTGGGGCAAGGCACTGATGGGCTGGTTAACCCTAATCCCGGCCTGGGCAGCGGTGTTATTTATCCGCTCAACCGATTATGCCGCGTCTAGCTTTACCGGTGCCTGGCTGATTTTTGCGCTGCTTGCGCTGGTGTGGGCTGCGGATATTGGCGGTTATATTGTCGGTAAACCCTTTGGTAAACATAAATTATTGCCCAAAGTCAGCCCGGGAAAAACCGTTGAGGGTATGTTGGGCGGGCTGGCGTTGGTGGCGTTGGTTGTCACGGTGGTGGCCATGTTACAGGACTGGCCGGCACAAACACCGGTATGGTATATCGCGGCGCTGCTGCTGACGGTGCTGTCAGTATTCGGTGATTTAACGGAGAGCATGTTTAAACGTGCAGCCGGTAAGAAAGACAGTGGTGCTTTTTTGCCAGGCCATGGCGGTATTTTAGACCGCATTGACAGTTTAACGGCCACAGCGCCGTTGTTTGCCATTATTGTCGCCTTGTATAGCGGTTTTTATTGATGCGCCAGGTCGTAATTCTCGGGTCAACCGGTTCTATTGGTATTAGCACCTTGTCGGTGCTGGCGGCGCATCCGCAGCAATATCAGGTATTGGCACTGACGGCCGCGACACAAACAGAAAAGTTGTTGCAACAATGTCTGACGGTGAAACCGCGCTTTGCTGCCATGCTGGACGCACAGGCAGCCAAAACCTTAGCGGCTGCGCTAAAGCAAGCCGGCAGCAGAACCGAAGTATTAACCGGTATTGATGGCCTGTGTCAGCTGGCAGCACACCCTGACGCCGATATCGTGATGGCAGCTATAGTAGGCTCGGCCGGTTTGCTGCCAACATTGGCGGCGGTAGAGCAGGGTAAAACGGTGCTGCTGGCCAACAAAGAAGCACTAGTGATGAGCGGTGAGCTGTTTATCAGTAAAGTAAAGCAGCATGGCGCTACCTTGCTGCCGATAGACAGCGAACACAATGCCATTTTTCAGTGTTTGCCGGCTGCGCTGCAGCAACATACGCATGATCAGAGCATTAATGACTTCGGTATTAGTAAGTTATTGCTAACCGGCAGTGGCGGGCCTTTTCTGCATACGCCGCTTGCTGAATTTGACCGTATTACGCCAGAGCAGGCAGTGGCCCATCCCAACTGGAGTATGGGGCATAAAATTTCTGTCGATAGCGCGACTATGATGAACAAAGGTCTGGAGTTTATTGAAGCGCGCTGGTTATTTAACTGTCAGGCTGACGATATCGACGTTGTTATTCATCCGCAAAGTATCATTCATTCAATGGTGCAGTACAGTGACGGTTCAGTGCTGGCGCAATTGGGTCAGCCGGATATGCGCACGCCTATTGCGCATGCGCTGGCGTTTCCAAACCGTATTGCCAGCCCGGTTGCGCCACTTAATTTTAAGCAAATGCGTGACTTTACCTTCACTGAGCCAGAGCCAGAACGTTACCCGAACTTATATCTGGCAATAGCGGCCTGTGCGGCGGGGCAGGGCGCGACGACGGCGCTAAATGCGGCGAATGAGGTTGCCGTGCAGGCTTTTTTGGCGCAACAATTGCGATTTACCGATATTGCCAGATTAAATGCGCAGTGCCTGGATCACTTTAGCGGCTTTCACGTCAGTACGCTGGATGATATATTGGCACTGGATTTACAAGCGCGCCATTATGCGCAGTCACTGTTGAGGAAAGGGTTGTAATGTCGGGTGCGATTTGGAATTTACTGTCATTCGTCGTCGCACTTGGGGTGTTGATCACGGTTCACGAGTTTGGCCATTTTTGGGTGGCCCGCAAAAATGGCGTGCTGGTAAAGCGGTTTTCTATTGGTTTTGGTAAGGCGTTGCTCAGCTGGCGTGACAAGCAGGGTACAGAATTTGTCATTGCGGCTATTCCGCTGGGCGGCTATGTGCGGATGCTGGATGAACGGGTTGATCCGGTGCTGCCGCAATTTAAAGATCTGGCTTTTAACCATAAAACCGTATGGCAGCGGATGGCGATTATCGCCGCTGGCCCCGCAGCAAACTTTATCTTCGCGTTATTTGCATTGTGGTTAATGTATATTCTTGGCGTACAGACCATGCGGCCGATAGTCGCAGAGGTGGCGCCGCAGTCTATAGCTGCGCAAGCCGGTATGCAGGCGCAACAACAAATTATTGCGGTGAATCAGCACAAGGCAACCGATGCCAGCAGTGTAAATTTACTGCTGGTTGAACAACTTGGCCGCGACACTATTACGCTGGGTTTATTGGATGTCTCTACACAGCAGCAACGTTCGGTAACGTTAAATACCACCGACTGGCAGTTTGATCCGGAAAAACAATCGGTATTTGACAGCCTCGGCCTGGTGCTGGCGCGGCCGCAGGTGCTTACGGACATTGCCGCTGTGGCCCCAGATTCTGCAGCGCAGCGCGCAGGTCTTCTGGTAAATGACAAAATTCTTAGTATCGATGATACGCAGATTAATGATTGGCAACACTTACAAAAGCTTATCAGTAATGCGCCGGAGCAGCAGTTGGTATTGCAAATATTGCGTGATGGCCGTCAACTGACGTTGCAAGTGACGCCTGAGCGGGTTATGGCCGCGGATGGGTTTTCCAGCGGAGTGTTGGGGATATCACCCAAGGTAAGTGACTGGCCTGAAGGGGTGTTGTATACCCAACGTTATGGTGCATTTGATGCTATTGCCGCGGGTGCAGCGCATACCTGGCAACTCACCCGGCTTAGTTTTGCCATGATTGGCAAACTGTTGACCGGCGATGTGTCGGTAAAGCATCTCAGTGGCCCTATCTCGATTGCACAAGGTGCTGGCACCACAGCCAGTATAGGTTTGGTAGCATTTTTATCGTTTTTGGCGCTGATTAGTGTTAACTTAGCCGTCATCAATTTGCTGCCGCTACCGGTACTGGATGGTGGCCACTTAATGTATATGCTGCTGGAACTAATACGCGGCAAACCTGTCTCTGAGAAGACGCAGGAAATAGGTTTCCGGTTCGGAGCCATGATCCTGCTGATGTTGATGGGAATTGCGCTGCTCAACGATATTTCTCGTTTGTAAATAACTAATCATAAGTAGTTCAAATAATGACAATTAAACGATTAGTAGCGGCGATGTTACTTGCTACAGGCAGTAACTCGGTGCTCGCTGAAGACTCTTTTACGGTGCAGGATATTCAGGTTGAAGGCCTGCAACGCGTGGCACTGGGTGCGGCGTTGAATAATTTACCGTTTAACGTTGGTGATACGGTCACTGAGTATAGCCTGTCGCGCAGCATCCGCACGTTATACGGTGCGGGTCACTTTGAAGATATTAAAGTATTTCGTGATGGTAATACGGTCATTTACCGCTTGCGCGAGCGGCCTACCATTAACGCCATTGAGTTTGATGGTAACAAAGATATCAAAGAGGAGCAGCTCAACGAAAGTTTGGCTGGCAACCGCATTGAAGTCGGCGAGCCGTTGGATAAAACCATTTTAAAGAATATCGAGAATGGTTTAACCGAGTTCTACCATGGTGTCGGTAAATATCAGGCCGAGGTGGATGTTGAGGTTACTTACCTGCCCCGTAACCGGGTTAATTTAAAGATAAAGTTTGAAGAGGGCGACGCCGCTTCTGTCCGGCAAATCAATATTGTTGGTAACAAGCTGTTTTCAGATGAAGAGCTGTTAAAGGACATCGAATCTAAGCAAGATTTACCCTGGTGGCGCTTTTTGTCTTCTGATCGCTACCAAAAGCAAACGCTACAGGGCGATATTGAAAAAATTACCAGTTATTACCTGGACCGCGGCTATCTGCGTTTCAATATTAATTCCTCTCAGGTGTCTGTCAGCCCGGATAAAGAATCTGTTTATGTTACGCTGAATGTCAGCGAGGGTGAACAATATACTATCAAAGGGGTTAAATTTGTTGGCGACCTGATTGGTCAGGATGACTTTATCAGCAAAATAGTACCGCTAAAAGACGGCGATATGTATAACGGCGCTCTGGTCACCTATACCGAAGAAAGTATTGCCAAGTTACTGGCCCGCTTTGGTTATGCTAACTCTAAAGTGCGCACTATTCCGCAAATCAATGACGATACCAAAGAGGTTGAACTGACGATCAGTGTTGACCCTGGGAAACGCGTCTATGTGCGTCGTATCAACATGACGGGCAACGTCAATACCAAAGACGAAGTACTGCGTCGTGAACTTAGGCAAATGGAAGGCGCCTGGTTGTCGAACGATGCGCTGGAGCTGTCTAAGCAGCGTATTCAGCGTTTGCCCTATGTTGAGTCCATTGAGTTTGAAACCATCCCTGTGGCTGGTGTAGACGATTTAGTGGATGTTGGCTTTACCGTAAAAGAGCAGCCATCAGGCAGCTTTAATGCCGGTATCTCCTATGGCAACTATATGGGGTTGTCATTCCAGATTGGTGTGCAGCAGGAGAACTTCCTGGGTAGTGGTAACAGTGCCGGTATTAGCCTGAGCACCAACAAATATCAAAAATCTGTTAGCATGACTTATACCGATCCGTACTTTACGTTGGATGGTGTCAGCCTGGGCGGTCAGGTGTTTTACTCTGAACTGGACTATGGTTCTTCAAACCTTGAAGCCTATGATTACAGCCGTTATGGCATAGGCGCAAATATCGGTTACCCGATAAATGAATATAACCGGTTAAACTTCGGTGCTAATTACGTTTTCAATAAAATTAATCCCACCACGGATTATGACCAATTGCGGCATTTCCGCGCCGTGCTGTTAGACGCAGAAAACCCGGATGGCGGTTACAAGTACACGAACTATGAGTTAACGGCAGGCTGGGTGCGCAGCACCTTAAACCGGGGCTTATTCCCGACGGCAGGTCATTATCTGGGCGCGAGCATTAAGGTCACGACACCGAATTCAGATTTAACCTTCTTTAAAACCTCGTTTGAAGGGCGCAATTATATTCCGCTGAGCAATGATCATACCTGGTCATTTCTGACCAAACTGGAACTGGGCTACGGTAACGGTTACGGGTCTAAAAACGGTTATGATTACACCTTACCCTTTACCGAAAACTATAATGCTGGCGGCCAGAATTTGCGTGGTTTTGAAAGCCGTATTATCGGCCCGCGTGCGATTTTCCGTTATGCGCAGCAGGTTCCGGGGTTGCCAGAACTGGGCAGCGGTACCGGCAATTTGCCGGCCGATCCTGACTCTGACACTTACTCGGTGTCACAGCGTTCTATCGGCGGTAATGCGATGGCGATATTAACACTGGAGCTGATTACCCCAACGCCGTTCTTAAGTGATGATTACCGTAACTCAGTACGGACCAGCGTATTTGTTGACGCCGGTAATGTTTGGGACACTGAATTTGATATTAATCGTTATGCCGGTTTAACACCGCGCGTTACTGTGCGTAATCAACCTGAGCTGGCGGATTATTCAGATCCTGGTTTGATTCGGGCTACGGCTGGTGTATCTTTACAATGGATTTCGCCAATGGGGCCGCTAACCTTCAGCCTGGCAAAAATCATCAAGAAGTATGAAGGTGATTTACAGGAAAACTTTAGTTTTAATATTGG
The DNA here is from genome assembly GCF_011634895.1 of Rheinheimera pleomorphica. GTDB lineage: Bacteria > Pseudomonadota > Gammaproteobacteria > Enterobacterales > Alteromonadaceae > Alishewanella > Alishewanella pleomorphica. The sequence continues at coordinate 231,550 of NZ_SIRR01000008.1, read as the reverse complement.
TACAACATTCTAGATTAGAAAAATAGGGAATATAAGATGTTAAACACACGTTTGGTAAAATCTGCACTTATCCTGGCAGCAGGCTTATTAATGGCCGGTACTGTTGCGGCCAAAGAAATGAAAATTGCTTATGTTGATGTGCAGGCCGTGGCTGCCAAGATACCTCAATCTGCCGCGATGCAGGAAACGATTCGCAGCGAATTTGCCCAGCGCATCGAAACCGTGGGCAAACTGGAAAAAGACATTAATTTTAATATTGAAAAACTGCGCCGCGATGGCCCTACGATGAGCGAGAAGCAGCAGGAAGAGCTAAAAGCTACCGTAACCAGTCAGCGTCAGCAATATGAGCAGCTGGCCCGGCCATTAGATGAAGAGATCCGTAACCGTCAGGCTGAAGAGCGCAATAAAGTGCTGGCACTGATCAAAACTGCTATTGATGTGGTGGCCGAGCGTGAGAAGTTTGACTTAGTATTGAACTCTGGTGCCGCGGTTTACGCTAAGCCTGAGTATGATATTTCTGAAGCAGTCATTACCCAGGTTAGTAAAGCGAAATAATGTCCGAATATCTGTTATCAGACTTAGCTGAGCGCTTAGACGCTCAGCTGATAGGCGATGCGGCATGCCGCATCGTGGCAATTGCGACACTGGAAAGTGCCGGTGCTGGCCAGTTAAGCTTTTTATCTAACAGCAAGTATCGTAAGTTCTTAGCCGAAACCTCAGCTGCGGCAGTATTGATTAGTGCGGATGATGTGCCCTTTGTTGCCCCTGGCGTGAATGCGTTGGTGGTAAAAGACCCTTATGTCGCCTTTGCCCGTGTTGCCCAGTTACTTGATACGACACCGGCTGCCGCCAACGGTATACACCCCACGGCAATTATCGACAGCAGTGCCACGCTTGGTGCTAATGTGTCTGTTGGTGCCGGGGCAGTGGTTTCCGCCGGCGTTAGAGTGGCCGACAATGTGCAGATAGGGGCAGGTTGCTTTATCGGAGAACAGGCAGAAATTGGCAGCGCCACCAAACTATGGGCTAATGTCACGGTTTATCATCGCGTACGTATTGGTCAGCGCTGTATTGTGCACAGTGGTGCGGTATTGGGAGCTGATGGCTTTGGCTTTGCCAATGAACGTGGCAACTGGTTGAAAATTCCACAAACCGGTACTGTGCGCATCGGCGATGACTGTGAAATAGGTGCTAATACCACCATAGACCGTGGTGCTATTGAAGATACGCAGATTGGAAATAATGTCATTATTGATAACCAGTGCCAGATAGCTCACAACGTGCATATTGGCGATCACACCGCTATGGCGGGTTGTACTGTGGTAGCTGGCAGTACCAAAATTGGCCGCTATTGTATTATAGGTGGTGCCGTGGTGATTAACGGCCACATTGATATTTGTGACGGTGCCCAGATCTCCGGCATGGCCATGGTAATGAAGCCTATTACCGAAAAAGGCGTATACTCATCAGGTATACCGGCGACCAGCAATTTAGAATGGCGCAAGAACACGGCGAAGTTACGCCAGATAGAACAACTGTATCAGCGGGTAAAGCAGCTGGAAAATCAGCTTTCAATGCTAACCAAATCAACTGACGCTGAACACTAGACAGAGGAATAGCCTTGGCTAACCAACTTAACAGCCTGCAAATACAGGAAATTATGGCGTTGCTGCCACACCGTTACCCGTTTCTGCTTATTGACAAAGTACTGGATTACACGCCAGGCGAGAGTCTTACCGCGATAAAAAATGTCACTATTAACGAGCCCATTTTTACCGGCCATTTTCCCGGCATGCCGATTTTCCCTGGCGTGCTAATTTTAGAGGCTTTGGCGCAAGCTACCGGCATTTTGGGTTTCAAAACGGTGACAGAACGTTCAGACAATGAGTTATACCTGTTTGCTGCTATTGACGAAGCCCGTTTTAAAAAGCCGGTAGTGCCAGGCGATACCATGGTGCTGGAAGTAAAATTTTTGAAAGAACGCCGCAACATGTGGAAGTTTTACGGCGAAGCGAAAGTAGAAGGCCAGATTGTCTGCTCGGCTGAGCTGATGTGTGCCAGAAGAGAGCTATAACGTGATCCATCCAACAGCGGTAATCGAAGCCGGCGCTAAGCTGGGTAACAATGTGAAAGTCGGGCCATTTTGTTACATTGGCCATAACGTCGTGCTGGGTGATGACTGTGTGCTTGAGTCGCATGTCGCCATTAAAGGCCCAAGCAGCATTGGTAAAGGTAATCATTTTTTTCAGTTTGCCAGCATAGGCGAAGCCTGTCAGGACAAGAAGTATAAAGGTGAGCCTACAGAGCTTATCATTGGTGATTACAACGTGTTCCGTGAAGGCTGTTCAGTGCATCGTGGCACGGTGCAGGATCAGGGTAAAACCATTATTGGCAACCATAACCTGTTTATGAACACCACCCATATTGCTCATGATGTTGTTGTTGGCAACCATACTATCTTTGCCAGCGGTGCTCAGGCAGCCGGCCACGTGCATGTTGGTGACTGGGCCATTTTAGGCGGTATGACCGGCGTGCACCAGTTTGTGCATATCGGCGCGCACAGCTTTTGTGGCGGTGGCTCTATCGTGCTAAAAGATGTACCCCCTTATGTTATGGTGCATGGCGCACCTTGCGTGCCAGCGGGGATCAACAGTGAAGGTTTAAAACGACGCGGTTTCAGCAGCGACGCGCTGTTAGAAATCCGCCGTGCGTATAAAGAAGTGTACCGTAAAGGCCAGACGGTAGCAGAAGCCCTGGCAGTGCTGGAAGAAAAAGCCAGCAGCATGCCTGAGCTTAAACTGTTTACTGACTTTATCGCCAACGCCAGCCGGGGCATAGTGCGCTGATGCTGGCGAAGCAAGCGTTTAAAATAGCCATTATCGCCGGGGAACACTCCGGCGATATTTTAGGTGCTGATCTGATGACGGCGCTTAAAGCCATGCACCCCGATGCCGTATTTTACGGTATTGGCGGCCCACGCATGCAGGCATTAGGGTTTAATGCGCTGTTTGATATGGAAGAGCTGGCCGTAATGGGCATAGTAGAAGTACTGGGCCGTTTGCCACGTTTGCTGAAAGTAAAACGTGAAATTGTGGCGGCACTGTTAGCTGATAAGCCCGATGTGTTTGTCGGTATCGACGCGCCCGATTTTAACCTGCCGGTGGAGCTTGAGCTAAAGCAAGCCGGTATCAAAACCGTGCATTATGTCAGCCCATCGGTCTGGGCGTGGCGGCATAAGCGTATTTTTAAAATTGCCGCAGCCACCAATATGGTGTTGTCGCTGCTGCCGTTTGAAAAAGCCTTTTATGACAAATATCAGGTGCCTTGCACCTTTGTTGGTCATACTATGGCTGATACGATGCCGCTGGATGTCGATAAAGCCGCGGCTAAAGCAGAACTGGGCTTAGACCCGAACCGGCAGGTCGTGGCACTTATGCCCGGCAGCCGCACTAACGAGATTAAGCTGCTCGCCGGCGATTTTTTGCAGGCAGCATTGCTACTGCAACAACAATTTCCTGACTTACAGTTTGTAACCAATATGGTTACGTCGGCGAAAGCGGCGCAATTTAATGCCATTAAGCAGCAAGTGGCGCCCGAGCTCACTATTGCTCAGTTTACCGGCCAGGCGCGGCAGGTGCTGCTGGCGGCAGATGCGACTTTTATCACCTCGGGTACAGCGACATTGGAAGCGATGCTGGCCAAGTGCTTAATGGTAGTGGCCTATCGCGCTAACTGGTTGACGTACCAGATAGGCAAACGGCTGGTAAAGTTGGCGCATTTTAGCTTACCCAATCTGTTAGCCGGCCGGGGCATGGTGCCCGAGCTGCTGCAACATCAAGTTAGCCCCCAGGCGTTAGTTGCAGCGATGTTGCCACTACTTACCGCCAACCGGTCGCAGCTGCTGCTTGAATACCGCGCTATCCATCAACAAATAAAATGTGATGCCAGCGCCAAAGCCGCGCAGGCGATATTGCAGGTAATACAAGATGATGCAGTACCAACGGCCTGATGTCGCGTTGTTATGCGGCGTAGATGAAGTGGGCCGCGGGCCTTTAGTTGGCGCTGTCGTCACGGCGGCGGTGATCCTGAACCCGCAACAGCCGATTGCCGGTTTAACCGATTCAAAAAAACTATCGGAAAAGCGCCGTACGGAGCTGTCTGAGCTGATTAAACAGCAGGCACTGTGCTGGGCGCTGGGGCGCGCCGAGCCGCATGAGATAGACGAATTAAATATTTTGCATGCCACTATGCTGGCGATGCGTCGGGCAGTGGCGGCGCTGTCTATCAGGCCAGAATGGGTACTGGTCGATGGTAATCGTACACCTGATTTCGGTATTCCTGCCAGTGCTGTTGTCAAAGGTGACTTGTTGGTGCCGGAAATTAGCGCAGCCTCTATTTTGGCCAAGGTGGCGCGCGATGAGGAAATGCAGGCATTGCATCTGGCGCATCCGCACTTTGGCTTTGCTGCACACAAGGGTTACCCTACCGCGGCGCATCTGGCGGCGATCCAACAGCATGGGGTACTGCCACAGCACAGGCGCAGCTTTAAGCCGGTGCGACAGGTGCTGGAGCAACAAGGGCTATGAGTAACCCGGCTTTTATTCATCTGCGGGTACACAGCGACTTTTCTATGGTCGATGGTGTGGCCAAGGTCAAACCTATCGTTAAAGCGGCACAAAAGCTGAGCATGCCGGCGTTGGCGCTAACCGATCAGATGAATTTCTGTGGCCTGGTGCGGTTTTACAGTACTGCTCACGATGCCGGTATTAAACCCATTGTCGGTGTCGATTGCTATGTACTGCATCCGCTGTTTGGCAACGAAACCAGCCGTATGCTGTTGCTGGCTGCCGATAACACCGGTTATCAGAATTTAAGTCAGCTGATCTCCAAAGCCTATTTGCGTGGTCATGTCGATGGCAAGCCGCAAATTGACCATGACTGGCTGGCAGACTATGCCGAAGGCGTGATTATCTTATCCGGCGCTAAGGAGGGGGTGCTTGGTAAGGCGCTGCTCAAAGAAAACCAGCAAACTATTCATGAATTATTAGCGTTTTATCAGCAGCATTTTGCCGACCGTTTTTATCTGGAACTGTTGCGCACCGGGCGACCGGATGAAGAGCTGTATATCCAAAAAGCCGTTACGCTGGCAGAGCAGCAGGGTTTGCCACTGGTGGCCACTAACGAAGTGGTATTTTTACAGCCGGAGGATTTTCCGGCACATGAAATTCGCGTTGCCATTCATGATGGCTTTACCCTGGATGACAAACGCCGGCCGAAAAACTATACCGAGCAGCAATACCTGAAGTCTGAGCAGGAAATGCAACAACTGTTTGCCGACTTGCCAGAGGCGCTGGAAAACTCGGTTGAAATTGCTAAACGCTGCAATGTCACCATCCGGCTGGGCGAATATTTCTTGCCCGCTTTTCCTACCGGCGGTATGACAGATGCTGATTTTCTGGTACTGAAATCGCGCGAAGGCCTGGAGCAGCGTCTGGAGCAGCTATTTCCGGATGAAAATATCCGGCGTGAAAAGCGCGCCGAGTACGACGAGCGTTTGCAAATAGAGCTCGACGTTATTAACCAGATGGGCTTTCCCGGTTACTTCCTGGTGGTGATGGAGTTTATTCAGTGGTCCAAAGACAACGATATTCCGGTTGGTCCGGGGCGGGGGTCGGGGGCCGGCTCGCTAGTGGCGTATGCTCTTAAAATCACCGATTTGGATCCACTGGAATTTGACCTGCTGTTCGAACGGTTTTTGAACCCTGAGCGGGTATCAATGCCAGACTTTGACGTCGACTTTTGTATGGACAGACGTGACGAAGTGATCGAACACGTTGCCGATATGTATGGCCGCGAAGCGGTATCGCAAATTATTACCTTTGGTACTATGGCTGCCAAGGCGGTTATCCGAGATGTTGGCCGGGTGCTGGGTCATCCTTATGGTTTTGTTGATCGTATCTCTAAGTTGATCCCTCCCACGCCTGGCATGACACTGGAGCAGGCGTTTAAAGAAGAGCCCCGCCTGCCGGAGCTTTACGCCCAGGATCAGGAAGTTAAAGATCTGATTGATATGGCGCGCCAGCTTGAAGGGGTAACCCGTAACGCCGGTAAGCACGCCGGTGGTGTGGTAATAGCGCCGACTAAAATTACCGATTTCTCGCCGCTGTACTGCGACGATGAAGGCAACAATCCGGTTACGCAGTTTGACAAAAACGATGTTGAATATGCCGGTTTGGTGAAATTTGACTTCTTAGGCTTGCGCACCCTGACCATTTTGCAGTGGGCGGTCAATATGGCCAATACGCGCTTAGCCAAAGAAGGCCGCGAGCCCATCGACATTAATAGCATACCGCTGGTCGATAAAAAGAGCTTCGATTTACTGCAAAAAGCTGATACTACCGCGGTGTTCCAGCTGGAATCACGCGGTATGAAGGATCTGATCCGCCGCCTGCAGCCTGACTGCTTTGAAGATATGATAGCTTTGGTGGCGCTGTTCCGTCCCGGCCCGTTGCAGTCGGGCATGGTAGATAACTTTATCGATCGTAAACGCGGCCGCGAGGCCATTTCTTACCCGGATGCCACCTGGCAGCACGAGTCATTAAAGCCGATTTTAGAGCCGACTTATGGCATTATCCTGTATCAGGAACAGGTAATGCAGATAGCTCAGGTATTGTCGGGCTATTCGCTTGGCGGCGCCGACTTATTGCGCCGTGCTATGGGTAAGAAAAAACCGGAAGAAATGGCCAAGCAGCGCGACACCTTTCAGGAAGGCGCGGCAAAAAACGGCATTGACCCTGAACTGGCCATCAAGATTTTTGACCTTGTAGAAAAATTTGCCGGTTACGGCTTTAATAAATCGCACTCTGCGGCTTATGCGCTGGTATCGTATCAAACGCTGTGGATGAAGGCGCACTATCCGGCCGAATTTATGGCAGCGGTGATGTCGGCTGATATGGACAACACCGATAAAATCGTCACGCTGGTCGATGAATGTGAGCGGATGAAGCTAAAGCTGATCCCTCCGGATGTAAATGCCGGCGTCTATAAGTTTACCGTGAATGAGCACGGTCATATTGTTTATGGTATTGGTGCGATAAAAGGGGTTGGGGAAGGCCCGATTGAAGCGATACTTGAAGCGCGCAATAAGCATGGCAGTTTTAGCGACTTATTTGATTTTTGTGCCAAGGTCGACTTAAAAAAACTGAACCGGCGGGTAATAGAAAAATTAATTTTATCCGGTGCCATGGACCGTTTAGGCCCACACCGGGCAGCGTTGTCGGCCACGCTGGAAGAGGCGATGAAAGCCGCCGAACAACATGCTAAAGCACAAGCCGTTGGACAGGATGACTTGTTTGGTTTGTTAAGCCCTGAGCCAGAGCACGCGGCGGCGGCTTTTAAAACAGTAGAGCCCTGGGCGGATGAAGTCTGGCTGGAAGGTGAGCGCGAAACCTTAGGCCTGTATTTAACCGGTCACCCGATTAACCGTTACCTGGATGAAATTCCGCGTTATGTTAATTGCCGGCTGGTTGAACTGCAGCCAACGCGCAAAGATCAAAGCGTTACCGTTGCCGGGCTAGTGGTGTCGGTGCGGGTGATGATTAACAAAAAAGGCCGGCGCTGGGCCATAGTTACCCTGGATGATAAATCAGCGCGGCTCGATGTGCGGTTTTTTCCGGATCTGCTGGAAAGTTTCGAGCAACAGCTGCAAAAAGACCGTATTCTGGTAATAACGGGACAGGTCAGCTTTGATGATTTTAACGGTGGCCTTACAATGACCGGCCGCGATGTCAGCGAGATCACTGCTGTACGGGAAAAATCTCTGAGATCGTTGAATATCACTGTACAATCGCCGCAAATAGACCACAATTACCTGCAAAGATTGCAGCAGGTGCTGGGCGAATTTAAAGCAGGTACTGTGCCGGTAAAATTGCGCTATCAACGCCAGGAAGGCGAGGTGATGTTACAGCTGGGAACGCAGTGGTGGGTAACACCGGCCGACGCTTTGTTGCACCAGTTAAAGCAATTGGCAACAATAGAACTGGAATTTAATTAATTAGGTAGTGACAGTCGATGATGCTGAATTATTTAGAGTTTGAGCAACCTATTGCTGAACTTGAAGCAAAAATAGACGAATTACGTAACGTCAGCCGTAACGGCGATTACGATTTGGGCCTGGAAGAAGAGATCAACAAACTAAAAGAAAAGAGCCTGGGCCTGACCAAGAAAATTTTCGCTGAGCTGGGAGCCTGGCAGGTAGCCCAACTGGCGCGTCACCCATTGCGCCCTTATACGCTGGATTATATCCAGCATATGTTTACTGATTTTGATGACTTAGCCGGCGATCGTACTTTTGCCAATGATCAGGCTATTGTCGGCGGCACGGCGCGGCTGGGTGAGACAGCGGTAATGGTAATTGGCCATCAGAAAGGCCGAGATACGCGGGAGAAAATTAAACGCAACTTTGGTATGCCGCGCCCGGAAGGTTATCGCAAAGCGCTGCGACTGATGGAAATGGCCGAGCGTTTTAATATGCCTATCGTTACCTTTATTGATACGCCGGGGGCTTATCCTGGCATCGGTGCGGAAGAGCGTGGTCAGTCGGAAGCCATTGCCCGCAATTTGAAAGTGATGGCCGGCCTTAAAGTGCCGGTAATTTGCACCGTGATAGGTGAAGGTGGCTCAGGTGGTGCTTTGGCTATCGGCGTTGGTGATAAAGTCAATATGCTGCAGTACAGCACTTATTCGGTTATTTCGCCCGAAGGCTGCGCGTCTATTTTATGGAAAAGTGCTGAAAAAGCACCTCTGGCCGCTGATGCGATGGGGATCACGGCCGAGCGCATTAAAGAGCTGAAACTGATTGATGAAGTGATCCCAGAACCCTTAGGTGGGGCGCACCGCTCGCATGAGCAGATGGCTAAAACGCTAAAGCAAGCCTTGCTGCGCGATTTAGAAAAACTGCAAAAAATGAGTAGCAAAGAATTATTAGACGTGCGATATAAACGGCTGATGTCTTATGGTTATTGTTAAGCCGTAACCCTTGCTAAAAAGCCAGTGCCTGTGCACTGGCTTTTTCTTTTGTGTTACCCTGTCAAGCCGCGAGCCCTCTGAACTGTATTAACTTATGCCTGAACTAAGCCCACAGTATTTACTGGAAACCCTGGCGCCTGCGCCAGATAGCCAACTGGTGCTGGCGCTCAGTGGCGGCCTTGATTCGATGGTGCTGCTGCAGCTGCTGGCACAAGCGCAAAAGCTACAGCCGTTTCGCCTGCAAGCGGTGTATATTCATCATGGTATTAGCCAGCATGCGGATAGCTGGGGGGCGTTTTGCGCCCACGCTTGCCAGGCACTTGCTGTACCCTTTGAGCAAAAAAAAGTACAGATTGACGGCAGCGATAATCTCGAGCATAAAGCACGCGTAGCGCGTTATCAGGCGCTGGCGCACTTTATTAGCACGGATAAACATATATTGCTCACGGCACACCATGGAGACGACCAGCTGGAAACCTTGTTGCTGGCGCTAAAACGGGGAGCCGGCGCGGCGGGGCTACGCGGTATTGCACAGCGACGGCCTTTTGGCGCAGGCCTCTTGTGCCGGCCTTTACTGGCGTTTAGCCGCAGCGAACTGGCGCAGTATGCCGCAGCGCAGCAACTGCAGTGGGTAGACGACGACAGCAACAGCGATAGCCGCTTTGAGCGCAATTTTATCCGCCAGCAACTGACGCCAGTGCTGACGCAGCGCTGGCCACATTTTAGACAAAGCGCGGCGCGCAGTATGGCGCATCTTGCTGCACTGCAGCAGTTGGCAGATCATTACACCACACAAGCACTTAGCGACTGCCTGAACGGGCAGGGACTGGATCTTAACCGGTTGGCAGCTTATTTACCGGTGCAACAGGATTTGGTGCTGCGCCAGTGGCTGGCCAAGGCGGCGTTGAATCCGCAAACGCAGTGGCTAGAAACGCTTAAACAGCAGGTTATTGCTGCCCGCGAGGATGCTACGCCGGTGTTGGTGCTAGAAGGTTACCAGTTGCGCCGTTTTGCCGGTACCTTATACCTGCTTAAGCCAGAGCATGTTGCGCTGCCGCAGGCTGGCGCCGAGTTTACCGGCAGCGGCAGTTTAACCCTGCCGGCGGCGTGTGGAACTTTGTTATTTAGTGAGACCGAAATGCCTGCCGGGTTGGCGCTGCCAGCGCGGTCCGGTCAACTGGTATTTGGCCGTTTAAGCCTGCGCTTTAAACCGGCCGGTGCGGCTAACAGCAAACCATTAAAGCAGTGGTTTAAATTATGGCAGGTGCCACCCTGGCAGCGCCAGCGTATACCCTTAGTGTTGGTAGCCGGGGAGTTGGTGGCGGTGGCAGGTTATGCCAGCAACACTGCGCCTGAGCAGGCGAAGCTCTGGCTGAGCTGGCAGCGCTAAAAAGCCTTCGCCGCCAGCGCGTACTAATCATTCAGGCGACCCTTACCGTGCTCTTACCGGCATCTTTAGCTGCATAAAGTGCCGTGTCGGCCGCGGCAAATAGCTGCCTGGCGTCCTGCTCTGCGCGCAGCAATGCTAGACCCGCACTGGCGCTGACCTGATGTTGCTGACACAAATAATGCTGGTTAATTGCTTTTACCATACGCCTGGCGACCAATTCAGCACTGTCGGTATCCTGGCCTGACAGGATCACTGCAAATTCATCCCCGCCAAATCGAAACAGGCTGTCGGTAGCGCGCAGGCAATCGCGCAGACAATCGGCAACCGCCAGTAAGATGTCATCACCGGCACTGTGGCCGGATAAATCATTCACTTGCTTGAAGTTATCCAAGTCCAGCAAAATCAGGGCGCAACGCTCGTCGTGGCGTTTGGCCAGCTGTACTGCCTTATTAAAGTTATCGTCAAAAAAACGGCGGTTACCCAGGCCGGTCAGGGTATCTTTTAATGCCATCTGTTGCAGTCGGCTCACTACCAGGGCATTGCGCAGGGCAAATAACCATTCGCTTTCCAGCAACAACAGCTCGCGTTGGATCATTGGTGTAAAAGTATGATCGCTGTGATAAATAAGTTCTGCCAGGCACTGTTGGTTTAACACCAGCACACTACGGTGCTCAAACTGAGCCGGGTGTGAACCACTGGCGGTAAATTCGCCCACGGCGGTTTTTAGTGTTAATGCTGTCAGCGGCAAAACTTTGCCGGCTGCCATCGAAACAATATTCAGCTGTTGCTGGATATCGAGCGTGGTTTGTAACTGACTCACCAGGCTTTGTTCCGGGCATTCTGGCAGCTCAGGCCAATGTTGTACCTTGGTCATAGCCGCATAGCTTGGTGCATTGCTTAGCGCCACTTCATGAACTAATAAGTATTCCATTTTGCCACCTATTGATGCTTTATCTCGATAAAGCAAATAGTAGGCCAAAGTTTTAAGCGCACTGTTTTTATTAGCTTTTTTAAGTTTTGGCGGACATAAAGTCAAGTATTTGGCGACAGCGGCGACTTAAGGCTTAATCATCGGCAAGAAATTGCAATATCGCCGGCATTTGCGCCATCGCATCGTCATAACCCAACTCTATCAGCCGACGGGTATAGCGCTGTTCAAACAGCAAATAACTTGCCAGGCTGGAATCTGAATGCTGCCGGATACCGGTAATACGCAACATAGTGCGTACAGCCAGCGGCAGTGACAAAAAGTGTTCGCTGGCCAAAAGGCCAAAGTTCTGGCTGGGGTTTATCAGTAAACTTTGTATCGGTTTCAGGTCTGTTTTTATGCCGTGCTGTTGCATCGTGCTGATGGTGTTATTGACCCGTTGCATCCGCTCTAAGTCAGAGTTAAGGCTATCGGTAAACACCGTATCCAGTAGATGGCCGGCGATGGTAGCCAAGTCGGGATGATGCAGCATACGCTGGTTAAGTTCATTTTTACGCGGATCGGCCACGCCGATGATCAAAATTTTATCGGCCCCTAAATGAATGGGGGCACTCAGCGGTGCCAGCTGATTAACCGAGCCATCACCAAAGTATTGCTGATGAATACGAACCGACGGGAACACCAGTGGGATAGCGGCGGAGGCCATTAAATGGTGTACACCCAGTAAAGTCCGCTGGCCACAGCGCTTGGCCCGGCGCCATTCCTGTGCTTTGTCTGATTGAAAGAAGCTAATAGAGTCACCGTTGTTATAGCAAGAAGCGGTAACCGACACGCTGGATAAGTAGCCGCCCATAATATTACGGTCAATACGTTGTAAATCCAGCACTTTGCTCAGCATTTGCTTCAAAGGCTTGTTGTCAAACAGGCTGACAGCATGTTTATTGGCATAGTCGGCCTGAAAGGCACTGAACACACCGCGTAATAGCTGGCGAAATACGCGCGGATAGTCTGAATAGTACACCTGGCTGGTATGAAAGTTACGCCAAATCCATTCCAGCTTTTTCACCCCCAGGTGAAAACAGGACGCATAGCAAGCCATAGCGGCGCCGTTAATCGCGCCGGCAGAGGTACCGCTGATAATATGAAATGGCAACTTGCTGGTGCGCGGAAATTGCTGCGCAATGGCTTTGAGTACGCCAACCTGGTAAGCCGCGCGGGCACCGCCTCCGGTTAACAGCAGTGCCGTTTTTTTTGTTGGTTGTAAATCTGGTTCAGACATAACAGAAGTTGAACTTTTTCCAGACAGCAGGCTCATTGCTTAGTATATTGCTGGAAAGATTACAGAATGCAACGCTTAATCACGTTGTTATGGCAGAACAAGGCTGAGGTGGCTATGACAGAGCAAAAAGTAAACAATAATCAACAGCTATATTATGCAGGTATCATCGCTGTGGTAGTAGTGATCTTACTTGCACTGTGGCTGTTGTTCAGTAAAGACAAGGCCCCCGAACCGTTACCTGTGTTAACACCCGAAGTAAATGAACCGGCAGTGCCAGCCCAGGTAGTGCAGCCAGAGCCAGAAACCGTCGAGCCTGAACAACAAGCTGAAACCCCGGCGCCTCGCCCTGAGCCAATGCGTCAGGCTGAACCTGAAGCGCCTTTACCAACGCTGGAGCAGTCTGACGTTGAGGTTAAACAGCGTTTGTTGACACTAAACTGGCGCACTGGCTTAGCCGGGCTTTTTGTGACTGAACAGATGCTGCGCAATTTTGTGGTGCAAACCGATAATATCGCGCAGGGCCAGCAAGCACTGGGCCATCCGCTATTTCAGCCGTTGCAGCAAAGCTTTAGCGAGGCGGACGACGACAAGATGCAGCTTAATGAGCAACATTTTAAGCGCTATGAACCTTATATCCAGTTACTGGAGAGTGTGCCGCCAGAGCAGCTTGTGCCGTTGTTTAACCGTTACGAGCCATTGCTGCAGCAGGCCTACGCCGAGCTGGGTTACCCTGATGAGTTGTATAAAAACAAATTGCTGGCGGCAATAGATATGTTGCTGGCAACCCCCGAGGTGGCGTATCCACTGGCATTGGAGCGTCCAGCGGTGGTATATACCTTTGCTGATCCGGTAATTGAACAATTGCCAGCCGCACAAAAACAAATGATCCGGCTGGGACCGGATAATCAACAGCGGGTAAAGGCCTTATTACGTCAGTACAAACAAGTATTACAACAATAGTTTGCTGCTTGATTGCTCTAAGCAGGCTTGCAACCAGGCCTGCTTTTGCGCATAATGCGCGCCTGCTGAGTATTTAGCAGTGCAATGGTAACCCCATTGGTCCTCTCGCAATACTAGTAAGCGAACCTGGTCAGGTCCGGAAGGAAGCAGCCACAGTTTATGACGTATGTGCCGGGATGTGGCTGGTGGGGTTGCCACCCAAATCCCGCTTTGTTTCGAAGTCTTTCTGCACTATTGCCAGCGCTTTTAATACCATTTCGCTATCCAGCTGATGCTGTTCCAGCAACATTATTAAGTCTACCGCCAGTTGTACATGCTGTGGCGCCTGTGCAAGCGGCGTGGTCAATTGTTACTATCCAGAAACTGCTGCGCCCTGGCAACGGCTTCTTTAACTTTCATCTGCATTTCAAAACGCTCGCTTTGTGGCAGATAAAACGCCATATCGACCTCGTAGCGAATATAGCGTGGTGGTAACAGGTTTAGTGAGATACAACATAAGTCGGCCAGGTATTCAGCGTCTTTATCGCGGTCTAACCCCAGCTCAACTATATGATCCAAAGTCAGTTTTTCATAATAGTTATGGATATCGTCGTCCAGTTTCATATTTACCTCGGCGTGCTATGTCGTCAGCACAAAGCATAATCAGCTTTGTGTGAAAACACCACCGAAAGATTGAGTTAGCAACGGCGGCTGCTACAATGCCGACCTTAGCAGTGGAAAAAGAAGCACGATAATGCAAAAAAATACTACCCCCTGTTACTACGGTGACTACCTGCAGCTGGATAAGATTTTAACGGCACAGGCCCCTGAGAGTGCCAAATATGCCGCTGAGGCGCATGATGAAACCTTGTTTATTATTGTGCATCAGGTGTATGAGTTGTGGTTTAAGCAAATACTGCATGAGTTAAAAGCCGTGATGGCAGTTTTTGCCGGCGACGCGGTGAAAGATGAGCAGCTAACCGGCATAGTACATAAACTGAAGCGGGTGATTAGCATCCAGCAGCTGTTAAATCAGCAGATCGGTGTGATGGAAACCATGACACCACAAGACTTTATGGCATTTCGCGATTATCTGGTGCCCGCATCAGGATTTCAGAGTATTCAGTTTAAAATGCTGGAAATCGGCCTGGGCCTGAAAAGCGATTTTCGCATCGACTTTGATAAAAACTCGTTTTACAGCCGGCTGAATGAACAGGACCGCCTATTCCTGCAACAATTAGAGCACCAACCCAGCTTGTTTGAGCGGGTTGAGAAATGGCTGGAGCGGATGCCGTTTCTTGAGTTGGAAAACTTCAGTTTCTGGCAAATGTATCAGCAGGCCACTGACGCTATGCTGGCGGAAGATAAAAGCACCGTTGAGACGATTGAGCAAATTGCTGAGCATGAACGCGCACTGCAACTGGCCGAAATTGAGCGCACAGCAGAGAAATTTGCCGCCCTGTTGGATAAAGACAAATATCAGCAGTTGCAGCAAAGCGGTGCTTTCCGGCTGAGTCAGCGTGCTATGCTGTCGGCCTTATTTATCAGCCTGTATCAGGAAGAGCCGGTGTTTAACCTGCCGTTCCAGTTGCTAACCTGCTTAACCGAAATTGATGAGCTGTTGACTATCTGGCGCTATAAACATGCGATGATGGTGCAGCGTATGCTGGGCAGCAAAATCGGCACCGGCGGCTCGTCCGGCCATGAGTATTTAAAACGCACGACGGAGAAAAACCGCATTTTTACTGATTTGTTTACTATGGCGACCTTTTTACTGCCGAAACATGACTTACCGGCGTTGCCGCCACAGGTGAAAAAGCGCTTAGGTTTCTATTTTGCTGGCGAACTCTGAGCCATAAAGGTGGAATGCGGCTTTAAATAGCTGCAAATGTAGCTTTACCAGCGCAGCGACGTTGCGCTGGTAACCGCCGCCTATTACCGCAGCAACCGGAATATTACGCTCGGTGCAGCTTTGCAGTACGGTTAAGTCACGTTGATATAAAGCCGGTGTAGAAATATTTAACAACCCCAGTTCATCCTGCTGATGAATATCAACCCCGGCATCATAAATAACCAGATCCGGCTGATGCCAGTTGAGCAAGCTTAGCAGGCTTTGCTCAACCGTGTTTAAGTAGGCTTCATCACTACACTCTTTGGCAACGGCAATATCCCAGTCAGAGTGCTGTTTGCGATAGGGGAAGTTTTTTTCACAGTGCACTGAGCAGGTTATAATACGTGGTTCATCGGCTAGCAGCAGCGCACTGCCGTCGCCCTGATGTACATCTAAATCAACGATTAAAATTTTATCCAACCCTTGTTCAAGCAACAACCTGGCCGCGACGACCAAATCATTAAACAGGCAAAAACCTGAGCCTTCAGCATAAAAAGCATGGTGATAACCACCACTTAAATGCAGCGCTATACCACCGCGACTCAATGCGGCCTGCGCTGTTTGCAGCGTACCGCCGACTGAGCACAGCGAACGCTGATAGAGTTGTGTTGACCAGGGAAAACCGATACGGCGCATGGCTTTGGCCTCTATGCTGCCATCACGCAGACTTTGAATATAAGCCGGGCAATGCACCTGCTCCAGTTGAGCCTCGCTAACCGGTTGCGATACTGCAAAGGCATTTGCGGGGAGGCCTAACGCCAGCAGTTGCTGATACAGCATCTGGTATTTGGCTATCGGGTAGCGGTGCTGAGGTGGCAGTTCCAGCGCACTGTAGCAGGGGTGATACAGCAGGGCAGGCAAAGCATAATCCATTAGTTGCGCTGCTCCAGTTGCTGGATTTGCAATTCAATATCTGACAACGCCTTGCGACAACGGCCTAGCCTGGCATGCAGTGCCAAAGTGCGTTGTATCGCGTCGGCTGAGTTATCCCGGCTGGCCAGCGCTATCATGTCCAGCAAACGGCGTTCAAACTGTTGTACTTCACTTAGCTGCTGATACAGCTGCTGGCTGCTGGCGCTAACATGTTGCACTAAGGCTTTGACTTTCGCTTTACCGGCGGGCTTTTTCCGGGTGTCCACATTACGAAAGGCCCGGGTTAACGCCGCGGTTTGCTCGCTTAAGCGCTGTACCAAACGCTGCTTCGCCGCCAGGCTTAATGAACTGTTCTGTAAATGTGTCAGGTTGCGCTGCGCTTCAGCGACATAATCACTCAGTGCGCTTGAGCGGCAGCTAAATAAGGCACTGTCAAACCAGTTTTGCGGTTTGCCAGTGGCAGGTTGTAAATCGATACTCTCAGCTTGGGCTCTGAGCTGTTGCAGTTGATATTTTAGCGTGCCCAGTAAGTCCATTAGCTGCTCCAGGCTTGCCAGGCTAAGCGCAGGGCGATGGCTATAACGACACAAATAAACACCGGCCGGATAAAGCGGCTGCCAAATTTAATGGCTGAATGTGCGCCCAGCCAGGCGCCCAGCATTAAACATAACCCCATGGCAATACCCAGCGCAAAGTTAACATGCCCCAGCGCAATAAAGGCCACCAACGAAAAACCATTGCTGATAAAGTTCATTGTGCGCGCTACACCGCTGGTCAGAAGTAAATTAATACGGTATAGCGCCATAGTCGACACCATCCAGAAGGCGCCAGCGCCGGGTCCGGCAATGCCATCATAAAAGCCCAGGCTGATACCCTGGATACGCTGCTGCCAAAACAGCTTGCGGTTTTCTGCCGGCAAGTGCAGCGCATTGTCCGGTTGCATCCGGTTAAACAAGGTATAGATGGCGGCCAGTAAAATCAGCAGTGGTAACACTTTCTCCAGCGCTTCTTTACTTAACACATCGACCACTAAGGTGCCCAGTACTGCGCCTATCGCGGTATAGCCTAAGCTGCGGCGCCAATAGATAGGGTTAAACAGCTTTTTACGGTAATACGTCAGCGAGGCGGTAAAAGAGCCAAAGGTAGCTGCCAGTTTATTGGTGCCCAGCACAACATGGGGGGGCAAGCCTGCCGTTAACAGCGCCGGTACTGTTAATAAACCACCACCGCCGGCGACAGCATCAATAAAACCGGCAGTAAAAGCCACCAGACAGAGGATTAGTAATACAGATGGCTCAACAGCCAATTCAGCAAGCACAGCATTTTCCTGTTAGTAGTCAATCTGGCGACGAAAGGGAGGCAGGGCATTTAGCATTGCACTGCCGTAAGTTTTGCTGACCAGGCGCCGGTCCAGAATCACTATTCTACCTTCATCCTGCTCCTGGCGCAGTAGTCTACCACAGGCTTGTACCAGTTTCTTCGCGGTAGCCGGAATCGTCAGCTGGACAAAAGCATTACCGCCTTTTTTACTGATAGCTTCGGCCAGCGCCTCTTCCAGTGGAGAGGTAGGCACAGCAAACGGCAGTTTTGTGATCACCAGGTTTGTCAGCAGCTTACCGGGCAAATCCAGGCCTTCTGAGAAGCTTTGGGTACCAAATAAGATACTGGTGCGGTTGTGCTGGCAATTATCACTGTGTAATTGCAGTAAAGCCTGACGTGATGCTTCACCTTGTACCAATAATGAAAAACCTTTGCTGCGTAGTTGCTCTGCCACCTGCTGCATTTGCCAGTACGACGCAAATAGCACCAGGCTGGCCTGATTATCCGGTAAGTATTGCGGTAATATCGTCGCTAATTCGTCCGTAAAGGCCTTATCGGTAGGCTCAGTTTGCATTTTCGGTAGCAGGATCTGGCCTTTTTCGGCATAGGCAAAGGGCGAGGCGACCTGCAGGGTCTGCACACCGTCAAACTGGCTTAAACCCAGATCATATTTAATGTATTGAAACGAATTAAGCGCTGTCAGCGTGGCTGAGCACAGCACCACGGCAAAGGCATCATTAAACAGCAGTTGTTCTAATTTAGCGCCAACCCCGAGCGGGCAGGCATGGCCAATAACATATTGCCCCGGGTTATGCAGCGCTACCCAACGTGCTTGCTGCACGCTTTTGTCCTGCGGCAGACTGTACAACTGCCACAACGCTTGTTGCTGCTCCAGCTTCTGATACAGGTAACTGAGTTCCTGCAGCAGCGGCATGCTTTGTTTGGGCGGCAGTTTTAAGTCATTACTATGTTCCTGCAGCTGTTGTTGTATTTTCTCCAGCTGGTTTAAGGCTTTTTGACTGGCTTGCGCCAGTTGTTCAGCTTGTTGCTGAATCAGCTTAGGTAGGGCTGCATCGCTAAAACGACATTCGGTTTTATCGCTAAACCAGCGTGGTTTAAACTCTTCAACACAGCGCTCAACCGGCTTAAGCAGGCTATTTAGCTCATTACAACTGTCATCAAAGCGCAGTAGCTCTTTCATTGCGGTGGCAGGCAGTATCGTGATTAATTGTTGTACTGTTTTTGTCGCTTTTTCCAGCCAGGGGCTGTTATCGGTCAGTTGGGCCTGGGCGGCAAAAAACTCCCGGGCGCTGTCCGGCAGATGATGCGCTTCGTCAATAATGTACAGCGTGTCTTGTGGCGCAGGCAGTATGCTGTTACCGCTGGATAAATCGGCCAGCAGCAAAGCATGGTTTACGACAAGCACATCAGCATGCTCTATCTCAGCGCGCGCCAGATGAAACGGACAGTGAGCATGGCGTCGATCTGCTTTAGCGCAGTGTAGCGGATCGGCGACAATGCGCTGCCATAATGTTTCGGTCAGCGGCTGCGCAAGGGTATCTCTGTCTCCCAGCCACTGGCGTTGCTGCCAGTTGTCGAGCAGCTTTTGCCAGTTAAAAGTCGCATCGGCAGCCGTAGCAAACAGTTCAGGATGTTTTTGTTGCTGTCGGACGCGTTCGATGCAGGCATAGCGCTGGCGGCCTTTTACCAGGCTGAATTCAAATAACAGTTTGCTATGTTGCTGGAAAAACGGCAGATCTTTATTAACCAACTGCTCTTGCAGCGCCACCGTAGCTGTTGCAATAACCACCTTTTTTTTCTGTGCCAACGCAAAGGGAATAACGCCCAACATATAAGCCAGTGATTTGCCCGTGCCGGTACCGGCTTCAATTAAGCCGATACGCTCGTGACGGTGATAGCTGCCAGAGACAATTTTGGCAATCTCAGCCACCAACTGGTTTTGGCCAGCGCGCGGCTGATAGTTTGGTAACGAGTCTTTGATGCGGCTGTGTATTGCGCGGATCTGGCTTTTAAGTTGGTCGCTTAGCATTATCGGCATGTGTTTTTATACAGTTGTGTGAGTGTATACAACATGCCAGCAACAGGCAAAAGTTTAAGTGGATTAATTAAAAAGTTTCATTTCCAGTTTAAATAAAGGAATGCATAACAATACGTTTTGTATATAAAAGTGTACGGTTTTGTCGCTTTGCCTCTGCTGTAGATATCGCAAGGCGCAAAGGCAGCTCATTTCTTTATGGATTAACGTGTATTTTCAGCCGATTACCTCTTTCTCACTTCAAAATTGCTGACGCTCGTATGGCAGTGTTTAGCTTCAGTTTGCATTTGAATGATTTTAACAAAAGTTAGCAAATGAATTCTTCATTCGTGTTGACCATAAGGAAACACTGCGCCTATTATCATTAGGTGTTAAAGAGGTTCCTTTCTGTGGTGAAAGGGGTTTTTAGCGCTGCGAGTGGTTGTCCATCTAAAATAGAATCGCTGATGACAGCGATCCAGGGAGATAACATGTATACGAATAATAAAATAGCTAAAGCCGTGCGCTTAGCCATTGCTTTTGGTGCTGCGTCGTCATTAAGCCTGCATTCTGTAAGTGCAAGTGCACAGGAAGAAGCTGCAGCAGAACAGCAAGTAGAAAAAATTCAAATTACTGGTAGCCGGATCAGAAGTGCTAACGCGGTTTCAACCAGCCCGATTGCAACGGTTGGCGAGTTAGAAATCGAACAGCAACAACAACCTGAGATTGAGCGTATTTTCCGTAATATGCCAGCATCATTACCGGGCGATAATGGTAACGTAAACAACGGTACTGGTGGCGCAGCGACGGTAAACTTGCGTGGTTTAGGTTCTAACCGCAACCTGGTATTGATGAACGGCAAACGGATGGTGCCCTACAACACCGCTGGTAGTGTTGATACTTCAACCATTCCTACCGCATTAATCGACCGTATTGATATCGTAACTGGTGGTGCTTCAGCGGTTTATGGTTCAGATGCGATCTCTGGTGCTATTAACGTTATTTTAAAGAAAAACTTTGAAGGCGTTGAGCTGGACATGTCGCACTCTCGCACAGCTGAAGCTGATGCGATGACAAAAAACATGGCTTTAACCTTAGGCGGCAACTTTGATAACGATCGTGGTAACGCTGTAGTGTCGTTTAGCTGGTTAAACCGCGACCCGCTATTGTTAGGTCAGCGTAGCCTGGGTAACTATGGTATTGCTACCGCAAGCGGAGCTAACTATCAGCAATTTTTAGATGGTATAGCACCGATTCCGCCAGCTGATCCACTCTGTGGTGGCAGCACACCTAACGTAGTTGCACCGGGCGGCGGTAGCGGCACAACAATCCCAACCCGTGTTGGTGTTGTTGGTGTACCAGCGGTTGCCGGTCAGTTTCGCGATGATGGTACTTTGGGCATAGGCCCAGCTTGTAGTGCCTTTAACTTTAACCCGTTTAACTACTATCAGACTCCTGCCAAGCGTTACAGTGCCACGGCAATGGCGCACTATGATATTAATGATGAACATTCGGTATATGGTACTTTTAACTTTACCAATACCTCAGTGCGGCAGCAGGTTGCACCTTCAGGTGTGTTCGGTTCTACATTCTGGATACCAATGGCTAACCCGTTTTTATCCACGCAGGCTCGTGATGCTATCTTAACGGGGGCTAACACCAACATTGGCCAGTTAAATGCTCCGGGTTTAGAAACCTGGCGTGATGTTAATGACAATGGTGTGGTAGACAGTGCTGACTCCTTACTAATGAGTGTAAACCGCCGCACACCAGAATTAGGTGCGCGCTCAACGTCATTCAATACTGATCAGTTCCAGATTGTCGCTGGTGTAGAGGGCTTTATTAATGATAGCTGGGCCTATGATGTGTCATTTCAACACGGCGAGACTAACCGGGTAAATACCAATGCCGGTTATACTAACGTAGCGAACATTGCCAACGCGTTAAATGCCGTGTCTGAGACCAGCTGTTTAACCGGTGGCGCAGGTTGTGTACCGTTAAACGTATTCGGTGGCTTTGGCACTATTACCCCGGCAATGGCGGCTTATGCGTCTGCAACCGCGTTCTCTACTACTGAGTACCAGCAGCGTGTGTTCTCAGCCATTATCGATGGCCCCTTTGATGCAGTGGTTTCTCCGTTTGCTGAGTCGTCACTGGCGATGAGCTTTGGTTATGAATACCGTGAAGAACTTGCTAATTTTAACCCTGATGAATGTTTGAAATTAGCGCCAGCCAGCTGTTTAGGTGGTGCAGGCGGTAACTCACTACCGGTTGGCGGTTCTTTTAAAGTCAACGAGCTGTTTGCTGAAGGTAAGTTGCCGTTGCTTGAAAACATGGCAATGGCCGATATTGTTGAGCTGGAGTTTGGTTATCGTCATGCAAACTATGACACTGTTGGCGAAAACGGCAGCTGGAAGTTAGGTGTAGCCTGGCGTCCGGTTGACGAATTGCTGGTACGGGTAATGAAACAAAAAGCGACCCGTGCACCTAACGTTGGTGAGCTGTATGCGCCTCTGACCTCAGGCCTGGATAACGCCGATCAAGACCCCTGTTCAGTCGCTAACGCCGGCAATATTGATGACACTTTGCGTGCCCGTTGTATTGCAACCGGCATGACCGATGCGCAGGTGGGTGCGGTTGATGACATTGTTAGTGGTCAAATTAACGTGTTATCAGGCTCTAACCCTAATGCCTTACCAGATGCTGAAACTGCTGATACTTTAACGGCTGGTTTTGTCTGGACACCTGAATTTGAATCTGTAAAACGTGTGCAGTTCTCTGTCGATTACTATGACATTGATGTTAAAGGTTATATTGGAGAAAACACACCGCAGGAAATTCTGGATGGCTGTTATGTACTGGGTAACGCTGCACAATGTGCTCAGATTAACCGTATCGGTGGTGGTTTAACCATATCGGGCTCTGGCGTACAAGCTTATACCACTAACCTGTCTTACCTGCGTACCAGCGGTTTAGAATTAGCCTTTAACTTTGGCTTTGACCTGGACAGCTACGGCTCACTGGATTTCGGCGGTAATGTTAACCGTTACCTGAAAGTTGAAAGCCTGAGCTCACCGGTATCTGAAGTAATTGACTGTAAAGGTTTCTATGGTACCAATTGCAGCCCGCAGCATGATTTACGCGCAACACAGCGTACTACCTGGAACTATGAAGATTTATCAGTTTCATTGTTGTGGCGCTACTTAGGTTCTATTGAGCGTGAAACGGCGCAACAAGCGGCAACCTTTGAACAATTCCGTGAAATTGGTTCATACAGCTACTTTGACCTGTTCGCTAACTACTATATTACCGATGGTATCAGTGTTAGCTTCGGTGTCGATAACCTGCTGGATAAAAATGCGCCAGTCGTGGGTGGTGAGGCAGCATCAACCGCCTTTAACAGCGGTAATACTTTCCCGGCTTACTACGACATGTTAGGCCGTACTTACAAAGCAAGTGTTAGTCTGAAGTTCTAAGTTAATTAACTACCTGATAAAAGCGGCTGGTAATCCAGCCGCTTTTTTTTATGCTTCAGTTTTAGCTGTCAATTTTAATTCATTTATAAGTTTCCAGAAAAGTTCAGTAAATATATTGACCCGGGCAAAAAATAACGTTTATTATCGAGGCGCGTTAAATCGGAGGATATCCGAGATAAGCGGAGTGCCAGCAGCCATTAATGGTTGGCATCTGTCGATAAATAGAATCACTAGTTAGATAGTGGTCCAGGGAGAAATACATGTATACAAATAATAAAATAAGCAAAGCCGTGCGCTTAGCTATTGCTTTTGGTGCAGCATCAGCAACAGCATTCACTGCTTCAGTTAATGCGGCTGAAGAAGATGCATCAGCCAAGGTTGAACGAATTGAAATTACCGGTTCTCGTATCCGTCAGGCTGATATCGAAGGCGCTAACCCGGTTACCGTCTTTACTCAGGAAGATTTATTAAAAACTGGTATCGTTGACGTTGGTGATTTTATCCAGCGTATGCCAGCGATGTCAGGTTCACCTATTGGTACTACTACTAACAACGGTGGTAGCGGTGCTGTTACTGTTAACTTACGTGGTTTAGGTTCAGCGCGTACTCTGGTTCTGGTTAACGGCCGTCGTACAGTAGATGGTGGTGACTTCCAGACTATTCCTTCTTCAATGATTAAACGCATTGAAATCTTAAAAGACGGTGCTTCAGCAGTATATGGTGCTGACGCTGTTGCCGGTGTTGTTAACGTTATTACCCGTGACGATTTCGAAGGCGTTGAGCTGTCTTATCAAAACAAGCAGCATGCTAATTTCTCAGCGGGTACTGAAGAGAGCTTCAGCATCGTAACCGGTAAGTCGTTTAACTCTGGTAACATTGTATTCGGTGTTGACTACGTTAAACAAGATGAAGTGTATCAGGGCGACGTAAAAGACGTAGCGTTCCTGCAAAACCCTTGGTACATCTTTGATGTTGAAAGCTTTAATGAAAATGGCCTGATCCCTGAAGGTGCAGAAGGTGAAAACGTATTCTCTGCCGGTTCTGGTTCAACCCCTTGTGGTTGGTATTACCTGGCAGGTGGCCGTACAGTAACTCTGGCTCCATGTCAGGATGGCGGCTTCGCAAACTGGGATGGCGCAGGCTATGAACCGACTGAAGATGAGTTCCGTCCTATTGTTAGTGGTGGCCCGGGTAACGACACCTACAACTATGCACCGGTTAACTTTTTACAAACACCGTACGAAAAAATCAACATTTTCGCGCACTCACGTTTTGATATCAACGACTCGCACCGCACCTACGCTGAACTACGTTTAAACCGTCGTAAGTCAGAGCAAGAGTTAGCGGCAGTACCTTACGATACTCAGTTTGACCCAGGTTTTGCTCCGGGTGTTGGTGTATCAGCGGATAACTATTACAACCCGTTTGGTGAAGATGTACTGCGTTCACGTCGCCGCGTACTGGAAGGTTCTCGTACCTTTACCCAGAACGTATTACAGGGCCAGGCAGTACTTGGCTTTGAAGGTGAGCTGACAGATACCTGGACATACGATGCTAACTATAACTACGGTTATACCCAGATCTCATCAGTGGATTACGGTCAGCTGTTTGGTCCTAACTTAAGCAAAGCTATGGGTCCGTCATTTAAAGATGACGCTGGTAACGTAGTGTGCGGTACTCCAGATGCGCCTATCACAGACTGTGTATCGTTAAACGTATTCGGTGGCCCTGGCTCTATTACCCAGGCAATGCTGGACTATGTTGCAGCGCCATTAGTTGACACTACTATCGCACAACTGGACCAGTTCCAGGCCGTTGCTTCAGGTGACATCTTTGAACTGGACGCTGGTATTGTTGGCATGGCGATCGGTGCTGAATACCGCCGTGAAGAGCTGAAAAATGAAGTTGACTCAGGTAAATTCCTGGGCGTAGTTACTGGTAACAAAGGCGCAGGTACCAATGGTTCACTGACTACTCGTTCACTGTTCTCAGAAGTTAACGTACCGCTGTTATCAAACGTACCTGGTGCCCAAATCCTGGAAGCCAAGTTAGGTCTGCGTTACGACGACTTCAGCGCGTTTGACAGCGCAACGACTTATCAGTTCGGTATCCGTTGGCAGCCGATGGATGGTCTGTTAGTACGTGCAACAACTGGTTCAGTATACCGTGCTCCAGCCATCGGTAACCTGTATGCTCCTCCGGGTGATTCTTTCCCACCAGCATCAGATATCTGCCGTGCTAGCAACTGGGGTGAATTAAACGCTGAGCAACAAGGTCGCTGTGTGGCTAATGGTGTGCCAACTGGCGGTGCAAGCTCTGAAGATTCTCAGGTTCGTGCTAAAGTAGGCGGTAACCCGGATCTGCAGCCAGAAGAAGGTGATTCACTGACCATCGGTGCAGTTTGGTCGCCAAGCTTTGTTGACGGTCTGACGCTTACTGTTGACTACTGGGCAATTGAAATTGATGATGTTATCCAGACCGTTGGTGCGGCTAACATTATGTCTGGCTGTGTAATCGGTGGTATTCAGGCACTGTGTGACAATATCGTTCGTGTACCAGATGGTAACATCGACTTTATCAAGCAATTGCCAACTAACCTGACCTCACGTACTGCACGTGGTGTTGATACCGAAATTCGCTATAACATTGATACTGATTTCGGTCAGTTCAAAACCTTCGTTGGTTGGACACACCTGTTAGAGCGTGAAGATACCGAGTTCAGCGGTGTAACGTCTAGCCTGGCAACGGTAGACCTGTTAGGTACGCACAACGCAGACCGCGGCGATACTTATGCTGAAGACAAAGTTAACCTGGCAGTAGATTATTTCTATAACAACCTGTCAGTTAGCTATGCAGTTGAATACATTTCTGGTATTAGTTACGCACCGACTTATTATGAAGGTGAAGTAACTGCTCCATCAGCAACTTACCACGATATTTCAGCAGCCTACGACTTTGATTTTGGTACCCGCGTTAGCGTTGGTGTAACTAACATCTTCGACAAGGCTCCGCCGTATATCGATGCTGGCTTCAACGGCAGCACAGATCCAAGTACTTACCGCATGTTTGGTACTGGCTACTACCTGCGTTTAACTCACAAGTTCTAATTTGTTGAGTGACTAATACAAACCCCGCCTTGAGCGGGGTTTTTTTTATGTTAAAGAAATAAATTGTTACGCATTCTTACAACAATATTTTCTGATTGTTATAAGGTATTAGGCAGTTTAGAAACTGGAGCTGAAAATGAAAAAAGTTATCTCATCGGTAGCAGCTATACTGCTTAGTTATACCGTCACTGCTGCTCCTGCTGAAAAACTGATCCCCGTTGGGGCTTACGGCATTGAGTATGAAAACGCCGTCAGATCAGTACAGCAGGGCGATTACAAAAAAGCATTTCCTGCTTTACTGAAGTATGCCCAGTATGGCGAAAAAATGGCACAGTATTTGGTGGGCACTTTGTTATTGACAGATGAAGTCGGTCAGCGTGATGTTTCTACAGGTTTGGCCTGGCTGCATGTCGCACTGGAGCAGGATACGCCATTGTGGCAACAAAAATATGAGGCTATCCTTGAGCAGGTTCCAGCTGAAGCATTAGCTTCGTTAAAGCCGACTTTTGACGATTATGTACAGAAATATGGTGCTGAGACTCAGGCAATGAGATGTAAATATGAAAGGGCGACTGGTTCTAACCGGCGCCAGCATATTTGCCGAAAAATTGAAGTGGCAGAAGGCAAATATAAAGTAGTAGAGTATTAGTCTGGCTGACGCGGCGATCTGATAGTTGTTGCAGCAGCCCTGAGGTTAAAAAATACTGTACCGCTGAAATGTTAGTATCCGTTGGCCGGTCTTGTACTCTGCAATTAACACAACAGGTGGATTTATGAAAACAGCAAAACATTCAAACGTCGCCATGGCAGTAGGTGCTCTGGTATTGGGTTCACTGGCAACAGTAGCGACGACAGCCAATGCTAACCCTTTTACTGCAGTAGAGCTGGCGTCTGGCTATGAAATGGCGGCCGGTGAAGGTAAATGTGGTGAAGGCAAGTGTGGTGAAGATAAAGCCAAGAAAGCCAAAGACAAGATGAAAGACGGCAAATGCGGTGAAGGTAAGTGCGGCGAAGAGAAGATGAAAGACAAAGCCGTACAAATGAAAGAAAAAGCCAAAGAAGGCAAATGTGGCGAAGGCAAGTGCGGTGAAGGCAAATGCGGTAGCGACATGGCAAAAGAAAAAATGAGCGATAAGGCCAAAGAAGCCAAAAGTAAGATGAAAGAAAAAGCCAAAGAAGGCAAATGCGGCGAAGGCAAGTGCGGTGAAGGTAAATGTGGCGGTAGCATGTAATCGCGCTTATTAGGGCCTGCAACAGCAGGCCTTTTACCTGATGCAGTGAGGTAAATGATGACAGCTGATACCCGAACAGTGACAGGTTCAGGCCTTGGATTACGCCGTGAAATGCTGGACGATATGTTGTTTGCCAAACCTGCCGCCATCGACTTTTTTGAAGTCGCGCCAGAAAACTGGCTACCCTTTGGCGGTAAGCTACAAAAGCAGTTTCGTAGTCTGACAGAGCAATACACCTTTATTTGCCATGGTTTGTCGTTATCGATTGGTAGCCCGGATCCGCTGGATGTTATTTTTGTTCGCCAGATAAAACAGTTTTTACAACAGCACAATATCCCTTTGTACAGTGAGCATTTAAGTTATTGCTCCGGTGGTGGTCATTTGTATGACCTGATGCCCATCCCTTTTACTGAAGAAGCCGTTGCTTACGTTGCTAAGCGTATCCGGCAGGTGCAGGATATTCTCGAACAGCCGTTGGTGCTGGAAAATGTGTCCTATTATGCTGCGCCCGGCCAGCAGATGTCTGAACAGGATTTTACCCTGGCGGTGCTGCAAGAAGCCGATTGCCAGCTGTTGCTGGACGTGAATAATATTTACGTGAACTCGGTAAACCACGGCTATGACGCCGGGGCGTTTTTACGCGCGATGCCATCACAACGTATTGCCTACTATCATATTGCCGGCCATTATAAAGAAGCTGACGATCTGCTGGTGGATACGCACGGTGCGCCAGTTATTAGCCCGGTATGGCAGTTGCTGGCGCAAGCTTATCAGTGGCATGGAGTTAAGCCGACCTTACTCGAACGCGATTTCAATATTCCTGAACTGGCAGTACTAGGCCAGGAGTTAAACCAGATTAAAGCCTTACAAACAGCCGCCAGCGATGCGCTTGCTTTGAGGGCCTGACACCATGGCATTTCAGCAAATACAGCATGCCTTTATTGCCCATATTAAAGATCCTGCCCAGCAACCGATACCGTCAGGCATTGAAGAGCGGCGGATGGCTATTTATCGTGAACTGTTTTTTAATAACGTGCAGGGCTTTGTCAGTTCGGCTTTTCCGGTTTTAAAATCGTTGTACACTGAGGCCGCGTGGCAAAGCGTAATACGGCAGTTTTTTATACAGTATCAATGTAGCAGCCCCTATTTTTTGCATATTGCCGAACACTTTTTGCATTATTTACAACAGGATTATCAATTGCAGCATGATGATCTGCCTTTTATGCTTGAACTGGCGCATTATGAATGGGCAGAGCTGTATCTGGCGACCAAACCATTGGCACACGGCGAAACGCCACTGAATGCTGAGCAGCTGGTTAGTAGCCAGTTGCAATTATCAGAGCTCTGTATGTTGCTGGCCTATCCGTATCAGGTACATCAGATAAGCACTGAGTATCAGCCGCGGCAAAGTGGTGAGGTGCAATGCTATTTACTGTATCGTAATGCTGCTGATGAGGTTAAGTTTGTTTTAATTAACCAACTGACAGCCGCTTTGTTGCAGGTGTTACAGCAGGCTCCCGGCAGCACCTTAACACAGCTGGTGGAACAACTGGCGCCACTGTTGCCGCAGTTCAATGCCAGCCAGCTGTTGCAAGGGGCGCAAGCCGTGTTGCAGGACTTTGCCGCAAAAGGCGTACTGGTGTCTTTTCAAGCAGAGCAAAATTCATTACCATAAGCGCCCTTAAATTCGCTGATGACAAAAGAGTAGTGCAATGGCAGACGAGAAGTTTAAAGAGTCATTTAACCTGTGGCAGTTTTTGGCCCTGGTTGCGGTGTTTGTGTCATTGCTGTGTCTGGCACCGATAGTGCGTTGGTTTCAGATCCTGGCATAATACTCAGACTTATGTGAAGGCCGCCTGCGGGCGGCTTTTTTGTCCCGTATGGGATCTTAACTTTTAAAGGTTTATAACATGGATAAGCAGGCTTTAGCGGCTGAATTAAAGCAGGTTATTAAGACAGTTGTCGATTACCCCAAGCCAGGCATAGTGTTTCGCGACGTGACCAGCCTGATGCAGGATGGCGCCAGTTTTAAAAAAGTCATAGACGCCTTTGGTCATTTTTACGCCGGTAAAGGTATTACCAAAATTGTCGGCACTGAGTCGCGGGGCTTTATCTTTGGTGCGCCACTGGCCTATGCGCTGGGCGTGTCTTTTGTGCCGGTACGCAAACCCGGCAAACTGCCGCGAGAGCGCATTAGCCAAAGCTACCAGCTGGAATACGGTGAAGATGCGTTAGAGCTGCATGCCGATGCGATAGCTGCTGGCGATAAGGTACTGCTGGTAGATGATTTACTGGCCACCGGCGGTACTATCGATGCAACCGCTAAGCTGGTGCGCAAACTCGGTGGTATTGTTGATGATGCTGCCTTTGTTATTGCCTTGCCTGAACTTGGTGGGGTAGCGCGACTGGAGCAGGCGGGGTTAAATATCTTAAGTCTGGTTGAGTATAGCGGCGAATAAGTTTAGTCTGTCAGCCTAATCATAGTAAGACAGCAGCCGTTATGAGTTATCAGGTATTAGCCCGCAAGTGGCGTCCACAGCATTTTGCCCGTTTGGTCGGCCAGGAGCATGTTAAAAATGCGCTGGGCAATGCGCTGAGCAATAACCGGCTGCACCATGCCTATTTATTTACCGGCACCCGTGGTGTCGGTAAAACCACCATAGCGCGTATCTTTGCCAAAAGTCTGAATTGCGAGCAGGGTATTACTGCTACCCCTTGTGGCCAGTGCTCTGCCTGTACCGAGATTGATGCCGGTAACTTTGTCGATTTGCTGGAGATTGATGCGGCGTCGCGCACTAAGGTAGAAGACACCCGCGATTTGCTCGACAACGTGCAGTATGCGCCCAGCCGTGGCCGCTTTAAGGTTTATCTGATCGACGAAGTGCATATGCTGTCAAAACACAGCTTTAATGCCTTGCTGAAAACCCTGGAAGAGCCACCGCCGCACGTCAAATTTTTACTGGCGACGACCGATCCGCAAAAGCTGCCGGTGACAGTGTTATCACGTTGCTTGCAATTTAACTTGCTGGCGCTAAGCCCGCTGCAGATAGAGCAGCATCTGGCGTTTGTATTAGAACAAGAGCAGATCCCGTTTGAAACTGAAGCACTAAAACTGCTGGCGCGTGCTGCCAAAGGCAGTTTGCGCGACTCGCTGAGTTTAACCGATCAGGCTATAGCGCAAAGTAATGCCAATATTACGCTGGAGACCGTGCGCAGCATGTTGGGCTTTTTAGACCAAAGCTGGTCGCAGCAATTGCTGCAGGCGGTGATAGCGCAAGATGCCAGCCAGTTACAAGTTCAGCTGGCGGCGCTGGTGCAACAACAAAGCAATTTTGTACAGGTGCTGGATGATATGTTGTCGTTGTTGCATCTGGCAGCATTAACCCAGTTTAGTCACACTGCGGCAACCTTTGCTACAGAGCAAGGCTATGTCCAGCAGCTGGCAGATAACCTGGCGCCGGCGCAGGTGCAGTTATATTATCAGTTACTGATCAGCGGTAAAAAAGAGCTGGCCTATGCGCCAGACCCGTTAACCGGGCTGGAAATGACGTTGTTGCGGGCTATGGCTTTTGTCCCAGAAGGAAGGCAACAGGCTGGCGCGCCGACGAGCACTAAACCCGCTGCTGCGCTGCTGCCTACGCCGACAGCACCGCAAAAGGCCAAACCGGCAATAGAGCAACCGGAGCAGATTTCTGATGTTGCCGCTGCTACGACGCCACAGGCGGAGCCGGAGCCGCCTGTGCCACCAAAAAATCAGCCACAAGAGCAGCCCAAGGTTGGCCCTGATAGCGCTGTGGGCATCGACCCGGTAACGGCGCGGATTATGGCCCGGCGTGGCGTGCAGGTAACGGCAGCACCTGAGGCAAAAAAGTCTGAGCGCCTAAAGGCGCCTGATACGGTGAAAGCTGCGCAAGCTGAAGTTATGCCCCAGCCTATGCCTCAGCTGCACAGGCCAGAACCGCAGGCATTAGAGCCAGCAGTTAACCAGCTGCAAACTCCAGCCAAGCCGCAAAGTGCTAATCGGCCGCCGGTCGAGCCTGTCGCTGCGCTGGCAAAACCCGAGACGCCAGTTTACCCCGATAGTGTCGCGACGGCGGACAATCCATACAGCAGCGATGACAGCGAGATGCCGCAGTATGATGCTGCAGCGGCTGATGCCTTATGGCAACAGTATCAGCAGGACGTACCAAATGCGGACACTGCAATACCTGCGGTGCTGGATAGTTTTGATGGCAGTATTAATGAGCAGAATTTCTCGGTGCGTTTTGCTGCTCAGGTAGATGCCTGGGCGGCCCGGGTAGAAACCCTGGATACCGGCGGTTTAAGCCGGCTGTTTTTACTGAACGCCGCTATGCAGCTGGACGGCAATCAGCTTAATTTAACCGTGGCGCAAAGCCAGCAGCATCTGGACAGCCCGGCATTTAGGACTAAGTTACAGCAAGTATTAGAGCGCAGTTTTAATCAACCGCTAACTATTACTATTAACTACCAGGCCAGCGTGGAGCAAAGCCCGCTGGCTATCCAACAAAAAATTGTGCAGGAGCGCTATGCTTACGTTAGCCGCTTATTGCAGCAGGATGAAAAAGTACAGCAATTACAACAGTTATTCGACGCCGAACTGTTGCCCGATAGCATTGTCGTTAACTAACAACGACAATGGCTTCAGGCGACATGGCTTGTAATTTGGCGGCGAAGTTATTATCTTGTCGCCGTCAATCAGATTGCGCCGGGCGGCGTTATTTCAACTTATATATACAGCAGGTAACAGCTTATGTTTAAAGGTGGTATGGGCAATATCATGAAGCAGGCGCAAGCCATGCAGGAAAAAATGCAGAAAATGCAGGCCGAAATTGCCTCGATGGAAGTCACCGGTGAAGCCGGTGCCGGTTTAGTGAAAGTGACAATGCTGGGCAATCACAATGTGCGCCGCGTCAGCATTGATGACAGCCTGATGCAGGACGACAAAGACATGCTGGAAGACTTAATTGCCGCGGCCATTAATGACGCTGTGCGACGGGTAGATGAAACCAGCAAAGAGAAAATGGCGGCGGTAACCGGCGGCCTGCAGTTACCTCCTGGTATGAAAATGCCCTTCTGATGAGCAAGCTGACACCGCTGTTACAGCAGTTAATTGATGCACTGCGCATTTTACCCGGTGTTGGGCCTAAATCGGCCCAGCGCATGGCGTTTGCGCTGCTGGAACGTAATCGTGACGGTGGCTTGCAGTTGGGCGCGGCCCTAAATGCTGCGATGAGCAGGGTTGGTCATTGTCAGCAGTGTCGTACCTTTTGTGAGACGGACCTGTGTGCTATTTGTAGCGATCCGGCGCGCGCCCTTGACGGCATTTTGTGCGTAGTAGGCTCAGCCGCAGATCAGCTGGCAATAGAACAAACCGGCCAGTTTAGTGGTCGCTATTTTGTGCTGCAAGGCTATTTATCGCCACTCGATGGTATAGGACCACAGGATCTGGGGTTAGATACCCTGGCCCAGCTGCTAGCCGATGGTAGTATCAATGAGCTTATTCTGGCTACCAACCCCACGGTTGAGGGCGATGCCACGGCATTCTATATTGCTGAGCTGTGTCATAAGTATCAGGTAAAAGTGTCACGTATAGCACAGGGCATACCGGTGGGCGGCGAGCTGGAATTTATTGATGGCACCACCTTGTCACATGCTTTTAGTGGCCGCAAAGCGTTTTAACTGTTATACCCCTGCTTGAAATCCGGTTAATCCTCCCCATATTAGTTGTCATCTAAGGCTGCATAGGCAGCCTGATTTGTAACTATCAACCTTTGATGTGTGAGGATAACCACAATGAGTGATACCACAGCCACTTCCAGCGGCCAGAAGCAAACCCATGGCTTTCAGGCAGAAGTAAAACAGCTGCTGCAGCTGATGATCCATTCACTGTACTCCAATAAAGAAATTTTCCTGCGCGAGCTGGTATCTAACGCCTCTGATGCGGCCGATAAACTGCGTTTTCTGGCGTTATCTGATGGCAGCTTATATGGCGATGATGGCGAGCTGCGGGTACGCATTAGTCTGGATGATAAAGCCCGTACCCTGACCGTTAGCGACAACGGTATCGGTATGACGCAAGATGAAGTGATAAGCCATCTTGGCACCATTGCAAAATCGGGCACCAAAGAATTTTTCTCGCAGCTATCCGGTGATCAAACGAAAGACTCCAAATTAATCGGCCAGTTTGGCGTGGGTTTTTACTCTGCTTTTATTGTCGCCGACAAAGTGACAGTGCGTACCCGTAAAGCCGGCGCTGCTGCCAATGAGGCCATTGAGTGGGAATCGGCGGGTGAGGGCGATTACAGTATTACGCCAATCAGCAAAGACAGCCGTGGTACCGACATTATTCTGCACCTGCGCGAGGGCGAAGATGAGTTTTTAAGCCGTTGGAAAGTAGAAAGTATTGTTACTAAATACTCAGATCACATCAGTATTCCGGTAGAGCTATGGCAGGAAGAGCAAGCTGAGCGTGACGGCGCTGATGGCGAAAAAATCGCTGCAGTGCCGGGTCACTGGCAGGCGGTAAATAAAGCCACTGCGCTGTGGACCCGCGATAAGTCAGACATTACTGATGAAGAATATCAGGAGTTCTATAAGCATATCTCCCACGACTGGAGCGAGCCGCTAAGCTGGAGCCATAACAAGGTTGAAGGCAACAACAACTACACCAGTTTATTGTACGTGCCGAAAAAGGCACCGTTTGACTTATGGAACCGCGATGCGCAGCATGGCCTGAAACTGTATGTTCAGCGCGTATTTATTATGGATGACGCCGAGCAGTTTATGCCCAGTTACCTGCGCTTTATCAAAGGCGTGCTGGACTCAAGCGATTTACCACTAAACGTGTCACGCGAAATTCTGCAAGACACCAAAGTAACCCAGGCACTGCGCAAAGGCTGTAGCAGCCGCGCGCTGAAGATGCTGGAGAAACTGAGTAAAGATGCCGAGCAGTATCAGGCATTCTGGACGGAGTTTGGTCAGGTACTGAAAGAAGGCCCGGCAGAAGATTTCGCCAACAAAGAGCAAATTGCTGGCCTGCTGCGTTTTGCTTCAACCCATAATGACGACAGTACGCAAAATGTGGCGCTGGCCGATTATGTCAGCCGAATGAAAGAAGGGCAGGACGAAATTTATTACATTGTGGCCGACAGCTATGCCGCGGCTAAACACAGCCCGCATTTAGAGGTGCTGCGCAAGAAAGGTCTGGAAGTCTTGTTATTGTCTGACCGCATCGATGAGTGGCTGGTACAGCATTTAACCGAGTTTGACGGTAAAAAGCTGCGCTCTGTCGCCAAAGGCGGCTTGGATCTGTCTAAGCTGGATGACGACGAAACGAAAAAAGCCCAGCAGGAAACCGAGAAAGCCTTTGCTGATGTGATAGCGCGCTTTAAAACTGTGTTAGGTGAGCAGGTAAAAGACGTAAAAGTGAGCCACCGTTTAACTGACAGCCCGGCCTGTGTGGTGACTGATGAGTTTGATATGAGTACACAGATGATCAAACTGATGGAGTCGGTGGGGCAGAAGGTGCCGGATGTGAAGCCGATATTTGAGCTTAACCCTGAACACCAGCTAGTCAAGCGTGTTGCTGACGAGCAGGACGAAGAACGCTTTAAGCAGTGGGCAGAAGTACTGCTGGATCAAGCTTTACTGGCTGAACGTGGTAATTTAAAAGACCCGGCCAGCTTTGTCAGCCGGTTAAACAGTCTGTTGTTGTCACTGGCGAAGTAATACCCTCCCTGCCATTCAGGCCATGGCTGATTAAATGTCTTAAGCCATGGCCTGTTTGCTACAACTTTAGTCGATATCCACGGCTGTTACCGGTTAGAAAAACTGTTGTTTTCTCAAGTTTGGTGCACAAAAACAGCAGCAGGCCCGGCTTTACACAACGGTACGACTAAAGGCCAGTGAAATAGCCGGACCAGTTGGCATAGCCAGACAAATTTCTTGTTTCAGGCAGCACATTATGTAAAGATCCAGCCTTTATTATTAATGGATCAATCCCAAAACATGAGGGTGTTGCTATGCGCATAATTTTGTTGGGTGCCCCGGGTGCCGGTAAAGGAACCCAGGCTCAGTTTCTGATGAGTAAATATGGCATTCCACAAATTTCTACTGGTGACATGCTGCGCGCTGCGATTAAAGCCGGTACCGAGCTTGGCTTAGCAGCAAAGCAGGTAATGGATGCCGGGCAGTTGGTGTCAGACGATATTATTATTGGTCTGGTAAAAGAGCGTATCGCTGAACCTGATTGCGCCAAAGGCTTTTTGCTCGACGGCTTTCCGCGTACTATCCCGCAAGCTGATGCAATGAAAGACAAAGGCATTAGCATTGATCATGTGATTGAATTTGACGTGCCAGACGATGTTATCGTTGAACGTATGGCAGGCCGTCGTGTGCACCCAGCCTCAGGCCGTGTTTACCACATCAGCTACAACCCGCCAAAAGTTGACGGTAAAGATGATGTTAGCGGCGAAGACTTAGTGATCCGGCCAGATGACGTAGAAGAAACCGTGCGTAAACGCCTGGCCATTTATCATGAACAAACCAAGCCACTGGTAGGCTATTACCGAGCCGAGGCCGACGCCGGTCGCACACAGTATCACCATATTGATGGTACTAAGGCAGTAGAGGCCGTTACCAGCGAATTGGTTAAGCTATTAGGCTAATTAAGTGATTAAGAGCAAAAAGCCCTGATTAATCAGGGCTTTTTTGTATCTGATGTTGAGGGTGTCAAGCCACTTTTTCGCTGTTTAACAGCTGAGTTGACGCCGGTGACTGACTATTACCAATACTGATTTTGCGTGGTTTTAACGCTTCTGGCACTTCACGCACCAGCTCAATATGTAACAGGCCATTGGCCATATGAGCGCCGGTTACTTTGATGTAATCAGACAGCTGGAATTTGCGTTCAAAGTTACGCTCGGCAATGCCCTGATGCACAAAGCGGCGGCCTTCATCTTTGCCGGCTTTCTGGCCTTTTACCAACAGCGTATTATGTTCGGTTTCAATGCTCAGTTCCTGCTCGTCAAAGCCGGCTACTGCCATCGTAATGCGGTACTGATCTTCACCGGTTACTTCAATATTATATGGCGGATAAGCCGGCTGCTTTTCGTTGCGGGCTGCGGCATCCATTAAATTCGCCAGATGATCAAAGCCAATAAATGAGCGGTAAAATGGTGTTAAGTCGATATTTGTCATAACCAATTCCTCTTTAGCAAACAGGTGTTGTGTTGCCCTTCATTTGAACGGGCGTTAACGCTGACAGCGCAGCAGCTGTCGTTTTCAGGTGCCGTATCCGGCCACCTACACTGTTTATAAGGTCGGTTAATAAAGTTTCAAGTTGCGGCAGATAAAAATATTCTCTGCCGCGTCGCTCTCAGCCGTTTAGCGCTGCGGCAGTATTTGCTGTAACGCTGTCAGCGCGGCATCGTAGTCAGGTTCTTTGGCCAGCTCATCCACCAGCTGTATGTAAGCCAGAGTGCCACTGCTGTCAATAATCAGCACGGCTCGCGCAAGCAGGCCCATGTCTTTAATTAACAGGCCATAGTTACTGCCAAAATCACGCCATACTGCATCAGACAGCACCGGCATGCTATCAATTTGCTCCTGCTGACAGTACCGCTTCTGGGCGAAGGGTAGGTCGGTACTAATGGTTAATAACACCACATTCTCCGCCAGATTAGCCACTTCGCTGTTAAAGCGCTTGGTTTGTAATGAACAAATGCCAGTATCTATGCTGGGTACCACACTGATCATTACCGTTTTACCGCTGTAGTCTGCCAGGCTAACAGTTTTAAAATTAGCATCGACCACTTTAAAAGTCGGTGCCACTTCACCGGTACTGACTGGTGTGCCCAGCAGAACTATAGGTTGATTGCCTGCTTTGACTTTACTTAAACGCTCTGGCAATATAGCCTGTAAATCGACTGCGAATGCATTCAGACTAAACGCGGCCAGGGCTGCAGTAAGCAGCGAATGACGGCAAAAACGAAAAATGGCTGACATGATACAGCTCCTGTTAAGATAAAATATATTAAAACTAATTAGCTGGAACAGCACATATTTTTAGTAGTTTATGCGCGAACCAATGATTTCAGTCTAGACTGAAATGAAGCCAGTGCTGAGTGAGACGCCGATGACCATAGCGGTACTAATTTGTGATGATTCTAACCTGGCGCGTAAACAGCTAGCCAGGATTCTACCACAGGAGTGGCAGGCCAACCTGTTTTTTGCCGGGCATGGCGCTGAGGCTCTTGATACCCTGCTTAAGCAAGATATTGACTGGCTGTTTTTAGATTTAAATATGCCGGTGATGGATGGCTATCAGGTACTGGCGGAGCTGAAACAACGCCAGTTGCAGCTCAATGTTGTGGTGGTGTCCGGCGATGTACAGCCAGAAGCGATTGAACGGGTAAAAGGCCTGGGCGCGCTCGACTTTATCCGTAAGCCGGTCGATGCAGCCAAACTGCAACAGCTGATGCAGTTACATGCCGTTAATACCAAGGCTGCCATCAGCGTTATGCCAACCAAAGTGCCGGTTGTGTCTGCCGAGCTCAGCGCAGAGATGCGCGATGTGCTGCAGGAACTGACCAATGTCGCTATGGGCCAGGCAGGTGATTTGCTGGCGCGTTTGCTGAACGTATTCGTTAAACTGCCAATTCCAAATGTAAACTTAATTGAAGTCAGTGAGCTACACATGGCGCTGGCGTCAGTAGAACATGAGGCTACCACCTCAGCGGTTTGCCAGGGTTTTATTGGTGGCGGTGTGTCGGGCGAGGCGTTGTTAATCCTGACCGACTCCAGCTTTAAAGATATTGCCCGTTTAATGAATTATCAGGGTGAGCTGACGGTGAAAGTAGAGCTGGAGCTGCTGATGGACATTGCCAATATTCTGATTGGCGCTGTGCTCAAAGGATTGGCTGAGCAAATTGATATGAGTTTCAGTCAGGGCCATCCGGTAGTACTGGGGCAACATGCACCGGTTAGTGAGCTGATTAAAGCCAATGCCAAACGCTGGAAAAAAACACTGGCAATAGAGCTAAGTTACGGCATTGAAAATTACAATATCAGCTGCGATTTACTGTTGTTATTTACCGAAGACAGCCTGAAAACCCTGAACTATAAAGTCGCATTTTTGCTGGAGGGCTGACAATGTCACACGCACAGGTCGAAGTCTCTGAAGTACATTGGCTGATGGATATGTTTCAGACAGTCGATGTCGGCCTGGTGGTATTAAATTGTGATTACCGGATCCAGGTCTGGAATGGGTTTATGGAGAATCACAGTGGCTTAACACCTCGGCAGGTCAGAGATCGCTATTTATTTGATTTGTTCTCTGAAATAGACGAAGACTGGTTAAGGCGAAAATGTGATCCGGTGATACTGCTGAAAAACCGCGCTTTTACTATCTGGGAGCAGCGACCGTATATTTTTAAGTTTCGTAACTACCGGCCTATTACCGGCAGTGCTGAGTACATGTACCAAAACAGCACTATTTTTCCGCTGACGGACACCCGCGGCCAGGTGACACACCTGTGCTTTATTATTTATGACGTCACTGATGTTGCGGTAAGTCGTATTGAACTTGAGTCAATGAATGGCCGGCTGAAACAGCTGACTAAAACCGACTTTCTAACCCAGCTGTTTAACCGTGGGTACTGGGAAGAGAATCTGATACAAGAGTTTAAGCGCTTACAGCGATATCAGCACAAAAGCACTTTGCTGATGTGTGATATTGACCATTTTAAACGTGTTAACGATACCTATGGCCATGCTGCCGGTGATGTGGTGATCCAGGCAATTGCCGATGCCGTGCGGAACAACCTGCGCAGTACCGACATTGCCGGGCGCTATGGCGGCGAGGAGTATGCTGTGCTGTTGGTTGATACCACGCTTCAGCAAGCTACAGTACTGGCCGAGCGGTTACGGCAATCGGTAGAAGCGCTGTGTATTGCCTATAATGGTCAGCAACTTAAAGTCACACTCAGTTTAGGCCTGGCAGAGTATCACACTGAGATGACCGAACACCGGCAATGGATAGAAGCGGCAGACAAAGGCTTGTACCAGTCAAAAGCCAATGGCCGTAATCAGGTTACCTGCTTTTCGCCAGAATAACCCGCTTATAACTCGCCTTGCTCCGGGCAGCTGGCGAGTAATTCTGTACTGCCATCGTCGTTTTGTTGTTCCAGGTATACCGTAAAGCCCCACAGCCGGTGTAAGTGCTTCAGAACCTGCAGTTTAGACTCGGCCAAGGGGATACGGTTTTGCGGAATATAGCGCAGTGTCAGCGAACGATCGCCGTTAAAATCAACGTTGTACACTTGAATATTCGGTTCTATCTGGCTGAGGTTATACTGCTGTGACAACATAGTGCGGATTTTCTGATAGCCTTCGGCATTGTGAATGGCCGCGACCTCCAGGCTGCTGTCCTCATCGTCGTCAATAATGGCAAACAAGTGAAAATCGCGGATCACCTTAGGTGACAGATACTGGCTAATAAAACTCTCATCTTTAAAATTCTGCATAGCAAAGTGCAGTGTCTCCAGCCAGTCGCTGCCGGCCATCTGGCCAAACCACTCTTTATCTTCTGCTGTTGGATGCTCGCAGATGCGGCGGATATCACTAAACATGGCAAAACCCAACGCATAAGGGTTAATGCCAGAATAGTATTTGCTGTTGTATTCAGGCTGCGCGACCACATTAGTATGGCTGTGTAATACCTCCAGCATAAAGCGGTCACTGACCATGCCCTCGTCATACAGGTGCTGTAAAATGGTGTAGTGCCAAAAGGTGGCCCAACCTTCATTCATCACCTGGGTTTGTTTTTGCGGGTAAAAATATTGCGATATTTTACGTACTATGCGCACGATCTCGCGCTGCCAGGGTTTTAGTAGCGGGGCATTTTTTTCAATAAAATACAGAATATTTTCCTGCGGCTCGCTTGGGTAACGAGCGATCTGTTCTTCCGCGCTGACCGCTTTGCTGGGGATGGTACGCCACAAATCATTGACCTGTGATTGCAGATAGTTTTCCCGCTCTTGCTGGCGTCGCTGTTCTTCATCTAACGATATCTTCTGTGGCCTTTTATAGCGGTCTACGCCGTAGTTCATTAACGCATGGCAGGAGTCGAGCATGTCTTCTACTTCGCCGATGCCGTATTTTTCTTCACATTGGCTGATATAGTTTTTCGCAAATACCAGATAATCAATAATAGAACCGGCGTCGGTCCAGGTTTTAAACAAGTAATTGTTTTTAAAAAAAGAGTTATGGCCATAACAGGCATGTGCCATCACCAGCGCCTGCATGGTAATGGTATTTTCTTCCATTAAATAGGCAATACAAGGGTTGGAATTGATCACGATCTCGTAAGCCAGCCCCATATAGCCACGTTTATAGTTTTGCTCGGTTTGAATAAACTTTTTGCCATAGGACCAGTGGTGATAACCCAGCGGCATACCGACACTGGAATAGGCATCCATCATTTGTTCAGCGGTAATGACTTCAATCTGGTTTGGGTAGGTATCCAGCTTGTAATGCGCTGCCACCCGGGCGATTTCCTGGTGGTAGGCATCGAGCAAAGCGAAAGTCCAGTCCGGCCCATCCGGCAAACAGTGGCTCGTTTTCGTTTTTGCTTTGGCCATAAAAAACCTCACTGCAAAGTTGTGAACGCGTCGTCAGGAGTCAGCTCAGGCGGCCTGTTTTTTAAACAGCTCGCGAAATACCGGATAAATATCACTGACATGCTGAATATGTTGTATGGCGAAATTATCAAACACAGGCAGTAATTTTTCGTACTCCTGCCACAGGCTCTGATGGGCTCTGGGCGTAATTTCAATATAGGCATAGTAACGCAGCAGTGGCAGTAGCTTGTTGGCCAACAGTTCTGCACAGGGCGCGCTGTCATCCGTCCAGTTATCGCCATCAGACGCCTGTGCCGCGTAAATATTCCACTGCGCCGGATCGTAGCGCTGTTGCACTATGTCATACATCAGCTTAATGGCGCTGGAAACAATAGTGCCGCCCGTTTCCTGTGAATAGAAAAATTCCTGCTCATCTACCTCTTTGGCCTGGGTATGATGACGGATATACACCACTTCGACATTTTTGTAGCTGCGGCTTAAAAATAAATACAGCAGGATATAAAAGCGCTTGGCCATATCTTTGGTGGCCTGATCCATAGAGCCGGAGACATCCATCAGGCAAAACATCACCGCCTTGCTGGTAGGCTCGGGCCGCTTCTGAAAATTGCGAAAGCGTAAATCAAAGCTATCAATAAAGGGCACAGCTGCAATGCGTTGTTTTAGCTCGGCAATCTCATCCTGCAACTTCAGCAGCTGTTGCTGATCCGGTACCGGCTCATGTTCCAGTGCGGCCAGCTGCTGTTCCAGTTCGCGCAAGCGGGCTTTTTTATCGGCGGTCATCGCCACACGCCTTGCCAGGGAACCGCGTAACGAGCGCACTATATCAATATTGCTTGGCACACCTTCCGAGCGGTAACCGGCGCGAACATTTTTATACTGTACCAGTTTATCCAGCTGGTTTTTGCGCAGGTTTGGCAGTTCCAGATCTTCAAATAATAAATCCAGATACTCATCTTTTGAGATGGAAAACACAAAGTCATCTGTGCCTTCACCGTCATTGCTGGCATCGCCCTGGCCGCTGCCACCGCCAGCACCGCCCTGTGGCCTTTTAATGCGGTCGCCGGGGCTAAACTGATCATTACCCGGGTGCACTATCTGCCGTCGGCCCCCTTTGCCCTGATGAAAAAACGGCTCGGTAATGTCTTTACTGGGAATAGTCACGCTTTCGCCACTGCTGATATCAGTGACGCTACGTTTGCTGATGGCATCGGACACGGCTTTCTTAATTTGTTGCTTGTAACGGCGAATAAAGCGCTGGCGGTTCACCGCGCTTTTATTCTTACCGTTTAATCGTCTGTCGATAAAATGCGCCATACTACCTCCGGCCAGCTAGGGTTACTGCGATTTACGCACACGTAAATACCATTCAGACAGCAACCTGACTTGCTTACGGGTATAGCCTTTTTCCATCATCCGATTTACAAAATCATCGTGTTTTTTCTGATCGTCGGTCGAGGTTTTTGCATTAAACGAAATCACCGGCAGCAACTCCTCGGTACTGGAGAACATCTTTTTCTCAATCACAGTGCGCAGCTTTTCATAGCTGGTCCAGGTCGGGTTTTTGCCATTGTTTTTCGCTTTCGCCCTTAGTACAAAGTTGACGATCTCATTGCGGAAGTCTTTCGGGTTGCTGATGCCGGCGGGCTTTTCTATTTTCTCCAGCTCGGCGTTTAACGCTGACCGGTCAAACAGCTGGCCGGTTTCCGGATCGCGGTATTCCTGATCCTGGATCCAGAAGTCCGCATAAATCACGTAGCGATCAAAAATATTCTGGCCGTATTCAGAGTAGGACTCTAAATAAGCGGTTTGAATTTCTTTACCAATAAACTCAATATATTTCGGGATCAAATAGCCTTTTAAGTGCTCCAGATAACGTTCGGCGACATCGGCAGGGAATTGTTCGCGCTCAATTTGTTGTTCCAGCACGTAAAACAGATGCACCGGATTGGCGGCGACTTCAGTACTGTCAAAGTTAAACACCCGTGATAAAATTTTAAAGGCAAAGCGGGTCGATAGCCCTGTCATGCCCTCATCGACACCGGCATAGTCGCGGTATTCCTGATACGACTTAGCTTTGGGATCGGTATCTTTTAAGCTTTCGCCATCATAAACCCGCATTTTGGAATACAAGCTGGAATTGTCCGGGTTTTTCAGCCGGGATAACACAGCAAACTGGGCCAGTGAAATTAAGGTGCCCGGTGCACAAGGGGCCGAATTCAGTTCACTGTGCTCCAGCAGTTTCTGGTAAATACGCATCTCCTCACTAACACGCAGGCAATAAGGCACTTTTACAATGTATACCCGGTCAAGAAAGGCCTCGTTATTCTTGTTGTTGCGAAAGGTTTGCCATTCAGATTCATTGCTGTGCGCCAGAATAATGCCATCAAAAGGCAGGGCGGCTAAGCCCTCAGTGCCGTTGTAATTGCCTTCTTGTGTCGCGGTTAACAGCGGATGCAGCACCTTAATCGGCGCTTTAAACATCTCAACAAATTCCATTAAACCCTGGTTAGCACGACATAGTGCGCCGGAGTAGCTGTAGGCATCCGGATCGTTCTGGGCAAAATGTTCCAGCTTACGAATGTCGACTTTGCCCACTAACGAGGCGATATCCTGGTTGTTTTCATCACCCGGTTCAGTCTTGGCAATCGCCAGCTGATCCAAAATAGACGGGTATTTTTTCACCACCTTAAACTGGCTGATATCGCCGTTGTACTCGTGCAAACGTTTACTGGCCCAGGGCGACATAATATTGCGCAGGTAACGTTTGGGGATGCCATATTCGTCCTGCAAAATATTGCCGTCTTCGCTGACGTCGAACAGGCACAGCGGATGGTCATATACCGGTGAGCCTTTTAAGTAATAAATCGGAATTTGCTGCATTAAATGCTTCAGTTTCTCTGCCAGTGACGACTTACCGCCGCCGACCGGGCCGAGTAAATACAAGATTTGTTTGCGCTCTTCCA
The DNA here is from genome assembly GCF_011634895.1 of Rheinheimera pleomorphica. Taxonomy (GTDB): domain Bacteria; phylum Pseudomonadota; class Gammaproteobacteria; order Enterobacterales; family Alteromonadaceae; genus Alishewanella; species Alishewanella pleomorphica. The sequence goes on along the minus strand of NZ_SIRR01000008.1, from coordinate 187,429 downwards.
GCCCCTGCGCAGAGTGTTTCAGGTAAGACACTATTTGCTCTATCGCTTCTTCCATGCCGTAAAATTCGGAAAAGGCCGGATAACGGGCGATCACGCGGTTGGAAAACAACCGGCTTAGTTTGGGATCCTGGGCGGTATCAATCAGTTCCGGCTGGCCGATAGCCAACAACAGCCGCTCTGCCGCGCTGGCATAGCAGCTTTTGTCCTGCTTACACAGGGCAAGGAATTCCTGAATGCTATATTCTTCTTCTTTTGCCGCCTCATAACGCGATTTGTAGTGCTCGAAAATACCCATATGCACCTCCAGCTTTTAAACATCGGAAAAGGGTTGCAGCCAAGCTGTTACGTTAAGGTTAGACAGTAAAGCGCATTCGCGCCTGACTAATTGACAGAAAAATCTACAATTTTCTTTAAGCTATACGCAGGATAAGCAAAACGGTTTTGTTGCTGATTAGCGATGAAATGTAAACTAAGGCGGACAAAAAACCCGGCTAAAGCCGGGTTGGTATCTCACTGCAGCGATTAGCCGGCGAAGTTTTTGCTGGCAAATTCCCAGTTCACTAATGCCCAGAAGGCATCGAGGTAAGTTGGGCGGGCATTGCGGTAGTCAATATAGTACGCATGTTCCCACAGATCCACTGTCATCACTGGCGTCAGGCTGGTATCAGTTAACGGCGTGCCGGCATTGCTGGTGTTAACGATGTCCAGGCTGCCATCGGCTTTTTTCACTAACCAGGTCCAGCTTGAACCAAAGTTATTTACTGCCTTGTCATTAAAGGCGGTTTTGAAAGCGGCGAAAGAGCCCCATTTTGCATTGATAGCGTCAGCTAAGGCACCTGTTGGCTCGCCACCACCATTGGGTGATAAGCAGTGCCAGTAGAAGGTATGGTTCCATACCTGGGCGGCGTTATTGAAGATGCCGCCTTCTGAGGTACGTACGATGTCTTCCAGCGATTTACCGGCGAAAGGCGTGCCTTCAATCAGGCCGTTTAACTTAACAACATAGGTGTTGTGGTGCTTACCGTAATGATATTCCAGCGTTTCGGCGGAAATGTGTGGCGCTAACGCGTCTTTTGCATAAGGTAATGCGGGTAATTCAAAGGCCATAGTCGTTCTCCGTTGGCGTTGTTTATGATGTCTGCATGGCGTAGACTACAAAACCTGACTAAAATACTCAAGTTTTACAGTGTTGTTGTTAAGCTGATGCAGTTTAGCTGGTTTTGCTGCTCAGCCTGTTAGTTATCTGGCTCTGAGTTGGGGGCTTTTTTCTCAAATCTCAAGTGCTAGTCGCCACAGAACAGCGTAAAATAGTGGCCAGTATGAACATGCTTATGTCGTGAGGTATTAATGGAAACGTTAGATAAAATTAAACAGCAGATTGCTGAAAACCCGATTTTGTTATTTATGAAAGGGTCGCCAAAGTTCCCCAGCTGTGGCTTTTCAGCGCAGGCATCCCAGGCGCTGATTGCTTGTGGCGAGCAATTTGCTTATGTCGATATTCTGCAAAACCCGGATATTCGTGCCGAGTTACCTAAATACGCTAATTGGCCAACCTTTCCGCAGTTGTGGGTAGAGGGCGAGCTGATTGGGGGGTGTGATATCGTGCTGGAGATGTTTCAGCGTGGCGAGCTTCAGCCGCTGATTAAAGACACAGCGGCAAAGCATAAAACCGACACCACAGCAGAATAACCACTGCTGCCAAACTCCGGGCCGTTGTAACATAGCGGCGCCGGGGTTAGGCTGAAGCGGTTTGTGCCGCTTCGTCTTCAACCGGTTGCGCCAGCGGCCAGCCGCCCAGTTGTTTCCAGCTATTGACGATATAACAAAATAACTCTGCGGTGCGCTCAGTATCGTACAGGGCGCTGTGCGCTTCTTTATTGTCAAAGGCAATACCGGCTGCCTGACAGGCTTTTGCCAGTACTGTTTGCCCCAACGCCAGTGCCGACAAACTGGTGGTATCAAATGAAACAAAAGCATGGAATGGCGAGCGTTTATAATTTAGTCGCTCTACCGCAGCATTAAAAAAGCTCTGATCAAAGGCGGCATTGTGCGCCACGATAACACTACGCTGACAGCCTGCCTCTTTTTGTGCTTTACGCACTGCTTTACAAATTTCGCTGATGGCTTCGCGCTCAGGCACGGCGCCGCGCAACGGGTTAAACGGGTCTATACCGTTAAATGCCAGAGAGCTGGCATCCAGGTTAGCTCCGGCAAAGGGCTCAACATGAAAGTGCAGGGTTTGGGTTGGCACTAAATTGCCTGCCTCGTCCATTCCTAACAAGGTGGCTGCGATTTCCAGCAGAGCATCTGTTTTTGCATTAAAGCCGGCTGTTTCTACGTCGATAACTACGGGGTAGTAGCCGCGAAAACGTTGTGCAAGGAGAGATTTTGCTGCTGTCATAGTGTCGCCATCTGTTAAATGAGTGGCTATTATGCCAAAGAATTGCGCCAGCGTCTTGTTGCGGCACAGTGTTTGCTTAACTTTAATGGTAATAATTGCCAAGAGTATAAACGTGCTGAGAAGGCCTCCAATGCGAATTTTATTAGCTTTTACTGCTGTATGGCTGGCGGCTGTAGCCAATGCCCAACCACAGCTGCGTCAATATTCCGCCACTATTGAGCAATCCAGTTGGCAGCTAAGCAGCAATACGCCGTTAGAATGTCAGCTACAGCACCAGATCCCACAGTTTGGTGCCGCCATTTTCCGCAGTATCGCCAGTAAAGGGCTGAATCTGGATTTTGAATTGCAGTTGCTGCGGCTACCCGATCATTATGCGCTGGCTGAGGTGTTGTCTGTGCCGCCGGCATGGCGCTCAGGCGAGCCGGCCAAAGCCGTGGCCAGTATGCAACTGCTCAAGCAGTTTAATGGTGAATTGCCAAAGAAAACTGCCTGGACCTTATTGACCGAGTTGGAACATGGCTTTAGCCCAACCTTTTATTTCAGCGACTGGTACAGCCCCTATGATAAGGTTGTAGCTGCCATGAATCCGGTGCAGTTTCCAGAGCCTTATCAGCAGTTTACGCAATGCATCTCACGGTTGCTCCCCTACGGCTTTGATGATATTGCTTTTACGGTGCTCAGCTATGAAAGCGGCGGAGACCAGCTGACACGGGAATCGCAGCGGCGCTTAGCGCAAATTGCCGAGTATCTGAAATACGATAAGGATATTGATTACATCGAAATTCAGGGCTATACCGACAGTTATGGCGGGCGCTGGATGAATGAGCAGTTGTCAGTTAAGCGGGCCGAAAAGGTAAAAAACTTTTTTGTTGCCGCCGGTTTAAGTGAAGATAAAGTGCAGGTTGAAGGCTTTGGTGAGCGGCGCCATGTGGCGCCGAATGAACCGGCTTTGCAGCGTAAGCTAAACCGTCGGGTAGTGCTACAGTTAACTAAGCCCTGATGCCGGGCTTAGTTTTGCACCATTATATCAACCTGGCGCCAGTCATTTTGGCTGGAGATCAAAATGCGCACCTGATTATTATTAACGCGAAAATAGAGATGTAACCGGCCGTACAGGGTTTGCTCATTATCAGGCTGGCCCAGCTGGCTAATATAGTAATCACGCAGCGCGGCTTCCGGTTGCTGGCTGAAATAACTCAGCACGGCCGGCATTTTACTGTCTAACCGGGCAAACTCTTTGGCATCATCCGGCAGTGGTACCTGATAAAAATCGTTGGCAAAGCTTAAGCCGCTAACGGTTAAAGCTAAACTAAATAACAGCGCTAAACGCATGATCTTTCCTTAATTTAATCCGTTTTAACGCAGCTACCTTAGCAAATTTTTTTGTTTTTTGCTCACAATTATCACGTTGTCGCCTGGCTGAATTTACGCCAGCCTAAGCGCTAAAGCGTGCGGCAGCAATTTTATCGCAGAGTGTCTGGGCTAAAGGTAGCGGCTCATGCAGTATCTGACAAGCCAGCAGCTCAGCCAGCAAAGGCGACAGCATAATGCCTCTTGCACCTAAGCCGCCAAGCAGATACAACTGTGGCGACCGGGCGGCAGGGCCGGTGACGGGCAAATGATCGGGCAGGGTTGCCCGAAACGCAGCGGCGGCACTGTCAACCTGGCTGTCGGCAAACCAGGCTGGCTGCCCAAGCTGACGGTTGACCAGCTGCAGGTTTTCAGCGTCATCGTCACTGCTGAGCACCGCATTGTGCGCAGTGCGATCAAAGGTGGCTCCTACGCAGTGCAAGCCTTGCCACTGCGGCGTGATATAGCCTTTGTGGCACAACACCGTTTTTAGGGGAGCCATATCAGGGTTCGCAACATGGCTTACCTGACCACGAATTTTATTCAGCGGAAGCGTTGCGGTCGCGCTAAATTCGGCCAGTTTACTGCCGCAGGCTAACAGCAGCACCTCTGTGTTAATGCTACCGCTGGCACTGTGCAGCTGCCAGCCCTGGTTTAATGGCGCTATGGCCGTGATCTGGCAGTTAAGCTGCAGGCTAAAGCCGGGTTGTGTCTGCAGGTATTGCAGGGCCTGGCGGCAAAATTGCTGCGGATTCAGCCAGCCGGCCAACGGAAAATAAATGCCGCTGTGGCGTACTGGCACGCCGGCAATAGCTGATGCGTTATCGGCGTCCACCGCCTGCACCAGTTCTTGCGGCCACAGAGCATGGCTTATCAGTTTTTGCTGGCGCAGCTGCAGTTGTTCCGTGGTGGCCAGATGCAGTAAGCCACACCAGTCCATCGCAAAGCTCAGCCCTTGTTGCTGCCAATACCGGTAAAAGCGCCGGGCGAATAAAAATGCCTGTACATGCAACTGGCTATCGTCTGTCAGGTTGGCATGCAAATTGGGGTAAACCGCGCCCTGACGGTTTTGCGAGGCCTGGCAGGCAACATCCGCATCTTCGCATAACAATTGCACCGCTACGCCACGCTGCGTTAGTGCCAGTGCGCTGCACAGTGATGCAATACCGCCACCGATAATCGTCACCTGACGTACCTTCGGCGTGTCCGCTGTTAGTTCTTTGGCCATCACTGCGGTAAGCATTTCACGCTTGCGGCCAAAGCCTTTTACTTTCTGCACCTGAAAGCCGGCCTGTTGCAGGCCGCGTTTAACCAACCCTGCCGCCGTAAAGGTAGCGACAGTGCAGCCTGCATGGCTAAGCCGGGCCAGGTTGCTAAACAAGCTGTCCTGCCACATGTCCGGGTTTTTACTCGGCGCGAAGCCATCCAGATAAATAGCATCTGCCGCCGCGCTAAGCTGAGGCAGCAGGGCATTAACATCGCCAAACCATAAATCCAGCACGACAGCGCCGTTGTCAAAACTCAGGCGGTGACAGCCCGGCACGCACAGCGGGTAGGCGTCTAACAGCAACTGACACAGTTCGCTTAGCTCGCTGTGCACTGCCAGCGCCCGGCTAAGATCAGCGTGGCTTAACGGGAATTTTTCCACACTGCTAAAGTACAGGCGCTGGCACTTTGCCGCCGGAAAAGCCTGACGGAACTGGCGAAAGCGCAGCCAGGTTAGTAAAAAATTAGCGCCGGTGCCAAAGCCGGTCTCAATAATATGAAAGGCACTGGCGCCATGGTGTTGCCAGCGCTGAGGTAAACCATTTTGCTGTAAAAACACGTAATCAGTTTCGGCCATGCCGCCATCGTTGGAGAAATATACATCATCAAAATCTGATGCGACCGGGGTGCCCTGGTCATTAAAGTGTATTTTGGCGTGCGTAAGCTTGGGCATAGTTAGGGTGGGTCCGGCACTAAATTCGGCTTGTAGTTTACCCCAAGCTACCGCAAAATTGAAAACAGAGTACAAGTGTGCGCTGAAAGCTGACCACTTTGGCAACTAAAGTCCGTACAATAGCGCACAGTATTAGTTTAACCTTGCCGGTAGCTATCCGGCGTTTGGGAGTAAGCATGAAAAGAGCGGTAATCACAGGTATTGGTATTGTATCCAGTATTGGCAATAACAAAAGCGAAGTGCTGGCTTCATTGCAAGCCGGTCGTTCCGGTATCACCCGGTCAGAACAGTTTGCTGAGCTGGGCCTGCGCTCGCAGGTATGGGGCAATATTAAACTGGATCCGTCTGAACTGATTGACCGCAAGGCCATGCGTTTTATGGCTGATGCTGCCGCTTATGCTTATCTGGCAATGCAAGAAGCAATGCAAGACGCCGGCTTTACCGAAGAGCAAATTTCCAGCCCGCGCATTGGCCTGGTCGCTGGCTCCGGTGGTGCTTCGTCCAAAGTGCAGGTAGAAGCCGCCGATATTCTGCGTGAAAAAGGTGTAAAACGGGTCGGCCCTTATGCGGTGCCTAAAACCATGTCCAGCACCTGTTCTGCCTGTCTGGCAACGCCGTTTAAAATTAAGGGTGTAAACTATTCCATCAGCTCGGCCTGTGCCACCAGTGCGCATTGTATTGGCCATGCGGTTGAGCTTATTCAGTTGGGCAAGCAGGATGTCGTATTTGCCGGTGGCGGCGAAGAAGTGCACTGGACGCTGGCAATGGAATTTGATGCGATGGGGGCTTTGTCGACTAAATATAACGATACGCCGGAACTGGCTTCCCGTACTTATGATGCTAACCGTGATGGTTTTGTGATCAGTGGCGGTGGCGGCATGGTGGTGGTCGAAGAGCTGGAACATGCACTGGCCCGTGGCGCTACCATTTATGCTGAAATTGTTGGCTATGGTGCCACCTCAGACGGTTTTGATATGGTAGCGCCAAGCGGTGAAGGTGCCGTGCGTTGTATGCAAATGGCGATGCAAAATGTCAGCGGCGAGGTCGATTACGTTAACACCCATGGCACCAGTACGCCGGTGGGCGATGTCAAAGAACTGGGTGCTATTCAGCAGGTATTCGCCGGTAAAACCCCGGCAATCAGCGCGACTAAAGCCATGACAGGCCATGCGCTGGGCGCAGCGGGTGTACATGAGGCCATTTATTCACTGCTAATGATGCAGCACAGCTTTATAGCGCCATCTATCAATATCGGCGAGCTGGATGAAGCCGCAGCCGGGCTGAATATTGTCACTAAAGCGACGCCAGCAGAACTGAATACGGTGATGTCAAACAGCTTTGGTTTTGGTGGCACGAATGCCACCTTGGTGATGCAAAAGTACCGCGGCTAAGTAACCGCGAAAAAAAACGGGCGCAGATAGCGCCCGTTTTTTTACATCTCGTCGTCGGTTAAATCCCAATCATCAAGCAACTGGCGCAATCGCTTTTGCTCTAGTAGTTCATCTATGCGTCGCCGCGCTTCCAGCTTTTGCTTTGCTTTGCTGTCTTTGGGCGATAAATCTTTGATGATCTCAACCTCGTCTGTTAAGTCATCCAGTTCAAACTCATTGCTTTCTACCTGTGACATAAGCCCACCTCAGATTTTTTTTGCCTATTTACCGAGATTTAGCGGTTTTAAACAGTGAATTATTTTTTCAAACACGATAAAAATTTTTCAAATAAGCGCTTCGGCATCGGTCAGCAGTGGGCGAAACACCTGTTTCCGTGGTGACGTTTGTGTTTTAGTACTTACCATATGCTCAATAAAATCAATTACTTTTTCTTGCAATCGCACGCCGTTTAAGCGGTTTATTCGCGCTATACCACCCGGGCTCATCACGTTAACTTCAATCAGTTTGCCGTTAATCACATCAATGCCGGCAAAAAATAATCCATCGCGGGCAAGCTTAGGGCCAATGTGTGCGCACAAACGTTTTTCCTGCTCAGTCAGTTGATGCTTTATCACAGTGCCACCGGCATGCACGTTAGAGCGCACATCATCAGCTGGCGGAATACGCCGCATAGCGCCAATAGGTTTACCGTTGAGCATTAATATACGAATGTCACCCAGTTCAGCGCCTTCAACATATTGCTGCAAAATAACGTAGTTACCGCGGTCGGCATCGCCAATATAAAAATCCAGCAACGACCGTGCGCTTTGTGCTGCCGACTTTTCTAATACAATCACGCCTTTGCCGCCATAACCATTCAGCGGTTTTAAAATCATTTTATCGCTTGGTGACTCTGCCAGCACCCGCGCCAGATAGTCTTTGTTTTTCGACACATGGGTAACCGGAATAAACTCATTGTCCGGGTCATGCAAGGATGCGGTGTACATTTTGTTGTTGGCAATACGCACGCCGTCTAAGTCATTCATAATAAAGGTATCTTCGCGCACGGAGTCGAGAAAGTTCAGCACTATCGGATCCAGTGGTGGGTTAAGCCGGATAAAAATGGCATCGAAGGCCGCCAGCGGCAGCTTTTGCTGATTAAACTGGGCATGGCGGTAAAAGCTGGCAATATTACTGGAGATTTTCTGCCCTTTAACAAAGACTTTGCAAAACGCCTGGGCTACGCTGTCGCGTACCGTTAAGTTATTGGCATGGGTAATAGCCACACTGTGACCGCGGCTTACAGCTTCGTGGATCATGCGAATAGTGCTGTCGCCGTCTGGCTGTACTTTTTCCCATGGGTACATCAAAAAACAAATGCGCATAACGGTCTCTGTGAACGGGGGCTCTGTTTAGCATACGAGAGCCGCCAAAAAATGGAAGCGGATGATAGCGGATAAGCAAAAAAACACACGTGAAATTTGTATTAAGCATTCTGGCTGCTGCATCCAATCCAGCCACTGTGTCGTAACTGCAAATAAGGGTTAACTTAACAGGGGCGCAAATGGAACAATCACAACAACAATTATTGCAATGGCTGTATGCTACAGCGCAGGGCAATAAACAGGCGTTTGAGCAGTTATACCAGGCGACATCGGGCAAGTTATTCTCTGTCAGCCTGCACTTATTACGCCGCCACGACTGGGCTGAAGATGTGCTGCAGGATGCGTTTGTACGCATTTGGCACAATGCCGCCGATTACCATGCTGAAAAAGGCAGTGTGATGAGCTGGATGATCAGTATTACCCGTTATCGCGCGCTGGATTTATTAAAATCACGTCGGGTTAAAGCCGAGCATCTGGATATCTCAGAGCCTGAACATGATCAAACCAGCAATGAGGTACAGCCGGGGGAGGTGATAGGCTTAGTGCGGGACAAAGTGAAACTGGATGACTGCATGCAAGGTCTTAGCGACGAGCATCGTCAGTCAATTCAACTGGCGTACTTTAACGGACTGAGCCATCAGGAAATTACCGCACATACGGGGTCTGCATTGGGGACGGTGAAAAGCTGGATCCGCCGTGGTTTAACTCAACTGAAAAGGTGCCTTGAAGCATGAAGTATCAGGATCAGGAACTACTCGATGCCCTGGCGGTTGATTTTATTCTCGGTGCAATGAAAGGCGCAGCACGCAAACGCTTTCAGCGCCTGATGATGGCCAGCCCGAACGTGCGCCAGACAGTCTGGCGTTGGGAGCAACATCTAAACCCGCTGGCAGAAGGCTTACCCGCGACAGTGCCGGATAAAGCGGTGTGGCAACGTATTCAGCAGCGTCTGGGCTGGCTTGCACCTACTGCAACACCGGCAACTGCCAACAGCACTAAGTACTGGCTGGCATTGGCCACAGCAGCGTCAATTTTGCTGGCGGTAGTTATGCTGCGGCCGATACTATACACCGCAGCACCGCAGGAGATTGCCGTTATTCAAAGCAGTGATGCCAAAGCCTGGTGGCTGGTAAGTAAGGCGCAAAACCGGTTACACGTTAAGGCGACTGCAACAGTAACCGATGATGCACAGCATGATTATGAGTTGTGGATGCTGCCAGCTAATGGTCAGGCCCCAGTATCACTGGGCTTATTACCGCAGCAGGGCGAACGTCTGCTGGAGTGGCCCACTGCGGCTGATGGCATTGCCATTGCTGCACTGGCGGTGAGCCTTGAGCCGGTAGGCGGCTCACTAACAGGTGCACCGAGTGGCCCGGTATTATTTACCGCTGAAATTGTCACGCTGTAATCAGGTGTACGGCAACAAAAAACCGCTGCGGCGGTTTTTTTTATGTTTTTTTTAAATGTCAGCATCTGGCTGCATCCAATAGTACAAGTCAGTCGTTACTTGGTGGCAACTTAACCTGAAGGACGACAATAATGAAACGTACAACAACTTTTCTGGCAGTTACTGCCGCTTTAAGTCTGATTGGCAGCGCACAGGCATCAAGCCACCGCGAAGCGCCAAATATCACCCGGATGCCGACGCTTGATGCAACCGACTTTTATTTATTTAACAGTTATGAAGCCGGACGGGACGATTACGTTACGCTGATCGCCAATTATATTCCGCTGCAGGATGCCTACGGTGGACCCAATTATTTCGCCATGGATCCACAGGCGGTATACAGCATCCATATCGACAACGATGGTGATGCGATGCCGGACATGAGCTTTAATTTCCGTTTTAGCAACAGTCTGGCTAATGAAGGTGCGGGCGTACAATTACCAATTGGCCCGGACGGCAATCAGAAAATGGTGGCGGTGCCATTGAAAAACGTCGGTGGCATCAGTGCCGAAAGTTCGGCGGCGCTGAATTTTATCGAAAATTACACGCTGGAACTAGACAGTGGTACCAGCAGCACTATGTTGATGCCCTCTGGTGCCAGCAGCTTTACCAAACCCTATGATTATGTAGGCAATAAAACCTTTGGTGATGCGACAGCGTATCAGGCTTATGCGGATCAGTACCTGTACAACGTGGCGCTCCCGGGTTGCGATGCAATGGCACGGGTATTTGTCGGCCAGCGTAAAGATCCCTTTGTGGTAAACCTGGGCGAAACTTTTGATCTGGTGAACTATGTGCCGGTGGAGGGCGATAGCGCACCCGGTGCCGGTGATGGCGGCGGTTTTCCCGGTGGTATTACACAAAGCACTGGCAACGATGATTTGGCTGATAAAAACGTCACTGCATTGGCCATTGAAGTGCCCAAGGCTTGCATTACCGGCAGTGGTAATGGCGTGATTGGTGCCTGGACCACCGCCAGTCTGCCGCAAGCGCGTATTTTAAACCCCAATGCTAATTTTGCCCGGCCTGAGATGAATGGCGGTGCTTTAGTGCAGGTATCGCGGTTAAGTAATCCGCTGGTGAATGAGCTGGTGATTGGCCTGGCCGATAAAGATAAGTTCAACAGCAGTAAACCCGCCGATGACGGCCAGTTCGCCGACTATGTCACGCACCCCAGCTTACCGGCGCTGCTGAATATTCTGTTTAAAGATGCGGTAAATGCCACTTTGGGCACCAGCATTGATGATCTGGCGCCAGCGAATTTTCCGCGTACCGATTTAGTCGCGGCTTTTTTAACCGGGGTGGCCGGTGTTAACCAACTTGCGACAGTAACCCCATCTGAGATGCTGCGGTTAAATACGGCTATTCCTGCAACACCTGCGGCGATGCAGTCGGCTTTTGGTGTGGCAGGCAACGACTTAGCGGGTTTTCCGAATGGCCGCCGTCCTGGCGACGATGTAGTAGATATAGCGTTACGCGTAGTAATGGGGGCACTGTGCCATGACATCCCTGTGGCCGGTGAACAAACGAACTTAGGCTTCTGTGCGCCAGAAGATGCGCCTGTGGGTAATGTACCTTTTACAGACGGCGCCCCTGTTAATGCCAGCATGTTAAACGCCAGCTTTCCGTATTTGCTAACGCCGCTGGCCGGCTCACCCAATTAAGGAGCGTTGAATGAACAAGTTAACCTTAGTACTGGCCGTAATGGCCGCTGCGCTGCTCAGCGCATGCAACGACTCTGATAAGCCGAATGTCGCGCCACAACTGGGTGCTAACAGTTTTGTTACCGAAACGGATGTCGCGGTAATGGATAGGCTGAGCGCCAGTGATAAAAACGGCGACAGCTTGCAGTTCTCGGTTACCGCGCCGCCGCAAAACGGCAGCCTGGCATTGGACTCAGACGGCCGTTTTACCTACACCCCGGCGCCAGAGTTTACCGGCAGCGACAGCTTTATGGTCTCAGTCTCCGACGGTGAGCTCACCGCCAGTGGCCAGGTCAATATTGATGTCGCGGTGGCGGTGGTGTCGTTTTTAACTTACAGCCGTACTGCGTTTAGTCAGGATGAACAAGACACCGCATTACCACTGAATGGCCGTAAGTTCAGCCAGGATGCGATGAGTGAGGCCGACTACGCCGATTTACTCAGCGGTCAGTAATAGCAACCATAGCGGAGCCAGCTTAAGGCTCCGCTTACTTTTTTCAGGTGCCCGATGCGTATATTTATCTATATTGCCGCTGCGCTGTGGTGTTCATTGGCCAGCGCAACCGAATTTAAACCGGACGCCGCACAGCAGCTGACGTTAGCCACGGTGCTGCCTGTCAGCGCTGAAATGCAGCAACTGCAGCAAGCCTTGCAGCAGGCACCGGATGACACTGTTAAACTGCAGCTGGCGCAACGGTATTTACAGGGCGCGCGCCGCCCCGGCTTTGCTGATTGGTTTCATCAGGCAGAGCAGCTGTTAGGCGCTATCAGTGATGACGGCCGTCAACGCCAGCATTATTTACTGCTGCGGGCAGATATGTTGCAACAGCAGCATCAGTTTGTGGCGGCGCTACACACCTTAGATCAGGTACTGCAACGTGAGCCACAGCATATACAGGCCAGTTTAATGGCGGCTCGGGTGCATCTGGCAATGCATCAGCTGGACGCTGCACAGCAGGCTTGTAGCCGTTTGTGGCAGCAGGATTTATTTCTATTTTCGGTCTGCAGTTACGAAGTGGCAGGCCGGCGTGGTGACTGGCAGCAAAGTTATGCAGCACTGACGCAGTTATGGCAGCGCCAACAAGACCTGCCGGTTGAGCTTGACAGCTGGCTGCGTGGCATTCTGGCCGAACAGGCCGAGCAGTTGGGGCTCATGGCCACCGCACAGCAATGGTTAACACCCATATTGGCGCAGGTACCAACCAGTTTATGGCTGAAATGGGCGGATTTAAGCCTGGCGCTGGGGCAAGCCCAGTTAGTGTATCAGCAGATTAGTGCCCTGGAGCACATTCAGGCATTGTCCGATAGCTTGCTACTACGTTTGACACGGGCCGAGCAGCAATTAGCGCTAAGCCCAATGTTCAGTGCAGACTTAACGCAGCGGATGCAGGTAAGGCTGGCTCGTGGCGATACCGACCATGCCGCTGATCTGGTGCATTACTTTTTATATATCAGCCCGGATGCGCAATCTGCCTTGTATTGGGCAGACATTAATTACCAAACGGCGAAAGAGCCGGATGATCAACGCTTATTAGCATTAAGCCGCCAGGCGATAGCACAAGCAGCAGGAGCAGAGTAATGAAGTATGTTTTTCCGCTATTGGCCATTATCTGGATGCTTTGCGCCTCGCCCGTTGTGGCACACAAATTTAGCACGGCCTATATGGACGTAACTAAACAACAGGGGCAACCGGTTCTGCTATGGAAAGTGGCACTGCATGACTTAGCCCAGGCGGGTCTTATTCAGGCAAAAAATAACCATCAGGTGAGCTGGCAGCAGGTGCTGGATAGTGAACCTCAGTTGCAACAATACATCAGTGAGCGCCTGCGCTTTAACAGTGCCGCCGGGGTATGCAGTATGCAAACCGCTGCGGCTGACTGGTTGGTGCAGCGTATGCAACAGGATACGTTTTTGCTGTTGCCGCTGCAGGTGCGCTGTGACAGCAACGAGGGCTGGCAGCTGAGCTACAAGGCACTGTTTGATAGCGAGCATAGCCATAAGTTATTGCTGTCATGGCAGTTGCCGCCGGATAAAGCCAACGCCGTGCTGTCGGCTAAATCGCCGTTTTTTCCCGCAATTATCGCCGATTAAGGACATCTGATGGCTGCTTATCGTTATCTGGCTGTTGCTACAGCCGTTTTATTTAACCCAGTACCAACCTCAGCCGATCCGCTGTCAGCGCATATTCTGGAGCAAATCAGCGTAAAAGGCCGGCAAACCGATTTGCTGGGGCTGGCCAGTTCAGCTTCGGAAGGGTTGATAGGTAATGCTGAAATTGCTGATCGGCCACTGCTGCGCACCGGTGAGGTTCTGGAATTTATTCCCGGTATGGTCGTTACACAGCACAGCGGCAGCGGTAAGGCTAATCAATATTTTTTGCGTGGCTTTAACCTTGACCACGGCACTGACTTTGCCAGCTACGTTGATGGTATGCCGGTCAATATGCGCAGCCACGGCCATGGCCAGGGGTATAGTGATTTAAGTTTTTTAATTCCTGAATTGGTGTCACAAATTGATTATCAAAAAGGTGCCTATCATGCCAACAGCGGCGATTTCTCCGCCGCCGGTGTCGCCCGTTTTGGCATACAAAATCGCACCCGCAACGCGGCAGAACTCACCTTCGGCATGGATAACTACCAACGCTTGCTGTTAAAAGGCAATGTAAAACAGGGTAAGGCTGATGTGCTGCTGGCCGCTGAGCTGCAGCAATACGACGGCCCCTGGAGTGATATTAATGAAGATGTAGATAAACGAAACCTGCTGGCGCGTTACAGCAAGCCAGTTGGCAGCGGCCAGTTTGCGCTGACGTTGATGGCCTATGAAAACAGCTGGAACGCCGCTGATCAGATCCCGCAGCGTGCGGTACAACAGGGGCTGATTGATGCGCTCGGTTCGCTTGACACCAGTGTCGGTGGCCAAAGCAGCCGCAACAGTGTGTCTGCCAGTTGGTACAGTGACGCCTGGCAATGGAACGCCTATGCCATAAAATCAGAACTGGATCTGTGGTCAAACTTTACTTACTTCTTAAACGATCCGATTAACGGTGATCAATTTGAACAAGTCGACGAGCGTTGGATTTATGGTAGTGAGTTTAGCCGGCACTGGCATCAACAATGGGGCGAGTTCGCTGTTGAGCATGTGGTGGGCGTGCAATTACGCTACGACGACATTGGCGAAGTCGGTCTGTTTAACACCCAGCAGCGTCAGCGTTTAAGCACGGTGCGCCAGGATGCGGTACAACAAGGTTCCGCTGCGCTGTTTAGCCAAAGTACCCTGCAACTAAACAGTGACTGGAATGCGCATCTGGGGCTGCGCTATGACTATTTCAGCGTCGATGTTAGCAGTGATTTGGCCGCTAACAGTGGTGAGGCAACCGAGGGTATTACCTCACTAAAAGCCGGCCTGAGTTATCAGTTTGCCGCTAACTGGCAGGCTTATTTCAATGCCGGCCAGGGTTTTCATTCTAATGATGCGCGTGGCGCAACCACACGGATTGATCCGCAAAGCGGTGATAACGTTGCACCGGTTGACCTGTTGGTACGCACAAATGGTGCTGAGCTTGGCTTGAGGTTTTTCGATTACACGGCGTTAAATGTCTCGGCTGCAGTTTGGTACCTGGATATGGACTCTGAATTGTTGTATGTAGGTGATGCCGGCACCAACGAGCCAAGCCGCGCCTCCAGACGCTACGGTCTCGAGGTTGCGGCGTATTATTGGTTAAATAGTAATTGGAGTCTGGATACTGAGCTGGCATTAACCCGCTCACGCTTTAGCCAGCCGTTAGAGGGCGAGGGCAATTACATTGATGGTGCTTTGCCTGCAGTGCTGAGTATGGGGCTGATATACAAAGCTGATAATCCCTGGCAGCTTAGCCTGCGTTTACGCCATTTTGGCAAGCGCACGCTGGATAGCGTTAACCAGCAGCGCTCAGACGCCACCACCACCGTTAACGCCGGTTACCGTTATGACTGGCAGCGCTGGCAGCTGGCGGTAGAATTACTTAATATTTTCGATAGTAATAACAGCGACATCGATTATTTTTATGCGTCGCGCCTGCCGGGCGAACCCGCCGAAGGCATAGCCGATAAGCATTCGCACCCGTTGGAGCCACGCACTGCCAGGTTAAAACTGGCGTATCGGTTTTAACCGTGGTAGCTAGCGTAAAGATCGGCTTAGGCATATGCTACGTATTAGCCTACTGCACCATTTGCAGCCCTACAGGAGAGAATAATGAAAACGTTAATTAATGCAGCGGCACTGGCCGCCGCTATGCTGGCGATGCCAGCGCTGGCAAACCAGTGTGGTGACATTCTTGGCCATTCTATGCAGCAGTTAAATACCCGTGAGAGCGTGGATTTATGCGATAGCTTCAAGGGCAAGACACTGTTGGTGGTGAATACGGCCAGCAAGTGCGGTTTTACCAAGCAGTTTGAGGGGTTAGAAGCGCTGTATCAGCAGTATCAGGATAAAGGCCTGGTGATCCTGGGCTTTCCATCAGACAGCTTTATGCAGGAATATGATGACGCCGAAAAAACGGCGGAAGTATGCTACTTAACCTACGGCGTGAAATTCCCGATGTTTGCCAGTTCTAAAGTGAAAGGTGACGAGGCCAATCCGGTGTTTAAGGCGTTAATTGCCAAAACCGGTGAATCACCCAGCTGGAACTTCAATAAGTATCTGGTGAGCGCCGACGAGCAAACCGTGAAGCATTTTGGCAGCCGTACAGCACCGGATGATAAAGCCTTTATTGCTGAGCTGGAGAAAATGTTAGCGGCCAATGCAGGTGCTATGGCTGAAAGCAAAGCTGGCGAGTAAGGTGTAGGTCAACTGCTTTTGCTGCAACACTCCTTTGGCTTATCACAGCAACTCGACCTCGCTATGGCTCGGTCTCAGACACTCTGTGATAACCAAATTGAGGTTCCAGCCGCAGTTGACGGGTTAGCTGCAACTCAAGTTTGTTGCTATGCCTTTTGGCTCAGTTCAAACGCGGTATCAACAGTGGTCGGTTTTGCCTCAGCTGCGCTGCGGGCTAATACATCACACCGTTCGTTCTCCGGGTGGCCGGCATGGCCTTTCACCCAGTGCCAATTTACCTTGTGGCTTGCCGCTGCTGCATCCAGCCGTTGCCATAAGTCCTGGTTTTTTACCGGCTGCTTCTGGCTGGTTTTCCAGTTATTACGTTTCCAACCGGCCAGCCATTGGGTAATGCCCAGGCGTACATACTGGCTGTCGGTGGTTAGCTCAACATCACAGCTGTCTTTTAAGCTTTCCAGCGCAATAATAGCGGCCAGCAGTTCCATGCGGTTATTGGTTGTCAGTTTATAGCCGCCGCTTAATTCCTTGCGATGCTGTTTATAAATCAGTACAGCACCGTAGCCGCCCGGCCCCGGGTTACCCAGGCAGGAGCCATCGGTATAGATCGCAACAGTTTTGCGCATAAAGCCTTTCCTCAAACCAAAACGGCGTATAATCTAACCCAAATGCTGTAAAAAACGAAACCGCCATGGCTAAAAGACAAATTATTCTCGACACTGAAACCACAGGTATTAACCCCAAAGACGGTCACCGCATCATTGAAATTGGCTGTGTAGAGCTGATTAACCGCCGTTTTACCGGTAATAATTTTCATGTCTATATTAACCCGCAGCGGATTATTGACGCCGAAGCCGTGGCGGTGCACGGTATTACCAACGAACGCTTAAAAGATGAGCCGGTATTTCGGCAGATAGCGAAAAACTTTTATGACTATATTCAGGGCGCTGAGCTGGTCATTCACAACGCGGCGTTCGACGTTGGCTTTATTAACCATGAATTTTCCTTATTGCAACCGCCGCTGCCACCGGTAGAGCAATACTGCACTATCCTTGACACCTTGCTGATGGCGCGGGAAATGCATCCTGGACAGAAGAACAACCTGGATGCGTTGTGCCGGCGTTACGATATCAACAACAGCCACCGTACCTTGCACGGCGCTTTGCTTGATGCTGAGATCCTGGCCGATGTGTATTTATTGATGACCGGTGGTCAGGTCAGTTTAAATCTGGCCAACGAGCAAGACGGCACTGACGGGCAAAGCGGCCCCGTGGCAATACAACGCAGCGGCCGGTTGAAGGTTATACGGGCCAGCGAAGCCGAGCTGGCAGCACATGAGAGCCGGCTGGATCTGGTACAGAAAAAAGGAGGCAGCTGCCTGTGGCGAAACTGAACTGCTTAGTTTTACTGTTTGGCTGGTTATTCAGCATTGCTGTACTGGCGCAACAACAAGCAACAGACAGTGGCCAGCCAGAGGTTGTTGCCGACACAGAGCAAATGCTGGCGCAGCATGGTTTTGCGGTGCTGGATGATTTACCCACCAAAAACCAGATCCCGCTGTTTGAGAACCGTTTTCGTGTTGATGATAAAGTTGAAGAAATCACATTATTACTGTTTCGCCGGCGTGGCTCGGCGTCTGTGGTGCTGGTTAAACCTGATGGCAGTAAAATCTACTTTAATACCGCTGAGGCACAACAGGTGCGTTGGCATGATGCCAGCAGCTATGATCTGATCGAAATTAAAAATCCGATGCCAGGACCCTGGCAGGTAATAGGCCGCTTACTGCCAGAAAGCCGCATTATGCTGCTGACTGAGATTAAATTGCAGGTTGACCCGCTGCCAGCGAACTTGATGGTCGGCGAAACCATTAAAATTAATGCCCGTTTAACCAATGGCGATAAGCCCATTACCGCGAAAGATTTTAGCGAAGTGCTGGCGTTGGAGGTGATCTTTGTTAGCACTAATAATGCCCAGTTTGATAACTTTGGCCGCGGCGTGGTGCAGGTAGCACAATTTCGTGACGATGGTAAAGGTTATGATGAACGTGCCCGTGATGGCGTTTTCACCGGTGAGTTTCAACTGCGTTTTGTCGCGGGTGAATGGACGCCGAAATATGTTGTCAGAACACCGCTGTACACCCGCGAGGTAGAGCAGGCACCCGTTGTGCTGATGCCGGCACCTATTGTGGCTGATATTACCGCATCGCCCGCAGTGGATGACACCCAACCCGAACAACAAGCGCTGCCGCATCAGGTGTTATTTCGGGTGACCGATGACAGTGTCAATGCTGAGACGCTGTTATTACAGGGCCGGATACGTTACCCAGATGGCGAGATAGAAGGTTTTGCGTTAAATGAGCCTGGTAGCACACCCCGCGAGCTGAAATTACATAACCGTGGCCATGGCAGCTATATTTTGGAAGTGTCAGCCTATGGCACTATGCGCGATGGCCGTGAGTTTATGCTGAATTTGCCGGAAGTGAGCTTTGTGGTAAACCGGCCTGTGGTTGAAGCTAAGGTGCTTGAAGAGCTGCCACAACATATCAAAGATCAAATCGCGGCAGAAAACGCCCCGCCAGAGCCCGAGTTTCCGTGGGTTTTGGTTATTCTGGTGAATGTGCTGATTGTCGCCGGGGGCGTGTTAGCTATTTGGATGACGATGACTGACCGTAAACTGGCCGATCTGATGTTCTGGCGTAAAAAAGCGCCAGCACAAACCAAGGCCGCGGCAAGTTCAGCTTCGTCAGCCGGTGCAGACAAAAACGGCAGCAATGCACAAAAAAACAACGATATGGATGACATTCTTGATCTGACCTTACCGGATGATTAAGGATTAGGCAAAAGCGGCAAAAAAGGTGTTGACGGCCTATCGGCTAATCCGTATCATTCCCGCCGCACTGCAGGATACCCAAATGAAATCTTGCAGCGCAATTGGTGCGGAGCGGTAGTTCAGTCGGTTAGAATACCGGCCTGTCACGCCGGGGGTCGCGGGTTCGAGTCCCGTCCGCTCCGCCAATTCAGTAAGTTGCCGTAAGGCAAAAGCCAAAGAGCGCAAGCTCACTCCAGCGCGGAGCGGTAGTTCAGTCGGTTAGAATACCGGCCTGTCACGCCGGGGGTCGCGGGTTCGAGTCCCGTCCGCTCCGCCACTGTATCGAATTAAGCTTCCTGATCCGGAGCGGTAGTTCAGTCGGTTAGAATACCGGCCTGTCACGCCGGGGGTCGCGGGTTCGAGTCCCGTCCGCTCCGCCAATTTTTCGATACACACCGGAGCGGTAGTTCAGTCGGTTAGAATACCGGCCTGTCACGCCGGGGGTCGCGGGTTCGAGTCCCGTCCGCTCCGCCACTTTAAACCAGCTTAATGCTGGTTTTTTGCTTTTAGCCAGCGCTAGTTCAGTCGGTTGCTCTCTGTTACGAGATTAGCCGGCCTGTCACGTCAAAAGCCAGAATGCTCGCGGGTTCGAGTCCTGACAGCGAAGCCACTTTAAACCAGCTTAATGCTGGTTTTTTGCTTTTAGCCGGCGCTAGTTCAGTCGGTTGCTCTCTGTTACGAGCTTAGCCGGCCTGTCACGTCAAAAGCCAGAATGCTCGCGGGTTCGAGTCCTGACAGCGAAGCCACTTTAAACCAGCTTAATGCTGGTTTTTTGCTTTTAGGCGGCGCTAGTTCAGTCGGTTACTCTCTGTTAACGGCTTGGCTGGCTGTTGATGATTGTTATTTAATAAAGTCCGCTTTTTATATTATTTTTGTCTGATTTTTGTAGTCTTCAGCCTGGAAAAACAGGTACATCACTTCTAAAGTTGTAATTCTTGTCAACAAATAGCAATGTAATTTAGATAGTTATTATATTGCCTGCTAACAATAGGTCTGGCCAGGTATGGATACTTTTGAGCTGAGTCAATTGCAGGATGCAATAGTGCATTCTGCAGTTGATGCCATTATTGTCATTGATCAGCAGGGCTTAATTTGCTTTTTTTCGCCCTCGGCAGAGAAGTTGTTTGGTTATACATCGGCTGAATGTATTGGCCAGAATGTGCATATACTGATGCCAGAACCGTTTCACAGTGAACATGACGATTACCTGGCAAATTATATTGATGCTGGTAAAGCGGCAAAGATCATTGGCATTGGTCGCGATGTGCAGGGCAAGCGTAAAGACGGCAGCGTCTTTCCAATGCATTTATCGGTGGGTGAAGCTAAAGCAGGTGCCAGGCGTTATTTTGTCGGCATTTGTCATGACTTAACCGCTTATCAGGCCAGCGTTAAGGCACATCTTAATTTGCGTTCAATGCAGGATGCGCTGCTGGAGGCGGCTGTCGATGGCATTATTTCTATTGATGAATGGGGCATAGTGCAAAGTTTTAACCGCGGGGCAGAGCAGCTGTTTGGTTACCATAAACACGAGGTCATCGGCAACAATGTCAGTATGCTGATGACCTCGGCACATGCTGAAAAGCACGATGGTTACCTGCAAAATTATAAAACCGGCGGCAAAGCACAAATTATTGGTATTGGTCGCGATGTGCAGGCGCAACGCAAAGACGGCTCGGTATTTCCTATGCACCTGTCAGTAGGGGAATCCCGCACTGAACAGGGGCGGCTGTTTGTTGGTGTTTGTCATGACTTATCTGAATTTAAGGCGGTATTGCAGCGGCTTATCTCGGCAGAGCAACGCTATCGCGATATCGTGCAAAACCAGAAAGAATTTATCTGCCGTTTAAGTAGAAATTCGAGGCTTACCTTCGTTAATAACGCTTTTTGCCGCCAGCTAAACCAGCAGTTGTTTCAAATGCTCGGTATTTCAATTTTCGAGTTTATCCATGCTGACGAGCGGCATAATGTCGAAACGTTGCTGGAACAACTCAGACTAGCCGAAAAGTCTGCCACGGTTTCATTATCGGTAAGAATGCTTGGGCCAAACAATAATGTGCACTGGGTCGATTGGACCTTTAGTAATCTGGCCGGCAGCGCTGAGTCGGCGGATGAAATTCAGGGCGTTGGCATCGATATCACCGAGCAGGTTAAAGCGAAAAATCATGCTAAATTCCTGACTAATTTTGATACGTTAACCGGTTTGCTAAACCGTGAGGGGTTGGCAGAACAGTTTAACCGTCGGCAAGATCCACTTCAGGCGTACGCCATCTTGTTTATTGATTGCCATCGGTTTCGGCTGATCAACGAGAAGTATGGTCACGAGTTTGGTGATCTTATGCTGATAGAGGCTGCTCACAGGTTGCAAAGTGTGTTGCCTGAAGGGGCGCTGGCCTGCAGGCCGGGCGCAGATGATTATATTGTATTGCTGCCAGTGACTGAACGTAATGGTTTGCTGCCTTTTGTGCACTATTTAATTGAAAAATGTACCGAGCCATACTGGCTGGCAAATGAAAAAATCTCACCGTCAGTATGTATCGGTGTCAGTATTTATCCGGATGATGCCACAGAGCTACACGTGCTGGTGCGCCAGGCCGAGGCGGCAATGTTTGAAGCCAAACAGCAGCGGCTGTTATTACGGCTGTATCATGAAGATATTCATAATGCCCTGACCAGACAACTAGAAATAGAACAGGGGCTACGCCGTGCCCTGGAGCAAGACTTGCTGAACCTGGTATTGCAGCCGAAATATCATTTACAAACGCAGCGATTGATTGGCTACGAGGCCCTGCTGCGTTGGCATGATGCTGAGCTTGGTACGGTCGCGCCGGATGTGTTTGTGGCTATTGCCGAAACCGTGAATCTTGGTAAGCAGCTGGACTGCTGGGTGTTGAAAAATGTGCTGCGACAAATCCGGTTATGGCAGCTGGCAGGGTTGCAGCCATTACCTGTAGCGGTAAATATCACTGCTAAGCATTTTTCCGATCCAACGTTATACGAATATATTGCAAGCAAACTCAGCTTATTGGAATTATCCCCAGCATGCCTGCAACTGGAGATCACCGAAGGCGTGGCGATGGAACACTCTCCTACCATTCAGGAGAACCTCAACGCGTTTCGAAGCGCCGGTATTAAAATTGCGATCGATGACTTTGGTACCGGCTATTCGTCATTATCCTATCTGACTGCGTTGCCAATTGACTATATCAAGATTGATCGGGTCTTTGTGCAGGAACTGGATAAAGGTAATAATCTGAGTTTGGTCAAAGCGATGCTGGCGATGGCGCGGGCTATAGGTGTTGCGGTTATTGCAGAAGGTATTGAAACGGCAGAGCAGCAAACTCAGCTCGCACAGTTAGGCTGTGAATTTGGCCAGGGTTATTTTTACGCGAAACCCGCCAGCTTATCCGATATTGAACAACGGTTACGCCAGGCCATGACCTAACGGGAAAAATAACTTAACTGCTCATCCAGGGCGTGCTGAGTAAGCATTTTATCGATATAAGCTTTATGCACCGACTGCTCTGACACCACATAAAACGCATCTATATGCTCTAATACCTGGCACTGATAGTGTTTTTCAAACGGCAGGTTATGTTGTTGCAGGTAATAATTAAACGGCGCTTCGTACGTCAGTAAAGCGCTGCTGCGGCCTTTAATAAACATTTCAACAGCGCTGATGCTGTCCGGTAAATCAATAAAGTTGTAGCCTTTATCCGTCAGCACCTGACGCTGACCATGGTAATCGAAACCGCGTATTGCCGCTATGGTGGGGTGTTTTTCCCGCGCCACCGCCGCGCCATGAGTTAACAGTACCAGCGATAATTGTACATAAGGTGGGGCGATAAAGCTGACATTGTCCGGTAGTGCTTGGGTGTGTTTGATATTGATGGTCAGGTCGACCTCGCCGCTTTGCAGCATTTTATACAAACGGGCTGGGGTGGCACAGACAGTGGTCAGCTTAATCGTGTCCGTTTGCAGTAAGCTGCGGGTGAGCGCAACAGCATCACCACCGCAGTTTTCGTGATCAGTCATAACAAAATATGGCGGAAAATTATGTACGCCCAAGCGTATTTCTGCCGCAGCGCTGGCGTTTGCGCTAACGAGTAGCATAAAACAGAGTAAAATTCGCATGGCTTGCCTTCAGTCGCGTTACTTGCTCATACTAACGTAACGCAGCGACTGAGCAAGTGGCACCGATGTAATTTTCACTGGTCGGAGTTTAGCGAGGCGCTGCAGGTAGTGTGATATTAACATCAAGGCCATGCTGAGCATTGGCAGTAAAGCTGATGCTGCCATGATGCAGCTCCACGATATGTTTCACAATAGATAAGCCCAGGCCAGCGCCATCAGTATTCTGGTGCTGCTGATGCCGGTAAAAACGATCGCCCAAACGGTTTACCTCGGTATCAACCATACCGCTATTGCTTATGCAGATACGGGTACTGTGCTTATCGCAAGTTGTGGTCACGCTGACAATACCATCTTGCGGGGAATACTTGGCGGCGTTATCCAGCACATTTCTAAATACACTTTGTAGCAGTGTACTGTCGCCAAACAGTTGGCAGTTATCGCTCAGGTTAAGTTGCCACTGCACTTTATCCAGTAGTTTTAACGGCAGCTGCGATAAACTCTGATGCAGCAATGGCGTAAGCAGCTCGCTGCTGCAGTTAATCTGTTGCAAATGGTCAAGTTTGGCAATAGCCAGCAGCTGATCAACCAGATGCGACATGCGCTTGCTGCCTTGGGTTATCGCATCAGTGGCCTCGTCAATGTCGGCTTGATCGGTAGCTGTACTCAGGTTTTGTGCATGCAATTGCAAAATGCTTAGCGGGGTGCGCAGCTCATGCGAGGCATCGGCGACAAAGCGCTTTTCCTGCTGTAAATAGCTGCGGATGCGCTGTAATAAGGTATTGATGGCACTTTGCACCGGTTGCAGCTCTGCGGGCAACTGCAGCCGTATTTCGTGCAGTTGTTCCGGTGTTTTATCTGCTACCTGTTGCTGTAACAAATTCAGCGGCCGCAATACCAGCTTAATCACCAGATAAATCAGCAGGCTAAGTGGCAGCATCATAAACAGTATCGGCCTTACCTGCGCCTGGGCAATATGGGCGCCCAGCTCTTCGCGGATATCCTCGCGCTGGGCGGTAAAAATCCACAAATCGTGCTCAGGCACATAATAACTAAAGGTCACCCACAGGGTACCGTGCTCGGTAATTTCGTGGTAACCGCTCTGGCGCTTTGCTGTCGGAAATTGCAGCGCATTTTCCGACAGCATAATCAGTCGGTCACCTTGTTGGGCCTGAAAGGCTATTTTGCCTTCGTATTTATGGCCATCCAGCAGCCGCTCCTGTTGCGCGCTGAGTGATTCGCCCATATCCGTAATATGCGGCACAGCGACCACAACCGGTTGGTCTTTCGCCCCACGCGGCTCGCCACTGCTTAGCAGCAGGCTAATTAATTTGGCACTGCGTGCCAGCTCGGCATCATAGATTTCGTCCAGCTCGTGCAGCGCATCATGATAAG
Source organism: Rheinheimera pleomorphica (assembly GCF_011634895.1). Lineage (GTDB taxonomy): Bacteria > Pseudomonadota > Gammaproteobacteria > Enterobacterales > Alteromonadaceae > Alishewanella > Alishewanella pleomorphica. The sequence goes on along the minus strand of NZ_SIRR01000008.1, from coordinate 162,631 downwards.
CAATATAGGCATTCAGGCTTAGGGTACCTAACATCAGCAGATTAATGCCCAGCAGCAGGTAAAACTTAATACTGTTAATGCGCATGTTGGCTGACCAACATATAACCGACACCGCGTACGGTTTTTATCACCTCGGGGCTGAGTTTTTTGCGTAAATTATGAATATGCACCTCTATGGCATTGCTTTCGGTATCGCCATCCCAGCCATAGCTCAGCTCTTCTAACTGCTGGCGCGATAAAATGCGGTCGGGCTTTAACATAAACTCTTTAAGCAGCATAAATTCGCGCCGGGTTAAGCTAACATCCTGCTGCTGAAACCGGCACTGATGATTGTGCAAATTCAGGCTGATGCCGGCCAGCTGCAGGCTGTCATCACGCCGCTGTTGCTGGCGCCGGCTTAGCACGCGAATACGGGCTTCCAGTTCCAGTACATCTATCGGTTTTACCAGATAATCATCGGCGCCGCTGTTCAATGCAGTGAGTTTGGTGTCTAACTGGCTTTGTGCGGTTAACACCAAAATGGGCATGCTAACACCGCTTTGGCGCAATTGCCGGATCAGATCCAGCGCAAAGCCATCCGGCAGGCCTAAATCCAGGATCATCAGTTCAAAGCTACTCGCTTGTGCTGCCATCAAGGCTTGCTTGCCGGTCGTGCAGTGCTCGGGTTGATAGCCCATATGTTTTAGCCGGGTAATCATGCCTTTGGCCAGTAACTCATCATCTTCTACCAGTAAAATCCGCATTATCTTGCTCTTATGTTAGCGAGTACGACAACCTGTTGTTAAATTCAGCTCAGGTCTTAGTGTTGTTGTTTTTACCGCAAATAGCGATAGCATAGTAGTAAAAACATTGTCGTGTCTGTGGCCTGCTATTCAACTTGCCAATAGTGTTCCTGCTTAGCTTTTGCTCGGGTTGGCAGCGGTCGCGAAGATAGCGGCAAAGCATAATTTAGCGCAGCACAAACAAATAAACAGTGTTGTTAAGTCATGAGACATAAAGTGGGCGCCACGCAATTGCTGGGTAAAGCCGAGCATAGCGCCGCCAATAAGACCGGCAGCCAGGCCTGCATAGCGGTAGTGTGGCCGGCAGTGACGAAAAAAATAATACAGTGCAACCCAGGCATAACCTACGCTGGCGTGGCCGGCCGGAAAGCACTGGCTATAAGGTAAATAAGATGGACGGGGTTGTAATATATGAATATAAGGCTCATTACCGCCAAACATCGCCAGGCTCCAGGGGCAGGCAATATTGGTGATGGCTTTAAGATAGGCAACCAGAGCAAAAGAGCATAGCAGCGACAGAGTTAATGCCAGATATGCTTTAGCCAATGTAGGTTTTGTTTTATCCAGCCAGTTGTAATACACAGCGGTTACAACTGTAGCCAGTGCCAGCAGGTAGTTCAGTTTGCGCGCGCCACGGTGCAAAACGTCTTCCGTTAACCAGTAATCTCTAAGCGCCCATTGTTGGCCTTCCAGCGCATACAATTTAGCGGCCAACCAGATATCACCACCGCCGATATCGAATAACAGCAAAAGCAACAGATAAGCTATGAGCAATAAAACAAAGCTTTTACTGCACAGAAACTGGCGTATCAACATAGGTAATGACTGGCAGGCTGCACAACAGGTTCTGGCTTAGCAATATTCGAACGCTGCGTTTTTGTTATTGTCTGTGCAAACTGCCAGCCATGTTGCGGCGTTATCCCAAGCATCTCTGCTACTCCACTCTGTGAGTTATCCACAAAGCTTAATGCTGCCAGCTTAAGTGTTGCTTAAGCTTGTCTTCATAGCATGCAGCAAAAGTGTAGTGGAAGATGTTGTATGCGAGCTATAACAAAAGTTAGCGCAGTAGTGGGCCCTTACTTGCAGTATCTGGTGATGTTGCTAGTGATGTTGCTGCTGTCCGCCAGCCGGTTAGGGCTATTTATCTGGCAGTTCGACCGGGTAAGCGCCGCTGGCGACCTGGCCACGATGCTGCTGCAAGGGGTCAGAGCTGACCTGATATTTGCCGGCTTATGGTTAATCATCCCTTTGCTGTTGGCACCGCTACTTGCGCTGAAGCGCAGTTTTACACTGTGGCGCCGTTTTAGCCATGTTTGGGTGCTGCTAGGGTTGTGCCTGGTTATTTTTATCGAAGTGTCGACACCGCAGTTTATTTTGCAATACGACATAAGACCAAACCGCTTGTATGTCGAGTATCTGAAATACCCCAAAGAGGTGTTTAGCACCTTATGGCAAGGCTACCGTGCTATGCTGCTAAGCAGCGTGCTGTTAACAGTGGCGCTGTTATGGAGCTTACATAAGTTGCTGAATATGGTTAGCGCTGCCACACAACCTTACTCAGCAAAAACCTTGTGGTTAAGCTGGCCGCTGGTTGTGCTGCTGGTATTTGCAGCTGTGCGCTCTACCACTGATCATCGCCCGGCTAATCCGGCTTTTTTTGCCATTACCAATGATGCCTTAGTGAACTCGTTGATTATCAGCTCACCCTACTCAGTATTTTATGCGCTGTATAATATGAAGCACGAAGCGCGTTCCGGCGAGATTTACGGCAAGCTGCCGGATGAGGATATGCTTAAGCTAGCGTTAGACTGGCCTTGGTTAAAACACCTTAGGTTTAATGATGCCAACTTACCTACCTTGCATTACCACCAGGCCAACATTGTGCGCGACAAACCGCTTAACCTGGTGATTATTTTGCAGGAAAGCCTGGGGGCCACCTTTGTTGAATCATTAGGTGGTGTGCCGGTAACGCCAGAGCTGGAAAAACTAAAACACCATGGCTGGTGGTTTGAGCAAATGTATGCCACTGGCACCCGTTCGGTGCGCGGCATTGAAGCTGTGGTGTCTGGTTTTATGCCTACGCCGGCGCAAAGTACGGTGAAATTGAGTTTATCACAGCAGAACTTTTACACGCTTGGCACAACCTTAGGCCAGCAGGGCTACAACACCAGTTTTATTTATGGCGGTGAGGCGCACTTTGACAATATGCGCAGTTTTTTTACCGGTAATGGTATCGAGCAGATCATCGATTTAGCACAAATACAAAATCCGGCTTTTGTTGGCAGCTGGGGGGCCAGTGATGAAGACGTGTTTAACGCCACCGCAAGCCATCTGGCGCAGTTGCACCAGCAACAAAAACCGTTCTTTAGTTTAGTTTTTACCTCGTCTAATCATACGCCGTTCGAGTTTCCCGATGGCCGCATCAGTTTGTTTGAGCAGCCCAAGGCAACGATGAATAATGCGGTTAAATATGCCGATTTTGCGCTGGGGCAGTTTATGGCCCATGCCAGACAGCAGCCGTATTGGCAGAATACGCTGTTTGTCATCGTCGCCGATCACGACAACAGAGTGTATGGCAATAATCTGGTGCCTGTTGAGAAGTTTCATATTCCGGCACTGATCCTGGGCGCTGATATTACGCCGAAGCGCATTAAGCCTGTTGCCAGCCAGATTGACTTAGCGCCTACGCTGTTATCGTTAATGGGTATCAATGCCAACATACCCCTGATAGGTCGTGATTTCAGCCGCGATGATAGCAGCCCGGGGCGGGCACTGATGCAGTTTGATCAGTATTTTGCCCTGATGCAGCAGCAACAGGTCACTATTTTGCGGCCTGGGCAGAGCGCAGTCGCCGGATATTACCATCCTGAACAAAAGCAATTGCAGCTTGCTTTGCATGCACCTGATAGCCAGCAGGTGCAACGGGCCTTGGCGCAGGTATTGTTGCCATCTTATCTGTACCGTCAGCAGAAATATCACGCCAAGCACTAAGCGCAGCCGCACTTAAGGTTTGCTTAAGTATTGCCCGTTAGCCTGAGCTGAATGTAAGTGGAGGTGCTATGCGGTATCGGTTAATAACAGCAGTGCTGGCAGTATGGGGGCTAAGTGGCGCTGCCGGCGCGATTGAACTTAGTGAACTTGACGGGAGTCCGGTCAGTAGTATGCAGCAGCTGAAAGGTAAAGTGCTGCTGGTCGATTTCTGGGCTTCCTGGTGTACGCCCTGCCGTAAATCCTTTCCCTGGTTAAATGCTATGCAGCAACGCCATGGCGGCGATGGCTTGCTGGTACTGGCGGTAAATGAAGACAGTGAGCGTAACGACGCGACGCAGTTTTTACAGCAAGTACCGGCGGAGTTTGCCGTGCTGTACGACAAGGCGGGTGCGCTGGCGCAGCAATATCAGCTGATGGGTATGCCCAGCAGTTTTCTGATCGATAGAAAAGGCCAAATTCGTTATCGCCATATTGGTTTTAAACAAGCCGATATCGCTGGTTATGAAACACAGATCCGCCAGTTGTTGGCAGAGGAGTAAGTACAATGAAAGGCACTAAGATAATCAGCGGCATTACTGCCATTGCACTGCTTGGCGCATTAAGCGGCTGCAGCAGCCTGGGCGTGAAGCCCTGGGAGCGCGATATCCTGGCTAAAGACGAAATGGCGCTGAACAGTGCGCCGCTGGATAACCGGCTGGACGATCATATTTATTTTAGTAAAGAAGGCAGCAGTGGCGGCCGTAGTTTTGCCGGCGGAGGTTGCGGATGCAATTAAAACAACTGGCAAACATTAGTGCCGCGCTGGCAGCGGCCAGCTGTGCGGTGTTGGGGCAGCAAGCACAAGCCGGCACCTTACTGGACGACTGGCAGTTTAACAGTGCTATTTTGCTGTACAACGAAACAGACCGCGTTAGCGCTGGCGAAGGCGTTTTTACTGCCCGCGGCGATTTTGGTGATGATAAATACCTTAACCTGGGGTTAGTCGTCGATGCGCTAACCGGTGCCTCGGCGACCGGTGCTGTAGCGCAGCCTTACGTACAGAGTTTCACCCGGCCATCGGGGCGCGGTAGTTATGATGTGGCGCCCGGTGATACACCGCTGGATGATACCTTTCACGACACCCGGGTGCAGCTGGATGCCAGCTGGGAGCAACCGCTGGCGCCAAACTGGCGTGTTAGCGGTGGCGGCCATGTATCGAAAGAATACGATTATTTGTCGCTGGGGCTAAACGGTTCGCTGGCACGTGATTTTAACCAGAAAAACACCACAGTTTCACTGGGCCTGGCATTTAGCCATGATACGATTTCACCGGAAGGCGGCATTGCCAGCGCTTTTGCACCTATGTTGCTGCGCAGCGATTTTGCCGACGATGCAAGCTACCAGGCCGCCTTTGCCGCTACACGTGACAGAGCTGATGACACTAAAGACACCTTAGATTTGCTGCTTGGCCTGACACAGGTGATAAACCGTGACTGGTTAATGCAATTTAATTACTCGCTCAGTGTGGCGGATGGCTATATGACAGATCCGTTTAAGCTGGTCAGTGTGGTGAACAGCAACGGCGAAGTGCAGCAAAATCTGTATGAAAGCCGGCCGGATAAACGCACCAAGCACAGCTTATACTGGCAGAACAAGTTGCATTTAAGCGGGACTTTCCTCGATGCGTCTTATCGCTATATGTGGGATGACTGGGAGCTAAATTCGCATACTGCTGATGTGAAATGGCGTTTGCCGCTGGGCGAGCGCTGGTATGTTGAACCGCAGCTGCGTTACTACCAGCAAAGTGCAGCCGAGTTTTATCTGCCTTTTATCCTGCAAACTGAACCGCTGCCGCAATTTGCTAGCGCCGATTACCGTATTGGTAAAATGACGGCCTACACTTTGGGCGCCAAGTTTGGTACCAGGCTGGCGGCAGGTAATGAGTTGTCATTCCGTATTGCACTGTATCAGCAAAAACCAGAAAACGATGGCGTAGCAGCGCCGGGCATACTGGCCGATATGCAGCTGTATGAAAAAGTCACTGCGGTGATGGCGCAGGTCAGTTATTCTTTCTGAAACACATTCAGAGGAACACTGATGAGCGCTATCAGCCTGCAGCGGGGTAGCAACTGTGTGGTTGGCCAGTTTCGAGCTATGGCCAGTCCGTGCGAGATCTTGCTGGAACAGCAGGACCAGGCCCTGTGCAGCAAACTGACACAGCTTGCCGCACAGGAGGCGCAGCGGATAGAGCAAAAATACAGCCGTTATCGCAGCGACAGTGTGTTAAGCCAGCTTAATTGTCATACCGGCCAATGGCAGCACCTTGATCCTGAAACGGCAGCTCTGCTGCAGTTTGCCAACACCTGCTATATCCTTAGCGCTGGTTTGTTTGATATCAGCAGCGGCATTTTACGTCGTGCCTGGCAGTTTGACGGTTCAGACAATATTGCCAGTCAGCAGCAACTGGATGCTTTGCTGCCCTTTATTGGCTGGCATAGGGTCAGGCTTGATGCCAACCAGCTGTTTTTACCCGCGGGCATGGAGCTGGATTTAGGCGGTATTGCCAAAGAGTATGCGGTGGATAAGGTGCTACAGCTACTTAGCAGTCAGTTTGCGCCCGATGCTGCGCCCAGTATAGTGGTGAACTTTGGCGGCGATATGGCGTGCAACCGGCCGCGCGCTGATGGTAGCTTATGGCGTATTGGTATTGAACACCCAAGTCTGGCCGATCAGGCGATAACTGCCGTTGGCTTAAGCCAGGGCGCGCTGGCCACCAGTGGCGACAGCCGGCGCTTTTTACTGAAAGACGGCATACGTTACAGCCATATTTTAAACCCGAAAACCGGCTGGCCAGTCAGTAAGGCGCCGCGTTCGGTTACCGTAGCCGCCCCCAATTGTTTGCTGGCTGGCTTGCTGGCTACCACGGCCTTATTGCAGGGCGAGGACGCTGAGGCATTTTTACAGGCACAGCAACTGCAATACTGGTTAGTGGATTAGGCCCGCTTTTTTAGCAACAGGGCAATATCATCACTGCTGTTTGGCACGGCACTATCCGGCTGCACCTTACGCGGCCGCAGTTTTTCGCCCAGTACCAGCATGCAGGGGGTTAAAAACAGTGTCAGTACCGTGGCGAAGGTTAAACCACCGGCAATGGCACTGGACAGCTGAGTCCACCACTGGGTGGACGGCGCACCAAAGCCCAGGCTGGGCTGAAGTAAATTAACGTTCACCGCCAGTACCATCGGCATCAGGCCCAGCACAGTGGTAACCGAGGTTAGCAGCACCGGGCGCAGGCGCAGGCAACCGGTTTCCAGCGCCGCATCCAGCGCCCTCAGGCCACTGTCACGTAGCTGATTGTAAGTGTCGATAAGGACAATGTTGTTATTCACTACAATACCGGCCAGGCCAATTATGCCCATGCCGACCATAACGATGCCAAAGCTCTGGCCATTGACCAGCAGGCCCAGTAATACCCCGGCGGTAGAGAAGATAATCGCCGACAAAATTAACAGGCTTTGGTACCAGCTGTTAAATTGCACCAGCAAAATCATCAGCATTAAAAAGATTGCCGTGGCAAAGGCCCCAAGTAAAAACGTCATCGCTTCTTGCTGATCGGCGCTTTCACCGGCCGTTTTTACCAGCACCGTATCCGGCAACTTAATATCGCTGCCAAGCAGTGCCTGTAAGCGCTCGCTAACCTGAAATCCCTCGGCTAAATCGGTTTTTATTGTTACGGCTCTGTTTCCATCAATCCGCTTGACCACACTGGTTTTTGCTGCTGGCACCAGTTTGATAAAGTTACTTAGCGGCACCTGACCACGGGCGGTTTGAATGGTTAACCGGCCCAGTTGATCCAACGAGCGCCAGTTTTGTGGAAAGCGTACCCGGATATCCACTTCATCACTGGCGTATTCCGGGCGGAACTTTGCCAGCAGTAAACCATTACTGATCATCTGTACCGCATTGCCCACGGTTAGCACATCGGCACCAAAGCGGGCGGCGGCTGCGCGGTCTACTTCAATGCGCCATTCAATGCCGGGCAGGCTGCGGTCATCCTCAATGTCGATAAAGCCACCCAATTCGCGCATTTTAGCAATGATCTGTGTTACAGCCTGTTCGGTATCTGCCGATTGCATACTGCTGATTTGTAATTCAATCGGTTTACCGGCGGCCGGCCCCTCCTGCTGTTGGCGAAACTCCAGAATAATGCCGGGAATATCGGCGGTAAGCGCACGCATATCATCTAAAATGGCCGCGGCGCGGCGTCTGTCATGCCAGTCGATAAACTGAAACTGCAAGGTGCCGACCACATCGGGCGCCAGTTCGCCGCCAGCGCTTGCCATAGAGCGGGCGTACAGCGCTTTTACCTCAGACAAGCCAAGCAGGCGCTGTTCGACCTGTTGCAGTAGCGCATCTTTTTCATAAATCGACATATCGCCGCGTGCCCGTACCCAAACCTGGGCCGATTCCGGCTCGACCGACGGAAAAAACTCCAGGCCATGGTTGTATTTGCCGTAGGCGACAAAGATCAGCGCCATAGCGCCGAGCATGCCGGCGAACGTCAGGCCGGGGCGGTGCAGCAAACGTTGCAGCAGATGACGATACGCCTTGCCGGCAGCGCTTTGCTGCACTTCATGCACCGGCGGTCGGGCTTTGGATAAGCCGCCCATTACCGGCAGGAAAATCAGCGCCATAAACAGCGAGGCGATTAAACATAAAATCACCGTGGCGGGCAGGTACTTCATAAACTGGCCGACCACACCGGGCCATACCAATAGCGGCATAAATACCACCACAGTGGTGGCGGTAGAGGCAATAATAGGCCAGGCCATACGGCCGGCCGCATTGGCCCAGGCTTGTTTCGGCACCTGGCCCTCAGCCAGGTTGCGGTCAGCCAGTTCACTAACCACTATAGCGCCATCAACCAGCATGCCGGCCACCAGAATAAGTGCAAATAACACGATTATATTCATCGTGTAGCCCAGCGCGGCAATCATTAAAATACCGGCAAAAAAAGCGCCGGGTATGGTAATGCCTACCAGCAAGGCGGAGCGCACGCCCATGGTGGCGACAATCAGAATAAGCACCAGCACCACAGCGGTTAACACGTTGTTCAGTAAGTCTGACAGCATGTTTTTCACTTCTTTGGACTGATCCATAATGTAGTTAATTTGCATGCCATCCGGAAACTGGCTGCTGGCTTTGTCGATCAGTGCCTTAGTTTGCTCAATGGTGGAGATAATGTTAGCACCGGCGCGTTTTTTTACTTCCAGCACCACAGCCGGCTGGCCGTTAATACGGGCAAAACCCAGTGGGTCTTTAAAGCTGCGGCTGATGGTGGCCACATCACCAAAGGTAATCACCGTATCGCCATCGGCTTTAATCGGCATCGACAGCACATCGTTTAGATCTTCAATTACGCCCGGCACTTTCATCGCCATCCGGCCGGCGCCGGTGTCTAAACTACCGGCGGCCACCAGCCGGTTGTTGTTGGATACCAGGCTAAACAGCTGCTGATAATCCAGGCCATAGCCTTCCAGCACTTGCGGGTCGACCACGATTTCCAGCAAGTCTTCGCGGTCACCGCCAATGTCGACTTCCAGCACCTCGGGAATGGCTTCAATGTTTTCCTGCAGCTGGCGCGCTATAAACACTAACTGGTTTTCCGATACCGGGCCGGATAAACCGACGGACAACACCGGAAACAAGCCGACGTTAATTTCGTTTACCGTTGGTTCATCGGCTTCGCTTGGCAGCTTGGAGCGGGCGGCATCTACTTTTACCCGCACATCAGCCAGCGCTTTGTCAGCATCAAAACCAGCGTCAAATTCCAGCATCACCGAGGCATGGCCCTCGCTGGCGGTCGAGGTCATTTTTTTAATGCCCTCCAGTGAGCGCAGTTCATGCTCCATTGGCCTTACTAACAAACGCTCGCCGTCTTCCGGGCTGATACCATCGAGTGACATTGACACATACATCATCGGAATGGCGACATCAGGGTTGGCTTCTTTCGGGATCGACTGATAGGCGCTGATACCGGCGATAAATAAAAACAGTAGCAGCATCATGCTGGCGCGGCTGCGCGCAATAGCCGCCTGAATTAGCTGGTTCATGTGTTATCTCCGCCCTGACGCACTGTGTCGCCGCTGCTAACAAAGCCTGCGCCCTGAGTAATAATGCGCGCCCGCTGTGGCAGGCCGCTAACCCAGGCGCCGTTATTATCGGCAGTTAAAATAGTCACCGGATAAAACTGCACCTGCTGGCGGTCATCGACTACGGCAATATTCAGCTGGCCGCTGTTATCCAGGCTAAGCAGTGCCGGTGATACCTGATGCGCCTGCACGCTATCCAGCAGTATTTCCACTGTGGCACTGGCGCCGGCAATGCGCCACAGCTGCGGGTTGGCTACCGTCACTTCAATATAAAAGCTGCGGGTGGCATTATCGGCGGCATAGCTGATAAAACTCAGCTTGCCTTGCAGTTCACGGCCATCCAGCAGGCGAATATTGGCTTGTTGGCCGGTTTGCAGCGCACTAATATGCTGCTGCGGAATTTGTGCTGTTACTTTAAGTTGGTCTATTTGTACCAGTTGCAGCAGTGCAGTGCCGCTTTGTACTACATCGCCCACTTCAATGTGGCGGCGGTCTACCATAGCGTTAAACGGCGCTTCGGGGCGGGTCTGGCTAAGCGCCAGGCTGGCGGTTTGCCATTCGGCTTCGGCTTTGGCCAGTTCACTTTGTAAGCGGGTAAGCTCGGTGGCCGATAAAAACTGCGACTTGCCAAGTGCACGGGCGCTGTCCAGTTCACTTTTACGCAGCGTCAAATTGGCTTTGGCCTGTGCCAGCATAGCGCTGCGGCCTTCATCTGAGATCTGCAATAACTGCTCGCCCTGCTGCACGCTATCACCTTGCTGCTTGAACAAGGCCTCGATGCGCCCGGCCTGCTGCGATTTAATGCTAACGCTACGCCACGGCAACACTTGTCCCTGGGCTATCTGAGTTGCCTGATACGGCTGCGCCTCAGACCAGCGGGTTTCTACCTGTGGCAGCTGCTTTTCCGGTAGCTGTTGTGCTGCCGGCGCGCCTTGCTGTGCGCTGAAATTGTCGCCGCTTAACAGCCATAGCACTAAGGCGACACCAAGAATAACGGCCAGAATTACAGGAGAGCGGGGCAGTGTTTTAAGCATAAAGCATCCTTGACGGCAAAGAGGTTAAGGGCAGTTTGGCCACGGTGGTAAAATATACCTACAGGCATGAATGTCAGCAAGCAGCTAACTGTAAGCAAATATGGCGTACTAATTAATACAGAACGTATCACCGGATAAGAATCGGATTGCCCTAAGCTAACCGTTGAAGCCCTGGACGGGCTGAGACGAGCCCCCAGGGATGGGTTTACGGCGTGTTGGCGTGGGCAATCCGATTCGCCAAGGTTGCACAGTATTTCTTTTAACTGCGGGCAAAACGGCCTAATTGCTGCTGGGTACGGGCGGTGCCGCTAAGCAGATCTTTGGCCGCCTGATCTATCGACGCCATCTGGCTGTAAGCATCGCTGGTAACCTGTTCAATCGCACTTAAATGCTGATGGGTTTGCTGATAGCGCTGCTCCAGTTGTAGCACGGTCTGGTTAATACTCTGGATGCCTGCTTTGGCTTGCTGCAGCTCTTGCTGCAACTGGCTGAACTCGTCACTGGTATCGGCAATTTGTTGCTGAGCCTGCTGCGCCTGCTGGTTCAGGCTTTGTGATTCATTGCGGGTTTCGCCGACCAGCTGCTCCATCTCATTTAAAAAACCGGAAATTTGTTTGGTAGCGTCATTAACCTTAGCCGCCAGGGTGCGCACTTCATCGGCCACGACAGCAAAGCCACGGCCGGCATCACCGGCGCGGGCCGCTTCAATCGCCGCGTTCAGTGCCAGCAGGTTCGTTTGATCAGAAAAGGTCTCTACCATCACCAGAATTTGCCGCACGTTTTCTGAGTTTTTATGCAGGCCGTTGATCGTGGCTGCAAAGCTGTCCAACAGCTTAACAATACCGGATAACTGGCCGCTTAACTGTTGCATCTGGCCGCTGGCGACTTTGGCTTTATCTACCGCTACGCCAGATACCTGATTCACCTCATCGCCATGTTGCACGATATCGGCCAGGTTTTGCAGTACCTGATCGCTTTCGCGGCGGATCTCGCCACTGCGCTGTTCAGTGTCTTGCAAATGGCTGCGGGTACTTTTAACGGCAGAGGAGACCTGCTCATTTACCTGATGGGTTTCGCGGGCTTGCTGGTGAATGTCGCCCAGCAATACGCCAAGCTGGCTGACAAACTGGTTGTATTCTTCTGACAGAGTACGAAATTCGTCATAGGTAAACGCCGGTAAGCGGTGGTTTAAATCGGTGCCTTTGCGGTTGGTGTCGTGCAAGGCCGACACCAGCGCTTTTACCGGCCGCACGATTAAATAGTGCATATAGCCAATGGTAAAGATAAAGGCGGTGAGACCTAACACCAGCAAAGCCCACCACTGCGTATCTGCGCCACCTTCCGGGTAAGCCAGATACAGCGCCAGCAAAAAGAAAATAGCTAAAAAGCCAATGTTGCCAATAATTTTACGGCTTAAGGTGCCAAAAAAGCTACGTTCTATAAACAGGTAAAGGGAAGTGAAACCATTCATAAGGTCGCAAGTCCTGCCAGGCTAAACTAAGGTAAAATCAGCATAACATAGCCTTTGGCAGGCTGCGACCCACAAGCGTTATAACAGCTTGATCTGAAACAAGACCAACTTAGATTGGTAATTTGCGGCTGATAAACCAGCCTGCAATCATTGCCACAATAAATACCAGGGTGGCCAGGCTGCCGCTGCTTAGCGCGGCTAATGCCGGGCCCGGGCAATAACCAACCAGGCCCCAGCCGGCACCAAAAATAGCCGAACCGAGCAACAAAGGTTTATCCAGCTCTTTTTTTGTCGGTAAATGAAAGTGCTCGGCAAAAAATGGCTTGTCTTTAGCGGCAACTAACCAGTAACCGCTGGCGTACACGGCCAACGCGCCGACCATTACCAGCACCAGGCTTGGGTCCCACTGGCTGTTTAACGTAAGAAAGCCCAGCACTTTGGCCGGATCAATCATCTGAGAATAGGCAATACCGGCTGACATTAGCAGGCCGGCAACGAAAGCGATAACGATAGGCATGGCTAGTATCCCCTTAAGTGATCAGTGCAGCAGGGTGGCAACCAGCATGCCACTGAGCATAAATATAATGGTTGCCGTGATAGAGCGGCCGGATAAGCGGCTAATACCGCAGATGCCGTGGCCCGACGTACAACCACTACCCCAGCCGGTGCCAACCCCAACCAGTAGCCCACCAACGATAAGCTGCCAGTTTAATACCGGTGTGCTGTAGCTAAAATCGCTTAGCAGCATACCTACCAGCACAGGGCCCAGCACAATACCGGCGACAAAGGCCAAGCGCCAGCTACGGCCGTCATTTGAAAACAGGGCTGAGCTGGCAATGCCTGAAATACCGGCGATCCTACCAGAGAAGATAAACAACATCAGTGCACCAAGGCCAACAAGGCCGCCACCCATTAATGCTTCTACCGGGGTAAAGTTTTCCACTTGTATCTCCTGTTATTGTTTAACGGCAAAACCGGCATCCAGCCAAGCCTGCATACCACCGGCTACTGAATATACCTGGCTAAAACCCATTCGTTGCAATGACTCAGTGGCCAACGCCGAACGGGCACCAGAGCGACAAATTAAATACAACGGTTTCTGTGCCAGTTGTGCCAGTGCCATCTCGGGCTCACAGCCGTTGGCAGCCACCACCGGGTGGTTATGAATATTCATCTCCAGCACGCCGCGTGGATAGTTGACCGCGCCAACAATATGATGCTGAGCAAATTCAGCCGGCTCGCGTACATCGATCAGCACCGTTTCGGCATCGGCGCTCAGTGCGTTATGCAAATCATTAATGCTTACTTCTTTGATCGCCGCTTTGGCTTCTGCAATAAGCTGTTGTGAGGTTTTCATATAAGACTCCTGTTAACTTACATTAAAGGACGGATTGATAAATAACCACTGCAGCCATTAGCACCAGGAAGATAGCAAAGGCGCGCTGCAACTGCTGTTTTGGCAAACGTTTGCCGACGGCACCACCAACATAGCTGCCGGCAATACCTGCCACTATCATTAAGCCAATAGTGCCCCAGTCAAATACCACCCCTTGGGCCGCCATAACCCAGTAATACTTGGCAAAACCCACGAAAGATTTCATGGCAATAATCACTAAGCTGGTGGCAACCCCCACCGGCATGCTCAGGCCACCGAGCAATACCAGCGCCGGTACAATTAAAAAGCCACCACCGACACCGACAAAACCGGTAACCACACCGACGATTAAGCCATCAATGATAATTTTAACCGGTTTAAAGGCTTTGCCATTACCCAGCTCACCCACCTTGCTGTGCCACATCATTACTGCAGCCACCAGCATTAACAATGAGAACACCAGCAGCTGCCAACGGGCATCCACTAGCGTACCCAGCCAGGCACCGCCATAGGTACCTAACATACCCGGGATACCAAACCACAACACGTGGCGCCAGCTGATTAAGCGCTGTAAGCCATTGCGCACCGAGCCAAATAAACTGATACCGGCTACAATTAGCAGCGACGACGCAATAGCCAACTGTGCCGGCATATGCAGCAAGTACAGCAGCACAGGTACAGTAAGGATAGACCCGCCGGAGCCGAATAACCCCAAGCTTAACCCTATTACGATGGCACCGAGTAAGGCTAACATAATGACTTTACCTTATATAACGTAATGGAATATGCTTATAACAATAATTGCATTCTAGAGTGATTTTGGCTAAGCTGCAATCAAAATTTAGCAAATACTAATTTAATGGGGGTTTATGGCCATGGCTAACGTGCATATCGAAATGTTTTTTGACAAGGACAGCGCCACTTTCAGTTATGTCGTGTCTGACAATAACACTGGTGCTGCTGCCATTATTGACCCGGTGTTGAACTACGATGCCGCAGCCGGCACGGTCAGTACAGAAGATGCCGACAAGATACTGGCGTATCTGGCTGCCAATAACCTTAAGCCAGTCTGGATCCTGGAAACGCATGCTCATGCTGATCATCTGTCAGCGGCGCATTACCTGCACAATAAAACGGCAGCACCAGTGGCGATAGGCGAGGGGATTAAAAAGGTACAGCAAACCTTTAAGCTGGTATTTAATATTGGCGATGACGAATTACTGGCAAAAGGCGACTACTTCGACAAGCTATTTGCCGACAATGAAACCTTTACCATTGGCACTGTGCAAGCGCAGGTACTTAACACCCCTGGCCATACTAATGACAGCGTCAGCTACCTGATTGACGGCAACTTGTTTGTTGGCGATTCTTTGTTTATGCCAGACTCCGGCACCGCCCGCTGTGATTTCCCCGGTGGCGATGCCCATATCCTGTTTCGTTCAATCCAGCGCATTTATCAGCTGCCGGATGATACGAACATTTTTATGTGCCACGACTACCAGCCCGGTGGCCGCGAGCTGAAATACCAAACCAGCGTACTGGAGCAAAAAACACAGAATATTCATGTTAAAGCCGACACGCCAGAGCAGGAGTTTGTGCAAAAGCGCGAGGCGCGTGATAAAACGCTGGCGGTGCCGCGGCTGATTTACCCGTCGGTACAGGTGAATATTCGCGCCGGTCAGCTACCCAAAGCAGAGCAAAATGGCGTTAGCTATATCAAGATCCCGTTAAAACAGCAGGGATAAAAAAAGGCCGGTCAGGGGTTGGGGCGCTGACCGGCCGAATACAACAAGAGGTACTAAGCAATTTCGATGTTAAAGCAGCAGAGCCCGGTCGACTTTGATATAACGCAATTTTACGCCGCTTAGCCCACTGTTGTCAGAAACAAAATGTAAGCTTTTATATCGGCTTTAACACTTTAGCGTGTTTCCTGCCTGGGTCGTTCAGCCGTAAGCTGGTAAACTGTCGCCAGATGTGTAGCTTTGGAGACGGCAGTGCGTTACCAGTGGATTTTATTCGATGCCGACGAAACCTTATTTCATTTCGATGCTTTTGCCGGCTTACAGTTAATGTTCTCCCGCCATGATTACCCGTTTGACAGCACTGAGTACGATTACTATCAGTCTATTAACCTGCCGCTGTGGCAGCAGTATCAGCAGGGCGAAATCAGCGCCAAACAGTTGCAGGTAAACCGTTTTACGCCCTGGGCGGCCAAACTGAATACCAGTGCAGCGGCGCTGAACAGTGCCTTTATGCAGGCCATGGCGGATATCTGCACCCCATTGCCGGGCGCCACTGAGCTGATCACGGCGTTAAAAGGCCGGGTTAAGCTGGGCATTATTACCAATGGTTTTACTGAACTGCAGCAAATTCGCTTAGAGCGCACTGGCTTTGCTGAGGTATTTTCACCGCTGGTGATTTCCGAACAAGTCGGCGTAGCCAAACCGCATATTGATATTTTTAATCATGCCTTTGCGCTGATGGGCAACCCGCCGAAGCAAGATATTTTAATGGTGGGTGATAACCCGCATGCCGATGTGCAGGGTGGCATTAACGCCGGCATCGATACCTGCTGGCTAAATCGTCACGGTGCCGCGCGGCCAGAAGGCATCACACCACATAAAGAGGTGAACGCTTTAGCGCAGTTGCAGCAGTGGTTACTTAGTGCAGAGTGTTAGTTAAGCGCTGGTAAAGCCGGGCAATTTTCGCTATAACCAGCGTTAGTTTTTTATTGCAAGGCCGCGCAGATGACAGAGCAGCATGTTCCCCTGACCGATTTTATTGAATACCCGCCCGAGCAAATGCTGGCGCGGGCCAAACAGCATCTGGCCGAGATCCGCCGGCGTCATTCAATTCGCAAGTTCGCTGACCGCCCGGTTGAGCGAGAGGTCATTGAGCAATGCATACTGGCGGCAGGTTCAGCGCCAAGCGGCGCCAATCATCAACCCTGGCACTTTGTGGCCATTCAAAGCCCGCAGGTTAAGCAGCAAATCCGCCGCGAAGCCGAAGCGCTGGAGCAAGGTTTTTACGCCGGCCGCGCCGGCGAAGAGTGGCTGGATGCGCTAAAACCTTTGGGCACCAATGCCAACAAGGCTTACCTGGAAACCGCCCCCTGGCTGATAGCCGTATTTAGTAAGAAGCGCGGCGGCATCGACGAGCAGGACGATAAAACCAACTACTACGTGCACGAATCCGTCGGCCTGGCCACCGGTTTTTTGCTGCAGGCCCTGCACCATGCCGGCCTGGGTACCTTAACCCACACACCAAAACCAATGAGCTTTTTAAGCAAAATTTGCGGCCGCGACAATGACAACGAGCGCCCCTTTATGCTAATTGTCACCGGCTACCCGGCCGAAGACGCTACAGTGCCGGAGCATGCGCTGAAAAAGAAAAGCCTTGCGCAAATTTGCAGCTTTTTGTAACGCGGCTTTGCTATAGAGATTTAGAATTTGGAGGTGAGATAATCAGCCTGTGAAAACGCTGTTGGTATACACCGGCTTAACGTTGCTGAGTTTTGCTGCATGCTTGTTTATTTTTAATTATTCCTTTAACCAACAGGCAACACCGTTTTTAGTGGAAGAGCAGCGGGTTGAAAGCGGCCTATTGATGTTACAGACCACATTGCCTGCCTATCTGGTGTGGTCAGTGATAATGAGCTTAGTGTTCTATTGGATTGCAAGGAAGCTAAAGAGCAATCGTTAACAAGTGATAAGTTTCTAAAACCAAAAGCCCGCTTTCGCGGGTTTTTCTTTTCTGGTTTGTTGGTTCTGCTTGATACGATAACCAGGCAACTCCGCAGTTTCTCTGGCGTTGCACGATTTTGCGGTCAAAAGTGCTGTTAACACTGCATATAAGCCGGTTGCCGGTTTTATTTACATGCTATAGATTAGGTACTAAACGCGAGGGGGGCAGAAATATAATGCACACTCGTTTTTCCAGGCAGCGAAAATAGAAGTTGAAGATTTATAGTTATTTTCTAATGAATTATCAATTCATGTTTCCTCTATCGGAATTGAGAAAACGAGCATGCGCAAGAACAAAATGTTAGGCACTTTAAATATGCTAACCATATGAAAACGTTAGTAATACTCATATTTTTGGCTGGTTTTTCGTTGGAAGTCTTTGGATATGAGAGCGAGCGTGTTGTTCTAGAAGTCCCGGTTGTAAAACAGGGAAAGCAGCTGTGTGGGCCTGCGACACTTCAAATGATTTTTCAGTATTGGGGAGAAAGTGACTATGACCAATACGATATAGCGAAATCGATGTTAAACCAGTTTTCAGGTTCGCAACGTTACATAAAATCAGGAATATTGCGCGGCACTCCAATTGATTGGTCAAAATACCCTGGAACCGGAACAATTAATATGCGTGAATTTTTAAAAAGGTTCGGTCGAGTTAAAAATGTAATGCTAGAAAATGAACCGGCTTCGCCTAGTGAGCCTGAACGCCTATTTAATAAAGTAAGAGAAAGCGTGTACAACGGAGCGCCAGTGATAGTTCATCAGTATTGGTCAGGCGTGGGGTCTAATGGACATTACAGAATAGTTACAGGCTATGATGACAAAAAACGGATTATCTATCTTAATGATGCACATGGTGGTGTTCGAGTGACACAAACATATGATGAGTTCATGATGAAATGGAATTTTAATCAACGTTGGCTTCACTACAACGCAATTTTCTTTGAGCCAACAAGTACTCCGTTGAACGCGACATTGTAATTGCCTAACAATTTGCTGTACTCGGACCTAACTACGCGCCGCAAACTTTACCACAAGCTTGCTCTGCTCCGCCGGGCCGGTAAGCAAAGCGTTAGAACTCATGAAACGTAGGTGCTGTCGTGTCACTGACGTATAGATGGCGAATGTTTGTCGCCAATATTTCCGACATTTTGTTAGAGAATAGGTTCTTCATTTAACCGAAGGAATCAGTTGTTAATGAAAATTAATGCAGCATTAGTTCTCGAAATACGGTTGCGTCGAGCTTGGACTCAAGAGCAGCTTTCTCAATTCTCCGGGCTGAGCCACAGGACAATTCAGAGAGTCGAAAAAGAAGCAACAGGGTCGCTCGAAACAAAAAAGGCGCTTGCTGCAACATTCGAAATTGATATTACTGACCTTGATTACGAGGAAGTACCTGTTATGAAAAAATATGAATATAAAACGGTAGAAGTACCCTTTAAGATGAGCCTTTTTAAGTCTGGTACGCCTGACATCCAGAATTTATTAAATGCTGAAGGCGATTCAGGCTGGAGATTGAAGGAGATCGTGTTACCGGCTACGGGGTTCGGCGAGTCTATCTCCATGGTAGTTATTCTAGAACGAGAAAGAATCGAATGAGTTCTAACACCTATGAGCCTTTTCGGAGTCAATAGGTAATACCGCTCTTCTGGCCGCGTCGTATATGCTGGCAAACCGCTGACAAACCCGTTCTCGTGAACTAAAGCGCCTGCTCACAAATTCGTGCACAGGCGCGGGATGTTTGCCTTGAACCATTCGTACTAACAGGATTTATAATGACTGGACCTGCAAAAAATGGAGTTTTAGTTTACTCCAATAATATTAATAACTTAGCTAAATTTTATACTGCGCTTTTTTCGATGCAGATCACACGCGAAACACCAGAGCTGGTAAGCCTGGTTAAAGACGGCTTTAATATCATTATTCATACGCCGCCAATTGCACTGCCACAAGCGGACTTCAATACCGTTAAATTGTTTATGACCGTGGATAACCTTGAAGCGGCAAAATTAAAGGCGCAAGAGTTAGGGGGCCAGGCTTTTGCAGGCGAGTGGTCTAATCCATTATTCAGGGTATGCAACATAGCTGACTCAGACGGCAACCCAATTCAACTGCGTGAGTTTACGCGATAAACAAGATGGCGCTATTAAAAAGCCCGCTTGTGCGGGCTTGGTTTTTTTATTGTTGCCAGGTTACCAGCCGCACTGCAGCCCTTTATTTTGCTCATCTAAATAAGCTTGCAGCGGGGCGAAGTAATCCAGAATCGCGGTAGCGTCCATCTCTGGTTTGCCGGTGACTACCTCAAGCGCTTGTTGCCAGGGCTGGCTTGAGCCCATCTCCAGCATCTGGTTTAGTTTGCTGCCGGCGTCTTTGCTGTTGTATATCGAGCAGCGGTGCACCGCACCTTCGTTACCGGCGATATCACACAGTGCCTTGTGGAACTGGAACTGCAGGATATGCGCTAAGAAATAGCGGGTGTAGGGCACATTGCCCGGCACATGGTACTTGGCACCCGGGTCAAAATCAGCTTCTGAGCGGGCTATTGGCGCGGCGACGCCCTGGTATTTCTCACGCAGCTGCCACCAGGCGTCGTTGTATTGCGCTGGCGTGATCTGGCCGTTAAATACCTGCCAGCGCCACTGGTCGACTAACAAACCAAAAGGTACAAAGGCAATTTTGTCCATCGCCATTTTTAACAGCAGGCCGATGTCTTTGCTTTCATCCGGCACCTTATCCAACAAACCAATTTGCTGTAAATAATCGGGTGTTACCGACAACGCTATGGTATCGCCAATGGCTTCGTGGAAGCCGTCATTCGCGCTTTCCTGGAAGTACACCGGTTGATCTTTATAAGCGCGCTGGTAGAAGTTATGCCCCAGCTCATGGTGAATAACCGAAAACTCTTCGCCGGTGCGCTGAATACACATTTTAATGCGTAAGTCGTCTTTGGCGTCTAAGTCCCAGGCCGAGGCATGGCATTCTACGTCGCGATCACGTGGTTTGGTAAACAGTGAACGCTGATAAAAAGTGTCTGGCAACGGCGCAAAACCTAACGAGGTAAAGAAGCCTTCGGCGCCTTTGACCATTTTTATTTCGTCATAGTTATGTTTGGCCAGAAGCTCAGTGACGTCATAACCCGGATCGGCATCTTCAGGGGCGACCAGATCGTAAATATTGCCCCAGCTTTGTGCCCACATATTGCCCAACAGATGCGCCGGGATCGGTTTATCCAGCGCCACTTTATCGGCGCCGTAGTGCGCAGATAACTTGCTGCGCACATGGCAATGCAAAGACTCATACAGCGGTTTTACCTGGCCCCAGACGCGGTCAAGCTCTTTAGCAAAATCATCAGCCGGCATATCGTACTTAGAGCGCCACATAGCACCGGTGTCGGCATAACCAAGCTCTTTGGCACCTTCATTGGTCAGCTCTATCAAACGGCTGTACAGTGGCCGCATCGGTTTGCTGATTTCGCGCCAGCCCTGCCACATCTCCAGTTGTTCGTCATAATCGCGGCTGCTGGCCATAATGGCTGACATTTCACCGAGCGATAAACAGCTGCCATCGGCTTTGCAATATTTACCTTTGCCATACATGCCGCCCAGTTCTGCGACAATTTTTGCCATTTCGGCGGTTTTCGCTGCATCCTGTGGTGCCGGTAAGGTCAGCGCCAGTTTGAGTTTGTCCAGCTTGCGCCTGCTGTCGGCTGATAAGGCTACCTGGTCAAATTTTGCCGCAGCACTGGCCAGATTGACCATTTCTACGGTGAGTTTTTCGTTAACATCGGCCGCTAACGAGGCGGTATCTTCGGTAATAAAGTTGGCATAAATCCATTCGGCGCGGTTGGACTCTTTATACAGCTGTACCAGCTTAGTCTCGGTTTCTGCTAAAAACGCCAGCGCATCAGCTTCAGTTAAGGCGCGCTGCTCCGCTTTGCTGGCCGTGGTGGCTTGCTGCTTTTCGCCACAGCCGGCCAGTAACAGCGCTGACCCCACTAAGGCGGCTGTCAGCGAAAGTTTAAAAGGTGTCATCGTGATCCCCTGTTATATGTTGTTATTGTAATAAGCGTTGCCAGTATAGTAAGTCTGTCGCGGGCAAGCCAGAAAGGCGGGCTTTAGTGCTGCTGTTTTTGCTGCAGCTGCCACATACGGGCATATTCGCCAGCGGCCGCTAACAGCTGCTGATGACTACCTTGCTCAGCTAACTGGCCGTTTTTCAGCACCATAATAGTGTCAGCATCGGTAATGGTTGATAAGCGGTGGGCAATGACCACACTGGTATGGTTGCGCGCGACGTCGCGCATGGCCTGCAAAATAGCTTGTTCTGAAGCCGAGTCCAGCGCTGAGGTCGCTTCATCAAACACTAAAATGGGTGAGCCTTTTAAAATCGCGCGGGCGATAGCAATACGCTGCTTTTCACCGCCGGAGACTTTTAAGCCACGTTCACCGACCACCGTAGCATCACCCTTGGGTAAGCTGGCAATAAAGCCCGCTAAATGCGCCAGCTTAATGGCCTGATCAATCTCGGCCTCGCTGGAATCGGGGCGGCCATAGCGGATATTGTCGCGGATGCTGCTGTTAAACAGCACGGTATCCTGCGGCACTATCGCAATAGCGCGGCGCAGGCTGTCCAGCGTTAGCGTGCTGATATCCTGACCATCAATACAGATCCGGCCGCCGGTTAGCGGGTAAAAACGGTACAGTAAGCGGGCGATAGTGCTTTTACCGGCGCCGCTGGCACCAACGATGGCGATCTTACTGCCCGCAGCCACATCAAAGCTCAGTTGCTGCAAAATGGGCCGTGGCGGCTGATAGCTAAAATCCACCTGGTCAAAGCGGATAGCGCCAGCGCTTAGCACTAAAGGCTTTGCATCCGGGGCATCGACAATTTGCGGCTGACGCTTAAGTAAGCCAAGCATATTTTCCAGATCGGTTAGTGCCCGGCGAATTTCGCGGTAGACAAAGCCTAAAAAATTCAGCGGTAAAAACAGCTGGATCATATAGGCATTTACCATCACCAGATCGCCCAGTGTCAGCTTTTGCTGTACCACTTCATCGGCTGCCAGCCACATTAGTGCGGTGATCGCAGCAGCAATAATTAGCGCCTGGCCCGAGTTCAGCGCCAACAGACTTAAGCGGTTTTTTAACCGCGCCGTTTCCCATTTGGCCAAAAAGCTGTCGTAGGTTTGCGCTTCATACTGCTCGTTATTAAAGTATTTAACCGTTTCATAGTTCAGCAGGCTGTCGATGGCGCGGCTGTTGGTGGTGTTGTCGGCCTGGTTGGCTTCGCGGGTATATTTATTACGCCACTCGGTAATCACTACGGTAAAAAAGATATAGATGCCAACGGCGACTACCGTTACCAGTGAATACAGCGGCGAGAACAGGGTGGCAAAAATCACGGCGACAGCCAGAATTTCAAACAGCGTCGGCGCGATATTAAACATTAAAAAGCGCATCAGAAAGCTTAAGCCATTGGTGCCGCGCTCGATATCGCGGCTGATGCCGCCGGTTTGCCGGTCCAGATGAAACGCCAGTTCCAAACTGTGCAGATGCTGAAATACCCTAAGCCCGAGTTTACGCATGGCATGTTCAGTTACGCGGCCAAACAGCGCATCACGTACCTCACCGAAAAACACCCCGGCAAAGCGCAGGCCGCCATACAACAGCAACAAGGCGACGGGCAATGCTAACAGCGGCTGCTGGCCGGTATCGAGCGCGTCGACAATGTATTTTAACGCCACCGGCATCAGTAATACCGCCGCTTTTGCGGCGATCAGCGCCAGCAAGGCCAGCAGTACCCGGTATTTAAACTGCCATAAATACGGCCATAACATGGCCAGCGTTTGCGTTAAATTGGTGGCTTCCGCGCGCTTAGTGGGTTCGGGCTGTTTGGCTGCAGAGCGCATACCGCGCATGGTTAATCCTTGCTACTGCTTCAGGCATAGGTGCAAAGGTAAGCGGTATCCACAGCAACCTGCAACTGAAATTTGCTGTTGGCCGGCACTTCAAACTGCTGGCCGCGGCTATAGGTTTGCCAGCCGTTGGCGCAGGGCAGCAACACCGTTAAGGCACCGCTTATTACTGTCATCACTTCGTGCTGGCTGGTGCCAAATTCGTATTCACCCGGTGCCATGACACCGACAGTGGCTGGCAGCTGCTCGCCGTTAAACGCGATAGAGGCGACTTTGCCATCAAAATACTGATTTACCTTAAACATATTTGAATTCCTGTTGCTGTCATCAACAGACAGTAAACCTGATCTGACTAAGGTTGCATAGGGCTTTTTTACTGTTTAGCCATCTTTATGGCTTATCCGCTGACGAGATAAGCACTATGTAAATAAAATTGACGTTACCATGTTAAAAAATAACCTTGGGTATCCGCTTTTGCTTAATGAAATAGACATAAAAGCGTCTTATAGTGGGGTGTTCTATAACAACAACCAAGGAACACTAATGAAACTCAGGACACTATCAGCAACTATTGCCATGTTACTGGCACCGGCAGTTACTGCCGAAGTATTTATTTCTGAATATGTTGAGGGCTCTGGCAATAATAAAGCGCTGGAGTTGTATAACCCGGGCGCTGACGCCATTTCGCTTAGCGATTATGCGGTTAAAGTGTATTTTAACGGCAGCAATAGCGCCGGCACCACAATTAACCTGCAAGGCACAATACAACCTGGCAGCACCTTTGTTTATGCTTCCAGCAGTGCCGTTGCCGACTTAGTGGCGTTGGCCGACCAAACATCCAGCCAGAGTTTATGGAACGGTGACGATGCCATTACGCTGGAAAAAAATGGTGTGGTGGTTGACTCTATTGGTCAGCTTGGCGTTGACCCGGGCTCGGCCTGGGGCAGTGGCAGCATTACCACGGCAAACGACACCTTACGCCGCGCTGCGGTAAGTTATGATACTGATCCGGGCGATAGCTTTGCCCCTGCCGAACAATGGCTGGGGTTTGCGCAAGATGACTTTAGCGATATTGGCTTGTTTAATGGCGAAGGTGGTGGCCCGGTTGATCCGGACCCAGAGCCGGATCCTGATCCGGTATTAGCCTGTGGTGAGCCAGCCACAGCGATCTCAGCCATTCAGGGGCCTGGTGCCAGCAGTCCGCTGTTAGGGCAACAAGTGCAGGTAGAGGCCGTTGTTACCCAGGCTCTGCCAGGACTACGTGGTTATAATATTCAGGCTGTCGGCGCCGAGCAGGATAACGATCCAGCCAGCTCTGAGGGCGTCTTTGTTTATGTAAATAGCACAGATTTGGCCGTATCTGCCGGCCAGCGCATACGCTTGCTGGGCACGGTAGCAGAGTTTAATGGCCATACCCAACTGAGTAATATCAGCGCCAGCCTGGATTGCGGTACCAGCGCTTTACCTGAGCCACAAACGGTTAGTTTACCGGTGAGCAGCCTGGCACAGTGGGAAGCGCTGGAAGGTATGCTGGTGCGCTTTGACCAGACGCTAACGGTAAATGATACCTTTACGCTGGGCCGTTTTGGTGAGCTGACCCTTGCCAATGGCCGGCGCTACACGCCAACCCAGGTGGTGAGCCCTGGGCCTGATGCCATAGCGCTGGCGGCACAGCATGAACTGAACAAAATTGTGCTGGATGACGCCAGCACGGTACAAAACCCGGCAACAGTACCTTACCCGGTCGGCGGCTTGTCTGCTGCCAATACCGTGCGTAGCGGCGATACGGTGATGAACCTGACCGGTACTGTGCATTATGGCTTTAATCAGTACCGCATTATGCCAACCCAACTGCCTGATTTTATTCAGTCTAACCCGCGCACCGCTGCGCCGGAACTGGCGGCTGACGGCAATGTTAAAATCGCCAGCTTTAACGTGCTGAACTATTTCAACGGTGATGGCCTGGGGGGCGGTTTCCCCACCTCACGCGGTGCGGATAACAGTGCTGAGTTTGAGCGGCAGCGCGCGAAAATTCTCGCCGCCATGGTCGCGCTGGATGCCAGCGTGATTGGCCTGATGGAAATTGAAAACGACGGTTACGCCGATACGTCGGCGATAGCCGATTTGGTCAATGGCCTAAGAGCCGCATCGGGTAATGCCAGCTGGCAGTATGTCAGTGCCGCAGGCCCGGTAGGCAGTGACGAAATTGCGGTGGGATTAATATACCGCGGCGATTGGGTGACGCCAGCTGGCGCATTACAAGTGCTGGATTCCAGCAATTCAGCTGTCGATGAGCAAGGCGTAGCCTTATTTGATGATAGCCGTAACCGGCCGATGCTGGCGCAGCGTTTTAAGCTGTTGGATAACGATGCTGAATTTGCGGTGATGGTAAACCATTTAAAATCTAAGGGCTCTGGTTGTGGCGCCGATGACAGTGATACCGGTGATGGCCAGGGTAACTGTAATATCAGCCGTACCCGCGCCGCCCAGGCCATCGCTGTTTTTGCCCAGGCGCAGTTTGCTGATGTACCGGCGCTGGTGATTGGTGATTTAAATGCCTATGCCAAAGAAGATCCCATAACCACGCTGTCACAGCAGGGCTATATCAATGTGTTTGAAGCACTGGGTAAGGTGCCAGGCCATGGCTATGTGTTCTCTGGCTTGTCGGGCTCGCTGGATCATGCACTGTTAAATGATATGGCGCTGCAGCATCTGGCTGATGCGGCGAAATGGAACATCAATGCCGACGAGCCAATAGCGCTGGATTACAACCTGGAATTTAAAACACCGCAACAACAGCTGGATTACTATGCTGCAGATGCGTATCGCTCATCAGATCATGATCCGGTGATCGTAGCGCTGGACTTGCCAGCAGCCATACCGCCACTGGATGTTACGCTACAGTTGTTGCGTACTGTGCGCTCGCGCTCAGGACAAAGCCTGGTGCAGCTGCGCTTTAGTGGTCATGCCAACGGTTTAACCTTGTATCGCGATAATGTGGCGGTCAGAGACTTAAACCCCTCAGGCCGGGTGAATGATAGCTTCCGTTCAGACGCTGCTGCGGTAACCTATCAGATTTGTCAGCACAGCACGGGCAGCTGTTCAGCAGAGTTAGTGGTAAGCTTTAACTAAGGCAGCTTAGCACCAATAAAAACGCCGGCTCAGATGCCGGCGTTTTTTATCAATAAAGTGCTGTTAGGCGGCTTTCACTTTCTTGTCTGTGGCAACTGCGCCAGGCCCTTGTTGGGTCAGGCTTTTGTCTGCTGCCAGATATTCAGGCGCAAAGTCATCGACATTGATGGCAAACAGACGACCTTTTTCTGCCACCCGTAACTGCTGCGCTTCGGCCTCCGTCAACACTTTAAGCTCTAAACCAAGGGTTGCAACTTCATCCAGACGATAGAATGGCAGGCGTTTACCGGCCGCATGGGCCACTTTATCAAACAGTGGCTCGGCGCTCAGGATATCTGCTAACGCCTGCTCCATTAAGCCTAGCTGGTTTAATGGCTCGTTTTTCAGATACAGGTGATGGCCCAAACGTGAGCGCGCGTCTCCCGGCGTTTGCATAATGCGGGCAACTTTGTGCTCAACCACGTCAGATGCTTTGCGCAGTGTACGACCCCACGGGAACACCACACGTTTTAATACAGCACCCACCACGCGGTTCGGGAAGTTGTCAAACAGCTCATCCAGCGCCAGCTGCGCCTTGGCCAGGTTATCTTCACAACACCATTGCACCAGCGCTAAATCGTCAGCTTTACGGCCTTCGTCGTTATAGCGCTTTAATACCGCAGACGTCAGGTACAACATACTTAAAATATCACCCAGACGGGCTGAGATGCGCTCACGGCGTTTTAAATCACCGCCCAGCGTGCCCATCGCCACATCTGACATCAGCGCTAAGGCTGCACTGAAGCGGTTCATTTGTTTGTAGTACTTCGCAGTGGCATCGCTATAAGGGGCACTGCTAAACACACCACCGGTTAACGATAACCAGAAGGTACGGAAGAAGTTACTGATAGCAAAGCCGATATGACCAAACAGGGCTTTATCAAAGGCGGTAACGGCTGCGCCCTGATCGTCAAGTTGCGCCGCTTGTAACTCTGCCAATACATAAGGATGGCAGCGGATAGCGCCCTGACCGTAAATAATCATGTTACGGGTTAAAATATTGGCACCTTCTACGGTAATAGCCACCGGCGCGCCCTGATAACCACGGGCCAGATAGTTATTCGGCCCCATACAAATACCTTTACCACCGTGTACGTCCATCGCATCGATAATGGCCTGACGCATGCGTTCGGTCATATGGTATTTAGTAATGGCTGAAATCACCGATGGCTTTTCGCCCAGGTCAATTGAACCGACTGACATCGTCGTGGAGGCATCGGCCATATAGGCATAGCCACCAATGCGCGCCATCGCTTCTTCGACGCCTTCCATTTTACCAATGGGCAGTTTGAACTGACGGCGGATGCGGGCATAGGCACCGGTCGCCATCGCCACGGCTTTAATACCGCCGGTACTGTTAGATGGCAGGGTAATGGCCCGGCCTACTGATAAACACTCAACCAGCATGCGCCAGCCCTGGCCGGCCATTTTGGCGCCACCGATAATATAATCCAACGGCACGAAGATGTTTTCACCCTGGGTTGGGCCGTTTTGAAATGGTACGTTAAGCGGGAAGTGGCGACGGCCAATTTTCACGCCTGGCGTACTGACCGGAATAAGGGCACAGGTAATACCCAGCTCTTCTTTATCGCCCAGCAGTTTTTCCGGATCGTACAGTTTAAAGGCTAAGCCCAGGACAGTGGCAATAGGCGCCAGCGTAATATAGCGCTTGTTCCAGGTCAGGCGCATACCAATGACTTCTTTGCCTTCCCATTCGCCTTTGCAAATGATACCAGTATCCGGAATAGCGCCAGCGTCAGAACCGGCCTCTGGGCTGGTCAGGGCAAAGCAGGGCACTTCCAGGCCCTTGGCCAGACGGGGTAAATAATGTCGTTTTTGCTCGTCAGTACCATAGTGCTGCAATAACTCGCCCGGGCCTAATGAATTAGGCACACCAACGATGCTGGATAACACCATGCTTTTGCTGGTTAATTTTTGCAGTACGCAAGACTGGGCATAAGCGGAGAATTCCAGACCACCAAATTCTTTTTTGATGATCATGGCGAAGAAGCCTTTGTCTTTCAGGTACTGATACACTTCTGGTGATAAATCGGCGCGCTCGTGGGTGGTGTGCCAGTCGTCGACCATCGCAAGGAGCTCTTCTACCGGGCCATCTAAAAACGCCTGTTCTTCTGCGCTTAGGCGTGGTACCGGAAAATTATGCATTTTATGCCAATCCGGGTTACCGCGGAATAAGTCTGCTTCCCACCAGGTGGTACCGGCGTCAATCGCTTCTTTTTCCGTGCTGGACATTTCCGGCATGATTTTACGGTACACTTTCAACAGCGGCTTGGTCAGATACTGCTGGCGTACTGTTGCAATATTCAGTGGCAACGCCACCACTAAAAAGATCAGCCAGCTTAAGCTGCCGACCAGATCCAAAGTGCTGCCAACCGCCAGTATAGCGGCAATGGCGGCTGTAAACATTGTCAGGCTGGCACGGTTATACGCTAGCACACCAATGGCAGCTATCAGCACTGCCCATAGAATTAACATTTCCATCTTTTGCTCCTGATAAGAGGTCTGACCACTATTTTGAGCTAGAGTAGAACGCTTTAACTAAAGTTGCAAGCCTTTGCGTGTTATGTTGGCAAAGGCTATTGTCAACTTAAGTTGCAACTCTTAGGCTTATACGCTTAAGCATAGCTTGCCGGTTTAGTTTCGCCCGTTGTAGTGGCGTAGTATTAAGGTTTTTTATGTGTGAATTGCTTGGCATGTCAGCCAATGTTCCGACAGATATTTGTTTTAGCTTCAAAGGCCTGAAAGAGCGGGGTGGCCGCACCGGGCCGCACAAAGATGGTTGGGGCGTGGCGTTTTATGAAAACAAAGGGGTGTGTACTTTTAAAGATGCACTGCCAAGCTATCAGTCTGAAATTGCCCGTCTGGTATCGGATTACCCGATAAAAAGCTGTGCCGTTATTGCCCACGTGCGTCAGGCGAACCGTGGCAGAGTCGCGTTGGAAAACACCCATCCGTTTAGCCGCGAACTCTGGGGGCGGTACTGGACTTATGCGCACAATGGCCAGTTAAGTGGCTACCGCGAACTGCCGGTGCAGCGCTTTACACCGGTGGGTACCACCGATAGCGAAAGGGCGTTTTGTTATCTGCTCAGTGAACTGGATAAACGCTATCCGGATAAGGCGCCAAGCCGTAAAGCGGCTTTTAAGTTTATTCAGCGTAAATGTGGCGAGCTGCAAAAGTTGGGGGTATTTAATATGTTGCTGACCGATGGTGAGTACTTATTAACCTATTGCACCACTAAGCTGCATTGGATCACCCGCCGCGCGCCCTTTGGCGTAGCACGGTTGTCAGATGTTGACGTAGATATTGATTTTACAACCGAAACCACACCAAAGGATGTGGTTACCATTATTGCAACCGAGCCTCTGACCAACAATGAGCAGTGGCATAAAATGCAGCCGGGTGAAAGCCAGTTATTCCGTTTCGGTGAGCCACTCTAGCTTGTGCAGCTGCACATCAAACTGTTCGACATTATCTTCGCCACGCCACAGTCGTACCAGCATATAACCCAGCTCAGGTGCCAGCCAGGCATAGATCTGTTTGTCGCTGTTTTGTTCGATACGGGCAATACGCAGGGTATTAACATTGCCATAAGGCAGCGGCAGCATTTCTTCGGCTACCACTTTGTAATGGTATAACTTACTGTTGCCGTTACGGTTTAATACGTTGTAATGGAACTCAGTCTTGCCGGCTTGTAAATCCAGTGCCAGTTGCAGCTGATAGCTGATTTGATCCTGCCAGTCATCCTGCCAGTTTACCGCCTTGGGTTGGCGTTTTTTACCTTCACTCAGCACTTTAGCCGCAGGATCGAGGTTTAGCTCATAGTAGCGATTTGGCCCGGTACCCGAGCGCCGCATAATGTATCGCAGCGGCTGAATGCGGCCGTCAGTCAGGATAAAGTCAGAGGTTTCTTCACGTTTATCGGAGAAAATCATCCAGCTGATATCACTGCTATAGCCCAGCTGATAGCCTTGATCAGTACTTATTAAATAGCGTTTGGCCGTGCCGTGCTGTTTACCGGCGCGATATACTGCATACTCAGCATTGAAGTTGCTAAGTGGCATGGTGTCAGCAGACAGAGCCTGGCTTAGCAGGCTGGTTACTACAACAACAGGCGCCCATAAGCGCCAGTTAATCTTCTTCATCATTGGCATAACCGTTGGCAGCTAATACATTGCCGTCCAACCATGCCTGATCTCTATGCTGTTGTAAACGGTTTTGACAAAACCAGCGTACCACTAAAGGATAAATGCGGTGTTCCTGTTCGTGTACGCGCTCTGCCAGGCTTTGCGCGTCGTCTTCTGCGAACACCGGCACCTTTGCCTGTAAAATGACCGGCCCGCCATCAAGCTGCTCAGTAACAAAATGCACACTGCAGCCATGCTCGCTGTCAGCGGCATCTATGGCCCGCTGATGTGTATCCAGGCCTTGATATTTGGGCAGTAACGACGGGTGAATATTCAACAGCCGGCCATGGTAATGTTGCACAAAGGCCGGCGTTAAAATGCGCATAAAACCGGCCAGCACCACCAAATCCGGACGGTGCTGGTCAATGGCATCTATCAGGGCGGCATCATACTTTTCGCGGCTGTTATAGCTTTTGTGACTAAGTAGCTGGGTGCTGATACCGGCTTCGTTGGCCCGTACCAAGCCATAAGCGTCAGCTTTATTAGCAATGACGGCGCTGATTTTACCTGGGATAAAACCGCTGCTGCAGGCATCAATAATAGCCTGCAGGTTAGAGCCGCTGCCGGAGATCAGTACTACTATTGATTTCATCGCCAGCCTTATTCGTTAATAACAACCAACTCTTCGCCGGCAGTGGCTGCGTGTATTTCACCCAGATGCCAGGCTGTTTCGCCAGCAGCTTTGATGAAACTCAGGGCGTTCTGCAATTGTGCTTTAGGGACAACCACGATCATGCCAACGCCACAGTTAAAGGTACGGTACATCTCATGACGGCTGATATTGCCCTGCTGCTGTAACCAGTTAAAGATGACCGGCCATTGCCAGCTGTTACCGTCGATAACCGCCTTGGTGTTTTCCGGCAGTACACGCGGGATATTTTCCCAGAAACCGCCACCGGTAATGTGGCAAAGCGCGTGCACCGGGGTATGTTTGAATAAATTCAGTAAGTTCTTTACGTAAATCCGGGTAGGCTCTAACAGGTGATCTGCAATAGATTTGCCATCCAGCATAGTGTCAGGGCTTTGGCCGCTAACTTCCAATACTTTGCGGATTAATGAAAAGCCATTCGAATGCGGGCCGGAGGAGGCCAGAGCAATCAGCTGGTCGCCGGGTTGTACTTTACTGCCATCAATAATATCGGCTTTTTCAACCACACCAACACAAAAACCGGCGATGTCGTAGTCTTCACCATGGTACATGCCTGGCATTTCAGCGGTTTCGCCGCCTACCAGCGCACAACCTGACTGATAACAGCCTTCAGCAATACCGTTTACTACGGCAGAAGCGGTATCAACATCCAGCTTGCCGGTGGCGTAATAGTCCAGGAAGAACAGCGGCTCAGCGCCTTGTACCACTAAATCGTTAACGCACATTGCGACAAGGTCGATACCCACGCCATCATGACGTTTTAAATCCATTGCCAGGCGTAACTTGGTACCCACACCGTCGGTACCCGATACCAGTACCGGCTCTTTGTAACCGGCCGGGATTTGGCACAAAGCGCCAAAACCACCTAAACCGCCCATCACCTCCGGGCGCCGCGTGCGTTTAACGGCGCCTTTAATACGTTCTACCAACGCATTACCTGCGTCAATATCTACTCCGGCGTCTTTGTAGCTTAATGATGTTTTCTGCTCGCTCACGGCTATCCTCGAATGGCTGAAAGTGGAAAGGCTTAAAAGTGGCGGCATTTTACCTGCTTAACGCCGCCGACAAAAGCCTTACTGCATAGCATTTGCCATGGCTTGCTTGACATAGTTTTTCAAGCTGACACTGTTGTCTTGCATGATCTTATGGTAACAGACTGATGCAAAAGGAAATTCTTTATCATGGTATTGCACATAAATAAAAGGCGCCTTGCTGTCAGCCTGATTTTGTTGCCACTGGCCACCTAAACTGGCAATAAAGACTTCGCCAATGTAGGCCCCCAGCATGTTGCAAAGCGTAAACAGCATTTCTGCTGAATGTTGCTGCTCCAGTTCACGTTGGTGTAATTCGGCCAAAATAGTGTCGACCAGTGCCAGACTTTGCTGGCTGTTATCTAAGGTTATCTGATGTTCTTCTGCGGCGTACTGACGCGCATCTTGCGCGGCTGCCTGCATAAGTTCGCTGAGTTGTTGTGATTGCATAAGTGCCTCAGGTTTTATTGTGAACGGCCAGTAAAAGCTGCCGCAGTTGTTTGCTGCCTGGCCCCAGGGTTTCTTCTTGTGGTGCAATAAGCGAAATGCTGGCCAGCCGCTCGCTACTGTTATTCACTTTCAGTTGCACCAGGCTGCCGCGGCTTATCGCATCGGCTGCCATAAAGTCCGGCAGCCAGCAGAACCCCAGGCCCAATTGCATAATGTCTATCGCTTCGTCAAAGTTATTAACCGTCCAGCGCTGCTCTGCCCTTAACCAACCGGCGTTTTCCTGCGGTTTTTGTGCCGTGTCACGAATAACTAACTGCAAATGCTGACTCAGTTCGTTCTGGTCCAGCACGCTGATGGCTGCCAGCGGGTTATCCTTGCCGGTAACAGGAATAAAGCGGGTAGTGTAGAGCGGTTCGCCCAGATAACCTTTGGGCACAACAGCTGAGGCGGCAATAACCAGGTCAGCGCGTTTTTGCTGAATAATTTCCGCGGTACCGGTAATAACACTGTCAATCAGTTGAATGCGACTGCCGCGGCTAAGCGGATAAAACGCGGCCAGCGCCTGATTTAAATAGCGCCTGGGGTACGCCAGCTCTACCGCGATACGTATTTCCGGCTCCCAGCCCTGGTTAATATTAGACGCCAGCAGTTCTAAATCTTCGACCTGCTGTGTTAGCAGGCGTGAGCGGCGCAGCATTACTTCGCCCGCTTCCGTCAGGTAGGCTTTGCGGCCGCGCACTTCCAGTAATTCAACGCCAAGTTGGGTTTGCAGCTTTGCTACTGCATGGTTTAACGACGATTGGCTTTTGCTGAGCACCTCAGCCGCCTGCGCATAACCGCCGGCATCGACCACAGCCTGCAGAATGCGCCATTGCTCTAAGGTTGAACGGGGACGGTAAGGCATTAGCGCGTTATCACTCCGCTGATCTAGTTAGTGGCAATAATCACAGCGCGCAGTGGCGCCGGGTAGCCTTCAATGGTTTTACTATGATCAGTTGCATCGAGAAAATCAATTAAACTTTCATTGTCCATCCAATCGGTCTTGCGTTGCTCGTCCAGGCTGGTTTGGTTTAAATCGGCCAAACGTACATTATTAAACCCTAGGCGCGAAAGCCAGTGCGTTAACGCGGCCACACTGGGAATAAACCAGACATTACGCATTTTGGCGTAGCGCTCACCGGGCACCAGTACTGTGTTTTCATCGCCTGCTACCACCAGGGTTTCCAGTATCAGCTCGCCACCTGGGCGTAGCTGGTTTTTCAGTTGCTGTAAAAAGTCCAGCGGCGAGCGGCGGTGGTACAATACGCCCATCGAAAATACCGTATCAAACTGTTTTAGCGCTGGCATCTCATCAATGCCAATGGGGATAAGGTTAACCGCCGGATCCGGGTTAAAGTGCTTAATCGCCTGAAACTGGGCATAAAACAGCTGTGATGGGTCGATACCGACAACAAATTCAGCGCCTTCACCGCGCATACGCCACAAATGGTAGCCACTGCCACAGCCGACATCTAACACGGTGCGGTTTTGCAATGGCGCTATATGTGGCAACACCCTGTGCCATTTAAAGTCAGAGCGCCATTCGGTATCAATGTGGATACCGTGCAGATTAAATGGGCCTTTACGCCAGGGTTTTAAGTGCTGCAGCAAATGACGGATCTGCTGTGCCTGGCCGGGGCTGATGTCTTCGGCGCTGCCAAACTGTACCGCGCTTTTCAGCTCAATACTGCCAGCTGTGGTGGTTGGCAGATTGGTGATGACTTTTTGCCACTGCTTAAAATCGCCATGTAGCGCATCTTGGCTCCAGGCAGCCAGCTGCGCGGGCAAGGTCTCAAGCCAGCGGTGCAGTTTATTACTGGCTAGTTGGGCATAAAAGGGCGTGAAATCGAGCATAGCGAACCTTATTTTATTGCAACCATAGAGCAGAAATTAAAACACTGAAACCATAACGTCTGGCTGTTAAAGCCAGCGTCGGTTAAACGCTGTTGGTGTTCGGCCAGCGTATCGGGTTTCATCACATTTTCCAGCGCACTGCGTTTTTGGCTGATCTCCAGCTCGCTGTAGCCATTGGCGCGTTTAAAGTCGTGGTGCAGCTCAATCAAGAGATCATTGGCTGTGCTGTCATGGCTGATAAATTTTTCTGACAAAATCAGGATGCCACCGGGTTTCAGGCCGTGATAAATGCGTTTTATCAGGGCTTGGCGGTCGGTTTTGGGTAAAAATTGCAGCGTAAAATTAATCACGACCACGGCGGCATTCTCAATGGTTTGCTGGCGAATATCGGCCAGCTGCACCTGCACCGGAACCTCAGAGCGAAAGGCCTGCAAATGCCGCTCGCAGCGCTCTGCCATGGCGCTGCTGTTATCAACAGCGATGATCTGGCAGTTCGCTGCGCTGATATTGCGGCGCATCGCCAGTGTAGCAGCACCTAAAGAGCAGCCTAAGTCATAGTAATGGCTGTCGGCCTGCTGAAAGCGGCTGGTGAGTTTACCTATGGTCTGAATAATGGTCTGGTAACCAGGTACGGAGCGCTGGATCATATCGGGAAACACTTCGGCGACCTGATCGTCAAAGCGGAAATCCTGGATCTGCGCCAGCGGCTCGGCGAAAATTTGATCTTTTTGCATGTTAGCTGTGAGTACGGGGAAAATTGCTGTTAGTTTACCGTAAAAGCAGCGAACACTACAGCAGACTGTACTGCTGCTCACCGGGCCAGGGCGCCAGACAAGAGTGGGGATAGCCTAAATCGGCGGCAAACTGGCGGCATAATTGCGGTGCCAGGGTGTTGTCCGGCGTATGAAAAAAACAAAACGGGCTTTTACCGGCATCCAGCCATTGCTGCACTTTGTTAAGCCACGGCTGATAAAATTGCCGGTTTAAACGCATATCATCGCTGCCGATAAAACGCAGCATCGGCGTTTGGCTAAAGCTGATGGCATGCACTGGCAGGCGGGGCTTTTTGGCCTGCGCTTCAGTCAGCGCCTGGCTGGTTGCCGGCACAGCGAACAGAGCCCGGCTGTCAATCACTACCCGTTCAGCCTGATATTGCTGCAGCATCTTGTGCAGAGTAATTTCATGTTGTGCTTTGTCAAAAAACGCCGGGTGCCTGACTTCCAGTACACAGCGGTAGTGCTGGCTAATTTGCTGCACCCTATTACTGATCTGGCTTAATTTTTCCGGGCCAGCCTGGGCCGGTAGTTGCAAATGCACCAGAGCCAGCTTTTGGCCCAGCACCGCCATTTGGCCGAGCCATTGCTGCAGTTGTTGCTCCGTATCTTCCTGGCCATGATGGCTGATGCGCTGCGGCACTTTAAGTACAAACCGATACTCTGCTGGTGTTTCATCGCGCCAGCGTTGCAGTGTATCCGGCGTGGGATCGGCATAAAAGCTGCTGTTGCCCTCGGCACTGTTAAAATACTGCGCATAGTGGCGCAGATAATCTGAGGTCTTAACATCTTTAGCGTAGAGGGCGCTTTTCCACCGGGAATTGGCCCACACCGGGCAACCAAGATATAACATCGCTAGCTTGACCTTATTTAAGTGGCAGCGTAAAACTAAGGCACTGCAGCAAAAAAGAATAACATAATGATTATCAGATTTTTAATCTGTCTGCTGTTGACAGGTTTTTGGTCCACGCCGCTTTTTGCGACAGCGCAGTTGCAAGCGGAAGCAACGTTGCCCGAGCCGCTACGTATTGCCATCAGCAATGACAGTTTTCCCTATATGTTTGCTGACGATGCCGGTCAGCCTGCCGGCTTAGTGGTGGATTATTGGCAGCAGCTTGCCGCAGTGCAGGGAATATCTGTGGAGTTTGTTATGGTTGACTGGCCAGAAACCTTGCGCCTGTTGCAAGATGGGGCGGTGCACTTGCATGGTGGTATTGCCCGCACCGCAGAGCGCGCGCAACAGTATCAGCTGGGAAACACCGGCATTGACATTCACAGCAATGTTTTTCTGCACCGCGATTTGCCTGAAGTGAGCAAACTGGCGGCGTTAAAACCTTACGCTATCGGTGTTATCGAACAATCCAGTCATATTAATACATTAAACCAATTATTACCCGGCGCTATCTTAAAAACCTACCCAAATGTCAGCGCCATGTATGATGCGGCGCTGGCGGGTGAAATAAAGGTGATGACAGGCTTAGATCGCTTGCCGCCGCGTTACGCAAAGTATCAGCAACTGGCCGCGCAATTTCCGCTGTACCGTAAAGTACCGCTGCGCAACATAGCGTTAAGCTATGCTCTGAACAAGAATGATCCCTTAGATGCGGTGTTAGCGCAGGCAAGTGCCGCTATTACAGCGTCATTTCTCGACCAGCTCGAGCGGCGTTGGTTGGGCGTTGTGGCATCTGAAGATACCTTGTTGCTTGGGGTGCCTATTGATAACCAACCCTACATGCATGTTTCTTTACAAGGTGAAGCCCAGGGGCTGTTTGTTGACCTGTGGCGGCATTGGTCAGAGCTTACCGGTGTCAAAATTGCTTTTGTACCAGACAGTTCATTAAATAACCTGCAACAGCTGGCCAAAGGCCGTATTGATGCACTGGTTGCGTTTCCCGGTAACAACAATTTGCCGCAGGGTGTAGCGCCGGCATATCAGTTATATGCATTTGAATCACAATTTTACCATTTAGCGAAACCAGCAGCGCAGCCGCTGCAAGCCGACAGCGAAGTGAAAGTGGGATTATTTGAAAATGCGCCCTACCTGGATGAGCTTAAGCAGCGCTATCCGTTAGTGCAATGGGTTCGTTATGCGGCGTTATCAGAGATGGTCTCAGCGGTAATGTCTGGTGAATTGGCTGGCTTTTACGGGGCCTCGGCGATAGTGCCGCTGCGTTTACAGCAAATGAATTTGCAGGATCTGCTAACCGCGCAAACCGACAGCCGGATAGTGTCGCCATTGTACAGCCTTACCCGGGCAGACCGCCCACAGCTGGCAGAGCAAATTAAGCAGGGGTTTGCCAGCATGTCACTCGATACGCTAATACAGATCGAGAATAAATGGATTAGCGCTGCCAGCCAGCGCTATTTCCCGCAATTTTTGCAACAAACACCGCTAACGGCACAAGAGCGGCAGTGGTTAGAGCGCACGCCGTCGGTTAAGGTTGGTATGCTGGCCAACTGGCCACCGATGGAGTTTGTGGATGACGAAGGCAAGCCGTCGGGTGTGACAGTTGACATGTTTGATATTCTCAGTGAACGCATGCAAATGCAGTTTGAGATTGTCAGCTTTACCGAGTTTGACACTATGCTGGCAGCGCTGAAACAAAAAGAAATTGATTTGATTGCCAATATCTCAGATCGGCCGGAGCGGCATGAATATGCCCGGTTTACCGATGAGTTCTGGTCAACACAGTGGGCCGTGATCAGTGCCAGTGACAGCAGCAATATTATTAGTACCAGCCAGCTGAGTGAGCAACGCGTAGCAATATATAAAGACTATCAGCTGGCGCAACATCTGAACGAAGTATTTCCGGCAGTCAAAATAGTGCCGGTGACGGATTTACGCCAGGGGCTGGAATTACTGCAGCAAAAGCAAGTCGATTATGTGCTGGACTCGGTAGAGGCGGCCAGTGAAATGCTACGCCAGGCTGGTTATCTGTATTTGCGGGTGCAAATTCTGGATGATCTGCCGTCTTATCCGTCACTGATTGCCGTGCGCGATGACTATGCCCCCTTGGTGGTGATGTTAAACAAAGGGCTGCGTAGTATTGGTAAAGAAGAGCGGCAGCAGCTGTATAAAAAGTGGTTTAGCTTTCAGATCACTCAGGGCATTAACAAAGCGCAGTTGCGCAGGCTAATGTGGCAGGTTGGGGGCGTAGCAGCGGTATTATTAGTGTTCGTGGTGTTTTGGAACTTTTCCTTGCGCCGCGAAGTGTCACTGCGGCGCAACGCTGAGCAAAAAATGCGCTTTATGGCCACCCATGATGATTTAACCCGGCTGCCAAATCGTAGCCTGGTAAAAGAGCGCATTGAACAGGCGTTACTGCAACATGCGCGGCATAATGAAATTTTAGCGTTATTGTTTATTGATCTGGACGGTTTTAAAGAGGTCAATGACAGCCACGGCCATGATGTTGGCGATGAATTACTGCTTAAACTGGCGGGCATACTGCAGCACAGTGTACGCAAAAGTGACACTGTAGCCCGTTTTGGCGGTGATGAGTTTGTTATTTTACTGACCGGGCTGTTAAGCCGTGATGATGCGGCCATTGTCGCTGAGAAAATTCTGCATCAGCTGGCGCAACCGGTCAGTTTGTCGGTGGGTAATGTGCAGGTAGGTGCCAGTATTGGTATCGCGGTTTATCCGGATGACGGTACCGACAGTGCTAAACTGCTGAAAGTTGCCGACAGCCTGATGTATCGCATTAAGCAGCAGGGTAAGAATCAGTACTGCTTTTCCAAGGCGGTGTTTTCGTAAGCGGGCAGTGACATTAAGCGTCAATTCTATATAATTAGCCGTCATTTTAGTACCGCTGATTAGCAAGGTAGAAGGAAGGTTTAATGCGTAGCCATTATTGTGGTTTATTAACCGCACAACATGTTGGGCAACAGGTATCTTTATGCGGCTGGGTTAACCGTCGCCGCGATCTGGGTGGATTAATATTTTTAGACCTGCGCGACCGTGAAGGGTTGGTGCAGGTGGTATGCGACCCGGATTTAAAAGACCTGTTTGATATTGCCTACACGCTGCGCAATGAATTCTGCATTCAAATAAAAGGCCAGGTAAGAGCGCGGCCAGACTCGCAAGTTAATAAAGATATGGCCACCGGCGAAGTCGAGGTATATGCCGCTGAACTGGTTATTTTAAATAAAGCTGCCCCCCTGCCGCTGGATTCAAACCAGAACAACAGTGAAGAGCAGCGCCTGAAATACCGCTATCTGGACCTGCGCCGGCCAATGATGACCGAACGGCTGAAGTTTCGCGCTAAAGTCACCAGTTTTGTGCGTAACTTTATGGACAGCCACGGCTTTATGGACGTGGAAACACCGATCCTGACCAAAGCCACACCGGAAGGCGCGCGCGACTACTTAGTGCCCAGCCGTACACACAAAGGCCAGTTCTTTGCACTGCCGCAATCACCGCAGCTGTTTAAACAGCTGCTGATGATGTCGGGTTTAGACCGCTACTACCAAATTGTTAAATGCTTCCGCGATGAAGATTTACGCGCCGACCGCCAGCCGGAATTTACCCAAATTGATATCGAAACCTCCTTTATGACTGCTGAGCAGGTGATAGAGGTGACCGAAACCATGGTGCAGCAGATGTTTAACCAGCTGCTGGGCGTCGACTTAGGCCAGTTCCCGCGTATGCCATACAGTGAAGCAATGCGGTTGTATGGCTCTGACAAACCTGACTTACGTAACCCGATGCAGTTTGTCGATGTGGCTGACTTATTAAAAGACGTCGAATTTAAAGTGTTCTCCGGCCCGGCCAATGATGCCAAAGGCCGCGTCGTCGCGCTGAAAGTGCCGGGCGCCGCCGAGAAAGTCTCGCGTAAAGATATCGACAATTACACCAGCTTTGTTGGCATCTATGGCGCCAAAGGCCTGGCCTGGATGAAAGTTAACGAGGTGGCAGCAGGCGCTGAGGGCGTACAATCGCCGGTAGCGAAGTTTTTAACGCCAGAGATTATCGCTGCTATTATCAGCCGTACTGACGCGCAAAACGGCGACCTGATTTTCTTTGGTGCCGACAGTTACAAAGTGGTGTGCGAGGCGATGGGCGCGCTGCGCTTAAAGCTGGGTGAAGACTTAGCCATTACCCAGCCAGGCTGGAAACCGCTGTGGGTAGTGGACTTCCCGATGTTTGAAGAAAACGACGATGGCAGCTTCTCTGCCGTGCATCATCCGTTTACCTCACCTTTAGATACGGCGGCATTCTTAAATACACCAAATGAGCAGTTACAGCTGGGTAATTTACTGTCTAATGCTTACGATATGGTGTTAAATGGCACTGAATTAGGGGGTGGCTCGGTACGTATTCACACTGCCGATGTGCAGGCAAAGGTGTTTACCTTACTGGGCATTAGCGATGAAGAAGCCGCGGAGAAATTTGGTTTCTTATTAGAAGCATTAAAGTATGGCGCACCGCCACACGCCGGTTTAGCCTTTGGTTTGGATCGTTTAGTGATGCTGATGACAGGCGCGACCTCTATCCGTGATGTGATGGCGTTTCCAAAAACCGCCACCGCGGCTTGCCCGTTAACGGACGCGCCAGGTGCGGCGAACCCGGCACAATTGACCGAGCTGGGGATTAGTGTGGTAACTAAAGCACAATAACGCCCGTTAACTGTTTTACCTGCAATACCGTGGCAGCCCGTTGGCTGCCACAACTAAGGAGTAACTGATGGCCGGCCATAGTAAATGGGCGAACATGAAGCATCGCAAAGCCCGCCAGGATGCGAAAAAAAATAAAATCTTTACCAAAATCATTCGCGAGCTCACCGTCGCTGCCCGCTTAAACCCAGACATCACTGCCAACCCACGCTTACGGCTGGCGGTAGACAAAGCCCTGTCGGAAAACATGACCCGCGATACCATAGACAGAGCCATTAAGCGTGGTGCCGGCGCCAGTGAAGGTGAAAACTACGAAGAGCTGGTGTATGAAGGTTATGGCCCTAATGGCGTTGCTGTCATCGTGGAAACCATGACCGACAACCATAAACGCACGGTGGCGGATGTGCGACATGCGTTTAGCAAAGCCGGTGGCAGCCTGGGCACCAGTGGCTCGGTTGCTTATTTATTTCAGCGCCGTGGCGTGCTGATTTTTGCTCCGGGCCAGGATGAAGATGCGCTGATGGAAGCGGCGCTGGACGCCGGTGCCGAAGACATTGTCAGCCATGATGATGGCAGCTTTGAAGTGCTGACATCAGCTGA
Organism: Rheinheimera pleomorphica; assembly: GCF_011634895.1. Classification (GTDB taxonomy): domain Bacteria; phylum Pseudomonadota; class Gammaproteobacteria; order Enterobacterales; family Alteromonadaceae; genus Alishewanella; species Alishewanella pleomorphica. The sequence goes on along the minus strand of NZ_SIRR01000008.1, from coordinate 120,802 downwards.
GGCATTTAATGATGTAAAAGATGCACTGCTCGCTGCAGGTTTTACCCCGGATAACAGCGAAGTCACGCTGATCCCGTCCACCCGGGCAGAGGTAGATGCTGAGCACGTTGCCGCCTTTTTTAAAATGCTCGACCAACTGGAAGACTCAGACGATGTACAAAACGTCTACCACAATGCCGACATCAGTGATGAACTGATGGCCGAGTACGCCTAAGCGTGAATATTATTCTGGGTATCGATCCGGGCAGCCGGTTAACCGGCTACGGTGTCGTGCGCCAAAGCGGCATGAAGTTCGACTATGTCGCCAGCGGCTGTATCCGGTTAAACACCAGTGATTTGCTGGCTGAGCGCTTGCTGGACATCTTTAACGGTGTCAGTGAAATTATCCGCCAGACCCGGCCAACGATCTTTGCCATTGAGCAGGTGTTTATGGCGCGCAATGCCGATTCCGCCTTAAAGCTGGGCCAGGCGCGTGGCGCAGCTATTGTCGCCGCCAAACATGCCGGGCTGGAGGTATTTGAATATTCCGCCCGTCAGGTAAAGCAGGCGGTGGTCGGTACCGGTGCGGCCGACAAAGCGCAGGTGCAGCATATGGTGCGTAGCTTATTAAAGCTGCCGGCTAACCCACAAGCCGATGCCGCCGACGCGCTTGCAGTCGCCTTGTGTCATGGGCATACTCAGCAAAGTTTAGTCAGCCTGGCCGGGCAAGCCCACAAAACGGTGCGCGGCCGCTTACGCTAAGCCTGATTTTTCGCCTACTAATAAGCAGACATTATGATCGGACGTTTACGCGGTATCTTGCTGGAAAAGCAGGCTCCGGATTTATTAATTGAAGTTGCCGGCGTTGGCTATGAAGTACAACTGCCACTGACCAGCTTTTATCAGCTGCCGGCGCCGGGCGCTGAAGCGGTTATTTATACGCATTTTGTTGTGCGTGAAGATGCCCAGTTGCTGTACGGTTTTGTCAACCAAACCGAGCGTGCGCTGTTTCGCCAGTTAATTAAAGCAAACGGCGTTGGCCCTAAGCTGGCGCTCACCATTTTGTCAGGCATGACAGCGCAGCAGTTTGTCCGTTGTGTACAGCTGGACGATGTCAGCAGCCTGATCAAACTGCCGGGGGTGGGTAAAAAAACGGCTGAACGCTTAGTGGTAGAAATGCGTGATCGGTTAAAAGACTGGGGCATAGCACCCAATACGCCCCTAAGCGATGCCCTGCAGTTACAGGATGACGAGGCCGTGTTTAGCTTGCCACAAAGTGCCGAACAGGATGCTGTCAGCGCGCTGCTATCACTCGGCTACAGCCAGCTGCAAGCCGATAAAGCCGTCAGGGCAGTAAAGCAACCCGATATGAGTAGCGAACAGCTGATTAAAGCCGCGCTCAGGAGCATGATGTAAACCATGATAGAAGCGGACCGTTTAATTCAAACCACTGCCACACGCGAAGATGAAGTGATCGACCGTGCTATCCGGCCAAAAAGCCTGGCCGATTACACCGGACAACAGCACGTTTGCCAGCAAATGGCCATTTTTATCGAAGCGGCCCGTGGCCGGGGCGATCCGCTGGACCATCTGCTGATCTTCGGCCCGCCGGGGTTGGGTAAAACCACGCTGGCGATGATTGTGGCTAATGAGATGGGCGTCAATATTAAAACCACCTCGGGGCCGGTGCTGGAAAAAGCCGGCGACTTAGCGGCGCTGCTAACCAACCTTGAACCCAATGATGTGCTGTTTATTGATGAAATTCATCGGCTAAGCCCGGTAGTTGAAGAGATTTTGTATCCGGCGATGGAAGATTATCAGCTGGACATTATGATAGGCGAGGGCCCGGCGGCGCGCTCTATTAAGCTGGATTTACCACCGTTTACCCTGGTGGGCGCCACCACGCGTGCTGGTGCCTTAACCTCGCCACTGCGTGATCGCTTTGGCATAGTGCAGCGGCTGGAATTTTATAAAGTGACAGAGCTGACCCAAATTATTCTGCGCTCGGCGCACTTTCTGAACTTAGTGCTCGATGAAGCCGGTGCCGCCGAAATTGCCCGGCGCTCGCGTGGTACGCCGCGTATAGCCAACCGGCTGCTGCGCCGGGTGCGCGATTATGCGCAGGTTAAACATAATGGCGAGGTTACGCCTCAGGTCGCGGCTGCGGCGCTGCAAATGGTGGATGTCGACGCAGAAGGCTTTGATTATATGGACAGAAAGCTAATTTTGGCCATTATTGAAAAGTTTAGCGGTGGGCCGGTCGGGCTGGATAATCTTGCCGCCGCTATTGGCGAAGAAAAAGACACTATAGAAGATGTGATAGAGCCGTTTTTAATACAACAGGGTTTTATCCAGCGCACGCCACGTGGCCGTATCGCCTCGCCACGCGCTTACACGCACTTTGGCTTTGACATACCCAACTCAGACTAAGCTAAATAAAAGTATCCACTAACTGGACGGTGCTGCAGCCAGGCGACAAATGAGCGACCTGGTACGCCAGCCCGGCCCCATCAGCATAGTTTCCTATGTGATTCGGAGGCGCGAATGCAGGTAACAACGCAGCAGGTTAAAATGGAACGGGTATGAAAAAAAAAAGCCCGCTCAAGAGAGCGGGCAATGCAACAAGTTGAAGGAGTGCTTCAAAAAAATCCAGGGAACATGTTGAAACAGCAACAAAACTTGGTCAAAACACAAATCTCGTTACCAAGTGATCCTTACTAAGATAAGGCAGAAAACTGCGGTATCTTTGCGCTAGCTCAGAACACCTGCGTATGATAGATATTTGGAGCAATTACTTCAAACGAGAAAAACTGCAGCGCAAGCATTAAAAAAACTAATGTTAGGTTGTGGCGAGATCGGTTAAACGATAAGCAGTTTTTCTGCAGCTTGCTGCTACAGACACTTGTTCATCTAAGGTTAATATAAAATCCGCATGATAGCCGCATTACTTTTTGTCACAAACCCCGGCTGTTGAGCGGTCGCTGAAAAGTGGTAACTTATCGCAGGAAGTGGCGAAATGCTTGAACTAATTGCGGAAATAATGTTCAACCAAAGCAAATAAAAAATGCAAGTAGCAAATGAAGAAAAATATAGTTGTGTTTAGCTTGCAACGACGATTGAGTTACTACTCAGCCTTACATATCATATGCAGCAATTAAAGCGATCAGCCATGTCAGACACTGTCTTTACATTCCCTGTGCGTGTGTACTACGAAGATACCGACGCCGGAGGAATAGTTTATTATGCCAATTATTTGAAATTTTTTGAGCGAGCGCGCACCGAGTGGTTGCGCGCCCTGGGTATTGAGCAGGATTTATTATTGTCAAAAAATGTCGCCTTTGTTGTTACTCAGGTTTTAATGGATAACAAAAAACCGGCTAAATTTAATGAATTATTGACGGTTTCCAGTCAAATCAGTACCTTAAAACAAGCTAGCATAGTTTTTATACAAAAAATTCATAATGTTGCCGGCGAGCTGCTATGTTCGGCACAAATTAAAGTAGCCTGTATTGCATTACAGGAAATGAAGGCCAGGGCCATTCCGGCCGAAGTTGCAGAGGTATTATCAGGTGGCAGGTGAGATTTCTATTTTAGGGTTGTTAATTGAAGCCAGTTTTGTTGTGCAGCTGGTGATGCTGATTTTACTGGCGATGTCGGTCATGTCCTGGACCATGATCTTCCGCCGGCGCAAAGCACTGAGTGCCGCTGTGGTTGATGCAAAGAAGTTTGAAGATAAATTCTGGTCCGGTGTGGATTTAGCCAAACTGTACAATGAAGTCAGTGCCCGCGCCGCTAACAGTGGGTTAGAGGCGTTGTTTAAAGCCGGTTTTAAAGAGTTTGCCCGTTTACATAAAACCAATAGCCGCCAACCGGCCGCGGTGATGGAAGGCACACAGCGTGCCATGCGGGTAGGGTTGTCACGCGAGGTAGAACGGTTAGAGATGCACCTGCCCTTTCTGGCAACTGTGGGCTCGATCAGCCCTTACATCGGCTTATTTGGCACCGTTTGGGGCATTATGAACTCGTTTATCGCGCTGGGTGCGGTAGAGCAGGCCACGCTGGCTATGGTGGCGCCGGGTATTGCAGAAGCGCTTATTGCTACCGCCATCGGCTTATTTGCCGCTATCCCGGCGGTAATTGCCTACAACAAATTTTCGCATCAGGTAGAAATGCTGGAAAGTAGCTACGCGAACTTTGTCGAAGAGTTTGCCAACATCCTGCACCGTCAGGCGGTATCAAACACCGGAGAAGCTGGCTGATGTATGTAAGAAAAAAACGTCGGTTAAAGGCTGAAATTAATGTGGTGCCCTACATCGATGTTATGCTGGTACTGCTGGTGATTTTTATGGTCACCACGCCCCTGATTACGCAAGGCGTAAAAGTGGAGCTGCCTAAATCGGCGGCAGAGCCGATTAAGCAGATGCAGGACGGTAAAACACCTTTAGTGGCGACGGTCGATCAGGACGGCTTGTACTACTTTGAAAAAGATGGCAAGCAGCAGGGCCCCTTTACGGCCGCAGAACTGACGGTAGAAGTGGCCAGCTGGCTGACAATAGAGCCGGGTACTCAGGTGATTGTCAAAGGCGATCGTAAAGTAAGCTACGATGCGGTGATCCGGTTAATAAATGTATTAAAAGCTGCCGGTGCACCTGCTGTGGGGTTAATGACCGATAACGTGGACGCGAACTGAGATGGCGATGCAGATAGAGCCGGCACTGGCAAAATCGCTCGGTTTGCATCTGGCTATCGTGGTGCTGCTGGTGTTTAGTGCAGATTTTTCCCATAAGCCTGAAATGCTGTCGGTTAGCCTGGAAACAGAAGGTCAGGCACCGGTTGAAGCCGTGGCGATTGATCAGCAGCAGCTTAATGCCCGGGTCGAGCAAATACAAAAAGAGCGTGATGCCGCCAAGGCGGCGGAAGAAAAACGTATTCGTGAGTTAGAGCGCCGGGCGCAGCAAGCCGAGAAAAACCGCGCCAATGAAGAAGCGCGGTTAAAACGGGTTGCCGAGGAAAAACGCAAAGCCGATGCCGAAGCCGCTAAAGCTAAGGCCGCCGCGGCTGACGCGAAAAAGCGCCAACAGCAGGAAGCGGCCAAGGCAAAAGCAGCGGAACAACAGCGCATAGCGAAAGAGCAAGAGCGGCAAAAAGCAGAAGAAGCGGCCAAAGCGGCCGAGCAAAAACGAATTGCTGAACAGCAGGCGGCTGAAAAAGCGGCCGCTGAACGGGCGCGTCAGGCAGAAGAAGCCCGGCAAAAAGCAGAGCAGGAGCGCGCCATGCAGGAGCAGCTGGCAAAAGAAGCGCAGGCCCGTGCTGCAGCGCGGGCCAGACAAGCGGCGACTGAAGTGCAGCGATACACCGCGCTGATCCGCGATGCGATACAGCGTAACTTGCTGGTTGATGAAGGTATGCGCGGTAAATCGTGCCGGATCAATATACGCCTGGCCAGCAATGGTTTTGTCACCAAAGTAGGTGTTTTAAGTGGTGATAAAGCGGTGTGTGATGCCACAGTCAGGGCCGTGAATCGGGCCGGAACCTTGCCGGTGTCGGCAGATCCGGATGTATATAACCAGTTAAAAGACATTAACTTAACGGTGAGCCCAGAACTTTAATTATGCTTAAATTTATTCGCAACACGGTATTGTTTATCACCCTGGCGCTAAGTAGTCAGGCGAAAGCGTCACTGGAAATCGTCATTACCGAAGGTATTGATTCAGCGCGGCCGGTAGCCATTTTACCTTTTACCTTTAAAGGCGCTACCTTACCCAGCCAGCGGCTGGATGAAGTGATTGCTGCCGATTTGATGCGTAGCGGCAAGTTCAGCCCTTTGGCCAGTATTAAAATGCCGCAACGGCCGCAGTCGGCTGCACAAATTGATTATGCAGCCTGGGCCCGTGAAGGTGTCGAGGCCATTGTGATAGGCCAAATTACCGAAGTGGGCATTGACCGCTACACCGTCAGTTTTGAGCTGATCGATGTGCTAAAAGGCAGTAACAGTGCTGATCGGCAGTCGTTGAATGCCGGTCGCTTAACGGCCAGCACGGCGCATATCCTTGATAGCCGTGAAACCACCATTAACGGCGGCCAGTTTCGCCAGTACGGTCACCGTATCAGCGATATCGTGTATGAAAAATTGACCGGTGAGCGTGGTGCCTTTTTAACTAAAATTGCCTACGTGCTGGTAAACCGGCAGGCTGAATTTCCTTATCAGCTGGTGGTAGCGGATTACGACGGTTACAACGAACAGATTTTACTGCGTTCTAAAGAGCCGTTGATGTCACCAAGCTGGTCACCCGATGGCACTAAGCTGGCGTATGTGACGTTTGAAAAACGTCAGTCACAAATTTATGTGCAGGATATTTACACCGGCCGGCGCACTATGCTTAGCAGTACGCCGGGTATTAACGGTGCCCCGGCCTGGTCACCGGACGGCAGAAAACTGGCAATGGTGCTGTCTAAAGATGGCAACACAGAAATTTATACCATGGACGTGGCCACTAAGGCGTTAAGCCGTATCACTAATCATCGCGCGATTGACACCGAGCCATCCTGGTCGCCGGATGGCAAAGAGCTGTTGTTTAGCTCTGAACGCGGTGGCAATCCGCAACTTTATAGCGTAAATTTGTTAACGGGTCAGACCCGCCGTTTAACCTTTGAAGGTGAAATGAATTTGGCCGGTTCCTACACGCCGGATGGTAACTCGGTGGTGATGGTAAACCGCACCCGGGGTCAGTACCACATTGCAAAAATGGATCGCCAGACCCGGTTTTTGCAGGTACTGACGAAAACGAACCTGGACGAGTCACCCAGCGTGGCACCGAACGGGTCTATGATTATTTACAGCACCTTGCATGGTTCAGCACAGGTGTTAGCACTGGTTTCTATGGATGGTCGTTTTAAAGCACGGCTGCCGGCGGTAGAAGGACAGGTAAAATCGCCAGCCTGGTCGCCTTTTTTATAAAAAAAGTTAGTTATTACATTTAAATACTAAGGACAACATCATGAAATTAAATAAAGTGTTAAAAGGTTTATTGGTTGCTTTACCCGTGCTGACGCTGGCTGCTTGTAGCTCTACTTCTTCTACTGATCAGTCTGATGCTGACACCTCTGGTGTAAGCCAGCAGCAACAACAGGAAACTGTGCAGGTAGAAACGGTTGAGCCAGTAGTAAGCCCGGCTGAACAAATGCGCCAGAAGCTGGATGCACTGCGTCAGGAAAACACCATCTATTTTGATTTTGACAAAGCCACGGTACGCCCGGAATTTGTTGAAACGTTGCAGGCCCACGGTGCTTTCTTAAGCGCTAACCCTTCAGTACGCGTGACTATCGAAGGCCATTCAGATGAGCGTGGCACGCCAGAATATAACATCGCCCTGGGCGAGCGTCGTGCTATGGCAGTGGTACAGTATTTACAAAACCTGGGCGTTTCTGCCGGCCAAATCTCTACCGTAAGTTACGGTGAAGAGAAGCCGGTTGATATGTCACGCACTGAAGCAGGCTTTGCTAAAAACCGTCGTGCAGTGTTAGTCTATTAATCCAGACTAATTACCTATATTGATGCGAATGAACGTTAAATACACTTTGTTATCCGCAATAGCACTGGCACACACCAGTGTTATTGCTAACCCTGCACCTGTTACCGACATTACCCTTAACCGGGGGGCTGTCAGTACCGGCCAGGTTCAGCCAGCAGGCTCGCTGGAGCAGCGTCTTGCGACACTGGAACGCATAGTTGAAGCCCGCTCTGAAGCGCAGCTGAGAATGACCACCCAGTTGCAGCAATTGCTGGATGAAGTTAGCGAGTTGCGCGGTGTAACAGAAACTCATTCGTACCAGTTAGAGGAAATTCTGCAGCGCCAGCGTGATTTGTACCAGGAGATTGACCGGCGGGTCAGCGCTATTCAGGCACCAACGGCTGCAGGCAGTGCTGCAGTGCAGCCTGTTGATACTGTGGCGGCAACATCGACATACTCCAGCGATATGTCTGAGAATGACGCCTACGACAAAGCCGTCAATATGGTGCTGAAAGACCGGCGTTATGATGCCGCAATTCCCGAGTTTGAGAATTTTATTCGCAGTTACCCAAACTCAGGGTATACACCCAATGCACATTATTGGTTGGGGCAGTTATTATTTAATAATAATGAACTGGCCAAAGCCAAAACGCATTTTGAGCGGGTAGTGAATAACTTTCCTCAATCAAATAAAGTTGCCGATGCCTTGCTAAAACTAGGCCAGGTAGCCGAGCGCGAGAACAACAAAGACTCGGCATTGCGTTATTATCGTCAGGTAGTGCAGCAACACGGTACCGCCACTTCTGCCAAATTGGCGCAAGACAGAATCAATGCATTGAAATAATCTAACCCGGCTTTTGCCGGGTTTTTTATTGTTGTTGTCAGCACTAACGCTGGCATTTTGAGCAATCAGACCCTAACAAAGACGTTTTTAACACTTTTTGGTTGCACAAAAGCCGTAAATCAGTAAGATATGCGTCCGCAGTGGGGGTCATTAGCTCAGCTGGTAGAGCAGCGGACTTTTAATCCGTTGGTCGATGGTTCGAATCCATCATGACCCACCAAAGCGCACAAACTAAAGTTATCGAAGTGGGTCATTAGCTCAGCTGGTAGAGCAGCGGACTTTTAATCCGTTGGTCGATGGTTCGAATCCATCATGACCCACCACTTCGACGCCACCTGTTTGGGTCATTAGCTCAGCTGGTAGAGCAGCGGACTTTTAATCCGTTGGTCGATGGTTCGAATCCATCATGACCCACCACTATTTCTTCGTTTTTCCTGCATGGGTCATTAGCTCAGCTGGTAGAGCAGCGGACTTTTAATCCGTTGGTCGATGGTTCGAATCCATCATGACCCACCATGCAACCACACTGTATTTTCTTAGCGTGCAGCGCTATAATAGCCGCCCTTTACAGTCGGCGGGTAAGCCCTATGGAACAGACGTTGTATTTCACAGAGCAAGACTTTGCTTTTCCGAAAAAGCCGGTACCACTGAGTAGCGCAGATAAAGCTGCCTATAAAGACCGTATCAAAGCGTTATTACAGCAAAAAGACGCTGTGCTGGTTGCGCATTATTATACCGATCCGGAAATTCAGGCGCTGGCAGAAGAAACCGGCGGCTGTGTGTCTGACTCGCTGGAAATGGCACGCTTTGGTAATGAGCATCCGGCAAAAACCTTAATAGTTGCCGGCGTTAAGTTTATGGGCGAAACGGCGAAAATACTGACGCCAAATAAAACTGTGCTGATGCCAACCCTGGACGCCACCTGTTCACTGGATTTAGGCTGCCCGGCCGAGCCATTCTCCGCCTTTTGTGACGCGCACCCTGACCGTGTCGTGGTGGTATATGCCAATACCTCAGCAGCGGTAAAAGCCCGTGCCGACTGGGTGGTAACCTCGTCTATTGCACTGGACGTAGTAGATTACCTGGACAGCCAGGGCAAAAAAATTCTCTGGGGCCCGGATAAACACCTGGGCGCTTATGTACAAAAGCAAACCGGCGCCGACATGCTGCTATGGAACGCCGCCTGTATCGTGCACGATGAATTTAAAGCCAAGGCCCTGGTAGAGCTGAAAAAACAACATCCGGACGCTGCTGTACTGGTACATCCGGAGTCGCCCGACAGCGTGGTGCAGTTAGCCGATGCGGTAGGCTCAACCAGCCAGCTGATTAAAGCCAGCCAAACGCTGCCTAACGACACCTTTATTGTCGCAACCGATAAAGGCATCTTTTATAAGATGCAGCAGCAGATGCCGGATAAGGTATTTATCGAAGCTCCAACCGGCGGTAACGGCGCAACGTGCCGCAGCTGCGCTCATTGCCCCTGGATGGCAATGAACGGCTTAAAAGCGATTGAGGCGGCGCTGACAGACACCAGTGGCCATGAGATCTTCGTTGATGCCGCGCTGCGCGAAAAAGCCTTGCTGCCACTTAACCGCATGCTTAACTTTGCCAAAGAGCAAAGAATGCAGGTAAAAGGCAACGCCTGAGCACTGCTGTTGCCTAAATGCTTAAAAATCAGCCATAAGCAGGCATCAGAGAGAGATAACAGTTGCAGCGGGGTAGGAATTTCCCTAGTATAGCCGCGCTTGCAACGCAAGTTCCGGAGAGATGGCTGAGTGGCTGAAGGCGCACGCCTGGAAAGTGTGTTTAGGTTAACCCCTAACGAGGGTTCGAATCCCTCTCTCTCCGCCAGATTAAAAAAAAAAACCCGAGCCAAAAGCTCGGGGTTTTTGTTTTAATGCTGTAGCCGCGCAGGTAGTTTGAGAATTTGCGCAGGGTAGTTTGAGAATATAGACCGGTGGTAAATCGCAGGGTAGTTTGAGAATTTGCAGAGCAGGGTTACCTGCTCTTTGCGTTTAAGGCGGTTGTGTATTGTGTGGCAGGGGCTGTGGAGTAGTGCAGGGCAACGTGGGCAGCTGCATCGAGTAATAAGTGAATACCATCCATATGATCTGTTCCGGTTTCATCCTGCCGGTATAGCAGCTCTTGTGCTGATGATAGCAGTGATTTTGCCTGTGCCTGCTCACACGCCGGCATAGCATCGATCATGTCCTGTATCACTATTAATCTGTTATATGCGGTGTTCACTCCGCCTACAAACCGGAAGAAATTAAATCCGTTTAATAGGCTTTTAAACACCTTTCTTATGTTTGTTTGCATCTTTAGCCCACTTTCCAAACCCACCGGCAAAAACAACACCGCCAGCATTAAGCAGTTATTGATATTGCTCTGAGCAGAGTACCAATACCACAGCCACCATCTATCCTGAATCCAGACAATATTAGGTGCCCCAAAGTCGTTTAACCCCATAATGTTCTGGTCAATGTGCATCAGTGCGTTGCCCATAATGTCTACAGCAAGCAACGCAAAAACTGCCCAGGTAACCCAATATAAACGCATCTGGGTGACCACTTTGAAAACCAGCATCACCAGCATGATTAACATGCAGGCCATACTCCACAACACATACTGAAAGGTAACATGCTGCCTGAATGTTTTACCGTCAAACAGCAGCGCTGTAGCAATATGGTTAAGCGCGTATACAGCGGCTAAAACACCCGCCAACCAGATAATTGGTTTTAAGTCTCTGCGCCTGGCTATGTTATAAAACATCGCCAGGGCAAATGATACGATCCAAATTGTATCCAGCAAAAATGCTGTAATATTATCCATCAAACTACCCAGCAGTTTTCTTTACTTCTTCAGTGCCACCACCTGAACCACCGGTACCACCTGAACCTGGCCCCATGGGCTGAACAACATCGCCACCACCAATCCAGCACGAAAACTGCGCTACTGGGTCTGTCAGTGCCTCACATGTCTCGTTTGCCACAGCCAAACCAGGGCAAAATAATGATGCGATAACTATTGATGTTGTGATTGTTCTTTTGAACATTTTGCTACTCCATTTATTGAGGTTATTAATTATCAGAAATCCGCTCGCTAAACTATCTGAGGATAACGATTTTTGTATGATGAAAATTTGATATCTAATGATTCCGTACAATATTTGCGCATTGCGGCCATTGTTTTATCATATTTCAATCTCCGTGTAGGGCAAATCCGCTGCTTGCCCGATGATGCGGCCGCCCTCTATATATGCCTTGCTGTTAACCGCTACATCTTGCCCCAATACGGTGATGTAAGCGCCGCCCATTAACTGCACTGTACTGGTGCCGTCTAAGTTGTGGTTGGTTACTGTGGCCACGGTGCGGGGCTGGGTTTGCGTTAGTGTTCGCAGGCGGCGGTAGCTGTTACTCATAGCTGCGTAATGCTCCTACATTTTGGCGTACTGTCAGCTGGCCGTTTTGGCTGCGCTGGGCTGATATGGCAATGCTGTCGACCAGCGCTTTGTAGGTTTCTGTTTGCCATGTAACACCTAATATTTGCCCTGGTAAGCAAGGTGGTAGTAAGTCCATTATTGGCATTGTAAGTGAGATCACATCTTTGTTGCCGCTGCCAGCTAGCTCTGCAGTGCCTCGTTGGCGAGCTGCAATAACGTCTGTTATCAGCGCGTCGACGATATCCGGTGCCACTTTATCGCCTGCTGTGCCTGTGCGACGCACACCGCCGAAAACGCCTTGTTGCTCGCCGCGAACGAATATTTTGTTGTATAGCGGGCTAATTGATGGCTCGGAGTTATAGGACAGGATCACATCGTCATGCACTGCAACAGCCGGTGTTGCTCCTGCCATGGCCCAAGGCGTTACCGGCCATAGTGGACGGATACGCAGGGTTTTAGTTGCGCCATCGGGGTAAATCATAGCGCCAATTGCCTGCGCTATTTGTGCAATGGCCTCTACGCGGCTTTTGTTTACATACGAAAATGCACCGGCGGGCACATTAAATTGTGTGGGGCCGTAATCCAGTGTCCAGCCGGTGCCTGTCAGCTCGTCCGATACCAACGCGGCAATACCTTTTGCGATGGCGTTACTGTAAGAACGTGGCGCGTCATGCGGGCTGGCCAGCTCCGCAATGCTGCTGCGCCCTGCAACTGTCCATACATTACTGCCAAAAGATGCGGCTAAAGATGCGCGTTCTGCTAAACCGTAGAACTCGTAGCCATTAATAACCAGCTTAAACTCCTGCGGGCCACCGGCGAACAGCAGATCCTTATCGCCTTTACTGCCGCACACAAGGCTGATGGTTGCGCCCCACTGGCTGCGGCTTATGCTCCAGTTGGCGCTGATGATGTTTATCTCTTGGTTGTCGCTTACGCGGTAGCAGCGTAACTGTGGCTGCATAATGTAGCTCCTGCGCCGGGGCGGCGTTATCGGTGTTGTTATGTCTATGGTTGGCAGCTCTGGCAGTGGCGGTATTAACCCGCCGCCTATGTCCAGTACACACACTACGGGGTTGTGCTCGTTGCTAAAGCGCAGTGTTAATACGCCGCTGGTTGGTGCGCCGACTGTGTGAAACCGCAGAGTGAGCACGCCGCTTGTTGGCCGTGCGTCCTGGCTGCAAATATAGCTTGGTGGCCTTGGGCCCCATCGCAGTTTTGTGGCCTGTGCTATATCGCTGCCGTGGTTATAAAACAGCTGGGTAAAATGCTCGGCAATATCTGTGTGCTGCCAGCGCTGGGCTGTTAGCAACTGCTGTAATTTAACTGCTGGCAGCCATACTGTTTGCAGCTGGCGGCTAACTACTGGCCAGCGCGCCCATTTGGTTTGCGTTGCTGCATATACCTGCTGATAGCCGCCCCAGTTAATCTGGGTTTGCTTTTCCACTACCGGCCAGTTGCTTGTCCAGGTTGTGCCGGTTTGCTGCGTTACCAAAGGCGCTGTTGTCCATATCGAGTAAACCACTTTTATGGTTATCGGGTCAGACGACCAGCGCACGCGTATTGCATTAGTAATATCGCCACTGGCCCAGTTGGTTTTAAGCTGCCGGCTTAAATGGCCAGCGCGCACGCTGTAACGGCTGCTTACGGCCATTATGATATTTGGCTCTTGTATCGGTAGCGGCGGTGGCGGTTCGTCACCCTCATAACGCAGGGTGATTGGACTGACAACACCGGGGCCGGTACGGGTAAACCGCAGCTGAATAGCTGTCATGGGTTTAGTTGCACCGTTCTGGCGTCAACCAGCGATGCCTGTATTTTGTCATTGCCGTTTACGTAGTAGCTTGGGCTGCCGGCATCGTCCAGTATCAATGCCATTAGGTTGTTTTCGATTGTATAGCTAAGCGGCAACCGTATTTTTGCGTTACCCACTGCAGGCGGCACGCCGTGCCACAGCACTGTTAAATTAATGCGATCCATTACAACGTAGCGCTCAGCAGCAGGGTCGATATCTAGCTCAATTAGGCCGCAGTTAATTGGTGTCGTGAACGGCGGTTCATAGCGCAGCAAAAGGGTCATGCCAGATCTCCAGATTAATTGCAGCGTTTATCGGGCCGCCATTAGGGTTTCTGAGCGGTAAATAATTTTGCGCGTCAATCTCGACAACACTGGGCCAAGCCAGATCTCTGTAACCGATATATGTTAGATTAAACAAACCGGGTAATATTCCTCTATATACCGGTGACACCTGACTCCTAGGTAGTATTACACCAAACCTATCCGATACGTTAGTTGTAGCCTGATCGCGACTTGTAGCTTTAATATGTACAGGTATCAACCCTTGCGGGAAAGGTGGCGCAGCATTAAAAACGGTATTGGTTGTTACACTGCTGTTGTTCGTAAAACTACAAAGCGAATACTGAATGAACGATTCAAAACCGTCGGCATCATAAAGTTTCAAGCAGGCCGAATTACTATATTGGGCGGAGACACACAACCAGTCTAGCGTTTCCAAATAGCCGGCAAATGATGTGTCGGTTTGCGCTGGGGCGGCTAAAGTGATAAATCGGGATACATCACTCGGAATTGTCGAATAGTAATCGCCGACAAAAATGCAAGAATTAGGGAATGATGTACTTCCGGCGTGAACGGACACATTGCGACCCATGATAAAATAAAAAGCGGTGTTAGTACCTATCAGCAACCATTTATCCGTTTTGTTATTACCACTACCGGCTGTGGCGCGCAAAGCCTGCGTATAACCTTGACGGAACAGTGTATTAATATCTGTCATGCTGGCTGCATGGGTAATGCGCATCAGCGCGTTATTATTGTCGCTACCATCATTACTAAAAAATTTGGCATAACCGCCGCTACCGCCATCCGCTACAGAGTTGCGAAACGCTGCCGCCTGATTTACAGCATCGTAAAAAGGTCGAGTCCAGCCCAGCGGAGTTTTGTCACCGTACCCGTCTACCAGGCACTTAGTTAATATGTCTATAATTTCACTGGGCTTGCCGTTGGGTAGCTGCGGCGCGCCTGCATCATCCCAACGATATACTGTTACTGCCTGTGCCATTTAAAACTCCTATTTACTGGGCGTTGCCACGGAAGTGCAAGCGGATTGAATCTTGATCTATAGCGCTATGGCCAGCTGATACTGAGCGCAGTAGCACTGCTGGTTTTGATGCTGCGACGGTGTTAAAACGCAGCACGTTGCCCGGCAACCAGCTGCCGCCCCAGCCTGCTGAGCGGATAACGAAATACGGCTGGCCAGTGGCCGGGTTTATTGGCGCAAAATCATTTAACGTATCGCCGGTACCTACCTGGCCAACTAACTGGCCGACACAGCGGAATGCTGTGTCACTGGTAAAAATGATGGCCCAGCGCTCGTTAATCGCATCGGCGTTAATTAGCTCAATGGGGTAATTAATACTGTTGTAGTTGGCTGTGGCCGGGTCGCCCTGAATAGTGTCCTGCCATGTGGTATTCCATGTTACCTGGTCAAACAGGTTTGTAACCCGCGCTTGTAAATCGCCCAGCTGATAAACGCTGCTAACAATACTGCCAGCAGGGAAGCTGCCTTGTAGTGGCGCGGTAATTTTTAAGGTATTGTCGGTAACTCCGGTTACAAGCGCCAGTTCACTGAGGGTATCAACCAGTTCAAACGGTGCTGTAAACGCGCTGGCGTCGACTATGGTTACCTCGCCGGTGGCTTTGTCGTACTCAAAATAGCTGTTTAACGGGTGCCATAAACTGGAGCCCGTGCTGTCGACAATATCTATAAAGCTGTTTGGCCGGCGGGCAATGGTTTGGGCTGCAGTTAAGCTGGCGAACTGCTGATACTCATTGTTGGCAACGCACACAACACCGAATGGCCGGAAAATATTCACTTTGCCGCCGTTAGGCAACCGTAACTGGTTAATGCCGTAAAGTGACTGCGGCGGCACTAGCTGCACCACTTCGTTTATGGCATAGCGCAAGGTGCTTAGTTTTACCGCCTGAGTAAAGCTAAGGTTTACCACGCTGCCATTTATGGTACCGCTGACGCCGGTACCGGTAATGTCTCCGTTGGCATCACCACTGGCAGAAACTAGCCCGCCTGCAGTTAGCTCTGCTGCCATATAAAACGTGGCTGGTAGCGTTTCATCAAATGGTATGGCGAACTGGGCAGCCGTTGCCGCCTCGCCAGAGGCTGAATCTGATAAAAGCACGGCATTGTATTGTAGGTTGTCAAAGCCGTTGTACATCGTTGCAGTGCCATCTACTGGGTTAACCACGGCGACCTGCAAAGTCATGTTTTGGTTTTCAGTGTTAATCCACACTAACAATCGGGTGTAATCATTATCATCAACGCGCACGCTAAATGTTTTACCGTCTGATATGCGCTGCACTGAACCCTGTATGGTTTGTAACAGAAGACTGAAACCGGCTGGCAATGGCCCTGCATTGTTGTAGCTGCTGTACTTATCGCTGCTGTAGTAGCTGACGATTACATCTGTGCCCGCATCGGGCATATTGGGTAGCACAAAACTCAGAGAGTTATTTACCAGGTCTTCGGGCCGCTTGCTGATTTTACGCAGCCTGCCTTGGTAAAGGTAACTAATGTTAAAGTAGTTGACCACTGATACAAGCTGCGCGTGGTCGCTGATTGCTACGGTGTAAGACACCCCCACCGCAGGAATGGCTATCTCTTTGGCTGTTAAACCTAACTCTTGCAAAAACGGGGCGTTATTAGCCCGCTCGACGGCCTCGGTAATGTTTGGGGTAACCCGGCCACTGGTGCGCGCTACATTTAACGTGGTACCGGCGCTGTTGGCAGTTAACTGGGTTACGCCGTGGTACATCACGCCAGCGCCCGCTGTAGTATCGCGCAGCACGGTGCATCGTGATTGGGTGTTTACCAGACGGCCGCGCCCTGGGGCCGGGTGCGGTAGCGGGGGTTCAAAGCGGACAAAATCCGGCTCTATGGCTGTTACTTTAATAAAGTGGGTAAAGCGCGGCCAGGCAGCGTCTTCCAGGCCGGTGTACTCCACACTAATTACATAAATACCGCCCAAGCGCAAAGTAACGGTTGGCTGCTCGCCGCTAAAGGCTGCAGCCTGGGTTAAATCGAGCGCAGCTATTTGATCTTGCCCGGCTACCATTTCACTCAGGCCAGTGCGCAGTGCAAGGCTGGGCACCAAGCTGCTTTCAATGGCCTCAATGATATCAGCGCGGGTGCTGCCGTCGTTTACTGCTGCGGCCTCGATGATCATCACGTCGACAAGCGGATCTAATGGCGGCTCGTTAATCAGGATATGGCCGTCTTGCAATAGGGCCGTGTCTGCAGTGCTGACAGCAGGGTAAATTTTGGCAATGTCTACGGCGGATTGCGCATGGTCGATATCACTGATATTGCCAAACACTTCGTTCAACTGGCCGTTTTGCACTTCGTTGCTGGTGCGCTGGCCGCCGGCGTCGGCCTGCTGTGTCATGCGCTCGGATTTAAAAATTTTCAGGTCTGTGCGTAGCATTTAAACTGCCTTTTAAACGGTGATAAAACGTAAGGTAACGGCCATTAACAGGCTGTCATTGTCCGGGTCTACTTCGTCCAGTAGCGGTGTGGCAGTTACCGGCGCGTTGCTGTAATCCCACATCACGGTAAAGCTGCGTCCATCGCCCAGGGTGATATCAAAGCTGCCGGGTGTTGCTTCGCTATGCGCAAGTAACTGGTTTACCTCGGCGCGGGTTAGCATGTCGTCCTGCAACACTATTGGCCGGCCCGCCTGCTTTTGCGCTACTTCAACTAACAGCGCACCGCTGCCGGCATACTGGGTATTGGCTACCCGGCTGCTGTAGCTGTATTCGTTTATCCAGGGCATATCCGGCACGGTGATGGTGTCGATAATCATATTGATGTACTCGCTGCGCGTTCAATTTCGGCCAGCAGGCTGGCGGCATCTGTTCTGGCCATGCTTGCGTTAAAGCTGCGACCAGGTAACACCAGCTCCAGGCGCACGGTGTTGCTGCCACTTGTAACACTTGTGCCGGTTGTAGCTGGCTGGGTAGTCTGGATTGGCTGGCGTGTTTGCTGCCTTGGTGTTGGTGCATTGGTAACGGGGTCGTTGTTGCTCACCGGCTGCCGAGTGGCTTGCTCTTCTTTAAGCTGGGCCTGCTTAATGGCGTAGATTTCTTTGGCCAGTGCAAGCGACTGGCGGGCTGCGTTTACCGCTTCCTTATCACCAGCGGTTTGTGCTTCCTTTAGCTTGCTGTTCAGCTCGGCCAGCTGGGCGTCGTAGTTGCGTTTTTCAATAGCAGCCTGGTTATCCTGTAACCGGTCTAACTCGTCTTGTAAGCTGCGGAACGTACCCTGTAAACCGTCACGTAGTGACATAATGCGGCGCTCGGCATCGCTAATGGCGTTACGTAACGGGGCCAGTTCGCTTTCGCCCAGTTCACGAAATTGCAATTTCATGGCCTGAGAAATACGCGCAACATCGCGTAGTGATACTGAGCTGCTGTTTAGCTGCTCTGTGTATTTGCGGATCAGCATAGTTTCAGTGATGATTTGCCGTTCACGGGTGAAGGCGGCATTACTGGCCCTGGCTAAGTCCGTCCACCAGATATTGGTTACCCGGTTATTTTGAGCAATAAAGCCGTTTAACTCTTTAACGCGGGCTGATAGCTCGTTTGTTGATTTGTCGGTTAAATTGAACTCTGTGCTCAGGGCCTGCTGGGCCTGTGCAAGCAGACTAATGTACTGCACTGCCTTACCGGTCGTACCCGATAACCCCTCAAGTATGCTTTGCTGTTCAGCCAGGCTTTTATTGCTAAAGTCAGTCTGCTGCTGCAACTCCTGCTCGCCATCTTTTAAGCCGGCCAGCATGGGTTTGATGATATTCAACACTTGCACATAACGGTCTTTCTGGCGCAAATACTCAGCAGCTGAAATGCCATTAGTGCGGTAAAGCTCGTCCAGCTGTTCCATTTGCCGGGTGTACTCTTCGTACTTTTGCTGCAGCTGGGCGAAGGTAGCTAACTCCAGCTGTTTAACCTCATTTAGGGCGGTGGTATGTGCTGTTAGTTTTGTCTCAGCTTTTGCTAATGCCTCGGCTGCGGCCTGCTTTTCTTCGCTGCTGGCGGTCGAGCTGTCCAGTACGTCTTTATATTCCTGTATCGACTGCTGTGTTTTGCTAAGGTCGTTACGCATGTTGCCGTAAGCGTCGGCCTGCAACTTGGTTACATCTGCCGCTTTAGCTTTTTGGCCGGTTAGCTTGTCCAGCTCGGTTTTAAGACCAAGGGCGGCAGCTTGCTCGGCAACATAATTAGGTACACTTTCACCAGAGGCAGCAGCAGCTTTAGCAGCAGCTTCGGCGTATTTTAAGAATGCAGCGCGTTGTTGCTCGATGGGCTCATTGCCGGCAGCAATAGTTTCGTAGGCAATACGGGATTGTTCTGCGCTATCTTGCAGGCTTTTAGTGGATACAATACCAAGGGTTTTGTAGGCTTCTTCAAGTTCAGATATTTTGCCGGTGTTGCTTTCCAGCTGGTAGCCGTGCCCTATCAAGGCTTCGGTTTTCTGCTTAACCGCATTTGTGGCCAGCTGGTAAGCCTGTGCCTCGGCGTTATATGACAAGATGCCATCGTCAACAGCTTGCAGTACTTCCTTGCGGGTTTGGTAGTTGGTACCCAGCGCGATATTTATGCGCTCAATCTCAGCTGTCCACCGCGCTTCCTGGTCGGCCAGCCCGTCTTTACTAACTTTTAGTTCATCAACTGCATCTTTGTAATCCCACAGCGCTTTGGCCAGGCTGCCAATCTGAAACACGCCATAGGCAACACCAGCAAATATTCCACCTTTTGCCAGCAGGCCGCCAAGGCCGGTTAGGCTTTTAACCCAGTTGCCGGTAGCCGTAATGCCACCACGAATTTTGCCGGTAAGGTCAGCAATGCTCAGGGCGTTGCTGGCATTGGCTGCGTCTACGGTTTTTTGTATACCCACCAGCGACAGCAAAGCTACGCCGGCTTTACGTGAGCCATCAATCAGATTAAGAAAAAAGCTGCCAACCTTAAGTGTCGCCCAGGCTGCTGCAACAACACCGATAACCTCTTTAAAGTCATACAGGGTTTTGGCGGTGGTTTTAATGCCCTCACCAATAGACACAATGGTGTCGCTGATGTCTTTGGCCCACTGCTGCAACGTGCCGTCAGCGGCCATCTGCTCAAAGTTGCGGTTTAGATCTTCTAACTGGCCTTTTAGCCAATCCATAGAGCCAGACGTGGCGATCAGATTATAAAACTGTGCCAGGTTATCTTTGGCATTTGAGATAAGGCCAGATAGCAGTGACATGTTGGCCGCTGCTGCGCCCTGTGCGCCACTGCCCATTTCGTCAATCAGCTGCTTTATTACGTCGCGGCCTATTTTGCCCTGCTCAGACATCTTTTGCAGTTCGGCAGTGTTTTTGCCGGTAACTTTAGCCAGCAGATCCCATACTGGTACGCCACGTTCTACCAGCTGCAGGATTTCCTCTCCCTGCAATTTCTGCTTTGCCCAGGCTTGGCCAAGGGCCAATGAAATGCCCTCGACTTCCTGAAAGCCACCGCCTAACTTAAATGCCTGGTCGGTAATGGCCTGTAAGGTGCCATCCATCGGATCAATGCCAAACGCCTTTAAGCGCACAAAAGCTTTGCTAACTTCTTCCAGCTGTAAAGGGGTGTCCTTGGCGAACTCCTTTACCCAGGCTGTGGCCTGTTGGCCGCCCTCCAGGCTGCCCATTAGCGCGTTAAACTGCACGCCTAACTTTTCAAACTGGCTGCCTGTGTTGAAGATGCTTTTAATGGTCGTTACAAGCTGGTTTAAGCCAAGATAAGTACCGGCCAGTGCCACCAGCCGGCCCGTTACACTGGCAACGCCAGCACCAAAAGCACCCTGCCGGCCATTAGCGGCCAAATACTCTTTACCTAGCTTTTGTGCTTCGGCTGCGGTTTTCTTTAAATCTGTTTGCAGGCGCTTTTTCTCGGCACCCAGTTGGCGGGTGTCGATACCGGTTTCTTTTAACTCAGCCTGCAGGCGGTTTTGGTTACTAGCCGTAGCGTCCAGCTCTTTGCGCATTTCGCTTAGCTGTTGTTCGGCCTTATCAACATTTTTGGCAAGCTCAACAAAGGGTTTGCCTGTGTCGTTAGTTTCCTTTTTAAGTGCCTCTAACTTAGAGGCAACCGCAGCGGTGGCAATTTCCTGTGCTGCAAACTCACGTTTTGTTGCCTGTAATTCCTGAATCAGCTTTTGCTGGTTGCTCAGTTTGTCCAGCGAACTGGCAAGTTCATCAGCCTTGGGGTCAGCCTCAGCAGCGCCTTTACCTACATCTCGCACGGCGTCAGCCATCCGCGCCAGGTCTTTATCACCTGTTACGGTTGCGGCTATTTTTAGTGCTAGTTCGAGGTTTTTGCTCATGCTGGTAACGGCTCCGGGGCTTGGAAAAAGTGAGGCCGGGCAGCCTCACTTGTTTGGTCACGCTTTACTTACAGTTCGTGGTATTCAAACGGGGCGTCTTTACCGTCCAGCAGCTTAATTTTGCCGGCCAGTGTGGTGCTAACAAACTCAGACGCCATAAAGTCGACGGCGTTAGTTGGCGCCAGTGACGCTTCCGGGATATCGAGCTTGGCATTTTTGCCTGTTGCCAGGTTCTTCATATCGCCCAGGATGCGGGCACGAATTTGCGGGCGCAGACCGCCTTTAACTGAAATGCCGCTGATGGCGTTGTACTGGTAGGTTAAGGTAATAGCGCCGCCAGCTTCCATCGCGCCGCCTTTTTTGGCGCGCACTAAACCAGCTGCGTAGTTAATTTCTAAATCTACGGCTACATCAAGCGGGCCAGCTGGCGACACAATGGCACCGGTAATGCCTATTTCAGCCAGGTTGCTATGGGCCAGTTTTGCCCAGCGCCCGTTCGCTGGCAGGGTTACAGCTTCATCGGGCGCGGTACCGCTGCCCTGGTTAATTTCGGCTGTGTCACCTAATAACGCCATGGCTAACAGTTCAGCTGGTTGGTCGTCAAATGCAATAGTGACTTCGGTAGGTTGTGCCGTTTTAACTACGTCCAGCGCCTGGCCATAGCTGGCTTTTTTACGGCTGGTACGCACGGCTTCATTGCTGGGCGTGTTGATAGCTAATTGAGTGACGTTGATCGGCCCGATTAAACCCGTGCTTTCACCGGTGTCGGTTAAACGATCAATAAAGATGTTGCCTGATAACATTAAACCGCTCATGGGCGATCTCCTTTTTATTTAACTCGGAATTTGACTTCAAAAGCCAAGGGGTAATAACCAAAGCCGCCTTTTAACAACGGCCTGGCGGTTGCGTTAACCCGGTTTAACGGGCCTATACCTTGCACGTAACTGCTGTTTTGCACGGCGCGTAAGGTACGCGCCAGTAACTGGCCAGCTTCCTTGCTGCTGTCGCGGCTTAGCCTTACGGCCAGCACGACCATCCATGTTTGCGTTACGTGGGTTAGGCTGCCGGCAGCGACGCTTTCCGGTACCTTGTCGCCCAGGTAAATGACATGGGCACAAGGGGTAACCTGGGTTTTGTCGGTCACCTCGGCCATGTCGGCACTGCAGTACACCTTTTTTAAACCGGTCACACTGGCCAGCACGTTGTCCAGGTGCTGCTCTGTTGCCAGGTAGTCTTCTGCTATATCCAGCATTAAATAAACCCTTTGCTGTTTTTGCGGTTAAACACCTGGCCGTCAGCCTGGATCATGGCAATGGTTTCGCTGGGTTCGGTTGGGTTGCCTTGCGACAGCCCCAAGCTCAAGTCGCCTTTGCCGACTTTCACCAGGTAGCTGATCACACTGTCGTAACGCTTTTGCACTGTTTCCGGTGTACGGTCACCACTCATCAGGTAGCGGGCGATGTCGCAGCAGTGGCGCACTAACACGTCCGGTACCAGGCTAAGGGGCAGCTCGTAACGCCCGCCGATATAACCGTTTATTTCAGCGGTGGCGTCGGCAATGGCCTGCTCGATAACCGGCTGGTTTATCTCGCCGTCGGCTGCGCCCTCACGCCAGCTCAGCAAGATCATGTCCTGCTGGCCGTAGCGGCTTATCATGTCGGCAACAGTGCAGTAAGGCATTACTGGGCGCCTTGCTGTTGGTTAGCGTTTTGTTTTGCAGCAAACGCCTGCCAGGCTTCGTCACGCTCTGGCGCTTTTACCGGGCGGCCCAGCAAACGGCTTAAGGCATCCAGTTGCGGCACACCACCAGCGGTAAAGTGGTCTTTGTTGCTGGGGTCTAACCAGGTAAATGCCTGTTCCAGCGTTTCAGCTGCCGGCGCGTGGTCTTCACCTTTTTTCGCCTGGCCTTTTTCATCCGCTTTACCTGCTGCTGCAGCTGCCAGCAGTCGGGTGTCAACTGTTTCAGGCAGATCGGCTTCGTCGATTTCACGCACAGACAGGCGCTTCTCTGCATGGATGGCGTCAAGCTGCTGTTTAGTGAAATGGTCTTGCGGGAAAGCGGTACCCTCAGTGGTAAAGGCGGTACCGGCCCGGCGAAACGTGCCGGCCAGAGCCGCCACCGCATAGATAACTAATACTTTTGACATGGGGTTCTCCAGCTCGCCCTGGCTAACAGCTCCAGAGCGGCAATGTTGGGGTTAAGTCGGCTTACAGGAAGTCAGCTACAAGCACGTCGAACTTATTGCGCAGCTCGTTGCTCACTGTGGTACCGCTGCCGTCGTCAATGTGCTCGCGTTCTTTTAGTTGCAGTGCCAGCTGCTCCATGTTTGATGGCACAACTAACAGCAACTTGCCTTTGCCCAGTCCCAGTGGCCTGCCACCGTCAGCCTTAAAGCTTTTCATCAGGCTGATGGCATCCCATACCGTTTGGTAACCCAGCGTTTTCTTAACGCCTACCGCCATTTGCCAGAAGCCATAACCCACGTTGCAGCGCATGTCTGTGCCGTAACGGAACTGGTTACTCATAAACACGGCTTCATCGTCCGGGTTATCCATCACATTGAACTGGGCCTTGCGGCGCTCCTGGAAGATGATCGGCTTTAATGAGCGGCTGACATCAAGCAAAAACCAAGGCTCGCCAACATAGGCACCATCAATGATCACGTTGGACACTGAGGTATCAGCACCGCTGCCATCAACGTTGGCATTTACCGGGTGATCGGTATCGAAGAAGTTCTGGCCGTCATAACACAGGGTAGTAAAACCGGCCTTTAACAAGGGGAACGCCAGCTCGTCCGGGAATACCGCAGCGGCATAGCCCATTTCGTCCATCATGGGCGCGTATACACTAACGTTGTCGTCTTCAATGTCGTCACGTAGTACCGCTACCGTGCTTTCAAAGGTTTTGTTGGTCACGGCGTAAGCATGTTCTTTCATTGAATTAAGAACACGATCACCAATCCATTCCCGAAACTTAGGGAACTGACCCAGCCAGCCATAGGTGTTGCTCTTAGACGAGCTTTGCACCACAGTGGCAATAGCGGTCAGCTGCGGCTGGGCGCGGGCGACACCTTCCTGGAACTTTTTGCTGAACGATACCCGCAGGGCGTTTAGCGTTGCGCTGTTTACAATGGCCATTAGCGTTTAACTCCTAAGTCTTTCGCCATGTCTTCGTAGCTGATACCTAGCTGGTCGGCGATGTTTTTCTGGTCGGCAGTTAAGGCTGCCACGGTGGTGTTGTCGGCGTCTTCGGGGGCCTTTCCTTTTGTCTGTTTCCCCGTTAACGCGGCAACTACCGGGCGCGCATCTACTGCTGCTTTAAGTGCGGCCAGGCTTTGCTTGCCTAAGCTTTTCAGGTAGTCCATTTCGGCAGGAATAATCAGCTTACCTTCGGCCTGGGCCTGCTCAATTACCTGGTCAACTGTCAACACATCGTGATTGGCTTTTAATGCCGCCAGCTCAACATGCAGTGCCTGGTAGGTAGCAGCCGGCACAAACTTGGTTAAGTCGATGTTGCCGGTATCGGCTTTAAGGCTGGCGATTTCAGCAGTTAAGGCCGCGACTTTATCCTTGCCGTCGTCCATCGCTTTTAACGCCGCTATGGCATCGTTAATGTTCTGCTCAGTGGGTTCGGCACCGTCTGCAATGACAATACCCAGCCGACTAAGCAGCTGTTTAAGCAGCTCATTCATGGCTTTCTCTCTTGGGTTGGGGTTGGTGGAGTTGTTACCAGGGGCGGCAAACTGCGCGGCTAAACTTGCCAGCGCTTGCATGCCGTCCAGGCCGGGATAATTGGTTAGCGCCGCCATTCGGATTTCCAATGGCTCGCCGGTGGTTTTGTCGTAAGGAAATACCGCAGACAAGTAGCGGTACTCGCGGTTAATAATGCGTTGTTTAGCGTCGGCTACCCAGGACGGTTTAACGAATAACCCTTTGCCTGGGCGGTACTGCATTTCTTTAAACCAGCCAGCTGCCGGGGCAGGCTTGCCGTTTTCAGCAGCTTTTAGGGTTTGGTGCTCGTAATCAATGGGCCGTTCATTGGCGCGCAGCTGCACCTGGCTGATTAAACGCTCGGCTATTTCTGCGTTCATTTTCCACTTGCCACCAGGTACATCATGCGGACGGCCATCAATGCTGCTGAACTCGCCATCTGGCAGCAACTGCACCCAGTCGTCCGTGTTGTTGATCTGCTCGCTTAATACGGCAATGCCCAAAGCCTGGTTGGCCTGAGCTATGGCAGTAAGTACAGCAAGTGAGGTGGTGGAAGTTTTAAACATGTCAGCCCAGGTAAGTAATTAGCCTGGGCTGATTGTGGGGGATTAGGTTAGGGGTTGTAGATTAAAGCGTTTTGCTAACTTTCAGGCTTCACAAAATGAGAGGCTAGCGCTTGCTGGTATTGCAATCCGGCCTCTTCTTTTTGCAGGTGATAGTCGATGTCATCTTTGAAGCTGTCTTTTTCTAAGTTTCTGTATAAAGCTTCCAAGCTAAAACAAAACATTTTTAGATAATAAGCATCTAAAATAGCCCTGGATTCCAAAGTCATTGATTGTGTGTAGCTTCTAAACCTTTCTGAAATAATATTAATTTCACGAACATAGTTATAAAAATGCCTAATATTTTGCCGCTTTATTTCTGGGTAGTGAATATGCACTATTTTAAAAAACTCCGAGTAAATTGGCGTTTCTAGTGGCGGAACATACAGCAGCGATGGCTTTTGGCTTTTAATGGTTTCATCTAAGGCATTCGAAGCCGCATCGCTAAATACCTTGACCATAGTAATGAGGTCAGCCATTTCCGTATTTAGTGAGTCTATTTGATGATTTAGAGTTTGAGATGATTTTCTCTTCTCGCTAGTTGTTGTTAAGAAAGAGCCAAACCAAGACACGAACAAAGTAAAAGTAGCTGATGCGGCTGCAACAACAAGATCTCTAATTTCAAATTCCATACGAGACTTTCCATTTAATTGAGCCCATTTAAATCAATCCAAAAACGTTTAATGGGCCTTGGTGCGAATACTGGTAGCTTAAAAGCCTATTAAACGCCTTACAAGCGATTTGAGCGCGTTTTAGCGATTTGGCAGACCCTGACTAAAATGGTCGTACAAAATATCCATAATCGCCACTTCGTCATTCCAGGGGCCGGTGGTAAGGCCCAGCCATTCGCGGGCTACTATGCCATCGTCTTCACGGCCAAACTGATGGGTTGCCGCGTATTCCATATTAGAGCCAACCAGCAGCTGATCGTCATTAACATCGTAAAGGATGGTATCAACCAGCGTACTGCTTTGGCGCAGAATGCGGGTATCGCCGTTCTTGCGCCGTGTCGTCTCCGGTGCCAGCGGATCCCACAGCGAGCCGTCTGGCGCAACTTCCAACTGAAAGCGATCCTGTGTCGCCTCTACCAGGTATTCGCCTATCTGCGACAGCGCCGGTTTAAGGTTCCGCCCTTGCTGCACCAACTGGGTAATAACATCGGCGATGGCGTTTGCACCGCCGGCGTCAATACTGATATTGCTTCCTGCCATTACAGCAAGCCCTCGTCGTACGCCTGGCGTAATACCTCTTCACTGGCGGCAGCATAGATACCTTCAAATAGTTCAGCGATATAATCCTGCTCTTGGCCGCTGGCCTCGTTATTCAGTTTGTCCAGCTGGCGGATAGTATCCAGTGTTATTTCACCGGCAAGTAACGACTGGGCTTTTTGAAGTAACATCATCGGGTTTTACTCCTGGCCTTAGTGGCCTTGTCTATTTGCTGTTCCAGATAGCTATAAAGCTCAGGCTGCCATTGCTTTAGGGCGTCTGGTGCCAGCATCCAGGCTGTGAATGCCTCGGCAAAGCTTTCGTACTTGTTGGTCGCGGCGTAGTAAGTTACCCAGCTGGCATTAGCGGGATAGTCTGGTGCGCCTGCATAGTAATGTACCTGATGGCCAAGCTCATGCAGCCAGGTAGAAATTAATCTAGCACTTTCGCCAAGCCTTTTCTCTACCAGTTCGCTAACTGTCCAGTGCCGTTTAAACTGTTTGTCGGTTGTTCCAAAGATATGCGGCCCTTTGTTTTCTGCTGCATCTTTAACTACCTCACTGGCCACTTGCTGAACCTTGGCCATGTCGACGGTACTTAGCTTATCGTTGGCTTTGGCTTTAACCACAATATGCTCCCAACTCATGGCGGTAAAGCCGCCAACGCGGGCAGGGGAGCGGCTGGTGAATTTCAACTGTGCATAGTATTCGTCGACGCCAAGGTATTCAGCAATCGGCTTAGCCAGCGCAGCAGACTTTTTACCACGGCTCATTTCGGTTTGTTTAACCACTATGGTTTTGGTGGCTTTGGCCTGCATAAAGCCGTTTAGCGCGTCCAGCTGTGGCGCTTCAAGCTTGGTTAAAAGCGCATCTATACCGTCTGCCGTAACGCCCTTAACCGTGCTAAATGCGCTGGGTACGATACGCCCTGGCAGGCGCTCTGCCAGTTTAGGTTTGGCGGCTACCTGGGCTTTTACCCGCTCAACCGGCGAGCTGGTACCCGGTGCATAGTCAAAGCCCGGATCAATACCTACTGGCACCTGCTGCAATTCCCCGGTTTTCTTGTCTATCCAGTCGCGGTATTTAATTTCTGGCTCAGCGCTTACGGTTAAGCCTTTACGCTTAACACTGGCGGCAGTTTCACCAAATACTTTGCACTTACAGCCCCAGCCATTTTGCGGGAACCACACTTGCCAGAACGGGCTGCTTTTGGGCAGTACCAGGCCGTCATGCTTTAAGTGGTCTAGCCGTGGGTAAAGGCTGTCGCCATGCTTGTAGCGCCAAAACTCAAACTGTTGCAGCTGCTGGTGCCGGCCAGCATTGTATGCCTGGCGCATGTTGGTGCCGTAAATCACATTCGCACGCCAGGCAGCATCGCCTGTGTGCTCCCAGCCATAGCGTTTTACTATGTTTTTAAACTCACTTTTAAACCAGGTTAAGCTTTTGCCATTGGCTATGGCTGCATCCACAGCAGCGCGCATATCTGCCAGTAAATCTGTTTTCAGTGCACCGGCGACGGTGAAGGCGACATCATTCTGCTGGCGCCAAATGTCTGTCCAGCGCTCGCTGGGCAGGTTTATCTTTTTGCGAAAGTACGCGATAGCCGCATCAAACGGCAAAGAACCATACTCAGCAGTTGCCATTAGTCGCCTTGCTCCACGTCAAAGCGGCCAGCCAGTTCGGCGGCGGCAAAGGCTTGCTGCATAACGGCGGCTAGTTCGGTTTCGTCCAGGGTGCCTTCCAGTGTTAGCAGATCGTCCAGCAGCTCTTCCAGGCTGCTGGCGTTGTCTACCATGTCCTGAATGGGTTTTAGCAGTTTATCCACTGCCGGCTTGGCCTTGCTTTGCAGCTGTTTGAGCAGCTTGTCTGCGGTGTCTGGCTGTTCTTGTGTTACCGCTTTTAGTGCAGCAAAGCCGGTAAGCTGTGCCGGTGGCTGTGGGGCGTTTTCCAGTATTTGCAGTACAGGCTCACCCTCTTTGGGCTGGGGGATCTTGGTTTTTTCATGCAGCCAACTGGTACCAATTTTCATACCCATACCGACAAAGGCCCGCAGCGGGTAAGCCAGATCGCGCAGGTCTTCCGGCTCGGTGGTATCAAACACCAGGCGAGGCTTGCGCTTAACGTCTCCGGTATAGCTTTTGCCGTTAAGCAGGTACATTGGCAGGATAAGATCACGGTTTAAAGTGCCGGCTAACTGGCGTAAGTCGTGGTCGCGTATTTCCTGGCGTATGCCATCATGCACGTTACCCAGTGCCTGGCTGCCACTGTTGCCCACTTCAGCGCTCAGCGTTTGGCCTAAGATAACCTTGCTTTGAATGCGCTCGCACCAGGCAATCATGGTCATAAACGGCTCGCCACCACCTTTGGCCGCTTCGTGAAAGTCCAACTCCATGCCCTTTGGCATAATACCGGCACCGTTATGGCCAACACTGAGCACGGCATTCATCAGGCTGTTTTTCTCTGGATCTGTCGCGCCGCTTGGGTACTTGCCCACGCGGATAGGTATGCCGTAAATTTCCAGAAACTCGGCCAGATCCCGTACGGAGTAGTTCTTAAAAATAAACGGCCAGGCTAATTGCCGCACCAGGCCCATACGGGCGACATAGCCCGACTTAGCCGGGTGGCGGTGTTGCAACCAGTTAAGCGGGCGCAGCTCTTCGCCCAGGGCACCGTCGCGCAATAGCAGTTTGTTCTGGTCGTGTTGATCCAGCGTAAACCAGGACGCTGGCCTATGCTCAAACCCTATAGGTACCTGAAAACCACCGTGGCGCTGCCACTCAAATTCAATATTGCTAAAGCCTTTATGCACGCCATCAGCCAGGCTAAAGATCACGTCTTCCCAGTCTTCAATATCGCGCAGCATATCGGTAATGTTTGCCGCGTCGGCTTTCTCAGCGGCGCTGGCGTTGCGTGGTGGCTCAATGCTGTAAGGCACTGTGCTCATGGCCATTTTGCGCTTAAATAACTCGGCGGCGATATGGCCGTCTTTTTCTTCAATGTCTTCGGCTAGCCAGCACTGGTGCAGCAGGTTGCCTTGCTCTGCCTCGCGCAGGATATTAGCCAGCTTTGCCGGGGTTAAGCCACTGCTGGGGTGGTCGGCAAATTCGCGCCGCAGCTGTGCTGCGTAGGCGTTTTCGTCTTTGGTTTGTTTGGTGCTTAGCTGCTTTTCGCGGATACGAAAGCGAACGCCATTTTGCTCGTAGATCATCAGAAACAGCCTCTGTCAAAGGTGGGGTTGTCGTTGTCCTGGTAGCGTTCGTCGAACTGGCTAACCGGGATAACAGGGGTAAAGGCAATTTCGCTGCCGTCCATCCAGCTGGCGCGTATTGCCATTGCCAGTGCTACGGCAAAGTCGCCGTGGCGCTGCTGGCCATCGCTACCTTTGCCGCTGCCTTTCTCAATTTGCGGTATGCCGTTGCGGATCTGGATTTTGGTTAAGTCGTCCAGAATGTCCATGTGCCGGGGTATTTCTATGTTGCCATCGTCAAACTCGGCCTTTAGCTTAGGCATCCATTCGCGGTACCAGGCAGCGCTAAGCATCACGGTATCGACCATCTGGCTGCCGTAACGCAGCTGCGCAGCCTCGGCCAGGTAACCACCGTTACCCGTGGCATCAAAGGCAGCAGCAGTAAACCGTGGCAGACCAGACAGCAGGTAAAACAATATTTGTCGCTGGGCGTCATAGGTGGCATTTACCAGCTCCAGCACAAAGGGTGTGCGTTTGCTCAGGTCGGGCTTAATTTCCAGCGGCACAAACACCGACAAGTCGCCTTTGCGGGCAAAGTCTTCGCCAAATACATGGCGGTGCTGTGGGTTTAAGCTGTTTAAAAGCGGTTTTAAAACGTCGTTACACCATTCTTCAACCTGGCGTTTGCGGGCATATTCTGGCAGTAATTCAAAATCTTTCGGGCTGGTGTAGCGCACAACCGGGATGCTTTTATCGGCAACCATGGCGCGCTCTATCAGCACGCGCTTTAAGTAAACACCGCTGCCAGCCTTGGGCACACAGAAGTATTCCTCCAGTGCGTCTTCTTCGGTGGCGGTGTCTTTAAGCAGACCGTTTTTCCACTCGTCTTCGGCTTGCTGGCTCCAGTCCTTTTTACGGATTTGACAAATGCGCTGGTACAAGCCTTCGCGGCAGGCATCGTCCAGCGTTATGGTGTGTACGCTGTAGCGTTTTTTGCCGGCGCGGCTGTCCTGGATAAGCTGGTTAAACAGGTTATCTATGCCGTTGTGGGTACTGATTAAACGTACTTTACTGCCCCACATGGTAAGTGCCAGGGCGGCCTTTAATACCTCAGCCAGGCGCTCATGGAATGCCGCTTCGTCTATGGTTACGTTACCCTGCATACCGCGCAGGTTAGCCGGGTTAGAGCTTAATGCCTGAATTTTAAAGCCGCTGGCAAAGTGAATAACAAAGGTCAGGATCTCTTTGCCGTCTTTGCCGTCGTCGACAAAGATTTCTTCCTGAATTTCTGAGCCGGCTTTGTTAAATACCCGCGCCCACATTGCCGCAGCTTCGATAAACTCGCGGGCCATTTCCTTGTTGCTGCCAACGTAGAAGTGGTTACAGCCGCCATTGTCACGGCGCAAGCTGGCACACAAAACCGCGTCGGCAGCTTCTGCCCAGGTTAAGCCGGTACGGCGTGACTTTTCGGCAATTTTTAGCGGGCTGTCATCTGCTACCCAACGCTTTTGGTAGCCCAGCAGCACCTCTGCGGGGTTAAACTGGGCCACCTGAGATACATAGGCATCAACGTTATGGCCAACAGCCTGGGCGATAGCGGTTTGGTTCATCAGGCAATACCCAGTATTTCGCGTTTTAATGCGGCTACGCCCTCAGCGGTAAGCCCTTGCTGGCTGGCCACTTTCTCGGCAGCTTCTGCGGCTTCGGCAGCAAACAGCTGGCGGATCTCTTTTTCCCGCTTATGGCTGTGCATGGCGGCGGCTTCCAGGCGCTGGGCGGCAAGCATGGCGTCTTTAATCATGCCTATGTCCATTTCCTCACTGCTGCTCTGGCTCATCATGGCTTTAAACAGCTGAGTGCGGCCTATCTCTAAAATCATCCGGCTTACGTCACCGGTTGGCTTGTCGCCCAGCTGCGCTACCAGGGCGTTAGACACCTCGCGCAGTTCGCGCAGGTCTTTGCCGATGGTTTCCATTTGGGTGCTGTAACGGTTAAGGCCAGAGCGGCTGATTTTAAGCTGCTCTTTTTCATCGGGCGGCAGCTGGCTTTGCTCTATCAGGTCGTTGATATAGTCGAGCACTTCTTGCTGGGTTAAGCGGCCATCGCGCAGTTTGGCGTCCAGCTCGCGCCGGATCTCTTCGGGTAGCAGGTCTATTTTACTGCGGCGGCCACGGGTAATTTTGTCATTCATGGCGGGCCTCAGTTGGTGGGTGAAGGGCGTTTAATACCTGGTACGCGGGCGCGGCCTGTGGCAACGTCTAAACCGCGGCTGGTAAGGTGTGCCAGCTGAATGTTACCAACGCTTGAAAGCGTAATTAGCCCTTGCTCAACCAGCCAAGCCAGCTGAGTGCGCAGGCCGTCGCGGGTAATGTCTAACCCCATTGCGTTAATGCCGTCGTGCAATATGGATTCGTTAAGGTCGTAGCCGGAATCCTCTGACAGCAGCCGCAAGATCACCAGGCGTTGGTGTTCTCTCATCAGTTCAGCGAGCATGGTTTCCCCTTAGTTCATTCTCGATCAGTAAATCCAATTTGTTTTCGATGGCTTTCATGCGCCCGGCTGAGCTGTCCAGCTTTGATGCCAAGCCGCTTAATTCTTTTCCCATCTGGTGTAGCTCTTCTTTGGTAGGTAGGTACTCCAGGCGAACCTGCAGCTTTTCCTGTTCGGCTTCACTTTTTTTCAAACGTGCTTCGAGCTCGGCTATGGCCTGTTTGTTTTCACGCGGGGCGCGGCTTATCCATACCCAAAAGCCAAGACCAATAGTTACCAGCCACTGCAGCACGTCAAACCAAAACTTAAGCTCGGCATAGTTCCAGCTATCCATACAGTTGCTTCTCCCGTTGTTCAGCTATGGTTTGGCAATCGGTGCAACGCATGGCGTAAGGCACCATAACCAGGCGTTGTGTGGCTATTTGCTCTGCGCAGTCGCAGCAGTAACGCGGTTCGCCGCTGTTAACTTCTACTGCTTTAGGTCGATTAAGCGCGGCTTTAAGCGCCTGATCGCGTTGGCGCTGCTCTAACTCGGCAGCTCTGTCTAATAGGTCTGGCATGTACTACTTCCGTTTAATAATTGCGGATAACGCCCCGGCGGTTTTGTCGCCGGACGATTTGGAATAGGGTGCAAAACCGTCGATGGTGCGCAGGCCCATATAGGTTAGTGCCGGGGTAAAAAGCCATAACAGCACATCAAAGCTGGCACCGTCGCCGGTACCGGCGGCGGCAAGCGCCTCAAAGCCGAAGGCATAGAAAATGCTGGCGTACATTGAAAGCCTGGCCAGCAATGGCCTGGTTTGGCGAATGTATTGATCCTGGGCGTTATCGCCGTTTTGAATAGTGGCCTGCGTAGCCTGATGGCGCTTTGTGGCTTCTTGCTCCAGCGTGGCCCGCATGCTTAGCAGCTCGTCTAACTCAGCTGGGTTTAAGTGCTTAAGGTGTTGCTCCAGCGCGGATTGCTGTGCCTCCGGGTTAACGTAATTATTGCCCACCACTGTTACCACATCGGCTGCCAGCTCAGCCACTTTGCTTTTGCCCAGCTTGGCACCGATAAATTTAATGGCCTCTGGCCCCAGGCTGAGTAACGCGCTGGCAAGTAGCGATAAGCTCATGTGTTGATCCTTAGTAAGTCGCGCAGGCGCTTGTTGTCGCGCAGTGCCTGGCCAATGTTGGGTGGTGGGTTAATGGCGCGCTGAATATCAACAGCGCTTACGCTGTTCCAGCCTTCAATAAAGCGGTGTTGCATGGTGGCGTCATGGCTATGCAGTGGCGGCGGGCTGCATTGGGTACCGGCTTTGTCGGCCAGTACCTCGGCTTCTAGCCGTCGCTGTTTGCCCTGGTTAAATGACCAATCCCAGTTGCGGCCCATTAGGAGGCCCCCGCGCCGGCGTAACCAATTTGCCAGCAGGCATTGGTAAGGTCGCGCAGACGATTAAACCAGCCTTCAATAAACACGGCTTGCCCAGGATGCTTAGCCTGAATGCGCGCATACAGCCTGGCGCGGCGCAAAACATAACGGGCAATAAGCCACTCGGTATCGGCCTGTCTGGCGGCAATAAGGGTTTTAGGGCCGATAACGCCGTCGGTGGTAAGGCTGAGTATTTCCTGTAGTAACTTGGCTGCGGTGGCGGGGCCATGCTGCACGGCGGCATCAAAGACGGCCAGCGTAACGCCGGTTGGCAGTTCGTGGCAGCGCGTGGTGCGCCAGTAATCGCGGTGATACAAAAAAGCAGCGCGCTGCTCAGTAAGGTTAAGAATATCTTCACGCGGGTAAGCCCTCTTCGATATACCGAAATTGGTTTCACCGCCTGGATCATCGACGTGGCAAACGTAGCCGCCTTCCTTTGCCAGGACAAAGGCAACAGCATGCTGAAAATCTATGGTGTAGGTGTTAAGTGCGGGTGTTTGCATGGACGCGATACAGACAGCTAAGGTGTGCTGTCAGTATCGCGTGGGGTTTGGGCTGGGCTGGATTAAAGCGTTTTGCTAAATACTAACCTTGCCAATGTTTAACTAAAAATGCCCTAAATACTGGAGATACAAAAGACAGAGCCAAACATATCCAGCCTACCACATGTAAATTATGAAGAGGGTCTCTTGGAAATGCACTTATTAAACCACCTCCAACTCCTGCAAGAATTGCCGTAAAAAAATAGCTTACTTTTATTTCTATGTTGTCACGTCTGACGGAGTCAAGCTCTCTAACTGCATTGTCTTTTTCGACTACTATTGCGTTTAGGGCTGTGTTCAATCTATTTATTTCAGTAGACTGAAACGTACTTCTCTCAACTTCTTGCTGCAATCGGAATGCTACTTGTTGCGCAGGCTTGAGCTCTGCAAAGTATTTGTTCTGTTCATAGAAAGATAACTCATCTCTACTTTCCTCACTTGGGACAGAAGATGGCGTTTCACCGATAACGTTAGCAGGGATCTGGTTCAATGTTCCGCTCCCCGCTTTTTGTATTTTTCAGTGAAGCAACTAGCAATTAATTCATTTGGAATTTCAACATGATACGGAATGCCACTGGGATACTTTTGTTTAATCAAATACC
Source organism: Rheinheimera pleomorphica (assembly GCF_011634895.1). GTDB lineage: Bacteria > Pseudomonadota > Gammaproteobacteria > Enterobacterales > Alteromonadaceae > Alishewanella > Alishewanella pleomorphica. Next base: position 85,844 of record NZ_SIRR01000008.1, on the reverse strand, counting down.
AAGGTTCATCCAAATTATGAGTCATATTTGACAGTTGAACTGCATTATATCGCCCGTAAAGAGTAATAATCTGATCCAATATGTTGTGAGCTTGGGTGTCTTCATTAGGGACTGTTGGCTCATCGTTAACAACTTTATTGTCTACAAATTTCAGAACTTGGCCTTTAGAGGTAATTGGGGCATTCCCAAACTGTCTAAAGGCAGCGTAAACATCATACACAACAGGACCAAACTCCCACGCTTGAATTTTATCCTCAACTAAAGGATTGCGGTAAAACGTCAGATACCAAGCGTGAGCGTAGTAAACTAATTTTTGCACCTTCATTGGGGATACATCTTCGATCCCTGCTTGCTTGGCTTTTTCTATTAGAGAGTTGGCAACAGCGATACCGCTATAAGGAGCCGTCATAATTCCCTCACACAATAACATTAATGGGAACCAAGGGCTTTCTTTCCCTTGGTTCCCAGCTTAGCGTGTATCAGTTACTTCTTCTTTGAGTCATCCTTCAACTCAATTCTGAAAGCCTTTTTACCAAACTGGCGAGCATATATTCTCTTTCCATTTTTGGTTATATATGGGCGATAAATAACGTTAACACTATCACTATTTGCACGCATGAACGTACCCTCTTCAAAGTCTGCCTTTGACAATTTGGAGAGAGTAGCTATAATCTGAATCCGCCAAGATATAGATTGTAAGCTACTCCTCCAAATATGCACGGAGGCAGGTACCGTACATCTCTAACGGGAGTTTGAATTCAATTCATTCTCCCGTTTTTAATTTTGTGAATCTTCATTTGAGCAGCTTGTAAACTAACTCCGAAGAGAATTGATACTTCGTACGGGTCAGAGTCTTCGTTTACATACCTAGAGTCAATAAGAAACTCACTCGCAAAAACATCGGCTTGCCATTCTGAATCTTCGTAAACTTTGTGCTGAGGAGCTTGGCCTCTGGCATAAGCTGCAGGAGTTTGGTTGCTGTGCAGAAAAAAGTGTCCTAATTCGTGCGCCATTGTAAACCTGCAGTGTCCATCCCCATCACAAGCTTTGTCGTAGATTGAACGCTTAACTCTTATCATATTTTCGCTTGGTATTGTCTCTGCTTCGATATCACCAAGGACTGCATCCTCTACGACTTCAAACTCAAATAGTCCGAAGCTCTGAAGAATCTCATAAAGTGCAACAATATTAATTCTGCATTTTGTAAGGCCAAACTTATCTCTGATATTCCTAGCTATCGCCTCAATATCAGCCTTTTTTCTGGGTGAAACTTTATGGCCAAGCTTTCTGTTCAAATTTTAGCCCTCAAGCAATTGTTTTAATTTTGCTTGCTGCTCTTCAGTTAATTCTCGGTATCGCCTAGCGAACGCTACTACAAGCTCTTTCTCAGTATCACTACTATCCTTGAGATCGAGTTTTACTGTTGGCTGTGATTCTGATGCTAACTGTGACAGCTCTAATGTTTCTTTATTGTCTAACTTAAAATAGTCGGCTACTTTATCCACAAATCCTTTTGAAATACTTTTTTTACCTAGCTCTAAAGCTGATATGTAAGACGAGCTAACTTTTAAAGCATCCGCTAGGTCTTTTAAGATCACACCGTGATCAATTCTAAGTTTTCTAATGTAACGACCAAATGGTGTTGCTTTCATAATCCCCTCCCGGGAGCATTTGCCCCAAATTCATACTAGTTCGTATAGGTTACTTTGTAAACCTTTTTTTGGTTCATTTTTAAACTTTTTATGGTTTTTCATTTTTGGTCGTTTTTGTAGAAGCTGTTGAAAGTTGATTTGATAAGAAATTAAAACAAGTTGAACTGGCGGCGGGCGCGCTCGGCCAGTGTTTGTTCTTTGATGATAGCGTAAATTTGCACGTCGGTTAGCCGGTGCTCGGCACGTAGCTTTTCGATTGACGCGCCCCGGTTATGGGCGTTGTAAATGGCTATATTGCGCAGCATGGTTTTCAGTTTATCGTTGCGCGGTATGTAGGTTTGAATGCCGCCCAGGTAATTGGCCAGCTCTACCACCAGGCGCTGCGCATGGTGTTCGGGGTTCTTCACCACGCTTTTTAACTCAGCCTCAAACAGTGCCACCAGGCTTTGCAGCATGGCGGGTAAGCGATTAAACACGTCTGCCCTTAGCTCTGGCGGCAGGCTGTCTATATCGGTTAATAGCTGCTGCAGGTCTTCGCTATCAGCAAAGGCGTCTAATTGCTGTTCACTCATTTGGTACCTCAATTACTCTGCCGCCTAGTTGGCGCATGCGCTCTTCAAACAGGCGGCGGTCTTCGTCGGGGTTGGTTTGGCTTTGCGCTTTGTATTCAATAGTGCTGCCGACTGGTGTTTCGGCGGCTATTTGGCCTAAACGGGCAGTAAGCACTTTGCGCAGGTAGTTATGGTTTGTTAGCTGTTTGCCGGTGCCGTTAATGCGGCTTTGCTGCAGGCTGGCCACGGTTTGCTCCAGCGCTTCGGCCAGGGCGTTTAAATTGGTGGTTAACGCCAGTGTTTCCTGCACCAGCGTTAACGCTTTGGTGTTGCTCAGGTCTTGTTTAGTAGGCCGAAACAACGCCAGGTAAGCCACCATATTGCCACCCAGTTTGTAGTTCATGCGGGCGAACTGGCCCAGCAACTGGCGGCCAGCTTCGTCGGCCACCAGTTGATCCAGATGCAGGTTGCTATGGCAAACAGGGCAACGGCCTAACTTCATTTGCCGGTACCTCTAATCTCTCTTATCTGAATTTCAAGAGGCTTAAAAAGCTGGCATAACATCGCTGCAGCATCATCAATACTGGTAAAAACAAAAGCTTCGTCTAAATCTTCAGTCCAGTATTTGGCTTTGTCTTTGCCTAAATCACTTTCAAAATACAAAGTGATATCAACGGTTTTCTGTGTCCCGTCCTCATTCCAGATATAACGATCGTTCTCATCGAAAACAGACTTTTTATCTTGGGTGACTAATACAAAAAGCCCCTTAATTGGATTGTCTCTAAGTTCGTATTTACTCATAGCATGGCCCCATTAATGCGTTCCCAGCGTTTCAGCAACTGGTTGTAGCTGTCCTTTGGTTCCGGCTGATAGCCGCGCTTTTTAAGGTCTTCAAACAAACAGCGGCGGGCCCAGCGTTTAAGGCTGTTAAGCGTTTTGGCTGCGTCTTCATGGCGCAGCCATTGCACTTCCGCAATGCCTGCACCGCCGTTGGCCTCAGCCGTCATGCGCTGCACCCAGCTGTTAAGCGCGGTTTCGCTGCCGTCGTTGATAAAACCAGCGCGGTGCATAAAAATCCACAGCGCACGAATTGCGCTGCGTTCGTCCTTCGGGCCATCGGCTGTGCTGGGGCTTAAACGGCCTTTACCGGCTTTTTTAACCGGTTTAAAACCAAGCTGTTTAAACGCTTCCAGCACAGCTTCCAGTTGTGGAATTGTCATATCAGCGCTGCTGGTTTTGCCGTTACCGTAGTGGGCCAAGTTAGCGCGGTAGCTTTCTTCATCCATGCCCAATTGAGTGCGGGCGATGTGGATTTTGGTTACCAGCTGCCGGCGCGGGTTGTATTGGGTTTGTGTCATTGTTTCCTCGGCTGCTCATCAGTACCCAGCAACCACGCTGGGCAGACGCCCCAAACTGCTGGGCGTTTCGCTATGGGTTTAAAGCGTCTTTAAGTTGCTGCGATGGTTTAAACACCGGTTTGACGCAGGCCGGCTGGTGCGTTGGCTGACCACTTACCGGATGCTTGCCAGTGCGCGCTGCTGCCTGACGGGCGCAGAACGTGCCGAAGCCCTGTATAGCCACGTTGTTATTAGCCTGTAGCTGCAAGGCGATAATGCTCAGCAGGCTGTTTACGGCGCGTTCTGCGCCGGCTTTTGTTAAACCAGCTTCTATAGCCAGCTGCTGGATCAGTTGTGATTTGTTCATCGGTTAGTCCTCGTCAATGGTGTGGTTTGGGTGCTGGGTAACAACGAGCTGCACCTGAGTGCGTGGCCGTTCTGTGGTAAAGGTGCCCAGCCAGGTTGGCAGGTGGTTATCTTCGCCTGTGTCCAGGTAGTGCAACGACGAGCGCACCAGGTTGGCGAATGTGGGCGATTCTCGGCAGATTTGCATAAGCAGGTCGTTCTCGTATTCATCATCTACCAGCGGTACTTCGCGCCAGTGGTCGTATACCTTTTCGGCCTGTATCTCGCCGGCCACCCATTGCTGTAAAACATCCTTATCTTGCTGGTTCAGTTCCATCTGCTTTTCCTCTACTGTGCAGGGCTTCTGGCCACCCAGTACCCACAGCAGGGCGTCTACAACGCCTTGCTCATAGGTTTTGGTTGGCTGGTTGGTGCCGTACTTTTCTTCCAGGCTGGTAGCAACCGCGATTTCAACGCGGATTTGATCAGCTGTTGGCATAGCGATGGCGATACTCATAACGACACCGCCGCTAAATCCAGGGGGATTTGCTGATACTGGTCGGTATCGCCAATGCGTTTATACACGCGCACATAGGCTTTACTGCCCACTACCTGGATGGCTTCGCCGATGGCGGTCATGGCTTTTAACCAGCGGGCGTCGGTGATGTCTAACCGCCGCAGGCCCAGTACGCGGGTGGTGCTGATATTGCCTTGTTTGTCGGCATCGAAAGCGCCGTTAACGATGGCTTTAAGCTCGGAGCTGGCGTTGGTTGTCCAGTCTTTTAAGCACTCGTCAATTAAGGCTTTGGCAGCCTGCAGGCGCTCGTCAAAGCTGATGGTTTCGTTAATGGCACGTACTATCTTGTACTGGCCATCAAAGCTATACAGCGTAACGTTGCCTTTTTTGCCGCCGATATTGGCGTCGTACTGCTCGGCCGATAGCTGCACAAAGGCGGCTATATCGGCAAAAGCAGTTTGTTTAAACGCTGCCAGCTGGGCGCTAAGGGCTTCTGATTTAGCAACCAGTTCTTTCACCAGGGAGTCACGCGCCTGGTCGACGGGCTTTACCTTATCTACCGGAATTAATGAGCCTTTGGCGTCTTTCCAGTAACCGGCTGGGATATTGTTTTGTGGATTCATGGTGGTTTCCTTAATTTGCCTGATGCCAGTGAACAAGGCACTCGCCAACACGGGCGGAGTAGCCGAAGTAACGCTGGCCGTTTTTGGATTGAATAAGCTGTACTGCGGTGCGCTGCAGCAGTGGGCAGGCAACGTCGATAGTGATAACCGGGCGTTTTTTCGCATGGTGTACGTCAACTACCTTGCAACCTTGCTGTGCCAGCCATTGGCGGGCACGCTCTACCTGAAAACTGATAAGTTCGCTCATGGTTTATTCGCCTTGTTTAATGGGCAGGTTTTGCAGGCCTTCCACAGCTTTACTCGCTGTGGGTTCGTAGCGGCAAAAGGTTTGCTTTGCTCGGTGGCGCAGCGCTGCACGGTGATGCTGCCAAGCACAGGGCACAGCACTTTGTCGCTGCTGTATGCCTCGGTAACTTTGCTGGCAATGTTGTCCAGGTTGCCAGGGTACTTTTCGTTTAATACCTGGCTTAGCGTGGTTTTGCTTATGCCCAGCTCCGCTTCAACTTTGCGACGTCCCAGCTCTTCACATTTCTTTTTCAGCAGTTCAAGCCATTGCATGGTTCAGATCCTTCTGTGGTTTTGCGGTGCGCTTGGCTGGCATTGGCACCAATTGCTTAAGGTTTTGGTCGTACAACCCTGCTGGGCGGATAACCGGATATTTGTGGCCGGTGTTTTTAAGTAAGCGGTACCGGACTGCAAAGCCTTTGCGCTGCGCCATGCTGGCTTTGCGGCGCTGTGGCCTTGTGATAAACACGTATTCGTAGCGCACAAGGTCGCTTAAAAAGCGCTCAACGCTGGCCCTGCTGCACTCGGCATTGGCCTGCAAATCAGCCACGGTGAAGTCGGTTAAAAAACGCATGGCTTGCCACAGCTTTTGCCGGATGCTTTTAGGGCGTTCTGCCGTTTGGTTTTTACCTGGCAAATGTGGTGCTGCATCTTTTACCGCCTGATACACCACGGGCTTAACGCCCGTGCTGATTGTTGTAATTGCTTTTAAATCCTGCAGATGGGCTATTACCATCTGCGCTGACTTCAAACTCACATCCATGTGCTCAGCCAGTTCGGCGCTGCCGAAATCTGGCTGTTGTTTTATCCACTCCCAGGCGCGCTGGCTGAGTGTCTTATTTTTCATTGCGCACGGTTCCGCTATTAGTTCACGCTTGGGAAAAATGGCTGGTTGCCCCACTGGCTGGCGTTAATGCTTTCCAGGCCGTTTGTGCGGGCAAAGGCTTCTATGGTGTTAAGGCCTGTATGAATTCGGCGGAAGTTGCCCTTAGATTCCTGCAGTAACTCAGCAAGCAGGTCGGTAGCAATTTTGGTGTCGGTGACCAACTCATTGGCCATGGTGGTAATGTCGTCCATGTCCGCCGGCTGAAACTCAATATGTTGCGAAATGCGGCTGTACAGCTGCTCTAAACGCTTTACCTTTTTAGGCAGTTGGTTGTAGCCGATAAGGATGATTGGCAAGTTAGCCATGTCGTAGATATCGCGGATGGTTTCCAGCACGTCATGGTTGTCTGCGATATAGTCGCACTCGTCGATAAACAGTGGCTTACCGGTATAAGCTAACTCATGCACGATAAACTTAAGCATGTCAGCCTTGCGCTGGCGTTGCTCAAGCCCAAGTTCTTGCGCCAAACGCTCAAGAAAAGTACCGAGGGTGTCTGACTTTAAGCAGCGCACCAGGATGCCATCCGCTTGTGTAAACAGGTAGCCGCCGGCTGTAGATTTACCCAAGCCCGCCAGACCAGTAAACATACCAATGCAGGGGGTCTGGTTTAAAGATGCTTCATGCAGATGCTGGTAGGCATCGAAGGCGGCTAATACGTTTTTGGTTTTTGCTACTGCAATTTTCACTGGTTTATCTCCGTGTTATTTATGGGCTTTTTTGCTTGCTAAAATTTCGTCGAGGAAGCGCACTGCAGCCTTGTTGCGGCTGCGGTAGGCGTGTAGCCAGGCTTTCTCCACGGGTGGTAATTCGGTGTTTATGCTGAGTTCTGTTAAGTAGCGTGCTTTGTGAGAATCGCTGGTAAATACCGGCGCGTTGTCTTTACGCTCTAGCGCTTCCAACTCCTGGCGGCGTTGTTCAAAGACGCTGAGTTGTTGATCTGAATAGCCAGTTGTTGGCGTTTTACTGGCTTCAATGGCGGCTTGCGCGGCTTGTGTCAGGTTGGTTGATACCTGCTCGCTGCGTTTGGGCATGGCTGCCAGGTTGCCGTTTTGCTCGGTTTTAGCGTTTAAAATGCGTTGGGCGATGTCGCCTACCTGATGCTGTTTAATGGCCTTTTTAAACTCGGCGCGGCGCTCGCGCTGCTGTTGGCGCTGTATAGCCCGCGCTTTTAGCGCTATGTCTTGTAACTCAAGGCCGTTGCCGGCTATTTCGGGGTTAACCGCTTCACAGATAAAGTGATGTTTTAACGCGTGGAATACGTAAATTTTGCCAATGTCTTTCGGGTTCCAGCGGCAGTAAACACGCTCGCCAATGTATGCGCCCAACTCGGCATGCACATAACTGCCACCCTCAACGCTTATACCGTCAGACTTGGTAACTGTGCGATAGCCTTTATTGCCTGGTACCGGCGCTAACAAGATGTCCAGTACGTGTTCGTCGTCCAGCCGTTTAATTTGCTGTTGGTGGCTAACAAACTGCTCAAACGGGCTGCAACCCAGTTTGCTGTGTTTGGCGTGGTGGTAGTGGTCGTTTACCCACTGGTTAATAAAGGCTTCAAACTGCTCGGCAGTGAGATCCACATTCAGGGCAATTTTGTCTTCGCCTTTTTTGCGGCGCTCTAACAGCCTTTGTTCAAAGGTTAAACGGGCATTAATCTTTTGCCTGTCGGCTACGTTGTGGCCGATATAGCCCTGGCATAACTCAGCGATGCCATGCGAAAAGGTTCGGAAAAAACGCTCTATAAATGGTTTTTCCCAGCCCGAATAAGGGTTGGTAATATCGTGCTCAATGCCCAGGGCATCCCATACGCTAATGATATGGGCACTGGTGTAGTCTGAGCCATTATCTGTGCGGGCTACTTCGGGCAAGCCCCAATCCAGAATGGTTTCGCGGATCAGCAGGGCGATGGCTGCAGCGTTTGAAGTAGGGCGCAGGATGCACTTAACGCGGCGGGTAAAGACGTCAATAACACCAACTATGCTGTAGCGGCCATCTTTAAGCATTACGTCAGCAGGCGTGCTGTCGAACTCCCACAACTGATTGATGCGTGACACCGCAAAGGCTTTGTTACCGAAGGCCACCATGCGTTTGTTCTGCCAGCCGCTTGGGTCTTTCAGCGACATAAACAGTTCCTGGTTTTCTTCTTTCCAGCGCTTTAGCCAGACGCGACAGGTTGCTGCAGCTGGTATGGTGTAATCGCCGCTGAACTCTGTTTGCAAAGCTTCGTGTAATGCCTCGCCTTTGATATGCGGGTATTCGTGCAGCATGGCTAAACAAAAGTTTTTGATTTCCGGCGTGGAATCTATAAGGCCGTTGCCTTTGTTTTTACCGTAGTTGCCGGCCAGGGCAGACAAGCCGTTCTTTTCGTAGTCGGCTTCCCAGCGGGTTAATGTGCTGAATCCAATAGAGGGCTTTATTAGATACACTTGCTCTGGTACCGGCGTTAAACCGTTGTTGTACTGCTCGCAGAACAAACGCCACGCTTTAACTTTGGTAAGGCCGGTGTCGGTTTGGAATTTACGAGCTGCATTAAGGATGGCAAAAGCGGCCTCTGCACGCTCCTTTGCTGCACCCGTTAGGCCGGCAACACTTTTAAGCGCTGCTTGTTTGCGTTCCTGGTTTACCGCTTTGGTAAGTTGATCACGGTTGATAATGTTTGCTGCGATCGCTTTAGCTTTTACCTCTACTGGTAAAGTGTCAGCTGGTAGCGTTGTTGGCTTAGCTATCAGTGCGATACGCACATCTTCGGGTAAGCCGGCAAGTGGATAGTGTGGTATCTGACCACCGCGACCTGAGCGCAGCTCATTTGGCCATTGCTCTTTATTGGCACGGATGCGGATGGTTCTGTCAGCGACACCCAGGGCCGCTGCAATTTGTTTTGCAGTAAACGCCTGTGTCATTTTTTGCCGCCTGAGTATTCTATTGCTATATCAATAGGATGTTTTTTTGTTATGCTTCTCTTGCCTTTACGACGCGAGCTTTTGCCTTCGCTGTTGTATCGTGATGGCCAGATAGCCTGAGGATCAACACCAATAGCTGCCGCAATGATGCGCTCAGCATTGGGGTAGGGACGCTGTAAAGCTTGACCCAGAGTGTTAGCAGATAAGTCGTTTTCTTCGGATAATTGCCGAAGCGATTTACCGGTTTTAACTTTTAGCTCTGCGATAATGTTTGCATTGTGCCAGTCCGTATCGGCCATTTTTTTGTCCTTTAAAATGTCGTCATGCATACATTTTAAAGACATAAAAATGTCTTTAGCAAGTGTAATGAGACACTAAAATGTCTTGTTTGGGTTAGGTTATTGATATCAAAAGACATTTAAATGTCTTATTTGGGTGTTCACATGGATGCAAACCAGTTTGGCGATTTCATTATGCAAATAAGAGATAAGGTTTTATCTCGTCCTGCTATGGCTGAAAAATATATCTGGCATGTGAATACGATTAAGGCTTATGAAAAAGACGGCCGCTTGCCTGATATTGATTACCTCGCGGCACTCTCGGTTGAAACTGGCCATTGTTTTGCTGACCTGGTGAATAAGCGTTTAATGGCTGGTAAGTTGGCGAATGTCGCGGAAGAGCAGCATTTATTAGTGAGTGATACTCGGGCCGACTATAAGGTAACTAAGAGGTCATCCACGTTAGCCATCCCGGTTTATGGTTCAAATACCAAACTGCATTTAGACAACAAACTGATACCCAACGGCGTTGAGCACAGCGCATTGACGGTGTTTGATGCTAATCAGCAGGGAGAGCTTAATTCTCAGGTATTTATTTTCAACACAGCTGATAAAACCATTTTTGATGGCCAGCTATATATAGTCGATATTGGTAATGGTGCTGTAGTAAAGCAAGTGCAGAGTGGCCTGGGCGGTGCGATTATACTTTCTAGTGATAAGTCAGGTATTGCTCCGCTCACCGTTCCCAGGGAACAAGTCGACCACATTACTGTTTTGGGTAGGGTGGTTTGCGCGATCAACTACTTTTAGTTCGCACCATACTAAAGGCATTCCACCGAATAGAGGGATAGTTACAGTTTTGGTTAGCATTGAGTAATAGCCTAGGGCCACAGCAGCACTACCATAATAAGTCACATCTAAATAACCATCCGTTTGGCTCAAGCCGTAAACACTATTCACCTTAACCTTTTTTACTCCGGCAAGGGTTGACCATACCAGCGATTCTGATCCCTGTACAAAGCCACCAAACTTCGCATAGTGCTGCTCGTTATTCTTCCTGGCTATTGGTACCTTCTCGGTAAGCTTTTCGCTAATAAGCCTGGTGCCGTAGCCATGCCTGATTAAAAGTGTTGGCATACTAACCACTGATTTAATATACAGTGATTAATTGTAGAAAGTCGGATCTCAACCTGCAAGAACATGATCCGACTTTCGCAAAGCCGAATTTCAACTAGAAATGCCGCTAAGGCTTATTGCTATTGGTTTAGCGCGAAGTCGGATCACGCGAGCTGAAAGCCGGATCGGTGATCCGACTTTCACTGTCGAAGTCGGATCAGCTTTAAACAATTTCTGGTTAATTATTACTATGGCTGGTATGGCTGCGAACCGCGTTTAAACAGGCTTTGAAGAGATTTTAACTGCACCTGGATAAGTTGTTTGCTAGTTTCTCAGAGTGACATTGGCATGCAGGAAAATTTGCTGATGTTTCTCAGACTACCCAAATTTTATAAGTTTGCGGCTTTTTTGCTGGAACCCTTATCTTTATTGGCTTTCCCAGTTATTCCCGCCAAATTTTGGTTATTCCCGGTTTCTCACTCTATTAGATCACTTACAAATGCGGCAGAGATCGAGGACTTGATGAGAACCCTTCGGTTCGACAAATTCGCCGGGAGTGAATTTGGACGCACTTTAGTGCGGCCCTTAGGGCCAGCGGCATGGATGGTGCTGGCAATCCCTCGGTGCAGCCAAAAGCTCGGGGTTTTTGTTTTAACGCGGCAGAGACCGAGACTTGATGTAGCCGCGCGGGTAGTTTGAGAACAAGGCAGCGCTTAGTTGCCTTCTTGTTTGCATAATGCTTTCTGCTAGCGTTGTGGTGGCAATGCAAGGTGCAGCAGCGTATGGCAATAAGTTTATCCCTTCCGGGTAGTAGTCACCGTTTTCGAACCGTGATTAATTGCACCTGCCTTAATTAAAAACATGTGCGACTTAAATTGTCGCGTAGCGCTGTATTCTGAACTTTTAAGTTCAGGAGGTGCTATGGCAACCGGAAAAATTGTAATACTGGGTATTGGTGGGCGTGGTTGCGCCGCGCTACAGCGTTTGGCTATGGCAACGTTACCCGATACTGTTACAACCATAGTTGTAAGCGCTGATAAAAGAGCATTAAGTAGCACTGCTGCGGATTGCAGTATTTTACTGGGCGAATCGCAAACTGGCGGTCGCAGCACGGGCGGTAATGCAACGTTGGCTACTCAGGCGGTTCAGCAGATAGCAGACTTGTTGCGCCAGGCGTTTGCCGGTGCTGATGCAGTATTTATGGTTACAGGCCTTGGTGGTGGCACAGGCAGTGGTGCTGCTACTGCTATAGCGGCTTTACTGGCAGAGCTTCGGATCCCCTGCCTGGTGTTTGCCACGTTACCTTTTGATTTTGAAGGAAAGCGCAAAGCATTATTGGCCGAAAACAGTATTAAACTTTTTCAGCAGCATGGTTGTGCGGTGGTGTTGCTGCCAAATGACCAATTACAGCAAGCGCTTGGTGCAAAAGCCCGCTTGGAAGATGCGCTGGATGAGAGCAACCGCCTGTTGTTGCAACTGCTACTAAGCTTGTGCCGCATGCTTGCTGATAGCGGGCTCATCAACATGGATTTTAACGACTTTGTCAGTGTGATTTCCCAGCCTGGAATTGCTGTGGTTGGCTGCGCAGCCGCGCAAAAAGGTGATGATTTACCTATGCTGCTACAACAGCAATTACAGAATCCGTTGTTGCAGAGTAAGGGAGTTGAGTCGGCCAGTTCTGTATTAGTGCATCTTACTGCAGGGCCAGATTTTTCTCTGGAGCAGTTTGAAGCGACGGGCTTGCATTTGGCTCAGGCGTTACCAAAGGCGTCGCTGATCCTTCAAGGGTTGTCGATAAAGCCAGATTATGCTGACGAGTTGGAGCTACTGCTGTTAGTTTGTGGCATAGTTGTCGATTGAGTTAACTCACTGTTTTGTATATAAACGACCTAATGCCCTAATCATAGGAATTGGTATGTCAGCATCTCCCAGCCAGAACACCATCGCCCGGCAGTGGCAACTGTTAAAGCTTATTCCGACACGAGCACCGGGGCTGGAAGCCAGACTGTTAACACAGCAGCTGCAGGATGCCGGTTTTAGTGTATCCAAACGCACGGTAGAGCGTGACCTGCAGGAGCTTTCATTGCTGTTCGCGTTGGAATGTAACGAAAAAAGCAAGCCTTATGGCTGGTACTGGATGCGGGATGCCAGCTTGGATATTCCTGGTATCACTTTGGCTGAAGCGCTGAGTCTGACATTGGTCGAGTCTCAACTTCGTCAGTTATTGCCTGCGCCTCTTATCGGAAGTTTGCAAGCCCGCTTTAATCTGGCTAAAAGTAAACTGAAAGCATTGGATTCGATGAATGCCGGTGCGCGCTGGCCTGATAAGGTGGCGTCTGTCTCAGCCGGTATGCAATTGTTACCGCCGAAAATTGACGCCGAATTGCTACAAAAAGTACAGCAAGCCCTATTGGAAGATAAACAGCTGGACGTCAGCTATCATGCTTTGCACCAGAGCGCAGTAAAACAATATCGGTTAAACCCGCTTGGACTAATCCAGCGTGGCCAGATAAGTTACCTGATAGCCTCTGCTGAGCCCTATAGTGACCCGCTACGATTTGCCATTCATCGTTTTCAGAAAGTAGAAATAACCGAATCCGCTGCAGTGATACCTGCTGAGTTTAACCTGCAGCACTATCTGGCCAACGGCGCGATGGAGTTTAGTGAAGGTGAAACCATAAAGCTGGAGTTTATCGCCAAACCGGTGTTAGCCAACCTGCTGTTGGAAACGCCATTATCGGCTGATATGCACTGCAACAAACTCGAAAATGGTGATTACCATATCACCGCATCAGTGCATAAAGGCTGGCAGCTTAATTTATGGCTTATGTCGCAAAGCAGCTATTTAACTGTGTTGGCACCGCAGGACATGCGGGAAAGTATTAAGCAACAGTTGGCAGAGGCGTTGGCTAAATACTAATAAAAGCCAGGCAGCATCAGTTGGTCGGCGTTTTTATGGAGAATAAAAACTGATGAAGGAATTTAGCTTAAGCACCCTAGTCAATGCAGAATATAATCAGAGTGCAATCGGGATAGCTTTGAAGTTTATTGCTGATCAAGATGCAACTTTCATGACCATTGATAGTTACTTTGGTAACGGTGATGGCATGACGCATTTAATGATGGGTTTGGCAGAGGAACTTCATCGTACCGGTGTGAAGGTTGTCAGCTACAGTGCCGAGCGTTTGCTCAGAGGCGCTACAGCAGATGCGAGCCTATTGAGTCGACTGACTGACTGTGATTACCTGCTACTTGATGACCTAAATTTCTTATTTGATAAGACCACTGCAGTAAGCGCAGCCATTTTCGATATGCTGGCCACCAGGAATGTTACAGGCAAGAAAACAATCTGCACGGTAGCTATAGCTGTTAAAGACATCGACAGCGAAATACCCCAACCGTATCTCGACTTATTGTATTCAGCGACGGTATGTCGTCTGGGCATTCCATCATTGGCAGATAAATGTAAAGTAGCTATGGCAAAAATTGACGAGCTGGGTATTCCTTTCGATGCGAGCCTTAATGAAATCATTGAACAGGCAGGAAATATCAGAGAGTTAGAGGGTAAGCTAACCCGATACGCTGCGTTACAAAACATCCAAAAGAATGCTTTTTTTGAACAGGTGCTCTAGTCATGGCAATTGTATTTAATCAACCTCAAACAATTTCGCAGTTGCTGAAGCAAAAACTTGCGATTCCTAAATACCAACGCGCATACAAATGGCAACCAAAGCACGTTCACCAACTAGTTGATGACATATTTGCCCATCGCACAAAGCCCTGTTATCGGCTTGGGACAGTGGTACTGCATCGAGATAAAGATGATGTGATAAACGATGTACTCAATATCGTTGATGGCCAACAGCGCCTTTTAACCTTAACGCTGCTTTGTGCCATTTTGGACAGATCAGAGAAAACTATTTCCTCCACGCTCCTTGAGCACGAGTTTGAATCTTCGGTCAGTATTGAGAATCTCAAAAGTAATGCCCAGATTATCTCTGAAAGGTTAGGGGGCCTGTCTGGAACTGAAAAACAGGAACTCTTGAATTTCGTTCTTAATAAATGTGAACTGATTCAAGTCACATTGGATGATTTAAGTGAAGCATTCCAGTTCTTTGATTCACAAAATGCTCGTGGTAAGGCACTTGCTCCACATGATCTGCTAAAGGCTTACCACCTGCGTGAAATGATGGACTCTACCAAGGAAACTGAGCGGCTATATCACGTAAGCTTGTGGGAACAAGGCATAAATCCTGACGATGCTGACTCAGCAAATTTACACACCATCATGGGCGAGTTCTTGTTCCGTATGCGCCGCTGGGTTGATGGTGACTATGGCATCCAGTTTAGTCGTCATAACATTGATGTATTCAAAGGCATTAATCTAGATAGCACTCAGTACGCATATGCGGATGCAATGCTTGCCCTTGATTATGCAGTAGAAAGCTTTAATGCAGATCCTGCTCGTAAATGGGATAAGCAAGCTAAGAGCTATCCATTCCAGGTGAATCAAGTGATGATCAATGGCAAACGCTTTTTTGAGTACATTCAGTACTATATGGCAATTCATTATAGGTTGTTTGCCGGTGAAAAGGCGCTTCTTAAGTCATTTCTAGATCAGCATACTCACTACCCTGGTTGTTTTCGTAAAGGGGATCTTTACGTTAAAAACCTATTTCTATGTTCGATCATGTACTACTTCGACAAGTTTGGTGATGTGGAACTAGAAAAAGCAGCACAGATTTGTTACCGCTGGAGTTACTCTCTTCGTCTTGAGTTACAACGTATCGGCATGGAGTCGGTAGACAATCGCGCCAAAGATCGTAGTGGCTTGATTAGAGCCATCAGCAAAGCCATTCACCCCCAACAAGTGTTGAATTATCAACCACCTTATATCGAAGAGCCCAAGTTCAAAAATGCTAGGGACGTGCAGGCATCTATTAACGCAATGACATTGGGAAGTGCAAATTGAGTAAACATAATCAAGTAGAGCAGTTATCAGTACGTGCGCTTTTCAATAGCAACACCCGATACGTTGTTCCCATATATCAGCGTAACTATGCCTGGGGAGCACCAGAGATTGAGCAGCTTATTCAAGATATTAGTGACGCTGCAGGGCTTATTACTCAATTAGATGAAACCACTACCGCCAAACAAGCAAAGTACTATCTGGGTAGCCTCGTTGTTTACAAGCGTACAAATCTTGCGCAGCAAACGAGCGTTGTTTACGAAACCATTGATGGACAGCAAAGACATACTACGCTGTCTATCTTATTGGCGTATCTAAAACATCGTAAAGTACTGGGTGAGGACAAATTACAGGAGTTAGATCTTAACCTGACCTTTGATAGTCGCCCTAAATCATCCCGAGCGCTAGATGATATCTATAAAGGTATCTCTAATGGAGAATCTGAAGAGCCGACCATCCAAGCGGCCTTCAACATTATTCAGCGTTACTTCAAAATCAAAGGCCTAGATGCAGAGGCTAAAACTACCCAGTTTTTCGAGTATCTGTTAGAAAGCGTCACCATACTAAGAGTCGCTGTTCCACCACAAACCGATCTCAATCACTACTTCGAGATCATGAATAACCGTGGTGAGCAGTTAGAGAAGCATGAAGTATTGAAAGCTAAGTTCATGGCTACACTCGCGAATGATGAGGAAAGAAACTGCTTTTCTGCAATCTGGGATGCTTGCTCAAATATGAAGCGTTATACCCAGATGAGCTTTCAATCCGATCTGCGTAGAGAAGTATTCGGTGATGATTGGCAAGTGATTCCGTCAAATTTTGACGCTGTTCTAGAAAAGCATACGAGCAAGGTACTAAAGCAAGATGCAATGACGCTGCGTGAAATCATCGACAACAAAGCATTTAGCTCAACCAGTGATGATGAAGAGCGAGAGAAAGAAGAGCGCTTTGGCACCGTTATAGACTTCTCTAACTTTTTACTTCATGTTTTAAAGCTGATGAAACCAGAACAGAGTGTCTCGTTAGATGATAAGAGATTGATTGATGCATTTATTTCTAAAGACTATGGCTTGAAGGTCGAAGCTAAAGACTTTGTTTATGAACTGCTTAAGTACCGGATGCTATTTGACAGCTACATAATTAAGCCTGACCAACACGATGAAAAGCGTAAATGGAGTTTGGTAAGGCTTGACGCCAATAAAAACACTACAAGTCTAAGCCCTGCGTATCCAAACGTCTTTAGTAACGAGCTGAACGAAAAGATTCGCATGATTTTGGCTATGTTCCATGTATCGAATCCTGCCTTAGTATATAAGCGTTGGCTCAATGATGCTCTAAGTATCTTGAATAGGAATACAACACCTGAAAAAAACTTAGTTATTGATGGTCAGGTATATTTAACTGAGCTTGAAAGCTTAAGTGAACGTTATTTTAACGAAATCACAAATGGTGAGAATTTAGCGTTTAGCGAAGAGAATTCCGGAGTATTGCATCAAGGAACTGGAGTGCAGAATTTTATTTTCAACCGATTGGACTATCTAATTTGGCGTAAGCTTTCGGCTGGTGAGTCAGTAGATGGTATGAGAAGTGAAGACCTTGGGAAGCATTTTTCTGAGTTCCAATTCTCTTTCAGAACCTCTGTTGAACATTACTTTCCACAAACGGATCCATCTGGTGCGAGCAAAATGAAGGATGTTGATCGCTTTGGAAACCTATGCCTAATTTCGCCAAGTAGTAACTCACGGCTTAGCAATTACTATCCATCAGGCAAGAAGACATTCTATCAAGATAACAATCGTGCCGAGAGTTTAAAGCAAGCGATTATGATGAGTTATGAATATTGGGGGCCTGAACCTGAGGGAGAAGGTCATAAAAATATCGTGAAACATGAAGCTGAAATGATAAAGATTTTGCTTAATCAATAGTGTCGATCCAGAGGGTAAAAGTGTTTGCTAATAAACAGTCACTATTTGCAATAATTTTGTGCGACACAATGTGACGCATGAAAGTTTTATAATGTTGGTTTGCAGTGATAGGAGTCTGTTAATGCATTACCAACTTGCGATATTACAACTAAGTGGCTTTAACCCGACAGGCGCTAAATGGTCGCAGCAAGATGCAATTGGCTACGTAGCTGATGGTGTTGCACCAACGTTGTTGCAGCAAAATGAGGTGGTCAATGTGCTGGATCTGCCATCGCCAGATGTGTTGCTGCTTGCCGCTGATGGCGTGTCTGCCAGCCCCTCTGCTGCGGCAGCAAGCTATACCGTTGTTAAGTATTTACTGAGTCACTGGCCGGGCACTGGCTTTTCCAGCAGACAGATTCGGCTGGCGCAGCAATATCTGGCCGATATGCTTGGCCAAAAAAGAAAGAGTTTTGGCGCGGCGACTACCATAGCGGCACTGCAGCTAAACGCTGAGCGCTTTATGACAATTAACGCCGGTGATAGCCGAATCTGGCGCTTGCGTAATGGGCAATTACAGCAATTAAGCGAGGATCATGACTGGCAAAACGATAGCGCTGAGCTTAGGCAACAAACTGGCCTGGCGCAGTGTTATCGGGCGCTTACCAGTTATCTGGCGGCTGATAGCGAAGCGGCTGATTTTACCGTGTCAGTAACTGATGGCGAGTTGCAAGTGGGTGATCAATTTGTATTAACCACAGATGGGGTGCATGACCTGGTTACACCAGAGGAGTTAGCTGAGATGTTCGCTATAGCTGATAGCGCTAACGCCTTGCTGCACCTGCAAAGCCTGCTGTTGCAGCGGGGCGCAACGGACAATGCCAGCTTGTTGTGGCTGCGGCCAATCGCTCTGGGCAAAAGTGCGCAAGGTAACCATTAATGTGTGGTTATTGTATTGAAGCGAATTTTGTCATTGGCAGGATGTGGCAGAGCGGTGTACTCACAGCCGAGGTATCTGGTGAAGAAGCCGATTGGATATTACTGCAAATGCTGTTGGAAGTAGCAGAACTCCACAGCTTAAAGCCATGTTGGCGTGAGAAGGCAGAAACGCTATGCCCTGAATTGTTGCAGCTGCGCCATCAAGAGGCGAAGCCCTGTGCTTCAACACTGGCGGACATTATTGCCGACAGTTATGCCGCAGCCAGCTATTTTAGCGAGGCGGATAAAACTGCCGCAGAGCTGGACATAGATACTCATCATAAACTGCAAGATGGCTTTTATAGTAATTTCAACCGCTTTTGGCTGGCGTTGCATGAACTAATGAAGCAACAACCTGAGCATAAAGTACTGGTAGATATCGCTGTATCTGTGCCTGCATTTGTGCCTGGCTTGCCTGGATACGAGCTGGCATTACAACGCAAGTTGTTGCGCCATTGTGTGAGTTACTACGGCATTGAATTTGTTGCGGCTTATCTGCAGCAGCTGCGACCGGAGCTGATAGTATATCTGGCTGATCGTGTGCTGTATCAGGCGGACGATTTACGCTATTTACTAAAGCTGATGCCGCACTGGCAAGGGAATGAGGTGCTGGCCAGCAAGCAGGATGTTATCGACCATTTGAGCGACAAACTGGCCACGATCGGTTAGCCTGGCCGCAGCTTACTGCAGGCCAATGTACAACAGCTGCCTATCAAGGTCGGTTGTTACTTCAAACCAGGCTCCGTGTTGGTTGAATTTATCTTTATAGTAAAAATCGATTAACTCGGCCGACCAAAAATACAGAGATAGCAACTGCATCGTATGGTCAAAATCTGCCAGCGAAATGCGGTAATGATCATTCCAGGCTTGTCTGCTGCTAAATCGGCCGAGGTAGCCTCTAACCTGATGTCGCAGCGCCTGATTTAAGGCGTCAATTTGCCGGATAACCTGCGCCGCGCGGCCAAGTATGGCATCAAGCTGGTCGCTGCTGTCAACGGTTAGAGACATATCAATCTGCTGCCCAAGTGCTACAACATTACCATTGTACCTATGGTACTCAGGTTCATACTCCAGCACTCCAAGCAGTGGGTGAAAAATGCGTTGCGGTAGCAAATAATGTAGCTCGCCAAGTTGTGGGTGCTCAATCACGCCGGGCAGGGGCAAGTTGCCGTTGTCTGTCTCAGGCTGCATTGGCGATATCAGTAGGTCGGCGATGTTTTTATCTAGTGGTGAAGAGGTGGGAGGCGCGTCTTTCATCCTGGTTCCTTGCGTTTGCAATTTACCTGATAAAAGTAACAGTATGCTGCGTCAGATTATGACGCAGTAAAGCAGTTTGGTAATACTGTAATTACAAGACCTGCCAATAACCGCCTTTGCGCGGGCCGATAAATTTCAGCTTGCCCTCGCGCTGCAGTTTGACGGCAGCGCGCTCTTATAGATGGTTATCCGTAGTGTGCGGCTCTGTGACAATTCGGACATAAGGCTATTGCATTTGCAACTGTGTCATCACCACCGTCCGCTAAAGGTGTCCGGTGATGAACCTCCAAATAAGGGCTTCCATCAGACTTACGATTAAATGGGGCTAAATTCAAACAATTCTCACAGCAACCATTTGCTCTGTAAAGAACTTCAGCAACAACGTCAGGGTTCCTGTCGTAAACAACAATAGAAACCGTTCTCTTGTTTGGAGTTGCAGCAGCTGCGTTTAAACGCTTTTGTCGCTCTTCGGAGGATACACCAGAAGATTTAATAATTTCTTCTCTGAATATTTTCTCATGATTTTCATAGGATATTTCAAACGGGGAAGCTCTATATTCATCCCCATCTATTACCAAGTATCTTTTCTCGATATAAGGTTCGAACCCATCGGCAACTGTGTTGCCTAGACTATCTTTCTTGGTCTTAGTTCTGAAAATAAGAAGTTCATAGCCTTGATATCTAATTTTATCTATATGCTTAAGTGAATGAGCATAACTTTTGGAAGACCATTTAGGGCTAAGAATTAAATCACGATCTTTGTTATTCGAATTTAAACTAAAGAGAACTTGCTTAGTTTGATCGTTGCAATACGAGTACTTTCCCTGCGTAGAGCCTAATGTAAGTCCCAAAACTCTGTTGACAAAACTAGTCCTGGATTCCATTTTCATTGTTTGACCCTCTAATATTTTGTTAGCTTCATTGCCGGTGGTATCTCTATCAGATGCCATACAAACAAATCGAATTTTTAGAAAAAACCAAATTGCATCAAAAAATTATCTTATGAGTTTGGAAATAGCAAGTACCGATATCAGATAAAACCATGATTTCATTTTAATTGCTATTGCTCAAATCCAAACCCAAACTCCACTGCCAAGATCAGCCTGGTTAGTGCATCGATGCAATCTTTGCGGGTCATAAAATAGTCTAAACCGACAAATTCGTCCTCCAGCTTAATTTGCAACTCGGTGATCTCGGCTGGAGTCAGTTGGCAGCGGGCAGCCAGGTAAAGAATATGCTGTAGCTCTAATCGATGCAGGTGCTGCCAAAGCCAGTTTTTACCATAGTACTTAACACAGTGATATTGCAGTAAACGCCTGAGTGTTAACTCTGAACCCCGCATCAGGGTAAAACTGACGTGATAGTTCAGTGCGATTTGGGCTAGCTTAGGGTGTTCAGGTTCTAATGTTTGTATCAGCAGCACAGCCAGTAACACATGATGAAAGCGCTGATAGAGCAGTTCTGCTAGTTCGAGGTTATATTGATGTTCCGCCTGCTTCTGTTGCTCACTCTTGGGGGTATCGTCTTCGTTTTCGTCATCAAGATGTAATCCGGGATAAACGGTGTCGGCGGCCCAGTTTAGTGCCTGATCCAGCTGCTGGATAAACTCTGCAGGAAATGCCGTGTTATCGGTATAGGGTAAATGTCCGTGTTGGAAAATATGACTTAATGCGTTATCAAGCCAAAGCCAGGGGCTGGATGTATTGTCTTTGTTTTTCTCAGTGTTAAGCTGATCCAGCATCGCTTGAATAAGATAATTCTTTACATGCTCAGTGCCACCTAATGACGGCTCACATGCCAGCCTGATTAACACCAGCTTTGCATCTAAGGGGTGTCCTTGCTGGTGCAGTGTATACAGTTGGTGCACATCAGCACTTTCGAGGCTGTAACTTTCGTTGAAATACCAATCTTTCTCTTCGACAGGCTCCAGGCGTCCGTTTTGCCATAAATATCTTACAGAGTTAAGTTCAGTACAGTAACCGCACATAAAGCATTCCAATGGGTTTGGGCTAGATATTGCCAGCATAATTATCGTGTGCGACACAATAGGTCGCATGCAGCGTTATGCTTTGCCTTATTATCTAAAGTGGGGCAAAAAATTATGCAGTGGTTAACGCTTAATGCGGGTGGAATAATTTGCACCGAAGCAATGCTAGAGCATGAGCGGTTTTTACTGACACCGGATATCAGCGGCAATAGTTGGATTTTGTACAGCGAAGCAAAATATCTGCTGCTAGAGCAGAGATTACTGCAACATATGGCAAAACAGCCTGATGTTGATCGCAACGACAGGTTGTCGAGGATATTACTTGGTAATGCAATAGAACTGATGCGAGACGGAAACTTATTACCTTTTGATAAGGCTGTAAGAAACCTGTTGGGTAATAAACCGATCCGGTTATCTGCGGACTAACAACAGACAATCCAGTGTGAAATGCCAGTAAAGGCAATAGAAGTAAGCCTCTCCATAGATTTACCCTGAATCCTGAAGTAGAGCTTATCTCGACAGAAAATTAATACCCGAAAAGGTGATGCCTTAACGCATTACTGGCACTGCTGCAACCAAATCCATTGCTCTGCGGCTATACCTAACTGGGCGGCAAACGCCACATAGTCATCACATATTGCTTTGGACGGCGTTTTACTGCGTGCCAGTAGCCAGGCGTAGTCGGTTGACGGCCCAAGCACCAGTGCCACCGTATAGTCGTCGGTTAATTTAGCAATATTGTAGCCACCATAAAACGGGCCGAAAAATGACACTTTCAGTGCGCCGCTGTTGCTGTCGTCAACAAAATAGGCCTTACCTTCGGCCTGTTGCCAAGCGTTATCCTCGCTATTATAACCGCGGTTAATCACCCTTACGCCGCCATCGTCGCGCATACTGTAGTTAGCGGTTACTTCGGTCAGGCCGCGTTCAAAACGGTGATCGAGCCTGGCAATTTCATACCACTGCCCTAAATAGCGGTTTAATTCAAATGGGGTTACCGGCGTAACGCCCTGTGGGGTGCCGGTGCAGCCTGTGAGCACGGCTGCCAGGATGCAGATAAAAAAATACTTCATTGCATATTTACTCCAGTTTGGTCAGTACCAGTACGCAGCACGGAAACATTTGTATCAGTAAGGCAAATAAAATCAGTCAGGTTATAGCACCAACGGTTATTGTGGCTGCGCACCGTAGTTTGAGTATAAGGGTTTAGCGCAAAATCACTCTGTTGCAGCTGAGCTTGTGTTTTTACATCGTGCAGTAGCAAGGGCTGTAATAAATACAGGCTAAGGTCTAACTGGCTGCGATCTATCAGTTGACGGTCTGGCACGGCAGAGAGGATATCTACCAGTATGGCACCGTAAAAGTTGCGATAACTTTGCTTTAGCCTGGTTGTTAAGGTTGCGGGCTGATAGTCGGTTGTATCCAGCTGTTGTTGGCGGGCACTGGCATAGTGATACCACTGTGTTTTACTGCTTATCTGCTGTAATTGTGCAATCTGACTGTGCTGGTACAGCTGGTTTAATGTCAGATTAGGTTTGTACAACAAGCGGTACATTAAATGGGGAACTGAGTTTTCAAGCTGTTGCAGATCAGCAATTTGTGCCAGCTGCCAACTGACGAATAGCTCATGTTGGACTGTGCTGACCAGTGTCAGCTCGTCAATACTAAGTGGCGCCAGACTGCTGGCCAGTAAAGTTAGCCTGGCGTTGCTACTGGCTCTGAGTGCTATCGCCAGCGGCAGATATAAGTCATTAAACTGCACCATAATAGCAGACGTTGTTAGCGAGCTGGCAGGGAGCGATAGAAAGCGTCGTTGTTGCTGTATCCACTGTGCTAATTTGGCTTCGGCGCTGGTGAAATCCTGCTGCAGAATAAGATGATATAAATACAAGGCATAAAGCTGCTGTAGCGGCAGCACATCAAGCCAGTTAACCTGCATGACGTGCTCATTAACCGGTGAAATTTCATCAAGCTGTTGTAACGCCTCGTATTGCTTTAGCAAGGGCGCAAAGCCTGCCAGAAAGTGTTGCAGCTGCTGCGGTTGGCCGGCCAGTGTCTGCTGGCATGTATCAGTTGCTAACTCGCAGAAAAACGGATGCTGGTATAGCTCATTAAGGCCACTTAGTTGCGGCAGCTTCAGCCTGTCAAAATTGTCTGCTGCCGGTTGTTGCTCAAGGTACTGTTGTAATACCTGGTCCGGCTGCGGCTGCTGCACAGACAGCGCCATAACGCCAATGTAATAGTTGTCTGGCGTTGGCTCGTCAATTGTCTGCTGTACAAGCACTGCGGCCTCTGGCTGTAACTCGTCATCAAGCAATAAATGGTATGCCAGAGGTAGCCAAATCAGTAGCACTATCAGTAATAAGTAGCGTGCTTTCATGCGTTCTTTGCCGTTAAATAGCGGCTAGTGTATGGCGAGTTTGTCTATCAGGCAATTAGCAATTATTTAACAGCCAGGCTGGTAGCAGCCTGGCTAAATCAAACCGATAGCTTTTTACAGCGGTGTTACTCGTCGTCCTCCACCATGGTCATCAGCGAGGTATTACCGCCTGATGCGGTGGTATCTATACTGATGGTTTTCTCGGTCACCAGGCGTTTAATCAGCGTATCGTAATACTCGGCGCTGATCACCGGCAGGATAGCGCCATCGCGCTGTGCCAATTGCTGGCTGAAATAACCCAGCCGTGACGAGCGCGCCGCCACTACTGCACCGGCCAGATGCGGGTGGGCCAAAATAGCTTGCAGCTGATCCGGTTTGGCTACCTGAAATACGCCGGCGGCCACGCCGGTGGCAATAAACTTGTCTTTAAACGCCATGGCCTCTTCATAGAACAACTCTGACGCTACGGTAATAACGGTGTTACCGGCCGCCAGTGCGGTGATAATGGATATGGCCCAGAAGTTAAACGAGGTGCTTTTATCGGCATAGCACACCACGCAGCCACGCGGCTCAATATGCAACGTATTCGACTCACCGGTCGGGCCGGGCAGGGTAGTGCACTTGCGCATATATTTTTCCAGTCGGTTTAGCTGAGCGCGGGCGTCGGCCAGCGTCAGTGCTAAATCGTCGGCCAGCTCGTCAATAATATCGACCGTGGCAATTTTTGCCAGCAATTGCCGTACGGCCGATACCCGGTCATTCAGCGGCGTAGCGCGCCAGATTTTTTCATCCCTAAGCGAGTTAGCCATCAGCTGCTCTACCTGGGCATCCGCATCAGGGTTATGGTGCAGGCTCAGCTGATCCGGGCTTAAATTGGTCATTTGCACATTGTCCGGCGAGGCTTTCTCTTTTACCAGCCGCAGTAAGTAATTCGGCCCGCCGGCTTTAGGCCCGGTGCCGGATAAGCCGCGGCCGCCAAATGGCTGGGCACCGACAATGGCACCTATCATATTGCGATTTATATACACATTACCGGCGCGCGACATTTTTGCCAGGTAATTGCAGCGGTCTTCAATGCGCGAATGTATACCCATGGTCAGGCCGTAACCGGTCGCATTGATCTGGTCGATAACCTGATCCAGCTCGCTGGCTTTATAGCGGATAATATGCACGCAAGGGCCAAACACTTCGCGTTTTAACAGCGATAAATCACTGATTTCGTACAAGCGCGGGGCAAAGAAATAGGCGCCGTTTTCGGCGTTATCCGGAATATCGCACTGGTAATGCAAGGTGGCTTTATCTTTTAGATAGTCCACATGCTGTTGCAGGTTTTTCAGTGCTTTATCATCTATTACCGGGCCAATATCGGTGCTAAGCCAGGCCGGGTCGCCCACATGCAGCTCTTTAAGTGCGCCCTTTAGCATATCGATAATGCCATCGGCGACATCCTGCTGAATAAACAACACCCGAAGCGCCGAACAGCGCTGGCCGGCACTTTGAAAGCCTGAGCTTATCACATCGTCTACCACTTGCTCCGGCAGGGCAGTGGAGTCGACTATCATGCAGTTTTGGCCGCCGGTTTCGGCAATCAGCGGTACCTGAATATCGTTACGTTGTGCCAGGGTGCGCGAAATAAGGCTGCCGGTTTCGGTGGAGCCGGTAAACATCACTGCCTGAATGCGGCTGTCCGGCACTATGGTTTTACCCACGTCGCTACCGCGGGCAATTACGGCTTGCACCACATGCTCGGGTAAGCCGACTGCCTGCATCAGCTCAATGGCGCGCAGCGCAATCAGGCTGGTTTGCTCGGCCGGTTTGGCAATAACGGTATTACCGGTGACGATGGCCGCTGCCACCTGGCCTAAAAATATTGCCAGCGGGAAATTCCACGGGCTGATGCACAAAATAACGCCGCGCGGTTCAAAGCGCTCATCTTTGGCCAGCTCTTCAGCTCTGGCGGCATAATAACGGCAAAAATCGACCGCTTCGCGTACTTCATCAATGCCATCTTGTGCGACTTTGCCGGCTTCTTTAATACAAATGGCGACTAACTCATCATGGTGACGCTCGATAATATCGCCGATACGGCGCAGTAAGTTGGCGCGCTCGGTTACCGGTACTTGCGACCAGCTGGCAAAGGCGTTATCGGCATTTTCCAGCAGTTGCTGCATCTGCTCGCTGTTGTGCAGCCGCACATGGCCGATGATCTCGGTATGATTGGCCGGGTTTTTAACCGCGATGGCGCCCTCCGGGATCTGGTCTGGCTGCAGCAAATGGCTGCTAAACCAGTTATCCAGGTTGGCTTTAAAGGCGGTCAGGCTGTCAACATCGGTTAAATCCAGGCCTTTGGAATTGGCCCGCTCGCTGCCGTATAAATCGACAGGCAGTTTTATTTGCGTGTTGTATTTATTGCGCAGGCTTTGCAGGGTTTCTACCGGGTCGGGCAATAAGGCTTCAACCGGCTGGCTGGTATCGACAATGGCATTAACAAAAGACGAGTTAGCGCCGTTTTCCAGCAAGCGCCTAACTAAATAGGCCAGCAGGTTTTCATGCTCGCCAACCGGGGCATAAACGCGGCACTGAATTTTCTCGCTGCTGACAATCTGGTCGAATAACGACTCGCCCATGCCGTGTAAGCGCTGAAACTCAAAGCCGCTGTTATTGCCTTTGGCCACTTCTAAAATAGTGGCGGCGGTGTAGGCATTGTGGGTGGCAAACTGCGGGTACAGTACATCGCGCGCCTCTAAAAGCTTAATAGCGCAGGCTTTGTACGATACGTCAGTCGAGGCCTTACGGGTAAACACCGGGTAGTGATCGAGGCCTTTTTGCTGGGTAGTTTTAATTTCAGTATCCCAATAGGCACCTTTTACCAGCCGCACCATCAGTTTGCGGTTTACTTTGCGGGCGAGTTCGGTCAGCCACTCAATAACGAAGATAGCGCGCTTTTGATAGGCCTGTACCGCCAGGCCAAAGCCGGCCCAATCACCGAGCTCGTCGTCGGATAAAATCGCTTCGATAATATCCAGTGAAATATCTAAGCGGTCGGCTTCTTCGGCATCGACGGTAAAGCCGATATCGTAACTTTTCGCCACCAGCACCAGCGCTTTTAGTTTTGGCAGCAGCTCGCTCATCACCCGCTCGCGGTGGCTAAATTCATAGCGCGGATGAATAGCCGATAACTTAACTGAAATGCCGGGGCTTTTTATCGGCCCCTTGCCGTTAGCGGCTTTACCAATGGCATGAATAGCGGTTAAGTAGCTTTGGTAGTAACGCTCGGCATCGGCCATAGTGCGGGCACCTTCGCCCAGCATATCGTAAGAGTAGACATAGCCTTTTTTCTCGGTATCAAAGGCACGCTCTATCGCATCGTCAATGTTGGTGCCCATAACAAACTGTTTGCCCATAATTTTCATGGCAAAGTTAACCGATTTGCGGATCACCGGCTCGCCTAAACGGCCCAGGGTTTTCTTCAGAATGCCAAACTGTTGTGCCTTGGTTTTATCGTTATAGTTCACCATTTTACCGGTAACCAACAAGCCCCAGGACGAGGCATTAACAAACAGCGAGTCGCTGCTGCCCAGATGCGAGCTCCAGTCACCTTTGGCTAACTTGTCGCGAATAAGCGCTTCCTGGGTGCTTTTATCCGGCACGCGAAGCAAAGCTTCGGCCAGGCACATCAGCACCACGCCTTCTTCACTGGATAACGAAAACTCATTTAACAGGGCATCAATACCCCCCTGGCCATCCTGATCTTTACGAATGGTATGCACAATTTGCCGCGCCCGCTCCCAGGCACGGCTGCGCGCTTTAACGCCCACTTCAGCCAGTGGCAGTAAGTGGTCAATAGCGGCATTTTCGTCGATACGGTAGTAGTGACGGATCTTTTGTCTGAGCGGACAGCGGGTGGTTAAATCAGCATCAAATAACATAATTCAGCCTATAACAGAGGCGCTGTGTTTTAATAACCTAAGCGCCGGGTTAGCAATAATCTTCACTTCGCATACTAAAGAAAACTGCACAAAATAGGCTGGTTTATTTTGCAGGCAAAACCCTAGTTTAAATGGCTTATTTTGATTTTTTTAGCATAAAATTCTGCTTTTGATATTAAGCTGCAGTTTCAATTACTGGTTTTACCACTTGTTGCCGAATTTTTTTGTAATTAACCCTTCGGCTGCAGTACCAGAGTATCTTGCGCTGCTGCATAAAAAGCGTATATCAGCTATTGCTGTACGGTAACGGCCTGCAGCAAAGCGATAATCTCGCGGTTACTGTTTAGCTTAGCTAAATCAAGCAGGTAGCTTTTTTCTAACGGTTGCATGCTATGGTTGGCAAGCAGTTGCTTTACCAATGCCACTTCATTGTTGGCGATAGCCGTTTTCAGCGCTTCATAGTGCATAAAACTGCGGGATGCTTGCTTAGTTTGCTCAGATGTCATGCGTTGCCTCCATAGGGTTTATCAGTGCCACAAATTGCCAATCGTTGTCGATATTGGCGCTCTTGTTCGTGCCGTTAAGCACTCCTGATACCGTATTGGCAGCAAAAGCTGTTCCAAACCGGCAACAGCGCGCCGGCAGGGCCGCTTAACCTCTTTAACTTTAGTGTTACTGTGTAAGGTGTACACAGTAGGGTGTAAAAGTGTAAAAATTGCCACAGTTGAAATAGTCGCCAGCAACATGCAGAGTTACTGGCAAACAACAGACAGAGCGTCTGAAACGACGTACGCAACCGGAGGGGCTTTTGGCCACTAAGCTGTATTTACTACCGGGCACAATGTGCAACGAAAATCAGCACTTCGGGGGCAGGCCATATGCTGCCACTGGAAAAGCCGCGCGAGTTAGCGGCATACCTGAATGATTGGGCGCTGTTGTAAAAACGACACCAAGCATGGTGTGCCCGGGCTGATTAACCGGCATTGGCCAAACAACCAGAAATCTGTAGCCTAGGCCCTTTGGTCAATAGGATAAACCGGCGATAGCCACTAGTGTTGTCACTGACATTTGTCAAACAGCACGAGGTATAACAACATGGCTACCCGCGTATATGATTTACCCACCAGGATTTTGCACTGGCTTTTTGCCGGCAGTTTTATTACCGCTTTTACCATTGCCAACACAGTTGATGATGATGCTGTGGCATTTTCATTTCATATGCTTGCAGGTTTAATGCTGTGTTTTAGCGTGTTGCTGCGCTTGCTTTGGGGCATAATTGGCTCTAAACATGCCCGCTTTAGCGACTTTTCATTGCAACCTGCTGCGCTTAAAGTCTATTTAAGCGGTGTGTTTTCGGCACAATCAAGGCTTTGGCATGGCCACAACCCGGCGTCAAGCTGGGCAGCTGTAACGATGTTTATTCTGGCAATAGGCCTTGGCCTGACCGGCTATTTGATGGTTAGCGCAGGTCGCGATAGTGTAAAAGATCTGCATGAGCTGTTTGCCAATGCGTTTATTATCGTGGTGCTGCTGCACCTGGCTGGCATAGTGCTGCATCAGTTAAAACATAAAGACGGATTAGGCAAAAGTATGATAACAGGTGAAAAGCCGCTGCCTGAGGCAACGGCACCGGTTAAAGTGCATAAGCTGGCCGGCATTAGTGTACTTGTCTTAACGCTTGGTTTTGCGTCTTACCTGCTAACGAATTTTGACAGCCAAAGCCGCACCTTAAACTTGTTTGGCAGCGCGTTGCATTTGGCCGAAGCTGATGAGCACAAAGGAAGCCAACATGATGACGATTAACGATAGTTTATTCAGGGCTACCCCCGACACTAAGGGAAACTGATGCAACGTAAAGAACGCCTGGTACTACTTATTACTCTTACGCTGATCAGTGTAGTGATTTTACTGGATCTGGTAACGGACTTTAGGGAGGGGGTGTTGCTGTGGCACACCGCAGTTGAAGCGGTAGCGGGTTTGGCTGCGCTGGGCGGCATTTTTTATCTGCTGCGCGATAGCTTTAAACTGAAAAAAGCATTGAAAAGCGAGCGTCGGCTCTCCGCCAAGTTACAGCAAGAGGCCGAATTATGGCGCGAGCAGTCAAGGGCGTATTTAAAGGGCTTGTCGGGTATGATCGACTCTCAGCTAAGTGTCTGGCAACTGACGCCAGCTGAGCGGGAAGTGGCTTTTCTACTGCTTAAAGGAATGAGTTTAAAAGAGATTGCTTACATTCGTGGCACCACAGAAAAAACCGCCAAGGTGCACTCTACGGCGGTTTATGCCAAAGCCGGGCTTAGTAACCGTGCCGAGTTAGCGGCGTTTTTCTTAGAAGACTTACTGCCACCACCGAATGATGTTGCTCTGTAGAAACCCCAATTGTGTCTTATCCTGAGGCCGTCTCTTTATTGTTGTGCAGCTGAACATACTTATTAACCCATGGCGAATTTAAACTAATGTCTGTACACGCACTTTTTGTTAACTACTGCTACTTTTAAACCAGGATTGCTAAGTACTTCTGCTCGGTAAGTTCCTATACGATTTCCACCGGTATTTTCAGCCATGATAATACGGCTGACGTTTTGCGTAGTCGGATGCAAGGCCTGTACGCTGGCAACCCCTGTTATACCGGGGTTGCTGAGTAAAAGACGTATAAATTAACAGGATGTGTGATGAAACTACTTAATGTGTTGCAGCAGTTTAAAATGACAAATGTACTGATCAGCATAGTGACGATTCTGGTGCTACTTATTACAGGCGTGCTGGCCTATTCATCGCTTAATGCTCTGCAAAAGATGTCTAAAACCGCAGAGTTACGTGAACTTGGCCAATTGTATAACGCAGTATTGTCAGAAATTGCTTCAGAAGGGCGTTTGGCTACTGCGTTATCAGAGAGTTTTGCTAAGTCCCCGATGATACAGGCCCGTTTTGCTGAGCAAGACCGGGCCGGTTTGCAAGAGCTGTCCTTGCCATTTTTTAACAGTGCTAAACAAAGCTTTGGTGTAAAGCAAGGCCAGTTTCATCTCCCTCCGGCAACCTCATTTTTGCGGCTCAATGACACATCAAAATATGGTGATGATTTAAGTGGTTTCAGGCAAACCGTACTGGATGTAAATAATAATAAAAACTACGTTTCAGGCATTGAGAAAGGTGTGTCAGGCTTTGCTATTCGTGGTTTAGCGCCTATCGCTTTTGAAGGGCGACATCTTGGTAGCATTGAATTTGGCATGTCGCTGGATGAAGCATTTTTAAACATCATAAAAGACAAATACGGTATCGATGTCACCGTGCATGCGTACGATGGCAATAGTTTTAAATTATTGGCTACCACTAATTCAGCCCTTGCTGTGTTAGATAGCGCCCAGTTGAGACAGGCTCTTAGCGAAACCGTGACTACTGTTACCCAATCGAAGGGCGATAATTTTGCCCTCTACGCCGGAAAGCTCACCGACTACAACAATAGCACTATCGGTGTGATTGAACTGGCGATGGATCGCTCAGCTTATGTGCAAAGCATTAGTGCAACGAAAACCTTTATTTCTGCTATCGGCCTGGTGTTAGTGTTAGCCGGCATTGGCCTGGCCTTTGTATTGGCGAAGCTTATTACTACGCCGCTATGCAGCGCTGTGCATGCAATGCGTGAGATTGCTCAGGGCGATGGTGATTTAACGCAGCGCCTGACAGTAGAGGGCAATAACGAATTTACCCAGTTGGCACTGGCATTTAATGAGTTTGCCGAAAAAGTACGACAGTCGATTAGTCAGGTGAGGGATTCAAGCACAGAACTTAGCCATGCCACTAAAGATGTAACGGCAATGATGAATACCATTACCGAACATACCGCTAAGCAGCGCGATGAAATTACGTCCGTTGCAACGGCTATAACCGAGATGACTACCACTATTCACGATGTGTCGAAAAACAGTAACAGCGCAGCCCGCGCAGCAGACAAAGTAGAGGCTGAAGCGACCGAGAGCAAAAAGTTACTGACAAATACCACCACTGCCATTGAGCAACTTGATGTTTCTATCATTCAGGCCAGCGAGGTGATCTCAAAAGTTAATGATGAAAGCGGCAACATCGGTAAAGTTATCGATGTGATAAAAAGTATTGCAGAGCAAACCAATTTACTGGCATTGAATGCGGCAATTGAAGCGGCGCGGGCAGGTGATCAGGGGCGTGGCTTCGCCGTGGTTGCCGATGAGGTACGAACCCTGGCTAGCCGCACTCAAGCCTCTACAGAAGAAATTAACGCTATGATTGCCAGCCTGCAAAAGCGCGTCAGCGAAGCGGTTAGCATCGTCAGCGACAGCCGTGAGAAAGCCAAACTGGGTGTTGATTTAACCCGCACCACCTCCGCCTCTATCGATTCGGTAAAAACCTCTGCCAGTGAAATAAAGGATATGAATTATCAGATTGCCACCGCGGTGGAAGAGCAGTCTTATGTCTCAGAAGAGATAAATAAAAATACCACCACGGTTGATGAGTTAGCGACATCATCGATGGAAAACGTGTCCGGCGCCATGCAGGCAACGCAGACCGTACATAAGATGACGACCCGCTTAGACAGTATTGTTGGCCGGTTTAAAATTTAGCGTGTTATCGTTAAGGGCTGTGTGCAGAGCGAACGCAATCTGAAGTTTGCTTTGCATTAATAGGTGGGCAGTAAAGCGCTTAGGTATAAACTGCACTAAGCGCCTTTACTTATCGCAAAGCTTAAAGCTGGTTTACATTCACGACTATACGGCCACGCACCTGACCATCGAGTAAGCGCTGTGCGGTGTCACACACCTGCGCTAAGCCTATCTCATTGGCCACGTTGTCCAGTGTGCTGCTATCTAACACTTCAGCTAATTTGTCCCAGGCTTCTATGCGATCGTTAAGCGGGCGCATTACGCTGTCGATACCGGCTAAGGTTACACCGCGCAGAATAAAAGGCGCGACAGTGCCAGGTAAGTCCATACCCTGGGCCAGGCCACAGGCTGCCACCACACCGCCGTATTTAGTGCTGGCACAGGCATTCACCAAAGTATGGCTGCCGACAGAGTCGACCACGCCCGCCCAGCGCTCTTTCGCCAGCGGCTTGCCGGGTTCAGACAGTGTATGCCGGTCAATAATATCGCTGGCGCCAAGTGCCTTTAAATAGTCTGCTTCGTCAACCCGGCCAGTGGCAGCAACAACGGTATAGCCCAGCTTAGATAGTATCGCGATAGCAAAGCTACCCACACCGCCATTGGCGCCTGTCACTAAAATTTCGCCTGAGTCTGGCACTACACCATGCTTTTGCAGCGCCATCACACATAGCATAGCGGTGTAGCCTGCGGTGCCAATTGCCATCGCTTGTTTAGCCGATAACCCCTTGGGCAGTGCTATTAGCCAGTCGCTATTCAGCTGGGCTTTTTGCGCCAGACCGCCGCAGTGCGCTTCGCCGACACCAAAGCCGTTAAGCAGCACTTCGTCACCAGGCTTAAATTTGCCTGAAGCGCAGCTGATTACCGTGCCGGCTAAATCAATACCCGGGATCATAGGAAATTTGCGCACTACCGGTGCTTTACCGCTAATGGCCAGCGCATCTTTATAATTCAGGGTGCTGTAAGCCACACTGACCAGTGTGTCGCCGTCCATCAGTACTGCATCGTCTAAATCCCGCACTGTGGCGCGATAACCTTGCTCGTCTTTTTCAATTAATAACCCTTTGAACATATCGCCTCCTAAATAGACCAATTGTCTATTGATGTATAAAAAACTACCTGACTAAGCCCTGCATAAACTGCTCGGCATAGCGCTCTAACGGCTGCGTGCTTTGCTCCAGCCGTGACCGGCTTACGGCGCCCTCCCAGCCAATCCAGAAAAACTCCGCTAAAGCATCGCAATCGGCAGTTGACGACAACTGGCCTGCCAGTTGCGCTTCA
This sequence comes from Rheinheimera pleomorphica, assembly GCF_011634895.1. Classification (GTDB taxonomy): domain Bacteria; phylum Pseudomonadota; class Gammaproteobacteria; order Enterobacterales; family Alteromonadaceae; genus Alishewanella; species Alishewanella pleomorphica. Next base: position 52,041 of record NZ_SIRR01000008.1, on the reverse strand, counting down.
CGCAGGCAGCTGGCAATACGCTGCTGCCAGCTGTGAAAAATGGCTATCAGCAGCGGGCGAAAACTTTCGGGTAATAGATCCACTTCCTGGCCTAAGTTGCCTACCAGACAACCGCGTTTAAACTGATGCCGGGCAATGCCGTGCCTGGCATCGTCGATAAAATTACGCATCCGTTGTAGCGGGGGAACGCTGCTATCCAGCAAGCAGCTATCAAGCTTGCTGGCAAAGTAGTTGGCGTAGCTATCAAGCACGGCATGGCCAAAGGCTTCTTTACTGTTAAAGTAAAAATAGAATGAGCCTTTAGGTACACCGGCTTTTTTCAGCATCTTATCTAAGCCCGAGGCGGTAAAACCGATTTCGGTTAGATGCTCAAGCCCGCTTCTAATCAGCTCGGCGCGGATATCCCGCTGTTGTGCAGCTGATTTCGGCGGTCTGCCTCTGTGAGGTGTGGGGTTTAATGTCGTCATGGCAATAATAATAGACCGGTCGTCTATAAAAGCGAATTAGACAAAGGTCGAGGCTGTTTTAGGGGGTATATACAAAGCGGGGTGTCTGGGCCCGCGTGTATTTTCGCAACCAACAGCTGACATTTGTCAGCCGGCTTTGATGACAACAAGGGCTGCCTTTGTTGCCGCCGTTAATACACAATAGGCATTAGGTTAAATTAATCAGGCGAAGGTTTATGTTTTCGACATTATCCAATACACCCAGAGCATTAAAATTAAGCAAACTCAAAACGATTTCGCTGTTGCTACTTACCGTGTTGCTGCTATGCAGCCAGCTGCCGCAGTTAATTACCTGGTTTGTGCCCCTGTCCAACCAGGGCAAGGTGCAAAGCCAATTGTATCTACCGGCAACGGCAAGTGCCGACAACCCCGCGCCGCTGCTGGTGTTTTTCGGTGGCTCAGAAGGTGGCATGAGCATGACCAGTGCGCGCAGTGCGCCAGAGCGGCAAGCCTATCTGGATGCGGGTTTTGCACTATTGGTCGTCGGTTATTTTGGCCTGCCGGGTATTCCAGCCGGTTTGGATCGGATAGAGCTTGGCGGGGTGCTTGACGCTATTGAATATACCCGCAGCAATCCTGCCATCGCCGCAGAGAGACTGTCAGTGCTGGGCGTATCAAAAGGGGCGGAGTTAGCCTTATTGCTGGCCAGTCGTTCAGCGCAAATCAGCACTGTAATTGCAGTGGTCGGCAGTGACGTGGTGTTTGCCAGCCCACAGTGGTATAGCACCAGTTCGTCCTGGAGCTGGCAGGGCCAACCCATTGCTTTTGTGCCTTTTAGCTTGCGCTCAACACTGCCGTTGCTGCAAGGCAATATTCGCCGGAGCTATGAAATTGCCATGCAAAATCAGCAGGCTTATCAGCAAGCGCTGATCCCGGTGCAGCAGATGCAGGCCGACGTGCTACTTATCTCAGGCACAGCGGATGAGCTGTGGCCATCCAGTGAAATGTCCGACAGGATTATTCAGCGGCTGCAGCAACATCACTATCCGTATCGATATCAGCATTTAAAAATAGCCGGTGGCGGCCACGGCGGGCTCGCCCGGCAATATCAAAGCGAAATTGTAGCGTTTTTGCTAACATCGCAGCGGTAATTAAAATTTGCAGGGCTAAAGCCAAGGCCCGGTCTGTTAGTTGGGCTTTATGGCGGTATTCATTTTAAGGAGGATAAGTGACAACACGGCTGCTAGTGCTAAGCGATATTTTTGGTTTATGTGCCGGCCTTGAGCGTCTGCTGGCCGATTTAAGTCAAGCCGATACGGTTATTGATGTTATCGACCCTTATCAGACGATACGCCAGCAGTTTGTCGATGAAGCTCAGGCCTATGCGGCTTTTACTGCACAGTGCGGCCATGAAGGCTATGCCGCAATCGCCGCGCAGGCGCTGCAAAGCTGTGTGCAGCCGTTTGACCTGGCCATCGGTTTTAGCGCCGGCGCTACGGCGCTATGGCGCGCACTGGCAACATCTAATAGCGCAGCGGTAAAACAAGCCGTGCTGTTTTACCCGGGCCAAATACATCAGCATCTGGCGTTAACACCAGCTGTGCCGGTGCAGGTTATTTTTGGCCACAGCGAGCCACATTTTGCCGTAGCGGAGATCTGCACTCAGCTACAACAAAAGCCGGGCGTAAGTGCTGTGAGTACAGGCTACGCGCACGGTTTTATCAATCCGGCATCAAAGGCGTTTAATAAACAAGGGTATCAGCAGTATCTAAGGTTTATAGTGCGGGTGCTATCCGGCGAAATTGCCACTGCGCCAACTAAACGCCGGGGCAGGCAGACAGTGAAAGAAGTAGACAGAACTCTGCTTGCCTATATTAAAAAACCGACAACAGAAGCAGGTTATATTGACCTGATAACAACTTCCAAAAATGGCCTGTCTTATATTTATCAAGGCGAGCACTGGGCGCGGCAAGCTCCCATTTTTGGTATGGGCAAGTGTCGTAATAGCAAAGGTGAAGAAATAGAAATATCACCGTTGAGCCGGCATTACTCTGTTAAGGATCAGGATGTTTTGCTGGTCACCGATGCAGCGAAACCGCGCTATCAGCTATGGTTGATGAAAAAACTAAAGCAGAGTCGGCAGGCGTCAAGAAGTGATGAGAGCGAATAACAGCCACTCGTTATTAGTTTAATAAGCCAAGCCCTTTTTGCGCAAATCCTGGCCTCGTGGGCACGCATTAGCCTTGTTTGCTATGCTCTTTATAGGCGTAGCATCAGAACAAGCAGGGTTAGCTAAGCGTTTTCAGGCGAATCAGTGTGCATTATCTGTATTGTTATAGGCAATTTCTTAAACCTGAAAAGATAAATTTATGAATACTCACGCTGATAACATGCAAGAAAATAAAAGCCGATCGGTTGCGAATGGCATTGCTCAAATACAAAGCGCTGGCGAGTCTAGTTTCCAGTTTGTCGATAATCGACCTGACGCTATTGCACAACGGAAGCTGCAAGAGTTGGCTAATAATAGGCCTCAGGCAAAACAGGTTGCCCAATTACAAGCTTCCATCCTCCAGCGTGTAGTTGGTCAGAAACCAGGCGAATACTTTTGTCCTAACCTTGCCTGGGCTAAGTGGTTTGCCGCAATGACCCCCGAAGAACTTTCGGTTGAACTTGATAAGCTTGGCTTGAATCTCGATTCAACAGCGGTTGCAAGAATGAATGAAGTGCTCATTCGTAATAAATTACAACCATTAACAGATGCTCTACCTGAGCAAGAAGTGGAACAAGGTCTCAACATAGGAGTTAAAAAAGAAACCAAAGCAAAAGAACAACAGGAAGCGGAGCAAGATGGTTCAAGCCAAAAGTTAGCGAGTGGCAAAGGCGCAGAAGTTAGCGGTAAAGTTGCAGAAATTTCTGATGAACCAGCTATAAAACTGATAAAGCGAAAAAAGCCAGAGAAACTAAAAATAACCGCTGGTGATAAGAAAAAATTGGTACTTGAGGTCCTTAATGAATTTGGTGAAGTTATCGCCTCAATAATTGCTAATGAAGGAAATACAAAAGCAATTACTGCCAAACTAATTGGAAAGAAAACGTCCGTTAAAAATAGCTACCCTATTACGGCAAAGGAATTACACCCTGAGTTTAAAAATAGTTTTACTGCGTTTTGTAAGCTAGTCGATGCCGAATCGCACCTGGAGCAATTGAAACAAGCAGGAAATCTGAAAGCTAACCTTCCATCACAAAAGGAGCTTTATGACCATCTATTTAAAGCGATGCAAGCAGCAAAGGGCAAAGGCCATGCAAGTGTTAAGATGGCAAAGATTCCACTTATCACTGCTATAAAATATTCTGCTTATGGAAAAGAGCATATGGTTACCCATCTCTATACACAGCCCGGTAACGAGACAGAAATACGCTGTTACTTGGGTACTGATAACGGACCATTTCAACGCATCCACACTTCTCTGACAGTAAAGCCAAACGAAACGTCTACGGCGCATACTATGGTTCAAACTGGGCCAGAACTCGGGATCCCTCCGTTTGCTGCAACCACTGGTGAAAGAGTTGGGTTTGATTCTAAAGAAACTGAGAAAGGTATGGGCTTTGAGCATCGACTTTTAACAGAAAGGTCCAAAATGCAATGCACGGTAAAAGGTTACATTGAAGGGAAAACACTGGAGGAAATAGGAGTTGATAATGCTAAGGTCGCCAAGGATATGGCGGTATCATTCAATCAAACGCTTGATCAAGTCAGTAAAGATATTTCTAATGGAGATCTTGATAAGAGAGGCGTTACTTGGCTCTCGTCATTTAATCCGATTGATGAAGCCAAGTAACCAGGGGCTTCGACAAGGGGCATTGTTGATCTTGTTATAGGGGCTTTTATAACGGAAGGGTGTTGGGGGCAAACATCAAACCTACTCGGTAACTTTATTTGATGCCGAAAACACCAGTCAATAGCACCGATAGCAAATGCTCACAACGGGCATCACCAGCGCCGCCAGGCCTCTGGTGCGACCCGCAATAAGTTAGCTTTTTCGTGCGTTGTCGCATCTTTTCTCAGGGCGGCGCCGTAGCCAGCCAGGCGGCAATTTGGCTGGCGGGTAGGTCACTATTGTGGTTGCCGCTGTAGCTTTGCAATGTAGCAACGCCAGGCGTAAAGGCCTGATACAGCGCCTCGCTGTGAGCCCGGCCGATAATTTCATCCTGCTCTGCCAGCAACACCAGCGTGCGGCTGCTAATGGCCGGCGCATAGGCGACAGAGTTATAGGTATCCTTTAGCAACCATTTAACCGGAAAGAATGGAAACTGCCGCTGGGCCAGTGCGCTCAGGCTATCAAACGGCGTTATCAGCAGCAGTTGCGCGACCTTCCGCTGCGCCGCCAGCTGCACGGCAACTCCAGAGCCCAGGCTTCGGCCAATTACCGTAATGTCACTATGTTTGCTCTGTAACAGGTCATACAGGGTGAGCGCATCGGCAACCAATGCCTGCTCAGACGGGCTGCCAGAGCTACCGCCATAACCACGATAATGCATTACATAAACCGCATGGTCGGCAAAGGCGGCAGCAAATTCCGGTAAAGCGATACTGACATCCTCAGCATTGCCGCCAAAATACAGCAGCGCCAGGCTAGTGTCGCGCGGCTGTTGGCTAACCAGCACAGTGGCACCGGCTTGTTGCAACATCAGCGGCTCAGTTGGCGGCAACTGCGCCGGCACGGGGAAATAAATTAACTGCCGCTGTAGCAAATACAGCAATAGGCACAGCAGGCAATAACCCGCCAGTGCATAGCCTGCAACAGTAAGCGGCATACGCATGGTTTATCCGGTAGCAGGTGAAAGGGTGTAAAGCAGCTTAGCGGATAGCGGGGTTAAAGCAAACGGCATTGTTTAAGGTCAAAGGTTAGATCTCTGGCAATGCGGCTGGCATCAACGCTTTTCAACAGTTGGCTCAAGGGCTAAGCTGTATAGACATAAGGTTAGCCGTGCAGTTTCAACGCGCGGTTCAACGTTAAGGTAATAGATGAAATGACAAACAATACGGAATTGCTAAGCAGTGAAAACCTGCGTGAGATGGGCCTGATTGGCCCGCCAAAAGCCGCCGGCGCACATTTTAAACGCTATCTGCAGCGTAAAAACCTGACAGCAGCCGATGCAGCCCGTGATCTGAATGTGGCCAAATCTACCATTACCCGTTTTATCAACGGCGAAAGTGAGTTAAGCATTGATCTGGCAACCAAGATAAAGCGGGTTTATAACGCGCCGGTAGAGGTGTTTTTTAAAATTGACGCCCAGTACAAAGCCTATGTTGTGGCGCAGAATATTGCCAAATCAGTGGCGTAAGCTGCTGTAGTCAAACGATATGGGCAGAGGTGTAGGTTATGGCTATTAAAACCACGCGTTGGGATTGCTCAGAGCATTTAAAAACTGATGAAGATATTCAGCTATATCTTGAAGCTTGCATTGAAGAAGCGGGCGATGATCCGGCGTTTATCGTGCATGCATTAGGGGTTATTGCCAAAGCGAAAAATATGAGTCAACTGGCGCGCGATACCGGCATCAGCCGCGAAGGTTTATATAAAGCCTTTTCCCCCGACGGCAACCCAACTTTTGCTGCCGTCGCCAAGGTTGCCAAAGCGCTGGGGTTGCAGATTACTGTGCAAACGGCTAATGCCACCCAGCCTGGTTAGCTCTGCCTTAGCTGACTACTATCAATATCAGCATTTAATCAGCAGTTCGTTGGTTTTCTCCGGCGCCAAAATGGCAGGATGGCTATTGCTATTGCTGTTTGTGATAAACCACTGCCAATCTATTCAGCGGCTTAGCCGATTTAAATACTTGACGGCGTTTAGGTTTAAGGTAAAAGTGGTACAAGTTTTGGGGCTTATCTGACAAGAAAAAGTTCAAGATTGCAAAAGGCAAGACCTGACCCTGAGGTATGCGCTCAATAAAAGGATGAAATTATGCAACGCTACATAAGGCGCGTTCGAATTGAAGGAATGTTTGGGAACGAGGCTGAGATGGTGGTTGATTTTAACCCCCATGACAATTGTATATATGGAGTAAATGGCTCAGGTAAAACGGTTTTAATAAACCTGATTGTTGCGGCATTACAAGTCGACATTAGTGTTTTGCTATCTTTGCCATTTAAAAGCTTGAAAGTTATCACTGCTCCGATAGGTGGTCGTAAAGAAATCAGTTTTATAAATTTAGTTAGAGATGGCGAGACGATAACGTACTTATTTAGTGAAAAGCTGCAAGTGAAAAGTGACTCGGAAAGCAGGCTTGGTCTTTCTAGTGCACTGTTAAATGTTATTGAAAAAGACAAACCTTATAAATTCTCTGTTAGACATACTCGTGATGAATCATGGGCAAGAACAATGTCTTTACGCCTTGCAATAAAAAAAGTGGTATCACTTACTTACGTACCACTTTTGAGAATACATGATTTAAACGGCAGAAGTGATGAAGTGCTAATATATGAGTTGCGTAGGCAACGAATGTCTGAGAAAGAAATTAGCGAGTTACTCGACCCTAATATGCGAGTACTTAAAAAATTACAGCAAGAGTTTTCAGAGAGATACACGGCAGCGCAGTCTCAAATAGCGGCAGAGTTAGAATCGTTAAAATCAACAATTTTTGAAAAATTATTATTTCAAAATAATTCAAGCAAAGATGATGCAGTTAGCTATGTTCAAAAAATTCTGGAAACTAGAGATACAGATACAGGTCAGGATGCTGAAAACGTAATAAAGCATATTAAAGACCTAAATCTTAACGTTTCTGAACAGATGGTAAGGGAACATTTTCAAATCTGGGCAAGAGCAAAAGAGAATTTACTTTCAAGTCATGATGCATGGCAGCTTGCTCAGAATAAAAAGGGTTCAAAAAAAAGTTTTGCTGAATCTGAGTATAAAGCCTACAGCCAATCGTATTTTAATCTAGTAGCCTCAGTTAGGCAGTTTAGGAAGTTTGAAGAAGTCATACAGTTAATAAATGATATGCAAAATAAAAAATCTCTACTTCTATCTAAGTTCTATAGGTTCAAATCTGAAATAAACGAGTTTTTGTCACATGGCAAGTCAATATCATTTAATGAGGCTGGGCTTTTCAAAGTTGATAAGGATGGAGTGGAGTTAGATCTTCAAAACCTTTCTTCCGGAGAGAAACACTTACTTGTAATTTTAGGTCGAGTTTGTCTTTCATCTTTTGTTGGAAGCACAGTTTTTATTGCGGATGAGCCTGAATTATCTCTTCATTTGGAATGGCAGCGCGAAATCCTTCCAGCGATCTCAAGGTTATCACCTGATACTCAGGTGATTGTAGCTACACATTCACCAGCTATTATTTCAGGTAAAGCAAGAAAAATAAACTTAAGGACATGCTACAAGAATGGATGAGTTGCCAACTTACAATGCTAGAGAAAATTTAGATCGAGTATTAATGGATGAAAATTCAAAATACCTAATTGTGGAAGGTCCTTTTGATTTATCAGTTTATTCGATTTTGGTTGAAATAATATGTAGAAAACACTCGTTAAATAATGAACGTTTGGTAGTTTTTGGAGGCGGTAAATGTAATATATTGAAATTTCTGGAGGGAAACTCTATTCAAAACTCAACTGTTATTTTAGATATGGATTTCGATGATCCAGATCGCATTTACCCTTATCCATTTGTTTACTTGCTTCGTAAGTACTCTATTGAAAACTATGCTATTAATGTGCAAGTTATTTCTAGGCTTTTGTCTGTATTGTTGAACGTGACCCCTCAGGATGTAAGGCGACATTTTACAATCACGGAGTTAATTCAACATCTCAACGAAGAGCTTAGCGGGATTATTCCTATTCTTTACTACTATCAGTGTATATTTAACGGAAACAAAGAAAGATGGGCTTCAGCATTTCTGAATCGACCTAATGGAGATTGGCGAGTTTGCCGCCAACAATTAGAACGATTTAAGAATAGCATTTTAACGGATATGCATGTTAGTGAAGAGCAATGTATAGAAGCATATCGAGCGGTTTTCAATGAAGAGCATTGCGTTTCGATCTCGTTTCCTGGGAAGGTGCTTTTGGAGTCGCTTCATCGCTACTTGAAAGAAAAGTGTAATGCTCGTAAAGTCGATTCGTACTCTACCATCAACAGTAAAAGGACTTTATTTAATAGTATTGTCAGTGATTTGGGGGAGTGCGAAGAGTTGGAGAACATATTGTTGACGGCGGTTGCATAGTGAGTGCAGGGGCAGGTCTTGCTTTTTGACCATCTTTGTTGCGGGTAAAATAAATGGCCATTGTTCAGGTCGTCTATCGTCGCAATAAGAACCTTAATTTTCATCGGAATTTATTAAACTTTGGGGTCAGGTCTTAAACTTTGGGGTCAGGTCTTGCCTTTAACTTCGGGGTCAGGTCTTGCCTTTTGACTGACAACTAAGCGCTAGGATTCCAGGTTTTTAGCTGTCCTTGCGGGCTTAGCCCGCATATCCAACACTCGCCACACTACAACTTCACCTGGCTTTGGCATTTTGTAATAAATCGCATAAGGAAAACGATGTGCCAGCATGCGGTAATAACCAAAAACCTGCTGGTGAATACCGGCGTAAATAACTAAAGAATCAATATCACTAAAGATGGAGTCTAGGAAGTAGTCACCAAGATACTCTCCTTACTGTTGATAGAACAAACGGCCATTTTCCAGATCGTTTATTGCAGCAGTGAGAACCTTAATTTTCATCGGAATTTATTACGTAAACTCTGCTTCGCTAGCTCCCAGTCATGCGTGACTTCTTCACCTTCTCTAACCGCATTTTCAGTTTGCTGTAAAGCTTGTTGATGCCAGGCAGGCGAGGCTAGGTGATCGGCACCTTCAGCAGTGAGCTCTTGCCACAAGGTTTCCATCACCTGCAGTTTTTCGGCGGTGGAAAGCTGTTTGATTTGTTCTGTGGTAATCATAAAACTGGCCGTATTAAATAACCTGACTGGAGCATAGCAACAGCGGTTGGATAACTCAAACCAACTGCTTAGTCGCCACCAATACGGCATTATTATCTGTATAAACAAACTGGCCGGGGATAACATCTACCCCGGCGAAAATCAGTAGGCCCAGTGGTAATTAATCTTTGTGTAGCTGCCTCAGTTTAAAATATTCGATTATTGCGTGCGCGATAGCGGTGAACAATATTATCGTTTGTAGAATAAGCTCATACATATTAAAACTCCTGCTGTCGTATGAGAACGCCAAATGCGGCACTCTCTTCTATAGTGCGTGTTAATTATTTTTTGACCCATAAATTCGGGAATAACATGGACAGCAAGCTGCTTACACAGCATTTAATTGAACTGGAACAGCTACTGGTTCAGCCCGCTACTCGTTTGTCTGCCGAATTACTAAACCTTTATCTCGCTGACGATTTCAATGAAATCGCCGCAACCGGCCGCTGTTTTGGTAAAGCGGATGTGCTTGAGCGCCTGCCAACGGAAACGCCACCTGTGATTACCCAGCAAGATTTTACCTGCCGGGTTTTGGCCGATGGCCTGGCGCAGCTGACGTACCGTGCCACGATACAGCGCGTCGAAGATGATAGCCCCAGCTACTCAGTGCGCAGTTCACTCTATCGCTTTGACGGTGAACACTGGCAGATGATTTTTCACCAGGGCACCGCTTGTAATCCATTTTAACCGCAGGAAATACCGCCCTATGCGCGATGCTCTAAGACAAAAAATTATTGCCGTTTGTGACAAAAAAATCCTCGCCAAAGGCGAGAGCGTCGGCGTGTCGTTTTACGCTTTTTTCGCCAATAAAAACAACGACCCGGCGCTGTTAATGGAAGCGGCAACCTGGTGGATCCAAACCCACCGGCTGGACCATTTTGAAAAAGCGCTGAAGATAAAGCAGCTGGTTCAAGCCGGATTGTGATAGTGCTTTTTTGTTTTGCGGTAGCAGTTGCACTCCGGTTTGGTTGTTTTGGCTAGCCGGGAAACAACGCTGCGCAATTGGTAATGGCTTAAAGCCCAGTGCGCAGCTTCAGCTAAACCGCTGCTTACAGTTAGATACATATTATATCTTTACGTAAAGATAAGTCAGTTGCTATAGTGCCGCCAATGCTTAATAAAAAGGAGAGCGGCTATGGCGCGTGTATTTGCTGCAGTAATATCTATCTGCATGTTGTTGGTTTTAGGTGCTGCTACCGCGACGGCTGAACAAAGCCCGCAGCAGGCGGCCACAACCGCTAAGCTGGCTAAGGTGGCGCAGGCGTATGCCGATGTGTATGGCTTTTCCGGCACGGTAAAGGTAGTCAAGCACGGGCAGGAGGTGTTGCTGGCCAGTTATGGTTTGGCGAACCGCGAGTTTAATGTTGCTAATAGTGCTGATGTGCGGTTTTCCATTAACTCGATGTCGAAAACCTTTACTGCTGCGGCGCTGCTGCAGCTGGTAGAGCAGGGTAAGCTAAAACTGCACACGCCTGTGAAGGCGTATATTCCCGAGCTAACTGCCGAGTGGGCTAACAAAGTCACCTTGCATCATTTGCTGACGCACAGCAGCGGCTTGCCGCGTGAGTCGGGCATTCAGCCACATCAAAATTTAACCCTTAGCCAGCAGATCACGCAGTTGGTGAATGATCAAACACTGCTGTTTGAACCGGGTAGCCGTTATGAGTATTCCAACATTGGCATTATGTTACTTGGCCGGGTGATAGAGACCGCATCTAAGCAGGATTTTGCCAGCTACATTACCGAGCATATTATCAAGCCGCTTAAGCTGAGTGATACCGGTGTATATCTGGCGGAAAAGGTAGTTGAGCGCCAGGCGACACCCTATCGTATTTCGCCAGAGGGTGTTGCAACTGCACCGCGGTCAAAGCATTTGGGCGTAAACCCCGGTGGCGGCATGTATTCTACCGTTAATGACCTATATCAATTTGTGCTGGCGCTGGAGCAGCACAAGTTGCTGGCGGCAGAAACCAGCCGGCAAATGTTTCAGTCACAGCTGACCTCGGCTGATGGCGACGGCCACGGCTATGGCTGGACGCTAAAACCGTTCGGTGACCGTGTGCTGTATTTTGCAGCAGGCAGTGGCTTTGGCACCAAAAGCGTTATGCTGCGCTCGGCATCGCAAGATGACTTTATCGCTATTACCGCAAACTGGGGCAATACACCGGTTTTACAACTGATGGCAGGGCTGTTTTTTGTGCTAAACGACATGGATTACAGCTTGCCGGATAAGCGTAGCTTAGCCTCTGTGTCGCAGTTTGGCTCCCGTTTAGGTCGCTACAGTTTTGTTGCAGAAGAGGTGCAAAAACATTTGATGATGCAGTCCAACATTGTCACCTTGCAGGCGATAGACGGCAAAGTATTTATGAATGACGAGCTAATGGCGGTGGGGCCGGATAACACGCTAAAGCTTACTTATACCGATGAAGTGAGTATTAGTTTTGCCGGTAATAACATGATTATTACTATTAACGGCAACACCCTGCGCGGTCAGAAGCTGCCGTAATTTACGTAAGTTACGTGCGGCTTATGCGGTTGAATAAGCGTTTTGGAGAGGTGTAGATGAATAAACTGAATCAGGTACCGGCACTGTTGCAGCGGGCGGCTACGCAGTGGAAAGCAATTCACCCAAAGCTGCCGGTGGAGGATGCTGCGCTTGTTGGCTTGCTGATTGGCGTCGGCGCTAATGCCGATACGCTGGGCGTTCAGCAACTCAAACCGTTTGGGTTGTGCCAGACCGAGCATGATGTGTTGGCCTGTGCCCGGCGTCAGGGCGCGCCGTATCAGGTAACGCCGGCACTGCTGTTAGAAGAGGTGCGTATTACCTCTGGCGCGTTAACCACCTGCCTTAACCGGTTAATTGAAAAATCACTTATTAGCCGTGTGCCCAGCCAGACCGATTTGCGTTCTAAGCCGGTGCAGCTGACAGAGCAGGGAGTAGCGCTGATAGACCAGTTAACCAAGGCACGTTTTGTGCTGGCCGCTCAAGTACTGCAGGGCTTTTCCAGCGAGGAGAAAGCGCAGTTAAAAAGCTTACTGGCTAAAGTGCAGCAGGGTTTAAACCTGGACAGCGCTGCAGCTACAGCAATGGCTTAGTCGCAACCAGCACGCCATTATTATCGGCGTAAACAAACTGGCCGGGGATAAAATCGACCCCGGCAAAAGTGACCGTGACGTTGATATCGCCTAAATCGCGCTTGTCGGTTTTCATCGGGTGAATACCCAGCGCCTGCAGTAGGCGCTGGCTTTATTCCGGCAGATTTTCGACTGCGCTTGGTTGGTTGAAATCGGTAACCGTTGTAAGCACTTTGCCGTCTTTAATCTTAAGTAACATTGGTAAATTGCGCACATTAAACTGGCGAAACAGTACGCCATATTCGTCAATACTTACCGGCAGGTTAAGCTGATACTTCTCTTTAAACTCGGCTACTGCTTTATCGTCGGTCCATAAGTGATTAACAATAACCTTAAGCGGCGGCCCGGGTAGTTTTGTGGACAGCTGGTTTAAACCTTTTTGTGCATCGCTGCATGCTTTAGACATTTCAGGGCGCGAGTCGGCCAGATACCAGTCGCACCAGGTTGCAGTAAAAAACAGCGAGTGTTCGCCGGTTAAATACGGCTGTAGCAGTTGCTGCTGCGCCGCTGCGGTTATCGCGCTGGTGTTAGCGGCAGGTAGTTGCTGGCCTTTTGCTAAACGCTGTAAAAAGCCATCTAACACCGCATCCGATTCATGGCTTTTATACACCTGGTCACCGTTAGTATTTATCAAAACCGAGTAGGGCGTGCCTACTAAGCCCAGTGCTACAGCAAGCTTACCTTCAACATCCAGCCATACCGGCATACTTAGCTGAAAGCGAGAAATCACCGCTGCGATTTCCTCACTTTTTTCATTAATATCAATGTTTACCGCTACAAAGTTCACCTTGTCGCCATACTGCTGATATAGCGCCTGAAAGTGCGGCATTTGTTCCATGCAAGGCTGACACCAACTGGCCCACATTTTTACATACAGCGGTTTACCGGCATCCAGCTTTGCCAGTGAGACAGGGGTTAACGCCGGGAAGCTGTTTAAGTTAATCTGCTGATAACTTGTGTTGCTATTTGCTGCGACGCTGGTTGGCAGTAGTGTTAGCAGCAGAGGGCATGCCAGTAGCAGAGTAAAGTATAAGTTGCGCATTAGAGGCTCTCCTGAAATGGGTTAAGAAGAGCATAGCGGCTTAACGCTGGGCCGTATTGTAAATTTGCGACAACTTACGCGCTAAAGTACTTACATTACAGCAACGCCTTAGTCGCCACCAGCACGCCGTTGTTATCGGCATAGACAAACTGGCCGGGGATAAAATCTACCCCGGCAAACGTAACCGCGACATTGATATCGCCTAAATCACGTTTGTCGGTTTTCATTGGGTGAATACCCAGCGCCTGCACGCCAAGCGGCGTTTGGCGTATTTCGTCGATATCACGAATACAGCCGTTGATAATTATCCCTTCCCAGCCGTTTTTCGCCGCTTGTTCGGCCAGCATATCGCCCAAAAGTGCATGGCGTTTCGAGCCGCCGCCGTCTACCACTAACACTTTGCCTAGGCCCGATGTGGCTACCAGCTGTTTTACTTTGGAGTTATCTTCAAAGCATTTCACCGTAACAATTTGCCCGCCAAAGGCGGTTTTGCCACCGTAGTTGGTGAAAATCGGTTCAGTTACGCGAATATAAGCTGCATGGGCGTCGCATAAATCGGGTAGGGTGAATGGCGGCACTGTTCGACTCCTTTTTGTTCGTGGAGCGGATGGTTTGGGTTTTAGGCTCGAACCGGTTTGCCCACGTTCCGAACCTACAACCGGAAACGATAAAGCGAGATTAGGCTTACCCTAAGCTGACCGTTGAAGCCCCGGACGGGCTGAGACGAGCCCCCAGGGATGGGTTTACGGCGTGTCGGCGTGGGTAAGCCGGTTCGAGTATTTAGCCTCAACAGGCAGTTCAATCTCGCTTACATAGTTATCAGCTGCGGATGGCAACAGCCGGTTCGGGCATTTCGCTTAAACCGGCAGTTTAATCTCGCTACTTATACTTCCAAGCTTATACTTCTAAGTAATCCAGTATGCCTTCGGCAGCCTTACGGCCTTGCGCGATAGCGGTGACTACCAGGTCTGAGCCTAATACCATATCGCCACCGGCAAAGATCTTCTGCTGGTTGGTTTGCATGGCATAGGTGCTCTTCTCGCTGGCAACAACCCGGCCCTTGCTATCGAGCTCTACACCCATATCGACTAACCACTGTGGTGGGCTGGGCTGAAAACCAAAGGCAATCACCACAGCATCGGCGGGCAGTACCTGCTCAGAGCCCGGCACTGGCTCGGGGCTTCTGCGGCCTTTGGCATCGGGGGCACCCATTTGGGTGGTGACTACCTTAACGCCAATCACTTTACCGTCGCTATTAACCTCGATCCCCAGTGGCTGTAAGTTAAACAAAAACTCGACGCCTTCTTCGCGCGCGTTTTGCACTTCCTTACGTGAGCCTGGCATATTGGCTTCGTCGCGCCGGTAAGCACAGCTAACCTTAGTGGCGCCCTGGCGGATAGAGGTGCGTACGCAGTCCATCGCCGTGTCGCCACCGCCTAATACCACGACGGTTTTATCTTTTAAGCTAACGAACGGATGCTCAGTCTGCCAGCCCATCAGGTTATTGATATTACCAATTAAGAACGGCAGTGCTTCGTATACGCCCGGCGCATCTTCATTGGCTAAGCCGCCTTTCATCGGCGTGTAAGTACCCAGCGCTAAAAACACGGCGTCGTACTCGTTTAGTAAGCTATCAAAGCTGACATCAACGCCAACGTTAGTGTTTAAGCGAAACTCGATGCCCATTTCGCTAAAGATTTGCCGGCGCAGTTTAAGTACGTCTTTCTCCAGCTTAAACGGCGGAATACCAAAGGTGAGCAGGCCACCGATTTCCGGATAGCGGTCGAACACCACTGGCGTAACACCGTTACGCACCAATACATCGGCACAGGCTAACCCTGCCGGGCCAGCACCGATTACCGCGACGCGGCGCTCGGTTTTTACTACCGCAGATAAATCCGGCCGCCAGCCCATTTCAAAGGCTTTGTCGGTAATGTACTTTTCAATACTGCCAATAGTTACCGCGCCAAAACCTTCGTTTAGCGTACAGGCGCCTTCGCATAAGCGGTCCTGCGGGCAGACCCGGCCGCACACTTCAGGCAGGCTATTGGTTTTGTGCGACAGCTCAGCCGCTTCAATGATCTTGCCTTCGTTAGCCAGCTTCAACCACTGTGGAATATAGTTGTGCACCGGGCACTTCCACTCGCAGTAAGGGTTGCCGCAATCCAGGCAGCGATCGGCCTGACCTTCCACCTGGGTGTGGGTCATTGGCTGGTAAATCTCCACAAACTCGATAGTACGTTCGTGATGTGAGCGTTTTGGCGGATCAATCCGTTTTACGTCGATAAACTGGTATACATTCTGTGCCATAACGCCTCCCTACATCGCCTGAACCCGCAGCTCGGCTGACGAGCGTGCGCGGTGTCCCAGCAAGGTGTTTACATCGCTGGTTTTTGGTTTTACCAGCTTGAATTTACTTAAATAATTGCCAAAGTCGTTTAAGATCCTCTGTGCTTTTTCGCTGCCGGTTTCCTCAACGTGCTGGTGCAATAAGCTACGCAGGTGCTCCTGTAGTATCGGCGTGCTGACATCCAGTGCCTCGACCAGCTCAGGGTTTAACCTAAGCGCTAAATCGTCCTGCTCATCTAACAGGTAAGCGAAGCCTCCGGTCATACCGGCACCAAAGTTAACCCCGGTGCAGCCCAGTACCACGACCACACCGCCAGTCATATATTCACAGCAGTTATCGCCGGTGCCTTCAACTACCGCTAATGCGCCGGAGTTACGTACGGCAAAGCGCTCGCCGACCTGGCCGGCAGCATACAACCGGCCACCGGTGGCGCCGTATAAGCAAGTATTACCGGCAATGGTAAAGCCGTTTTTGGCGAAGGCGGCGCCCTTGGCCGGGTAAATCGCCAGCATACCGCCGGTCATGCCTTTACCGACGTAGTCGTTGGCATCGCCCTGCAGCGACATATGCAGGCCACCGGCGTTCCATACGCCAAAGCTCTGGCCTGCGGTGCCGTTAAAGCGAATGCGGATCGGATCGGTTGCCATGCCCTGATTACCATGCTGACGGGCAATAAAGCCCGACAGCGCAGCACCGACCGAGCGGTCAGTATTGCGAATACTAAAGCTTAGCTGGCCACCGGTTTTGTTAAGTACCATCTGCTCGCAGCGCCCTAACAATTGCTGGTTTAATGCACCTTCATCAAAAGGTTTATTGTTTTGCACGCAGTACAAGGCTTTGTCTGATTGCACGCCGCTGGCTTGCAGAATAGGCGTTAAATCCAGCCGTGCCTGCTTTTGCGTTTCGCTGTCTTTAACGCTTAATAAATCAGTGCGGCCGATAAGCTGCGTTAGCTCGGTTACGCCAAGCTGCGCCATTAACTCGCGCACTTCAAAGGCTAAGAACTTAAAGTAGTTCATCACCATCTCTGGCAGGCCGTTAAAGTGGTCACGGCGCAGCGTTGCATCTTGTGTTGCCACACCAGTAGCGCAGTTATTTAAATGGCAAATACGCAGGAACTTACAGCCCAGCGCTACCATAGGGCCGGTACCAAAGCCGAAGCTTTCGGCGCCTAAAATCGCGGCTTTAATCACATCGAGGCCGGTTTTTAAGCCGCCATCAACTTGCAAGCGCACGCGATCGCGCAGGCCGTTTTCAACTAAGGCTTGATGCACTTCAGCTAAACCAAGCTCCCACGGGCTACCTGCGTACTTCACTGAAGTTAACGGGCTGGCGCCGGTACCACCGTCATAACCGGACACGGTAATTAAATCGGCATAGGCTTTCGCCACACCGGTAGCGATAGTGCCGATGCCGGGCTCGGATACCAGTTTTACTGAAATCAACGCCTGCGGGTTAACCTGTTTTAAATCGAAGATCAGCTGGGCTAAATCTTCAATCGAGTAAATATCATGGTGCGGCGGCGGTGATATCAGCGTTACACCCGGCACTGAATAGCGCAGACGGGCAATTTCGGCGGTCACTTTTTCACCCGGCAGCTGACCACCTTCACCCGGCTTAGCGCCTTGCGCCACTTTAATCTGAATAACTTCAGCGTTGACCAGATAATGCGGCGTTACGCCAAAGCGGCCTGATGCCACCTGCTTAATTTTGGAGTTTTTCTCGGTGCCAAAGCGGCGCGGATCTTCACCACCTTCACCCGAGTTAGAGCGCCCGCCTAAACGGTTCATCGCAATGGCCAGCGCTTCATGCGCTTCCGGGCTTAAAGCGCCGATAGACATAGCGGCACTGTCAAAACGCGGATACAGCTTATCTTCGGTTTCTACCTGCTCCAGCGGCACGGCAGCGGCGTCGTTCAATTTAAACAGGTCGCGCAGATGGGCCACCGGGCGCTGGTTTACAATACGGCTGTACTGCTGGTAATCCTCGTATTTACCTGAGCGCACCGCTTTTTGCAGCGTTTGTACTACATCCGGGTTGTAGGCATGGTATTCACCATCGTGCACGTACTTTAACAAACCACCGTGGTTTAGCGGCTTGCGTTTAAGCCAGGCGACATTGGCAAGTAATTGGATATCCTGCTGGAAATCTTCAAAACCGGCACCACCCAGGCGCGAGGGGATATCAGTGAAGCATTGCTGCATCACCGCTTTATCAATACCGACGGCTTCAAACAGGTTAGAGCAGCGATAGCTGGCCACGGTTGAAATGCCCATTTTCGACATGATCTTGTACAGGCCTTTATTAATGCCTTTACGATAGTTCAGTACTGCCTGGCGCGCGGTTAAGTTAATCACGCCTTTTTCTACCAGCTGCTCGACCGTTTCATAGGCTAAAAACGGGTAGATACCGGTAGCACCCAGGCCAATTAATACGGCGAAATGGTGCGGGTCGCGCGCGGTGGCCGTTTCGACAATAATGTTGGAGTCGCAGCGTAGCTGAGCATTAACCAGCGCATGTTGCACCGCACCTACTGCCATCGCTGCAGGTATTGGCAGTTTGCCTTGCTCGATGCGCCGGTCAGTTAACATTACCAGCACCACATTGTTATCACGCACCGCTGTGATGACGTCCTGACACAGCTGGGTTACTGCTTGCTCCAAATTAAGTGCAGTCGGGTCAAAATTCAGCGAGAAGATCTGGTGCTTGTAATACTTTTCATCCGCCTGCTTTAACTGCTTTAAGTCGGAGTACATCATCACCGGCGATTCAAACTGAATACGCCGTGCGTAACCGGCAGTTTCTTTAAACACGTTATGCTCGCGGCCAATACTGGTGGCCAGTGACATCACGTGCGCTTCGCGCAGCGGATCTATTGGCGGGTTTGTCACCTGGGCAAATTGCTGGCGGAAGTAATCGTACAGGGTGCGTGGCTTGCGCGACAGTACCGCCATTGGCGTGTCATCACCCATAGAGCCAACCGCTTCCTGACCATCTTTGGCCAGCACTGTCATCACCTGATCGATTTCTTCATAGCTGTAGTTAAACAGCTTATGCAGTACCAGCATATCATCGTCAGAGAATACGCGTTTACCGATAAGGTCGGTTTCGTATTGCTCGTAGGGGACCAGCCGCTGCACGTTGGCGTTTAACCAGTCACGGTAAGTGTGGCGCGCCATTAAATCAGCATCAATTTCATCCGAGCGCCAGATTTTGCCAGTGGTAGTATCTACCGCCAGCATTTCACCCGGGCCAACGCGGCCTTTTTCCACGACTTCATCCGGTGTGTAATCCCAAATGCCGACCTCTGAAGCCAGTGTAATTAACTTGTCGCGGGTAATCACAAAGCGCGCTGGGCGCAAACCGTTACGGTCTAAATTACAGGCCACATGCTGACCGTTGGTCATCACGATACCGGCCGGGCCGTCCCATGGCTCCATATGCATGGAGTTAAACTCATAGAAGGCTTTTAAGTTGTCGTCCATCACCCGGTTGCCCTGCCAGGCTGGCGGTACCAGCAAGCGCATGGCGCGGAATAAATCCATACCACCGGCTAATAGCAATTCGAGCATATTATCCAGTGAGCTGGAGTCTGAGCCGCTTTGGCTGACAAAAGGCGCAGCGTCCTGCAGATCACTTAACAGCGGCGAGGAAAACTTATACTGGCGGGCCCGGGCCCATTGGCGGTTACCGGTAATGGTATTAATTTCACCGTTATGGGCTAAAAAGCGAAACGGCTGCGCCAGCTGCCAACGCGGCATAGTATTGGTAGAAAAGCGCTGGTGGAACACGCAAATGGCGGTTTCCATGCGGATATCGGCCAAATCCAGATAATAGCGCGGCAGATCGGCCGGCATCATCAGGCCTTTAAATACGGTGACCAGCGATGAGAAGCTGGGAATATAGAAGTCGCTATCGTCGCTAAGCTGTTTTTCAATACGGCGGCGCACCATATACAGGCGACGCTCTAAGTCATGATCGCCCCAGCCGTGTGGTGCATTTACAATAACCTGCTCAATTTGCGGCATAGAGCTAAGCGCCAATGGGCCAAGCACGCTGCTGTCGACCGGCACAGTGCGCCAGGCCACCAATGTCAGGGTTTCGCGACCAATTTCCTGGGCGATAATTTTTTTTGCCAGCGCCGCTTTTACCGGATCCTGACTTAGGAAAATCATGCCGACGCCGTATTTTTTCGCTAAGTTCCAGCCGTTTTCTTCGGCGATAGCGCGGAAAAAACTGTCCGGTTTTTGCATTAACAAACCACAACCATCACCGGTTTTACCGTCGGCAGAAATACCGCCGCGGTGCTGCATACGGTCAAGGCCGTTAATGGCAGTTCTGACGATCCGGTGGCTGGCTGCACCTTCCAGATGTGCGATCAGACCGAAGCCACAGTTTTCTCTTGCCTGACTGTGCTGGTACAACGCCATGACTAACCTCCACACTTGTCCTGATATTTAAATAAATATTTACTATTTATGAATTATTATTCTTATTAATGGTTTTTGCTGCTGCTGAAAGAAAATAACGGTTACTCTTTCAGAGGTCAATGCGTTGTAGAGTATTTACTCTTGAAATGTTTAGCCATCTAAACGTTCAAGAGCGTACAGGTATACCGCGCTTTGCCGAAAAAAGCAAGCTGACTTTGTGCTGTAAAGCCGGTGATATAACGCAGAAAGCGCAGTTTTGAAATTGAAAATTAATTACATGAATTGGCGGTATTTTTAGCAATGATAGCAGTTGGCACAATAAAAAAAGCTGCCATAGCAGCTTTTTTATCAAGGTTGTTATGGCGAAAGGCGCCATATTTATGCGAATTGTTGCTATTTGCTGTTAGCGCTCAAAAGTACCTTTTACCAGTGCTTTGCTCTGTTGCACCAGCAGCTTGCCTTTGGCTATCACCGTATCGACGGCTAAGTCGTCGCGGCGTAGCAATACCAGATCGGCATCAAGGTTTTGCCCTAGGCGGCCTTTTTGCTTTAAACCCAGTATGGCGGCCGGCGCGGCAGTAATACTGCAAATGGCATCGGATAACGCCACCTTGTGCGTTAATACCGCGTCACGGGCGCTTTGATACAAGCTTTGCACGCTACCTACCTGCAAGCCTAACAACTCGCCGTCATCATTATAAATGGGCAGGCTGGCGTTACCGTCTGAGCTAAGTGTCAGCTGCATTGGCGTAATGCCAAAGGCCAGTGCTTCGGCCAGCGCCGCGGCGGCGGCGACTTCGCCGTGTTTTAAATCAAACTCGGTGGTGCTGGTGGTAAAGTCAATTACGCCGCCTTTAGTGGCAAATTCAAGAGCTGCTTCAAACACGCGGCGGTTGCGGTTCATATGGGTAGGGTAGAACTGTTTTAACTTCAGCTCTGTGCCTGCTACCGCCTGATACAGCGGCTGTAAAATGCGCTCGCCGGCGCCCATATGCACACTGACCACGCCACTTTTGCCGGCTAAAATACCGCCAACCCGCGCCGCGGCCGCCACTTTGCGGATTTCGTCTGTGGTGGGCTGTGATGAGCGGTGATCGCTGATGGCGATTTCGCCGACACCGATAAACTTATCGATCAGGATTAAGTCATCGGTGATATTGCCGGTCAGGGTACGGCAGGGAATTTCATAAGAGCCGGTATGGCAATAAGTGCTGATGCCTTCGCTTTCCAGCGCATGGGCTTTGGCCAACAGGTTGGTTAAGGTGCGGGTGGTGGCATCAGTACCCAAAACGCCAATAGCCGTAGTGACGCCGCCTAAAGTGGCATCGGTTAATTGCATTTCCGGCGTGCGGGTGGCAAAACCGCCTTCACCGCCACCGCCGATAAAATGCACCAGCGAATCGACAAAGCCCGGCGTAAGGTAATAGCCGCTGCCGTCTATTACCGTTACCGGTAAATTGCTGCTGGCCAGATTAAAATCATCACCCATGGCGGCAATAGTGTTGCCGGCCAGTACTACGTCTTTTTTACCGATGGGCATTGGCGTTAGCACCTCGGCATTTTTTATAAGTATGATATTGTTCAAAATAATAACCTTAAACAGCCCTGAAGCTGTTATTGATAAGCTGTGGCAACGGCAATAAACATAAAGGCGCTGGCCAGCAGGAACAGCCAGAGTTGTAGTTTCCAGACAAAACGGAACCACACTGTCCAGTCAACCCTTACCACACCCAGGCAACCGATTAACGCCGCAGAAGTGGGGATAATACAGTTGGTCAGGCCATCGCCAAGCTGAAAAGCTAATACCGCAATCTGGCGTGAAAGTCCGACTAAATCGGCCAGTGGCGCAATGAGTGGCATAGTCAGCGCCGCCTGGCCGGAGCCGGAGGCAACAAAGAAGTTAATTACTGACTGAATAATCAGCATTAACCAGGCAGATAAATACGCTGGCAAATCGCCAAGTAGCTGGCCGCTGTAATACAGCAGGGTATTGAGCACTGACGGCGAGTCAGCCTCATCGCCACCGAGCAACAGCACTATGCCTTTGGCCAAACCAACAATCAGCGCTGCTGGCAGCAGTTCGGCTGCACCGTGTTTAAAGCCATCAGCGGCTTCATTCATCGTTAAACGTTTGCCCAGCACGGCGATAACGGCGATAACCACGCCAATGGTAAAAAACTGACTGGCAATTTCGGGTATATAGTATTCGCGCGTGGTGACACCCCAGATTATCCACACCAGGCCGGCAAAAAACGCCAGCAGGATCACCGAGTCCAGCCGGCTATAGCTGTTTTTGGCATCGGCGCTTTGTTGTGCTCTTAGCTTTTGATCAGTAGCATAACTGAGTGACAGCTCTGGTTTAGCTTTTACTTTAGCGGCGTAGCGCAGGGTAAAGATCATGCCAAACAGCGTAAACACGGCCCACATAACAATACGCAGATCTTTGCCTGACATCAGCGGTATTTCGGCAATGCCCTGGGCAATAGCCACATTAAACGGGTTCATCCAGGAGGTGGCAAAACCAATTTGGGTTGCGACATAAGTTACCAGCACAGTAGTAATGGCATCGTAGCCCAGTGCCAGCATCAGCGGCAGCAGCACGATACAAAAGGCAATAGCCTCTTCGCCCATACCAAACACAGCGCCGCCTAACGAGAACAGGCCAAACATCAGCGGAATAAACAAAAACTCCATCCGTTTGGTTTTGTCTATTAAGGCCAGAATGCCGTTGTGAATAGCACCGGTTTTCATAATGATGCCAAAGGCACCGCCGGTGAGCAGAATAAAGGCCACCACACCAACGGCAGAGCCCCATTTATCGCCTGACACCAGGCCTTCAAAGGCATAGTTAAAAAAGCCAATACCGCCGCCTTCAGCAAACAGCGGTACACCCTGTTGGCTATCGGCGGCGAAGCTAAAGCTGTCGGGGTCTATTTTGCCCTTTAGTTTGGCAGCGCCTTCAGCCACTGGCGCCGGCTCCAGCAACGTAAAAGCGCCGGCAGGTACCAGATGCGATGCGACTGCTGCCAATATCATCACGAAAAACAGGATGACAAAGGCGTCAGGCATCGATACCGGTTTAGTTGTTACGGCAGACATAAAATGATCCTGAAAATGGTAATAGACTGGGGGAGTATAAACACTCCCCCTGTTTGATGTTAGAAGCGGTAGGTCGCCAGTAAGCGATAGTTACGGCCTAAGACATCGTGGTTGATAAAGTCGACATCTTTATAACGGCCATAAATAAATGGCGGGTCACGGTCGAACACATTATCAATATTCAGGCTTAGCGTCAGGTTGTCGCTGACATCATAGCCAAGGTTGGCATTCACCTTGGTCCAGGATGGTACGCGCCGGTCGGAGTCGATACCTTGCTCTGCTAATAAATCAATATCGGCCGGTTCCAGCAGGGCAATTTCGTCCTGATAGTCGCTGGTGTAGTTAATGCTGACACCGCCAAACCAGTTATCGCCACTGATGCGCAGTTTGATACCGGCCAGCAGTTTAGGATAGCGGAAGCTGCCGGCCAGCTGCTCGGTACCGGAAAACGCGGTACGATCGCGGGTAAAGCTCATCAGTTTAGTCACATCAGCACTTAAGCGGATAGTCGCCCAATCGGCTTCAAAACGCTGGCTGTAAGTAAAATCGATGCCCTTGGTTTGCTGATTGCCGGTATTTTCCAACAGCAATATATGATCGCGGAACAGGGGCAGGCTGGTGGCGCGGGTATCAATGTCCTGCCAGTCGGCCAGTACCTGGTTTAGGTCATTGTCAAAGCCTGATACTAAGCCCAGCTCATCACACAGCTCAGGGTCAAAAGCGATACCAATCTGGTCTGCCGGTACCAGACCGCAAAAACGCAGGCTTGGCTCGGTTAAAGTGCGTACCAGCATAGACTCTAAATCGGTGCCGATAATTTTCTTATGATCAAACTGCCAGTAGTCGGCGGTAAAGGTAATGTCCTGATTAGGGCTGTAGGCAAAACCGGCACTTACCGACTCGGCTTCTTCGGCTTTAAGATTCGGGTTACCGAATTCCAGCGTGTTTGGCGTGATTTCACCACCAACTTCACCGCCACAGAACAGTTCAGCAAATTCGGGTAAGCAGCGCGCCGTGGTGCTGGTGGTGCGCAGTTCAACACCGGCCTGAGTTAAAGAAGGCGCGCGGAACGACGTCGCCCAGGATGAACGCAGCACCAGGCTGTCAGTTGGCCGCCAGGTCAAACCGACTTTCGGGTTTACGCTGCTGCCAAAGTCGTCATAGTGGTCATAGCGGGCAGCCAGTTGCAAATCGACGCTATCGGCCAGTGGTACAAAGAGTTCGGCAAAGGCCGCCCATTGTTTGCGCTCGGCACTGGATTTACTGGAACCAAAGCCTATCACATCCACCAGATAGTCACGGTCAAAGCGCGACTGGGCAATTAAGTCCGGATTATCGCTGAGTTTTTCCTGGCGGTACTCGACACCAAAAGCCGAGGCCACCATGCCAGCTGGCATCTCCCATAATTCGCCGTTAAAGCGCAAATCAGCGCTTAACACTTCAGATTTGCCTTTGCGGCTAGGGTTTTCTGAGATGATGTTAAGCACTTCATCATTGCCGGTCTGACCGCCAAAGGGGTTAAACCATAAGCCGCCGTCTTCCGGGGCGCAGTTGGTGCTGCCATCAGCACATAACTCGCCAAATAAGGCGGCATTAAATTTATAGCGGTTATAAATACCGGCTAAGGCTTGCTGATCTGACTCACTGCGCGAATACATCAGTGCGCCTTCCCATTCAAAATTACCGACTTCGCCTTGCAGGGCAGTGACGAAACGCAGTGCTGTGGTTTCGTTTTCAATTTGCCGTGGCGCTAAAAAGCGGCCGCGCAGTTCTACCACATCGACATCGTTGCCATTGGGGCTGCTTTCAAAACCGGGATAAATTAGCGATACCAGCTCGTCGTTATCCTGAATAAAGGGGTTATCAAAAGCAGCAAAGATCCAGCTGCTCTGATCCTGCAAATTGGTAAAATTCGCTGGCGTACTTTGCGCAGTTGATTTAGTGCGGCTGATAAAGAACTCATTTGACCAGCGCAGGTTGTTAAGCTCGGTATTAAACATAAAGCCGCCAGAGGCTGATTCCAGCGCCGGGCGAATGAGCATGTCTTTATTTGGGTTATAACCACAGGCTTTATCGCCAAATACCGGATCGGTTACCACGATAAGTTCGCTCGGGCAGGCCGGATCAGGGAAACCAACGTATTCATCGCTGACCGGATCAAGAAAGTCTGAGGTGGTGTAACGCACACTGGCAAACTGGCCGCGGGTAGATAATGACCAGGTTTCGTCGGTCAGTTCGCGGTCGCTGTAGGCGAAATCTTTGCGGTCAAAGTAGTCGGCAAAAACAGTCAGGTTGCTGTTTGCAAAACTTTTACCCCAAATCAGGTTGATGCCGGCTTTGCCTTCGTCAGAACTGGCTGTCGAGTTGCCATAGCTTACGTCCAGCTCGGCGCCATCAAAATCTTTTTTCAGCACATAGTTAATCACGCCAGCGACCGCATCGGCACCATAAATGGCCGAAGCGCCGGTGGCGAGAATTTCTACCCGCTCAATGGCCGATACCGGTATCGAGTTAATATCAACGAAGTTTTCCGTGCCGGCAGCAAAAGAGCTGGCAGCGACGCGGCGGCCGTTGATCAGTGTTAGCGTAGATGAGGGGCCTAAACCACGCAGCGAAGCCGCTGCCTGACCAGCCGGCGTGTCATTGGATGCGGTGCCGCTTTCAGAGGTAGAAAAGGTGCCAGAGCCGCCACGTAACTGGCCGACATCTTTTAGTAAATCATAAACGGTGCTGGCGCCGGAGTTTTTAATATCATCGGCTGAAATAATCACCAGGGGTTGGGTGCCTTCAAGGTCAACACCTTTAATGCGCGAGCCGGTGATTTCGATTTTTTCAATCTTTTGCTCTTCTTTGGCCACTTCTTCGGCGGCAAAAACCCATGGCGTAGCGAAAAAGCCGCCGGCAATAGCCAGCGCTAATGGAGATAACTTGTGCATAAAAATACCTGTCTTAATATAGCCGCCGCCGCGGTATGGTCCGCTGGGCTGTGCTTATCATTATTAATTTGAGTTTATAAAGCTGCAGGAGCAAACGCCTGCCAGGCACGGTTTAATGCCTGACATTTGTCTACTCGTTAAACCACTCTGACAGGTAGTAAGACGAGTAATGATATGAACTTAGCGCAAAGGCTTTTTTCAGCATATCGTTACCGGAAAATGAACATTAAATGAATTAAACAACGCTATTAGAATTACTGCTAATTGGCAAAGAAGTCAATACAGGATAATCTATGCCGGTAAATTTTTATTCCCGCTATCTGTAGTACCGGTAGCGAATGACATCTGCGCCTAAGATAAGAAAGAGAATAATGAGATCACTCAGCTTATACATATCCGCTGCCTTACTTGCCTGTTCAGCATCTGCCGCCAACAGCACAAGTGAGAGAAACCTGCCTGACTACTCTATGGTATTGATAGGGGGCGGTTTGCATACCTGTACCTCTGCCAGTGTGCGTTATTGCACTGATGCAAACACCTTTACAGCGGCTGCGAAGTCGGCGGATCAATTCAGCTTATCTGCAGAGCACCTTAGCAATATTGCCGATAAAGCCTTTTGGGGTGAAGAGCGGATCATTGAACAACAGCAGACACTGGCGCTGCTGGAGTTTATTCGCAGCCGGGTAGCGGATGAGCTGATTTCTGAGCGCGAATTATTGCGTTTGTGGCGCTCGTCTGAGATTGAAGTTGACGGTATCTGGGTGTCGGGGCGGATTAATTACGCCGATTTGACCGATCGCGAGCGCAATTTTGTGCTGGATCAGTTACAAGTGATGGCAGTACAAGCCGATAGTAAAAAGCGTAGCAATGCCGCACGGCAAAAAGAATTTGCTAACCTGGCGCAAACCAGTGATGGTTTTACCGTTGAAATTATCCACAAAATTGTTGAGCTGGCGCAGCAGGTGAGTGGTCCGCAGCGTAAGCCGCGTTTGCTGCTGGTAACGGCGTCGGGCCGTGATCCTTTTGCCGCGGTAGACATGTACAGTAATTTATTCGAAGAGGCCGGTGCAGACGTCAGTTGGTTACCACTGAATGCAGCCTATCAGGCGGCGCAGCAAAATACGGTGAATAACAAGGCGTCTTGTGAGCAGTTACCACAGTATCTAGCGGCCTATCACGGCACTTACCAGCGCCAGCGTGTGTATCCGGATTTAATGCAGCAACTTGAGCGTTTTTGTCAGCAGGGTTCAGCTGCTGCAGTAGAACAAATCCGCCGTGCTGACGCTATTTTTATCAATGGTGGCGACCAGAGCCTGACATTACAGGCGTTTCGGCACGAAGATGGCTCGGCGACTGCCGAGCTGAAGCAAATTGAGTCGATGCTGGGCGCAGGTCAGATTATTGTTGCCGGTACCAGTGCCGGCACGGCGGTGATGTCGGGTGGCAGTTATCAGGGGCGTAAAGTGCCAATGATCAGCAACGGCGATAGCTTCAGCGCCATGCAATTTGGCGCCTTTGATTTACCGGCACCACAAAGTGGTTGTGATAAAGATCAGAGCTGCAGCAACGGCCTGGCGGAAAATCATCTGACCTTCAACCGTAATGGCGGCCTGGCATTGTTTCCCTGGGGCGTACTGGATACGCATTTCTCTGAGCGCGGCCGTCAGGCGCGTTTAATCCGCTTACAACATGATACCCAAACCCGTTTTGGCTTTGGTATTGATGAAAATACTGCACTGCTGGTTGGTTTTGAACAGGGCGAAAATGCACCTGAAGTAAAAATGGCGGTACTGGGAGAGGCCGGAGTTTATATTGCTGATATGCAACAGGCGCAAAGCAGTGGTGAGGGCAGCGCCAGCCGGATTGAAAAAGTCAGTACGCACTATCTGACCCGCGATGATAGGCTGGAAATTAAAGACGGTATACTGCGCACGCGGTTCGCCGACTGGAAGTTTGCCGCAAATAATAACTCGTCGCCATTGCTAAGTTCCGGTGAGATATTTGAGCGTGATAATTACCGTCAGCTGGCGCTGTTATTATGTCTGACACAAAGCCGCCAGGCCGATGGTAAAGCGGTACGGGTGGGCCAGGGCCACTTGCTGAGTTTGTACAAAGATATGTCATCTCATACGCGACAAGGGCTGTATCGTCAGCCAGGCAAAGAAGTGCAATATTGCTCGTATCGCAACATCATGCTGGATATTACCCCGGCTAATTGACAGTTTTCTGCGAGGTATTAACCTGATGCAAGGACCGGTTCATCCCCAGGTTAAAGCCTTCGCCAGTTGGCTGCGAAAATGGGGGAAGCTGAAGCTGGCGTTGGTTTGCCAGCTCTTGCTGTTGCTATTTGCCGTTGCGGCCACGGTGATTTTCAATACAGTGGTCAGTAATCAAGTCAACTTGCCGCAGGTATTGGCGGCCAGCGGTATCACGCTGTTACTGGGCCCGTTTTTTATTGCTTTTTTGTTTTATCTGGTACTGCACCTGGATGCAGCCCTGTCTTATCTGGAAGATTCAGCACATCAGGAGCGCTTATTAAATGAAGGCATGCAGGACAATATTCGTCAGCTGAACTTTGAGATTGAAGAGCGGAAAAAGGCGTTTCAGGCCAAACGCCGTGCTATTGACGAGCTGCGCAAAGAAATTGCTGAACGTAAAAAAGCCCAGATTGAGCTGGAAGAGCAAAGCTTGCTGATCCGCTCTATCGTGGATAGCTCACCCGATCTCTTTTATTACCGCGACGAAACGGGTCGTTTTGCCAGCTGCAATAAGATGTTTGAAGCCATTATGGGCAAACCGGCCAGCGAGCTGATTGGCCGCTATCCGGCGGATATCTACACCGACGACAGTGCCCAGGCGGCAATCCTGACTGAACACGAGCTGCATATGCAACCCTCTGAGCTGACGCTGGATGTGGAGTTTGTTAAAGAAGACGGTCAGCTGCTGTGGTTTGAAATGCGCAAAGTGCCATTCTATGACCGGCACGGCCGCTACATAGGTTTGCTGGGCTTTGGCCGTGATATTACCTCGCGTAAGCTGGCTGAGCAGGCACTGGAGAAGGCCTATCTGGATAAAGGCAAATTTATTGCCACTTTAAGCCACGAGCTCAGGACGCCGCTAAACGGTATTGTCGGTTTAAGCCGGCGTTTATTGGAGAGCAAGCTGAGCAAGCAGCAGCATGGCTGGGCTAATACCATCTTTAGCAGTGCTGAAACCCTGGGTAATATTTTTAACGATATTATCGATTTAGATAAAATCGACCGCCAGGATCTGGATATTGTCTATCAAAGCGTATCACTGCGGCAGTTTATTAATGATATCGCTAATTTTGCCGAGCTGTTGTGCCAGCAAAAGGGCTTGCGGTTTCAGCTTAATGGCCCGAATAAAGTGGATTACTACTTGCGGCTGGATCCGACCCGGTTACGCCAGGTGTTATGGAACCTGTTGAATAATGCTGTCAAGTTCACTGCCTCCGGTACCGTAACCTTAAGTTGGAACTTAAATGACGAGTGCAACCAGCTGGACTTTATTGTCGAAGATACCGGTATAGGCATTGCGGAGCAGGAGCAAGAACGGATCTTCGATATGTACTACAAGTCGAACGATGGCCGTCGTTTAAGTATTATCGGCTCCGGTATAGGGTTATCGGTTTCCCGCGCCTTGGTTGAGGCAATGCAGGGGCGTATCAGCGTCAGCAGTGTTATCGGCAAGGGCAGCCGTTTTGCAGTGGTGTTACCAACCGATATTGCGCAGCAAGAGCAACAGGCGGCCATTAGTTGCCCTGAGCTTACGGTTTTATTAATTGAAGATGTGCCGTTAAATGCTGAAATTGCCACCGGATTGCTGGAGCAGCGTGGCCACAGCGTAATACTGGCCGAAACCGGTGAAGACGCTATTGCCTTGCTGGAGACGGAAGACGATATCGATCTGGTGCTGCTGGATATGCAGCTGCCGGATATGAGTGGCGAGCAAATAGCGCATTATATCAGGCAGGAAGCGCATTTAGCGACGCTGCCAATAGTGGTATTAAGCGCTAATGTGCGCAAAGCGGAACAGCAGCTTGCGGGCGTACAAGTTGATGGTGCCCTGGCAAAACCGATTAATACCACCAAGCTTGATCAGATGCTAGCCAGGCTGTTCTCGCCCAGCGCAGTTAAAGCGCAGCACCAACCAAGGGCTGACAGCGATGATGAGCAGCAGTTGCTGGATTTTGCTACGCTGAATGACTACATTCAATCGTTGGGTAAAGATGCGATGAAACGCAGTGTGCAGTTGTTTGCTCAGCTACTACCGGGCTATATGAACCGTTTAATGGAAACCGCAGTACAGCGCCAGCAGAAAGACTTTCAGGAAGCTGCGCACAAACTGAAAGGTGCCGCGGCATCAGTTGGCTTACTCTGGGTGCAGCAACAAGCTAAGCGTTTTGAACAGGAGCCGTTAAGCTGGCAGGGATTGGAGCGGCAGTTGGTCGACTTTCACTTAAAAACAGAGCAGCACCTGGCTGCTCTGTCTGAGTTTATTGAACAGGCGTAAGCGGTTATTTTTCCAGCTTACCGACGAAGCGGTAACCTTCACCGTGGATGGTGCTGATTAACTCAGGGCTGTCGATATCTGATTCAAAGTGTTTACGAATGCGGCGAATAGTAACGTCTACAGTGCGGTCATTCGGGCGCAGATCACGGCCTGTCATATGACGGATCAGCTGTTCACGGGTAAAGATTTTGCCCGGTGTGTCCAGCATTAAACGTAAAGCGCGGTATTCGCCTTTCGGTAAACGGCGGGCGACACCTTTAGGTGACGTCAGATTACGGCTGTTTTCATCCAGGGTCCAGCCGTTAAACTTAACCACACTCTTATGCTCTTCTACAACTGGCTGCGCCACAGTACGGTTTAGCAGGTTGCGGGCACGGATAGTCAGTTCACGCGGGTTAAATGGCTTAGTAAGATAATCGTCAGCGCCAATTTCCAGGCCGAGGATACGGTCAACTTCGCTGTCGCGGCCGGTTAAAAAGATTAAACCAATATTTTCTTTCTGGCGTAACTCCCTCGCCAGGATCAGGCCGTTTTTGCCCGGCAGATTAATATCCATGACAACCAGGCTTACTTTATTTTCTGTAAGCTTCTGATTCATTTCCTCGCCATTTACAGCTTCGATCACGTCATAACCCTCACCCTGGAACAGATTGACCAGGTTTAAGCGGGTAACTTCTTCGTCTTCAACGATAAGAATCACAGGTGTTTGCATTGGAGTTAAACCTTATGTGAATTTTGTTAAATTTATAAGTTTTTTACGTTTTATAGATGACGTGCATTTGTCAAATAATAGGCAATTATAACCATCTGTCCAATTGTTAACAAGTTTTTTGTTAACAATTAGCTTTATCTAATGTTCTGGGCGGCTAATTAATGCACGGCGTTTTTTCAAGGTTATGATTTAATTGGCTTTGTTGCTGATAACAATAACAGGGAAGTCAATTTGAATGCGAATGCCTTGCCCCAAAGTGCTATCCAGACAAATCTTACCATTAAGCGCCTGGGTAACTAAGTTATACACCAGATGCAAGCCAAGGCCGCTGCCACCCTCACCGCGTTTTGTGGTAACAAAGGGGTCGAAGATGCGCTTTTTAATCGATTCAGGCACGCCAGCACCATTATCGGTATAAACCAGCTGGCAGTTATTATTTGCTACCTGAACATTGATCTGAATTTCGCCTTGTTCAACATGCTCAAAGGCATGGATCAGGCTGTTCATTATCAGGTTTATCAGAATTTGGTTTATCGGGCCGGGCTTGCTGTCCAACTCCAGCTCAGGCGGGCAGTTGACAATAATCTGATGCTGAGTCTTTTTCAGGTTTGGCCGCAGCGATAACAAGACTTCGTTGATAAGCTGCAGCATATTAAACTGACGTCGGTTTTCGTTAGACTGATCTACCGCTACCCGTTTAAAGCTGGAGATAAGGCTGGCGGCGCGCTCCATATTGCGATAAATAATACCCAGATTTTCTTTGCTCTCAGATAGAAATCTGGCCAGTTGGGATGAGGTCAGTTTTTTTTCATCAAAGGCTTTTTGAATATCGGCCAGTTTATCCTGCAGTAAAGTAGACGCCGTGACACCCAGGCCAATAGGCGTGTTGACTTCGTGGGCTACGCCGGCAACCATCTGGCCGAGGCTGGCCATTTTTTCGGTCTCTACAATCTGATTCTGATACTGATGCAAGGTTGCCAGCGTATTAAGCAGTTCCTGATTTGACGTTTTCAGCGCATCAGTGCGTTGTTCTATTTTTTGCTCCAGGCTGAGGGTTAACTGACGGTTTTCCTGTTCGGCTTGCTGCAGCTTACTGATTTGTTGCTCTATGCGGTCCAACATAGTGTTAAATGCCCGGCTTAGCATGTTGTACTCTTTAATCGGTGCTATCGGCGCCCGTACCTGATAGTTTTTCTCTTTCGACACCTTTTGTACCACGCTAAGCAGCGTTTCTATTGGGGTGGTAAAACGTTGCTGCAGGCGGGTGCTGATAAAAAAAGCACTGCCAAGTGCGATTAAGGCAATCAGAATATCCAGCAGAATGCGGGTTTGAATATAGGCGCTGAGCTCTTCCTGACTGGCACGCACATAGACATAACCCAACACCTTGTCATCGTTGATAATCGCTTTACTTAGTTCGATATAATTATTGCTGATATAAGGTGTTAAAAACTGCTGTACGCGGTCAAACTGCACCGGAAATGGCCCTATGCCGTCGCGGTTGTAGCTGGCAAAAAAGCTAAGCTGTTCACTATCAGGCTGTTTTTTATAAATATGGATATTGTGCAGCATATTCACGGCTTTAAAAGAATTAAGCCGGTTGTCTTCAATGTCAGCGTCATCAAGTAAGATGCTGCTTTTGGCGTTAAAGGCAATAATGCTGACATAGCCCTCCAGCTGTGCTACCAGCTTTTTGTGCTGCAACTTTACGTCCTGAGTAGCCGACACCACCATCGCCAGGCACAAGGTCAAACTGCAGATCAGCATAATCACCCAGATTAATGCACTTTTAATAGAGGTGGTTTTATCTATGGCAATCATTCAGTTATCTCTGGTGCGTCGACTGTCCGGTTAGCGGACTCTACCTGCATTGATGTTATGCACATTAACTGAAATTAGCAAACCGGGCTGGCAAATTTAGCCAGGCAGTTTATAGTTGAAGCACTTGTTGCTTTGGGTTTGGCTTATGAACCTGTGGGAAAGTTATAAAACGAGTATTTTCCTTTGTCATCAGGCGTTAAATTGTGATGTCGATTTTGCCATTATCAGTGCGCAAAACCCCGCTGGTCAAACTGAACACCCATACCTTAATTCACGTCGTGACAACGAATTGCAAGCTTGTCTGAACCGGCAACGCTTGCCTTATCGCTCAGTAATTGGCAGCGCACCGGATTTGAGCTTTCAGGAAAAAAGCTGGATAGTACTGTGCGACAAAAGCCAGGCGATTCAGCTGGCGTTACAATTTGAGCAAAATGCCATTTATTGGGTAGAGCAGGGCGAGCTGTTTTTAGTGCCGGTGTTGTTGTCACAGCAAGAGGAGAAGCTGGGCCGCTTTACTGAACGCATGGTGCTGCTAAACGATTAACGCCGCACGTTTACTGCTTACGGTTTAACATATCCAGTATGCTTTGCAGTTTTTCACCATGCTGAGCTTCTAACTGCCGCTTGGCCATATTTTGCTGAATACGCGCTGTTTCAGTAGCAGGCGCTTGCAGCAGTGGGGCAAAGTCAGTAACGCAGATACAAACAACCGCAGCGGCAGTCATACCGGGAAGCTGGGCTGCCCGATATAACAAATGTGGGCAGGCCTGTTGCCGTTTAGCATCCTGGATGCAGCCAGAACTGTCTGTTGCTTTCGCCGGGAATAACCCTAGCAGTAGTAGCAAAACAGCCAGTCTGGGCATAGTGTGTCCTTTTTTTGTTAGTGTGCGCGATAGACGACAAAGCCATTCGCTTTGGCAACCACTTCAACCTGTTTAAATGCCTGTTGCAATAATTCCAGATAGGCCAGATGACTATTCGCGACTATGGTCAGGCTGCCATGCTTAGCCAGGCGCTGTGCGCTTTGACGAATAAAACTCTCTACAATACTGTAGTCGGTTTTAATACCGGTGTGAAATGGTGGGTTACTAACAATACAATCAAATAGCTTAGGGGTGTCAGGCAAACCATCGGCAGCGATTACCCTACCAGACAAGCCATTGGCGGCTAGAGTCAGTTCAGTTGCTTTAACCGCTAACTGGCTGATATCGGAACTAAACAGCTCAATTGCCGGATGTTTGCGTTTTAACATGGCGCCAACCACACCACAGCCACAGGCAAAATCCAGCACGGTGCCGTGACTGACCTGTGGCAGGTTATCTAATAGTAACGCCGTACCAGTATCTAATTTGCCGTGGTTAAACACGCCTGGCAGTGAGTGTAAAATCAGCGATTCACCGGCTGTACTGATGGTAAAGCTGCTGGCACTGATGTCA
This sequence comes from Rheinheimera pleomorphica, assembly GCF_011634895.1. GTDB lineage: Bacteria > Pseudomonadota > Gammaproteobacteria > Enterobacterales > Alteromonadaceae > Alishewanella > Alishewanella pleomorphica. Next base: position 17,109 of record NZ_SIRR01000008.1, on the reverse strand, counting down.
GCTAATTGACTGAAATCGCCAAACAGGGAAAACCATAAACAATGCTTGGCATTATCCAGCTTGTTGGCACTGAGGCCCAGTTTGCCGGCATGACTGCTAAGGCTTTTAATACCGCCTTTATTGTCGCCGCAAACAAATAGCTGGGTTTGCTGGCCAATGGCTGTTTTTATTTGTGCCAGGGTAAAGCCGAGCTGCTCTTTGCTTTTCGGGTAAAACAGCACTACGGTATCAAAAGTGTCGGTGAAATTGGGGCTGACATCGGTGTACAGTTTAACGTTGCTATGCTGCCAGTTTGTGGCTACTGCGGTATCAGTGCTGTAGCAGCTAAGCTCAAGCTGCGGTGCCTGATGGATCAATTCCTGCGCCAGGCTATCTGCCGCCGGCTCGACCAACAGTACTTTGCCGCTGAGATCTTCGATGTTGCGTAAAACCAGTTGACTGGTGCTGGCTAGCATTTAGCTTTCCTTTTTAAACATCAGGTCCCAAACACCGTGCCCCAGGCGCTGGCCACGTTGTTCAAACTTAGTCAGTGGCCTATGTTCTGGGCGTTCAACATAGCTATTGTCGGCAGACAAGTTACTAAAGCCCTCAGAGGCACGCATGACTTCCAGCATATGCTCGGCGTAGTTTTCCCAGTCTGTCGCCATATGAAACACGCCGCCCGGCTTAAGTTTACGACGCAGCAGTTGCACGAACTCAGGCTGCACTATGCGGCGTTTGTGGTGACGCTTTTTATGCCAGGGATCAGGAAAAAACAGCTGCACAGTATCCAGGCTATTATCGCCAATCATATGCTCCAGCACTTCTACCGCGTCATGTTCAAATACTTTTAGGTTGTTCACCTGCTGCGCTACAGCCTCTGACAAACAAGCCCCTACACCGGGGCGATGCACTTCGATACCGATAAAGTCTTGCTCAGGTGCGGCTTTAGCCATTTGCACCAGCGACTTACCCATACCAAATCCAATTTCCAGCACTCTTGGCTTGTCACGACCAAACAGTTGCGGTAAATCAAGCAACTTTGGTTGGTAATCTACGCCATAGTCGGTCCAGTAATTATCTAAAGCGTGTTGCTGGCCTTTGGTTAAACGGCCTTCACGCAGCACAAAGGAGCGGATCCTGCGCATATAGGTTGGGCTTTCTGCTGTGTCATCGTGTTGTTGTGCGCTGACGTCTGTCATTTGTTGCTCCGCGTAATCGTTAACGGCGCGTATTATCCTTGTATTGCGGCTTTAGCTCAACCGCGATTATGGTTGGCAAGGCCCGGCGCGCTGCTTATACTGCGCGCAGTTGTTTAGCCAGAGGCCGTTATGTTGTCGCATCAGGATGCAGTTTGGTTTTCAAATCAGTTGGTTAGCTGGTATCAGTTGCATGGTCGTAAAACGTTGCCGTGGCAGATTAATAAAAGCCCTTACACGACCTGGCTTAGTGAAGTGATGCTACAGCAAACCCAGGTTGCGACTGTTATTCCGTATTTTCAGCGTTTTGTGCAGCACTTTCCTGACGTTAAAACGCTGGCTCAAGCGCCACTGGATCAGGTGCTGCATTTATGGACCGGTCTGGGTTATTACGCCAGAGCACGCAATTTGCATAAAGCGGCGCAAACCATAGTTGCTGAGCACGGTGGCGAGTTTCCGACCGAATTTGCTCAGGTACTGGCGCTGCCCGGCATTGGCCGCTCGACTGCCGGCGCGGTGTTGTCGCTGGCACTGGGGCAGCATCATCCGATTTTAGACGGTAACTGCAAAAGAGTACTGGCGCGCTTTGCTGCTATAGCTGGCTGGCCGGGAGAAAAAGCAGTAGAGCAACAGCTGTGGCAGTTAGCTGAGCAAGTGACGCCGCAAGCTACAGTTGCGGAATTTAACCAGGCGATGATGGATCTGGGCGCTAGCCTGTGCAGTCGAAGTAAGCCAGATTGTGCAGCTTGTCCGTTAAAACTAAAGTGCAAAGCCGCGCTGCGTGGTGAGCAGGCGCTGTTTCCCGGGAAAAAGCAAAAAAAGCAACTACCGGAAAAACACAGTTTTTGGTTACTGCTGCAGCATGAAAATAACCTGTTGCTCTCACAGCGTCCTGCCACTGGTTTATGGGGGGGGTTATTTGGTTTTCTCGAATTTAGCAGTGAAGAAGAGCGCACCGGCTATCTGGCACTGCATGCATTGGCTGTTGACTCGGTGCAAGAACTGGCTGCATTTCGTCATACTTTTAGCCACTTTCATTTATGGATTATGCCACTGCAGGTCAAGCTTAAGCAGTGTCCTTCTGTTGTGCAGGAGCAATCAGAGGCAACTTGGTTTACAATGGACAAGATTCCACAGGTTGGTTTGTCAGCACCGGCAAAGCAGCTGTTTCAGCAATTAGTGCAATGCGCTTCAAGCCCAAAGGAGCAGTAAAGATGAGTCGTACCGTTTTTTGTCAGTATCTGAATAAAGAGGCGCCAGGTTTGGATTTTCAACTTTATCCGGGCGAGTTAGGCAAAAAGATTTTCAACTCAATTAGCAAAGAAGCCTTTGCTCTGTGGCAAGCTAAACAGATTATGCTGATTAATGAGAAGAAGCTAAATATGATGAATCCTGAACACAGAAAGCTATTAGAAGAGCAGATGGAAGCCTTCTTGTTTAAGGGAGAAGATGTTGAAATCGAAGGATATAAGCCGGTAGAGAAGTAACTGCGGTGTAAAGGCTGCTGGCTAAGTGTCAGCAGCGGCGCTATAATTCGCATTAGATATTTTAATCACTAGCTTGCTGAGCTAAGAGAGTTTATGGCGCGTCGCTTACCTCCGTTAAATGCGTTAAAAGCCTTTGAAACTGCTGCCCGCCATTTAAGCTTTACTAAAGCTGCAGAAGAAATGTATGTCACTCAGGCAGCTATCAGCCATCAGATTAAGGCGCTGGAAGATCATCTTGGCCTTAAGCTCTTTATGCGCAAAAACCGCTCTTTGCTGCTAACCGAAGAGGGGCAAAGCTACTTTCTTGATATTAAAGAAATTTTTTTGCAATTGCATGAGTCAACCGAAAAGCTGCTGGCGCGTGGCGCTAAAGGTTCGTTAACGGTAAGCCTGCAGCCTAGCTTCGCCATTCAGTGGCTGGTGCCGCGCCTTAATCAATTTAGCGAGCAACACCCGGACATTGATGTGCGTATTAAAGCGGTAGATCTGGATGAAGGCTCGTTAACTGATGATGTGGACGTGGCCATTTATTATGGCCGTGGCACCTGGCGTAATCTGCATGCTGATAAACTGCATACGGAGTATTTATTGCCGGTGTGCTCGCCGCTGCTGTTAAACAGCAGTAAACCGCTGCTGGAGCCTACCGATCTGCAATTTCATAATCTGTTGCATGACGGCTCGCGCCGGGCCTGGAAGGCCTGGTTTACGACCCAGGGCTTTAAGCACTTTAATGTCAATCAGGGGCCGATATTCAGCCACTCATCGATGGTGCTGCAGGCGGCTATTCATGGTCAGGGCGTGGCATTGGCGCACAACGTACTGGCGCGGCCGGATATTAACTCTGGCCGCTTAATAGTGCCGTTTAACCACGTACTGATTTCTAAAGATGCCTATTATCTGGTATGCCGCGAGAGCCAAACTGAACTGGGTAAAATTACAGCCTTTCGCCAGTGGATGACACAAATGGTTGAGGCAGAACAAGCGGCGTTTGCTGAACAGCAGTTTACTAACGCGGTGGCGCTTGACTGACGTAATTATTGCTAAAGCCACTGAGCCTAAAGCCCGGTTATTGCTGGCACATGGTGCCGGCGCTGCAGCCAACAGTGATTTTATGCAGCAGCTGGCGCTTGAGCTGGCCGCTTTGCACATTGAAGTATGGCGCTTTAACTTTGCGTATATGCAGCGCTTTCTTGACAGCGGTAAACGCAGCTTACCGGATAAAATGCCTGTATTGTTGCAGCAGTTCAGCCAGCAGATAGAAAATTGTCCGGCGGATTTGCCGCTGTTTATTGGTGGCAAGTCAATGGGTGCCAGGGTTGCCAGTCTGCTAAGTACAAACAGCAGGGTCAACGCCATTTTTGCTTTTGGTTATCCGTTTCATGCGCCGAAAAAGCTCAGCTGGCGCACAGAGCACTTCAGCGCTCTTGGCTGTCCGCTGTTTGTTGCGCAGGGCGAGCGTGATGCGTTTGGTAATGCCGCTGAGCTGGCAGATAAAAGCTGGCCACGGGTAGTATTGCACTGGCTGTCAGACGGTGACCATGATTTTAAACCTCGGGTAAAAACCGGCTTAACACAGCAGCAGCTTATTGCGCAGGCGGCACAGTCTTGTAGCAGGAAAATTGATGAAATACTTTTGGCAACTCAGTAACAGCGCAGCGGCCATATATGGTGCTGCAGTGGTTGGGCTAAGTGCAATACTGATGCATTTATGGCAGGGCAGTTTGAGTGCGGAAGCGATAGCGAGGCTGCTTAGTGCATTGGCAATGCTGGCGTTTCACACTGTGGCACTGTTGATGTTAGGACAAACGCAAAGTGCAGCTAAACTGACAAAGCTGGTGGCACTGCTGTGGCATCTGGGGCTCTGGTGTTTCGTCTGGACTATACTGGCCGGGGTGTTTGCCCTGCCGTTTTATTATTCACAGCTGGCGCCAATAGGTGGCCAGTTATTTATTGCTGCCTGGCTATTGCTCGCAATAACTGCCTGGCGGCGGAGTTAACATGAAACAACTATTACTGTATTGCCGCGCCGGTTTTGAAAAAGAATGCGCGGCAGAAATTCAGCATAAAGCTGGCCTGCATAATGTGGCGGGTTATTGCAAATTGACCAACGACAGCGCCTACGTAATTTTTGAAGCCTATGATGCTGACAGTCTGGCACAATTTTACCGCGACTATCCGTTTGAACAGTTTATCTTTATCCGCCAATGGAGTTTGCTGTTAGCGCCTTTGCTAACGCTGCCACCGGCCGACCGCATTGCACCTGTTATAGAAGCGGTACTCAGTGCTGAGCTAGCTGGCTGCGGTGAGTTAAGGGTTGAGTACCCGGAAACGAATGACGGCAAAACCCTATCAACACTGGCGCGCAAGCTCACAGTGCCGCTGCGTCAGGCACTGCGCCAGGCCGGGGTGTTAACCCTGAAAGAGCAAAAAAGAGCGCCGGTACTGCATTTATTTATGCTAAGTGGCCAGCAAGGCTATGTTGGTCTGTCGTATCCGGAAAATAACAGCCCGCTGGAGAACGGCATTATGCGGCTGAAGTTTCCGAACGAAGCGCCCAGTCGCAGTACGCTAAAACTTGAAGAGGCCTTTATTCAGTTTATTCCGAAACAGGAATGGGACAAACGGCTGGCCGGCGGCATGAATGCCGTTGATCTTGGTGCCTGCCCGGGAGGCTGGACCTATCAGCTGGTAAAGCGCAGTATGATGGTTACGGCGATAGATAACGGCCCAATGGCCGAATCTTTAATGCAAACCGGTCAGGTGCGCCACTTAATGGTGGATGGTTTTAAGTTTGAACCACAAAAGAAAAATAACCATTGGTTAGTGTGCGACATGATTGAGCAACCGCAGCGGGTAGCCGATCGCATTGCCGACTGGCTGATTAACGGCTGGTGTCAGGAAACGATTTTTAACCTGAAACTGCCAATGAAAAAACGCTATGAAACAGTGACTGACATTTTGCAGCAGTTTCAGCAGCGTTTGACCGATGCGGGTATTAAATTCCGGCTGCAGGTGAAGCACTTATACCATGATAGAGAAGAGGTAACGGTGCATGTGCAAAATCTGGTGCAGCGTTTTTAGCGCGGCAGCACACTGACACAGCGCTGATTTAATCAGCGCTTAACTCAAGTTTTACCCATACCAGGCGGTGATCTGAGCTGGCGCCGCGCGAACCGACTAACGGATATAACGGGCTGGTTTTTTCCGGCCATAACACGCCACTGTCGGTGATGGTAAAGCCGGCTTTTGACGGCAGCACATAGTCCGCGCGCATGCGCCAGGCGGCGGTATGAAAAGCGCCATGCTTGTTGTCCGGACTGTGTTCAGCCCCGCCCTGGCTTAGGGGTGGTGTACTGTTGTTAATCGCCGGGTGGTTGTACAGCGCGCTGATGCCACTATTGATAGCATCGCCTTCGCCTTCCGCTGAAGCATTTAAATCACCTAACAGTACAAAACGGCTTGGCTGCGCTAAACCGCCTTTATTGCCACTATCATCGTAGATATAGCCTGCTTTTTCCGGTGTTAAATAATCGACCCAAAAACGAAGTTCGTCATGGTTGCGAATACCGTTGCGGTTCTCCGGGCCGTCAAATACCGGCGGTGTAGGGTGACTGGCCAGAACATGCACGGTTTGGCCATTAATGTTAAGAGGGATATCCCAATGGCTTTTTGACGACAGCGGAAATTTCGCCCAGGCCTCTGGGCTGTACCAAGGGCTGCCATCAGCCTTTTTTGTTGGCATAAAGCCGGGCATATCCCGCCATTTAAACTGCTGGAAAGTGCGCGCTTTGGCGCTATCTATCGGATACTTTGACAACAACACCATGCCGTATTGGCCAGGGTAAAAACCAAAGGCCCAGGCATCAGCTCCAACATCAGTGGCGTTACCGTCGTTATCCAAGTCATAGCCGCTGGGTTGGCCGGTATTAACGGTACCGTAGTAAAAATAAGGGTAGTCAATGGGTTCTGCAGCACCCTGAGCTTTGTTCAGATAGTTGCGGATAAAGGCTTTAATACCGCGTTCCGGGTCGGCGATATAGTCAAACTCATTTAATAACAGCACATCGGGTCGCACCAGCTGGATAATATGGGCAATGTTGCTAATTTGCGGCTGCTCGCCAGTTTTAAGTAACTCTGCCAGCACAGTGCCATCGCCGGCTTCACCGGCAGGGAGGTAATTCTGTGCTTCCATGCTGACATTAAAGGTCGCAAAGGTGATTTGTGTGGTGCTCATGGCTGAACAAGCTCCAAGGCAGAGTGTCGCGCTTAAGCATAGCGCAAGGGTCATTTTAGTCATCGGTAATTAAGGCAGGTTAACATGGGTTGCTAGCATAAAGCGGTTAACCGACAAAAACCAGTAAATGAATGAAATCGCAGAAGATGTCGTTTTTTAGTCAATTTTAAGTCACATAGTGCGCAACTCAGACCAGCTATGTTACACTTATGTGGCAGTCGCCTAAGACAATAAGAGGAACAAAAAGTTCCCGCTAATCGGATCGGCGTAAAAAAAATGTAATATGAGTTAGTTACCATTATCTCCCAAATTGAACACAGCATATGTATTCAAATGGATTTTGATAAATACCTACAACTACCAGGTGAAAAACGATATGAAAATTAAAAATATAGCTCTTGCGGTAACGCTCGCCTTAGGTGTAAGCAATATCGCTCTGGCACAGGAAACCTCATCAGCTATCCGCGGTGTTGTTACAACTGAGGCTGGCACCACAGTAGCTAATGCTACTGTAACGCTTACCGATAAACGCAGCGGTACTACCCGTACATTAACAACCAATGATACCGGTACTTTCTCTGCCCGTGGTTTGCAAGTAGGCGGGCCATACCTGTTGGTTGTAAAAGGTGCTGACGGCCTGACAGAGACAATCGACAATGTGTTTTTAACCCTGGGTGACACTCAGAGTATTAATGTTACTATTCAACAGCCTGATGTTGAAAGAATAGCGGTAACAGGAACTGCGATTAGCAATTCAAACTACGGCGGTACCGGTCCTGCAGCTAACTTTAACCTGGAAGACTTACGCAATACACCAGCAATAAACCGTGATTTACGCGATGTTGTGCGTGTTGACCCGCGAATTTATATCAACGAAACAAACGCTGGTGACATCCAGTGTGCTGGTGCAAACCCTAGGTTTAATAGCCTGACAGTTGATGGTGTGCGTACAAATGATAACTTTGGTTTAAACTCAAGTGGTTACCCGACAGAGCGTATGCCTTTCTCCTACGATGCTATTGAGCAGGTAGCGGTTGAATTGGCACCATTCGACGTTAAGTATGGTGGTTTTACGGCTTGTAATATTAATGCGGTAACTAAATCAGGCGGTAACGAGTTTAGCGGTAGCGTATTTTTTGACTACACCAATGACTCATTACAAGGCGACAAGCTGGAAGGCGATAAAATTAATGTAGGCGCATTTAATGAACGTCGCTATGGTTTTAATGGCGGTGGTGCCATCGTTAGTGACAAACTGTTCTGGTTTGCTGCTTATGAAAAGTTAGAAGGCGCTGAGACATTTGACCGTGGCCCTGAAGGCTCTAACGCTGCACGTGAAGTATCTGGTATTACCCAGGCTCAGGTAGATGAAATTGCCCGTATCGCCCGTGATGTTTATGGTTTCGAGCCTGGTGGCTTCCCTGCCAGTATTCCGGTAGAAGATGAAAAAATCTTATTAAAATTAGACTGGTTCATCAATGATGACCACCGTGCTGCTTTCACTTATAACTACAATGATGGTTTCTCGATTGCCGAGTCTGATGGCGATGACGATGAGCTGGAGTTTTCTGGTCACTTCTATGAGCGCGGTGCAGAGTTTAACTCTTATGTTGCCAACGTGTTTTCTAATTGGACGGATAATTTTTCAACAGAAGTGCGTGTTGGATACTCAGAATTAGACGCTCGTGTAAGTCCACTAGGCGGTACTGAGGTTGGTGAAATTCAACTGCGCGTTGGCCCAACAGTTTACCTGGGCGCTGATGATTCACGTCACTCAAACAAGTTAACTTACGAGACGACATTCTTTAAATTGGCTGGTAACTATCTGTATGGCGACCACTCAATCAGCTTTGGTGTTGAGCGTGAGCAGTACGACGTATTTAACCTGTTTATTCAGGAAACTGAAGGTGAGTACGTATTTAACTCTATAGAAGATTTTGCCGCTGGTATTCCATCGTCAGCCATCTATGAAAACGCTGCCGGAACGAATAACCCAATTGATGGCGCCGGACAGTTTAAATATGCGGTGAATACGGCTTATGTTCAGGATGAGTTTTATATCGTTGATCATGACGTAACGCTGACTTATGGCTTACGTTATGATTGGTACACAACCAGTGACTCGCCACGTGTTAACCAGAGCTTTACTGACACCTACGGCTTTGCAAATGACGCTACTCTGGACGGTGAAGGCCTGCTGCAACCGCGCTTAGGTATTAACTGGATGGCCAGCCCTGAACTTGAGGTGCGTGGTGGTATCGGCTTGTATTCAGGTGGTAACCCTAATGTCTGGTTGTCTAATAACTATTCCAACAACGGTATTTCGCTGTATCAGGCCTCTACCCCTGAAGATTTCTTCAGTGCTGATAACACTTTGTTTGATATTCCTCACACAGGTGCAGGCAACCCGCTGATTGACATTCCTCAGCAATTATTTGATGAAGTCTCAGAAGCTGCAGGCCGGGGGCCGGTAAATGCGTTAGATCCTAACTTTAAGTTACCAAAAGAGTGGAAGTATGCGTTAGGTGCAACTTACACCTTCGACAGTGGCTACGTGGTGATGGCAGACTTGCTTTACACCAAAAAAGAAGATGCGGCTATTGTATCTGATTTACGTCGCTCTGAAGCGGGTGGGTTCGGTGCCATTGGCGTATTACCTGACGGTCGTCCGCTGTACCCGTCAATTCCTCGTAGCGTTCCTGAAGCGTTTTTACTGACCAATGTAAATGGTGATTCAGGCGCTAACTTATCTGCATCTATCTCGGTCAGTAAGTCTTATGATTTCGGCCTGGATATTACAGCAGCTTACGCTTACACCGACTCTGAAGACGTCAACCCGATGACCAGTTCAGTGGCGTATTCAAACTATGGCAACCTGGCAACCGCTGACTTTGAGAATCCGGGAATTGCAAAATCAAACTATGAAATTCCACATCGTTTCACTTTACGTGCAACCTATAAAATGGAATTGCTGGATGGTTATGATACGACGTTCAGCTTGTTTGGTTCTGCTAATGAAGGTCGCCCGTACAGCTTCACGATGAACGGCAATGGCGATATCTTCACTGGTCGGCAGTTGCTTTATGTACCAACCGGTGTAGACGATCCTAACTTCGTCGCTGGCAGTGTAACAGACCGTGATACTGGTGTTGTTACCCCATTTGATACTGACGGTTTCTTTGCTTTTATACAGCGTGAAGGTCTGAGCAAGTATGCAGGTGGTTATGCGCCGCGTAACGAGTTCAACAGCGATTGGTGGGTAAAAGTGGATTTCCGCTTCGAACAAGAGTTGCCGGGATTTGCTGAAGGCCATCGTTCAAGTGTGTTCTTTGTTATTGATAACTTAACCAACCTTATCAATGATGATTGGGGCGTACTGTATGAGACTAGCTTCCCACGTGCAGTGAATGTAGCTGATTTCAGTGCAACAGCTGACAACAAATATCAGTTTAATCGTTTCAATGCTGGTCGTGTTGACCCGGTGCAAGGCCGCTCAGGTGAGCCATCACTTTGGAGCATGCGTTTAGGCTTTGAATACAAGTTCTAATCACATTCTGCATTAAAGAATCAAATGCCCGCAATTTGCGGGCATTTTTTTATTTCTTAATAAGGTGTTTTTAGCGATAATTACCGGCTTATTTTTACCAAAGTGAATAAATCTGTGGGAAAAAATACCATTATTGCGATTGCCGGGGCGTCGGCGTCAGGTAAAAGCCTATTTGCGTCAACGGTATATCAGGAACTGGTAGCCGAGTTGGGTGGTGAGCGAATCGCTATATTGTCGGAAGACGCTTACTATCGCGACCAGAGCCATTTGTCGTTTGAGCAGCGTACGCTGACCAATTATGACCATCCGGCGGCCTTTGAGCACGAGCTACTGGCAGCGCATTTGCGTTCTTTGCGAAGCGGCAAAGCTATACAGATGCCGCAGTATAGCTACAAAACGCATACCCGCACTGAAGAAACCATTACCGTGCAGCCGGCCAAAGTGATTTTGGTTGAAGGTATATTACTGCTAACTGACGAGCAATTACGCGCGCAGTTTGATATCAGCGTATTTATGGATACGCCATTGGATGTGTGTTTATTACGGCGGATTAAGCGCGATTTAGAAGAGCGTGGCCGCAGTTTAAGTTCGGTAACCGAGCAATACGAAACCTCAGTACGGCCAGCGTTTTTTGAGTTTATCGCCCCTTCCAAACAATATGCTGATCTGGTGGTTACCCGTGGTGGTAAAAACCAGATTGCCATTGACATAATAAAAGCAAAAATCCGCCAGTTACTGGCAGAATAATAACAATCAGGGAATTAACTATGATGGGATTAGTGGGCATTGTCGCCCTGTTACTGGTGGCCTATGTTGCATCAGCCAACCGCAGCCGCATTAATTGGCGCACCGTAGGCGGTGCTTTTGCTATTCAGCTGGCGATTGGTGCCTTTGTACTCTATGTGCCCTTTGGCCAGGATGTGCTGTACAGCATTTCAACTTTCGTTGCTGATATTATCAGTTACGCCACCTCGGGTATCGAGTTTTTGTTTGGTGATATTGGCCGCAAATCACAGGGCTTTATTTTTGCCATCCACGTGTTGACGATCATCATTTTCTTCTCGTCATTAATTGCCGTGCTGTACCACATAGGCGTGATGACCTGGATTATCCGCATTATCGGCGGCGGCTTGCAAAAGCTGCTGGGCACCAGCCGGCCGGAGTCTATGTCGGCGGCGGCAAATATCTTTGTTGGCCAAACTGAAGCACCGTTAATAGTACGGCCTTTTATCCCTACAATGACCCGCTCGGAGCTGTTTGCCGTTATGGTTGGCGGCCTGGCCTCTGTTGCCGGCTCAGTGTTGGCAGGCTATGCCGGTTTAGGCATTGAGCTTAAGTATTTGATAGCGGCCAGCTTTATGGCGGCGCCGGGTGGATTTTTAATGGCAAAGTTAATTTTGCCGGAAACAGAACAGCCAAAGAATGAGTTAAACGAGATCAAGGCCGATACCCAGCATACTAACCTAATAGATGCCGCTGCCGCCGGTGCTTCCAGCGGTATGCAGCTGGCGTTAAATGTAGGTGCTATGCTGTTAGCCTTTGTTGGTTTAATTGCGCTGGTAAATGGTGCTATCGGTGGTATCGCCGGTTGGTTTGGTGTTGAAGGCTTAACACTACAGGTGATTTTTGGTTATGTGTTCCAGCCACTGGCGTTTATTTTGGGCGTGTCCTGGGATGAAGCGCGGCTGGCGGGTAGTTTTATTGGCCAGAAACTGGTGATTAATGAATTTGTCGCATACCTCGACTTTGTGCAGGTGAAGGAGCAGTTAAGTGCCCATACTCAGGTAATCGTTACTATTGCCTTGTGTGGTTTTGCTAACTTCTCGTCAATTGCCATTTTATTAGGTGGCTTGGGCGGTATGGCACCAAGTCGCCGCGCTGATATTGCAGAGCTGGGCTTAAAAGCGCTGCTCGCTGCAACTTTGGCGAACTTGATGAGCGCTGCAATAGCAGGGTTCTTCTTTTCCTTAGGCTAAAAACAGGTCTTTTATATGACACAGCAAGTTCCAACGTTAGATATAAGACGGTTTGCCACCGACAAAGATAACTTTGTTGCCGAAATTGGCAAGGCCTACACTGAGTTTGGATTCTGCGGCATTAGTGGCCATGGTATTTCTGACACAGTGGTAGAGAATACATATAAAGCAATCAAACAGTTTTTTGCTTTACCCAATGACGTTAAAGCGAAATACCATATGCCTGGTCAGGGCGGTGCGCGCGGCTATACCGGCTTTGGTGTGGAGAAAGCAAAAGACTCTAATCATCCGGATTTAAAAGAATTCTGGCACGTTGGTCGTGAACTGGATGGCCCGGCGCCGCATCCATGTTTATATCCTAACGTTTGGCCTACAGAGGTAGAGGGCTTTAAACAAGCAACTTACGCTTTGTATACAGAACTTGAAAAGCTGGGTAATACAGTACTGGAAGCGCTGGCGCTATTTTTGGGGCAGGAGCAAAATTACTTTGCCGACAAAGTAAATTACGGTAACTCTATTTTGCGGCCAATTCACTATCCGCCGATTAAAGACACCAGTACGCAGTCAATCCGTGCCGGCCAGCATGAAGATATTAACCTTATCACTTTGTTGGTTGGCTCTAACGAGGCAGGTCTTGAAATCCTGCGTCGTGACGGTAGCTGGTTGCCGGTAACCACTATCGAAGGCACTATTGTGGTTAACATCGGCGACATGCTGCAGCGCCTGACAAACCATGTGTTACCTTCAACCACGCATCGAGTGGTGAACCCTGCAGGTGCGGCAGCAGGTGAGCCGCGTTACTCGATTCCATTCTTTATGCATCCGAACCCGGATTATGTGATAAAGACGCTGGAAACGTGTATCAGTGCTGACAGACCTAACCGTTACCCAGAGCCAATTAATTCGAACGACTACTTAATGCAGCGTTTAGAAGAGATTGGACTACTGAAAAAGGCGAAATACTAAGCATCTTGCTTAGTATTTGCCCGAACGATACAAAACGGATGAAAATGTGCAGTTTGCTAGTTGACTGCTTTTATAAAGTCGCTATACTGCACGCCATGTTAAGCGCTGAGCGCAAAACATAACGCAGATGTGGTGGAATTGGTAGACACGCAAGCTTCAGGTGTTTGTGCCCACAAGGCGTGAGAGTTCGAGTCTCTCCATCTGCACCAAATTAACCGGCTATCGCCGGTTTTTTTGTGCCTGCAATCCTTGCAGGCATCCCTTCGGGACCAGCCGATTGCGGTCCACATAACGGCAGGATAGCCGTTTTGCACAGCTCTGCTGCCGAAGGCGAGCATTAGGGATGATGCGAGTGAAAAATGTTCCGGACATTTTTGTGCCCCCCAGACTTAACGTTTTAGTTCGATACGACGGATAAAGTCTTCTACCAGCATGTCATAAAGTTTATTGCCAAGATATAAATCCTCTACACCGTCGTCAATATTCGGATTGTCGTTCACTTCTATCACGTAAACTTTATCTCCATCCTGTTTTATATCGACGCCGTATAAACTGTCACCGATAGGGGCGCAGGCGCGGATGGCAGCATCCAGTACATGCGCCGGCACTTCAGTAATAGCGCAGGTGCTAAAACCACCGCTTTCGGTTTTGGCTTTGCCATGTTTATAAATTTGCCAGTGATTGCGTGCCATAAAATACTTACAGGCAAAAATGGCCATACCGTTTAGTACACCGATACGCCAATCATATTCAGTAAAGGTATAACGCTGTGCCAGGATAATTGCGCTTTGCTCAAACAGCGCACTCAGTTGTGAGCGCAGCTCGGTCAGGGTTTTCACTTTCACTACGCCGCGGGAAAAGCTGCCATCCGGAATTTTCAGTACCAGTGGTAAGCCGAGCGTATCGGCAGCGCGCTCCAGGTTATCTTCATCCTGTTTAAATAACATAATGCCGTCCGGCATAGGTACTTTGTGCTGCTCAAACAAAGTTTGCAGATACACTTTATTACCACAGCGCAGTATAGAGTTGGGGTCGTCTATTACTGCAAGCCCCTCGCGTTCAGCTTTTAATGCCATATGAAAAGTATGATGATTGACGCCGGTTGTTTCACGAATAAATAAACCATCAAATTCTGCCAGTCGGTGAATGTCTTTGGCACCTATTTGCTCGGTATCCATAGCCGCTCTTTTCGCTGCTTTACTAAACAACTCCAGTGATTTGGGGGTGCAGGGCGGGAACTTCTCTTTTGGATCAACTAACACCGCTAGGTCATACTTGTATTTTCGGTTGGTCGGCTCTAGCCGCCAGATCTTGTGGCTGTAGCGTTCTAATGTATTGCCAAACAAGCCTTGCTCTTGCTCATTTAGTTTGTGCACGCTACCAATTTTTAATGTCTTTACCTGCCAGCTGGTTTTCTTTTGCAGCTCCACGCGCAATATGGGCACCGTAAAGGCTTCAAACAGGTAGCCGGCGACTTTTCTCAGCGCCTTATGTTCGGTTTCACCAAAGTAAATATTGAAAATAAGTTGGCTGCCCGTTTCATCAGCTAAAGCTTTGTTTAACTGCGTCAGAATGGTGCCCGGAATTTCTTCGGCAATATCTGCTATTTCGTGACGATTAAATTTGTTAAATGCCCGTACCGAAGGCACTACATGATGTCCCCGTGCTTCTGCCAACAATGAGCAGTAGTAGCCGCTACCGAGGTATTGAGCCTGGCGGCATAGATTAATTATCCGGGTGCGCTGCTTGTTTTTCGCCGACCATTTCAAATAGGCCGGTAACGTCATTACGCCATCATACTGATGAAAAGGCGCCCAATCCTGGGCTTTGTCGACTACGATAATAAGCTTGGCCATGGCCACTCCTGACGTTTTACCAAAGCATGTCGTGCTGAGACAAAAATTAACAGCGAATAAATCTGCACCACAACAGTTAAATTTCTTGTTGGCTTTTCATTTGTTTAGCTGTTGTTATCCTAAACTTAGTTAAAAATCAGCCAAAGGCAATAATGAGTGCAGCTATGACGTTAACCACAGCTCAGGCTACGTTATCTATTAGAAATGCTAACCTGTCTGATGCGGCTAGCTTATTGGCGCTAGAGCATAAGTGTTTTACGGCTGACCGTATCAGCCTGCGCAGCTTTAAACGTTTTATTGCAGAAAAACGCAGCGACTTGCTATTGGTTGAGCGTGCGGGGCAGGTGATAGGGTACTTTCTGCTGATATACCGCAGAGGCACCAGCCTGGCTAGGTTGTATTCTCTGGCGGTAGACCCAACCTGTCGAAAGCAGGGCATAGCAGAGTTGCTTATGCAACATGCCGAAAAAGCGGCGGCGGCACGCAACTGTGTGCTACTAAGGCTGGAAGTAAGGTATGACAATGCTGCTGCTATCCGTTTATATCAGAAACTGAGTTACCACGAATTTGCCGTTAAGCATGATTTTTACGAAGATCACTCAGATGCTATCTGTATGCAAAAACAGATTATCCAGTTTGACAATGCGTCGGTAAATCGTCAGGTACCTTATATAGCACAAACCACACCTTTTACCTGCGGTCCTGCCTGCCTGCTGATGGCGTTTAATTACTTTCAACCAGGCAAGTTTGACCCTGTTGCGCTAGAGATTGATATCTGGCGCGAGGCTACTACCATTTTTATGACGTCAGGTCATGGCGGCTGTGGCCCAAGGGGCTTAGCGCTGGCGGCATATAACAGAGGGTTTGATGTTGAGATTTACTTAAATAAAGAGGGGCCGCTTTTTACTGATACAGTGCGCAGTGAAGTTAAAAAAGCCATACTGCAGCGGGTGCATGCTTCATATCGGCAAAAAGTTGAGCAAAGTGGCATAGTGCTGCATCGTGCAGAGCTTGGTATCCGTAAAATAAAACAGCTACTGCAGAATGGCGCTTTGCTGTTGGTGCTTATCAGTACCTGGCAGTTTGATAAAAGCAAAGCGCCGCATTGGGTGGTTGTCTGCGCGATAGACGAGCATTTTGTCTATATTAATGATCCGGACACGGAAGACATTCCCTGGTTATCTGCAGCAGAGCGGCAATATATTCCGGTTGAGCATTCGGTATTTCTTAAGGCCTTCAGTTATGGCAAAAGCCGTCTTAAAGCTGCGGTAGTTATCAAAAGCGGTAAAAATTGATGCTTTTTGTCTGCTTTCAAGGCGTTTTGTGCAATTAATCAGCGAACGATCTAAAAGTGGCAGATTTTCTCAAATAACCGCTTGCGCCTGTTTTAAAACACCCTATAATGCGCGCCATGCCACGGGGCGCTGCACTTAGCAGGCTTCGGGTGAGATAAGACGGTTCGCAAAGATCTTTTAAAAAGACGCTTGACAGGCTCTCTTAAATCACTAAAATGGCGCCCTCGCTTCACGGTGGTAACTAACGCGGTGAAACGAGATAAAAAGTCTGGTGTGACGATGTGTTTTAAAAAAGAAATATCGTCACGCTTGACTTAAAATCTGGGAAGTGTAACATACGCCTCCCGCTTCTAAGCGAAGCACGCTCTTTAACAATTCGCAATCAATCATCTGTGTGGGCACTTATGATGGATTTCACAAAATGAAATTTATCAGTGAAGTGACTACATAGAAATATGTTTTAAGTCAGTAAGCTGAGCTTGCCGAAAGGCAGCAAACACTTTTAATTGAAGAGTTTGATCATGGCTCAGATTGAACGCTGGCGGCAGGCCTAACACATGCAAGTCGAGC
>NZ_SIRR01000007.1 GCF_011634895.1 Rheinheimera pleomorphica | reverse complement strand
TCGCTTTAACGGTAAAAGATGGTTCTTAAATGAGCAGGTTTTTACTCAACCTGCTTGACGTGGGGAGTCATACCAACGCCTCTAACTGGCCTTCACCCGGCATCGGGTCAATCAGTACGACGCCTTTGGCGGTGTTTAACAAACCAATATTGGTCGCATAGGCCGGTGTTACTATATAAGCATCCGCTGAACGTTTAGTAACGCTAATATCTGCCGCTGCGGCAAAACTGAGCGCAGGATAGATTAACGCGATAAAAAATATGATGGTTTTCATTCAGATCCCGTTATTTAAGTAAAAGCTCAGCAACACAACCTAACCTGCTTTGCCTGGTTTGCCAATAACCTGCTATTGGCAAGGCTGCGCTTAAGCATTAACAGCCACGCCGCTTTGGGCTACACTGTCGCCAGTTTATGTTTTGCTAATTTAAGCCTCTAGGGTCAGGTCTTGCCTTTTGCTATCCACCCTAAAACTCAAAAAGACCTGACCCTAAAATTGGTTTTTGTGACCGGAACGAAATTGAGCGCATTGTTAGATGCACTCATTTACTTAGCCAGCCCAGCAAGGCGCCGAAAGCCACACCCAGTAGGCTGAACAAAGGCGATGATAGCCAACGATACTCTCTGTTTTGTTCTATCGTTCGCCGTGCTTCATTGTTTGAAAGATCTGAATTTTGACTGACACCTAATACCGCAATCACGCACTTGTCGCGTGCAGTGCATTGTTATGCGATGGCAAACCGTCACTGACAAGTCTGCCGTACAACGCGGAATCGGAGACAATACCATTAATTTCCCATCGTTGTCTTAGTAAACCCTCTCGATAAAATCCTAGTTTTTCTAATGCTTTTGCTGAGGAGTAATTGTCTGGGTCTATCTCAGCTTCAATTCGTCTTAGACCCAGTGTAACGAACCCATATTGGATCAATGCTTCCCCTGCTTCATTAATATAACCTTTACCCCAGCAAGACCGACCCAAGCCAAAGCCTATCTCAGCTCGCCTGGAATCTTTGTCATAACTGAATAACATGCACTTTCCGGCCAGTTCACCTGTAGACTTCAGATATACACCAAGGACAAGTGATTCCTGCCGCAACATCGCACTGTTGCTGTTATCTACGAAATCATAAGCATCTTGAATCCCCTTCCAGGGCTCTGTATTCCAGTATCTCATCACCTCAGGATCAGAGAATATTTCTAACAAGCTCTTTGAGTCGTCAACCGTTAAAGGTTTCAAAACCAATCTATCAGTCTCTATGACTGGAAAAAACAAACCTTCTGCCATCTATCCTCCATTTTGAAAGGCACAGTGCCGCGCCAACAAACGAGTAGCGCAGGCCACCTAACCTAAAACATTGCGCAGTAATTACTAAAGCTGTATCAAATGCAAAATGCTGAGCGTTAGAACACCCTACTGCAGGTTTTGTTACGTGTTTTCTTTGCTTTAAGCTCCGAGTAACGGGATTTACTGCTTGGGGCTTTGTTACTTGGGCCTAAGAGTTTCAATAAATTGCGCGTCTACCCAGAATATATCAACGTTATCATGGTTGTCTGGGGTCATATTTCGATTGAAAAACAGATACTTCCCATCCGCCGTTACGCTGGCAACGGCTTCCCAGCCGGCGGTGTTTATCTTGTCGCCCAAATTTATCACCTTTCCCCAGGACCCATCTTGCTGTCTATAAGTAATATACAGGTCAGAATCACCATAACCACCGTCTCTTTTACTATCAAATATCAGATAGGATTCGTCTGCGGCGATGAAGGGATGAAAACTTTTTCCACTATTGATCTCTTTCCCCAGCAGCTTGGGTGCTTCATATTTGCCATCTACCCATCGTGAATATCGGATATCACCGGTAAAATCTCGTTTGAATTCATCAAAATAGTAAGTCCCTTTTGCAGATGCCGATAGCCTCATAATAGCCAGGTTATCAAAAGGCGCGCCAAGGCTTTTTATATCCGACCAACCTTGCGCTGTCCGTTCTTTATAGCGTTTACCCAAATGCATAATGCTGCCATCAGGCGAGAAAAGCGGAGTACCTTGCCTGGCTGAAAAAACGGCTTCCTGCCATCTGTTGTCGATACGTTTAAAAACAACAATTTCCTGCTTTTTGTTTTCCTTGCTATTCCGAATAAAATAAAACTCGTTCAGATCAGGCGTGAAGACGCCACTAACCTCCCAACCTGCGGTAGAGACAATACCGGGTGCAAAAACTTCCGGCGTCGAACCGGGTAGTTTTTGCCCAAGGTAAGGGCCGATTAGCGCTGGAGATTCGTTTTCCGCATAACTTTGGCCAACGATAAATAAAGCTGAAAACACCAGAGCCGCTGACATATAAGTTCGCTGCATAATTTATCCTTATTAAAAGCGGGTTGATATAGCATTTAACCTAATCAAACTGGCTCTAAAATACCTGACGTCTTGATGAATTTCGGATGATTTTATGCTGATCGCGGTAACTCAAGCCCCGTATGCTGTTCAAGCAGGGCGATCTCTTCTGCTGTTGCGCTGTTGTTTAATTCGAGCAGATTAAAACCGCCGCGCGAATTGAAGATGGTTGCCTGGTCAGCCTTCTCACTTCTGGTCATGCAGTAGTTAAGAACGGCTTCCTGGGTAAAAGGCCAAAGGGATGTAAACTGACCATCTTTGTGCAATTGGATGTAAGTTTCAAACCAGCGATGCCATTGTTCAAGAAAGTAGCCTTCCGCTACCGGAGCAGTAATGATGTTAAGCAACTCGTCTGTATTCATGTCACATCCAGATTGTAATTAATTATCGGTCAACATGGTCAATTATTGGTTTTTAATTGTACGGCTGATGTCTGATGACTTTAGTCTTCAGGATCACAAGATATTGCGCTAACCGATGCTGAGATTTTTTTTCATTCTGACAGCAATTTGCTCTGTGCTGATTGCTGTATTTGATACTTCGATGTCTGTTACATTTGAAACACAGATCGTACCATCGAACTTTACTTCCCGGTAAATTTCCACTGGTCTGGAACAGACACAATAAGCCAGAAACTCTTCATCGCCATCGGTAACAAAACTGTAGAAGATGGTATCAACGAAGTTGTGAAGCTTTACCGGTTCGTTGGAGTAAAAAGAATCAATATTAACAGTAACGCCGGTTCCGGTGGCATCTTTTACCAGTTGCTTCAGCGCACCGGCATAAAGAAGATCGTCGGGTATTTCAACGTCTTCAATTTTTCCTACACTTACAGTACTTTTCATTGCTTATTCACTTTTAAATGCATTCATACAACAGGCTCTTACCAGAAGGTTGGAACATCTCTGAGTGTATACCGGTCAGGGAGCTCATCGGTAACTACCAGCTGCAATAAAATAGCCATTGCCACCGCTATGATCGCTATGCGCATGGGTGTTGAAAATATAACTGACGGGCTTAGCAAAGATACTATTTACCAGCGTATTTAACGCATCCAGCTGGTGTTCACCCGGCATCGGGTCAATCAGTACCACGCCTTTGGCGGTGTTAAACAAACCAATATTGGTCGCATAGGCTGGTGTTAATTTATAAGCATCTGCTGAGCGTTTAGTAACGCTAATGTCTGCCGTATTGGCAAGGCTGCGCTTAAGCATTAACAGCCACGCCGCTTTGCGCTAAACTGTCGCCAGTTTATGTTTTGCTAATTTAAGGTACACCCAATGAGCTTTCCCAGCATTGAACATCTTGTCGGCCAAACCCGCTTGGTCAAATTGCAGCGGATGGCGGCACATACCAACAGCACTGTACTGTTAAAGCTCGAAGGCGATAATCCGGCGGGTTCAGTAAAAGATAGGCCGGCGCTGAATATGATAGTGCAGGCTGAAAAACGCGGCACGATAAAGCCCGGCGATCGCATTATTGAAGCCACCAGTGGTAATACCGGCATAGCGCTGGCGATGGCAGCAGCGATTAAAGGCTATAAAATGACACTGATTATGCCGGATAACGCTACCGAAGAGCGTAAAAGCGGTATGCGCGCTTATGGTGCTGAGCTTATCTTAGTCACCAAAGAGCAAGGCATGGAAGGCGCGCGTGATTTAGCTTTGCAAATGCAGGCCGACGGCAAAGGCATAGTGCTGGACCAGTTTAACAACCCGGATAACCCGGCGGCGCATTATGCCAGCACCGGGCCGGAGATTTGGCAGCAAAGCCAGCAGCAAATCAGCCATTTTGTTAGCAGCATGGGCACTACCGGCACCATTATGGGTGTATCGCGCTTTTTGAAAGAGCAAAACAGCGCAATTCAGATTATTGGCCTGCAACCGGCTGAAGGCGCCAGCATACCGGGCATCCGCCGCTGGCCCGAGGCTTACCTGCCAGGCTTTTTCGATAAAAGCCGGGTTGATCAGATTATCGATATTGCACAAGACGATGCGCTTACCGCGATGCGCCGTTTAGCCCGTGAAGAAGGCATCTTTGCCGGTGTCAGCTCTGGCGGCGCGGTGCATGCCGCGATTAAACTGGCCGAGCAACATGATAATGCCGTGATCGTGGCGATAATCTGCGACAGAGGCGATCGCTACCTGTCGTCCGGTATTTACTAAGCCCTTGTTTGTCTGCCTGTCTGCCTGCGTAATTTGGCCTTAGCGCCAGATTACGCTATCCTTATAAGCCCTTCTGCTTTAAATCTGATACAAAATAAGGATTTACTATGCTCTCACTTCGCAGTATCAGTCTGATTGCTGCCGTTGGGCTATGGCATTTTTCTGCCCAAGCTACTGAAACCGACGATATTAAACAACAACTGGCGACGCTAAAGGCGCAAATTGCTGCGCTGGAACAACGGCTGGCCGAACAGGAAGCGGTAGTGGCCAAACAAGCGCCGACAGCAGAGCCTGCCACTGAGGCCGGTAGCATTGATAAAGCTGACAAGACTGAAGAGGGTATCCGCTTAGGCGGCGCTATCCGCACCAATTACAGCCATACGTCATACAGCGACGGCAATAAAAACCGTGGCGGCGACTTTGCCTTTGATATTTTCCGCTTGAATTTAAACGGCAGCATTGGTGATGTGCTGCTTAATGCCGAGATCCGCTTTTTTGATTATATGACGGCCGTTAAGTATGCCCATGTTGGCTACCAGTTAAATGATGACTGGCAGGTGCAGGCCGGCATTACCCAGGTGCCTTTTGGTAACTGGCCGTATAACTCGCACAATTGGTTTTTCAGCACCAACTATTATATCGGCCTGGAAGACGACCATGATTTAGGCTTGCTGTTTAAACGCCGGCTGGCAGATAACTGGCAGCTGGATTTGGGCTTTTTTAAAAACGATGAACTGGGCGGCGTCGAGGGCTATGTCAGCAGCCGTGCTGACCGTTACTCTTATGATGTGGTCGGTTTCCGTCAGAGCGACGACGGTATTTATGACGACCCGGCGCAGCCACTGGGCGAATATAACACCCTGGCCGGCCGTTTTGCCTATCAGCTTGAGCACAGCACGGATTTTACAACGGAGCTGGGTGTCTCTGCGCTGGCCGGTGGCCTGCATGATGGCCAGCGCCGTGCCGGCAGTTACAACGCCTGGGCGCTGCATGTAAACAGCCATTATCAGCGCTGGAACCTGCAACTGCAGCATGGTGAATACCATTACGACATCGACGATATCGATCGTATTGCCGTGGGCGCTTACGCCTTTTACGACAGCATAGCGGCCAAAGCGAAAACCAGCACGATTAACCTGGCCTATAGCCTGCCGGTCAGCTTTGGGCCAGTCACCGCGCTGCAGTTTTATAATAACTATGGCCTGGTATACGACAAGTCGGATAACAGCCGCGATACCATGATGAACGTCACTGGGGTATCGGTAGCGGCCGGCGGCTTATTTACCTATTTTGATTTAGTGCATGCGAAGAATCAGCCCTTTGTGGGCGGCAGCGCCGCTGGCGACAGCAGCGAAACCGAGCGCCGCTTTAACATTAATATTGGCTATTACTTTTAACGCTGCTCTGGCTAAGCGGATAAGGATAACAAGATGAGCGCAAACAAAGATCCGATGATCCCCGACGGCGACGTCAACCCGATAGACACCGATTATCAGATTGGCCAGGACAATATCCTGGTCAAGGTCGGCCCCTTTGGCCTGGATATCCATAACCGGGTATTTCTTATCTCAGCATTAGTGGTCATTCTGTTTGTGCTGCTGACGATCAGTTTTCAGCAACAGGCTGAGCCGGTATTCAGCAGTCTGCGGGCCTGGCTTACCGCCAACCTTGACTGGTACTTTATTTCTGCGGCCAATGTGTTTGTGCTGCTGTGCCTGGGGCTGATTATTTCGCCACTGGGCAAGGTGCGCCTTGGCGGCACTGAAGCCACACCGGATTTTAGTTATCTGGGCTGGTTTTCAATGCTGTTCGCCGCCGGCATGGGCATAGGGCTGATGTTTTATGGCGTGTCTGAGCCGCTGTCACACTTTGGTAGCGCCCTCGGCGGCACCAGTGTTACCTATGGCGTGCGCACCGATTGGGCACCGCTGGCAGGTGCGGCCGGTGATGCCGCCGCTGCCGAGCGGCTGGCAATGGCCGCGACTATTTATCACTGGGCGCTGCATCCGTGGGCGATTTACGCCATACTGGCGCTGGGCTTAGCGCTGTTTTCCTTTAACAAAGGCTTACCGCTGACCATCCGCTCAGTGTTTTATCCGCTACTCGGTGAGCGGGTATGGGGCTGGCCCGGCCATATTATTGATATTCTTGCCGTATTTGCCACCTTATTTGGCCTGGCCACCTCGTTAGGTTTAGGTGCCTCGCAGGCGGCGGCCGGTTTGCATTACCTGTTTGCCCTGCCCGAGAGCCTGACCACGCAAATCCTGTTGGTAATTGGTATTACGTTAATTGCGCTGGTGTCAGTGGTCGCCGGGCTGGAAGCCGGCGTAAAACGCTTGTCTGAAATTAATATGCTGCTGGCGGCGCTCTTGCTGCTGTTTGTTATTATTGTCGGGCCAACGCTGGCCATCGCCACCGGCTTTGCCGCTAACCTGGCCGCTTACCTGCAACATTTACCGGCACTGGCTAACCCGCTGGGGCGTGAGGATGCTAATTTTGCCCAAGGCTGGACCGCCTTTTACTGGGCCTGGTGGATCAGCTGGTCGCCTTTTGTTGGCATGTTTATCGCCCGGGTTTCACGCGGGCGCACGGTGCGTGAGTTTTTAATTTCGGTATTACTTATTCCGTCTCTGGCCTGCGTGCTGTGGATGACCGTCTTTGGCGGCACGGCTATCAGTCAGCTGGTGCAACAAGGCTATGAAGCGGCAGCCAATGCTGCGCTGCCGCTACAGCTGTTTAGCATGCTCGACGCCCTGCCCTGGGCTCAGCTAACGTCGTTTATTGCCATCATTCTGGTGGTGGTGTTTTTTGTCACTTCATCCGACTCGGGCTCGCTGGTAATAGATACCATCGCCGCCGGTGGCAAGGTGAACGCCCCGACACCCCAGCGGGTATTCTGGTGTTTATTTGAGGGGCTGGTGGCCATAGCGTTAATTCTGGGAGGCGGCCTGGTGGCGCTGCAGGCGATGGCGGTGTCAACCGGCTTTCCGTTTAGCCTGGTATTGCTGGCAGCCTGTCTGGCGGTAGTAAAAGGCTTAATGTCTGAACCGCGCGCAGTCTGAGTAATACACCGCTATGGACATAGAACAAATTGAAATTCTTGAATTTCTAAAACGCCATCCGCCGTTTGCGCAACTGGACGACAGCCAGCTGACGGTGTTGGCGCAGCGTATCGATGTGGCGTACTTTAAAGCCGGCAGCGAGATCCTGCGCTTTAACGAGCCACTCACTGCACTGTACCTGATCCGCAGCGGTGCAGTAGAAACCTTCCGCCGCAATGGCGACTTATATAACCGCTTAAGTGAGGGCGGTATTTTCGGCGAACAGGGCTTGCTGCGTGGCGGCAAGGTACGTTTTCCCGCTACGGCGCTTGAAGACACGCTGATATATCTGATCCCCGATACCGACTTTCAACAGCTGTTTGACAGCAATGAGTTTTTTGCCGATTACGTTGAAGTGGGTGACACCGAGCGGCGTAAATCAACCAAAGCCGCCAAGCAGGCCGAAGCCGACCTGCACAGCGCCCAAATAAGTACCTTGCTGCAGCGCGAGCCGGTTTGCCTGGCGGCCAGTGCCAATGTCTGGCAGGCCGCGCAAACCATGACAGAACACAGTGTGTCCTGCCTGTTAATCCTGCATGATAACGACGCTGAACCGGGAACCCTGGCCGGTATTATCACAGACCGCGACATCCGATCGCGTCTGGTGGCGCCGGGGCTGAAATCTGAAACCGGCGTCAGTGCTATTATGACGGCAAACCCGGTTACTATTACACCGCAGCAATATCTGTTTGAGGCCATGATGCTGATGCTGCGCCACAATGTGCATCATCTGCCGGTAGTGCGCCAGGGCAAGCCTATTGGCGTACTGGCGCTGTCAGATATTATCCGCTACGAATCGCAAAACAGCCTGTTTGTTGTCAGCAGTATTTTCCGCCAGCAGTCGGTAGCAGAGCTCAGCGCCCTTAGTAAAGATGTTAAGGCCTGCTTTGTACGGATGGTGAACGAAGATGCCAACTCACAGATGATAGGCAGCGCTATGGCCGCCATTGGCCGCAGCTTTAAGCAGCGCCTGCTGGAGCTGGCCGAGCAGCAACTTGGCCCGCCGCCGGTGCCGTATTGCTTTTTAGCGCTGGGCTCAATGGCACGCGACGAGCAGCTTATTGTTACCGATCAGGACAATGCGCTGGTACTGGATAACCGCTTTGACCCCGCGCTGCACGACGGCTATTTTCAGCAGCTGGCGGCCTTTGTTTGCGATGGCCTGGCGCAGTGCGGTTACAGCTACTGCAGTGGCAACATTATGGCGACCAACCCACAGTGGCGCCAGCCGCTAAAGGTATGGCGGCAATACTTTACCGACTGGATAGAGCAGCCCAGCGCCGAGCGCCTGCTGCACGCCAATATCTTTTTTGATCTGGACGCCGTTTGGGGCCAGAGCCAGTGGGCTGACGAGCTTAATCAGCTGATCACCGGCAAAGCCCGCAGCCGGCCACAGTTTCTGGCCTGTATGACCCGTAATGCGTTGCAACGCACGCCACCACTGGGTTTTTTTAAAGACTTTGTGATGGAAAACGATGGCCGGCACAATAACAGCTTGAATATAAAACGCCGCGGCACAGCGCCAATGGCCGATCTGATTCGCGTGCATGCACTGGCGATTGGCTCGACGGCAACCAACTCCTTTGAGCGGCTGCGCGATATTATCGCCGCCAGGGTGCTACCAGCGGGTCGGGGTGAAGATTTACGCGATGCCTTTGAGGTTATCGCCATGAGCCGCATCCGCCAGCAGGCGCTGGCGCTTAGCGGCGGTGAAATACCGGACAACAACCTGATCCCCGAGCGCTTATCCGAATTTGAGCGCAAACATTTAAAAGAAGCGTTTTCGGTGCTGAGCAATGCCCAGAAATTCGCCAAATTTCATTTTCGGGCCTGAATATGCTGTATCTGGGCCCCACGTCATTACAGTCACCGGCCAGGCATCCTGGCGCTGAGCGCATCACAGACTGGCAACAGTATTATCAGCAACAAGCCGCCAGCAGCAGTAACAGCCTGCTGCGGCAGTTTTATCAGGCCGGTATGCTAGCAGGCGATACAGCAATAAAAGATGTACCGCTGCTGGCGCTGGATATTGAGACCACCGGCCTGGACCCCGCCAACAGTGGCATTGTCAGCCTGGGGACAGTGCCGCTTAACCTGCAGCGGATATACAGCTCCCAGGCCCGGCAATGGCTGGTAAAACCGCGGTTTGCCCTTAGCGATGAGTCGGTTACGCTGCACCGCATCACCCATTCCGATATCGCTGGCGCGCCGGATTTGAGCGACATTTTGCCGCAGTTATTACAACAGCTGGCCGGCAAAGTGGTGGTGGTGCACTATCGCGGCATAGAGCGGCCGTTTTTACAGGCTGCCGTTAAAGCACGTTTGGGCGCCGGACTGTTGTTTCCGCTGATCGACACCATGCAGCTAGAGGCACGGCTGCACCGCCAGCAGCCACTCAGTTTCTGGCAAAGGCTGCGCGGCCAGCGGCCGGTGTCTATCCGTCTGGCCGACAGCCGCCTGCGCTACGGCTTGCCGCCTTACCGGCCGCACCATGCCGTCACCGACGCCTTAGCCTGTGCCGAGCTGTTACAGGCTCAGCTAAGCCGCTATTACCGCGCTGACACGCCGCTAAGCCAGCTGTGGTGTTAAGCCCGGCGTCCACTTGCTTTTATGCCTCTGGCTTGGCATAGTGCGCAAAAGCCCAAACAGGTCAGACCACAATGAGCCAACACAAGCCAAATAAATTGCAGCGTATTGTCAACAAATGCTATCAGTTACCGGTATTTATGCAGGCTTTTGCCTTAAGTACGGTATTTGGCCGGGTGATTAAATTCGCCGGTACCGCCGGTGTGGAAGTGCTGGAGCTTAAAGGCGCCCGCTCGGTGTTGCGGCTGAAAAACCGTAAAAAAGCACAAAACCATATCGGTTCAGTACATGCTGCCGCCACTGGTTTGCTGGCTGAATCTGCCACCGGTTTTTTGGTTGGCATTCATCTGCCCGACAACAAGCTGCCGCTGCTAAAACAAATGCAGATTGACTATATCAAACGCTCGAGCGGTGACTTAACGGCAACCGCCACCCTCACCGACGAGCAAATCGCGGCAATGCACAATGAGGATAAAGGTGAAGTTATGGTAGCGGTCACTATTACCGACAGCGCCGGTATTGAGCCGGTCAACGCTAACATGACCTGGGCCTGGGTACCGAAAAAGCGCTGACATTGATATCAGCGCTTAGCAGCCCCCTATTACCAAGCTATTGCCGGTCGGTTAGCTGATAATCAGCCGCCGGGCTAAACACACTATCGTGCACCAGCTCTTCTTTCAGGTAAGTAATGTCGTACAGGTAATGGAATAGCGGCTTTTTACGCCATTCATCCAAAATTTTCTCTTTTTGCTGGTTCACAAAGCCTGACAGCATACTCTTAGCGGCATCGCCCAAACCGCCGGTCAGATCGACGCCGTTATTTTGCGCCGCGCTACTGCGCTTTTCCTGACAGGCCTGAGCATTACGATACCATTCCATTTTGATAGAAAGCGGGTAGCCTTTAATTTTACCCAGCTCTTTTAAAAAGCGGTTGTACTGCTCTTTATCCGTATTTTCAATATCACCGGTTACGGCAGCCACGGCCATATAAGCCTCTTTGCCCAGCAAGCGGATTAACGGATTATCCGTAGCGTTTTGCGCATAGCCGGTTTGAAATTCGCGCTGCACCTGCCATGCCTGCTGCATTTCAGCCTGCGGCGTGGTGGTCCAGAAGGTCATCTGTGCCAGATTGGTGTCTTTTTTCGCGCGGCTATCCTGCATCACGACTTGCCATTTAACCTGGTATTCTTCTGCCAATACGTTGGCGATAGCCCTTTGCTGGCCGGTTTTCTCAACGCTAAAGTCGTTGCTAACCAAATCAACGGTACAGCCAAGAGATTCATAACTTTCGTATTGCTCATCTTGCTCTGATGACGCCTTTAGATCGGCAAAACTAAAGGTGGTACAACCGGAAAGCGGGCATTCGCTGTATTGTTTTTTATCATGATCCAGCAAATAGCTCAGCTGAGTATCAATGCGGGCAATCTGGCCGGTATGGCTATTGGCCCAGCGCATCAAAATATTATTGTACTTGGTATCATGATCCAACCGGCGGCGGTCTGAGCGGGTATACACCGTTTGTTTACCATTAAACTCGGGCAAATATAAGCCATTAATATAGTAATCGGCTTTCATTACCATGGTCGGGTTTTTCGGTGTGCTATCAACCGTTTTAGTGGTAGAGGCACAGCCACCCAGCGCAGCAGTCAGTGCTATGCACAGTAAGCTGGTTTTCATACTCCGTTGCATATTTACATTCCCAGTTCAAAAACAACGCCGAATTATAACAATGCAAAACAATGCTGCAACGGTTAAATATCATATTACTCGCGGTTAGCTGAACCTTTATCACGCTCAAGTATTTTCGGCAGCTTGCGATGCCGCTCTTTAGCGGTATTAATGGCATCACTAAAGGCAGACGCCAAAATACCGGTGGGCACGGCAATAATACAGACACCGGTAATTGCCGTAACACCGGCCAGAAAGCGCCCCAATGCCGTGATCGGGTACACATCGCCGTAACCAACAGTGGTTAGCGTTGCGATAGCCCACCAGGCACTGCGTAAAATAGAGCCAAACGCCTCGGGCTGGTGTGGTCCTTCCACCAAATACAGCAGTGTAGAAGAGATCAGCAGCAGCAGGCCGGCAAAGATGGCGCTGACCAACAATTCATAGCCTCGGCTACGCACCGCTTCGATAATGCATTCCATTGCCATCGAGAAACGGCCCAGTCTGGCCAGTTGTAACACCCTAATCAGCAACAATAAACGCAGTAAAATACCGCCATTGCCCAGATAAACCGAAAAGGCCACCATCACCGCCATCAAATCAGCTATGGCAACCCAGGACAGAACATAGCGCCAGCGACTGCGTACTTTATCATTTTCAACACAGGTCCAAACCCGGGCGCAGTATTCCAGCAAAAATAGACTGCCAAAGGCCAGCTCAGTTAAACGAAACCAATGTTCGTTGCCCTGGTAAATTTTCACCTCGGTTTGCAACACTGCGGTAATAATGCCAACAATAATAACAAAGGTAATCAGAGCATTAAGCGGTGTAAGGCCCTCGCGCGGGTTAAGCTCGGGGTCAAGTTGCAGCGCTAGCTTTTGCCGCCAGCTATGGCGAGTTGTTGTGTCCATCGGTCGTTTTGGCACCCTGATTTATTATCTGGCTTAAGCCTGATGCTGTTTTTATAATACGCTACCCTGATTTGATGAGCTAACGCTTTGTCTTACGAATATCTGGCGCTGGCTGCCGCCGCCTGCTGGGCCTGTGGCAGCCTGATGTCGGCCACCGCCTCTACCCATTTAGGGGCCTTTGCCTTTACCCGCTGGCGTATGCTGTGCGCGGCTATCATGCTGTGGCTGATTGCTGCGGTTAGCGGCGGCTGGGTAACGCTGGCCATCGACAGTCTGGGCTTATTAGTTGTATCCGGCATTATCGGTATTTTTATCGGCGACACCGCCCTGTTTGCCGCGATGAACCGCCTGGGCCCGCGCCGCGCCGGCGTGTTATTTGCCAGCCACAGTCTGTTCTCGGTCATACTGGCCTATATCTTCCTTGGCGAAACCCAATGGGGCTGGACCTTAGCCGGCAGCAGCTTACTGATCAGCGGCGTAATGATTGCCATCTTTTTTGGTAAACGCAAAACCGAGCTACACGCCTGGGAGGCTAACCAAAGCCAGCTAAAAAGTGGCGTCGCGCTCGGCCTGTTGGCCGCACTGTGCCAGGCGGTAGCCACCTTAATGCTAAAGCCGCTGATGGAAACCGAAATTGATGCCGTAGCCGCATCGGCGGTACGGATGAGCACCGCCTTTGTATTGCATCAGCTGATTTTTATGCTCGGCTTTAAAGTGGCCCGCGCTTATTTACCGATGAATAAGAAAGTGTTTTTACTGGTGCTGGCCAATGCCGCCCTGTCGATGGTGCTGGGCATGACCTTAATACTGCAGGCTTTAAAATACGGCGATGCCGGTATGGTGGCGGTGCTATCTTCTGTCAGCCCGGTGCTGGTACTGCCGCTGCTATGGCTGGTATATAAACGCAGCCCGGCTATAGGCGCCTGGCTCGGGGCTGCCCTTACCGTGCTGGGTACCATCCTGATACTTAACTAAGCCGCTACCGCTATTCAATATTTATCATAACTTTATCGGCACGCTTTAGATTGTTGCTACCTATAGTGTTGTCGTAGCCAGAGCTACAATCTTAAGCACAGATAAAGGAATTTAATATGGATGAGTATATTGGTGTCATAAAATTATTCGCTGGTAACTATGCACCTGTTGATTATATGTTTTGTAACGGACAAGAACTGCCTGTTTCACAATACCAGGCGTTATTCTCAATTTTGGGCTTTGCCTTTGGTGGTAATGGCTCAAGTACTTTTAAACTGCCAGATCTGCGTGGCAGAGTACCATTAGGCGCAGGCACCGCGGTTACCGGCACAAACTATGCGCTGGCACAAAATGGCGGCCAGGAGACAGTGGCTTTGAGCCAAAATCAAATACCTGCGCATACGCATACCGCGGTAACCCAACCCATTTCATTTACCGGCTTAACCGCAACAACGACAGTAAATGCAGGCACGGCGGGTAACGCAACTAACGATCCTACCGCGGCTTACTGGGGTAAATCACCTGCTAGTGGGCCAGCGCAGGCGCAAGACTATACCGACAGCAAAAATGTCACTATGGCGTCTGATGCAGTGCAAGTGCAACTTAGTGGAGCACTGGGCACCGCCAACGTTGATGTCGGTGCTACAGGTGGTGGTGCTGCGCACAACAATATGCAGCCCTTTCTGGCATTAAACTACATTATCTGTGTTAACGGAGTATATCCACCGCGCCCTTAATATTACACGCTGAGAGCCGGAAAACTGCGGCTCTTCGCCCTTACTCCGGTGAAACCAACTGAATACAAGCTGAACAGTACTTGCTAAAAGTTTAAATTAAAACAACACTTAGCCAATAAACAAAAAGTTGAATTTTATGCCCCAGCAGTTCCATTTTATTTCCGGTTTGCCTCGTTCAGGTTCAACATTACTTGCTGGCATTCTCAAACAAAACCCGCGCTTTCATGCAGCAATGAGCAGCCCCGTTGCTGGTTTGGTGAATGGCGCTTTAGAACAAATGGGCGCCGCCAGCGAGTCTTACTCATTCTTTACAGCAGCGAAACGTAAGGCGATATGCCGTGCTTTGATCGACGCCTACTACGCCGATACCGAACAGGCCGTCATTTTTGATACTAACCGTAACTGGACCGCCAGGCTGCACCAACTTGTAGAGCTAGTTGATGATTTTAAAATAATTTGTTGTGTGCGCAACCCGGCCTGGATTATGGACAGTTTTGAGGTGATTTACCGTAAAAACCCGTTTGACTACAGCCGGATGTTTACCCCCGCTACGCGGCAAACGGTTTACAGCCGCTGCGAAGCATTAATTAACGCCGCAGGTGCTGTCGGCTCAGCCTGGACCGCATTAAAAGAAGCTTATTATGGCGAATACTCCGATAGATTACTGTTGGTAGATTATGATTTGCTATGTCAGCACCCTGCGCGCTCGCTGGAACTCATCTATCAATTTCTTGGCGAAACACCGTTTAAACATAATTTTGAACAGGTGGATTACGAAGAAAGCGAATTTGACCAAAAGCTGGGCGTTAAAGGGCTGCACACGGTGAGGAAAAAAGTTGATTTTAAACAACGCCGCAGCATTTTACCCCCCGATTTATTTGTGAAATACCAAGATATGGACTTCTGGCAAGACCGGGCCGGCACGGCTGCCAACATTATTGCCGGTAAAAAAACCACTAAGCTCGCCACCGCAGAGACGGGAACATCATCGCTATGAAGAATCTTATACTCACTGGTTTGTCATCCGTACTGCTGCCTTTCGCTGGCTATGCCGCACAATTTACTGGCAGTTACCAGCGCAGCTACCTGAGCGCTGCAGCGCCTGCTGCAAACGATGTGCCTAGCAACGGCATTAGCCAGAAACCGTTGCCTGCTTTAGCGACTAATGTCACAACAGACACTGCTAATATGCAGCTTGAACTGCAGCAAGCCATGCCGGTAGAAGAGCTGTTTGTTGTTGATGCCGCGCTTAATGCCGCTGACAAAGCCATTTTGCGCAGAGCCATTAAACCGGGAGTGGCATGGGTTGAACTGGATCACTCAAGCTCCGGCTTAACGCAGCTGCAACAGGCGCTGGCCGCATATTCTAATTTGGCGACGGTACGTATATTTTCACATGCTACCGCCGGTGCGTTGTCGCTGGGCGGCAGCCACATTGATGCCAACAGCTTAATGCAACACCCCGATACTTTTAAGGCGCTTAATAATGCACTGCGCACAGGTGGTGATTTACTGTTTTACGGTTGTGAACTGGCAAAAGGGGTTGATGGCGAGCAGTTTATTGATCTGATAAAGAACAACACCCATATCGATGTGGCCGCATCCACTAACCTGACCGGTAATGCCGCCTTAGGCGGTGACTGGGAGCTGGAAATTCAAACCGGAGTTATAGATGCCACCCCTTTAGCCAATTCCGTGGCGTTAAAAGATTTTACCAGCATACTGCCATTTACCGGTGTCATAGATTTCAGTCATTATAAAGCCGGCAGCGGTGCCTACAACGACGGTGGTAGTTACCTTGCAGATGCGCAGTTTTATGAAAGTGGGGCTAAAAACTATCTGTTGACCGTCAATGGCGCTGACCGAGGAACTTACCGTTGGCCAGGTGGTTATGTAGTTAACGCTCAGGATTACGAAACAAGCATTACGCTGGAGTTCACCAACAACGAAACTTTTACGCCAACGTCTATTTCGCTTTATAACTTCAGTGGTTCGGCCCGCACCTTCTCTCTCACAACGAGTAAGGGCGGCTCCGTCAGCAGTGGCTCAGTAGGTCATTTGGAATGGAAATCCAATATAGATATATCAAGTTTGCCGGACGATGTGACCTCGGTAACGATCACCGGAAGCGGGCCTTTCTGGCTGGGAATCGATGATTTAGCAGTATCTAATCTTCAAACGCCCGATGCCACCCCACCCGTTGTACAAAGCATTAGCCTGTCTGGTGCACCGGCAGCGGCCGCTACATCAGTTACCTATACAGTTACGTTTAATGAAACGGCCAACAATATCAGCAGCGATGACTTCCAAGTAACCACCGTATCCGGCACAGCGGCAGGCACTGTCAGCGCGGTAAGTGCGTCCAGCGGATCTTCTGTCGATGTTACCGTAACGGGCATTACCGGCACAGGTGCTATCCGGCTGGATTTAAAAGCCAATACCAACATCACGGATAACGCCGGTAACGGTAACAACACCAACGGCTATGTTGCTGCGTTTACTTCAGGTGCTACACACACCGCTGACAGGGATGCACCTGCTGCGCCGTCTACTCCGGATCTCGCGGCAGGTTCTGACAGCGGCAGTTCATCAACCGACAATATTACTAATGACAATACGCCCACCTTTACCGGTACGGCAGAGGCCAATTCGACCGTTAGTGTCATTTCGTCGGTGTCCGGCACTTTAGGCACCACCAGCGCCGATGGTGCTGGCAACTGGTCGTTTACGGCCGGCGCCATGGCCTCAGGGGCTCACACTATTACCGCAACGGCAACAGATGCAGCAACCAATACCAGTGTGGCCTCACCTGGTTTGGCGATTACTATTGATACCACGACACCAGCAGCACCTTCAGCGCCGGATCTTTCTGCTGCCTCCGACAGTGGCAGTTCAAACACCGATAACCTGACCAACAACACAACCCCAAGCTTTACCGGCACCGCCGAAGCCAATTCGACCGTTAGCGTGATGTCATCGCTATCCGGTACACTGGGCAGCACCACAGCGGATGGTTCTGGCAACTGGTCCTTTACCGCAGGTGCGATGAGCGCCGGTACTCATACTATTACCGCAACAGCAACAGATGTATCGGGGAATACCAGTGGGGCATCTTCGGGTTTAGCTATTACTATCGATACGACAGTACCCAGCGTGGCCTCCGTCAGCGTACCGGCAAACGCGACTTACAGTAGTGGCCAAAACCTGGACTTCACTGTTAATAGCAGCGAAAACGTTACGCTAGACACGGGTGGCGGTACACCGCAACTTGCTCTGACCATCGGCGCTACCACGCGCCAGGCAACTTACCTAAGTGGTAGCGGCAGCTCGGCACTGCTGTTTCGTTACACTGTACAGGCCGGCGATAATGATAGCGACGGTATTGCCGTAGCAGGCAGTATTGATACTAACGGTGGCACGGTGCGCGATGCTGCAGGCAATGCTCTGAACACGACACTAAATGCGGTGGGTGCAACGGCTAACGTGTTGGTAGATGCGGTAGCACCGACGGTTTCAAGCGTCAGCGTGCCGGCCAATGCTACCTATAGCAGCGGCCAAAACCTGGATTTCACCGTTAACAGCAGCGAAAACATTACGGTAGACACGGGTGGCGGTACGCCGCAGCTGGCATTAACCATTGGGGCTACCACGCGCCAGGCGACTTACCTAAGCGGTAGCGGCAGCTCGGCACTGGTATTTCGCTACACCGTGCAAGCCGGCGATAGCGATAGCGATGGTATTGCTGTTGCCGCCAGTATTGATACAAATGGCGGCACGATGCGCGATGCTGCAGGCAATGCTCTGAACACGACATTAAATGCGGTGGGCGCTACCACCAGCGTGCTGGTAGATGCCGTTGCGCCAACACTGCAAACGCTTAACCCGGCCGACGGTGCCAGCAATGTGGCTGTCGATGCCAACTTTGTCATGACCTTTAGTGAAAATATCGCCTTAGGTGCTGGCGACATTGTCATTTACGACTCAGCTGACACCCCGGTAGTGAGCATAGACGTGGCTGCCAACGGCGGCCAGCTCAGCATTACTAACAACGAGCTGACCATTAACCCGACGGCAGATCTAAACGAGAACACCAGCTATTACATCCAACTGGCCAATGGTGCCATTACCGATTTAGCCGGTACGCCGTACGCTGGCCTTGCGGACAATACCAGCTGGAACTTTACGGTGGCGGATATTACACCGCCAACGGTCACTGCTATTACGGTTAACGGCGCACCGCTGACAACTGCTGAGAGCATGCAATTCACGGTAACCTTTGATGAGGTGCCCGCGAACGTGACTGTGGCTGACTTTAGCCTGACGCTAAGCGGTGCCACTGTATCAGCGAATATCGCCAGCGTATCTGCGGTAAACGCCAATAGCGTGACCGTAACGATTGACCAGATCAGCGGCACTGGCACCTTACGGTTGGATGTGATTGCCAACTCCGGCATCACCGATGCACTTGGCAACGGCAATGGCACTAATGGCTTTGTACCCGCCTTTAGCAGTGGGGAGCTTCATGCGGTAGACCGCGAGGCACCGGCCGTGCCGGCAAACCTGACACTGGACGCAGCCTCTGACTCCGGCGTGCCGGCAGATGCTATCACCAACGACAACACCCCAACCATCAACGGCACCGCTGATGCCAATGTCACGGTAGCGCTCAGTTCCAGCCTTGATGGTGCCATCGGCAGCACGACCGCCGATGCGAACGGCGACTGGAGCCTGACCCCGGCGATGGCTTTATCAGACGGCAGCCATAATCTGACAGCCGTTGCCTCTGATGCTGCCAATAATACCAGCGCCGCTTCTGCTGCTTTAACCCTAGCAATCGACACTGTTGCCCCCAGCGCAAGCCTGGTTTTTGCAGACAGTTCGCTGGTTGCGGGAGATACCTCTCTGGTCACTATTACCTTTAATGAGGCCGTTACCGGCTTTAGCAACGATGATCTGACGGTCGCCAACGGCAGCCTGAGCCCGGTCAGCTCGTCTGATGGCGGTATTAGCTGGAGCACTACCTTTACCCCGGCGGCTGACACAACCGCCGCTACTAATGTGATCAGCCTGAATATGACGGCTGTCGCAGACATAGCCGGTAATGCAGGCAGCGGTAGTACCAACTCGGCCAACTACAGCATAGACACCCTGCGGCCAACTGCCAGCCTGGTGATGGCCGACACTGAATTACTGGCCGGTGAAACATCACAGCTGACGATTACCTTTAGCGAGGCCGTCAGTGGTTTGACTAACGATGATCTGAGCGTGCTTTTTGGCAGCCTGGATGCCGTTACATCCGCTGATGGTGGTATTACCTGGACCGCAACCTATACGCCGGATGCGGATACCTACGAGTTAAATAATGCCATTACGCTGGACACCAGCGGCGTGACAGATGCGGCCGGTAACACTGGCAGCGGCAACAGCAGCTCGAACGAGTTTACCGTAAGAACGCAAAGCCTTACCCTGCTGGTAACCAGTGATCTCGATATTAATGACGACGAAACCACCGCCGTCACCCTGGTCGATGATGAAGCCGACGGGAACGGGTTGAGTCTGCGTGAAGCCCTGTTCTGGGCGCGTGCCGGCGATACAATCACCTTTGACCTGGACAACAGCACAGCTGGCAAGCAGGGCGGCAACATTAGCCTTAACGGCACTGAACTTGCCATTAACCACAGCGATCTCACGATAAATGGCGACCTGGACACTGACCAACGGCCAGATATCACTATCTCTGCCAACCATAGTAGCAGGGTACTGGCGATTGGCAGTGGCCTGAGCAATATCGACATCAATGGCCTCACGCTGACACAAGGCACGGTTAGTGGTGGTGGTGCAGGCATCGCTATCGGTAATAACGCCAGCGTGACGCTGCGCAACGCCGTGATCTCTGATAACAACGAGACCGCTTTGGGTGGCGGCGGCATTTATGGCGCAAGCGTTAACCTGACACTGGTTAATACCAGCGTCGTTGGTAACAGCAGTACCAGCTTTGGCGGCGGCTTGAGAATCGTCGGTAACGCCAGTAACCTGACTCTGATTAACAGCACAGTGTCTGGCAACACCACCAGCGGCGCCAGTGCACACGGTGGCGGTATCCAGTTTGACAGCACAGAAACCCTGACGCTGGTCAACACCACGATCAGCGGCAATGCCGCACTGGGTGCAGGCGCCGTAGGCGGCGGTCTGCGCGTCACCAGCGGCACGGCGAATCTCTACAACTCAACGCTTGTCGGCAACGCGGCCGCCAGCGCCGGTGGCGGGTTATCCGCCAATGGCACCGATACGGTTATTAACAGCGTTATTGCCGGTAATACTGCCGGGGCCGATGCCGCAGCCGGGGCTGCCGGTTCTGCGCTGGCCAGCGGCGGCGTGCCGGATGATGTTAACGGCACTATTGAGATAGCCAGCCACAGCTTCTTTGGCAGCAACGCCATTATCACAACTGACACCTCAAGCCTGAATAATCAGGGCACCAGCGAGCTGCTGTTAACTGACCTTGCCGATAACGGTGGTGTTGTCCTGACGCACCAGCCATTAGCTGGCAGCGCACTATCTGATGCCGGCAGTACAGCGGCATTACCGGCAGATAGCTACGATATTGACGCGGATAGCAATATAGCTGAAGCCCTGCCTCTGGATGCGGTAGGCGCCGCCCGCATTGCCGGTGCCGCAGTCGACATCGGTGCAGTAGAAGGCAATCGCGCTCCGGTTCTGTCAGACCTGGCCGGGGGGAACACCTTTATTGAGGCAGGCAGCCCGGTCGTAATAGATAACGATATCACCGTAACCGACGACGAGCTGGATATTCTGAACGGTGGTAACGGTAACTACAGCGGTGCGTTTGTGACAATAATGCGCAGCGGCGGTGCCAACAGCACCGACAGCTTCAGTTTTGCTGATGGCAGTGGCATGAGCCTGGTTGCTGGCGAAGTACTGAAAAATGGCCTGGCCAT
The DNA here is from genome assembly GCF_011634895.1 of Rheinheimera pleomorphica. Lineage (GTDB taxonomy): Bacteria > Pseudomonadota > Gammaproteobacteria > Enterobacterales > Alteromonadaceae > Alishewanella > Alishewanella pleomorphica. The sequence continues at coordinate 435,731 of NZ_SIRR01000007.1, read as the reverse complement.
TGCCAGTTTTGATACCTCAAGCGCGGGCCAGTTGCTGTTAACCTTTACCGATGCCAATGGCGAGCTGCCAGAACGTTCTGACGTTAATGCCATCATGCAGCAAATCACCTACACCAACAGCTCAAACGACCCGGATACCAGTGTGGTGCTGGATTGGACTTTTACTGATGAAGCTGGTGCGCCGGTAACGGAAACAGCGTCGGTCAGTATCAGCCTGAAAAATGATGCACCTGTGCTGACGGCAACCGGTGGCGCCGTCACCTTTACCGAAAACGGCGCTGCAGTGGATTTGTTTAACAATCTCAGTATCGACCTGATTGAAGCCGCACAGAGCGTTATTGGCTTGCAGTTGACCGTGACCGGCGTAAACAACGGCAGCGCGGAAATATTAACCATTGATGGCAGCGACATAGCGCTGACTCAGGCTAACTCGCTAACCACCGCCAGTAATGCACTACAGGCCAGCGTTGTGCTGACCGGCAGCACGGCCACCGTCAGTTTAAGTCACGCCACCGGTATCAGTAGTGCCCTGACAGAAGCTATTTTGGACGCGATAACCTATCGTAATAGCAGCCAGGATCCGAACCCGCTTAGTCGCGTTGTGACGTTGAACAGTCTGCAGGATGACGGCGGCACCGCCAACGATGGCGTTGATAGCAGCATGCCTGCTATTGTGACAACGGTGACCATTAGTGCAGTAAATAATGCGCCGACCATTTCCGGCATAGCGGCAACTCTGGTTAATCAGAATACCCTGTATAGCTTTACCCCCTCGGCAGCTGATGTTGACAGTAACTCGCTGACGTTCAGCATCGCTAATCAGCCCGCCTGGGCCAGCTTTAACAGCGCCACAGGCACCTTACGCGGCGTACCTGCGCAAGCCGATGTAGGGGTTAACAGCAATATCGTGATCAGTGTCAGTGACGGTGAGCTAAGTAGCAGTTTGCCAGCATTTAGCCTGACAGTTATTGATGTTAACGATGCGCCAACCATTAGCGGCAGCCCGGCAACCACCGTGGCGCAGGATGCACTTTACAGCTTTACACCAACAGCCAGTGACATCGACACCGGCGATAACCTGACCTTTAGCATCAGCAATAAGCCGGGCTGGGCCAGCTTTAACAGCGCCAACGGTGCCTTAACCGGCACACCGGGCAATAGCGATGTTGGCACAACAGCCGGTATCGTCATTAGTGTCAGCGATGGCAGCCTAAGCGCTACACTGCCAGCGTTCAGCCTGACGGTGACGAATGTTAATGATGCGCCAACCATCAGCGGCTCTCCGGCAACCACCGTTGCGCAGGATGCCCCGTACAGCTTTACGCCAACGGCCAGTGATATTGATACCGGCGATAACCTGACCTTTAGCATTAGCAATAAGCCGGGCTGGGCCAGCTTTAACAGCGCCAGCGGTGCCTTAACCGGCACACCGGGCAATAGCGATGTTGGCAGTACTGCCGGTATTGTCATTAGCGTATCTGATGGCAGCTTAACTGCAGCATTGCCGGCATTCAGCCTGACAGTGACGAATGTCAATGATGCGCCAAGCATCAGTGGCTCACCGGCAACCACCGTATCGCAGGATGCCCAGTACAGCTTTACGCCAACGGCATCTGACCCCGACGACGACACCCTGAGCTTTAGCATTAGCAATAAGCCCAGCTGGGCCAGCTTCGACACCGCCACCGGCGCCTTAACCGGCACCCCGGCAAAAACCGATGTTGGCACCACTACTGGTATTGTTATCAGCGTGTCGGATGGCGAATTTACCGCCAGCCTCGATGCCTTTAACCTGGAAGTCGTTAATGTTAATGCTGCACCACTGGCGGTGGACGATAATTTCACCCTGCTGGTGAGTGACAACCACAGCTATCTGCTGGATGTGCTGCTAAACGATACCGATCCGGACGAAGACAGCCTGACGATTACGACCGCCAAAGCCAGTATTGGCCTGGTCAGTATTCAGGCTAATAAACTGCTGTTCACTGCGCCGGACAACTTCAGCGGCACGGCTTCATTTAGCTATCGTATCAGCGATGGTGAGCTTAGCGATATGGCGCGGGTAACACTGCAAATTGCAGGCAGCAACCAGAATGCACCGGTCATTACCGCACCGAGTGACTTAACCGTGGATGCTACCGGCTTATTTACCAAAGTCGATGTGGGTGTAGCAACGGCGGTTGACAGCACAGGCAACCGGCTGGCGGTATCGCTGGTTAATGGCATACCGCTGTTCTCCACGGGTCGCCACGAGCTGTACTGGCGGGCAACAGATGCCAGCGGCCAGAGCAGCACTGTGACCCAGTTGCTGCAGATAAACCCACTGGTGTCGTTAAGCAAACCACAAACCGTGCTTAACAACAGTACGGTGAGCTTTGACGTCATCCTAAATGGTCCGCCGCCGGCTTATCCGGTTGAAGTTGGCTATGTTGTCACTGGCTCAGCCAGCACGCTCACGGAACATGATCTGGCTGCGGGCTCAGTACAAATCGATTCCGGTCTGCGTGCCAGCATCAGTTTTAATGTGTTTGCGGACTTAACCACTGAGGCAGAGAAACAGATTGTTATTACACTGGATGACAACCTGAATCTGGGCGTCAATGCCAGCACCACTATTACGGTGACCGAAGCAAACCTGGCCCCGGTAATACAGCTGGATGCTCAGCAACAAGGTGAAAACCGGCTAACGCTGAGTAAAACCGCTGGTGTGGTAACGGTGTCCGCTCAGGTCTTTGATGCCAACCCGGCAGACACGGTTTCCCTGCAATGGCAAGCTGATGCTGCACTGCTGAATACCTCGGCAGACACATCTCAGTTTGTCTTTGACCCGGCTGACCTCAGCAGCGGCGTCTACCGTATTGCCGTTACCGCAACAGATGATGCGCCGCAGCCGCTCAGCCGCACAGCTGAGGTGTATCTGCTGGTGCAGGATACCCTGCCTGTACTGGATGACAGTGACAGCAACAACAACCTGATCCCGGATAATGTTGAAGGCTTAGGTGACAGTAATGGCAACGGCATAGCTGACTATCTGGATCCGGGTTTTGACTGCAACGTCATTCCGGAACAGCTGGCGGCGGTAACGCAGTTTGTTGCTGAAGGTGAGCCGGGGATCTGCCTGCGTAAAGGCGCCACTGCCGTACTGAGCAATACCGGCGGCATTCAGTTAACCAGTGCCGATCTGCAATGGCTGGAACCCGATATGCAGGCCAGCAATATCGGCGGTACCTTTGACTTTATCCTGCGCAACCTGCCGGCTACAGGCGCAAGTTACGCCCTGGCACTGCCACAGCGACAACCTGTGCCAGCAAACGCGGTGTACCGCAAGTTCACCCCTGCCAATGGCTGGAATAACTTTGTACAAAATGAGCAGAACCGCTTGTTCAGTGCCCCCGGCGAACCCGGTTTCTGCCCACCGCCCGGTAGCAGCAACTGGCAACCCGGTTTAACCGCAGGCCACTGGTGTGTACAACTGACCATTGAAGATGGTGGCCCGAATGATGCCGATGGCTTAGCCAACGGTGCCATTGTCGACCCGGGTGGTGTCGCGGTTATCCTTAACAACAACCAGTTACCTGTCGCCGCAGACGATAGCTACGCCGTACAGTGGAACCAAAGCCATACACTGGACGTGCTGCAAAATGACACTGACGCCGATGCGGATACGCTGAGCATTAATCAGGCAACGGCCGCTTTCGGTAATGTCAGTATCAGTGATGATGGCCTGACGCTGTTGTACACCCCGTCGCAGGACTTTGTCGGCGAGGATAGCCTCAGCTATGCCATCACTGATGGCAATAACGGCAGTGCCAGCGCTACGGTAACTGTGACGGTGTATTACAACCGTGCTCCGGTGGTGACGAATGCCACCGCCAGTACTGATGACAGAACCAGCCTTGAGCTTGATGTGCTGGCCAACGCCAGCGATCCGGATGGCGATACGCTGGTGATCAGCAGTGCCACAGCCCAGCACGGCAGCGTATCCGTTACTGCAGCGCAAACGCTAAGTTACACGCCGCAACCTGGCTTTGATGGTACCGATACGGTTAGCTTCACGCTAAGTGATCAGCGTGGCGGCAGCGTCAACGGCACCGTAAACATTACTGTCACAGCATATGAGGTGATTACCGTGGTCAACAAATCGTCTGGTGGTGCGCTATATGGCTGGCCACTGTTGTTACTGGCCGCTTTGGCGGTTATGCGCCGGCGTCAAAACGTGCTAAAACCGCTATTAATCCTGGCCGCACTGTTTAGCTTCAATAGCCAGGCTAACTGGTCGGTTGAGGCATTATTCGGCAACAGCACGACCCGGCAGTCAACTGCCGAGGTTAGCCGCCTGCTGCCGGCAGACGCCGAACTGCTGCAATACGATAACAGCGGCAACAGTTGGGCGCTGGGCCTTAGCTATTACTTTACCCCCAGGCTGGCGGTGCAGGCGCATTATGTCGATTTAGGTGATGCCAGTGTCAGCATCCGTGGTGACAGCCTGACACCGGCGCAGTTTCATCAAACCGTGTCTGATATTGGCCCTATGCTGGCCGAAGGGGTGCGTAGCGGTTTGTCATATCACCTATGGCAATATGCCGGTTGGTCAGCGACAGTGCAGGCCGGCGTTTTTGCCTGGGACAGTGAAACTCATAGTCGCGCCGGCAATAACCTGATCCAAAACAAAGCCAGTGACACCGACCTCTACTGGGCGCTGGGAGCCCGTTACGCGCTGGACCAGCACCTTGCCTTACAGGCGATGTTTAACCGCTATCATCTGCAGGGCAATAAAGCGGACAATGTAATGCTGGGCGTCAGTTATCACTTTTAACCGTACTGAAGGCGCCTCTGGGCGCCTTTACTTTATCTGTGCCACGATATCGTTAATACTGACGTCAGCTTAGCCCAGCATACTGTCAGCCGGAGGCACTTATGAATTACCTGAACAAACTCAGCCGGGCACAGCGGCTGCTGGCGCTGCTATTCTGTATAGCGGCACTGGCGGCGGGCATATATTCCGGTGTGTTGCAGCAACGCGCGCTAAATCCATTATTCGCCCCGCTGGATACGCAAGCTCGCCAGGCGCTGCAGCACAGTTTAATGCTAAGCAGTGCGTCTTTTGCCACAGCGCGCTTAATTGACCGTGGCATTGCTTTTGTCTCTGAAGCTGAGGTTGGTGTCGGGGTGGCCAGTGTTAAACCGGGCCAGTTATTAAAACCATTGCAGGATATGGCGGTACGCTATTCAGATCTAATGGTAGTTGCCATGACATCGGTTGGCTTACAGCTGTTTTTGCTCGAATTTGGCAAACTGGCTGCGCTGCCGCTGTTTGGTGGCGGTATTTTGGCCTCTGCTACGCTGTTGTTACTCGGCCCGGCCAGTTGGCGCAGCAACTGCCGTTACCTGTTGCGCAGCTTTATTGCGCTATTGCTGCTTACCCGTATTGGTATACCACTGGCTGCCTATGGCGTCGCTGAATTATCTGACTGGGTGCTCACGCCACAGCGTGAAGCCGCTGAGGCTGCCCTTAATCTGGAAACCGCTGCCTTACAGCAGGTTGAGCAACCGCTGCAGGCAGACAACGACGGTTCACTTAGCTGGCTTAGGCAAATGGCGGCCAAAGCCAGTGATATGTTGGCGGCAATGAAAAGCTTTTCCGATACCATGGTAGAAAAACTTATTCAGCTTATCGTGATATATAGCCTGCAAACCCTGCTGTTTCCGCTGTTATCGCTGTATCTGCTATGGCAGCTAGGCCGCTGGTTTGTGCAGCGGCCACTGCCTGTTAACACTACACCCGAAAGCGCGATACCAGCACGCTAAGCCGCTGTTCCAGCTCGGTCAGCTCGCCGGTCGACTTTGCCAATTCAGACGCATTGTTGGCCGCCTGGTCGGCCAGTTGGGCAATTTCATGAATACTGCGGCTAATGTCTGCTGCGACCGCCGTTTGCTGCTCAGCTGCGGTGGCAATTTGTATATTCATCTGGGTAATGGTGCTGACCGATTTAGTAATAGTTTGCAGTGACTCACTGGCCTGATCGGCCTGCTCTACCGTTTGCAGCGACTGCTCGCGGCCGCGCTGCATCACCTGTACCGCCTCTTTGGTACCCTGCTGGAACACGTCAATCATCTGCTGAATTTCGTTGGTACTTTGCTGGGTGCGGGTGGCCAGAGTACGCACTTCGTCGGCCACTACGGCAAAACCACGACCCTGCTCGCCGGCGCGGGCGGCTTCTATCGCGGCATTCAGTGCCAGCAGGTTGGTTTGCTCGGCAATACCGCGTATTACATTGACCACCGAACCAATCTGGTCGGCATTGGCCCCCAGCTTTTCAATGGTATCGCCGGCTTTATTCACCTCGTCGGCCAGTTTATTAATTGAGGTAATGGTTTGCGCCACGCTGCGCTGGCCACCGGCCGCTTCTTTATCGGCGTCCTGCGCCGCACTGGCCGCTAAGCCGGCACTGGTCGCCACCTCCTGTACGGCGGTAGACATTTGATACACGGCGGCGGCAACCTGAGTGGTCTCGGCCTTTTGTGTGCTGGCATCGTTATCGCTCAACTGCACAATTTGCTGCATCGTCGACGCCGCATGGCTCAGCGCCGTTACTACCTGTTTTACTTCACCTATCAGCTGCTGAATTTTTTGCGCAAAGGCATTAAAACCGCGCGCCACTTCACCAACTTCATCCGCCGTGTCTACCTGCAGCCGCTGGGTGAGATCGCCTTCGCCCTGGCCGATATTTATCAGTGCGGCCGAGGCATTGTGCAGCGGTTTTATAACTAAATTCGCCACAAACAGCGCCAGCACAATCACCAGCCCCAGCAACAACACCGCACTGCCGACAATCATCAGCAAGGTATCGCGAATGCGCGCATCGATCTCGGTTTGCTGCTCTGCCACACGCCGGTCAATGTCATCAATGTAAAAACCCGAGCCTAAGATCCAGCGGTTGTTATACATGGCGGTGGCATAGCCCAGTTTCGGCGTCAAGCCACCACGGGTTTTCTCATCCCACATATATTCAACAAAGCCGCCGCCTTTTTTTCCGGCGTCAATCAGCTCACGAATTAACAGCACGCCATTAGGGTCTTTTACGTCCATCATATTGCGCCCTTCCAGCGCCTGGTTGGAGCCATGTACTATGTTGACCCCCTGTAAGTCGTAAACAAACATATAACCGTCGTCGCTAAACTTCATCGACCTGATGACCGCCTTAGCCGTTGCTAACTGTTCATCGTTAAGTGTTGACTGGCTAAAGTACGGTGCAACGGCGCTCACAGCTATAGTGACGTGATGCTCTAACGCCTCACGTTTTTCCTGCATCATATCGGCGCGAAACTGCACAATTTCCGCCTCCCCCATCGCCCGCATTTGGCTGTACACCAGTAACATCAGTGCCAATACTACCGTCACCATAGGCAGTACGGCTAACAACAGCATTTTATTTTTCAGCGTAAAATTAAACATTGGCACACTCCAACCTGGCGTGATAACTGACTGATCCGTTACAGCATAGTGGAACTGATGGCAAAAGAAAGCCGGATAAGACCATAGTAGATAGCCGCCAACCAAAAGCCGCATACGTATGCAACATAACAATTTGCGCCAGCTGTAATACACTCGGTAACCTGATAACAACAAACACCATCACAGGGTATCGCATGCAAAAAACAGCCATTTTTTTAACCCTGGGCCTGGCCGGCAGCCTGTTGCTGGCGTGCAGTAAGGCACCAGAGCCGCAAAACACAGCGCCAGCAGAACCTGCGCAAGCCACTTCAGCCGATGCAACCACTGAAGGCAAAGTGGTGGTGTACCAGGTATTTACCCGGTTGTTTGGTAACACTAACGCGACGAATATTCCCTGGGGCAGTTTAGAAGAAAACGGTGTCGGTAAATTTGCTGACTTTACGCCTGAAGCACTTAGCGCCATTAAGGCGATGGGCGTCAGCCATATCTGGTATACCGGTGTACCGCACCATGCCTTAGTGCGTGATTACAGCGCCTATGACATCAGCCACGACGACCCGGACGTGATTAAAGGCCGCGCCGGCTCGCCCTATGCGGTAAAAGACTATTACAACGTGAACCCGGACTTGGCCACCGATCCGGCTAACCGCTTAGCCGAATTTGAGCAGTTAATTAGCCGTACCCATCAGCACGGTATGAAAGTACTCATCGACATAGTGCCCAACCATGTCGCGCGCCAGTATCAGTCGTTGTCAAACCCGCCTGGCGTCAGTGACTTTGGCGCCAATGACGATACCAGCGTCGAGTACGCGCGTGATAATAACTTTTACTATGTGCCGGGCCAGGCCTTTAGCGTGCCGCAGTGGCCGGCAGATTATGCGGTGTTAGGGGGGCAAGCGCACCCAGCCGCCGACGGCAAATTCGATGAAAACCCGGCGAAATGGACCGGCAATGGCGCGCGTGCCGCCCAGCCAGCCTTTGATGACTGGTATGAAACGGTAAAAATTAACTATGGCGTAAAACCAGACGGCAGTTACGACTTTGCCAGCCTGCCCGGCGACTACGCTGAAAAAGACTGGCCGGCGCACTATGCCTTTTGGCAGGGCAAGGACGTGCCCGACTCCTGGCTTAAATTCCGCGACATTACCCAGTACTGGCTGGCCAAAGGCGTTGATGGCTTTCGCTACGACATGGCCGAGATGGTACCGGTCGAATTCTGGAGCTATTTAAATTCGCATATTAAACACAGCAACCCTAATGCGTTTTTACTGGCCGAGGTATACCAGCCGCATTTGTACCGCGACTATATCCGCTTAGGCAAAATGGATTATTTGTACGACAAAGTCGAGTTTTACGACAGCTTAAAGCTGGTGATGCAGGGCAAGGGGCCGACGTCGGCACTGATAGAAACTCAGCAGCGGATGGCGGATATTGAGCATCATATGCTGCACTTTTTAGAAAACCACGACGAGCAGCGCATTGCCGCACCAGAGTTTGCCGGTGATGCAAAAAAAGGCCTGCCAGCAATGGTGGTATCAAGCACCATCAGCACCTCGCCAACCATGCTGTACTTTGGCCAGCACGTTGGCGAGCCGGGGGCAGAAGATGCTGGTTTTGGCAAAGCCAGCCGCACTACTATTTTTGATTACTGGGGTGTGCCACAGCATCAAAAATGGATGAATAACGGTAAGTTTGACGGCGGCGCCTTAACTGCTGAGGCCAAAGCGCTGCATGCGTATTACCAAAAGCTGCTTAGCTTTACCGCCGGTGCGCCGGCGCTACTGGGCAAATACACTGAGCTGCACAGCGCTAACCTCTTAGCCGGCACGGCCTATAGCGAGCAGCAACTGGCCTTTGCCCGCTACAGCGACACGCAAAAGCTGCTGATTGTCAGCCACTTTAATAGCGAAGCCGCTGTCAATTTTAACCTCACCATACCGGCAGAGCTTATCCGTCAATGGCAGCTGGCCGATGGTCAGTACCGGCTTAGCGATAGGTTAAACGGCGGCGAAAATAGCCTTACCGTAACCAACGGCGTAGGTAGCGTAGCGCTTAATCTGGCACCACTGGCCTCGGTTATTCTGGAGCTGCAACCATGAAGTTAGTCTTTGCTTTAGTTGCCCTGTGTTTCGCTGCTGTTACCACAGCGGCGCAGTATCAGGCGCATCAGCTTGATGCCAATACGCTGCACATTGAAACTGATGCAGGCAAGCTGAGCCTGCAGTTTTACCAGAACGATGTGGTCGAAGCGTTTTATCAGCCACTTGGCGTAAAGCAGCTGCCGTCATTTTCGATTAGCCAGCAGGCGCAAGCGCTGGCGTTAAACCTGACAGAAGCTGCCGATAGCTTAACGCTGTCCAGCGCATCACTAAGGGTAAAAATTGATAAAGCGCCACTGCGGCTCAGTTATTACCGCGGTGGGCAACTGTTACTGGCTGAACAGCAGGGCTATTTTAGTGAAGATGGCCAGCATGGCTTTCGCTTTGCGCTAAGTAAAGATGAAAAACTGTTGGGCGGTGGTCAGCGCGTGCTGGGCATGGACAGACGTGGCCATAAATTCCCGCTGTATAACAAAGCGCATTATGGCTATAGCACAGAATCGAGCCAGATGTACTTTAGCCTGCCGGCCGTGATGTCGAGCAATAAATACCTGTTGCTGTTTGATAACAGCGCCAAAGGCGAGGCCGATTTAGGCGCCAGCAACGCCGATGTGATGCAGTTTAGCGCTGAAGGTGGGCGCAGCAGCTATCTGGTCGTCGCAGGTGATACTTACCCTGCGCTTATCAGCAACTACACCACCCTAACCGGCCGTCAGCCGTTGCCGGCGCGCTGGACTCTAGGCAACTATGCTTCACGCTTTGGCTACCGCAGCGAAGCCGAAGCGCGCGCCGTAGTGCAAAAATTCCGCGATCTTAAGTTGCCACTGGATGCTTTAGTATTGGATTTATACTGGTTTGGCCCGGATATTAAAGGCCATATGGGCAACCTGGCCTGGGATAAAACGGCCTTTCCCAAGCCGGAAAACATGCTGTCCGATCTTAGCGCTGATGGCGTGAACACCATTTTAGTCACCGAGCCCTTTGTACTTACCAGCTCCAAACGCTGGCAAGAAGCAGTAGACGCCGGCGCTATAGCGCCGGGACTGGATGGCAAGCCAAAAACCTTCGATTTCTATTTTGGTAATACCGGCCTGATTGACGTGTTTAACCCCAAGGCACGTGACTGGTTCTGGCAAATTTATAAGGGCCTGGCAAAACAAGGCGTGGCCGGTGTCTGGGGTGATTTAGGCGAGCCGGAAGTACACCCGGACGATACTGTGCATGCAATAGGTATGGCCAACGAAGTGCATAACGCCTTTGGCCACCAATGGGCTGACATGGTGTACAGCGGCATGCGCCGCGATTTCCCTGAGCAAAGGCCGTTTATTATGATGCGCGCAGGCGCCCCCGGCAGCCAGCGCTTTGGTATGGTGCCCTGGACCGGTGACGTTGAGCGCAGCTGGGGCGGCTTAAAACCGCAAGTCGAGCTGGCGCTTAGCATGGGGCTGTTTGGTTTTGGCTATATTCACTCGGATTTAGGCGGCTTTGCCGGTGGCGAGCAGTTTGATAAAGAGCTGTATATTCGCTGGCTGCAATATGGCGTATTCCAGCCGGTATACCGGCCGCATGCGCAGGAGCATATCGCACCGGAGATGGTGTTTCATGATGACCACACCATCGAAACCTTACGCCCCTGGCTGAATTTACGTTACCAGTTGCTACCCTATAACTATACGCTGGCCTATCAGAATAGCCTGACCGGCATGCCATTAATGCGGCCGCTATTCTTTGCTGATGAAACCAACCAGGCGCTGATGGATGAGAAAAACAGCTACTTCTGGGGCGATGCCTTTTTAGTGGCCCCGGTCACTGAGCCCGGCGTTAAAGCATGGCCGGTACAACTGCCGGGCGGCGTCTGGTTTGATTACTTTAGCGGCAAACGTTATGAGGGCAGTGGCAAGGTAGAGGTGCCGGTTACGCTGGATACCATACCGGTGCTGGTAAAAGCCGGCAGCTTTGTGCCAATGGCCAAGCTGGTGCAAAGCACCCGCGATTACTCAAGTAGACAGCTGACCCTGCATTACTACGCCGATGCCAGCATCGACTGTGCCAAAGGCGAAATGTATGAAGACGACGGCAAAACGCCGGATGCCATTGCCAAAGACCAGTTTGAACTGCTGAACTTTTATTATCTGCAAGATAACGGCGCACAGAAATTTGAACTGCGCCGCAGCGGCGATTACGCCGGCAAGCCAGATAGCCGTGAGTTAACGCTGGTGGTACATAACCAAAACGCCAAGCCTTCGCATATCAGCGTCGATGGCCGTTATATCCAGCTGGTACCACAACAAGCACGCTTTAACCGTATGCAAAATGTGGCCTGGTATGATAAAGCCAACCGTCAGCTTAAGGTAAAACTGGATTGGCAGGTTGATAAGACACAGATATCTGTTCGATAGGCCTCTGCTAATCCGATAGCGAGGACTGGTTTAGTCTAAACCAACCGTTGACGGCATGGATGCCGGAACCGAGCCTACATGGACGTATTCACGGCGTGTTGGTGTGACTGAACCAGTTCGATGCCAACACGCCAATCTAATCTCTGGTATCAACGGCTTTTTCTATTACAATGACTACGTTATCTGACCAAGGATGCCATAAGTGTACACAGCCGATTTTAACCACAAACGCAAATTTATCGTCAAACTGGGCAAGATGCTGCATAAGTACGGCACGCCGGCGTACCGGCTGGAAGCACACCTGGCCGAGCTGACCACGCACCTGGGGTTAAAAGGCTCTTTTATTATTTCGCCGACCTCGATGACCTTTGTGCTGTGGACCGAAGGCCATGAACAGGAATATACCCATGCCTCACGGGTTAACCCCGGCGATCTGGATTTAGGCGCGTTGTCACGTACCGACGAATTGGTCGATCAGGTATTGCAGGGGCATGTCAGCATTAATGAAGCCGATGCGCTGTTAGATGCCATTGATATGCGCCCCAGCTCCTACGGCAAACTGGCGACTGCGGTTGCCATGATGGCCTCCGGTGGCGCCTTTGCCATGCTAATGGCCACCAGCTGGAATGATGTGCTGTGGTCATCCCTGTTATCACTGCTGGTGTATCTGTTTATGCTGTGGGCGGCGCACTCGGTGCGCATCGCGAATATGCTTGAGCCCCTGGTCGCTATGGCAGCCGGTATAGCCGCCTGCGCCATCAGCGCCTATATCGACCCCGGCATTAATATCCGTCTGGCGGTGCTGTCGGCGATTATTTCCTTTATCCCCGGTTTAGCCCTGACTATCGGCTTTGCCGAACTGGCCGCAAGGCATCTGGTGTCGGGCAATGCCCGCATTATGGATGCCTTAATGCTGCTGTTTAAGCTGTATTTTGGCGCCCTGCTCGGCATCGCCATCGGTTTTGCGTTATTTGGTGTGGTCGATTTCGTCAGGCCTGAACCGATATCGCGCCATTTCGCCTGGCTGGCGGTGGGCATACTGGTCGGCTCGCTGGTGGTGCTGTTTAAAAGCCGCGGCAAGTACACGCTGTGGTCAATGGCGGCAGGCTTTATTGCCTACGGCACCAGTTACGCGGGTGCCAGTGTATTTGACGCCACCATTGGTGCCTTTCTCGGCGCTTTTGCCGTTGGCCTTTACAGTAATCTGTTTACCCGGCTGGCCAAGGCGCCGGCGGTTATCGTGGCTATGCACGGCTTAATCGTACTGGTGCCGGGTAGTAAAACCTATATCGGGCTAAACTCGCTGATTTCCGGCCAGGACTTTGTCGTGTCAGACCGGGTGGGCCAGCAAACCTTCTTAATTTTAATGGCGCTGGTAGCCGGGCTTATTTTTGCCAATGTGGCCCTGCCGCCGAGAAAAAGTTTGTAAAAACGACCGGCGGTTGTCGATTTCATCGTTGCTGTAACGACCAGTTATACCTTTTGATGGTAAAACAGGAGCAACATCATGCATAACAGCCAACACGTGCAACACATTACCGATCTGCTTACCGCTTGGGCCAATGCGGTACGCGCCAAAGACGTTAGCAAAATTATGGCGCTGTACCATAACGATATTGTCGCTTTTGATGCGATAGCCCAGTTGCAATTTAAAGGCAAAGCCAACTATCGCGAACACTGGCAACGCTGCATGGAATTTTGCAGCGGCGAATCCATGTTTGAAATCCACCAATTGCAGGTACGGGCGGATCAGCAGCTGGCTTTTAGCCACAGTTTAAACCACTGCGGCGGCACCAACGACAAAGGCGAAATGCAACGCTGCTGGATGCGCGCTACCCAGTGCTGGCAACAGGGCAACGACGGCTGGAAAATAGTACATGAGCACTACTCGATGCCATTTGACATGGAAAGCGGCGCTATTTTGACCAACTTAGCCCCTTAAGGAGCGCAGCGATGAAATATTTGTGTCTGGTGTACAGCGATGAAAACACCCTGCATAGTCTGCCCGACAGCCCACACGACAGCGAGTGCCAGGCCTATGCCGAAAAAGTACAGGGCAGTGGCCGCATGCTGGCGGCCGAAGCGCTGCAGCCGGTGAACACCGCCACGACTATTCGGGTACGCAGCGGTAAAGTCAGCATAACCGACGGCCCTTTTGCTGAAACCAAAGAGCAACTTGCTGGCTTTTATCTGGTAGAGGCGCATGACTTAAACGAAGCCATTCAGATTGCCAGCGGCATACCGGCGGCACGGGTGGGTTCGGTCGAAGTGCGGCCGGTGCGCCAACTTGAGGTATAACCGGTAATGCAGCCGCAGATCAGCGCTGAGCTTAGCACGCTGTATCAGCGTGACTCTCGCAAGGTACTGGCCACGCTGATCCGCCTGCTGGGTGATTTTGACTTAGCCGAAGAGGCGCTGCATGAAGCCTTTCACGCCGCGCTGCAACAATGGCCAAAGGACGGCATACCGGCTAACCCCATCGCCTGGCTGGTGTCGGCCGGGCGCTTTAAAGCTATCGATCAGCTGCGCAAAAGCGCACGGTTAAGCCAGTTACCGGATGAAATCTTACACCAGCTAAGCGCAGAAGACTCACCCGAGCCAGAGCCTATTGCCGACGATCAACTACGGCTAATTTTCACCTGCTGTCACCCCAGTTTAGCCACCGATGCGCAGCTGGCTCTGACACTGCGCGAGGTATGCGGCCTTACTACCGAGCAAATCGCCAGCGCCTTTTTAACCAGCCCCACCACAGTGGCGCAACGCATAGTACGTGCCAAAGGCAAAATCCGCGACGCGCGCATTCCGTACGAAGTGCCACCGCTTGGCGAGCTGCCGCAGCGGCTGGATAATGTGCTGCAGGTGATTTATCTGCTGTTTAATGAAGGGTATTCGGCGTCAATCGGTACACAACTGCTGGATATCAGCTTAAGTGATGAAGCAATACGGCTGGGCCGCTTAATGCTGCAACTGCTGCCCGATGCGGAAACCGCCGGCTTGCTGGCGCTGATGCTGCTACAGCATGCCCGCCGCGCCGCCCGCATCTCCGTCCAGGGCGAACTGGTATTGCTGCCGCAGCAGGATCGCAGTTTATGGCAGCAGGATGAAATCCGCGAAGGCAGTGAATTAGTGCAATGGGCACTGTGCACCCGCCGGATAGGCCCCTACACCCTGCAGGCAGCGATAGCGGCATTGCACTGTGAAGCGCCAACAGCTGCTGACACCGATTGGCACGAAATTAGCGGTTTATATAATTTATTGTTGCAAGCCGAGCCATCGCCGGTTGTCGCCCTTAACCGCGCCGTCGCCATTGCCATGCGCGACGGCCCGGCCGCCGGCCTGGCCCTGCTCTGCGAACTTGAGCAGCAAGGCGAACTTAGCCAGTACCACTTGCTTTATGCCGCTAAAGCCGACTTATTGCGCCAGCTGGGCCACAATGCAGAGGCAATACAGGCTTATCAACAAGCACTGCAGCTGTGTAAGCAAACGCCAGAACAACGTTTTTTACAACAACAAATTCGCCAGCTACTGCGCTAATAACCCGCACGACACACTGCAAACGTATGCAGCTTGCACGCCTCTTGCACCGAAAAGCCGGGCTGGCTAAGGTTTAGCCAGCATCAACGCAGGAGAGACAGATGAACCCTATTTCGGCAGCCTTTACCGCAAGCGCACTACTGGTTCTAGCCAGCAGTCCGCTGCTGGCGCAACAGGTACAGCGGATTGAACCGGCCAACTGGTGGGCGGGCATGCAGCACCCACAGCTGCAACTGATGCTATACGGCGATAAGCTGGCACAGTGCAATGCCAGCCTGAATTATCCCGGCGCTACGCTAACCGGAACCACTACCACCACTAACCCGAATTACCTGTTTATCAACCTGACGCTGGCTAGCGATATTGCCCCCGGTGACTTACCGATTCAGCTTCAATGTGCCGATAAGCGTCAGACCCTGCCATATCCGCTGTTAGCGCGCCGCCCCGGCTCAGCGCAGCGCCAAGGCTTTAACGCTTCTGATGTCATTTACCTGCTAACACCTGACCGTTTTGCCAACGGCGACCCGACTAACGATTCTGTGCCCGGCATGTTAGAGCCTGCTAATCGCAGCGATGACAGCGGCCGTCACGGCGGTGACTTGGCCGGTATGGTCAACGCCCTGCCGTATCTGGCCGATATGGGCTTTAGCGCAATGTGGCCCACGCCACTGACCGAAAATAACCAAAGCGCTTATTCCTACCACGGCTATGCCGCCACCGATTTATACAACATAGACCCGCGCTTTGGCAGCAATGCGCAGTATCGCGACTTAGTCGCCAAGGCCAATAAGCTGGGTATTAAGGTGATCCAGGATATTATTGTTAACCATATTGGCCATCAGCACTGGTGGCTAAGCGACCTGCCCGACACAAACTGGCTAAATAACCAAGCATTTTTAACCGGCGCTGCCTTTGTCGGCACCAACCATAACCGCAGCACCGTGCAAGACCCTTACGCCAGTAACATAGATAGCGCCCAGTTTACCGATGGCTGGTTTGTCGACAGCATGCCAGACTTAAACCAGCGCCACCCGCTGTTAGCCACCTACCTTATTCAAAACAGCATCTGGTGGGTGGAGTACGCTAACTTATCCGGCATTCGCGAAGATACCTACAGCTATGCCGACAAAGCCTTTTTAACCGAGTGGGGCCGCCGCCTGATGCTGGAATACCCCAACTTTAATATTGTCGGTGAAGAGTGGAGCCCCAACCCGCTTATTGTGTCGTACTGGCAGCGCGGCAAACACAATAAAGACGGTTATGTGTCGCACACCCCCAGCATGCTGGATTTTCCGCTGTACGATGCCCTGCTAAAAGCCTTAACCAGTGAAGAGAGCTGGAATGGCGGCTGGATTGACTTATATGAGATGCTCAGCAACGACCATGTGTATGCCGACCCGTTTAACCTGGTGATTTTTGAAGGCAACCACGATACGGCGCGCATTTTCTCTTTGTTAAATGAGGATATGGATTTATACCGCATGGCCATCAGCTACCTGGCCACCATGCGCGGTATACCGCAGCTGTTTTACGGCACTGAAATCGCCATGCAAAGCCCAAAACAGCGCGATGACGGCAAAGTACGCAGCGATTTTCCCGGCGGCTGGGCCGGCGATAAGGTCAACGCCTTTACCGGCAAAGGCTTAAACACCACGCAAAAAAGCGCCCAGCAGCTGGTAAAAACCTTACTGAACTGGCGCAAAACCGCCAGCGCCATTTACAGCGGCAAGCTAATGCACTTCGCCCCCGATAACGGCACCTACACTTACTTCCGTTATAACGATACGCAAACGGTGATGGTGGTGATGAATAAACAAAGCGAGCCGGTAACGCTGGACTTAGCCCGCTTTAATGAAGTGCTACCACTAGGTAAAACTGCCACTGAGGTGATTAGCGGTAAACAGATTAAGCTGGATAAGCAGCTCACCGTACCCGCCCGCGGCACCTTAGTGCTTGATATTCGTTAGTCTAGCGTGGTGTACCTTATGCTATGTGGCCTTTCGCTTGAAACCATGTATAAAGCCACTATATGGTTCAAAATGCTGCGACAATTGCTAATGAATTACTCAACCTCAACAAACTCATCCGGCTTAAAGTTATCTTTGTCAGCCTCATACCGGGCTTTAAAAGCCGCATCTCCTTTTTGATCTGATACCGGCCAGCTGATATCCAGATTTTTTAGAAAGTCATCAAACACTATCCAGCCGACAACATTGATGGAGGCGTCTAACTGCCACTGCTCGCCATCCCATGCGACAACGTCATAAGCGCCAAAGCCGGTTTGATAGCGCACAGCAACCAAATAGATACCTTGTTGTACAGGCTGTTTATCTTCAATCCAGTTAACGGCAAGTTTAGTTTTTGGCATTACATCTTATTCCTGAATGTTTCGGCGTTTTCAGACGCAAATAAACATGAATTTTATGTTTTTATTTTGTTAAATCATAGTTATTTGTGATAGCTTAATTTTGATTTACAAAATTCAGACTTTGCGAAAATAAGAGGTTTTATGTCAATTCTATTATCAAAAGGACAGTTCACTACTGTCGGACCAAACGAAATATGGAAAATTTACAATAACTTGCATGGGATTTTCAGAGGGGGCGGTAATTCAAGTTCTCCTAAGATCGCTCGTGCCGATGGGCCACGGAGGAAAGATTTGGATGTTCGTATTGATCCAGACACCGGCTTAGAGATGGTTTACCCTAACCCTATTAAAGGTTTGTCTTTTTCTGATAGCGTTGAAACTTTGGCAAAGAAGGCTTTGGAAGGCCAGGTGTGGGTAATACCTAAAGGTAGCAAAATTCCGGGTGATCTAGTGTTTAACATAAAGGATAAAGATCATCCCTTGCTAAACGTATCTAAGCCTATGACGGTGCTTGAACTAACGGCATTGCTTACTGAACTTGCCGCATTGATGAAGCCTTGTGATATAAAGATAGACAGGTATGGAAAAATAATTGAGACGTATCCCGGAGCCTTGTCCAAGGTGGTAAATTTATGATTAAGCGTGAAGTAGTAATGCCGGTAGAACTGGTTGAGGAAATTGCTCAAATTGTGCATAAAGAAGGCTACGAAGCGCTGAAAGAAGCTTTCCCTGCCGTTGATACAGTGCCACCGATTTTTTTAAGCGAAGAAGAAGCCGAAGCACTGATTGATTTAGCGGTAATAGAAAAAAAGAAAGCCCGGCTGATGTACCCCTTTTATGACGAAGATCACCCTCTGTTTAATGAGGAACATGAGGCAAAATTTGATGATGTACAGATGGGGATCTATGAGAAAACTATCTACTACGTCGAGTCAGCATTTAGAAAGGGTAGCTTTGATCACGTTATTAAATCAAACAACTGAGGCCATTGTTTCGTAGCCGCCGAGTTTTGCCGATTTGTCTATTATGCAAGACACCGTGCGGCTGGCGATACATCTTGGCCGTAGCAGCTGGACTGGCGGATATTCGTAATGGCAATACGGTAAGTGCAGAACAGGCAAAACAACTGCTGGGTATTAGCTAAGTGCGCGCAGCCTGATCCGCGTCTGGCGCAGTGAACGCCTGCTACACTTACCCGAAACAGTGCACAAGGACCAGCCATGATCGACTTTGATAACAAAACCGTGTTTAAGCTAAAACAAAACCCCGACTATGCCGACAAAGTAGCGGCGCTGTTGCTGCCGGACGAGCAGGTTGTCGACAGCTACAGCTCGCTGCGTGATGGCGTGGTATTTACCAGCAAGCGCATTATTGCGCTAAATGTGCAGGGCTTAACCGGCAGCAAAAAAGACTTCACCTCTATGCCGTATAAAAACATTGTGGCGTATTCGGTAGAAACTTCCGGCACCTTTGATTTGGACTCAGAACTGGAGCTGTACTTTTCATCGCTGGGTAAAGTGCGGTTTGAATTCAGCGGTAAAGCCGCCATTGTTGAGATATCCAGGCATATCTCGCAGCACGCGCTTAACTGATCGGTTTACCCTTTGTCACAGTAAACAAGATATTACCGTGGCACACTTGGCCTACGCCTGACTGAATAAAGGGAAACTTATGTCTGTTATACGTCCACTAGCGCTTGTCGCTGTTTGTAGCCTGCCGCTGTTAAGCACAGCGGCCTTTGCCCAACAACACCGCAGCGCCGAACCACCGCAGGGCTTTTTGTATGGCGTGGGCGTTGGCATAAACCAGGAGATTTACCGCGGTTATAAACGCCGGGTAATACCGTTGCCGCTGCTAGGATATCGTGGCGAGAAGTTATCGGTATACGGCCCTTTTGTTAGCTATGAGTTGGCCAAGGCCAATGACGTCAGCCTAAGCGCCAAACTTTCCCCACGCTTTGCTGGCTATGACGAGGGCGACAGTGATGTGTTTGTTGGCATGAAGCGTAAAAGCTCGCTGGATGCCGGCCTTGGCCTGCAATACCGCATTGATAACTGGACGCTGGACACCGAAGCCTTAACCGATGTGCTGGGCAACTCGAACGGCCAGGAACTGAAGCTCAAATTTAGCTATGGCCTGCGTTTTGGCCCACTGCAAGTTAGCCCGGAGGTGGGGGTAAGTTATTCCTCCAGCAAACTGGTGAATTACTACTACGGCGTGCGCGAAACAGAAGTCACCGCCGAGCGGCCTGCGTACCGGGCTGACTCTGCGGTAAACTACCACACCGGCGTCGCCCTTAGCACCCCGGTGTTTTTTGGCGGCATAACCCGGCTGGGTATACAGTACCACTGGTACGACAACAGCATCGCTAATAGCCCGCTGACCGACCGTGACAGCGGCGTCTCGGCATTTTTAGCCTGGAGCCGCTTTTTTTGAGCAGTGAAGAAAATGCTGTAGATGATTAAGTTGTTTAATTTTCTACTTGCCGCTGTTGGTTGCAACTCCACGCTGTTACCTGCGTTACTAAGAACTGATCAATTTGCAGATATGCGGCAATGTTTTCGGCTTCAACGTTGTAGGTTAACCAATACTTTCCCACATTCAGGTTACGAAAGCAGCTTCGACTACCATTAAAATTATCACTACAGCTTCCCCAGGGAACAAAGTTTTCACCTTCCCTGCGGCTGATATTCCAACTAAACTCGTCAGATGGTGTATCGGTATATAGACTCGCGTCCAGATCTGCTATTGCTCTTACCGCTGATGGATTAACAGTAAAAGCTTTTGCTGGTACCGTTCTGATATTGATGTAAAGCGGCTGTTTAAGCGTGTTGTTATTTAACCAGTTTATTTCGGCGTGATAACCCGGCACATGCCCGGCAACATATTCGGCAGGAAACATTAAGCTGGCGACCTCATACGTGTCCGCTATATCAAAGTTCTGATCTGTGCTCGCCGACACGCCTGGCAGTAGGAACTCTGCTGGCGGGCAAAGCTTCTGCGCAGGTGTAGCGTGCGAATCGATAAAAAACAGCAAGCCTGTTAACAGTAAGCCGGTGATAATTAATATTGGCTTCATTGAGATACCCCATTACGGCCGTCACTGCTGTCACAATCGTGGCAATAAAGGTGACCGTAAGTTTCAAACTGCAGATCATCAGGAATTGCGCTAAACCTATTCAATACTGATTGAGCGAAGCCATTGCTGTACGCCAACTTCATCGAAATTGCCAATTAAGCGGTAAAGATTGTTGCTATCGCCAACGATAATAAAAACTGTATTGTCAGCAGCGCCCTCATTTAACCGTATATATGCTACTATATTGTGTTTGTTAAATTGCATAAGCTTGGTATTAGCCTCAATACCAAATACCTGTAACAGTACCTGTTGTTTGGCTGTCAGATTTGAGCTATCAGGCCAGGAAAACAAGGTGTCTAACGCCTGACTGGCATTTGCTGCATCTAAGTGAGCAGGTAGGCCAGACAATGCTTTATCGGCAGATTCATAGCTAAGCGCATCAAAGCGATTGTCGCCTTGTTCAAATACCATAGTTGGTATTACACCTGCTAACACCGCGACTTTGCTGTTGGTTGTGGTATTAGTGCAAATATGTAGATCAACAAAAGTAATGGTGACATCGCCACTGTTGCAATTAAATGCTGGCCAGTTTGTAACAGATGGCTGCGCATGTAAACTGCAAGCAGACAGGGTAAGCAGAGAGAGCAATAATAGTTGTTTAATCATGTATCCGCCTTAGTTAGTAGGCCAATCCGGCCGCTGCCATCTCCAATGATGTTTTATGCTGCAGTATACGAGCACGCATGCAGGTTACTGATTGCTTCTGTTTTAGCTCTGCCATTACGCTTTTCGTTATGTTTTTAGCTAGCCACAAAATACTGGCTTTACCGCCGGTCGGCCTAGGCACCCAACGAAACGCATCTGAGCAGGTTCCGATCTCCGTCAATAGCTGACCAACAACTGCTGCAACATCTTCATTTATCTCACCCCGGAATTGGGCTTTAACTCCGGCACGGTGATAAAGCGTATTAATCAGTTCCCGTACATGTTGCTTTTGCTGTGGCGTTGCCATAGGTAATTCCTTATGCAATCAGTTTGAAGTCTAACCATAACCAAGCACAAATATAACACATTTAATTAACTAAATATAAATTCAAAATAAACCAATCACTTTCTTAACAAGAGCTAAGTTAAGATTTCAACATAATTTCCAAAAACTAGCCTACGGATTGCCTTAACTGGGCTATTGCACGGGCGCTAGCTTTCTACTGGTCGTACTTGACAGTTTCACCACCATAGGTAACCATTAGGTTACTTATTGGAGGTATTGTGAACGAGCAACAACTTGATACGGTATTTCTGGCGCTGGCAAACAGCAGCCGTCGGCAGCTGCTGGACCTTATCGCCGCCCGGCCCGGCTGTACGCTAAGCCAGTTACTCAGCGAGTTCGACATCAGCCGTATTGGCCTGATGAAGCATTTGCAGGTACTGCTGGATGCCGATCTGGTGATTGCACACAGGCAGGGCCGCGAGCGGCCGCTTTACTTAAACGCCGTGCCACTACAATTAATTCACGAGCGCTGGAGCGAGCAGTACCGCGACTTTTGGGCCAGCCAGCTTACCCGGTTGAAATACGCGGTAGAAAACCAGACTGCAGCAGAAAAAGTAACAACAAGAACAAAGGATAAGGTATGACGGATAGCAACAGGTTGGTCTCAAAAATAGTCATAAACGGTACGCTGGAAGCCATCTGGCGCGAGCTGACGAAAAGTGACGAGCCACAAGCGGCGGTGTTTAATGCCTGGCTGCATACCCAGGCGCTGGTGCCCGGCGCCAGCCTGCAAATGCGCACCGGTGATGGCCGCAACGTGCTAGTTATTGGCAAGGTGGTCGAATTTGAGCCGCCGCACCGCTTTGTGCATACCTTCCGCTTTACCCAATATGACGATCCGGAATGCACAGTAGCTTATCAGCTAAAGCAGCTAGAGCAAGGTGTTGAAGTAAGCCTGATTGTTGACAATCTGCCGGTCGGCAGCCGCACCGCCAAAGATATGAAAGGCGGCAGCACTATGATCCTGAACACGCTAAAAGCCGTGGTTGAAACCGGTAAGCCGACACTGGGCACACGCATTATGTATGCCCTGTTTAGCAAGCTGGGCTTTATTTTACCCAAACGCACCCGCGCCGAACACTGGCCACTATAAGTTAAGGAGAACCATATGACCGACGTAACAGCAGCTGAACAAAGCCAGTGGCGTAATCTGGAGCAAACTAGCGGCAAAAACCAGGCAGAGTGGCTGGCGCTGGCCAGCAGCCAAAACTTCAGCAAACACAGTGAACTGGTAAACTGGCTGAAAAGCGAATTTGGCCTTGGCCATGGCAATGCCAATCTGATTGCCCACCGCGCCAAACAAGCCGTGGCCGGTGGTGAACCGGCGGCAGAGGATCTGCTGGCTGCGCAATACAGCGGCGCTAAAGCGGGGTTAAAACCGCTGTACGACGAACTGATAAGTTTTGTGCAAAGCTTAGGTGATGATGTCGAGCTTAGCCCGAAGAAAGCTTATGTTAGCTTGCGGCGCAATAAGCAATTTGCTTTGCTACAGCCTTCAACAGCCAGCCGGCTCGATTTAGGCCTGAATTTAAAAGGCCTTGAGCCAACCGGAAAACTGGAAGCCTCCGGCAGTTTTAACGCCATGTGCAGCCACCGCATCCGCCTTAGCAGCGCGGCCGATATCGATGACAGCGTAAAACACTGGCTGGCAGAAGCCTATAACCGCGGCTAGACTGGATAAAAACGTTAACAAGGACGCGGTTATGCAACTGGGTGCCTTTTCGGTCAGTTTAGCGGTAAAGGATATTGCCGCCTCCAAAGCCTTTTATGAAAAACTCGGCTTTACTGCCATGGGTGGTGAGCAAAGCCAGGGCTGGCTAATTTTAAAAAACGGCGACACGATAATTGGTTTATTTCAGGGCATGTTTGACAAAAACATCCTGACCTTTAATCCGGGCTGGGATCAAAACGCACAAAACCTGGCTGAATTTACCGATGTGCGCACTATTCAACAGCACTTGCTGACACAGGGTATTACCCTGCTGCAAAGGGCCGATGACAGCACAACAGGGCCGGCGCATATCGTACTGGAAGATCCCGACGGCAATCAGATTATGCTGGATCAGCACCGCTGAAACAACGAAGGCACCTGCTCTGGTGCCTTCATTTCAACTGCTCTGACCCCTTGAACGGTTTAGCTGGTGCTTGTGACTTCCTGCTCTTTAACCAGCCATACCGACAAGGCACCCAGTACCATGGCAGCGCCCGCCAGCATCACGATATACACCGCATGGTTGTCAAATACGCTGCCTAATATCCAGCCGGCAATTAAGCCTGAGACAATTTGTGGTGCGGCGATGGTAAAGTTAAAAATCCCCATATAAACACCGGTTTTCTCCGGCGGTAACGCACCGGCCAGTATCGCATAGGGCATGGCTAAAATGGCTGCCCATGCAATACCGACACCGACCATCGGTAGCATCAGCCCCAGCGCGCCTTTAGGAATTTCTACCTGGGTAATTAACAGGTTTACATGCGTCATGCTGGGGTCAGTAAACAGCACAAAGCTTAAATAGCCCAGGCCACCGGCTAATAGTGAAAATGAGTAGACAAATTTGCGGCCAAACAGGTTAGCTAATTTCGCCATGACCAGTGAGAACATCACCGCAAACAGCGAGTAGCCGGCGTATAAAATACCCACCCAGTCACCGGCCGCGCCTTTGGCCGCGGCGATATGCGCCGGTACGCCGCCCATTTGCTTAATATAATCGCCGTTATACCACTCTACCCCGACACCCCAGGTGTTTTGCGCAATGGCCGCCGGGAAGTAAGTCCACATAATAAACAGCGCAAACCAGCTGAAAAACTGCACCAGTGCCAGTTGTTTCATAATCTTTGGCATGCTGAGCATAGTTTGCCAGAAGTCGCTTAACTTCTCGCCCAGGCTACGGGATTTACGCACCTGTTCGGCCAGTGCCTGTGCTTCGCTGTCCAGGCCTTTGTAGGCATAGTATTGCTCTGGCGCGTACTCTTTGGTGCGAAACACTGTCCACAATACGCTGCCCAGCAATACCGTTGCACCAATATAGAAAGCCCAGATTACGGAAGGCGCTACTTCGCCGGCTTTAGAAGCGTTATCCAGCCCGACTACGTTAGTAAGCACGAACGGCAAAATTGAGCCAAACACGGCGCCGATATTAATCAGCAGGGTTTGCACCGAATAGCCCAGGTTACGCTGCTCTGGTGGCACCATGTCCGATACCAGGGAGCGAAACGGCTGAAACGTGACGTTAAAAGCGGCATCCTTGATGGCGAAAATCAGCAAGCCAAATAACATCGGCGGAATAAAGGCCACCACCATCGACGAGTTTGGCAGTAACACCATCGCTGCTGCCGCAATCACAGCACCGCCAAGCATAAAGGGTAAGCGCCGGCCGAGTTTATTCCAGGTGCGATCAGAAGCAGCACCAACAATTGGCTGCACCAGCAGGCCCATTATCGGCGCCGCCAGCCAGAATAACGATAGCGACGATAAATCGGCGCCTAAATCTGACAAAATGCGGCTAACGTTGCCGTTTTGCAGCGCAAAACCAATTTGCACCCCTAAAAAGCCGAAGCTGAGGTTCCAAATCTGCCAGAAAGATAACTTAGGTTGTTTCATATCCGCTCCCCGGATGGATGTATTATTATCTGTGTAAGCGCAACAGATCGGTCTAAGCTACACGATAGCAGCCATTTTGCGCAAAATTGTGCATACGTATTCATCTTGTTGTTGCACTATTTTGGCGTTATTACCAAGGCTTAATCAGCATAGCAGTGCATCGGCGCTTTAAGCCGGTGCAGCAGAAAAACGCACGGGGACCCTATGAAACGCTTTAACCTAAGCGCACTGGCGCTGTCTTTATTACTGGCTGGCTGCCAACCCGAAACCAGTCAAACGCAAACCACTACCGCAGCAGCTGAATCACAGCAAGTGGCCAGCGACATACCCCGTGTTAGTGCCAGCCCCTGGTGGCAGGAGGCGGTGTTTTATCAAATTTGGCCGCGCAGCTTTTATGACACCAACGCCGATGGCCATGGCGATTTTAACGGCATGACCGCCAAGCTGCCCTATTTGCAGGATTTGGGCGTAACGGCGCTGTGGCTAACGCCGATGTTTGAAGCGCCCTCATACCACGGTTACGACTTTACTGAGTTTTATCAGGTAGAGAGCGACTATGGCAGCATGGAAGAATTCGAAGCCTTTATCCAAGCCGCCGACGCCAAGGGCATGAAGGTGATTCTGGATTTGGTGATTAACCATATCTCCAGCGAGCATGACTGGTTTAAACGCTCAGCTGCAGGTGAGGCGCCATACAAAGATTATTTTATCTGGCGTGACACTATGCCTGCAGCCGGCAGCGGCTGGGGCCATGCCTGGAGCGATAACGACCAGCCCGAGGCGGTGTGGCATTACAATGCGCAGCGCAACGCTTATTACTATGCTGCCTTTGGTGCCAGCCAGCCAGACCTTAACCTGCACCATCCCGATGTGGTCGCCGAAATGAAAAAGATGGCCAAATTCTGGCTGGATAAAGGCGTGGCCGGTTTTCGTTTAGATGCGGTGCGCTTTGCCATGGAAGGTGGCCCGGATGCACAGGCCGACACCTTAGATACCATCGGCTACTGGCAAGACTTTAACCAGTACGTGAAAAGCGTTAATCCAGAAGCCTATTTAGTCGGCGAAGCCTGGGTGGATATTCCCATTGCAGCGCGCTATTTCGGCGAGGGTAAAGGCTTAGATCAGGGCTTTGATTTTGAAGTCGGCTATAACATTCTTGGCCTGCTAAAGCCCGATGCCAGTGGCGAAGCCCAGTTTGGCACCATGAATTCAAACACCGCCAAAGTAGCCGATGCCGGCATTTTGCAGCGCAATGTTAAGCAGCGTGCCGACTCAGTGGCACCACTGAGCTTTTTTGCGCCGTTTTTAACCAACCACGATCAGGAGCGGATTGCTTATCAGCTGCAGCAACATGATGCCAAAGCCAAGCTGGCGGCGGCCATGCTGTTTAGCTCGCCCGGTACACCCTACATTTATTACGGTGAAGAAATTGGCTTAACCCAGGGCGGCACCGGCCATGATGTGTATAAACGTGCGCCTATGCTATGGGATAACAACCCGCAAGCCGGTTTTACGCAAAACGACAATAGCTGGGTAGAACAGCTGGAACTGTTTGGCAATAACTTCCCGAACTGGTACCCGGATTTTCTTAGCGCACAACTAAGCGCAGCCGATCGCAGTGTGGCGGCGCAGCAAGCGCAAGCGGATTCTGTCTGGCAGCTGTATAAGCTACTTATTGCACAGAAAAAACAACGGCCAGAGCTTAGCACCGATGGCAGTTACAATGTGCAGCAATTGGAAAATGGCCTGGTGCAAATTACGCGCGAGCTAAACGGTAGTAAAACGCTGTTTGTGCTTAACCTGAGCGACGCAGCAGCCGATATCAGCGCTATTGAGCAAAGCGGTTTAAGCGCCAGTTGGGCCTATGATCTTGATGGCAACACTTTGGCTGCGCATGGTTTGCTGATCTTAAACAGCACGCGTTAAGTTGTCATACTATACAGAAAACCGCCGGCTGGCTTAGCGGCGGTTTTTTATTTGCTTTCAGACTAATAGCGCATACTCAGCTGCATCACACTTTGCTAAACTAACAGCACCTGTTCTGCTGTAGCGGAGTTGTGGTGTCAGACCGTTCCCATCTGTTTTCCCTGCGCCTTGGCCATGCGCTGCGTGACGTGCTGGCCGAAGGCTATAACCTGAATAAACTGGGCAAAGATCTGCTGGCCGGTGTCACCGTCGGCATTATTGCCATACCACTGGCAATGGCACTGGCGATTGCCTCGGGCGTAGCGCCGCAATATGGTTTATACACAGCGATTATTGCTGGCTTCGTTATTGCCCTTAGCGGCGGCTCGCGGTACAGCATCAGCGGCCCGACCGCGGCTTTTGTCGTTATTCTGTACCCGGTGGCGCTGAAATACGGCTTAAGCGGCTTACTCATCGCCACGGTGTTATCCGGATTCTTGCTGCTGCTGATGGCCATGTTTCGGCTGGGCCGTTTAATTGAGTATATTCCTGAATCCGTTACGCTGGGCTTTACCGCTGGCATTGCTGTGGTGATCGCTACGTTACAAATTAACGACTTTTTTGGCCTCGCCATTAGCCATATGCCAGAGCACTATGTTGAGAAAGTCGCGCTACTGGCCCGGCAGTTACCGCTGCTGTCTGTTCCCAGCCTGATTGTCGCAACCAGTACTCTGCTGGTCATGCTGCTATGGCCAAAATTAAAAACCGTGATACCGGCCCATTTGCCGGCACTGTTTGTTGGCACCCTGCTGGCACTACTGTTAATTAGCAGCGGTGTTGAGCTGGACACCATAGGCTCGCGTTTTAGTTACACCGCTGAAGATGGCAGCAGCGGCGATGGTATTCCGCCCTATTTACCCTATTTTGACTGGCCCTGGTTACGCCCGGGGCCAGACGGTCAAATGCTGACGTTTAGCTGGCAACTGGTAAAAGACTTACTGGCGGCCGCTTTTGCCATAGCGATGCTAGGCGCGATTGAATCCCTGTTATGTGCCGTCGTGCTGGATGGCATGTCGGGCCGGCGCCACAGCGCCAACAGCGAGTTATTCGGCCAGGGTATTGGCAATATTATCACGCCGTTTTTCGGCGGCATTACCGCTACCGCCGCACTGGCGCGTTCGTCGGCTAACTATAAAGCCGGTGCCCAGTCGCCCATTGCGGCCATGGTACATGCCATGGTAGTGCTGCTGGGCTTAGTCTTATTAGCGCAGCTGCTGTCTTATGTGCCCATGGCGGCACTGGCGGCTTTGCTGGTGATGGTGGCCTGGAATATGAGTGAAGCGCCTAAAGCCTTACACTTGCTAAAAACAGCACCAAAAAGTG
This sequence comes from Rheinheimera pleomorphica, assembly GCF_011634895.1. GTDB lineage: Bacteria > Pseudomonadota > Gammaproteobacteria > Enterobacterales > Alteromonadaceae > Alishewanella > Alishewanella pleomorphica. The sequence goes on along the minus strand of NZ_SIRR01000007.1, from coordinate 406,856 downwards.
ATATCTGGGTGTTTATCACCTGCTTTAGCCTGACCGTGCTGTTTGATATGGTGATTGCCATTACCGCTGGCATTCTTTTGGCCGCGCTGCTGTTTGTCAAAGAAATTGCCGAAATGAGCAAAGTCACCGACATCAGCAACAACCGTAAACAGGTAGAGCAGCCGGTTCCCGAGGGCTGGCAGGTATTGAAGATCAGCGGGCCACTGTTTTTTGCTGCCGCCGACCGTATTTTTGCTGACATAGCCCGCTTAACTGACCACAGCAAAGGCATAGTGCTGTATATGGATGGCGTACCGCTGTTAGACGCCGGCGGTCTGGCGGCACTGAATAAGCTGATTAGCAAATGCCAGAGAAACCATACCGAGTTAATGATTGCTGATTTGCAATTTCAGCCACTAAAAACGCTGGCCCGTGCTGGCATTCAACCGATAACGGCAGTGCTGAGTTTTTATCCCACGCTGCGAGAAGCGTTGGATCAGCTTGATGCTCGGGCGCCGCAAGACTGACGAATAACCAGCCTGGGTTCGATCTGATTTTCCGTAATAGGCTGATTATTAATAAGTTGTAGTAGGTTATGTACCAACAGTTCACCGGCTTTGCGGGTATCTTGCTGGATGGTGCTTAACGGTGGCGACGCGAAAGAGGCCACCGGAATATCATCAAAGCCCATCACAGCGATATCTTCCGGAATACGCAATCCGGAGCGCTTAATCGCTTGCATCACGCCAATGGCGATTAGATCACTGGCGCAGAAAATGGCATCAATGTCTTTATAATGCTGCAACAACCATTGCGCTGCGCTATCCCCGGCGCTTTCGGTATAGTTCGCATCAACATGGGGTACATCACCAGAGCGAATGCCAGCGGCTTGCAATGCATCAATAAAGCCTTGATAACGTTCTGAAAATTCCGGGCTTCCCTCACACGCATTGCCAATAAAAGCAAATTTTTTGTGGCCGGTCGCCAGCAAATGTTCACCGGCTAAACGGCCGCCTTCAAAGTTATTGCTACGCAAGGTAAACTCCGGATGGCCCAATACCTCAGCGCCCCAGCAGACAAAATGCGTTTCCTGCGCCAGCAGTTTAGCTAACTTTTCTTCGTAATCTTTGTAATCACCATAGCCGAGCAAAATAATGCCATCGGCTTTATTGCTGTCTTCGTAATCGGCATGCCAGTCGTCACTCAGCTGTTGAAATGACACCAGTAGGTCCTGGCCGCGTTTGGCGCAGGCGCGGGTAATGCTGCCCAGCATGGATAAAAAAAACGGGTTAATTAACGACTCGTCAGTGGTAGGGTCTTCAAATAACAATAACGCCAGGGTGCTACTGCGCTGCTGGCGCAGATTACTGGCGTTTTTATCGACTTTATAATTTAGCTGCCGCGCTATGGCCTGGACCTTTTCACGGGTAGCTTTATTAACCTGCGGGCTATTGCGCAGCGCACGTGACACGGTGGACTGCGATACGCCGGCCATATAAGCAATATCGAATGAAGTAGCTTTGTCTTTCATCTGAGTGCTCTGCTGTGGCAGCGGAATTACTGCGCCTGTCAGTGCCTGTCACGACAGACTGCGGACCGGCACTTTATTATTATTGTGGCCTTATCATAGAGGGTATTGGCAGGGGTTTCAATTTTGTTCTGCCAACCAGATTGTACTTTGGACCGGCCACAACCAGCAGCAGCTTAGCAGGCTGAAATGGTTACCTGCTCCTGCACCAGCAGCGGCTTATCTACCCGCGGAAATAGCACCAGCATCCACGGCTGCAACACCACTGCCGGTGCCGGACAGTTGGCGCCGGCATAGTGGGTAGACAACAGTATTTCTACCTGAGTGTTCTGCCCCTGAAAAGCCAGCACGTCCTGTTTTAACATCTGCTGCGCCGAGCCGGGCATCACCAATAGCAACTGGTACCGCGAAAAGTCGATGGTTTCTGGTGCGCCACTACGGTTAAGTAGCTGATAAAATACGTCATCATAGCTGCTTTGGCTGCTAATCACCTGAATGCGTTTTTCACCGCTTTGGGCCGAATCACCGCGCGCCAGGTACTCAAATGCGCGGGTGTCATCTGCGGTTAAATCTTCGACACAGCCGCCCAATAGCCCTAACCAGGGCAAAAGCCCGAGCATTAATTTCAGTTTCATAAGCCCCCCTTTCGTTGTACTGTTGCCAGTCTAGACAGGGCTCAGCTTGCTTACTGTGACTAATCACAGCAAATTGTGAAACATTGTTATACCGTCTTATCTCTGGCATCACATCTTGCTAGACTTGCAAAGCTGAAGGTTTGTCTGACGAAAAGGTGAAATTTGCGCTATTGGTTACTCCTGCTTTGCCTGCTGACTGGCACCGCTAAGGCTGAAACGCCCTTGTCTTGTGACGAGGGGCCACCTTGCGTGACAGAGCAAAAGCTTTACCTGAGCTGGGCACTGGGCTATGGCCAGCGCAGTAATCCGCTGCACGGCGGCGAGGAACTGCCACTGGTAGTGCTGCCGGATATTTATTACTACGCCGAGCACTGGTTTTTTGACAACGGTAAATTGGGTACCAGTTGGGCCTTATCGGAACAGTGGCGTCTGAGCTTACTGGGCCAGTTTAACCAGGAAAAGGGCTACTTCCAAAAATGGTTTGGCGGTAATGCCTTTCAGTTTAACAGCAGCAGCGTCAGTCCTTCGGGCGGCCCCTCTCCCTCTTTTAGCATTGATCGTGTTGGCCCACTGCAGGCCTCGGTGCGCGAAATCAGCAAACGCCCCACCGCCTTCGATTTAGGCCTGCAACTGGATTGGTTTGACGCCAACTGGCAGTTTCAGGCGCTGCTCTGGCAAGATGTCAGCAACACCTATCAGGGGCAGCATGCCAGCATTGGTGCAGCCAGACAGTGGCAAAACCGCGCTGGCCAGTGGCAACTTAGCAGCAGATTGCACTGGAAAAGCGCCAAACTGATTGATACTTACTACGGTATTGACAATAATGAACCGTTTTATTTACCACGCTATAACGGTAAGCCAAGCTGGCAGCCTGAATTACGCCTGGGCTGGCAACGGCCACTATCAGAGCGGCTTGCCTTGCTGGCTTTTGTCCGCTACTTACATCTGGATGATGCCATGACAAAGAGCCCGCTGGTGCGAGCCGACAATGTAACTACCTGGTTTTTTGGCGTTAGTTACCGGATGTACTGATGCAGGGAATTTGGTTGTTATTGGCATTGAACGGACTCAACCCAACGCCCTCAGCATCCGCTGACTGTGCCGCCAGCTTATGCTGGCAGGTTAGCCCGCAGGTGTGTGTAACCGAGCAGCAACAGCAAAGCTGTCAGGCACAACTGCAACTGCAATGGCATAGCAAAACCGCACAGGATCTGTGCCTGTTTCTGGCCGGGCAAAGATTGCATTGCTGGTACCAAAGCGCCCAGGGGCAATGGCAGCAGCAGCTACAATGGCAAAACGCCGATTTAACCCTACGCAACACGGATAATCAGGTGCTATTGCAAACCGAGTTACAGGTGCAAAGCCGTAAGCCGGCCCGCCGACGTCTAAGCAGTCCATGGAGTATATTCTGATGGCTAAAATCTTGCTGGTGGAGGACGATCTGCGTCTGGCCACACTGGTACAGAACTTTTTAATTCAACACGGTTTTATTGTCGAACAACAAAGCCAGGGCGACGCTGTTGCCGAGCACTGCCGGCAGTTTCAGCCGGATCTGATCGTACTGGATCTGATGCTGCCGGGTTTGGATGGCTTTGGCGTATGCCGGCAGATCCGGCCCTGGTATAAGGGCCCGGTGTTAATGCTGACAGCTAAACAAAGTGATATTGATCAGGTGCTGGGGCTGGAACTGGGCGCCGATGACTATGTGGTTAAACCGGTTGAACCCCGGGTGCTGGTGGCCCGCATTAATGCGCTGCTACGCCGCAGTCAAACCAACCTGAAAGCGGAACAGCAAGAATTGCAGTTTGGTTGCCTGCTGCTAAAACAGCGCGCCCGCGAAGCCTGGTACCAGAGTGAACGGATTGAACTGACCAGCTATGAATTTGATTTACTCTGGATGTTGGCTCGCCACGCTGGCCAGACGGTAAAACGTGAAGCCATTCATCAACAAATTATTGGCCGTGAATATGATGGTCTGGATCGCACCGTAGATGTGCGTATTTCGCACCTGCGCCGTAAGCTGGGTGATAATGCCGAAACGCCGTTCAGAATAAAAACGGTATGGGGCAAAGGCTATCTGTTTGTTGCTGATGCCTGGCAATAAAACGATAGTTAACTGAATGCAGCGGCTGTTCTGGCATTTTTATTTGTTTATTTTTCTGGTACTGCTTGGCACCGGCTGGGCCGTTGACCAGCTATGGCAACAATGGCAACCGTCAGCAGAGCCGCCCTGGCTAGACAGCTATACCAGCCTGCTACAACAGCAACTGCAACAGCCCACGGCCAGCTGGGCCAGTAACACCGGGCTGAATATTGTTGCCCTGGCCAACGACAGCATTAGCTGGCTACCCGCAGAGCAAGCCTTACTGGCGCAAGGTCAGGTGTTAAGCCTGTTTGAGGCCGAGCAAGTGTATTTTTACTACCAGCACGCCGACCAGCTGTGGCGGCTTGGGCCTTTGCCGCTGGTACAAAGTGACGGCGCACTCTGGTTTACACTGCTGTTTTTTGTCTTGCTGGCGGTGGCGGTAGCCTTATGGTTGTGGCCGGTAGCTCGCGACATTCGGATCCTGCAACGTAACCTGCAACATTTTACCCAGCAGCATGACACACCAGTACCGCTGCCGGCGCATTCTTTTATTGCACCTATTGCCGAGCGGTTTATGCAGATGAGCGGACAAATCCGCAGCCTGCTAAGCCTGCAGCGGGAAATGACCCACGCCGTGTCACATGAGCTGCGCACACCAATAGCACGCTTAAGTTTTGCATTGGAAATGGCGCAGCAGCTGCCCGAGCCGGAGCGCCAGCTAATGTTGCAGGATGTGCGTGAGCTGCAGCAACTGGTGGACGAAATTCTCGATTACGCCCGACTGGAAACCGGTCAGCTGCCATTGCAGCTGCAACAGATCAATTTAATCGAGCTGATTAGTAATGTGCAGGAAAAGCTGGCGCCGCTGCCCGGGGCTGATATCCGCTTACAGTTGCCCCCTGACGCCAGCTTGTATGGTGATGGCCATTACCTGGAGCGGGCGCTGCAAAATTTGTTGGTCAACGCGAAAAAATACGCCCGCAGCCAAATCTGTCTTAGTTTAAGCCGGCACCAGCAATACTGGCAAATCAGCATAGACGACAATGGTCCGGGCATCGCCGCAACGCAGCGCGACGACATTTTTAAACCATTTTTCCGGGTAGAAGCCAGCCGCAATAAACATTCCGGTGGTTTTGGCCTGGGGCTGGCGATAGTGCAGCGCGTTGCGCAATGGCATCAGGGCAGCGTAACAGTAACAGACTCGGCTCTGGGCGGAGCCTGTTTTATACTGCGTTTACCGCTGCGTCAATAAGCGTTACAGGCCAAGGTTCTTCAGAAAGTCGTCGTCTACCTCAACATCAGCGCTAACGGTGTTCTCCGGGGTATATTGCTGCGCATTGGCCAGAATATCATCCGGGTGCTCCTGTGCGACCTTGTCGAAATCGTGTAACTGGATAAACTCAGTTTTGTCCATTGCCAGTTCCAGATAAAAGATATTGTGCTCTGGCGTGCTAAAGGTGACCCGGCGCGCCTGCGGCTGATCGAGCTGGGTATTAATTAAAATTTGTACCTGCTTATTAATCGCCATCATTTTGGGCTGGCTCTGGTTAATCGAGGTATGCAGGTCATACCGCACGGTATTGGTAAAGTCACCGACGATCTGGTTCATCAACTCGCCCATCACATTACCCACTTCATCCGAGGTATGAAACTGCGCCAGCTCGTCTTCTGGCATACCCATACTCATCAGGTATTTCTTATAAATTTCCATTGCCGCCTGGGCAGTAAAATTAATGATCACCAGGCCGGAAAAGCCGCCATCGAACAGCACAAAACAGCCCAGGTCAGGGCGCAGGCAGGTTTTCTGGATCTTTTGCACCATAGGCGAGTACGCCACATTGCTGTTACCCGCACCTGACAACACTTTAGTGACAGACTGACATAAGGTCAGCAAAATCTCGTCCGTTGTAATAATTTTTGTTTTTTTCATCTGGAATACCCAAGCAGCGAAGTTACTTCAGTATAAGCCTAAGCGGGTGGTTAAGGCTATGGTGTTGCCGCGTTGCTGTCTGGCATATATTGCTGCAGTAGCTGCTGATATTCACCACTGTGTTGTAACTGGCGCAAGCCCTGGTTAAATATCTCGGTCAGATCCGGCTGCCAGCAGGCTGCCGGATAGGCCTTTTCGGCAAACAGCCTATGCGTTGTCAGGCGGTATTGTGGTGCTAGTGCCGCGGCCAGATAGTGCAATACCCGACGCTCACCGATCACCACATCGACACGGCCACTGAACAGCAATTCTAGCTGCAGTTCCCGCTCGGCCAATTCAAGGTAACTGGCATTGGCAATAACACGGCTAAATGCCTGCCCCAGCACACGTTCGGCCTGCTGGTAAGCAACAATGCGTTTATCCGCCAGTGCGGCCAGCTTATCGATTTGCAATTGCCGGTGCTGTAAGCTGACAGCAACATCCTGAAACGGCAAATAATCGCTACTGTAACTGGCTTCTGCCAGCTTTATCGCCATCGGCGAGGCACAGTCGAGCTTTTTATCGCTGAACTGCTTTATTAAACGGCTGTAACTGTGTAGCTCGTATTCGACGGCAAAACCCGCCCGGCTGAAAATACGTGAAACCAGCTGGTACTCTATGCCATCCAGTTCACCACTGGCAGTATAAAATGACCAGGGCGCCGACAAATGCAGACCTACGCGTATCGACGTCGCATCCTTATCCGGTTCATTGCCCGCTGCCAACGCCGGTGAGCCCAACAGCACTAGCAACACCAATACGCCTGAGATAAGGTTACCGGTAATGAACATATATCGCCCATCTGATTGACTGACCACCATTACAAAGCTTTCTGCGGCCAAATGCAATGTATGCGCTGGTGGCCAGACATATTTGCTAACCTATTTTTACACTCTGCCGTTAGCGGTAAGTGTGAAAAGCGCGTATTATAAAGCCCCGCTGTCGTACGAGCTTTATTCAATGTCACACAAACCCGCTGGCTGGATCATCCTGTTACTGGCCGCAGTTGTCGCCACTACCCCGCTGGCTATTGATATGTATCTGCCCGCCATGCCGGTGATGGCAAAGCAGCTGGACACCTCCATTGGCATGGTGCAGCAATCATTAAGTATTTTTTTGGCTTTTTTTGGCATTAGCATGCTGATTTGTGGCCCAATGGCCGACAGCCTGGGACGCCGGCCGCTGGCACTGTTTGGCTTAACCGGCTTTGTGCTGGCCAGTGTAGCGCTAAGCTTAGTTAACAGCATTGAATGGTTTTTAGCCTGGCGGGCGCTGCAGGCATTATGTGGTGCCGCTGCCACTGTGGTGGTGCCTGGCATCGTCAGGCAGCTGTATCAGGAGCACACTGCTAAAGGTATGTCCTATGTGTCGATGATCATGATGCTGGCACCGCTATTGGCGCCTGCGCTGGGCAGTGGTGTGTTGTGGCTGGCCAACTGGCAGATGATTTTTGTCTGCCTGGCCGGTTATGGCCTGCTGGTGTTACTGTTGAGCTGGCGCTATCTGCCAGAGATCCGTCCCGCCGGGCCGCGACAACGGCTGGCCTTTTTTGCTGGCTATAAAGTGGTATTCTCCCAGGTATCGGCACGGCCTGACATTGCCACCTCGATGTTTGCCTCCTTTTCGTTCTTTTGCTTTTTAACGGCCGTGCCCTTTGTTTACATCAAATATTTTGGCGTTGACGAGCAGCAATTTAGCCTGCTGTTCGGTTTTAATGTGTTAATGCTGATGCTGGCCAACTTTATTAACAGCCGTTTGGTCACCCGCCAGGGCCCGCAGCGCATGCTGCGTGCCGGCCTGGTTCTGGCAGTGATTAGCGCCAGCGCGCTGACATTATTTAATTTCTGGCAGTTTAGCCTGGCGTTTACCGTACTAAGCATAGCACCACTGATGGCCAGCCTGAGCCTGATTGCCACCAATGCTGACGCGATGATTTTAATGAAGTTTCCCGATAACAGCGGCACGGCAACAGCGGTAATTGGTACCCTGCGTTTTGGCATTGGTGCCCTGGCCGGCCCCTTACTGGCCTGGTCTTACAATGGTACACCGCTGCCATTTTCATTACTGATGCTGGCCGGCGTATTGTGCATTGCTATTAGCCAGTTGTGGCACACGCCAGTGCAACAACTGCCACCGGCCCAAACCGATTAAATTTTGCAGGCGCCGCCGCTACATTCGTCATCATCATCGCCAAATTGTGGCTCGGCTGCGCGCTGCAGCTCAGCTTGTTGTTGCTGTTCAATATTTTGCTCGGCCTGAGCAAAATCCAGGTGGTCCAGGTCAAAGTCTAAATCTGACATTATCGTCTCTCCGCATCGGTTAACAGTTGGCAGTGTAGCAAAGCGCTGCGCCGGTCTGAAGTAAAAACGCGGGCAAATTTAGCCGGTGCGGTTAAGCGATGAAATTGCTAGAATAGCCGGCAGTTTTCGCCTCACTGCCTGCAGGAGCTTTGCATGACCACCTTAACCATTCAAACCCCGGATGACTGGCATTTACACTTTCGTGACGGCGATATGCTGCACGAAACCGTGCCGGCCACAGCGCGCCAGTTTGCCCGCGCTATTGTAATGCCCAATTTAGTACCACCAGTCACTACCGCCGCGCTGGCTGTGGCTTATCGCGAGCGCATTCTGGCCGCACGGCCACTGGGCAGCAACTTCGAGCCTCTTGTGACACTGTATCTGACCGATAAAACCACGGCACAGGATATTATCGATGCCAAAGCTGCCGGCGTGGTAGCCGCCAAACTGTATCCGGCGGGTGCCACCACCAACTCCAGCCAGGGTGTGGGGGCGTTAGACAGCCTGTATCCGGTATTCGACGTCATGGCCGAGCAAGGCATGCTGCTGCTCATTCACGGTGAAGTGACCGAGCACGAGATTGATATTTTCGATCGCGAAAAAGTGTTTATTGACCGCCACCTGCAACATATAGTGGCACGCATCCCCAGCTTGAAAGTGGTGTTTGAACATATTACTACCGCCGATGCCGCGGCTTTTGTAACCGAAGCGTCAGCCAATGTCGCCGCGACCATTACGCCACAGCATTTACTGTTAAATCGCAACGACTTACTGGTTGGCGGCGTGCGGCCGCATAATTACTGCCTGCCGGTATTAAAACGCCGCACCCATCAGGACGCGCTGCGGGCGGCGGTGGCGGGCGGCTCCAGCAAGTTTTTCCTGGGTACCGACTCAGCACCGCATGAAAAACACCGCAAAGAATCGGCCTGCGGTTGCGCGGGCTGTTACAGCGCGCACAGCGCCATAGAGCTGTACGCCCAGGTATTTGATGATTTAGGCTGTCTGGATAAGTTGGAAGCTTTTGCCAGCCACTACGGTGCCGACTTTTATGGCTTACCACGTAATAGCGGTACGGTAACGCTGGTAAAACAGCCATGGCAGGTGCCTGCTGAAATTACCCTGCCCAACGGCAACCCTATAGTGCCGTTTTACGCCGGTGAAACCTTAAACTGGAAGCTGTTGTAACACTACCGCACTGGCGCTATAGCTTATGGCTGTAGCGCTATTTCATATTCCTGGCTGAACTGGCTAAACTCGGCGACCGACATTTTAATCACGACGTCAGCAGCGGAAAAATACAGTTCGCCCAGGTGCTCAAAATAGATTGGCTGACCATAACTTTGCGGCGATAAGGTGCACTTGGTTTCGGTGTGACACAACAGCCCGTTTTGCCTGACCCACATATATCCGTCCTTAGATACTATCCGCTGTGTTGGTACGTCGACAATTTTACCCAAAAAAGTTACAATGTAAACTTTTTGTGCAAATAAATTTTAAAATTTAACAAATTCAGCTTTTCAGGTAACTTAATAAGCGCTCCAGCGCGCGATAGCTAAGCGCCTCCATTAAATGCGCCCGACTGATCTGAGTTTGTTGTTGTAAGTCAGCAATGCTGCGCGCCACCTTAATAATTTTATGGTAGGTGCGTGCCGATAACTTAAAGCGATGTATGGTATCTTCTAAAAAGCGCGCATCAGCGCTTTGCAGCGGGCAGAAATCGGCAATCTCACTGCCACTTAAGCGGGCATTGGCCTTACCCTGCCGTTGTAATTGCAGTTGTCTTGCTGCCAGCACGCGCTCGCGTACACTGGCGCTGCTTTCTTCCTGCGTATGCTGGCTTAACATGCCCTTGGGCAGCAGCGGCACTTCAATTTGTAGTTCAATGCGGTCAATAAAAGGGCCAGACAAGCGGTTTAAATAGCGCATCACTTGCTCTGGCGTCGCGCGGCCATCCTGATGATGCCCGGTCGGGCTGGGGTTTAATGCCGCTACCAGTTGAAACTGCGCCGGAAACTCGGCCTGCCGGGCGGCCCGGCTGATGTGCACCACGCCGGTTTCCAGTGGCTCACGCAGTACATCCAGCACCTTACGCGGAAATTCCGGTAATTCGTCTAAAAATAAAATACCGTGGTGTGATAACGAAATTTCACCTGGTCTGGGCACCGAACCACCGCCCACCAGTGCCACCGCCGAGCTGGTATGATGGGGGCTGCGAAACGGCCTTTGCTGCCAGTCGGTTAAATTACGCTTTAGCCCGGCAATAGAGTAAATAGCGGCTGTCGCCAGCGCTTCGCTCTCGGTTAAGGGCGGCATAATGCCAGGCAGCCGCTGTGCCAACATCGACTTACCGGTACCAGCCGGCCCCAGCATCAGCAGGTTATGCTCACCAGCAGCGCATATTTCCAGCACCCTTTTAGCATGAGCCTGGCCTTTAACATCGGCTAAGTCAGGCAGTTGTTGCTGCTCGCGTACCGGTAACGCCGGTATAGCAGGCAATGGTTGCTGCGCTAATAAAAAGCTGTGTACTTGCAATAAATGTTCAGCGCCATGCACAGCAACCTTAGGCACCTGTTGTGCCTGTTGGGCGTTTAACATCGGCAGCACCGCTTCACGACCGGCATCACGACAGGCTATCGCCACCGGAATTTCCCCCACTATGCTTCTGATCTCTCCGGATAACGCCAGCTCGCCACAAAACTCATAGCCGTTCAGGCTTTTTTCTGCCAGTTGGCCGGACGCCACAATAATGCCCAGAGCTATCGGCAGGTCAAAGCGGCCACCTTCTTTGGGTAGATCGGCCGGCGCAAGGTTGACGGTAATTTTACGATCCGGAAAGGCAAAACCACTGTTCACCATGGCACTGCGTACCCGATCACGTGATTCTTTTACTGAGGTTTCCGGCAGGCCCACCAGCTGAAACGCCGGTAAGCCATTGCTAATATGCACTTCGACGGTAACCAGGGGGGCATCCAAGCCATGTCTGGCACGGCTAAACACGACAGCCAGTGACATCCTGTCTCCTGCTTAAATGAAATAAAAGATAAATTAATGTTTAGCACATTGTTAAATATTGGCAAGACTAATACGCTTATTTACTCTAATGGCGCCTTAACCGGCTCTGCTGGCGGGGCCTCTAAAATCAGCTTTAAATTATCCAGCCCTTGCTGTAGATCTGCGGCAATAATGCTTTCCACATCCATCACCAGCAGCATCAGGTTCATTGGGTACGGCATCCGCCCGGCAAAGCCCCAGCTTACCCGGGTTTGTTGCGCCGTAATCGCCTCCGTCGTCATATAAGCCGGCGATACAGATGCAAACGGCTCGGTGAACCGCAGCTCAAACTCTATCCGCTCGGCTTCTGTTATCGCGGTAATTTCCTGCTCACCGCTACCCACATCCGGATTATCACTGCGCCAGCTTGAGACAAAGCCGACGGTGCCGTCTACACCCCGGTAAGACTTTTGCATATTCGGATCCATCGCCGCCCAGACACTAAAATTGTCCTGATTGCTAAGAAAGCGAATATAGTCAAACACCAGCTGTGCTGGCTGCTGAATCACTACCTGGGTTTCTACTTTGTAATCCTGCTTAACAAATAATGCCAGCAGCAGCGGCGTCGCCAACAGCAGTACCATCACCAGCAGTATTTTTTTTATCATCGTGAATTATCCTTATTGTTATGTTTCACAGCCATTGGCGGCCAGTTGCACCGGCGCCATTTTCCGCTTAAACATAGCTGGCTTTTTGTTAACACTCCAGCCGGTGCCACAGAGTGCCCTTTTCAAACCTCACTAAGTGGCGTAATTCACCAGATATTAGTGCTTCAGGCTAATGCACAACACCACTATAAAAATATAAGCTTTTGAATTAAAATAAATTATGTAACGGCATTGATTTTGCTTAACTGCTGTCAGACATTGCTTAATCACTAAACTTCAAGGAATCCCGATGAAAAATTCTGTTTTAACCCTTGCTGCCGCCACCTTACTCAGTGGCTGTGTTATCTACGTCGGCAACGGCCACGCCGGTGACTTGCAGCACGAAGAGCGTACGCTGGCGTTAAATGCGGTAAACCTGAGCCAACTGATTGCCGATACCGGTGCCGGTAAACTCGACATTGTCGGTGAAGACGGCCGTACCGACATTGAGCTGGTGGCGAATATCTACTACTACAACGCCGACGATATCCGCCTGTCATTGGTTAACCGTGGTAGCAATGCCAAACTTGACGCCGGGTTTGACCAGGCTTTTCATTCCGGCAACAGCCCTTATATTGATCTGCAGGTTAAGGTACCGGCCCGCTTCGGCCTGCAACTGGATGATGGCTCCGGTGATACTGATATTCGTGGCCTTAAGGGCGATTTGCAGATTACAGATGGCTCCGGCGACCTGCATATCCGCGGCGGCAACAACGCCCGCATCACTGATGGCTCAGGCGAGTTGTCTGTCAGACAACTGACGGGCTCACTGCAGCTGGAAGACGGCTCAGGCGAGTTGCTGCTTGAAGACATTGCAGGCGATGTCACTGTCGACGATGGTTCAGGCGATCTAACCATACGTGCTGTCGGTGGTGTCGTGACCCTAGATGATGGCAGCGGTGATATTGACGTCGATGGTGCCGGCGGCCTGACCATTCTTGATAGCGGCTCAGGTGGTTTGAAACTGAATGCGATCAACGGCCCGGTTAACATTAACGATTAACTAATTATTTTACGCTACCGCATTTGGCTTAAGGCAAAACTGCGGTAGCATTACGCCTTTGTGTTTATTACTTGGGCGTTATGATCTCTGAGACGGCGTTTCCGCTTAGCCAACAACAACTGGAACACTGGTTTGATGCCGTGACCTTTCACCGCGCCCAGGCCTATTTGCAGGCCGGTAAAGTGGTGAAGCTGGAATACAGCAGTGACTTATCAGAAATCAGCGCTCAGGTCTGGGGCGCCGCTTTTACACCCTATCGCCAGTTTATAAGTTTGCAGCACAACAGTAATGGCTGGCGTTTGCAAAACCGTTGCACCTGCCCGGTAGGCGCTAATTGTAAGCATGTGCTGGCGGTGTTGCTGCGCCTGCAGCGCGATTATCAGCAGCATAAACTGCAACTGGAACAACAACCGGTGCGCCAGCTTAACCAATGGTTTGAGCAGGTTGAGCAATCCCTGGCACCACAGCAGCAGGACAAAGATATCGTGCTGTATCTGCTGTCTTATGGCCAGGCCGGCTTGCAGCTTAGCCCGCGCCGGGTTAAAAGCAGTAAAAAAGGCGGCTACACCAAAGGCGTGGCCATTGGTAAGTATGATTTAGTCAGCCCGGCGATACCGCACTGGATTGAAGAACAGGATTACCGGCTGCTAAGTTATTTCCGTGCCCAGAGCTTACGCGACTTACCCTTGCTGGAAGCCGACTGGGGCTATCAGCTGCTGCAGCAACTGCTGCAAAGCGGTCGTTGCTTTTTCTCAGAAGCGCGCTACCCGGTTGAGCAAGGGCCATCGCGGCCACTGAGTTTTAGTTGGCACGACAGCGCCGCCGGCCAGCAGCTTAGCTGGCAACTGGATGATGCCGACCGCGAGTTTGAATTGGTGTATACCGATCCGCCCTGTTATCTCGACACCAGCTACTACCAGATTGGCTTACTCGATACAGCTCTCAGTAGTGCCCAGCTCAAACTGCTAAACAAAATGCCGCCCATTCCGCAGCAGGCGCTGGCCCCCAGTCTAAGCCGCCTGCAGCAGCTGTTTAGCCAAACCAGCCTGCCGCTGCCGCGTGCGGCCGGGATTAAACAGGTACGCAGCAGCGCCAAACCCGTGTTGCAACTAAAAATGCTACCGCACAAAGCCCGTGGCCGCCATGAGCCCAGCGCGGTGCTGCAGTTTCAGTATGCCGACTACCTGTTACCGCTTAATTTAACCCAGGCGCAAACTGAGCTGAGCGACAACGGCAGCACCGTCTTTATTCAACGCGACCGCGCCGCAGAAACTGCCGCACTAGAACAGCTGCTGCAACTAGACTTACTTCAACTGCCGCCATTACCGCCGCCTTACCAGGAGCAAAGTGCCTTTGCTGTCGGCGAGGGGCCGGATAATCCGCTGTTATGGCAACCGCTGCTGGATGCGCTGCCGCAACTTGAGCAGCAAGGCTGGCACATAGCGCGCGATGACAACTTTAATCTGGATATTTTAACCGGTAATCCGTACTTACAGGTGCAGGATAATGCGGTTGGCGGCTTTGCGCTGGCAATACAGGTGGATATCGACGGCACCCAGGTACCGCTGCTGCCGCTGATTAGCCAGTGGCTGCGCCAGCACGGCTTGCCCGATGCCGACAAACCGATTTGGTTATCTTTACCGCAGGGCAAGCTGGCATTGCCGCTGGCACTGATCCAGCCGTTTATCGATACCATTATTGAACTGCTAAACCCGCATAAACCGCAGTTCAGCCTGGATTTGCCGGCGTTTAAAGCTGCGCTGCTGCCGCCGGAAACCGCCAAAGACATTCAATTTTTAAACGCCCAGCGCGTGCAGCGACTCACACAGCTGCTGCATAACTTTAATGGCATTACCCCTTGCGAAGTGCCGCCGGGCCTGCAGGCGCAACTACGCGATTACCAGTTACAGGGCTTAAGCTGGCTCAGTTTTTTACGTGAATTTGGCTTAGGTGGTATCCTGGCCGACGATATGGGCCTGGGTAAAACCCTGCAAACGCTTAGCCTGTTGCTGGCCCTGAAACAGCGCGGCGAGCTTAACCAGCCGGCGTTAATTATTTGCCCCACCAGTTTGCTGGGAAACTGGCTGGCCGAAGCCGCCCGTTTTACGCCACAGCTGCGGGTGTTACAGGTACATGGCAATAAGCGCCAGGGTCTGTTTAATACGCTGCATGATTATGATCTGATTGTCACCAGCTATCCGTTGGTGGTGCGCGACCATAAGTACTATCAACACCAACCGCTCAGCGCCGTTATTCTGGATGAAGCCCAGCACATAAAAAATGCCGGCAGCCTGGCGGCCAAAGCAGTGCGCTTGTTAAAGGCCGAATTTAAACTGGCATTGTCCGGTACGCCGCTGGAAAACCACCTTGGAGAACTGAAGTCTATTTTTGACTTTGTGCTGCCAGGCTTGTTAGGCAACGATGCTCACTTTAATCAGGTGTACCGCAAACCGATTGAGAAACACGGCGACACCGAACGCGCCCATGCCCTGAAAAGCCGCATCGCGCCCTTTATGCTGCGACGCACCAAGGCACAGGTAGCCAGCGAGCTGCCGGAAAAAACCGAAATAGTACAACTGCTGGAACTGGAAAGCGATCAGCGTAACCTGTATGAAAGCATCCGCCTGGTGATGGAAACCAAGGTGCGCGAGTTATTTGTGCAAAAAGGCGTGGCCGCCAGCCAAATTCAGTTTTTAGATGCGCTGTTAAAGCTGCGCCAGGCCTGCTGTGATGCCCGGCTGGTGCCGGTAGAACATGCGCGCTCGGTGCAAAGTAATGCCAAGTTGCAATGGCTGCGTGACACCCTGCCGGAAATGCTGGAAGAAGGCCGTAATATCTTATTGTTCAGCCAATTTGCCAGCATGCTCACCCTGATAGAAGACGAGCTGAACGCCCTGGGCATTAGCTACAGCAAACTGACCGGCCAGACCAGACACCGCCAGCAGCAGATAGATGCTTTTCAACACGGTGATACCCGGGTATTTTTGATCAGCTTAAAAGCCGGCGGCACCGGCCTTAACCTGACCGCCGCCGACACTGTTATACACTACGACCCCTGGTGGAACCCGGCCGCCGAGGCCCAGGCTACCGACCGTGCTCACCGTATTGGCCAACAAAAAAAGGTGTTTGTCTATAAGCTTATCGCCAGCAATACGGTAGAGCAAAAAGTACAGTTGTTGCAGCAACATAAACGGCAATTGGCCGATCAACTGTTTGCCGGTGGTAAAGGTCAGCCCTGGCAGGGCAAGGCTGACGACTTACTGGCGTTGTTCAGTGCTGACTAACGCCAGCAACCTAGTCGGCATACCACATTCTGGCCTGGCGTGCCGGAATGCTGAAGTTATAACTGCCGCCATTGATATACACCAGATTACCGCCGCTTAGCACATCGCGGTAATTGCGGTACCAGTAAAAGCGGCCGTGGGTATTAACGTTAAAGCTCTGGTTGCTGCTGCATTTATTAACACCTACCACGCCTTCCTGGCCACGGCGGAATAAAATGGCGCAGTCATTCCAGGCCAGCATTTCCATGCCCTGGCCCTGCATGCGGTTATGAAAATTCAGCATCTTACTGATATGGCTGGCTTTGTAGGCATTCACCCAGCGGCCGTTGTCGGTGCCGGTGCTGTCGCTAAAAATAAGCGGTTTGCCACCATCGCGGCCCATCACATAGGCATAGGCCAGATATTCATCGGTGGGGTCCATAATCAGGTAACGAAAACCGTCATTGGTCGGAATATCATGGGTAACGGTAAAGGTCACGGCGCGGCTGTTTTGCAGCGCCTGGCCGTAAGCAGCCGGATTAACCAACTGGCTTAAGCTGCCGCCAAAACCAAAAGCGCTGCGGATAGTACTAAACAGCGGAAAATCATAGGCTTTATGATCGGTATGGGCTAAGTACGGTGATAAGAAACTGTCGTACTCATTATTGCCGGCACCGCCACTGGTGATAATTTCGCCAAATACATACATACCGTCTTTAATGCTGCTGGTAAAGATTTCATTAATATGCCAAATCGTCATATGTTTGGCTGCATCCACCCGAAAGCCTTTCACCCCCAGGGCTTTTAGCGCACTGAGGTAGGCGCGCTGTTGCTGCACCACCCAGCTATTGGGGTTTAAGTCCGGTAAGCCGGTATCGCCACCGCCGCCGCACAGCCGGTAATTCTGAACCTGCCAGACATCGTTATAATTGCTGATACAGTTTGCCGGGTTAAAATCCCACGGGCTGAATAACCCCTGGCTTAAATTGCCAAACAGTTGCTGATTATTCCAGTAACTGCTGTTGTTGCCATAAGCATCCAGCGCGGCCTGGCCGGGAAAGTCGGTAGCGCCATAGCGCTCATTGGCCATATGGTTTAGCACAATATCAGCGTAAACCTCTACCTTGCGCGCAGGGTTGCTATCATTCAGGGCATTGATCATATTCACAAAAGATTGCTTATTGCCTTTGCAGTGGTCAATCACGCGCAGATCCTGCGGCTGATAACGCTGCCACCAGGCGCAACTGGCCGCGTTAGACTTTAGCGGCGGCGCTACCAGCACCGCCTTATAACCCAGGTTTTTAATTTCGCTGGCTTTAGCGGCTACCTCGTCATAGTGCCAGTCAAAGGCGTGTAAAATGGCATCGGCACTGGCTGCGCTGCTAAGCAGTGCCGGGCTGATGATCAGCAGCAGCTTAAACAGCTGATGCTTAATAGTGGTACTGATTACTTGCATTGGTCTATCCCTTATTCTGTTTGGTGTATGCAAGTCATCCGTGAGTAATTTACTGTGCGCTACAGGCGACACAGCGCAGTGTTAGTGACATCAAGCTCCGTTAACACCGGCCTACAGTAGCGGTTAAGTTTGTCTATTTATTGCTCATATACGCCAAGTTTACAGTTTTGCTACAACAGGAACAAAGTGTCTCATTGACCCCGCCGGCGACTGGATTTAGGCTAAATGCCAAGCCCCTTGTCGCCAGAGATAAGTCAATGAAAAACCTGACTGAGCATTTAAGCCAGTATGCCAAGTACCATAGAGATGAGCGTAATATCCTCACTCACTATGCTGGCATTCCGCTGATTGTTATCGCTATTTTTGGCCTGCTGTGGTGGCCACTGTTCAGCCTGGCCGGTATCAGTATTACGCCAGCCTTACTGCTGTTTATTGCCTCAACGTTATTTTATTTCCGGCTCGATTTACGCTTTGGTGTAGTGATGTTGCTATTCAGCGGTAGCTGTTTTGCGATTGCTGCCTACCTGGCGCTGCAGCCGACAGCCCTCTGGCTTAGCAGCGCCATAGCGCTATTTGTGGTTGGCTGGGTGTTGCAGTTTATCGGCCACTACTTTGAGGGCAAAAAACCGGCCTTTGTCGATGATTTAATTGGCCTGTTTGTCGGCCCGTTGTTTATTATCGCCGAGCTGGGCTTTAAACTGGGCCTGCGCAAAAACCTGCAACAGGATATCGAACAAATAGCCGGTAAAACGCATTAAATTCAGATTATCAATGCAGGGATCAGCTTGTTCTAAGTCAACCGTTGAAGGCATGGATGCTGACAAATTCGTCAGGAACGAATTTGAACAGCTCCGCTGGCCCGCAGGGTGAACTTCAGGATGAAGTTCATAATCGAGCCCCCATGGACGGGTTTACGGCGTGTTTATGTGAACAAGGTGAGCTCTGCTTTAACAGTTACACGGTTGTTCTCACTGAAGTAAGTGGTAGTGAATGCAGTATTTTTTTATTGTTGTTAGCAGCTTACTGCTGCTGTTATCCAGTGTCAGTTTAGCGGCGCCGACGAATTTTGACCAGGCGAAGAAACTAGCACAGCGTATTCACGCGCCTGAGGCAAACAGCTTTTATTGCGACTGCGATATCCGCTGGCAGGGCAAAAAAGGCATTCCCAACCTCAGCGGCTGCGGCTATCAGGTGCGCAAAAACGGCCCACGCGCCAACCGCATTGAGTGGGAACATGTGATGCCAGCACACCACTTTGGCCATCAACGCCAGTGCTGGCAAAATGGTGGCCGGAAAAACTGCGTAAAAACCGATGAAGTGTTTCGCCTGATGGAAGCCGATTTATATAACCTGGTACCGGCGATTGGCGAGGTCAACGGCGATCGCAGTAACTTCCGTTTTGGTGTGCTGCCATCAACGCCGGCCAAACACGGCGCCTGCCCGGTAAAGGTCGATTTTAAACAACAGGTGTTTGAACCCGCGCCTAATGTACGCGGCGATATCGCCCGCATCTACTTTTACATGGCCGACAAGTACAACCTTAACCTGTCCCGCGCCCAACAACAGCTGTTTATCGCCTGGCACAAGCAAGACCCGGCAACAGCGCAAGAGCGCGAGTTAAACCAACGTATCCAGCAGCATATGGGCCACGACAACCCCTTTGTCAGCGGCGTGCGCGAGTGGAATTTGGGCTATAAACCTACCGGGTATGGATTGGTAGTTAGCCGGTAAAATAACTAAAGCTACCCAAAGCAGCTAACTGTCTCTATGCTAAAGCCTGTTGATACAGGCTTTATGTTAAGGAGCATGATGATTACTGCACTCTACGCCGCCCTGCTCGGGCTGATGTTTGTTGTACTAAGTATTAAGGTAATTAAGCAGCGCCGCCGTTATCAGGTGGGCATTGGTAGCAAAGGTGAGCTGGCGCTGGAGCGGGCGATACGGGTGCACGGTAATTTTGCTGAGTACGTGCCTTTTGCACTGCTGCTGATGTTTTTGGCGGAGTACAGCGGCCTGGCGCCGGTGTATCTGCATGTATTGGGTATGGTGCTGATACTGGGTCGCTTAAGCCATGCCTTCGGCGTGCAACAAATCAAAGAACCGCTAAAGTTCCGCGTATTTGGCATGCTGCTGACATTTGCTGTGTTACTGTTATCCGCCGTTGCAATTCTGGTTTTACTGCTGTTAAAAACCGCGATCTAGTATTGGCGCTAGCCACCTTAGCTAACGTTACCGCCCGGCCCATTGATGGTGGTTACTGTTACATGGCCGGCGCGAATAGCACCGGCCAGATCGCTGTGCAACTGCGATTCAACCTCAGCAAAGCTGGTGTTAATACCTTCCACCATACAGGCCTGGTTGCGGCCGTTAGTTTTACTTAAATACAGCGCCATATCAGCAATTTGCAGCACCTTTTCCCAGTCCAGCTGCACCTCGCTGATACCGGCAAACGGCAGATGAATAAAACCACCACTCACTGTAACCGCAATGGGCTGGTTATCAAACATCACCGGCTGCTCAGCGATACAATTTAGCACCCGCTGCACAAAGCTGCTGACCTGGGCCGGATCGATATTATCCAGCACCAGTAAGATCTCTTCTCCGCCCCAGCGCACCACCATATCTTTGTCACGGCAGCTGTCCTGCAAACGCTGCGCGACGCTTTGCAATACCGCATCACCACCTGCATGACCGAAGTTGTCATTAATGCGTTTAAAAAAGTCGATATCCAGCAGTAAAAAGCCGGTCACGCTAGTAATAGCCAGATCACCTTCCCGACGCTTTAACGCCCGTTTTTGTAAGTATTCCTGTAACGCGCGGCGGTTATACAGCCCGGTTAGCACATCGCGTTGTGACTGATACGCCAACAGTTTATTGGTTTCATACAGTTTTTTGTTAGAGCGGCGCACCTTGCGGTACAACTGAAACACCATTACGGCCGCAAAAGCCACTATTACCACCACCAGCCACACCAGTTGCTGCTGTAAACGCTGGTTTTCCAGCAGCTGGGCATGCAGTGCATTTTCCTGCTCTAAGATGGTAATTTGCTGTGCTTTGGCTTTAGAGTCAAAGCGATCCTGCAGGGCAGCAAGCCGGCTTTCGCTATCGGCTTTACGGATATCAGCCTGTAATGCCATTTGTTCCAGCAAGGTGTCAGCTTGCTCTTTGTAGCGGCCTGCCGCCGCATAAGCTTTGGCCAGCCATTCATAATAGGGTTCATATTCCGTTTTGGCAGAATGCTGGCTTAAATAACGCATAGTACTTTCCATCTGCGCTATACCCTCATCATGCTCACCTTGCATAACGCGGATAAAGCCCAGATTTTGCATGATTAACTGCTTGCTGTGCTCGTCTTGCAGCTGCTCAGCACGCTTAAGTGCCTGCAGTAAGATGGTTTTGGCCTCAGCATACTGCGCCATCTGGATATAAGTAGCCCCCAGGTTATTCTCGAAAATAAGTGCAGTGCTGTCACGGCCCGAGGCATTTGCTGACGCCAGGCCTTGCTGATTAATTTGCACCGCACGTTGGTAATCTTTTTCAGAGCCCGCGATATAACCCAACAGCAAATACAGATCCGGCAAAAAGCCGTCGTGGCCATACTTCTTTGCTTCAGCAATATTCTGCTCGGTCAGGGTTCTGGCTTGTAACCAGTTTCTTAATTCGGTATGCACATGGGCAATGTTGTAGTTGAGAAAAGCCCGCCGCCTGAGGGTAAAAGCGTCATCGGTTTCACTTACCGCATCCAGCGCCAGAATAAAATGCTCCAACGCTTTTTCAAACTGCTGATCCGCTTTGTACAATCTGGCTATCACATTGTTGGCGTAATAACGCACCCGCGGTGTCACCGCACGGCTAACGCTTTGCTCTGTCCGCTCTAAATTAACAAAAGCCTCATTTAACTTTGTCTGGTACAAGCGGATTTCCAGCTCGGTGGCATAAATTTCTGCCAGCGTATCGGCATTTTCGGTTAGCTCTGCCTGCGCCAGCAACTGCTGTAACCGTTGCTCCAGCCGCTCACCGTCTTGCTGATAAAATTGGTAATTTACCAGGTAGCTGAGTAACCGCACCCGGCTGGCAATGGCCGGGTTCGCAGCGTGCTGCTGCTCGAGTTCCAGCAGTTTTTGCTCCGCAGCGGGTATATCTGTGGTCGACAGCATTATATAAGCATCAAGTGCGGCTTCCAGTTCTGCATCGACGACAGGCTGTGCTAACACCGGCACAGCCAGCAGCAGTGATATAAAAAACACAGCGCGATAAGCAGACAACAACAAAGACATAAACGCAGACACCTTAAAGGTTTTTATTATTTTTAGCCCAAGATAACGGATGCGTATACCTAATGCACATTTTTGCGGCAAATAACGGCTGCCTAATATGCTGCCGCCTGGCGCTGGTTTATTTTCGCTGTTGCTGGCGGGCAGGCTATTTCTATGCACTGCTAACTAAGGTATAACGGCGCAATGAAAATACCAAAACGTATTCAGCCACTGGTTGATGAAGGCCTGGTGGATGAGGTTATCCGCCCGTTAATGAGTGGCAAAGAAGCTGCTGTGTATATCGTCCGCTGTGGCGAGGAGATCCGCTGCGCCAAAGTGTATAAAGAAGCCGATAAGCGCAGCTTTAAACAGGCGGTGCTATACCAGGAAGGTCGCAAAGTACGCAGCTCGCGCCGGGCCCGCGCGATGGAAAAAGGCTCGAAGTTCGGCCGCAAGCAGCAAGAAGAAAGCTGGCAAAACGCTGAGGTAGATGCGTTGTTTAAACTGGCCAAAGCCGGCGTTCGGGTGCCACAGCCCTTTGGCTGCTATGACGGCGTACTGCTGATGGAACTGGTATGTGACGACGAGGGCATGGTGGCCCCCCGGCTGGCCGATGTGGCGATGGATGCCGACTTAGCCCTGGCCGACCATGCCACTATGCTGCATTACATTGTCATTATGCTATGCGAAGGCCTGGTGCATGGCGACTTATCTGAGTTTAATGTGCTGGTCGATGATAAGGGCCCGGTGGTCATCGATCTGCCCCAGGCAGTGGACGCGGCAGCCAATAACAACGCCAAATGGATGTTCTGCCGCGATGTGAACAATATGCGTGCTTACTACGGCCAGTATGCGCCGCAATTGCTCGGTACGAACTACGCCGAAGAAATTTGGGCGCTATATGAAGCCGGTGAATTACAGCCGGAAGTGACGCTAAGCGGAAACTTTATTGCCGACAGCAGCGAAACCGATGTTGATGCGGTACTCGAACAAATAAAAGCCGCCTTTGCCGAAGCCGAAGCGCGTAAGGCGCGCGCGTTGGATCAGGGCGATTAACCCAGGCACTAGGTTGTTCAGCCCCAGCATAGCTGTCTGCCAGAATGCAGATAATTAGTCATTTTCGCTATAAAGTGGTAAAAAATCCGCTCTCCCGGACGCCGCCACACAATAAATTGTTATTTTTCAACTGATTAAAATTGGCAGTGCTTTTGCAAACTACAGTGGCAAACTCACTATAACAAGGACATCACGATGAAATTATCGCAATTTACTGCCACTGTTGGCTTAGTTATCAGCGCCTGCTGTTTCACTGCCAGCACCGTTGCCGCATCCGGCTACGGTAATATCGACAAAGTCATGGGCTCTGCCGTTGTCGGCAGTAACCAGCATTACGGCGACATTTCACTGGTAAATGGCAGCGTGCAAATGGCCAGCGACAGCAGTGCCAAGGATGTGTCTGTCGTCAATGGCAGTATTGACCTGCGCGACAATGTCCAGCTACAAAGTGCCAGCACCGTAAACGGCAGTATTGAAAGCGGCAGCGGCCTTAAGGTGGCTGGCAACCTGGAAACCGTAAACGGTAAAATTCTGCCAGGCACTCATGCGGTGATAGCCGGCAATGTCGACAGCGTTAACGGCGATATCGTGCTGGACCATAGCGAAGTGGCGAAAGATGTCAGTACCGTAAATGGTGATATTAAGCTGACCGGCAATACGCTGATAAAAGGTGATCTGGTGTATAAGCCTCGCGGCAAGAAAAAAACCTTTTTCGGCTGGACGAATACCAATAAACCAACTTTGTATATCGCTGCCGATGCGGTAGTAGAAGGCCGCATTATTTTGCAACAAGACGTTGAGCTGCAAATCGACAACCCAGCCATGCGGGAAAAAATAGTGTACGACATTAACGACGGCCGTTAAGCCACCAGTGGCAGCCAGACAACTTTACTGAGTCTGGCTGCAACGCCGCTCTGAATGCGCCTTTGAATCGCCGCGATAATGTCAGTTGGTAAAATATTATTGCCGAATAAGCAGTGACATACCTCTCATGGGGCATGCCACTGCATAAAGCCTTGTCTATGCAAGCGCAAGCCCGCCTATACTTAATAATCTAACACCAACCTACCGGATAGCTGCATAGCGCCGATATGAAACAGACTTATCTGCTTTATTGCTTACTGGCATTGTTTTACCTGCCTGCCGGAGTAAAGGCAGAGCCGATGATTATTGTCGATGCCGTTGCACTGTTGCAGACAGAAGCAAAAACTGACAATGAAGCACAGATCCTGCAGCAGCTGTTAGCCGCCTATCCGGCCGGTTACAGTATTGAGGGTATTAGCCGTAACCGCGCCCGGGAATGGGTCAAAGCGGCCGATAATGCCTGTATGCCGTGGCTGAAAAAAACCGTCGCCCGCGAGCAGGATTTCTTGTTCAGCTTACCCTATATGGTAGAAGATGCGCTGCAATTGGTAATGCCGGCAAATTCTAAATGGCGCAGTACGCTGCAGGCCTTACAACAGCGCAATCAGCAAATATCCCTGCTGCAGATCCTCAGCCTTAAGCCTGGCCCGGTAATTGGCATTGAAATTAACCGTAGCTATGGCGAAGCGCTGGATCAGCTGCTGTCTCAGCGCCAGAGCAGTTGGTCAATTTATACCCGCACCACCTCAAGCAGCGAAACCGGCAGTATGCTGCCTATGCTTCAACGCGGCTTTATCGATGCCACACTGGAATACCGCAAAGTGGCGCAGCGCACAGACAATAGCCTGCGTTTTTACTCACTGCGTGAAGCCGAACCGGTTAACCTGGTGCATTTTGCCTGCTCTAAAGGCGAACGTGGGCAGCGTATCGTCCATTTACTTAATCAGACCATACTCAGCAAAAGCCAGCAGCCAGACTATCAGCAATTGGTGTTGCAGGGCATTGCACCATCAAGCCGGGCCTATGCATTAGAAGTCTGGCGACAGAGCCTGATTGCAGTGCCGTAAACACTGCTGGCTTATCAGTGCTTGCTAAGGTAAAACTATTGCAAACGACATTTGCCACCTTTGATAAACGCTGCACCTTTGCCAGCCGCTACCGGAAACAACGCTATGTTAGCTGTCCGCTTATTACGCGCTTTATACCTTAGTTGTTTTTTGCTATTGCTAAGCCATAACAGCTGGGCCATTGGGGCTGAGCCTGAGCAACCATCCGACTTAATCAACCTGCAACTTAGCGCCGGCGAGTGGCCGCCGTTTCTGAGTGAGCATTTGCCGCATCAGGGCGTGGTGGCGCATTTAATCCGCGATATTTTTGCTGCCGCCGGTTATGAGGTTACCTTTAACTTTTTACCCTGGGCACGGGCTTATCATGACACTGCCAACGG
The DNA here is from genome assembly GCF_011634895.1 of Rheinheimera pleomorphica. Lineage (GTDB taxonomy): Bacteria > Pseudomonadota > Gammaproteobacteria > Enterobacterales > Alteromonadaceae > Alishewanella > Alishewanella pleomorphica. The sequence continues at coordinate 381,316 of NZ_SIRR01000007.1, read as the reverse complement.
CAAATATGCCGCTACGGCGGTATGGATGCTGGCTGAAGAGCGCACCAAAGATTTTCTTTACAGCGAACCGGTACTAAGTGAACAGTTTGTGTTTTTTTATCTGAAGCAGCGCCGTTTTGACTGGCAGCAACTTACCGATTTGCGTGGCTTATTGCTCGGCGGTGGCCTGGGTTACAGCTACGGCCCGGCTTTTGACCAAGCACTGGAGAACAAAGTATTTAAAATGTCGCGCGTTGGCAGTACCGAGCAAAACTTCCGCCGTCTGGCTGCCGGGCGCATTGATGCATTTGCCGAAGAGATCAGTGTTGGTTATTACACGCTGAACCATTTAGCGCCAGAGCTGGCCGCTGAGATCAGCCATCATCCCAGGCCACTGCTTGTTAATCAGAGTTTTTTGCTGTTTCCACAAAACGCAGCCGGCAGCGCGCAGTTGCTACAGCTGTTTAACCAGCATTTGCAGCAGTTTAAGCAAAGCGGCCGCTATCAACAGTACTTCGACCGGCTGGCAGAGGGCGGTTATCAATAATGATTGTCGCCGCGGTCAAGCTGATAGACCTCTCCTTGCTACCAGCTATCAACAACGAATATCCGTAGCCACACTGCAATATCGCAGTCGAGCAAAAACATGGCGTCGATGCCATGCGTGGACGCAAACAATGCAAACTGAGTTGTGGCGGAGCAATAACAGACTAAACTGCTAACGCTTTCGTACCGTAGCACATTACTCTTTGCCAACAGAACCCAGGCCGATGAAAACATTTTATCTCTTTATGTTGTTGTTATTGCCAATGCTTAGCTGTGCCGACAGCAATGCCTGGCAAACTTGGCGTGAAGGCAAAGCCATACTGGTGATGCGCCACACGCTGGCACCGGGCACCGGCGACCCGGCCGGCTTTGTGCTGGAAGATTGCAGTACCCAGCGCAACCTTAGTAATGATGGCAAACTGCAAGCAAAACGCTGGGGGCAGCTACTGCGCGACAAATACCGCGCTGATATTACCGTTTATAGCAGCCAGTGGTGTCGCTGTCTCGACACCGCCCGACTGATGGGTTTAACGCCACCCACACCGTTGCCGGTGCTTAACTCCTTTTTCGCCGGCCGTGGCGATGGCGACAGCCAAACTCAGGCGCTGCTGCAACAATTTGCCACTGCTCAAACTGCACAACCGACGGTACTGGTCACCCATCAGGTTAACTTTACCGCCTTAACCGGCATTTTCCCACGCTCAGGCGAAGCCACCATACTCGCCTTACCGCTAACACAGCCGGCTACGGTACTAGCGCGGGTAGCATCACCTTAACAGGCACTGGTTTATTCGTTCCTGACAACGCTGGCAAGGGCTGCTACAAGGCGACTGGCGGCCAGGCGCGGTTATAGAGATATGCGCAGTAAAACTACCCTCACCTTAGATGAAGATATAGCGTTACAGTTAGTCGCCGGTATACCGGCTTTTTTCAGCGAAGCAGAATTTCTGGCGGCTCAGTTAAAAGAGCGAAAGTGGACTTAGTAAATTGGGCAACAACGTCAAAGCGGTTCCGGCAAGTGATTGCTAGCCACCGTCTAAGGACCACAGCCCTAAAAATTTTAGCAATGGCGGGAGGAAGATTAAAAGCACCATGGTGCAAGTACTCGCAAACCACCATAGTGACAACCACCACTGCAACGGCGTTGCTGCTTTCCGTACCAGTTCATCGGTGTCAACCATGTGCTTATTATTTTCATGCCGCCAGCGCGTCATCGGTATTAACACTGCACCAGCGTAAAAAATGCTTTGAAATGGTGGGATCACCCATTGGCTGAGATAATCCTGATTAGTTTGTCGCAATTTGCGCTGGATTGGTCGGGTCACAAATAGCGCAACAATTGGGTAAGCAATTGTTGCCGACAACAAAAAGCTAATTACCAATAGGTCATACCATATTGGAATATCTTTCATTATTTTCGCCCTGAAATTCGGTCATAAATCCGACCTGCTCTATCTTGGAAGTCATTGTCAGCATATGATGCAGCCATAAAGCCGCCCACTATCGCAGCACCAATTAATACTTTCCACCCTAGTGGTGTCAGCATTAACGCTATACCTATAGATCTTGTCCCCAAAGCAACCAAAGCACCAGTACCAGCACTTGCCAAAAAACCCGCAAACTGAGAAACACCTTCACGCCCTCGGTTGTCGGCGCTATAGACTTTAATACCGCGCAAGCCCAAATCCAACGCCAAAATGCCACGCCCTAACATTTGCGAGTCATTAACAAAACGCTTGACCGTAGCAACCTGCTGACTATTGGCAAAGCGCAGCGTTTGACCATTGCGTTGATTGCTACGGCCACTGCGCGCAACATTAATGCCACGCTCTGCGTTGAGCAATACTGAACGTTTAGCACTAGCACCTAAGTTAGCTGCATAGCGTTGTAACTGAGTTTTGAACTGCAGGTTCATTTCAGCATGCATCCGCCTTGCATGGAATTCTTTAGCAGCAATTACCGCATTATGTGCGCCTTTTGTTCTGGCACCACTCGCTTGAGCTTTAGCCTGGCTAGCTTCGTGCAAGTCTAACAAGGCTTGCTGATAACGTACTATAGAGCGTTGAAATACAGTGTATTTACTGTTAGCTGCACCGACGATGGCACCTGTAGCTGTCGTGCCATACTTATCCAACAACTGCATAACCGGCTTTATCAATTCTTCAGATACAAAGGCAAGTGCAACAGTTAGTTCGTCATACTCTTGCGCAACTTGCTGCAAACGTTGAAGCTCTGGAGAGGTAAATCGCTTAAGCGCTTGCAGTGTCTGGCCATCCCCCAGCTAACGTTCTGGTTTTGATACCGGTGACATGGCCGAGTTGACGTGTTGTTAAACAGCTATGCTGGCAAGCATAACTGCACTACGTTAAGCTAAGCAGCAAACCGCTTTGCCGCTTACAGGATTAATCTATGTTATTGGATATCAGCCCGTTACTGAATGCTATTGCCCGCCTGCAAGAAGGCTGGCAGCGTTACCAGCAGGATATCAGCGATATTCAAATTCGGGATGGCCTGGTACAGCGCTTTGAGTTTACTTATGAAATCAGCCACAAAATGTTAAAACGTTATCTTGAACAAAGCTCCGCTTCGCCCGATCAGTTTGATGTGATGCCCTTTGCTGATTTGATCCGCACCGCCAACGAGCAAGGCCTGCTGCAAGGCGACTGGCCGGCCTGGCGCGGCTATCGGGATATGCGCAGCAAAACCAGCCACACCTATGATGAAGATATAGCGTTGCAGGTGGTCGCCGGCATACCGGCCTTTCTTGCTGAGGCGCAGTTTCTGGCCACACAATTAACCGAGCGCCTGGCCCGTGGCTAAACCTGCAGGGTTACAGCTCAGCGATAGCGAATGGCAGCAGGTTAACGCCATTTTGCAGCGCTACCTGCCACAATACGAAGTGTGGGCTTTTGGCTCACGGGTAAAAGGCAATGCCAAACCCTACTCGGATTTAGATTTAGCTATTGTCAGTGATACACCTTTACCGTTGGCATTGTTGGCAGAGGTCGCAGAAGCCTTTAGCGAGTCAGACCTGCCATGGAAATTGGATTTAGTTGACTGGGCGACTACCTCAGAGCGATTTCGGCAGGTGATTGCAGAACAAAAGCTAATCTTACCAACCCGCTAGGCCGCAAAGTTGTCTGCATTTGCTGGAAAAAGTTGTAAATACAATGTATCTTCTGCGCGGCGTTTTTTACTACTTTCAGGGCATGGATGGCCAATTTTTATCATTTTCTTTTCTTCGGCATCCTCTTATCAGCTGTTTTAAATTTTGGCAGCGCTGAAGCCCAGTCTTTAACACAAAATTGCGCCAACGAACATGCCCAGACAAAACCGCAAATACGCGGCAAGCACTTGTTAAGGTCGTTTAATATTAGCTGCGATATATCAGGCCATATTCTGGTTCCCGCCAGGGGTTATCAGTGGCTTAATCAATTGGCTGGAACTTACTTTATCCCGGCAAGAACCCTTGTGAATCGTGACAGAACGGACTTACCGGCCGATTACTTCACCGAAATCTCTGCCTGGGCGCTGGACGGCAACGAGCGGGATATACTGGCAATAAACTTATTGCAACATACTTTTAGCGGCTTTTACCGGCCCAATTATGTCACACAGGTACACTTGAAAACGCTGCGTGGCGTTATTTTAACGCTGTATCTGATGCCTGATCGCGGCATACTTTGTCAAAATAACTGTGCAACATTGCAAGTGTTTAGTATCAAACATCCTACGGAACAGCAAGAAATGTCTAACGGACAAATCGGTATGCTGATTGTGATTGGTTTGCTTAACTGGCCGGTATTAGCGCTATATCTTGGCATGATGTTGATCCCCAGCTTATATCCAGATGGTTCATATGGCTCAAAAACCCTTGATGGCATGATGAAACACAACCATCGGGGGGCTTTAGTAATTCCTATGGTTATCGTTATGCAATGGAAAGTACTTATCGGTGCATACACAGAGCAAGCAATACGTTGCGGCTACATATCTTTGCTGCGTGCAGGCCAGGCTATGGTGCTGACAAATCTTGGCTTGATTGCCTACCTTATCGCGAATTACTAATGCTTAGCTGATAAAAATCATAATAAAAAAACGCCGCTTTCGCGGCGTTTTTTTATTAAGCTGGCTCTACTTCAATTTCTACCACTTCCGGCTGCAATTCTTGCTGCAGCGGCTGGCAGATTATCCAGTCTTTTTCATCCACCCAGTTTTGTGCGCCGTTGGCGACGGTGCGGATGGGTACAATATAGCGGCCATAAGCAAAATTATCTGCAATTAATTTCTGTACAAGATTATTAAAAACTAACACCGCAAACTAAATTGTTGCATAAACCCGAATTACTGTAGTTTTACCCTTCCTGATCTTCAAATAAAATCCTATCAATTTAGGATTTTATTTGAAATTTGTTGTATTTTTCATATAGTCCTACTTTTATAGGATTATATATTAAACGTGCAATGTTACCTCTATTAATCCTAACTATTTAGGATTAATATGCAGATCACAGCGACAATGCTTATTGCAGCTATAAGGTGGAATTTATGGCAAAGCGGGTTATGCCAACTGATAAACCGGATATACAACAGCCAGTAACATTGGCGTCGTTAAGTCAGTTAGTGCGATATAAACGCACTTCTATGGGTGTCTCTATTGCTGACGCCGCCCTCTTATTTGGACTATCCAAGCAGACATATCAGAATATTGAAAAAGACGCGGGCAATGTGCGGGCAGAGACTTTATTTACCGTATTGGCGTTATGGGGCATAGAACTGCAAGTAAAAGCAGCGGAAGGCAATAATGACTGGCTCTGATAACCTGCCCAAACTAAACGTCTATGCCAATTCTAGTCTGGTTGGTGAGTTGACATTCATGTCGCCAGGCAAATGCCAGTTTAATTATGCAGCCAACTGGTTAGCGCAAGGCTTTGCCATTTCGCCACATATAGGTTTTCAGCAAACTGTATCATCTGACACCTTGATCAACTTCCTGAAAAACCTGCTCCCTGAAGGTGACGCTTTAAGTAGTTTGCTGAGTTACGAGCGGTTATCCAAAGATAATGTGCTTGCCATCCTTAAAGCCATTGGGGCTGAAACCGCCGGCGCTCTATCGTTTCATAACAGAGAGCCTGCAAATGTCGTCAGCAAACTTCGGCCAATTACGGACGCAGAACTGGCTGAGCGCCTTAGCAGCCAGGACACAAGTCAACTGGTGTACTGGGACGGTAAGTTCCGGCTATCCGTTGCCGGTGTGCAAAACAAGTTAAATGTATATGTTGATGAAAACCAGCAACTATCGCTGGCTGATGGCAACTACTCCAGCACGCATATTGTAAAATTCTCTGCTGCCAACTATCGCAGTATCATCGTAAATGAATTGTTTTGCATGCGTTTGGCCGCCGCAGTTGGCATTGATGTTGCTGAAGTGCAACAACGGCATTTTGGTGGTCACCATGCTCTGTTGGTTACCCGATTTGACCGCAAACGTTCTGAACATGGCGTCAGCAAACACCATATGATTGATGCTTGCCAGGCATTAGATTTACCTCCTGAATATAAGTACGAACGCCAGTTTGGCGATGATCGCGACGTTGCCAATATCAGAGATGGCGTAAGTTTGAGTAAGCTCATTTCATTTGCCCGTCTTACTGCTGTGCCATTGCTAACCATCCAAAAAATGCTCGACTGGTTACTGTTTAATCTGATTATTGGCAATAGTGATGCGCACGGTAAAAATATTAGTTTTTTTGTTGGCCGCAGCGGCATGAACCTTAGCCCGTTTTATGATTTGGTTTCCATACTGTATGAAGCAGAGCAACACCCTCAACTTAACACTGATTTGGCCATGGCAGTTGGCGACAACTTCGATATCAATACTATCACCGCATACGACTTACTGACATTTGCAGACGAGGTTGACCTCAAACCGGCACTGATTAAGCGTCGTCTGGACTTACTGGCTATACGCTGCCAGAGCCTGGCTAACCAACTGGATTTTAGTACAGACCAACTTACCGTCGAACAGCAAGCTCATATAAAAAACTTAACCCAGCTCACTTTGCAACGCTGTGACTACTTTCTACAACAAAGCCGCCAGTTTAATGACGTTTTACGGGAAGCTTTTTAGCCAGCAATTATCTATGGACTAAATGTCCAAAGTACTAGTGGCATAACAAAAGCCATCATTAATGAAAGACCAATACAGGCCAAAGCCACGCTATTGAAATTGCCCCGATTCAGATGAGGTTGCTGACTTGATGCACTCCTATCTACCGGAACCCTTATATTTTTTAGCCAGCTATGAATGGGCTGAAAGAATCCCGCGTGTTTTAGATCAAGCGTTACTTTGCTGGTGCCCATATTCAAGGTTAAAAGCATCTGAAAAGGCGTAGCAAACCGCAATAGTGGTAGTTTTGATATATGAGATAAACGCGTTGATATATTAGAGATATCATCAATTGCAATTCGAAGTGATTGCTTAGTTTTGCCGACATTTGAGTTTCGTATCGCCCACGACGGAATAATCAGGTAATCATTACTTAGGACCAAGGGTTTGCTGATTTTCTTTATAAACACAACAGTGAATAAGAATTCCAATAGCATATAGCCAACCAAGGATGTCAATCCTGCAAATATAAGCTTGTCGATATCAGAAAACCTTTCCAACCCTATTTCTGCATATGCATTCGGAAAGTAGACTAAACCATACTTAAATAGCAGCATTAAGGTTGCAGCATGTGCCAGTATAAAAAGCACGGCGCTCTTCGGCCCACAGGCAATTGTAAACGTGGGGTATACTTTTCTGACTTTCTGATCCTTTAACGACACACTTTTTTCCTTACTAACTTAGCTGCTACAAATCCACTATAGCGATGCGTACACATACCGCCCGATCTGAACACACGAAATTTAGACGCGAATAGATACAATAACGTTACTTAATTGAGAATCAGATTTTACAGCTATTTTCTTGGAGCGCTCGCTAAGTTAGATAAGCATACTGCGTAAGCTCAGGACAGCAGCGATATTAAAATTCGTATTGATGAATGATTTTCCCACTACCAGAAATGACATGTTGACCCTGCAAGATTTTGGCGCAGTTGAAGGAGCTATTGAATGGTTGAACGGATTTCAGAAATGAGAACCGACGCGTACATAAATGCAGAGGCGCCGGTCATATTGGTTGCAAGTCTAGGGTCTGGGTGTCGTTCTGTCAATTAAGATTTTAATCACAATTCATTTTACTGTTATACCGTTTCAGCCATAGCTTCAACCTCTTCCGGCTGCAGTTCTTGCTGCACTGGCTGGCAAATTATCCAGTCTTTTTCATCTACCCAGTTTTGTGCGCCGTTGGCGACGGTGCGGATAGGCACGATATAACGGCAGCTGGTTTGTGGTTTCACCGAGGCAAAAATGGGCACAAAGCCAAAGCTAAGTGCAGTTTCGATAATGGCCTGCTGGTTATGCGGGTCGATATCGGCCGCTTCGTCGATGTAAATCGGAATACGGTATTTACCACGCTCGCGCTCGGCCAGTAACTGGCGGATAAACAACATACCGCACAGCAGCTTAATGGTAATACGGGTGCCGTTAGAACCGGCCGAGTCGATCTTGTCGAAGTACTCTTCTTCGCCAGCGCGGTTCACCACTTTAAAGCGGATATCAAATAAATCCGACAATGTTAAGCCGCCTTTTTCACTGGCCGCTTGTACTAAATAATCACGGGCAGCGTTAATATCGCGCTCGGCCAGGGTATTGCCAGCCAGTAAATCGAAAGTATCACCCTGCTCGTAGGCTTCAGAGGTGCTTAAAATGGTATCAATATGGCCAACTAGCAATTTGCGGTCGACTATCTCTATCTTAAAGTCTTTTAAGTTAGAGATTTGCTGACGCCAGATGCCGCGGTTAAAGCTGTTAAGCTCGCGGTGCAGCCGGTTTAAATCGTTGCGCAGGCCTTTTAAGGTCGAGGCCACTTCGGTTAATGCTACCCGGGCGCGGCGCTCAATGGCATCACGCTCTTTATCCAGATGATGGAACGCCTCAATCAGCTTCTGGTACTTCAGCTCAGTATCGCTTTCGGTTTCAAACTTGGTGATACCAGCGTTGTAGATAAACTGATAGGTGTTGGCGATATTCATCTCGGTTAAGCGCAGTTCCTGACAGTCTTTGTTAAAACTGCGGATACTGTCGGCTAAATTGTCAAAATCCAACACGATATCAATCATATAAGGCGTAACACGGCCGCTATATAGCTCCAGCTCGTGGTCGCGGCGCTCACGTTTTTCCTGATCAATGCGCTCTTTTTGCCGCTTTAACTGCTCCAGCTTATTGTTCAGCAGGTTACGCCGGTCGGACTGGCTGGCCAGCTTGTGCTGCACCTCATCCAGCTGGCCTTGCACACTGGCTTCCTCCTCTTCCAGCGCGGCCTGTAACTGCTGCTGATCGTCGAGCAATTGGCGCATTTGCTGGTAGCGGCTGAAATCTTTTACGTCCTGCTCAGCTTGCAGCATATCCTGATACAGCCGCTCTTTTTCGCGGGTTTTACCGGCTAAATCGGCAGCTACTTCAATTTGCTGGTTAAGCGTGTGCAAGCTTTGCTCTAAGGCCTCGATTTGCTGCTTAATTTGCAGCTTATCTTCGGCGCTGGTCATATCCGGTGCACTGTGTAGCGGCGCTAAATCGATAACGGCGCCCGGCAAATGCGCTTTGCCACCTTTAATACAATCGGCCAGCTGCTCCAACAGGTTGCTAAAGGCGCTGTCATCAGTGATCTCGACTTCGCCGCCTTTGGCGGTGGAAAGCGATAACAGATCCGGGTTTAGCAGCTTAGTAATGTGCTGCACTTCCGGCAGGCTTAAATCTTCACGCAACCGTGAATACAGGTTGTACTCGAGGTTTTTTAGCTGCAACTTAGCGCTTTTATGCTGCTTCTGCGTCTGCGCCAGCTGATGCTGCAAAGTGGCCAGATTGACGTTACTGGCACCCTGTAAGCTGTGGCTTAAACGCTCGTAGTCACTGCGGATATTGCCAAGGTTGGTTGCCAGCTGCTCACTGCTAGCCAGTTCAAAGCGGCTATGCAGCGCATCGTATTGGTTAAACCACTGGCTAAGCTCAAGCTGGCGGTTGCCTAAGTCTTTAATCTGGCCGACAAATAAACGTTGGCGCTCTTCTAACTGCTGCTTTTCGCTAAGTAAATCTTCCAGCTGTACACCGAGCTCACTGGTTTGGTCGTCAAAGTGCTGCTGATAGTCGTTTAAGGCAATATCGAGCTTAGGGGCAAAAGCGGCTAATTTACCTTTGTACACCGCGCGCGCATCCAGCATATGCTCCAGTGCGGTCACGCCTTCCTGCTGGCTTTGCAGCGCTTTTAGCTCGCGCCGGTCACGGTTTACTTTTTCAAAGGCTCCATGCCAGACAGCATAAAAATCGACTTTCGGGTCGCCCAGATGGCGGGCAAATACCGGCAACAATAAGCGCTTCACGTCCTGCGCGGTCAGCTTATGCAGGTTGAGAATACGGCGGAAAATATCTTTATACACCGGTGCATCTGATACGTTATTCAGCGGGATCATCCTAAGGTTAATGCGGCTGTCGTACGGTGTGGCGCCGCCGGTCAGCATGGCGTTAAGCTCGGACGGTTTCAGCTCAATCGGATCCAGGCCTTTTTCGCGCAGCACGTGGTCGAGCTTGTTGTATTTCACTATGCTGTTGCCGGCGATAAAGTGGTCTAAATCCAGTGCACCCTGATAGCAAAAATACTGGTACTTGTAGCCGGCAATTTTACCCAGACCGGCCACGCCGATCACCACTTTGCCATCGGGTAAGTTTGCCTCCAGCAGGATATAGCTCTGATCCGAGCCAAAATAGAACTTACGCGTTTCATCTAAATCGTGGCCGTCCCACTCAGTTAGGCGTAAATCGTTAATCAGCGGAAACTGCAGCGCATTAATTACCGAGCTTTTACCGGTATTGTTCGGCGCACAAATCGAGGCGGCATGATCCAATGGAATGACGCATTTGGCATAACCGGCGGTATTTAACAGCGCCAGTTTAGTCAGGCCGTACAGCTGCTCAGACATCGCTCATCTCCTCAGTATCCGGGGTATCAACCAATAACACCGTATCGCTGGAGTCTTGCGGTGCGTCATCATCCAACTGCAGTAAGGCATCTAAATAGCGGTGCACCGGTGAGAGCAGCTTAATATTGTCACCGCTGGCGCGGGCTAAGCCTAAACGCAGCATCCGGTTAGCCACCTCGCGTTTTACATCAGTGGCGCTAAAGATATCCAGCTGCTCGAACAGGTGATATTGCTTTTGTACAATGGCTGCGAACACTTCATGATCCAGCTCGCTATCAAACAGCGCTTGTAGTGGATCGCGGCCCTGATCGGCAAAATATTCCACCAGCGCATAAATTGTCAGCGCAAACAGGCGGGAAATTTTACCCATATTGGCGCTGGCGTCATCGACGTCAAAATAGAAGAAGCCGCGGCTGTCGCGCTTTAGTGTGTGGCCAAGACCAGAGAATAATGCGCTGTAGCCTAGTTCCTGCGCGTCCAGTTCTTGCCACAGCGCTAAGTCCTGCTCACTGATATGGTAACCGCCACTGAGCTTTTTATAGATCTCAGCCAGCTGGGTCAGCTCTTGTAAATCAAGATGCATCGGCCTTGGCCTCCTGCGAAAACGGGTAAAGGGTTAACTTATGCTGCTGTAACGTCAGTTCAACCGCCTGATGGTCATGATTAAGCGCCAAACCGTCTTCGCGGCTTAACGCCTGATACAGATACAGCAGCTCATCCAGCGCTAAATTCGGGTAGCTGTCATCCAGCCAGCGCGCCAGGTTAGTAATAGTGCCGCTACTGCGCGCTTTGTTCAGCACACTATCGTAATCCGGCAGTTGTAAATTCGGCGCCACACGCTCGTCTTGTTGCGTTGGCAACTGGTATTCAGCTTGCTGATAATCGGCCAGCTCGGCCATATAGCTGGTTAGCTGATTAGCACTGCCAAGTGAGAAACGCTGTGAATCTGAGGCGATCACTACCGGCAGCTGGCTTAACGTCAGATCAATGCCTTTTTTGCGCATTAAACCCAGCACCGCACTGGCGTTACGTGATAACAGCGTATTTTTACGTAGCTCTTCGCGTAGTGGCATTAACGCATCGGCGCTGCGGCTTAAGCTTTCACGGCCAATCTGGTTCATATCCAGTAAGCGGGTGCGCAGCTGCAGTAATAGCTCTTTTTCATGGCTTAGGCCGCCACTGATTTCCAGCGCGTTTATTTGCTCACTCAGCAGCGCTTCCAGGCTGGCAATAGTGGCCTGAAACGGGCCGTTGATATCAATCAGCTGCAGCATCGGCTCGATGTAGTCGTCAAAGGCTTCCATTACCGCGCTGTAACGGCGCGCTAAGGATAAATTGCGCTCATCAGCTTTGGCTTTATCGACCAGGTTTAAAATGGCAGTTTCGTTTTTGCCAAAATGTTTTACCACTTCGCGGATGCGCTCATCCATCTGCCAGATAAAGCGCTTGAGTTCGCTGGCATCGCGGCCTTTAGCAGCCAGTTCTAACTTGCGTGCCAGCCGGTTTAGCTCGTGAATACGGCTTTGAATATCTTCTGCCATACCCAGGTTATGCTCTTGCAGCAGATATTCAGCAAATTCCAGCACGGCGCGGTTCAGTTCCAGCTGGCTGGACTTGGCCAGTGGAATAAACACTTCCGCCTGCAACAGACGCTGCGCCTCTTTAAAGATTTGCTCACTGCTGTAAGTCGGATTAAAGCGTTTAATCAGCGCCTGCACATCCTGAAAGCTGAAACTGCCCAGGCTACTGCGGCCAATTAAGGCTTCAATAACCTGCCAGTGTTCGTCCAGACATTTAAGTATTTTACGCGGGGAAATCATGCGTGGATAAGCAGCCCTGCTTCGTTAAAACCAAAGCGTTATTATCCACGGATTCAGTGTAAACGCCAGCACCAAAGGCACAGGTGCTGGCGTGGTGTTGCCCATCTACAGTTTAGTCACTGCTTGGCGGCTGATCTGATTGCTCACTGGCGGCCACTTCGCTGAGCTTGTCACCCTGCGCCTCATCTGAGCGCTGCAACGCCAGCCAGTCGATAGCCTGCAACTGATCAAACTGGCTTTGGCTGAGTTCAAACCAATGCTCAATGTCGTTGCGGCGGATAAGCGCAGTATCGTCCTGTTTTACCAGCTGATACTGATAATCGCGGGCACTGCTGCGTACATTAAGCTCGGTAATATCACTGCTAAGTGGCGCTTTTTCTGCCCGTTTCAGCACCGAAAGTGAACTCAGCTTAGCCACTAAATCACGGGCGGCTGCGCTGTCTGCAGTATGGCTTTCGCCGTTAAGCGACAGCTGCCAGTTATCGCCCTGGCGGCTTAGGCTGTTAGCACCCTGCGCAATGCGCTCTACCACCGGCAAGCGCAGTAACTGCTTATCCAGCCAGGCGCTCTCCTCCGCGCTCAGCTCAAAGCGGTTGAGTGCCGCTTTGTAGATAGCCTCATCGCCGTCAGTGCGCACATACAACTGTCGAAATGCCGGGCTATCGCCCAGATACAGCGTGTGCAGCACTTTTTCGCCCTGCATCAGCACTAATTTTTGTTCAAACTTATCGTCAGCCACACTAAAACGGCCTTGCGCTTCGCTGCTTTGTGCCACCGGCCAGCCGGATTTGAGCGCGGTTAAATCGCGCAGCAGGCTATCCAGCTTGCCCTGGCTGACTGGCAGACCATTGGCCAGCTGCCAGTTATCGCCTTGCTTAGTGAGCGTTAGCTCGCCGTCTTTGCTGCTTAGCACTAAGCTGTCAGCCTGTGTAAGCTTTGGCAGCAGCGGCTCGCTTACAATATCGTTGTTACTGCTGCTAAACAGCCACAGCGCCAGCAACAACTGGACGATAAGCAGCACAGTTAAATTACGCATTAAAGGTGTCATTTCGCCTCCTGTTTAGTCTGCCAGTTGTTTCAGCCAGGCCAGCTGACGCCGCTTTTGCAGGCTGCGCTGCAGTAAAATCAGCGCCACCAGCAGCAACACGGCTATAGCGTAGTTCAGGTATTCCCAGAACTGCTGGCTGCCTTCATCCATGGGTAACAGCGTGCGGTTAAACTGACCGCGGGCGCGGATACTGGTTAAGGCGGCATCATCCAGCGCCCAGTCCAGCGTATTGGCAATCAGCTGCAGTGCAGCGATATCCTGTACGCCACTGGCCGCGCCGCTTAGCTGTAGTGCGGTGTCGCTGATAAAGTCGTTTGAACTGAGCACGATTAACCGCGCAGAAGACGGCGAGCGGCTTAGCACAGAGGAGACATTTAGCGCCGGCTCGTCAGCGGCAGCATCTTCGTTTGCTTCATCAACAGCTGTTTCATTAGCAGCTGTTAGCAGCGGCGAGTCTTTACCGGCAAAGTAGGAGCTAAACTCGCCCTCGATCACAGCGCCCAGCAGATAAGACTGCTGCTCACCCTCTGCCGTAAAGCTTAGCTCGCCATACTGATTCAGCGGCGGCAGTACCTCTGTACTGGCTGACAACCAGGCGCGGTTAGAGCTGTGAATAAGCTCCGTCACCTTGCGGCTGTTGTTTTTATCAGCATCAATAGCCAGCGGCGATGCCCAGTTCAAGGTTAGCTGCTGCAGGCTGGAAGTGGCCGGATGCTCGGCGTTTAAACCGTTCTGGCGCACATCAATAAAGTAGGGGTAATCCAGCATCCGTACTTCCTGCACGCGGAAGCCGCCCAGATCGCGTGTCACCGGCAGTGGCAGCGCAGCGCTTTGCTGGTCTAGCACTAAGGTGTTCTGCTGGCTGATACCATGATGCGCCAGCCAGTCGGTCAGGCCCGACTGCACCGTTTTCAGGTTCAGGCTACGGCCGCTAAAGTCAGCACTGTAAGGCGAGCTGGCCAGCAATACCGTACCACCCTGCATTAAAAACTGATCCACGGCAAACAACGCCTTGTCATCCAGTTTATCCGGTGCTGCCAGCAGCAGAATATCAGCATCACTGGCGACACTGCCGTCAGTCAGATCTTCGGTTTTAACATTCAGCTCATCGCCAAGGTACTGCTGCAACTGGCTAAAACTAACACCGCCGCCATAAGGGTTGGCCGCCGGTGCCGCTAAGGCTACCGTTTTGCGGTAACCACTGGCAAAGCGTTTTACTGCCGCGGTGAAATTGCGCTCAAAGCTTTCAGCTGAGAAATCGTCCAGCGGAATTTGCACCAGCTGCTCACCATCGCCGAGCAGTAAATGGAAGTAAAATGGGTTAGGGTCAAGCAAACCGGTGACCAGCGGGCTGATGCCGTAATCGTTAGCCAGTTGCTGCGCCAGCTCGCCGCCATTGGCATCCGGGTCCAGCGTTTGGCGGCTCAGTTTATCGCCAGCCTCAACAGTCAGCTTATCCAGCACGCTATTAATATCAGCAGCAAACTGCTGTAACTGTGCCGGCAGCTTGCTGCTCTCCGACAAGTAAGCAGTGAAGCTAAGCGGTTGGTCGACCGCAGCAAATAGCTCGCCACCGGCCTGGTAACCCTGCATTACCGCGCGAATGGTGCGGGTGATATCCAGCTCAGGGTTACGCAGCTGCACATTTAGCTCGGCCTCGCCGCCCGACTTCACCTCGATTAAGTCGCGAAAACCCAGGACTTTATATTCACTGCCGTACTGCACCAGTACGTTAAAATAGCTGCTGACAATCGACGACTGATAGCGATCCGCCACCTGAAACGGCACCGGCTCGATACCAAATTCCTGATTAGCCTGCTTTTCTGCTTCGGCAGAGCTTAACGGATCGACCAGCTCCAGCTTAATGCGGCCCTTACCGGCAATTTCATACTCACGTAGCAAATCACTTAGTTGCGGCACCAGAGGTGCTAATAGCGGGTGGGTTTTGCTGCTGAAATAGCCGCGCAGCAGCAGTGGCTCCTGTAATTGCGCCAGCTGCTGTTTGCTGGCCTCTGACAAGGTAAATTGCTGACCCGTGGTGCTGTCATAGCGCAGAGCTGATAACTGCCCCAGCCATAAATTCAATGCCAGCGCATTTACCACGACCAGGCTGGCAACCCACTGCCAGCGTTTAGCGGCAACGCCCGGCTGTTCACTCCAACGACCGCGCTCCAATGCCCAACAATTCAACGTTAAAAACACCAGCGTTAAGCTGACAAAGTACAATAAGTCACGCGCATCCAGCATACCGCGACTGATGGCTTCAAACCGGCCCGAGGTAGACAACAGGCTTAACCACTGGCTGATATTCTGACCAAATAAACTGGTGATGACATTGCTGCCAATTAAATAAAACACGCCACATAACAACACTGATACCAACAACGCCACGATCGGGTTGTCGCTGCGCGCCGACGCATACAGGCCAATCGCCAGGTACAGCATACCCAGCAGCAGGGTAGCAAGATAACCGGCCCACACCGGGCCCCAGTCCAGCTCGCCCAGCATGGCTACCGTGAACGGCAACGGTAGGGTGAGCAGCAACGCCAACAGCAGTAGCAGGCTGCAGCCGATAAATTTGCCCAGCACAAACTGCCACAGTGGTGTGCTTTGCGTTAGTACATGTTCCAGGGTGCCGCTGCGGCGCTCTTCGCTCCACAAGCGCATGGTTAAGCTGCTGGCAAGAAAAATCAGCAGCAACGGCATGGCATTAAACAGCGGCCGCACATCGGCAATATTGCGGGCAAAAAATGCCTCTCCCCAGAAAAACATAAACAGCACCACCGCTAAAAAGCCACCTAAAAACAGGTAGCTCACCGGTGAGGCAAAAAACAGGCTGATTTCTTTTTGCGCGATGCGCCACAGCATGGTGCGGGCATGTTGGGTGTGATCAGGCTGCATCTTTCACCTCCGCGTTGCTGTTAAGCTGACGAAAAACCGTTTCCAGATCGCGCTGCTCGATAAACAGCTGGGTTAAGCTGGCACCGGCGTTAAACACCGCCTGCGTCGTTGCCTGACACAGGCTGTTAAGATCGCTCTGAGTATCACTCAGTGTTAAGCGATACTGGCCAGCGCCAAGCTGGCGGATATCTACCGCGCTAAAAGCAGGTGCCAAGGCGTCACGCAGGGTTGGCAAACTAATATCGCTATGTAGCTGCACGCTATTGCTCTGGCGCAGGGCACTCAAGCTGCTATCGAGCACCAGCTCACCGGCGCGCAGCATCAGCACCTGGGTACAAAGCGCATCCACCTCCTGCATGATGTGGGTGGATAAAATCACGGTGGCATCTCTGGCCAGCTCGCGGATTAAATTGCGCATGGCTTCGGTTTGCGCCGGATCCAGGCCGTTAGTGGGCTCATCTAAGATCAGCAATTTCGGCCGGGTTAAAATGGCCTGCGCCACACCGACCCGCTGTTTAAAACCGCGGGATAAGGTGGCGATTGGCGCCAGCAATTTAACGGCAATGTCGGTGGCAGTGATGGCATAGCGGATAGCGTCGGTTTTTGCTTTACCGCTTAAGCCTTTTAACGTAGCAGCGTAATCGAGATAGTCGGCCACTGTCATATCCGGATACAGCGGCAGGCTCTCCGGCAGGTAGCCAATTTGCGCCTGTATCGCCGCGCGATCTGTGGCCATATCCGCACCGTTCAGACTGATACTGCCGCTGTCGGCGTCTAAATAGCCGGTAAGCATTTTCATAATGGTGGTTTTACCGGCACCGTTGTGGCCCAACAGGCCGACGATTTCACCGGGTTTAATACTAAAGCTGACGTTATTCACCGCCAGCATAGCGCCATAACGACGCGTTAAATGTGAAACCTGTAGCATGATCAATTCTCCGCAGCATGGTTAGTTCTGGTTAGACAGGTGCGAAAAATCAGCTGGCGGCGGTATAGCCACGTAAAAGGGCAGGATACGCTGAGACATTGTTTTTACCTTCCTCTTTGGTTGCCGGGGACATTCCCGTAAAAACAGTGTGTTAGTGCAAAGCCTGTTATATATAAGGCCGCTTGCTAAGAATTCAAGCGGCCGGATAAGTTCCTTATTTTACGGTTGATTAACTGAGATCGGCGGGTAGTACATAGCTGATATGCTGATAAAACCGCAGCATTAAGTCCTGCCGCTCAGGTGACAGCTGCAGTGTATCGGCAAAACTGCGAACAGCCGCCTCGACCTGATTCATAAAACGGCCATAACCAAACTCAGTATTGTCGTCGCTGTCGGCGACAATAATAAAATGTGCTGTGTCGACCAGTTTATCGGCCTGCCAGAACGCCAGCAGTTGCCCCTCGTTGCACTGCGGGTTAAAGCTGACTTTTTGCAATTCACTGTTTTGTTCGGTTTGATCCCATTTGCTGCTGCGCACTACCGGTATCAAACCATTCGCCACCAGCGCCAGCCGGTCCAACTTTTTACCGGCACAGGCCGTGGCAAACTGTTGCTGTAACTGCTGATACAGCGGGCTGAAATCTGTCGCATCGCGGCTAAGCAACTGCTGCTTAATCGCCCGGGTTAGCGGCAAGGTTACCGTGACATAGGTAATTTCGCTGTGCTCGTCGGGTAAAGTGCATTGGCGGGCGCGGTAACGCGGATACAAACCACGCAGCTTGTAGCCATAGCTTTCTTTGTGGCCCTTTTGTCTGGCAAATAAGTCGTAGGACAAATGTTGGTGATCACGCAGCTTTATGGCCGGTTTGCCGGGTAGCTGCTGTTGCCAGCTTTGCAGCAGTTGCAGCACCTTAGTGTGAAAGGCGGCCGCTTCACTGCGTAGCTCATCGCCGGTGGCTAAAAACACCGCGCGGATCTTACGCGCAGTGTAACCGGCAGTACTGAACAAGCCCTGCGCCTCATGGTATTTAGGGTTATAAAAAAACAGGATCTGCTTTTCCGTTTGCAGACTGTAGGCTTCCTGATGAAACCGTACCACCGGCAGCTTATCATTGGCAATTAACTGCACATTGCGCAAGCCCGCGGCGTCTGCCAGGCTAAACAGCTGCTGCGCCAGCTGCTGATAAGCCTGCTCAGCGCTGTCAAACTGCTGATAGAAGGCAGCATCTGGCTTAAACTCTGCCAACAGATACTGATTAGCACGGGCATTAGTCGGAATATAAACACGATGTGGATTGTGGTTGGCCATAAAAACCTCCGCTCAGGTAAATTTGCGGCAGTCTAACGCGATTTTATGACGGAAAAATTGTTCTGGATTAAGCTAATCAACGCTAACACGGCGCCAGCTTAAGGCTCGTTCAACTCGTTATGATGTTTGCTGAATACCGGTATCGTCAACTGCCACTTCATCGCAGCTAAGCGCAGCAGCAACAGCGCCACCATACCACTTAGCATGGCCGGCAGTTGCGCCACGCCCAGCGCCAGCAAACCAGTGTAGACCATACCACCAAAGATACAGGTAACAGCATAGAGCTCACCACGAAACACCATTGGTACTTCGCGGCACAACACGTCACGGATCATACCGCCGCAGACGCCGCTCATGGTGCCAAGCAGTATCGCCACCATGGTAGAGGTACCGTAATCCAGTGCCTTTTGCGTGCCCATTATCACAAAAAACGCCAACCCTAACGCATCAAACAGCTGCAGCGTATTGTGTGGAATGGTTAAACGGTTACGCAGCAGCAAAATGGTGCCGATAGCGGCGATAAAAATAGCGTAAAAGTAGCTGTTGTTGTTTATCCAGATCACCGGCACATCAAGAATAAGGTCGCGCAGGGTGCCGCCACCGATGGCCGTAACACTGGCCAGTACAATAACGCCAAAGCCATCCATTTGATTGCGCCAGGCCGCCAGCGTACCGGAGATGGCAAATACGGCGATGCCGAGTAAATCGAACCAGTGAAAGTAGTCTGCCATTCTGCCATACCTCTGAAGCCGCCATTGGCGTTGACGTTAGCAGGCTTACTGACGGAAATACAGCTTTTGATTAGCGTAATCCAGCACCAGCCGGCCATTGCGAAAGGCACGCAGCCCCATCAGCATAAAGGGTTTATCCTGATAGCCTAACTGCGTAAATACGTGCAGGTCGGCCTGAAAGGCCTTAGGCTCAGATACTTGTGCATTGCCAAGTTGATAACCCAGCCCCTGCAGTACCTTGCGCGGCTGCGCCGGGCCGGTTAAGCCCTGGGTTTGCTCCTCACCTGTTACCGTAAGACCCGTTAACTGCTGGGCTAAGGCCGAATTAATAAAACTATGGTGTGCACCGGTGTCAAACAACACATCGGCCGCCTGGCCGTTAAATACCGCACTGGCCCGGATCAAGCTGGTGCTGCTGTCGATATCCACCACATGCAGCGTGTTCAGGCTGGCGCTGTCACATTGACCGGGGGTTAATGTCAGCCTCTGTTCGGCAAAGTTCATATCAACACAATAGTGGCGTAAAAAGTCATGGCCCAGTAGCCCGGGTTGTGTGCCATCGGGCAGGCTCAGGCCACTCATATCGGCAAAGATATATTCCTGTTCAGCTTGCAAAGCACCACCGACCGCCGTGCTGTCGACAACGCCTTCTGTCATTTCCGTGGTGCCGGTAGCAGAGGTGACAGTGGTCGTATCCAGTTTGTCGGCGTGCAGCGCTAAGGGTGCCAGTAATGTCAGCGGCAACACGCCTTGCTGCGCCGCAGAGTCTACAATCATCGGATGGTCTGGCAGACCGTTGAAACTGGCATAGACATAAGCATGACCTCTGTCATTCAAGTGCATTGGCATGCTGTAACTCGTTACTGCTGCTTCAGCAGGCACCACAACGGATAACAGGGCTAACGCAGATAAAATCGGGGCTTGTCGCATTTTTTCGTCTCCATCAATTTGGTTTGATGGCACTTTACGGCGCAATTGTCAGGAAATTATCAGCATCGGTTAAAAACTGCGGTCAGCGTTATAAAGCCGCTTTCAGACTGATACAGACAGACAAACCGCCGGCCTGCCCCGCTTTGGCCGCAATATTGGCCTGCATCAGCTGACACAACTGATAGCATATCGCCAGGCCGAGGCCTGAGCCGCCCTGGCTGCGAGAATGGTTAAAACGTTGAAATAATTTCGCCAGTAGCTCGTCGCTCAGGCCTGGTCCTTTGTCTTCAACATAGATCGCTATTCGCCCGTTAAGCGGCAGCGCGGTAAGTTTTACCACGCCGCCACTGCTGCCGTAGCGAAAGGCATTATTCAAAAGATTACTCAGTACCTGCCGTAAGCGCGCCGCATCGGCCTGCACTGTTAAGCCCTGCCCGGCCTGTACTATTAATTGCACCGCAGCGGTATCGGCCTGAGCCTGATAGCTTAGTTGCAGATCCGTCAAAAGGGCGCTCACATCAACTGGCTGCAACGTTAACTGCAGCTGGCCTGCCTCGGTTAACGACAACAGATTAAGATCATCAATAATACGGCTAATCCGCATCACATCCGTTTGCAATTGCGCCAGTTGGGCAGGTTCAGTGCTGACAACGCCGTCCTGCATCGCTTCCAGCCTTGCTACTACCGCAGCCAGCGGCGTACGCAGCTCATGTGCGATGTCGGCACTCATTTGCCGGTATTGTTGATCCAGCCGCTGCAAACCATCAGCCAGATGATTAAAGCCATCGAACAACTGGCCCATTTCATCGCGCCGCGTACTGTGGATACGCTGGCCCAACTCGCCCTGTCGCAGCGCATTAAAACCCTGCAATAGCTGCTGCACCGGTTTTAGCAACCAACGGGCACCCAGCCAGGCCAAGAGCACCGCCAGTAGCGACAACAGTAAAAACAACTGCATAAAACGGTTATTCAGCTGCGCTGCCAGGCTATCCTGTTGCTGGCCAAGATCTAGCCAGGCCATTGGCAGCCAATACAAGCCGGCCTGGCTAAGGCCTGTTATTGCCACCGGCTCTGGCGCAGCAGGAAAACTAATAACTGACGGCGACATAGCGGCTTGTTTAAGCACAAACTGAAAGCCGTTGCCTTGAGCTTGCGCACTTAACTGCACCTCATCTGGCAGCGAGCTGCCAATCAGCTGCCCGCTATCCAGCAGAATAAAGGCATAACCGTTAAATTGCGCGGCTAACGCCGCCAATATCGACTCGGGGTGGCGCTGCATTATGCTGGGCAAATACAACTGCACCTCATCGTTATCCAACTCCAGCTTGGCCATGGTCAGCGCACTGCGTTTATTAAAATCGACGATGGCATTACGGGCGCTGTGCAGTGACAGCAGATAATAACTGCCCAGCATCAGCAGGGTGCAACTGGCAACAATTAAGGCAATTTTTGTTTTAAGTGTCATAGCTGCGACGGCCAATAAACTGATAACCGGCACCATGCCGGGTTTGGATAAAACGCGGATTACTACGCTGTTCACCGAGTTTCTTGCGCAGGTTAACCATATGGGTGTCGACACTGCGTTCAGTAACATCGTGCTGTTGCGGCCATACTGCGTCGAGCAAGGCGGCGCGGGAAAACACCCGCAAAGGTTGCTGCGCTAAGGTCTTTAACAGCGCGAACTCAGACGGCGTCAGGCTAAGCGGTACATCGTCAAGCCACACTTGCTGCGCGTTAAGATCCAGCATCATGCCGTCAAACCGCCACTGGCTTTGCTGGCTGCCATTGTTAGTGCGCCGCAGCAACGCCTGCACCCGCAGCACCAGCTCCCGCGGGCTGTAAGGTTTGCACAGATAGTCATCCGCCCCCAACTGCAGGCCCTCTATCCGCTGCGCTTCGCTCACCCGGGCGGTTACCATTAATGTAGCGATATGGCGCTGCATCGCTAGTTGCAATAAATCTAAACCACTGCCATCGGGCAAATTAATGTCCAAAACGGCCACATCACACGGCAGGTTGTGCAATGCCCGTTGCGCTGCTGTCGCACTATTAAAGTACTCTACATTCAAACCAGCCTGCTGCAGATAACGCAAGGTAATATCGGCAATGCTGGCATCGTCTTCAACGTAAACAACCTGTCCGGATTTCATACCACATAGATTACAAATTAAAAAAGCGGCAGCATACACCGAAATTGCCATCGTGCAACAGTGAAACCCTGTGTTAACATCCACCGCAGTTATCTCACAGTAAAAGGACTGAAAAATGAAAAAATCCGTGCTAGCACTGCTGGTCGTAGCTGTTGCAGCTGGCGGCGGTCTGTATTTTGCCAATATGCAGGCAGAGGACGCCATTAAGCAGCAGTTAGAGCAAGCCAACCAAAGCTACCGCGATATGGCTGCAGACGGTGAGATGCCTGAAATCAGCCTGAGTTATCAGGACATCTCAGCCAATGTGCTGACGTCCAGCTACAGCATTAGTGGCCTGGCCGTTGCTATGGGCGAAATGGGCACCGTTGCCACGGCCGATATGGTGCAGATGAAGGGGTTGCAGCCACAAGGACTGTCTGATAGCGGCAGTGTGAAAATTAGTGGCATTAAAGCGGCGGCGGCCGTACTGCAAATGCTGCCGCCACAAACCAGCGCCTATTTGCAGGGTCTGGCCCTGCACGGTGATTACGACTATGCCTACAACGACAGTGGTGAGCTGATGTTTAACCAGCAAACCCGCATCAACGACGAATTTGCGTTGAACTACAGCTTTAGCCTGGCGCAAATGCAGCAGTTCTGGCAATTTGCGAAAGAGATCAGCGCGCTGCCGCCAGAGCAGCAACAAGCCCTGGCCGCTGATGAGGCCTATGTCGGCCAGATGCTGGAAAAGTTGGCAACAGGTGCCCTGAGAAATGGTGCTATCAGCATTGAAAATAATGGCTTTATCGAGCGCACTCTGGCGTTGATGGCAGAACAGGGCCAAACCCCGGACTTTGCCACCGCCCAGGGCCTGGCTCTGGCCAACATTGCGGCGATAGAGCAGATACCAACTGATATGAAGCAAAGCCTGAGCGATTTTATCAGCAAGCCAGAGAAGCTCAGCTTAAGCTTCGGCTTTACCGAGCCTCTGCAATTCGCCAAAGTACAAAGTGGTGAACTGGCCGAACATATGGTCAGCCCGGAAGCGATGATTAAGTTTGCCAACGTGAAACTGC
Organism: Rheinheimera pleomorphica; assembly: GCF_011634895.1. GTDB lineage: Bacteria > Pseudomonadota > Gammaproteobacteria > Enterobacterales > Alteromonadaceae > Alishewanella > Alishewanella pleomorphica. The sequence goes on along the minus strand of NZ_SIRR01000007.1, from coordinate 357,837 downwards.
AAGCCAATTAAACGGCGGATTTATTACCGTAAAAACCCGCTTTGTGGCGGGTTTTATTTTTTCACTATCTAGCTAATACGTCCTGGACAGCTTGCTGCAGCTGCGGCAGCAGCTGCTCTGCAAACCAGGGGTTGCGCTTTAGCCAAATATTATTGCGCGGGCTGGGGTGTGGCAGCGGTATAATATCCGGCCAGTATTGCTGCCAGGCGGCAACGGTTTCAGTCAGCGAGCTTTTCGCATCAGGCAGATGCCAGGCCTGGGCGTATTGGCCAATCACAACAGTAAGTTGCAGATGCTTTAACGGTTCTAACAGCGCCTGGCGCCAGGTTGACGCACATTCCGGCCGTGGCGGTAAATCACCGCTGTTGCCGCGGCCGGGAAAGCAAAAGCCCATTGGCAATATGGCCACCAGCTTAGGGTTGTAAAACTGCTGTTCGCTAAGCCCCAGCCAGGCACGTAACCGCTCGCCACTGGCATCGGCAAACGGCCTTTCAGCGTCATGCGCTTTTCGCCCGGGTGCCTGGCCCGCGATCAGAATGCGGGCAGAGGGATGCCATTGCAGTATTGGCCGTGGCGCCAGTGGCAACTGTGGTGCACACAAAGTGCAATGGCGCACATCGTCAAGCATGCTCAGCCGCCGCATAGATCCAACATGCAGTGCCGGATTTTAGCGTCGCTTTTACCCGCACATAGGCATCCACTTCATAGTCATCAGCCTGCGCCAGCTCGACATCGGTCAGCTCAAATACGGTGCCGGGCACTTCGTCAGCCACATTACCGCTAAAGCGCAAAATCGGATGAAAGGCCTTACCGCTTTCGCGCAGTACCCGTTCGTCAGTAATTTCCACTTCGCCGATAATATAGCCCTGCAGAACATCTTTGCTGCCGGTGAGCTCGCGGCCAAAGTTGGCTAACTGGACGTTTTTTTGCTGCAAAGTGCCGTAAGAGAATAGTTTCGGCATGGTAACTCCTACTAAAAATCCGGACTGTCGAATTAACACTTTCAATTGTCTGTGTCTAATGGCTATGATACTGATTAATAGCCATTTACGAACCTCACTTATGCTAAAACGACTATTGCTTTGTTGCCTTCCGACATTAAGTAGTCAGCCTATTGTATTGGCAGAAACACCGCAAGATGCTATTGGTCAGCAGAGCTACAGCAAATGCAGGCACTATCTGGTACCAGCTTGGTGGTGTTGTTTGGCAGCTGGTGCCACGACAGTGAACGTGAAGTGCCGCGCTTGCTCAAGCTGATTGACCAATCTGGTGTTGAACTTGAGAGCCTGCAATTGCAAGGCGTTGATCGCAGAAAACAACACCCGGAAAACCTGCACAACCAATTTGCTTTGCGCTACACACCAACCATTATTGTGTTACGTGACGGTAACGAGCTTGGCCGAATCATCGAAAAACCGCAGCGATCACTGGCCGCAGATCTGGCTGCGCTAGCCAAACGCTAACGGCGGTACAGACCGCCTGCTGTGCTATTGGGTTCAATGTTGTGGCTACAATGCGATGTACTTTTCACCGGTATTTAATCCGCAACTATGCTCTCTGGTGTTTCTAAACGTCACCGGCACTGTCTGGCCACATGGCAGACTGTTGTAGTTTGGTGGCAAATTCGGGCCGCATTGTTGCACATCAAAATGCAAATGCGGGCCACCACTTTGACCGGTATTGCCACTTAACGCGATAACGTCACCCGCTGTTACCTGTTCACCTTCGTTAACTAAAGCACCGTTAAAGGTGAGATGAAAATATCTGGCAATGCTGCCATCACTATGTTGAATAAAGACGTAATTTTCCTTTAGATCTTCATTATTACCATCTTCGAAATTTTCCCGAACACTAACCACTTTACCATCTCTTGCTGCCAGTATTTTGGTACCAACCGGCATCACAAAATCTATCGCATAGGTGCCAACCCCCTTGTTTGCACTGCGATAATGCTCAGTGGTTGCATAAATATCCCATGCTGTACCTACCTCGTACGGTAAAACATAAGGTGAATCGTGCTGCGCTGGAAATACCGCACAATCAACGGCTGGTTTTGAGCAAGCGCTTAGCGAAACGCTGAACAACACTGCTGCCATAACTGATCTTTTCATATGAAATTCCTTTGCTAAAACCCTTTAGTCGCAGGTTTTCTCACATAGGTTTAAATCCAAATGAAAATCAGCGCAAAATCATAAACTTCTGACAATTTCACTAGTAACAGCACAGTGACGTAATGCTGATTTAGCAAGCAACTACAAAGCACAAACACCTCAGGGCAGCTATGCCGCTGAGGTGTTTGAACTAGCTATAAAACTAACAAAATCAGGCAAATGCAAGACCTAGCCCAACCAGGGCTGGCTGGCTTTGCGGCTTTGTTCGTAATCAGCAATTTGTGGGTTTAACTGCTCACTGCTGCCGATAAAATCCAGCCCGGATAACAGGCGCTGTTTAATATCGGCGTCGATATTAAAGCCCATGGCGGCATTGTTACCGAACAGGATTTCCTGGCTTTGCAAATCAATTTGCCACTGCTGCGGGCCCTGGGCGCAGCGGTTAAACAGCAGCTCGATATTGGTTTTGCTTAAGCTGATTAACAACATGCCGTTGTTTACGCTGTTATTAAAGAAAATATCAGCAAAACTTTCGGCGATTATTACGCTAAAACCGTACTGTTTAATCGCCCAGGGTGCATGCTCGCGGCTGGAGCCACAGCCAAAGTTAGCCCGCGTCAGCAAAATACTGGCGCCCTGATACTCGGGCTTATTTATGACAAAATCTGGATTTGGCTTACCATCGGCCAGATAACGCCAGTCGTAAAACATCGCCTGCGCAAAGCCATCGCGGCTGACGCTGGTTAAAAACTGCTTTGGGATGATCTGGTCGGTATCAACGTTGTTTTTATCCAGCGGACACACCAGGCCCTGTGCAAATATCTTACTCATGCCTGTTCTCCCTGTGGTTTAGCGGCAATATTGACAAACTTACCCGCTATCGCGGCGGCGGCGGCCATCGCCGGGCTGACTAAGTGGGTGCGGGCACCGCGGCCCTGACGGCCTTCAAAGTTACGGTTTGAGGTTGAGGCGCAGCGCTGACCGGCTTCAACTCTGTCGTCATTCATGCCCAGGCACATACTGCAACCCGGCTCGCGCCATTCAAAACCGGCGTCTTTAAAAATGCTGGCTAAACCCTCAGCTTCGGCCTGGCGTTTTACCACGCCGGAGCCAGGTACCACTAAAGCGCGCACACCGGCAGCGACTTTTTTGCCCTGCACAACACTTGCCGCGGCGCGTAAGTCTTCAATCCGGCTATTGGTGCAGCTACCAATAAACACCACATCCACTTTGCAGTCGGTCAGCTTTTGCCCCGGCTGCAACCCCATATAGGCTAATGCCCGCTCGGCTGCATCACGTTTGCTGGCATCGGTAAAACTGTCCGGCGCCGGTACGCTTTGGTCAACCGCAATCACCTGCTCCGGATTCGTGCCCCAGGTAATTTGCGGGGTAATAGTCGCCGCATCAATTTCCACCACCTGATCAAACACCGCGTCGGCATCCGAATACAGGCTTTGCCAATAAGCCACTGCCGCCTGCCAATGTTCAGCAGCAGGGGCATGGGCTTTGCCTTTAATGTAATCAAAGGTAATTTGATCCGGCGCGATTAAACCGGCTTTGGCACCCATTTCAATGCTCATATTGCACAGCGTCATGCGCCCTTCCATGCTCATAGCGCGAATAGCACTGCCGCAAAATTCGGCGACATAGCCATTACCACCGGCGGTACCCAACTTGCCGATTACCGCCATAATCACGTCTTTTGGCGTAACATAGCTGCTTAATTCACCATTTATCTCGACTTTTAACGTTTTTGCCTGCTGCTGCGGCAGGGTTTGTGTCGCCAGTACGTGCTCAACTTCTGAGGTCCCGATACCAAAGGCCAGCGCGCCAAAAGCACCGTGGGTAGAAGTATGCGAGTCGCCACAGACAATAATCATGCCCGGCTGGGTTAAGCCTTGCTCCGGGCCAATCACGTGCACTATGCCCTGATCGGGGTGGGTTAAATCTAACAATGGAATGCGGTTTTCCGCACAGTTTGCCGCTAAGGCTTCCAATTGCTTGCGCGAGGTGTCACCGGCGGCGTCGATACTGCGCCGCTGGGTGGACACGTTATGGTCCATGGTAGCAAAGGTTAAATCCGGCCGGCGTACCGAGCGGTTGGCCAGTTTTAAGCCAGAGAACGCCTGCGGCGAGGTGACCTCATGGATTAAATGCCGATCAACGTACAATAAATCGGTACTGGGGTTTAATTTACCCACTACATGGCTGGCGTAGATTTTCTGGTATAAGGTTTTGGCAGTATCATTATGGGCCATCAGTTTTGCTCCTGGCGCAGGGTGGCAACAATAGCTGCACCTACCGCAGCCGTACCATAAGTCGATTTCGGGTTAATGTCGCGCGTAACAACGTGCTGCTCTAAACACTGCTGCACGGCCTGTTCAATGGCGCGGGCGGCGTCTTCTTCACCAAAGCTGTAGCGCAGCATTAAAGCGGCACTTAAAATTTGCGCAATCGGGTTGGCAATGCCCTGGCCTGCAATATCCGGCGCACTGCCGCCGGCTGGCTCGTACAGGCCAAAGCCGCTGCCGTTTAAGCTGGCCGACGGTAACAGGCCTAATGAACCGGCAATAGCGGCAATTTCATCGGATAAAATATCGCCAAACAGATTGTCACACAGCAACACATCAAACTGCTGCGGGCTGCGAATTAGCTGCATAGCCGCATTGTCGATATACATATGCTCCAGCGTAACGCCGGGATAGTCTTGCGCTACCTGCTCTACCGTTTCACGCCATAAAATGCTGGTTTGCAGCACGTTGGCTTTATCAATCGAGGTGACTTTATTGCTGCGCTTGCTGGCAGCGTCAAACGCCACCCGGGCAATGCGTTCAATTTCAAATACGCTGTAGCGCTGGGTATCAAAGGCGTCTGTCTCAGTGCGGCCTTTTTCACCAAAGTAAATGCCGCCGGTCAGCTCGCGTACGCACAACACATCCATACCCTGGCTGCTTACACGCGGGTGCAGCGGCGATAAATCAGCAAAGGCCGGATAAATTTGGCCGGGCCGCAAATTGCAGAATAAATCGAAGGTTTTGCGAAGTGGCAATAAGGAGCCGCGCTCGGGCTGTTTATCCGGCGCTAACCCGGTCCATTTCGGCCCGCCGACCGAACCAAATAAAATAGCATCGCTTTGCTGACATACTGACAAAGTTTGCGCCGGTAAAGGTTCACCGGTAGCGTCTATGGCGGCGCCACCAACTAAGGCCGGCGTTAGTGTTAAGCCAAACTGAAATTTATCGGCGACGACCTGAAGCACTTTTTCTGCTTCGGCCATCACTTCCGGCCCGATACCATCACCGGCTAATACCGCTACCTTGTAGTGCTTTTTACTCTGTGTCGTCATTTAGTTGTCCCCTGCGGCAATTTTGTTAGTGTTCTGACGGGCGTGTTTATGCGCATCGATGGTCTGGGCGCGCTGGATCATATTCAGCACATGCACATAGGCCAGCACCGAGCTGCGCACGATGTCGGTGGCCAAACCGGCACCATGAAAACGGCGGCCTTCGTGTTCGGCAATAATATCGACCTGGCCCAGCGCATCTTCGCCGCTGCCTTTGGCCTGTAAGTTAAAATCAACCATCTTAATGTTCAGCTTACTAATGCGGGCGATGGCACTAAAAGCGGCTTCAACCGGGCCATTGCCGGTAGCCGCCTCGGTAAAGACTTTATCGCCGCAGCGCAGCCCAACCGTGGCACTTGCCACATGACCGGTGTGAGTGGATGAGCTTAAAAACTCCAGTGCGTAGTAGTCATTTTGCTCCTGCATGTTTTCAAAAAACACCAGCGCTTCTAAATCGTAATCAAACACCCGGCCTTTTTGGTCGGCCAGTGCAACAAAGGCTTTGTACACCGCTTCTAAATCATAATCGCCGCTGGTGTAGCCCAGTTCTGCCAAACGGTGCTGAATAACATGTCGGCCCGAGCGCGAGGTTAAGTTCAGTTCGTTCTGGCGGATACCCACCTGCTCCGGCGCCATAATCTCGTAGGTGTTTTGTGCTTTTAGTACGCCGTCCTGGTGAATGCCGGAGCTGTGAGCAAAGGCGTTTTCACCGACAATGGCTTTGTTCGGCTGAATGGGCATATTGCAAATTTGGCTTACCAAATGCGAGCTGCGGTAAATCTCGGTGGTTTTAATATCGGTATACAGCGGCGCCAATACGTCTTTGCGGGTATTGATAATCATCGCCACCTCTTCCAGCGAGCAGTTACCAGCACGCTCGCCGATGCCATTAACAGTACATTCAATTTGGCGGGCACCGGCCTGAATCGCGCTGATACTGTTGGCGACGGCTAAGCCTAAATCGTTATGGCAGTGCACGCTTAAGCGCGCTTTGTCGATATTCGGCACTTTGTTGCGCAAAGTGCTGATAATGGCCGCGAACTCATTCGGAATGGTGTAACCGACGGTATCCGGAATATTAATGGTGGTGGCGCCGGCGGCGATGGCACGCTCGACTATCCAGCATAAGTCGTCAATCGGCGTTCGGCCGGCATCTTCACAGGAAAACTCGATATCATCGGTATAACGGCTGGCCAGTTTAATCGCCGCAACGGCTTGCTCACTGGCCTGGGCTAAGGTTTTACGCAATTTATACTGTAAATGCAGCGGTGAGGTGGCAATAAAGGTATGAATACGGCGGCGCTCGGCGTCTTTTAATGCCTCGCCGCAGGCTTCGATATCGGCGCTGACGGCGCGCGCCAGACCGCAAATAACCGGGCCCTTGACTTCACGCGCGATGCGTTGCACCGAGTCAAAGTCACCTGGGCTGGAGACCGGAAAACCCACTTCCATCACATCGACATTCAGCCGCGCTATCGCATGCGCCAGCTGAATTTTTTGCTTCTGGCTTAAGCTGGCACGCAGCGCCTGCTCGCCGTCACGTAAGGTGGTATCAAAGATCCAAATTTTGTTATCGCCGCTCATCTTGTGTTTCCTGTTCCGTTAGTCGGTCGGTGGCAACTTATGGCGGGGGCTTAAAATGCAAAAAACCCCGGCCAGTGGCACGGGGTTTTTCGTTATCGGTTCGTTACATTTTTACCAATAAGCGACACCCCGCGCGCCGGTGAGGAGCACGAGGAGGCTAATAATAGAAACGCGACGATTAAAATTCATTGATTGCTCTGTTAGTAACGTTGGTTAGCAAAACGCCATTAGTAATAGCATGGTTATTTTTTAACTGCAACAGTATAGATGGCTAAATGGAAAAAAACTTTAGCTCATACAAAAAGCCGTGCTACACGTTTAACAAGGTTTTTCAGCTAGTACAACGATATGATGCGCCTACCCCGCACTGGATTGCTGGGCGGTTTTATGCTGATACATACGCTTGTCTGCCAGGGTTAATAAGGCTTCAACATTGCCGTTTACTTCATTACTGTGCGCTACGCCGATACTTAACGAGGCAGTAAATTCAGTACCTTGCCAACTTAAACGGGTCGTTGCAAAGTGTTGTAACAGCTTGTTCGCCTGCATCTGTGCCTGGGCTAACGTTTCTAACCGGTATAACACCACTAAAAATTCATCGCCGCCCATCCGGGCTACTAAGTCCGAACTGCGCAGCCGCCGCTTCAGCTGCTGGCCAACAAACTGCAGCAACGCATCACCGGCGGCATGGCCATAACCGTCATTAACCTGCTTAAAATGATTTAAATCGATATTCAGCAGTGCATATTGCGCTTTAGCAGTACCTTCATCCGTTAACTCGGACAGCTTTTGCATTGCCATACGCCGGTTTGCCAACCCTGTCAGCTCATCATAGTAGGCATAATTTCTTGAGCGCTTATATGACTGATAAAACAAAAACAGTGCGATATAACAAATAATACAGAGCAGGTAGAGCGTGGCACGAATAATGTAGCTTTGTGTGCCTTTTGCCGCTAAGGCGTGGTCTTGGTATTTCGCCGCCAGCAACCAACTGCCGCTGGGCAGGTTGATCGGTAACGTTAGATCAGCCTGGCTGAACAGGGTGTTATCGCCAAAAAACACCTCGCCCTGTTCGCCTTTTGCATCTTTACCGCGAATGGCAACCGTCGCGCCGTTAATGCTGGCCACACCGGCATGCTGCATTAGCTGCTCAAAGTCGATCACGACACTGACATTACCCCAGTAGTGGTGGTTTTCCGGAAAATCACTAAATACCGGATAGCGCACCACCACGCCCATACCGCCTTGCACCAGGCTCACCGGGCCGGCAATCATTACAGTTTGGCGGTTACGGGCTTGCTGTATAGTGTTGTATTGCTCGGCCTGGCTACGTAAATCCAGTCCCAGTGCTTTTTCATTACCTTGCAGCGGGTAGATGTAAGCAATAACGTCATTGGGTGCCAGCGCCACAGAACGGGCATGGGTCGATTTTTCCATAAACTGGCGGCCGATAACGGACCAGTTTTTTTCTACTACATCCGGCGCTACAGTTGCCAGCGTTGCCACACTGTTGCCGACATACGCATCCAATACCACGGCCGATTCCAAAGCCCCTTTTGCTGTCATCAGCTGCAAATTAACGTTACTGCGCGCCAGATTCATCTGCTTAGCGCGTTCGGCATGCAGAATTTGTTCAACAATGGCGATACTGAGCAAAAGATACAGACTGCTAACAAGCGTTGCTGCCAGCGCACGTTTTTGTTTCCCGGACAGCATAGTGCTCCACGCCTATTTAAAATCGGCTCAGCTTACCGCAAATAGCGCCCAGGCTGGCAAACTGAGATAGTTCCGCCAAGTGTAATCAGTAAATCGCTTGCTGTCAGGCATTTATATCAACATCGCTGTGCGGCCACTGGCGCAAACAGATTAAAAATGCGCTTTCACCAACAGATTCACATTTGACTCATTAGTACGAAACGCCGGGCTGTCGGCAATGCCGTATTTATTGCGCCAGTACACATATTCAACGCCAACATAAAGTTTATTTTTTAAATTAAACAGCGGGTGCAGCGCCCATTTTAGCTGTGACGTCATATTCATACTGGCGCGCTGATCTGCAGTGGTACTGTACCAGTCAAGAAAACCATCATACAAAAACTGCTGCCCACCCAGCGTAAACGGTACGGCCCAGGTGGTAGTAAGTTGCCAGTTATCGGCCAGTCCATCGTTGTTGCGACGGTAGAAATTCAGGTTCAGGTAACTAAACCCCGGCACCGCTAAATCAGTGGCGACGCCATACAAAAAATCTGTCCGCAGCGTTGACATTTCTACCGTGCTGGTAAAAAGCACATCTTTAATCACACCATACTGCAGTGGCTGACCAGAGAGCTTACTGAAGCTTAATCTGGGTGACCATTCGGCATAGTTGTCACGGCTACCATTATCGCCCCGCAGGTGGTCGAGAAAGAAAAAACTGTCACCCCAGCTGGTGCCGGCCACGTGCTCAAAGGTCAGGATCTGTTTATCCGGGCCATCGACCCGGTAGTTACTGCCATTTAAATAACTGACACTGAAATCCTGCCACAACACTTCGGCCTGCAGTGGTAAGCTGGCGGCCGCCAGCAGTATCGCCAGATGGTGTTTATTCATGTGCTATACCTTAAATTGTGTTACCAGATTACGCAGCTGCTCAGCGCGCTGCTGCAGTAAAGCGATGGCGGTTAATTGCTGCTCGGCATTGTGATGAATACTGGCGGCACTGTCGGAGATTAAATGCGCCGACTGGTTAATATGCTCTACCACTGTGCCCTGCTCTTCGGTGGCGGCGGCCACCTGATGATTACCGGCGCTGATCGCTTCAAACTTTTGTTTGATACTGCCAAGTGCTGCCGCAGACTGCTCGGTATGATCCGCGACTTGCTGACTACTGGCAGTGCCTTGTTGAATGGCAGCCGTCGACTGCCGTGCGGTTTGTTGTAACTGGGTAATTTGATCGCGAATTTCCAGCGTCGACTCCTGCGTGCGCTTCGCCAGATTGCGCACTTCATCGGCCACTACGGCAAAGCCGCGCCCCTGCTCACCGGCACGGGCCGCTTCTATCGCTGCGTTTAGCGCCAGCAGGTTAGTTTGCTCAGAGATGGCATTAATCACTTCCACTACAGAGTTAATTTGCGACGCCTGATTGGCAAAATCAACAATGGTTTTTTCAATATCGCCCATCACGCTATTTAGCTGCTGCATAGTGCGCGACGTTAGCGCCATATTGTCATTGGTGCTGTGGGTGTCCTGCACTGCAGCTTCGGTGTCCTGCGCGGTACGATGGGCAATACCAGACACTTCTGAAATGGTCTGGCCCATTTGTGTAATGGCCGTGGCCACCTGATCGGTTTGCGCCCGCTGCAACTCGGTTGATGCAAAGGTATCATTGGCCAGTTGCGCCAGCTGCTCAATACCGGTTTTTATCGCGGTTTCAGTATGTTGTATTTCTGCTACCAACTGACGAATTTTGCCGATAATGGCGTTGAAGCCTTTGGCCAGGTGTCCCAGTTCATTGTCGTGGCTGTCGTCCAGCCGTTTGGTCAGGTCGCCACCGTCGCCGGACATTTGCAACAGGTTTTCGCCCACCTGATAAATCGAATTACTTAGCGACTTGGCAAAGATCACCGTTAAGACGATACACAGCGCCGTCAGCAGCAGGCTGGCAATCACCGAAAAGGAAATCACCCGGTTTATCGCGCTGCTAATTTCCTGCGCCGGCAATACCGCCACCAGCTTCAGGCCGGTATCACGAATATCCTGCACGCCGATGTACACCGATTCATTGTTCAGATCAGTTTGTTGCAGGCTAAAGCCGGTACTTTGCTGCTTAATCTGTTGCGCAACTGGCTGATACTGCGGCAATTGCTGGATATTCTGCCGCGCCAGCGACAAATCACGGTGCACCACCATCATGCCATTGCCATCAACCAGAAATAAGAAACCATTTTGTCCCAGCTTGTACTCTGACACGAGGCTGGCAATAGCCGACACGTCATACCCCAGCCCGGCGACAGCCGCTCGCTTACCATCCACCTTTACTGCGGCGTTAACAAACAAGGTTAGTTTGCCACTGCGTTCGTCGGCATCCAGCGCCAGCTCGCGCCTGGCCGTACTGTTTAAAAAGTCAAAAAACCAGCTGTCGCGAGGCTCAGCTGCCGAAATCGTTTTAAACACGCCCGCTTCGGTGTAATAGGTTTTGCTGTAATCCGACACCCAAAACAGCGTTGCAGCACCGGCATCCTGCTGCTGTTGTTTAAAATAAGCCAACACCTGCTCATGGTTAGCCGCTGCTGTTTCGCCATCGCGCATCCAGTTATGCAGCAGGCTGTTAGCCGCCAGGTTTTCCGATAAGGTAATAGGATACATCAGCTCCGATCGCACCTGCTCAGCAATGCGGCCAACGCTGTTGGGCAAATACTCACGCTCGGTCTGGCCATAATACAGGTTCGAGAATTGGTTAATGTTAATCAGGGTGGATACCAAGGTCAGCAAGGTTAGCGCCAGGGTAACAAAGGCAATAAACACGGTGCGTAGTTTCAGCTGTTGCATAGCGGCTCCGTCGCAGTAACTGCAGAGAGTTTTCAACTAAGGTATAGATCAAGCCTAGCAGTGAAATCAAATAAGGTGTTGAAATATAAGTAACTAAAACGGGTATTTATCGTTAACCACAACAAGCATCGCGAAAATAGCTTGCATAATGGCAGCAGGTTACATAAGATGCGCGCCGTCTTACCAAGCGTATTCACGCAACGACTCTGCCCGGGTGGTGAAATCGGTAGACACAAGGGATTTAAAATCCCTCGCTCGAAAGGGCGTGCCGGTTCAAGTCCGGCCCCGGGCACCATTTATTAAAAGTCTTTATCCTTAAATTCGTTGGGCTTATCAACCAAGTTGACTAAATGAGTATAGCGATGGATTTCTTGCCCACCGCTATGTGAAGAGCATGAGTCAGAAAGTGACCCAAGACGCAAAACTCTAGAAAGTAAATTTAGTATGTCCTAAGCATTTCAGATTTTGGCTAACAGCTCTTTCCCATAACGACGAGATGAGCTTCATGTATGAACTACAGAGTGACTGGTTTCATAAACTCCAGTCACATATGATCTAAGCCGTGACCTGACGACTGAGTATATTTAATAAGTCCGTGTCGAACCATACACCAGTCAGGGCGCTCTCTTCGCATATTTTCTTAAAAACGCCAGTTATGAAAAGTGCTTTATAGCCTTCTAGAGCAGACTTAAATATAACTTTACCAGCCACGTCATTTTCATCAAACACTAAGCTTTTAAGTCCATTTGGAAAGCCTTCTTCGTATTTAATCAAACTCAGTCCAGGGACTTCAGTGCTTGACTGTGTGCAGTTAAACAAGATTACTGAATGGCCTTCAACGTCAATCGGCAAAAACTCGCCATCGTTTTTGATATGAGGTGCAAGTGCCTCGAAGGCTCTAGGGTTGAGTGCCAGAAAATTACTCCAAAAAGTAATATCTGGTGCTGCCACATCCTTAAAAGATGGGTGTGCTGAACAACTTGGCTTTACCCATCGATCTGATATTGGCATACAACTGTTAAAAATACGCTTAGTAAAACGTAAATCGGTGTCATCAAGCAGTTTTGCCAATTCAATTATTCTAAGCTGTACGAGCTCATGGATATTTTCTTGTCGTTTTAAACGATAAATCATGCAGTACTCTCTGTTTTACTAGTCCCTTCCTGCGCGATATAGTTGGGATGTTCGCATTTTTTAAGTTTAATTTTTGTAGCGCTTAATCGATTGAAAAATATTTCCTCTGGCAGATCATCATTCCTGCACTGACCTGAAATCGCTCTTGAGCGTTGCACTCTCACCTTAATCGAATATATTAAGCAACTGGCTGTCTAACCTAATGCCGGTCAAATTACGTTTTTCAATTAACAGCTTGAAGCGCTCTGTTGCATACAGAATCGTACAACCTTGCATCTTCGATCTAAATACGTATCTACTGTTATTCGCCAAATCAGCTTCATCAAAGACCAGTGATACAACACCATCAGGCTCACCATCTAAATATTTTCGTTCTGTTAGTGAGATATCTTCTTGCCCAAATACCTGGCAGTTGAAGAGGTACGCAGGTTCACCGTCTACCTTAATCGACAAGAACTCTCCGTCACTTTTTAGTGCGTCACCTAACGCGTCGTAGGCTTTGCTAGAAAGATATAAACCCTGGCTATCCCACAGAGAGATATCCGGTATCTTGTTTCCACTTTTAGACAAACTTTGCAGTGATGTTTCTACACATTTCCATTTACTTGCCAACGACTCACCAGTTAACGGTGCGTTCATCAATGTCGTTATCAAGCTGAAATCGCCTAACTGCTCCGTTATTGTCATAACGTCAAGCTGCAATGCTTTATAATTTTTCGGATCGTGCTTAAGTTGGTATACCATTTTATTCACCTGCCCACTGAGCATCTCTCTTTTCTACAATCTGCGATGGATATCCACCATAAGTGAGCAGATGTTTTATATCTCTTAAACTGTTTCGCACAGAACTCTCCGGCAGCAGACACTGCCGCTACTATTAAAGACAACTGAAACCTGAGCGCCAAGTAATAGTCACTTCGCCGGGCAATATCACGAATATCAGGGCCAGGGACCATTGCCGTTCTGGCAAACCACTTCGACAGAATTGCCATTGCATAAACACCCACCCTGATACCTATTCCGTCCCATTCAGGTCGACCAGCACCTCTGCGATCTAGCTTGTTGTCTATGTAATTTACTGAATATCTAATAAAAAGCACCGCAGGTAACAGCCAATTGATAACACATACACCAAAGGACCGCGTTGCAATATTAAGCATCTGGGACAAAATAAAAACTAAGTGCGCAGATAAAAAAGAGCCAAGCGGAAATATTGTAAAACAATGCTAAATACCCATCTTTACGCCTGGCAACCTGCCTTATAGCTTCACCTGGTATCAAAGGTGACTTAGCGAACCAACTGGAAATTAAAGCAAACGAGTACAAGTTAAGTCGTATACCAATACCATCCCAGAGTGGAGGCGCAATACCCTGTTTGGCCAAAGCGCTATCTAGATATTTAAGCGAAATTCTGCCGAATAATAAGGTGGCCAAACCCCAACTGACGAGAAATAAGGCAGTTAGAATAGCCAGAGCATCTTTCAGATCCAAACTAACCACAGCCTACTTAGGCCGGGATAAGCAGGTATAACAACACAGCAGACACTACCGCTGTTATTAAAGACAGCTGAAACCATAGTGCCCGGTAATAATCACTGCGCCGGGCAATATCCCGGACCTCAGCACCTGGAATCATTGGCGTCCTGGCAAACCACGTTGAAAGAATCGCCAACGCATAAATACCAACCCTAATACCAATTCCGTCCCATTCAGGTCGACCAGCACCTCTACGATCTAGCTCGTTGTCTATGTAATTTACTGAATATCTAATAAAAAACACAGCAGATAACAGCCAATTAATAACACATACACCAAAAGACAATGTTGCAATATCAAGCATTTTCTCAGGCATTAATGTGACCCCTTGGCAGAATTAATGTGCCATAAATAATCTGCCAGCTGTTTACCACCAGCATCAAACAATTTTGCTGCAGCTATACCCGCTATAACTCCACCAACAATTGCTATGGCCCAGCCATAGGGTGTCGCAATTAATGCGATAGTCAGCGCTGCTGCAATCTCACCACCGATAATAGAACCTGCGATTACTCCGAGCCCAAGCCCTGCCATTTCTCTTGCTAACTCTTTCTGCCAGTCACCTTCATTTTGTTTTACACCATACACATGCAAAATGCGCGTACCGGCATCAAGCGCAATCAAATTCTTGCCAACAACATTGGCAACGCGCTGGAACTGCTGTACCCGTTTAAAATTGTGGCTACTTTGTAACTTTATCGCCGCATCTGTTTTCCTGCCACGCGCCAAGCCCATGGCGCGTTCCGGGTTACTCCATACTGTACCCCGACCTCTGCTTTTGGCAGTATTCGTTGCCAGTATGCGTTTAATTTCGCCTTGAAAATAGCGATTAACATTGGCTTGTGCTTTGCCAACCTGTTTTGCCAATGCTTTACGCTGTGCAGCCGGTGCTTTGGTTAAATATGCAGCCCGATATTGCTCTAATGCCAGCTGATAACTAGCTATTTTGGCAGAGAAACCTTGTAAGCGCTTCTCAAGTACTGTGGCCATAGCGCCAATAGCCCCTGGCGTCTCTTTTAGCAACAATTTGCCGCTTGGTGTGTTCAAAAAACGGTTTGCTGTCAGTAGCGCAGGTTTTAACTGCAGCTGATAAAAATCAGCCAGTGCATCGACGACACCAGTGCCAAAATCTTTGTTTAAACGCGCAATATTTCTGCGTTCAGATGGCGACACTTGTTTTAACATTTCAAATAAACGCAGGGCGTCAGCATCATCACCCACGCTTTTATCCGTCCTGGTAATGTACGGCGTTCCAGCGGGAAGGGTGGCTTTTTCAGTTATAGATGTTTCATCTAACAGGCTACCAGCGGGGCATGGGATCCACTCTTTTGAAACGGGGTCGGTTGTGATACAAATTTCAATTGCCATCATTCGTCCTTGAAATAAATTGTTAAATTTGAGTGAATGTTAGTTGGCTGTAGCCCTGTTTGCAACACCAATTATCGGTGATGAAGGCGAGATAGAATTTTTAGGAATGTTGAGGATAAAATTGTCACTAGCCCCATCAATCAAGCAGCATCAGTTCAAACAACAGCTTTTGCAGGTTCTGCCGGCTGTCCATTAGCAGAAATAACTCGCCACGCGTTTTTGCGTTATCAATGCGGTAAAACAGGGGAACACTGAGGGTCAGATCCAAATCTTGGCCGAAAATAACGTTTTGCTCCAATTTTGGCTTTAATCAGGGGGGAACAACGCTTGCGGCTGCCGCCTTGGGTGTTGAATTTCAGCCAACAAAAAAGGCTAGCGCGATGGCGTAGCCTTTTTGGTGGTTAACCTAAACGCAGCACAGCTGCTGTTTCAGGTTATGTAATGCAAGATTACATTACTGAGATTTGTGACGCTTGCGGGCCTTTTTGACCGGCGCTAACAGTAAACTGTACGCGTTGGCCTTCCTGCAGCGTTTTAAAACCTGTGCTGGCGATTTCGCTGAAATGAGCAAAAACGTCAGGGCCTGAAGCTTGTTCAATGAAACCAAAACCTTTAGCTTCGTTAAACCATTTTACTGTGCCGGTAGTTGTATTAGACATGGTATATACCTGTATTAAATAGATTAAATGTGCCTGATAGCAGGCGAGTGTGCTGCAAGAGATGTTTTAACTTATGAATACAGGAGGAGGTACTAAACGGCAGTAACATTCGAGGCGTTGCATAAATATTGAACAAGCTAATTAAGCCTGGCCAGTGTATAGGCTTTCACTGCAGTGTCAAACAATATTTCATAGAGCTATAAAAAATAAAAAATTTATTCTAAAAATAACTTACAAGCGCTTCCTCCCTCAACACTCTGCGGTGCGGCTGCCATAATTTGCTGCTGGCTATCAAGCAGGTTGCTGTCCTCTGGCGACAGTTGCAGTGCTTGGTTAATCAGGTGGCTGGCTTGCTCGTGGCAAGTCAGGCGGCTTAACAACAACGCATAGTTATTTAAATACGCTATCTGATGCTGAGCGGCAGGCAAACCTTTTTCAAACCAGTTAGCCGCCACTGTGGGCTGGGCAGTAAAATAATGATTCGCCAGTAAAAAATATGCTAGCCAGTAATCCGGCCACCGCTGTGTCGCGCTTTCAAGCGCTGTCAGGCCTGCACCTGTCTGGCCTTTGCTTAGTAAATCCTGACTGGCTTTGGTATATAAAAACGGCTCTAACTGCGCGCTACTTTTATCCGGCGGTAACATGGCCAGCATCCAGTAGTTACCGCGGCGCCAGGTGCGCTCGAAGGTGGAAAAATTAAGCCGGTGACTGGGCGTAACACCGGTGTGGAGTATTACTTCTGCCCTGTCCAGATCGTAGCCGATCACCACCGCATAATGCCACTGTGGTAGCCAGGCGATGCTGTTGTTTTGCAGTACAATTAGCGGAATATTCTCTGCAACCAGGCTTAGCAGCTGTGCCATAGTGGCACGCGGCTGCACATAAGCCAGCATACCCAGTTGCCGGGTGGCAGCGGCCATTTCAATTTGTAAGGTGCCCTGGCGGCCGGGAATAAAGGTATTAGGGGCTATCGCCTCAGGGCTGGTGTTTAGGCCATAAAAACCGGCTACTTCGGCCAGGGTTGTCGGGCCGCAAAAGTAGTCCTGTTGCGGATAAAACGGCACCTGCGCAATAAGATGCTGACGGGCGATATCGGGCGGGCTGCTCTGCAACTGCCGGGTTTGTGGTGGCGTTTGGCAAGCCGTTAACAGCACCAGCAAAAATAGCAAACCAGCCCGCAGGCTGGTCTGTTGCAGTAAGACTAACACCTATTAAGAGTTTATCGGACGGATAAACGGATACACATCAGTAATGCCCAGTACATCCAGTACCGCTATTACCACCAGTACTGTAACAATAGTGCCAACAATACCGCCGGCTGGCATCTCGTTCAGTTGGTTATTCAGTGCGTCAAGCTCCGCGGTGGTCATGGCGGCAATACGCTGCTTGGCATCATCGGCATTAACACCCAATTCAATAAGCTTTTGCTGTACTTCAGCATTATCCACCAAGGCCAGCACTTGCTGCTGACTGTACTGGTGTTGCTGCTGGGTAACGACTTCATCAGAGCCATAAAGGCCTGCTGACACCTGACAGCATGTAAATAACAGTGCGGCACAGGTACTAACAACAACGGAAGTTTTTTTCATTTAGGCCTACCTCAGGTTGGTATTTGGGCGATATAACGCTCTAAAGCCTAGTTGAAACAACAACCTATTGCAACATACCAGCAAACCTGGCCAATATTACAGGCCATACACAGGTTATGGCCGTGCACGGTATGTCACTTACAGCGCTAAGGTAAGAATTTGCCTTGCTTTGGCTAAATCAATATCGCCGTGTTCACCCAGTGCTGTCATGCCATTACGCTCGAGGTTAGCCACCAGCTTATCAATGTCAGCAGCCGTCAGGTTGTAATCCGATAAACGGGTTTTTACGCCCATATGCTCGAAAAAGTCCTGCGTGGCTTTAATAGTTTTATCAATAAGTTCATCTTCATTGCCACTGTTGATGTCGAACACGCGGCGACCAAACTGCAGCAGTTTCTGTCGTTTTTGCTCGCGCTGCACGTACATTAAGGTGGGCAACACAATCGCCAGTGTTTGCGCGTGATCTAAGCCAAACAAGGCGGTAAGTTCATGGCCAATCATATGGGTAGCCCAGTCTTGCGGCACGCCTTTACCAATTAAGCCGTTAAGCGCCATCGTCGCCGACCACATCACATTGGCGCGTACGTCATAATCTTCTGGTGTCGCCAGTGCTTTGGGCCCTTCGCTAATCAGGGTTTGTAAAATGCCCTCGGCAAAGCGGTCTTGCAGCGGCGCATTTACCGGGTAGGTCAGGTACTGCTCGATAACATGCACAAAGGCATCTACCACGCCATTACCCACTTGCTTCGCTGGCAATGAATAGGTGTATACCGGGTCGAGTACGGCAAATACCGGCTGCACTAAATCTGAGCCAAAAGCACGTTTTTGCGAAGTAGCTTTATTAGTCACCACCGAATTGCCGTTACTTTCAGAGCCGGTGGCAGGCAAGGTTAACACCGCACCAATCGGCAGCGCCGAACTAAAGGCCGCGCCTTTGGCCAGAATATCCCACGGCTCGCCGTCAAAGTTTGCGGCAGCGGCGATAAACTTAGCACCGTCAATAACGCTACCGCCACCGACCGCCAGAATAAAATTTAGCTGTTTACTGCGTACCAGCTCCACCGCCTGCATCAGAGTTTCCAGCGTTGGGTTGGGCTCTACGCCGGCAAATTCCTCAAACTGCACACCGTCAAGCAGGTTAAGCACATCTGTGTACACGCCGTTGCGCTTGATGGAGCCGCCGCCATATAAAAACAGCACTTTGGCATCTTGTGGCAAGCGGCTTTTCGCCTCTTTGATTTGGCCTTTACCAAATAAGATTTCAGTTTGATTTTTAAAGTTAAAATTTAACATCGATACTCCTGCTGTGTCGCTTAATGCGCCGCTTGCTCAAGTTGTTTTAACATGGCTGCGGCCAGGGCTTTATCTGAAAACGGGTTTTGTCCGGTGATCAATTCACGGTCTACCACTACATTCGGTGTCCAGGCTTCACTGTATTGCATGTTGCCACCGGCTTGCTGCATCGCCTTGCCCGGGTAATACTGCAGCGTGTCGCCGTTTAACGAGGCTTCAAATACCGTCTCTTCTGCATCAGAGAAAATTGTCATCTTGTAACCGGCATAAATCCAATTATTAGCACTTGCCGGTTGTTGCTGCACCAGTGCTTGCTGAAAGGCTTGCGGGTTTTGCTGTGCTGATAACAACGCTATCGGGCCATGACAAATGGCGGCTGTGGGTTTTGCGGCTGCATTAAAATGCGCCAAAATCGTGCCTACTTCAGGGTTATTGGCCAGGTCAATCAGCGGTGCATGCCCGCCCGGAATAAACACCCCCTCGTATTGCTCTAAGCCGTCAGCAATCACCTCCTGTAACGATAGGGTGTCATCAATGCCCTCAATTGAAGCAATAACCTTTTGAATACGCTGCATTTCAGCCTCACTACCACCGAAATACTGTACGGTAACCGACTTTTCATCGACTACCGGTGCGTTGCCTTTTGGTGTGGCGAGCACCAGCTCGTAGCCAGCCTGTATAAAAGCATCGGCCGGTACGCCAAACTCATTCAGGTAATAGCCGGTACTCAGCGTTTTACCATCCTGTAACGCCATCTGACTTTCACTGGATAACAACACCAAAATTTGACCTTTACTGTCTTGTGCCAACACCGCCTGCGTCAGGCTGCCGCTTAACACTATCGCGAAAAGGGTTTGTTTAAACATCATTAGCCTCATTTGTGTTTCTGTAAGCCCTTTAGGGCAGGGTGTGACGCTAAGTGTAGAAGAATTAGCTTGCAGGTAGAATTCAGCGCTTTTATGATCAGCCATCATATATCTGATGGCTGATGCGATGTCTTACTTTGTGCAGTTACGCACCTTTGTCGAGGTTTACCGCTGCGGCACTATTACCCGGGCGGCCGCTAATCTGGGTTTGTCGCAACCGGCCGCAACCGCGCATATTCAAAGCATTGAGTCATTAGTGGGCTTTGCCTTATTTGAACGCAAAGCCCGAGGTGTAGAGCCGACGGCGGCGGCACATGATTTGGCACTGCAGGTATCAGCCCATTTAGATGCGGTAGAACAAAAGCTGGCGTCGGTGCGTAATCGCAATAATGCAGTCTATGGTACGCTGAACATTGCTGGGCCAGCGGAATATATCAGCCAGATCGCCGGTGCACAGTTTGCTAACCTGTTGCAGGCGGGCGAAGTTAATTTAGTCGTGCATTTAGGCAATAAAGAGCGTATTTATCAGCTACTGGCCGAAGGTACAGCGGAACTGGCCATTACCGCGTCCGCGCCCGATCCGGCGCTGTATGATTATCAGATTATTGATAGCGAACGGCTAATGCTGGTAGCCAACCGCTTTACGGGTTCACATTTGCTGCAACAAAGCGTGGATGCTGAGCGGCTGAGGTTGTATCCGGTGATCAGTTACGACCCGACACTGCCGTTAATCCGGCATTATTTTAATGCTGTGTTTAATGCGCCCTGTCAGTCGCCAATAGCCGCTATTTGCCCGGATATCCGCGCTATTGCCGGCATTGTTAAAGCAGGCGTTGGTTACAGCGTACTGCCGGATTATCTGTGCCGTGATGCAGTCAAACAGGGCCAGCTGGTGTACCTTGGTGAGCCCGGGCCGGAAAATTTTATTTATCTGGTATGGCGCAAAGGGGCGTTAAAGCACCCCAGAGTAAGTTATGCCAAAGACATCTTGCTGGCGTTTGCCAATATTAACAAATACGCCTCTGCCACCTCAGCCTGAGGTGCAGCAAAATATTGCTAGCGGATCAGATGCCACTGCGTTTGCCGGCCAGCCAGGTAAATCACCTGTTTGCCGTCAAAATAGGCGCTTTGCTCCAGCTTGATTTGCACCAGCTGCTGTTGCCACTCTGGCACGGCCTGTTTGATATTG
Source organism: Rheinheimera pleomorphica (assembly GCF_011634895.1). Lineage (GTDB taxonomy): Bacteria > Pseudomonadota > Gammaproteobacteria > Enterobacterales > Alteromonadaceae > Alishewanella > Alishewanella pleomorphica. Next base: position 336,638 of record NZ_SIRR01000007.1, on the reverse strand, counting down.
CCTTCAATAGCGTAAGCGGTGTTGGCGTATAGCGGCCAGTCGCCCTGCACCGGCGTCGGCCCCTGATTATCCCACATACCTATGGTTGGCCCCGGCGCGTGGCCAACAAAGCCCAGTGCATGGGTGTAAGTGCTGTGGTTAATTTTGGCTTTAGCCGCCGCTTTATGCGTTGCCGCTAAAATCTCATTGCCACTGCGGCCGGTTTTAAACTCGCCGGTTAATAAGTCCTGCCAGCGACTACCGGTAGCCAGTGCCGCTTTTAAGCCGGCAGGCGCTTCAGTTTCGCCGTTTTGCAGCACATAGGCCATTTCCTGGGTATCGGTGCACAGCTTCAGATAACAAATACCGACATCGGTATGCAGCACATCGCCACGTTGAATAATACCGCTGGTACCACAAAACGGGTTATCCGCCTCGCAGGCAACACCCGGCCGCTGCAGGTTAACATAAGGCATAAACCAAACCGGTAAATCCAGCTGCGCAAAACGCTCGCGAATATACCAGGCCACGTCGTCAGTCGTCGTTACGCCGGGGGTAATCACTTTATTGCTAAAGGCTTCGGCAATGACGCTGCGGGCTAAACTCACCACTTGCGGGTACAGCTCAAGCTCTGCTGCGGTGCGCTGCTCTAACCAGCGCACCACTAATTTTTCGGCCGGTACCAGGCGGTTGTGATACTCCGTAGGCAACACCTTTAACAGCTGCTGATGCAAGCCTGAGGTTAAACCATCGGCCACCGGCCAGTGCTCAGACACATTAATGCCAATTTGCTCGGGGGTACGTTTAATAATTTCCGCCGCCAGCGCTTGCCATTGCTGCTCCAGATTGCCACCGGCCCAGGCGGACTCATAAGGCGCACCCAGCGGATAGCGATTAACCGACAACTTTTCAATGCTGCCGTCCGCTTTGCGATTAAACAGCAGCATAGTAGTACGCCTTGCAGCAAAAGTAGGCTGCGGCACTAAGGTAAAATACACCGGGTCTTCAGCGTATTCGCGGTTGATCACCAGCCACATATCAAGTTCTGTCTCGGCCATCAGCTGCGGTAACAGGTTTTGCAGCCGCTCGGTTAAAATGCGATTTTCCGGTGCAATACGCGCGCGAGGCGACAACACCTGATAGTCGTCAGCCGTAACCAGCTGCCGGCCCTGACTGACGTTATCGGTTTTTGCGGCCAAAGGGCTCGTTAAGCTGGCGGCCAGCGCCAGTGCAGATAGAACTAATTTCATGTGATCTCCCTGTTGTTATCTTGCTGTTGTAAGCCAGTTTTTCACCAGCTGCAACAGTTTAAGCCGGTTAGCGCCGCGTTTTCCCGACGAAAAGCGCGAAAACTGCGGTACACTTATCTGTGACTGAGTAAAGGAGCCGCTATGCCACGTTATTCTGCAGAATTTATCAAAGAAATGCCCAAATCCGACTTACACCTGCATCTGGACGGCAGCCTGCGCCTTAGCAGTCTGATTGAGATGGCCAAGCGCACCGGCACTAAACTGCCATCAGATACGGTAGAAGGCTTAAAACAACTTGTGTTTAAAGAAAAGTACAACAACTTAGCCGAGTATCTGCACTGCTTTCAGTACACCTGTGCGGTGCTGCGCGATATGGAAAATTTAGAACGTGCCGCTTATGAACTGGCCATTGATAACCAGCTCGAAGGGGTTAACTATATTGAAGTACGTTTTGCGCCGCAGCTGTTGATAGATTTACCCAATGGCATCGATTTTGACCGCGTCATGCATGCGGTAAACAACGGCTTAAAACGTGCCATGAGCGAATACAACCGCTCTGAGCCAGTGTTAAGCGGGCAGAAGCCGCCTTTTGCCTATGGCATTATCAACTGTGCAATGCGCATGTTTGGCGATAAAGGCTTTTCGCCCTATTACACCAACCTGTTTCAGCTGATGCGTGACTTTGCGCCGATGGACGTTATCAAGCTGGCAGCGATGGAGCTGGTGCGCGCCAGTGTGCGGCTGCGCGATGAAGAGGGCGTGCCGATTGTTGGGCTGGATCTGGCCGGGCAGGAAAGTGGTTACCCGGCCAGCAAGTTTAAAGAGGTGTACGAGTATGCCCATCAGCATTTTTTATTAAAAACCCTGCACGCCGGTGAAGCCTATGGCGCAGAAAGCGTATTTGAAGCCATTACCGAGTGCTACGCCGACCGTATTGGCCATGGTTATTCGATGTTTATCCCGGACATGATTAGCGATACCAACATTAGCGACAAAGCCGCCTATATCCGTAACCTTGCCTCCTACATAGCCGACAAGCGCATTGCCATTGAAGTGTGCTTAACCAGCAACCTGCAAACCAATCCGGCCATTAGCGATATTAAGCAGCACAAGTTTAAAGACATGCTGAATAACCGTATGGCTACCGTTATTTGTACCGATAACCGCCTGGTGTCTAATACCACCGTCAGCCGTGAATATCAGCTGGCGCTGGATAACTTTGATATACCGCTAAAGCGTCTGAAAGACATGGTCGCCTACGGCTTTAAAAAGAGCTTTTTCCCCGGTAGCTATGTCGAAAAACGCGAATACGCCAAGCAGTGCTTGCAGTATTTTGACCGCGTTGCCCAGCGCTATGGATTTATCTAAATAAATTCAAATAGTTAAATAGTTTGTCGCAAAAAGCATACACTCTAAGTCATTGAATTTAAACATAACGACATTTAAAGCCGTTTAACTGTAGCCAAATGGCGACAGTTAAACCGGCCTGTCACTTCCCCCCTGATAGCAATAACAAATAAGCTGTTGTTTTTATTTAATATAAAATTATTTTCACAGCTTGGCACACCTCTTGTATTAGTTAGGCCACGCGACGTTACAGGAGAATGTCGCAAGTGCAAGTTACAGCAAACTGCCTTTGCCACATTCTCCCTCAAACCGTGTTTTCGCAGCCAAATGACGTAACGGCTGCACCTAACGGAGGTGGTTATGGATTTATTCTTATTAGGTACCGTACTGTTTTTGCTGGCTAATGTGGCCGTCGTTATTACGATGCTACGCCGGGTAAACCTGCACAACGACAGCGTGCTGGCGTGGGAGCAGGCACAACTGGCAACAACACAACCGGCACTGCTACAACCGCAAGCCGCTTACCCCACGCCTTATCTGGCAGAGGCGGCTTAGGCCGTCACGATCCCATGAGTTCAGCCGCAAGGCTGAATTTTTGTCAGGCCAGCACCCCACTGGCCTTTTTTTTGTGCCGCCAATGGCTTTTTTTTTTGCCACTAAAATAAGGTATGCTTACAGGCCTTAGCATTAAGACATCATACTATGCGCTTTTCACTGCAAACTGCGTCTCTACGCCAACTGGTATTACTGAGCTTTTTCCTCGCCCTTATTCCGGTGGCGGTATTGCTATGGCAAAGCCACAAGGCACTAAGCGGGGTGAGTCAAAATGCGGTGGCCGAAGCAGAAACCTCTGTCGCCAGTGTGCGCCGCGCTGAAAATATGCAAAACCTGGTCGTCGATATAGAGCGTGCCGTGCGCCAGCATGCCGTAGTTAAAACGGCTGCTCTGGCCCGGGTGGCGCGCAGTCATCTCGACAACTACCATACCTTACTACAGCAGGTGTGCGACAACGTTGGCCAGCCGCAGCTGTGCCAGCAACAACAGTATCAGCTAACCTTGTTACTGGATAACTTCAGCGCCTTAAGCAGCACTGAATTGGAACCGGTAATGCAACAGTTCAGACTACAGCAACAGCAGTTAACCCAGCAGATCTGGTTATTGCTGGAGCAAAACCTGCAGCAACAACAGCGCTTTGTCGTCGCCAGCCAACAACAACTGGCCTGGCAAACTGTCGCCCTGGTGCTGTTAACCTTACTGTTGGTGCTATGGGCCTCGGGCCGCATAACCGCGCCGGTACGCAAACTGGATAAGATGATCCGCGCCATTGGTCAGCAGCATCAGTTTCCGGATGAAAAGCTCACCGGCCCACGCGAGTTAACAGAGCTGGGCGAGCAGCTGCGCTGGCTCAGCTCACGCTTACAGCAACTGGAAGCACTGCGGCTTATTTTACTGCGCCATGCCTCACATGAGTTAAAAACCCCGCTGTCCAGCATTCGCGAAGGCTGTTCATTGTTAAGCGAGCAACTGGTTGGCCCGCTTAATGCTCAGCAACTGGAAGTGGTAGGCCTGCTCAATGGCAGTGCCGACCGTTTAAGTGTACTAACCGAGCAGTTACTGGATTACAACCGCCTGCTACAGCAAGCCAAGCCAGAACCCGACTGGCATTCACCACAGCAATTATTTAACGACTGTTTTAACGACCATGCCCTGTCACTGCAACAGCGCGGCCAAAACATAGAATTAAGCTGCCAGCTCAGTGCTATTTATACCGACGCCACGCTATTCCGGCGTATACTGGATAACCTTATTAACAATGCCCAGGCCTATGGCAGCCAGAACAGCCCGGTATGGGTAAAGTTGTATCAACAGGAGCATCAACTGGTGCTAGATGTTGCCAATAACGGTAACCCTATTCCGACCGCACTGCGCGAGAAACTGTTTGAACCCTTTCAGCGCGGTACTACACCGCGGTTTGACGCGGTGCAAGGCTCGGGGCTGGGGTTGTCGATCGTCGCCGACTGCGCCCGCTTGCTGGGCGGCCATGCCGATATAGTAGATGTGATTTATGCCGACGTCTGTATTCGGGTGCGGCTACCACTGTTAGAGGAAAAACCCGCATGAAAACCCGTCTGATCCTTGCCAGCCTGCTACTGTTAACCGGCTGCCAGTTGCTGCCTGCCCCCGCGCCAACACAGCCGGCGCCGGTTCAACCGCTAGAGGCTGAACCGGAAGCCGTGGCATTGTCCGAGCCTGAGCCGGTGGCCACACCGCTGGCGATCCGCGACGATGCCGCAACGTTGCAAGCCTGGGTAAATTACCGCGCCGGCATGCTAAACCGCATTAACGAAGAGCGCGAGCTGCTCAATGCCGACACGGCACAGGACGACGTCTGGCAGCTAAAGCGCACCATACTGCAGTTACACCCGGACACACCTTACCTTAGCCGCTTGCGCGTGCAGATGCAGTTAGCTGAGCAGCTGGCTACGCTGCCAGCGCCGTTAGCGGCACTGCTCAGCTGGGATTTGGCGTTTAACCAAAAACTGCTGGAAGCCGAATCGGCCGTTAGTGCGCTGACCCGGCTTAATGCCCAGCAGCATGACAATATTGACCGGCTGCAAAAAACCAACAAAGAGCTGCAAAAGAAAATTGATGCGCTCACCCAGATAGAAGCCCAGTTAAACCAACCTGCCGTGGTGCAAGAGGATAACAATGGCCAACCCTAAACCGCGTTTATTGCTGGTAGACGATGATCCCAGCTTGCTGCGTTTATTAACCTTACGGCTGGAAGGCGAAGGCTATCAGGTGATCAGTGCCGACAGTGCAGAGGCCGCTTTACCGCTGTTAGCCAAGCACAGTATCGATGTCGTTCTCAGCGATTTACGCATGCCGGGGCTGGATGGCATGAGTTTGTTTGATGAAATTGCCAAACGCTACCCCGGCTTGCCGGTGGTGCTGATGACAGCACATGGCTCTATTCCTGAAGCGGTTGCCGCCACTCAGCGTGGTGTGTTCGGCTTTTTAACCAAACCGCTGAATACTGCAGAGCTGCGCGATATTTTGCAAAATGCAGTGCATCAGTCGGTACCGGAGCAAGCCGAATGGCGTGAGGACATTATTACCCGCTCGCCGCTGATGGCAGAGCTACTGGAACAAAGTTATCGTGTGGCGCAGCGCGATGTCAGCGTGCTAATCACCGGCGCCAGCGGCACCGGTAAAGAGCTGCTGGCCAAAGCCATCCATAACGCCAGCCCGCGTGCCGGCAAACCCTTTGTTGCTATTAATTGCGGCGCCCTGCCCGAGCATTTGCTGGAATCTGAGCTGTTTGGCCATACCAAGGGCGCCTTTACCGGCGCCGTCACCGAGCATGGCGGCCTGTTTCGCGAAGCGGACGGCGGCACGCTGTTTTTAGACGAAATTGGTGATATGCCGGTAGCCTTGCAGGTAAAGCTGCTACGCGCGCTGCAAGAGCGGCAAATCCGCCCGGTCGGCAGCAGTAAAACTATCCCGATCAATGTGCGGGTGTTATCGGCTACCCACCGCGACTTACAACAAGCCATGCAGGACGGCAGCTTCCGTGAAGACTTATACTACCGGCTGAATGTGGTCAACCTGCAACTGCCCACGCTGGAGCAGCGGCCGGAAGATATTCCACTGCTGGCGCGCCATGTGCTGCAGCAAAGCGTAGAGCGCCATCAGGTAGACGTAACCCGTTTTTCAGATGATGCCATGCAGCTGCTGGCCACCGCTAAATGGCCGGGCAATGTGCGCCAACTGGTGAACGTGGTAGAGCAATGTGTGGCGCTGACACACAGCCCGGTTATTGGTGCCGCCCAGGTAGAACAGGCGCTGTCGCAGGACAGCAGCTACTGGCCCAGCTTAACCGAAGCCCGCGATCAGTTTGAGCGCCAGTACTTAATTCGCGTGTTGCAAATGACCGAAGGCAACGTAACCCGCGCCGCCGAACTGGCCGGGCGCAACCGTACCGACTTTTATAAACTCCTTAAAAAACACGAGCTAAGCGCGGCACAAGTAGCCGAGCAACACGACGAGGCCGAATAAGCATGACTGCCATTACTCCACCGGACGCCCATTTAATTGATGATGAGCACAACCCCGAGCTGATTAAAGCGAAAATTATCAGCGAAACCGCCCGTATTAACTGGCTGGAACTGCAAAAGTTCTACGCTGCCGGCAGTGTTATCAGCGTCGCGCCAGAGCTGGATCTGGTCGAGGTGGCTTTTGCCTTTAGCCGTGATGATAAAGCCCGGGTAGCCGACTGGCTGGCCAGCGGCAGCGTGGGGCGCACCAGCGAGCAGCAGGCGCAGCAGTGGTATCAGCAAAAAGCCGAACTGTGGGCCGTGGTGATTTCACCCTGGATCCTGGTGCAGGACAAACCACTGACGCAACAGCTGAATTAAGCTGCTACACTGGCACAAACAGCTCAAGCCCAAACCTAAGCCCGACAGCCCATGACAGAATTGTATAAAAAAAGCAGCAGCTCGCGTGTCACCTTGTCGCAGCTGATGTTGCCATCACATTCTAACTTCAGCGGTAAAATCCACGGTGGCTATTTACTGTCGCTGATGGACCAAATCGCTTTTGCCAGTGGCTCTAAATTCAGCGGTCAATACTGCGTTACCGCCTCGGTCGACCGGGTTGATTTTCTCAACCCGATTGAAGTCGGTGAGCTGGTGACGTTAAAAGCGTCAGTTATTTTTGTTGGCAACAGCTCGATGGTGGTCGGCATTCGGGTGGAAGCGCAAAACATTCAAACCGGTAAAGTAAAGCACTGTAATTCCTCGTACTTTACCATGATTGCCAAAGACGCAGCAGGCAATAACGCCCGGGTACCACGGCTTATTTTAACCAGCAAAGAAGAAGTGCTGCGCTTTGTTAAAACCACTCAGCGGCTAAAACTGCGCCACAGCTACGCTGAACTGTGCGCCGACTTTGACGGTGATATGCAGCAGGCGATTACGCAAATTACCGCCAATTATCAGGTACAGGTGCAGCTGAGCTAAACCGTAACGTCCATTCCAGCCTTCACTATCTCAGCGCCTTACCGGCGCCCCAAACATCTATTTACTTTTTATTAATAGCATCGTTTAATTTGCAACTTTTATAATCCTGCTGCAACTTTTTATACCGCTATAAGCTGTCGGGCTGAATTTTCTCAGGGATAGACACTATGTTACTAAGGCTTTTAGTTGTGTTACTCATAACGGCAACTGGCTTAGCCGCTTCAGCCGCGTTTGCACAAGGGCAGTGCCCTGATGGCAGTACTTTTTTAGAAGCGGATGGCAAGCATTACTGTGCAACTGCTGCCAATACTGAAGTAGGCTATGTCGTTGGTTATAGAGGAACAAGCTCTGGTGTACATGCGTCCATAGAGGCAGCAGCTACCGAATATGCCAATCTTATATCCCGTTCGTTAACTTATAGGGGGTGCCGAACTACCAGAACATATTCTTATGCCTCCCACAATGAATATGGCTCTGTTGGCTTGGCATACTCGATGCCATGGTCTGTAAATATTATCAATCAGGGTTGCCATTTTATGGGGGTGTCCACCGGCATTGAAGTGGCAATGTGGCGAAAGATAGATGAGCCATGCCCGCCCAGAGACAGGCCTGACGACGGATTCACCCTGCCCTATGATATTGGCTCAACGAAAGTTTGCCTGAAGCAAATTCCTAAACCAGATCCACAAGTTTGTATCGGCAACCCGGTATCTGTTGGCAGTGGCATTAAATTACATTCCGAAACGCTGTATACCGGGCAGGGTCAACACCCGCTGACATTAGAACTGCATTATTCCAGCGAATACAAAGGATGGGGCGGCAGATATCATCAGTTTTTTGATACTGAAGCCAAGGCACTCAGAAAGCGAAACGGATTTTTTACTCCATACCAGTATGCCGGCGTTGTTTATCTGCATGGTGAGATGCGTGACATCTGGAAACCAAACGATGACTCTCAAGATATTCTCATTCAAGAGGCGCATGGCTACTGGCAGTTACAGCGGGCAAGTGGCCAATTTGAAATTTATAATGAGCGAGGTTTCCTGGTACAAGTATCATTTGGTGACAAGCCAACGATAATTCAACACGCAGAAAACGGTGTTGAATTAATCGCTTCGGGTATTACACACTCGTTACACTATAGCGGTAACAAAGTCATAAAAGAAATGCATTCTAATGGTGATACCCTTTCCTACCAGTGGGTAGGTGACTTTATCATTAATGCTATTGATAAAGCGGGTAATGTTTATAATTTCCGTAGAGACATGCATGGCAATCTGGCCACAGTAACCTGGCCTGACTTGCAAACTAAGACATTTCATTATGAAGACAGCAGTAATGCTGGTGCCCTAACCGGTATTTCGTTAAAAGGCGTGCGCTATGCCTGGTACAGCTATAACGAACAGGGCCGGGCGATAGAAAGCCGCCACTTTGAAGGAACCGATAAACACAGCTTTGCGTACTCGGCCGCCCAAACCACAGTAACTAACCCGCTGGACAAACTGACTACCTATCACTACACCGATTTGCAAAGCGACAAACTGGCGCGGATTGAACGGCAACAAAGCAGTTACTGCAGTGGCGGCGCACAACACTACACTTATGACAGCAAAGGGCGTAAACAAACTGTCACTGATTGGAATGGCAACACCACCCGTTACGAGTACTACGACGATGACAAAATTAAAAGCATTACTGAAGCCGATGGCACTAGTTTAGCGCGCCAGACCAAGTACGAATGGCAGCCAGAGGGCAATAAGCTTATCGCTATAGAACGTGATGACATGCGCCAAAGTTTTAGTTATGACACCAGAGGTAACCTTACCGCGGAAACCCTAACCAGCAATGGCTTAAGCCGCACCACCCGCTATAGCTATGAATATTACGATAACCATATTGTCCGGGCTCTGACAGTTACCGATGCCAATAATCATAGTACTGAGTACAGTTTCGATACTCAGGGCAACCTGCTAACCCAAACCAGTGCAACCGGCGAGTTAACAACTTATGCTGAGTATGATGCACTGGGCAAGGCGGGCAAAATCAATTACGCCGATGGCAGGGTACTGCTGCTTACTTATGATAAGCGCGGTAAAGTACTAACCGAGCAATACTACACTGCTGAGATGACAGACACGCCTTATCAAAGTAATCAATACAGCTATAACCGCTTCGGTGAGATTAATACGCTGATAACAACCCCCGGCAACACCACACACTACTTTTATGATCTTAATGGCCGCTTAGCGGCAGAACGCAGTTTAATTAGCGGCACCAATACTGCGCTGGCTGCCATAATCTATCAACGCGACAAGCTGGGCAATATAGTGCAGCAAAGCCAGTATCAGAATATTCAGCTCGGCTCCGGCTCCTGTTCAGAACGCACTAACCCAACAAGTTTACTGGTAACCACAGAGCCATTAACCGGTACTGGCCATGTGCGCTGCGCAACAATAAGCGGCATATCTGAACACTTCCGCCAGCACTATGCTTATACCGAAATGGGTAAACTGCGTGAAATCAGTGATGCTGACGGCAATGTTACCGCCAGCTACAGCTACGACGCCAATGGCAATATGACAGCCATGACCGACGCCTTAGGCAATACTACCAACTATCAATACGATGCACTTAACCGGCTGATTAGCGAGCAAGCACCGGATGCAAGCATTACCGAATACAACTGGCAGGGTGATGCGTTAAATAAAGTCACCGACAGCCGCGACAACGCAACCGAGTACCAGCTGTCGGTTTTGCAGGATGTGGATACGCAAATTAGCCCGGACAGCGGCACTACCGGCTATGAATACGATATGGCGGGTAATGTTATTGCCGCTACAGATGCGCGTGGTATTCGTACCAGCTTTAGTTGGGATGGCGAGGGCCGTTTGCTAAGCAAAGCCAACAGCAGCGTGCATAACTGGCAGTATAACAACGCTACCGGCCAGTTAACCGGCATTAGCGATGATAGCGGCAGCACCAGCTGGCAGTACAATAGCGCCGGCCAGCTTAGCAGCCAGACGGCGATTATTAATGGCAACAGCTACACGCTGAATTGGGCCTATGACAGTTACCAGCGGCCCGGCAGCTTAACCTACCCTGGCGGTAATCAGGTAAGCTACGAGTACAACACAGCCAATCAGCTAAGCGCAGTAATAGTAACTATTGATGGCCAACAGCTAAACCTGCTGAGCAATATCAGCACCCTGCCCTATGGCCCAATTGCCGGCTGGCAGTATGGTAATGGCTTAAACCGTAGCTACAGTTACGACTTAAACTACCGCCTTACCGGCATTAGCACGCCGGGTGTGCAGCAACTGGCTTACAGCTACGCTAATAGCCAAATCAGCGGCATTAGTAACCTGTTAAATACTGCGCAAAACCAAAGCTTTAGTTACGACAGTCTAAGCCGCTTAACCTCAGCCAGTAGCACAGCCAACGGCCAGGATAATTACAGCTACGACAACTTAGGCAACCGCCTAAGCCGCAGCGGCAATGTAAGCGAAACGTATGATATCGACCCGTTATCTAACCGCTTGTTAAGCGTAAACCGGGGCGAACAGCAGCGCAGCTTTAGCTATGACGCTATTGGTAATGTACTTAGCGACACCCGTTTTGACGGTAGCGTGGTTAACTACGTGTATAACAACGATAACCGTATGGTGCAGGCTGGCAACAGTACCTACCAATACAATGCCTTAGGCCAACGGGTCGCCAAAACGGTGAACGGCGTAAGCACACACTTTATCTTCAGCCCTGATGGCCAGCTGTTGGCCGAAGGCACAATGAAGCAATATATCTATGTGTATGGCCAACTGGTGGGCTATATCCACAACAACCAGCTGTACTATGTACACAACGACCACCTAGGCCGGCCGGAAGTAATTACCGACCAAAGCCAGGCGGTAGTCTGGCAAGCGAAGTTAGAGGCGTTTGACCGTTCAGTCCTGAGCACCTCAATCGGCGATTTCAATATCGGCTTCCCCGGCCAATATTGGGACGAAGAAAAACAAAGCTGGTATAACTATTTCAGAGATTATGATGCCACCACTGGACGGTACTTGCAGAGTGACCCGCTGGGGTTATTTGATGGCCCGAATACTTATGGTTATGTATACGGCAACCCGGTGAACTATGTTGACCCGACAGGTGAATTTGCTTGGGGAATACTATTGGGAGCAGGCAATCTCGCCTGGCAACTGTACCAAAATGGTGGAGACATCCGCTGTGTCAAATGGAAAAACGTTGCCATGTGGGGGTTAAGAGGCTTGGGTGCTGGTCTTGGTGCAAAAATTGGCTGGCAAGCAGGTGGGAAGTATGTAAAAGGTTCTGGAATGAACTTCAGCCATATGATTCCTGCAAGAGCAGGTAATAGCCGACTGTTTAACAATAAGTTTGGTAAGTGGTTTTTACAAACTGGTAATAAATGGAATGGTAGATATGTAACCAGAGAGCGACATTACAAACACGATTCATATTATTATGGAAACATGCGTGGAGATAGGCAAAGACGGTTAAATGAGTGGGGGCAGCGATACCCTCAGTCTTTACATGCGCTTGACCGCGTTCCTTATCAGTATCCTGGCGCGCTGGTTGGCGGAGGTACAGGTATCGGAGCCGGTAGTCTTGTACCGAATACTTCTTCTGGAGATTGTGGATGTCAATAGCATCAGAAATGTTAAGAGCGTTGAAGCGACTGATATATTCAGACTGCGAGTGGCTTAGATCTTATGAAATCGAGGCCCTGACAGCATTCTATCTTCACCTAGAAAAGGCTGACAGAAGTAAACTTATCCGCCAATTTGAACATCTTGACATGATTCAACGCTCTCCCAATGGAAAGCTTTTACAGTTTTTCGATGGGTTAGACTCTCTTCGAAAGAACTGGGCCCATGATATAAAAATAATGCCGGATCAATCTGTAATTGGATTCCAGTTCTCGGTGAAAAAAGAACATAGTCTTTATTTGCGCTTTGTTATTTTTCTCGGAAAAGGTGGTTTTGGAGAAATACAATTCATTAGAAAACCGGAGCTCTATCAACCACGGGCACGGAAAACGAAAGAAGTGGCAGATTTATTGAAAGCAGCGTCCGTAGTTGATGGCTTACACACAGTGATATTTGAGAAAATTATTTCCGAAAATGAAGAGTACGACCTTGAGCGAGAACTGGACCTAAAGCCCTAAGTGGCGGGTCACGCACTCCAAGGGTCAGCTCCAAGGGTCAGGTCAGCTCCAAGGGTCAATGCATACGGGGTCACAATGCATACGGGGTCAGGCCTTGAATTTTCAACATACGGGGTCAGTCAACATACGGGGTCAGGCCTTGAATTTTGACTTCGCAGAACGCATACGGGGTCAGGCCTTGAATTTTGACTTCGCAGCGAGAATGGCTATGTTCAGTTATCAGCGCAAAAAATTGCAAGGCGAAGAGCATGGCCAGACCGTTACGGCTGCAATGCATACGGGGTCAGGAACGCATACGGGGTCAGGCCTTGAATTTTGACTTCGCAGCGAGAATGGCTATGTTCAGTTATCAGCGCAAAAAATTGTAAGGTGAAAAGCATGGCCAGACCGTTACGGCTGGAATTCGATGGCGCGTTTTATCACGTTACCGCGCGGGGTAATAGCAGACAGAATATTTACTTCGAACAGGCTGACTATCAGCGGTTTTTAGATACCCTGGAACAAGTATGTCAGCGGCATAATTGGCGTATTCATACGTACTGCCTAATGACTAACCATTACCATCTGTTAGTGGAAACACCAGAAGGCAACCTGTCGGCGGGCATGCAACAGTTAAATGGTGTTTATACCCAATACGTGAATCGACACTATCATCGTTGCGGGCATGTGTTTCAAGGCAGGTTTAAAAGCATTCTGGTTGATACTGATGTTTACTACAAAACACTGGTGCGATACGTGTTACAAAATCCGCTACGCGCTAGCATGGTTACGCAGCTTGTTGAATATGGCTGGTCAAGCTACCGCGCAACAACAGGCAACTGTACTGCTCCGGATTGGCTGGTTGTTGATGACGTATTAGCGTACTTTGATGCTGACAGAGCCAAAGCCGTTGTAGCTTTCGAAGCGTTTTGTGACCACATCGAAGAAACCGGTATTTGGGATAACCTGACTAATCAGATATTTCTGGGTGATGAGACGTTTACCAAAGCTCAGCTGTCGAAATTGACAAGTACTGGTGTAATGAGTGATATCCCCAAAGTTCAACGCAGACCTCCCCCCTTACCCTTGCCTAACTATGAGCAGCAATATAGCAACCGGAACGAGGCTATTTTGGCGGCATACCGCTCGGGAGCGTACAGCATGACCCAGTTGGCAACATATTTTCAGCTGCATGTGTCAACGGTTAGTAAACTTGTGGCAAAATTCAAGGCCTGACCCTGAGGTTAACTATGAGCAGCAATATAGCAACCGGAACGAGGCTATTTTGGCGGCATACCGCTCGGGAGCGTACAGCATGACCCAGTTGGCAACATATTTTCAGCTGCATGTGTCAACGGTTAGTAAACTTGTGGCAAAATTCAAGGCCTGACCCTGAGGTGAAATTCAAGGCCTGCCCCTGAGGTGTGCCCTGAGGTGAAATTCAAGGCCTGACCCTGAGGTGTGCCACTGAGGTGTGCCAAAATTCAAGGCCTGACCCTGAGGTGTGCCTAATGAGACAGAGCGCAGTTTAGAAGAAAAGCTGCTTGCTGCCAGAACAATGAGCGAATTAATCAGTATGATATCCATTTATCCGTAGGAGCCTACGGGGTCAAAGATCTTACGGGGTCAGGGCATACGGGGTCACAGGCATACGGGGTCCGGCCTTGAATTTTTACTTCACCATAAACCAAGGGGCCAAGCTTTAAATCTTGCAAGGCATCCAACGGGCTACATTATTTCAGCTGCGCTGCCAGCCAGCGGTTAATGCCCTGTGCCAGTTGCGGTGTCATCTCGCCTAAAATGCCTTTGGCTGACGCCGGCAGGTGGGCGCCGGGGTCGCCGTTTTCGGCCAGCAGGTAATGCCGCAGCAGCTGCTGCCAGGCTTGCTGCTGTGGGGCAGGCATATGCTTTAAACTGAGCAGGCCGTGTAGCAACATTGGAAACGGCAGAGCGCCAGCGACATAGGTGTCGCTCCACCAGTAGTTAATCAAAGCGTTAAAGCCAGATAACGACTGCACATGGTGCCACCAGGGCGTAGGAATATAGATAGCATCGCCCGGCTCTAGCTCAACCGACAAGGCGCTAGCATAGGCCTGGGCGTATTTAGGGTGAGCGGTTAGATCCGGCTGCGCCATGTTTACCAGGCTAACCGGCTGGCCGGCGGGGGTGAAATCCAGCGGGCCTATATATAAATTGGCCACCTGCTCTGGCGGAAATAACGTAAAGCGCCGCTTACCGGCCACCACTACGGCAATGTTATGCGCTTCATCAAAATGCGCTGGCACGGTTACCGCGTTACCCAGCCAGATAAACGCCTTGGTATCATCTGGCAGCAGCGGGTTATCCAGCACCAGCCCTGGAAAATGCTGTTGCACCGGCACACATTGCACGCAATAACGCTCGCCGTCCGCCCGCTGGTTTAGCATCTGGTTTATTGCCTCGCGCATGCCAAGGCGCTGCGCTCGGTAATTCATGCCGCTGAGGCTATCATTGTAAAACAACCTGCCCTGCGCACTGGCAGGCAGGCTGAGCAGCGCCTGCGGCTGGTCGGCCGTGTGTTGCTGTAGCAGCCGGGCGGCAGCCTGATCAGATTGCCGCGCGGCCTGCACCAGCGGCCAGTGGCGGGCGAAACCACGCAGCACCACTGGCTGGTACGGCTCGATAACACGCTGTGTAAAGTTGTCGGCGTTTACACCTGTAAGCTCGGCCGGCGTGGGCAGTTGCTCTAATGGCAGCGTCATTAATACCCCGCCGCCTGACCGTCTTTGCGCGATTCGGAGGCACCGACCCAAACGCCATTGGCATGATCGCGCATAATGGCCTGATAACCGCCATAGCCACCTAAGCCGTACCGTACGTCGTGGCCTTTTTTCATCAGCTCACGCACCGTGCTATAAGGCACGCCACGCTCTACTTCGATATAGCCGCCGTTTTGCAGATACATATCACTGCCGTCGGTTGGCTCAGTGCTGCCTAAATGCTGCCAACGCGCGGCATCACCGGCTTCCTGCAGGTTCATGCCATAATCCACCATATTCACCAGCACCTGCACATGGCCTTGCGGCTGCATGGCGCCACCCATTACGCCATAGCTCATCAGTGGCTTACCGTCTTTGGTAATAAAGGCCGGAATAATGGTATTAAAGGGCCGTTTGCCTGGCGCATAAACGTTGGCGTGCTTTTTATCCATCGAAAACAGCTGGCCACGGTCCTGAAACACAAAGCCCAGGCCCGGTACCACAACGCCGGAGCCCATGCCACGGTAGTTGCTTTGAATAAGCGACACCATATTGCCGTCTTTGTCGGCGGTGGTCATATAGATAGTATCGCCTTCGTACAAATGCGGGTTACCGGCATCAACCCGCTTTGCCGCTTTATCGCCAATCAGCTTGGCACGCTCGCGGCCATAAGCCTCGGAGATCAAGCCTTGAACAGGCTGCTTGCCAAAGTCGCTGTCGGCATAAAATTTGGCCCTGTCTTCAAACGCCAGTTTTTTCGCTTCCACCAGAATGTGTAAACTTTCAGCCGTGTTAAAACCGCTGGCTTTTAAATCAAAGTTTTTCAGAATTTGCAGCATTTGCAGCGCTGCTATGCCCTGGCCGTTTGGCGGCAGCTCCCACAGCGTATAGCCTTTGTAGTCTACACCTAATGGCTCTACCCAGTCTGAGCGGTGGTTGGCAAAATCGGCAAAGCGTAAATAGCCGCCGTTGGCGCGCATAAAACGGTCTATCGCTACCGCTATCTCACCTTTATAAAACGCATCGCGGCCATCTTTGGCCAGGGCTTTATAGGTATTGGCCAGCGCCGGGTTTTTAAACAGCTGGCCTTTGGCCGGTGCTTTGCCATTTATAGTAAAAGTGCCGGCAAAATCGCCCGGCTGCGGGCTGAGTACCGGCACGCTACGGTCCCAGTAGTAGGCAATTAACTCGCTGACCGGAAAACCGTTGTCGGCATAGCGAATAGCGGGTTGTAAAATATCGGCCATTGGCAGGCGGCCAAACTTTTTATGCAGTTCAAACCAGCCATCAACCGCGCCGGGCACGCTGATCGGCAACATGCCATGCGGTGGTAAATCCTTGCGGCCAAGTTTGTCCAGCTCGTGCGCCAGCATGTCGTAACTTAAACTCAGTGGCGAGCGGCCAGAGGCATTTAAGCCATGTAATTTCTGCGTTTTCGCATCCCAGACAATAGCGTATAAGTCGCCGCCAATGCCGTTACCGGTTGGCTCCATTAACCCCAGTGCGGCATTGGCTGCAATGGCGGCGTCTATCGCATTGCCGCCCTGCTTCATCACATCCAGTGCAATTTGGGTCGCCAATGGCTGGCTGGTCGCGGCCATGGCGCTTTGTGCTATCACCTCAGAACGGCTGGCAAAGCCTTCACCGGTTATGCGATCATAACTGTGCGCGCCGCCACTAAGCGCAAGCGCAACACCGACTCCTAAGCCAAGTAACAGACGTTTCATAACACACTCTCTTTGGTTGTTGTGGCTAAACCCTAACCAGCTGCGCCTTACCATACCAGCCGTTTACGACCAGACCAACGCAGGCTGCGATGTTTATCCTGGGCGCTGGTGAGCCACTAGCTGCTGTTGCTGTGCGCTGCTGATCGCCTTAGCCTTGTTGGCCGCGTAATCAAATTGCACCATTACCGCAGTGCCCGACACCGTTTTAACGCCATTTTGCCAGGCCTCCTGATACACATCGAACGAACTACTGCCAATACGGCTGATATAAGTGCGCAGCTCAACATCGGCCTGAAAATGGGTTTGCGCATGATAATCCAGCTTAATGCTGGCGATAATTAACGGCCATTGCTGTAAATTAAGCTCTGGTGTAAAAATTTTGAAAACATCGCGTCTGGCGCCTTCAAACCAGACCGCAAACACAGTATTGTTGATATGCCCCAGCGCATCCGTGTCAGAGAAACGCGGAGTAATAATTTGTTGCCACATAAGGGACCCCGATGACTGATTTTATTGAAGTGTACGATAATGCGTTAAGCCCGGACTTTTGCCAACAGCTGATCCGGGTATTTGAACAAAGCCCGCATACTGTGCCCGGGCGCACGGGTGGCGGTGTCGATACCAGCAAAAAAGTCAGTACCGACCTTTACCTGTACCAGCATGCGGAGTATCAGAACTTACTAAAAGTGATCTGGCAGGCCAGCACCCACTACGCCTGCGAGTACTTTAAAAAATACCATTTTGCGCTGATAGGCCCGGTTGGCTTAACCATAGCGCACCCCGATACCGGTAAGCCGGTCGCCATTACTGATGATAATTTTGCTGAACTTGGCGCGCCAAAAGCGATGGACTTTATTCGCGCCATCTATCGGCTGGGGCCTATTCAGGCGCAAAAATATCAGGCGGGCGTCGGTAACTATGGTTACTGGCACAGCGAAGTCTACCCGCAGCAAGGCAGCACTGAGCCGCTGCACCGAGCGCTGCTGTTTATGTTTTATTTAAATGATGTGGCAGAGGGCGGCCAGACTGAATTTTACTACCAGAATAAAAGCATTCAGCCCAAAGCCGGCCGCATGGTGATAGCCCCGGCCTATTTTACCCATACCCACCGTGGCTGCATTCCGGTGTCGAATGACAAATACATTTTAACCAGCTGGATTTTATTTAACCCGGCCGAACAAATTTATGGCCCGCCGCAGCGCTAAAAAAATGGGGGCATAAAAAAGGGTCAGAGAACTCTGACCCTTTTTAGTGTAAGGCTACATTAGAACTGGTAACGCACACCCAGCTCGAAAGAGCGCTCTGGCCCAACGTAAATCCCCTGGCGTAAGCCGGTGATATAACGCTTGTCGGTCAGGTTTTTCACTGCGCCAAACACACTGATGTTATCCGCCAGGTTATATTGCGCGGTTAAATCCAGCACAGTGTAAGACGGCATTAAACCGCCCCAGATACCGCCGGCAGCATTGGCCGGAATATCAGTGCGATTGGTCGGGTCGCCGTATTGCTCGCCGCGGTGATGCGCGCTGATCGCCGCTGTTAACTGCTCCAGCTGATAATTCAGTGCCAGGTTAGCAATAAACTTCGGCGCATACGGCAGGCGGTTGCCGGCGTTGTCACCGCTTTTAAATTCAGACGTTGGTACCCAGGTAGCGTTAGTATCCAGGCTGAAACCACCGCCTAACTCATAACCCAGCATAAATTCCATACCACGGTGTTCGGTTTTACCCGCGTTTGATTGTGACAGGTTAGGGTCGCTGTTACCGGTAACCACCTGATTGCTGAAGTTCATCACAAAAGCGGCAACTTCATAGCTTAGCGCACCGTCTTTACCACGCAGGCCCAATTCAAAGTTAGTTGAACGCTCACCGTCTAACTGCTGATCGGTTAAGCCGTCCAGCGCGACACCGTTAGACGCCGGAGAGAAGGCACGATACACGCCACCGTATAACTGGGCAGAGTCGGTTAAGTCGAAGGTTGCGCCGACACCGGGTAACCATTCGGTATTACTGGTTGTGGCGGTGGCATTATCGTCGCTTAACACCACCCGGGTCTGCTCGTAGGTTTCTACCCGCAGGCCCGGCGTTAGCGCCAGGCGCTCGGTCAATTCAATACGGCTTTGCGCATAAGCGGCAACGCTGTCTGCCGAATCAACAATATGGCGGTCATTGACGCCGGTGCGCTCTGCGCTGCGTACTGCCCGAATGCGGGTGTCGTTGGCTTCTTCCTGCATATAGCGGGCGCCAAATTCACTGCTGGCTACCAGGCCGAACAGGTCATGCTCGACGCTTAAACGGGTTTCAATGCCAACACGGTCAAAAGCGCGGTTATTACCGGTTAAATCATCGGTATAAACCCAGCGGCCGGCGTCATTTGAGGCGGCGGTGTCGACCGCATAACGCCAGTAATCGCGCGTCATTTCGCTCCAGTACAGCAGGGTCTTTAGCGTCGTGCTGCTGGATAAGGTCCATTCATGGTTGATATCAATAGCCGTACGGTCGGTTAAAAAGTAGTCATCCGGTGCCGGGTTATAGTCGGCGCCGGCCTGATAATCGGCCAGCAGCAGGCCACGGTAAGAAATATTGGCATCGTTTTCATGCCGCGACGCTTTAATCCCCAGCTTATGGCTGTCGCTGAACACCACACCGGCTTTGGCCATCACGTCGGTCATTTCATAATCTTTGTCCATAAAGCCATCACTGGTGGCATGGGTAGCAACGACACCGGCGAAGGCATCACCCGACTGGCTCTTGCCACCGGCCTCAACGCCAACTTCACGCAGGTTAAACGAACCGGCCCGGGCAGATAATTTTACGCCGTCGTCCGGGGTTTTGGTCTGGTAGTTCACCACACCGCCAATGGTAGAAGGGCCATAGCGCAGTGAGGCAGAGCCTTTTAACACTTCTACCTGCTCAACGCGCTGAATACGCGGGTTGAAGTAACGATCGTTGCCGATAAACAGCCCTGGCGCTACCGGCACACCGTCTTCTAACATTAGTGACTTGGACTCGCTGGCCGACAAACCACGCATGCCAAAGTTAGACACTATTGAAGTTTCTTCTTCACTTTTAATATTAATGCCCGGAATACGGCGCAAGATATCTTCAGTCGACAGCGGCTGAATTTGTTCAATCTGGGTGCGATCAATCACCACCACAGTACCGGTTTGCTCTAACAGTACCGGCGCGGCTTCACCAACAACGCGGATCACTTCCAGCGTTGGCATAATGCTTTTGCGCTCTACCGCGGCCTCAGCGTTAGGTGCTTGCTGCTGGGCTGCAACACTTACCGAGGCAGTGGCTAATGCCAACGCCAGGCTCAGACGGGATAATTTAACCTGCATAAAAACTCCGTTTATTAACTAGTAAGCTTGAATGCGCGCAATTAGAACACAGCAAAAAATACGAATCAATCTCATTTGATCTACGACTACGAAGATTATCTTTAACTACCACCAAAGACATAAACCTTGTTGCCAAGTGGCGGCAGGCAATTAACCTGTGCAAAATTCCAGTTGATCTTGATAATGATAATAATTATCATTCGCTACATTGATTACATAAATGTCACTGTCATCAGGCACGTCTGCCTGCATCTCACCCTTAAAGGAGTTAACAATGTTGTTTCGCCCCACTGCGCTGGCCTGCGCCGTTGCTGCTATATTTACCCTGCCAGCCGCACATGCCAGGCTGGCTGCCGCTGCACCTGATTACAATATGGAAGTCATCGTGGTGACAGCCTCAGGCTTTGAGCAAAAGCTGATAGACGCACCGGCCAGTATTTCGGTTATTACGCAGGAAGATCTGGTTAAACGGCCTTACATCACTCTGCTGGACGCGGTTCGTGATCTGGAAGGTGTCGATATCGGCGAAACCCGCGATAAAACCGGCCAGGGCACTATTAGCATGCGCGGTATGGGTTCAGACTACACACTGATACTGGTGGACGGTAAACGACAGAACAACCACGGTAATATTTATCCGAATAACTTTGGTGGTAACCAGTTTGGCCATATTCCGCCTCTGGACGCCATTGACCGGGTTGAGGTGATCCGTGGCCCGGCATCGACACTCTATGGTGCCGATGCCCTGGGTGGCGTGATCAACATTATTACCAAAAAAGTGACAGATACATGGCAGGGCTCCGTCAGCCACAGCCGTACCAAACAAACCGACGATGCCTTTGGTGAAGATATCACGACCGATTTTAACCTGATGGGGCCATTAATCCCCGGCATTTTGGGTATGTCAATTCGCGGCAGCGTATACAACCGCATGGCCTCGACGCCGGAATATGCGCCTATTCAATACCCAAACGGTGAAGTGCGTCAGCGTTCACTCGGCTTTGGCAGTGGCGGCAAAACGGTCGATAACGACAATGAGGCATTGGGTGGCCGCTTAAGCTGGACTCCCGCCACCAACCAGACAGTGTGGTTTGATGTTGAGACCTCAACCCAGGATTACGACAATACGCCGTTGATTAACGACGACGGTGTGCGCCAGTACCCGCTGGGCACCGTCGATAATATCGACAGTGTCTGGTTATCCGGCAACTTCTGCCGGGGTGGCAGCGGCAACCGGCAAGCCGCCTGTGAAGAGAGTGGCGGCGAATGGGCGCGACGGGCCAACCCGCGGGTAGGCTACAGTGCCACGCAGCAATTTACCCGTGACACCTGGTCACTGACCCATGAAGGTCAATGGGATTTTGCCAACAGCTTTGTGTCGTTATCTTATGTCGATACGCAAAACCATGGCCGTACCCTGCCATTTACCACCAGCGAGCGTGAATTGTTGCTAACGATGATCGACGCCAGCGGCGACTATGCCGGCCTGCCGGAAGACGAGCGGCGCGATATTGCGGCGGCCACCTTCCTGCCCCGGCCAAAGCGCGTAATGGCCAGCAGCCAATACACGCTGGACATTAAACTGGATATCCCGTTTGCCGCCGCAGGCCAGCATGTACTGGTAACCGGGGTACAGATGATCCGCGGCGAGCTGGAAGACAGTGTCTTTGGCATGGAGCAAGGTACACCGGGTGGCGTGCAGGACAATAATATGTGGTCGGTATTTGCTGAGGACAGCTGGGATGTGCTGCAGGACTTTACCTTAACGGCGGGTTTACGCCATGACGATCATCAGGTATTTGGCAATCAGCTTAGCCCACGCTTATATGGTGTTTACAGGTTAAACAGTGAATGGACCCTTAAAGGCGGTATCAGCACCGGCTTTAAAACACCACAAACCACCCAGCTGTACAACGGCGTAGTGGGTTTTGGTGGTCAGGGCACGTCGCCGCAATACGGCAACCCGGATCTGGCCGCGGAAACCAGCGTGTCCACTGAGCTGGCGGTATACTGGAACCATGCCGACGGCCACAACGTCAACCTTACCGTGTTTCAAAACGATTTTGACGATAAAATTGCCTCGCAGCCCTGCGGTGCCACAACCAACATCGCATGCGTCAGTACCGGCGACTATGCTGATTTAGGCTACGCCACCAGCAGCAAAACAGTGAATATTGATAAAGTGACAATTCAGGGGGCCGAGCTGGCCGGCCGCTGGCTGATTAGCGACAGCCTGGCCTTGCGCGCCAACTATACCTATACCGACAGCGAGCAAAAAAGTGGCGCCAACAAAGGCCAGCCACTGGGCAACAGCGCCAAACATATGGCTAACCTGACGCTAAACTGGCAAGCCAGCGAGGTACTGGATATATTTCTGACGTCTGAATACCGTACTAAGCGTTTCCGCTCCTGGGATAGCATTGCCGACAAAGCGCTGTATTACAAAGGCTATAACGTATTCCATCTGGGGGCGTCGTATCAGGCCAGCGAATCCGTGACCTTTAACGCGCGCATTAATAACCTGTTCGATCAGGATTTCACCTCATACGACCTGGCCTTTAGCGCATGTGACGACACATCCGCCAACTGTGTGGTCGATGCCAATGGTGCCAACGGCTATGTCGCCACCTATCTGGATGACTACAACAATAAAGATAAAGCCCGTAACTTATGGCTGGGCGTGAACGTCCGTTTCTAACCCTGGAAGTGGGGGCAGAGGGCTCTGCCCCCTTTTTAATTGAGTACTGGCTTAATCATTTTTAAATGCGGAATATCATCTTCCAGATAAGGCTCGCTGGCCGGTTTAAAGCCAAGCTCCTGATAAAACTGCTGCAGATAGCACTGAGCAGAAATATGAATATCCGTATCTGGCCACAGCTCTGCCGCGACGCTTAAGGTTTTTTCGACCAACACCTGGCCCAAGCCTAAACGCCTTGCTGTTTGCGCCACACAGACCCGGCCAATCCCCGGGAAGTCGGCAAAGCTGACATCCGGCGCCAGCACCCGCGAGTAAGCGATGACCTTATCGCCTTTCTTTAACAGTACATGCCGGGTGTCGGGGTGTAAGTCTTTATCGTCCAGCTCCGGGTAAGGGCAGTTTTGCTCGACGACAAATACATCTACCCGCAGTTGTAACAGGCTATATAGCGTTACAGTGTCTAATTGGGCAAAAGTAAGAACCTGCCACTGCATGTTGTTGTGCTCCCTGACCATATAAAGCTGCCACTATAGCAGACGAAAAAGCCCGCTGCCCATAGCCAAAACGCCCTTCGCCTTAAAGCTGTCACAGTATCATCATATAAATGCTATTTTTTTGTAACCAGACTGACATTTATTCCGGCTGTAATACTGCCAGCATAAAACGCGCTTTAGCCCGGAGAATAACAATGTCAAAACCAACAACCGATGTCAGTATCGACAACTCAGGTGTCGATCCGCAAACTAATTTTTCACTAAACCCCACCTTTGCTGCCATTGTCGACAGCCGGATGGCGCGGCGTAAATTTCTTAAGGGCAGTATGGGTGCAGCCGTAGCCGCTTTTATCGGTGGCAGCCTGGCCGGTTGCAGCAGCAATAATGACGGCGAGCCTGCGCCAGTGGTAACGCCCGTTGCCACGCCCGCCTTATTAGGCTTTACCGCTGTGGCGGCCGGCAGGGCCGACGCCATAGTGGTACCACAAGGATACAGTGCCAAAGCCTTTTTACCCTGGGGCACCCCTCTGACCGGCAGCTACCCGCCGTTTCTGGCCGATGCCAGCAACAGCGGTAGTGAGCAGGAGCAACAGGTTGGCATGCACCATGACGGTATGCATTTTTTCCCGATCGATAGCCGCAGCGGCGGCACCAGTTCAACAGAGGGCTTACTGGTATTTAACCACGAATATATCGACCATAACCTGATCCATAGCAACGGCATTGATACTGTGCCCCGTATTGCCGACCAGGTGCGTAAAGAAATCGCTGCCCACGGCGTGACGGTGGCGCATATTCAGCGTCAGGCCAACGGTGACTGGGGCCTGGTCGCCAATAGCCCGTTCAACCGCCGTATTACCGGCGCCACACCAATGCAGCTGGCAGGCCCGGTGCGCGGCAGTAGCAAGGTGGTGACAAAATACAGCCCGGATGGCAGCGCGACCCGCGGCACTTTAAACAACTGTGGTAATGGTTTTACGCCCTGGGGTACCTATTTAACCTGTGAAGAAAACTGGGCCGGCTACTTTGTCAACACCGATGCCGAGCAACCGCGTGAGCATAGCCGCTATGGCGTTTCAGACAACAATGGCCGCTACTTCTGGGAAACGGCGACGCCACAGGCTGATGTTTACCAGCGTTTTAATGCCAGCAGCACTGGTGCCACAGCCGCAGACGATTACCGCAACGAGCCCAATACCTTTGGCTGGATAGTCGAAATAGACCCCTTTAACCCCGACAGCGTGCCACAAAAACGCACTGCGCTGGGCCGCTTTGGCCACGAAGGCATTATTTTTGGCAAGCTGGAAGAGGGCAAACCGGTGGTGTTGTATTCTGGTGACGACTCGCGCTTTGAGTACATTTACAAGTTTGTCTCCCGCGCACCTTATTATAAAAACACCGCCGGTGGCCATTTACTGAATGAAGGCACCCTGTATGTCGCACGCTTTAACGACGATGGCAGCGGCGACTGGCTGGCGCTGGACATTAACAATGCCGACTTTATCGCCAAAGCGGCCGCAGCCGGTGTCAGTTTTGCCGATCAGGCCGATGTGCTGCTAAACACCCGCTTAGCCGCCGATGTGGCCGGTGCTACCAAGATGGACAGGCCGGAATGGGGTGCGGTACACCCTGAAACCGGCGAAGTGTACTTTACGCTAACCAACAACAGCCGCCGCACAGCCGAGCAGGTCGATGCGGCTAACCCCCGTGCCGATAATACCGAAGGCCATATTATCCGCTGGCATGAGCGTGATACGCAGGCGGCGACCACTTTTGACTGGGATATCTTTTTGCTGGCCGGTGATGTCGGTACTGAAACACCGGGTACAGACCTCACGCTAAGCGCAGAGAACCACCTGGCCAGCCCGGACGGCCTGTGGTTTGATAAAAATGGTCTGTTGTGGATCCAAACCGATATGAGTGGCTCGCAACAAGGTGAAGGCCCCTATGGCAATAACCAAATGTTAGTGGCCGACCCGGTTACACGGCAAATAAAACGCTTTTTAGTCGGGCCAACCGACTGCGAAGTCACCGGCATTAGTGCCACCCCGGATATGAAAACGCTGTTTGTGAATATTCAGCACCCGGGTGACCGCTCCACACCGGGGAACTTCACCAGCCACTGGCCAGACGGCGGTACAAACCGGCCGCGCTCGGCTACTGTGATCATTACCAAAGATGACGGCGGTGTCATCGGCAGCTAATAGTGTTTGGCCGGCAGAGCGTTAAGCAACGCCGCCGGCCAGTGTTGTAGCTGCACCTGCTGCACTACAAAAGCGGTTAGCTGTTGCTGTGGCAGCGGCCGGGAAAAATAATAGCCCTGCACTAAATCACAGTGGTGTTGCAACAGCAGCTGCAGCTGCTGTTGTGATTCCACCCCTTCAGCGACCACCTTTAAGCCCAGCTTATGCACCATGGCAATGGTCGATGCCACTATCTGATAATCCGAGTGGTTGTCCAGCATACCCAACACAAAGCTCTTATCAATTTTAATGGTACTGACCGGCATTTGCTTCAGGTAGTTTAATGAGGAGTAACCGGTGCCAAAATCGTCAATGGCAAAGGTAAAGCCCTGCGCTTTTAATTGGTGCATCACTTCCAGCGTCTGGCTCACCTGACTTACCAGGGTGCTTTCAGTCAGTTCCAGTTCAAACATATCGGCGCTGACAGCATACTGCTGCAACAAAGCGGCAAAACGCTGCGGCAACTCCGGCTGTAAAAACTGCGCTGCCGATAAATTTACGGCGATAACGCAGTCACTAAGCCCTTGCTGCTGCAGGGCGGCAGCCTGCTGGCAACAACGCTCGAACACCCAGTAACCGACGTCAATAATCAGCTGGGTCTGCTCCAGCACACTGATAAAATCGTCCGGTGCGACGATACCGCGCTGCGGGTGCTGCCAGCGCAGCAAGGCTTCAAAACCCGACAAACGGCCACTAAGCAAATTAACCTGTGGCTGAAAGCTGAGGCAAAATTGCTGCTGCGCCAGCGCCTGGCGCAATTCAGCTTCCAATTGCAGCCGGTTGGCTAAATCGGCCGACATTTGCTCGTTAAACCAGAAGATCGCATTGCGGCCATTGTTTTTCGCCTGATACATAGCCAAATCGGCGCGGCGTACCAGTTCTTCCGCGCTGACGCTGCTATCGGCAGTAATGCTGACGCCAATACTGGCTGTTAGCGTGATACTACCCTGATCCAGCACAAATGGCTGGCTAAACAGCGCTAATACACGTTCAGCCATCCGTTCAGCCTGTTGCTGCTGTGACACATGCGGCAACACTATGGCGAACTCATCGCCACCAAAGCGGCATAGCACTTCAGCAGCTGACACCACAGTGCGTAAGCGCAATGCGGTCTCGACCAGTAATTGATCGCCCACGGCATGGCTGCGGCTGTTATTAATATTTTTAAACTTATCCAAATCCAGAAACACCAGCGCGACCGAGCCGCTTTGCTGGGCCAGCATCGCCAGCGCCAGCTGCAACTGATATTGCAGCATATTACGATTACCCAGGCCGGTAAGCTGGTCAAACATCGCCATCCGTTCCAGACTGCCGGTTTTCTCTGCTAACTGCAAATCCAGCGTTTCCAGATCATCACTCAGCCGCTGCACGGCGCTGCTAAACTGGCTTAACTCGTCGGCAATTAACTCGGTGCTTTGGCCGCTGCGCTGACGAAACTCGGCATAACGCCGCTGGGCCAGCAACGGCAGCGCCTGTGCCAGCAACAAAATGCGCCGGCTGATGCGACGGGTAAGCAGAGAAATCAGCAACAACATGGCAATAAAGCAGCCGGCGGCCAGCCATAACACTTTGTGCTGATAACGGCGGTTTTCTTCAATAATGTCGCTGACATCTTCCAGCATCAACAGCAGATAGTGCTGCTCGGCTTGCTGGTTCAGCGCCAGCAAATGCAGGTAATAATGTTGCTGCCCCAGCGTGACCACCTTGCCTTGCTGGCGCAATGCCTGTAGCGACGTGCCTGGCGCCAGTTGCTGGTAGGCCGCGCGGATCAGCATAGCGTCCGATGCCTGCAACAGGCCGGGCGCCGGCTCGACCTTAGTGTTTAACACCGCAACGTCAGTGGCCAGTGTTTGGTGCAGGCTGAATAATACGTCAGTGATATCCGTATTCAGCAGCAATACTGCTATATCACCATGGCCATTTAGCAGCGGCAAACTCAGCAGCTTATAACAACTTTGTTCATCACAACGAATTTGCGATTGTGGCCGTTGTTGCGCCAGTGTGCTTTGCAGCAGCGACATACCGCCCGGGGCAATAGCGCCGCCGCTTTGCAGCAATAGCTGTTGATCGGCGCTGAACATGCTAAGCTGGCTGACCGCAAAATGGCTGTGTAGCAGATCTGCCTGCTGCACTAACTCAAAAGCAAATTCTGTGAAGCTGTCAGCCTGATCTAACCGCTGTAAATCGGCATAACTTTGCAACCAGGTCAGTAGCTGTTGTTCTACCGCTCGGTTATACACCGCAAAATACTGCTGGCCCTGTGCCTTACGCTGCGCCTGCTGCCGCACAAACTGTTCATTCATATGCAGCAAGGACAAACTGGTAAAACCAAATAGCAGCAACAGCAGCATACTTAGCAGCAGCAACAGCATTTTCCAGGACAAACTCAGGTAACGCGGCATCGTCAGAACCTGTACATCAATTGCATAGCATACAACTGCCAGTATTCACGGCGGTTGGTCAGCACATCGGGTTGGATCACCGGTGTCAGGCGGGCGGTGCCACGGTTCCAGTGTATTTCTGCCTGCAACCTTATCCTTGCGGTTAAATCGACACTCACTCCGCTGGCCAGCGTATGCTGGTAGGCAAAATAGGCTGGCACTGCGCCACCGGTTTGGGCACTAAAAGCCCGGCCCCAGCGGTCGTCTTTTTCCAGCACCATATAATCCAGCCAGCTAAACCAGCGCCAGGCTGGCGAAACACGATACTGCGCCAGCAAGTAGCCGCCCTGGCCCAGCTGCTGCCGGGCAAACTGCGGGCTAAAAAAGCCATTGGTCTGCAGCCGCTCCTGTTGCAGCTCGGACGCCAGTTCCCAATGCTCGCCCTGATAACGCATATTCAGCATCACCCGCTGCACCTGAAAATCAGCCGCGCTGATAAGCTCTGTCGCGGCCGGCGTATAGGTAAAGGCGGCATCCTGCAACACCAGCCCAACACTAAAGGCACTCAGCTGTGGCTGCCAATACAGACTGGCTTTATGATCGCGGGTTAAATCGGTGCTGCCAGTGGTGTTATGCCCCAGTAATAAACGGCTCTGGCGCGACGATATCGGCACTGTGCCCAGGCTCCAGTTAAACGTCAGGTCGCCATGATCGGCCGAATGCCGCAGTTGCAGCGCCATGCCGTCAGAGCCGACGGCAACATCACGAAAGCCATCAAAATATACCGATTGTGGCAACACTATCGACGGCCGGGTAAAGGGCACGTCACGGGTACTGGAATAGAGCCAATGCTGATTTTTCACCCGCCCCAGATACAGGTTGGCCTGCCAGGCGTCGCTGTTATAAAACGCCCAGTCGAGAAATAAATAATCCAGCCGGGCGCCGGTCGGGTAACGGTTGCCGCCGTTCAGATACACCAGTTGGCCGGCAAGATGCCATGAGGGCGATAAACTGTAGCGGCCATTTAGCCCGACTTCTGTCAGTTCGGCCGACAGCCCGCCGTCGTTGTTGACAAAGCCACTGTCAGGCGCGCTGATCAGCCCCTGGGCCACAAAACCCTGCCAGGCCAGATCATGCGCCAGCACGCTACTGCCCAGCAAGCTGCTAACTAAACATATCAGGGCGGAACAAGCATTAGTTTTCAACACGTAGCTCCTTCAACGCTGGGTGAGGCAGATTAGCCTCGGCATAGCCTATCGCGCCGGGCGTGCTGCGCAGTAACTGCAACATGGCCGCCATAGATTCAGCCTGCTGCGGCCGGACACCGGTGCCGGAGAAGCTGTGTTTATCCCAGATGGTATTTAACTGATAGGGAAACAACTTTAGCCGCTGCCGGCTAAAACGCTGATGTAGTTCAGACTGCTCTGGCAGCACTATAACCCGCACGGCAGTACCGTTGGGCCACTGCGTCTGGCGCAGGGTAAAAATATTTCGCAGTTGGCTCTGGCTGATACTGTCCAGCGGCACCTCAGGGTGCACCAGCACTGTCGTGGCGCTAAGCGTAAGGTGCCAGCATAAGCACAGCAGCAGCAACCAACGCATCAGACTACAGCCCTATAAATTAACACCGATAGCAGTAACGTTTTATTCACGGTTTTATCTTTACTGTGATAAAGCCCGCTGTGTCAGCGGGCGAAGACGATAAAAATCAGTCTAGCAGAGGAGTTCTAATTCTGCTGTCTTTACCTGAATGAAACCTGGTGTTAGCTGTTTGTTTTTGTTGTGACTTTTCCGGCAGGCGAACGTTGCCCGTCGCGGTGTTCGCTACGTGGTGCTTTTGGCTTCTTGGGTTTATAGGGTTTAGTATTCAGTTTCGATACCGACAATGGATTAACCGGTTCAAACCCCGGCAATGTCTGGCGCGGCAATTCTTGCTTAATCAGCCGCTCTATACCCGCCAGCTCTTTGGTTTCATCGGCACACACCAGCGACACCGCGTGGCCGGCAGCGCCAGCGCGGCCGGTACGGCCAATACGGTGCACATAGTCTTCGGCCACATTCGGCAGTTCAAAATTAACCACCTGTGGCAACTGGTCGATATCCAGACCGCGGGCGGCGATGTCGGTAGCGACCAGGGCGCGAATCGTTCCGGCTTTAAAATCAGCCAGCGCTTTAGTGCGTGCGTTCTGGCTTTTATTGCCATGGATCGGTGCGGCTTTAATACCAGCGCCTTCCAGATGCAGGCTCAGCTTATTCGCCATATGCTTGGTTTTGGTGAAAATAAGCACCTGCTGCCAATTGTTGTCTTTTATCAACTTGGTCACCAGCGCCGCTTTGCGGTTTTTATCTACCGGGTAAATCAGTTGCTCTACCCGCTCGGCCGTGGTGTTGGCCGGGCTGACAGACACTTCCAGCGGATCATTAACCAGGCCCTTGGCCAGTTTGCGAATGTCATCAGAAAAGGTGGCGGAGAACAGCAGGTTCTGGCGTTTTTTCGGCAATAGCGCCAGCACTTTTTTAATGTCGTTAATAAAGCCCATATCCAGCATGCGGTCGGCTTCGTCCAGCACCAGTACTTCCAACTGGCCAAACTTCACCGCATTTTGCTGATATAAATCCAGTAACCGGCCCGGCGTAGCAACCAGAATATCAACGCCGCGGCGCAGCGCCATCATCTGCGGGTTAATTTTCACGCCGCCAAACACCACGCTGCTGCGCAGCGGTAAATACTTGCCATACACAGCCACGCTTTCAGCCACCTGCGCCGCCAGCTCGCGGGTTGGCGTTAAAATAAGCGCCCGAATATGGTTAGACTGCACCTTACGGCCACTGGCCTGGCTGTCGCTGAGTAATTGCAGCAACGGCAAAGTAAAACCGGCCGTTTTGCCGGTACCGGTTTGTGCCGCCGCCATTAAATCGCGGCCGCCCAGCACCGCAGGGATCGCCTGCAGCTGAATAGGTGAAGGGGTGGTATAGCCTTTGTCAGTAATGGCTTTAAGTAAGGCTGGTGATAAGTTTAACTCAGTAAATTGCATGCGATATCCCGCAGGTAAGGCTGCGAAACATAACTGCCGCAGCTGCAGTGGTCTTCAAAACGAAGGGCGCGCAGCATACAGCAAAAGCCCGGGCAGTACTATTAAACCGTGTCATTAAAGCTGAAAAAAGCCGCAATAAATGCGGCTAAAGGTGTCCAGGAAGGCCCGGCTCTCACCGGGCATAAGGTGGAAATTTACTGCTTGCTTATGGTTAAAGACGGTGCATCTTTGTTGGTCGCATCCAGCAAGAAGTTGTACGTTGCCGCTTCTGTCGTGGTTAGCTTCAGGTTCCCCCCCGTCTCAGCCAGCTGCTTAGCCTGGCCTAACGTAAAGGTATCGCCGTCCGCGCCGGCACCAAAATCAACGGTGCTCCAATCCGATGACGCCACTTTAAATTCATAATCGGTGGCACCCAGCGCTATATCGACGCTGTAAATATTGCCACCAATATAATCAAAGGCATCTGTTTCACCCCAGCCATTCATAACACCACGTAAAAACACCGTGGTTTCGCCATAGGTCGGCTTTTCAATTACAGTCAGGGTTGGTGTATCTTTATTGGTCGCATCCAGTGTAAAAATATACACCGCTGTTGCCGGGAAGGTAGCATTTAAGTTACCGCCACCTGACGCCAGTACTTTGGCGGCGCCCAGATTAACCGCATTACCGTCGGCACCGGCACCTTTGTCTACTGTCGACCAATCTGATGAGGCAACTTTAAACTCATAGCTGCCTGCTGTGATCTCAAGTTCGGCCTTGTAAATACCATCTCCGTCATAGGTAAAGGCATCAACCTCACCCCAACCATTCATACCACCGCGTACAAATACGGTAGTGGCTTCGTACGGTGGAATATCCGGTGCACCGCTGGTGGCATCTGCTGCCAGGCCCGCTCCCTGCGTGGCTCCCTGGGCTTTGACAAATACCGCTATTGTTTGCGCTGGCACGGTAAAGCTACCTTCATCGACACCGGCACTAAAGCTGGCGGTGGTAACATTGCTATCAACCGAAGCCTGCTGGATCGGGTGTAAATCAAAGCCCGCTGCTGTCGGAATGGTGTGCGACTGCTCCTGGCCGGTGCCGTTAATCATTACCACTAACGCATCGTGCTGCGGGTCCAGATCTGTCAGCCCTGTACCGTCATCAATGCTCATCACAATCAGGCCCGGGGTTTGGTTTTTACCGATATTATGAAAGCCAACGCGGTCAAAAACGTCCTGCGCTGTGGCTAAACGGAACAACGGGCTGCCGGCGCGGATGCTTAAAAACTCTTTAAACACGCTACTAGCAAACTGAATATCCTCAGGCTCGGGTTTAGCATTCGGGTTGGTCAGAATGTTAGCAATTAGCTCCCAGCTAGCGGCATTTTTCTCTGCCAGCGGCAGGCCAACGCCAAAGTTATTGCTTTGCATAGTAAAGTCGACAAAGTTAAACCAGTCGCCGGCGTCGTAGCTGTCGCGGTCCATCGATTTAGAGCGCAGGAAGTCACCGCCCATTTGTAAAAACGGGATGCCCTGGCTCATCAGCGGAATAGCAATAGCCACATTCTGCGCCCTTACCCGCTCGGCGAGTGTCATGCTGGCAGTTAAGCCATACTGCAGTTTATCCCACAGCGTTTCATTATCGTGCTTCGACACATAGTTAATAATATCGGCCGGATCTGCAGCGTAACCGGCGCCACCAAAGCTGGACGCCGGGCCGGCAACCCCCTGATAATTTTCCAGCACATAGTCTTTTAGCGTGCCCGCCAGACCAATGCGGATTAAATCCTGCTTGCGCAGCGTGTCATCCGACGCATCAGCGCTGAACAACACCGCCTCACGGATAGGGTCACGCGGCCGGTCGTTAAAGGTGCCCACTTCGGTGCCGGCCATATCAATTTGCTTGGCCTGCACAAATAAGCGGTTATTGGTTACTTCACCAAAGTTCCAGCCTTCGCCATAGAAGTACACATTAGGATCGAAGCTACGCACAACTTCACGCGCTGCTAATATGCTGGCTTTGGGTGAGTGACCCATAATGTCAAAACGGAAGTCGTTAAAGCCGAAATCCCGTGCCAGAATAAGCAAGGAGTCCTGCATAAACTTATCGAACATCCGATGCTCGGTAGCGGTGTTTTCACAGCAGGTCGATTGCGCAATGCCGCCGGTGGTTTCGTTATAGCGGTGGTAGTAACCGGGCACAATTTTGTCAAACACTGAGGTTGTATTCAGCCCGGATGCGCTGGTGTGGTTGTATACCACATCCAGCACGGTACGCAGGCCTATATCGTTCAGCGCTTTGTTCATCGCCCGCACTTCTATAATGCGTGCCACGCCATCCGGGTTAGAGGCATAGCTGCCTTCGGGTGCAATAAAATGCTGCGGGTCGTAGCCCCAGTTAAAGCCATCAAGGCTGCGCATCGCTTGCACCAGCTCCTGCGCTTTTTCACCAAAGGCAGAATAGCTTTCCAGCACCGATAACAAGGTAGCGTTAGCGTCGGTGTTACCGCACACCGGTGCATCTGCTTTTAACTGACACAACTTGGCCACAGTGTCAGTCAGTGCAATACGCTTGCTGGCGTCTTCATTGATATTGGCCTGATCATTCAGCGGCAGCAGGTGAAAATGGGTTAGACCGTTATCTGCCAGCGACTTTAGGTGCTTAACCGGTAACGAGTCTGTTTCGGTAAAGGCCAGATATTTGCCACGATTCGCCGCTGTTACACTTTGGTCACGAATAGAGAAATCCCGCACATGGCCTTCGTAAATCACAATATCTTCCGGCTTGGCGACAGTGGGCACAGTGCGCTCGCTCCAGCCTTCCGGGGCTAAGTCGGCATCATTCAGGTTAACAAACTGGCTGTAACTGCCGTTGGTAGACAGGCTTAGCGAGTAAGGGTCGGTGCTTTCAATGGTTTCTACCTTACGGGTTAACGGATGGTATACCGTCACTTCGTAGCGGTAAAACTGGCGGTCCAGCGCACTGCTGCCGTCATAGCGCCAGATGCCGGTGGCGCTATCCAGCGTCATATCATGGGTTGCGGCTAAGCTTTTAGCTGCGTCATACACTTTTAGTTTAACGCTGCGCGCTGTTGGTGCCCAAACACTGGCACTAATGCCACCCTCCTGATACTGAATGCCTAATGTGGCTTCGTCGGCATCGGCATCGCCCTTGGTGTATAAGTCATCCAGCACCTTAGCGGCCTGCACATAGGTAGCGGCCAGCAGTTCGCCATCGGCATCTGTCGCGGCCAGCACCAGCTGGTTTTTCAGCATCGCTTTGGCTTCATCGGCAGTAAAGTTAGCGCTAAAGGCCGGCTTGTCGGCTAAATGTGGCACCAGAGCTTGTTGCGCCTCGGTTAAATCCACTGGCAGCAGCTCAACCGTAGCACCGTTTAAGTTACCGTCACGGTCAATATCCAGGCTGGCATCTTCAGCATAGTGCAGTCTGACTATGCTTGAAGGCGCCACACTGCCATTCCAGATAAAGGTGTTTTGATCCAACCAGTGCGCCGCCGCGCCCTGAATAGATACGCCCAAAGACTCAACCGGGAATTCAAATACGCCGTTTACACCGGAGAAAATCCAGTTCATGCGGGCAAATTCCGGATCGTCCTGCGACAATGGCATTTGCATGTCCGGGCCCGGATCTTTACCGGCGTCATCGGTACCTATATGCACAATAAAGTTACCACATGCACCTTCGGTACCGGCATAACCGGGTTTTAAATCTAGAATCCAGTAGGCGCCGTAGTTGGGGTCAACCCCATCATGTACCAGGCCGTTATCCCAGGACGGTGCTATTGACGAGGGCGCATAAGCATCGCAGGTTTCGTTATTCCAGGTATGCAGACGGTAGCCGTCGTAAGCACCATCCTGTGGCCTTTTATAAAACAGCACCGCTTCATTTGCGCCGGCCATCACCGTAGGCCTGGGCGCATCAGGGTTTTTACCAATGATACAGCTTTCGTTGGCCGCATCCGGCACTGTCGGTGCCGGGCAGTAAATGGGGGGCGGGTCAACACATTCTACGCCTGCCGCATCCGGAATTTGCGGTACATTACAGGTTAACAGTACGTCGCCGGGCTCGGTGGAATCACCGGCACCACAAGCGGCCAGCATTTGCGCCGCCAGCAGCAGTGAACCGAACTTAAGCATTTTAATGGTAATAGACATTGCTTTGTTGCTCCAAAATCCGCTTAAAAGGTGTAAACAGCGCCAAAATAGAACTGACGACCAAAGAACTGAATGGTGCCGGTTTGCGCTTTGTCACCGAAATAACTTTTGGTGGGCTCGTCGGTCAGGTTGTTTACCTGGAACAACACCTTAAAGTTGTCGTTAATGTCGTACGAGGTTTGCATATCAATCACCGTTTCACTGTCGAAGTTAGTGATTTGCTCATCTATACCGACCTGAGACGACACAAAAGGCGAGCGATAGCGAGCGCTGACACGCGCATCAAAGCCCTGATAGTTCCAGAATAGGGTGCCGGTAAACACATCCTGTGACAGCCCTTCAAAAGTCGTTTCAATCGGTTCGCCGCCTAAGCTGTTGACCAGGCTGACTTCGCTCTCGGTATAGGAGTAGCTGCCCTGCAACCCCAGGCCAGACCAAATTTCCGGCAGGAAATCGAATACCTTGGTAAAAGCCAGTTCGGCGCCACGGATATAGCCGCCATTTTGGTTGTTTACTGCAGTATTTAAGTTGCCATTTGTTGTTGAAACCGGGCGACCTGAGTTGTCAGGGTAGTAAACATCAGGCACTGGAAATCCAGCGGCTTTAAAGTCGAAGTTTTCAATGACATCATCCTGGATAAAGCTCTTTATATCCTTGTAAAACAAGGCAAATGAAATTGCACCGGACGGAATATAGTACTCATACGACAGGTCATATTGCATAGCTTCAAATGGACGTAAAAACGGACTATTGGCACTATCGCCGTTAATTTCACCGTCATCGCTGATGGTAAACGATGTAGATGAGGCTAAACGGTTAATTGGCGCACGGGATAGAACTTTGGCCGCAGCAAAACGCAGTTGCGACGACTCAGTGATACCGAAATTAAGATTCAGTTGAGGTAAAACATCGGTATATTTAACTCCGACGATACTGGCAGCATAGCGGGTATTTACTAAACCGGCATCGTCAGTAATATTTTGTGCGCCTTTTAGCGGGTCTCCCCCTACATCGGCCAAATCAGTAGCACGCTGATCTGTTTCAACGACTCTAACACCGACATTACCTGTCAGCGGAACGCCAAATACCTCAGCATCTAAATTTGCCATCAGGTATGCGGCTAGTACATCTTCATATACATCGCCGCTTTGCTGCACAGACCATGCAGTGTTAGGGCCTAAACCTGGAGTTGGGCTATTAATCACGTCCGGATTACCAATGCCCCAGGTTTGCACAGGCTGTGGAATGCCCTGTGGGAACCAGGAGTTCAGCGCCTTGTCCAGATCAATCGCCAGGTAACTGGGGTAATTAGCAAAGTCACCGGCAAAATCTACCACCTCAACCATATCAGCCGTTAAACGCAATGGCGGCTGCGAGTTTAAAAAGGCGCCGTCACTGCCGTATTCAAATACAGAACGGTCATTTTTATAGGTACGTTCAGAGTAACGCACGCCGGCTTCCAATGAAGCCACAACCGGCATATCGAGCACCCAGCTGACATCAAAGCGATAAGCGTTCACTTCATCTTCGTTAACAAAGGGATAGATGCCGTACTTACTGACCATCACTTTATCAATATCTGAGAAGGCTTCAGCCTGGTTAAAACCAACACTAGGCAGGTTTAAGCCATTTAACAGATAGGAGATAGACACATTGGTATCCAGTACCGGCGCATCGGCATTGGCATCTTCTGCCACTAAAGCCCACAGCAAGCCGTTACGGAAATCACTCTTGGCGCTGGAATGCGACACATCAAAACTCAGGTTCACTGTGTCAGTAACATCCCAGTCGGCATTGATGCCAAAACTGCTTACTTCGTCATAGTCGCGGTTATCGTCATTAACAATTTCTACCCGGGTAAAGCTGCTGCTGGTGCGGTTAAAGGTACCGCCAATCACGGAGCGACCGTTCAGCGTTGGGTTGCCCAGTGCTGCCGTAGGGCCGCCAAACTTAACCCGAAAACCACGGGCAAACGCCTCTTTGTCAAACTTAGATAAAAACGCATCGGCCTTTAACGTAAAAGCATCATGCGGCGTCCACTCCAGCGCAGCCATATAGCCATCACGGGTTTCTTCACCACCTTTGTGCTGAATTTCAAAGCCTTCGCTGATAAATTCGTTTACGCCATCATCATTGGTATCTTTTTGGCCGTTGTAGGCCAAACCGACAAACTGCGTCGCTACACTGGGCTGATACAAGCGGGCATAACCGGCGGCAAAGCCTAAGGTGTCATCCAGAAATTTGCCCTGATATGACATACTGAAGCGATGGCCAAACTCAACACCGTCCGGTACCTCATTGGCGCGATCGTTATACATGCCACGGGCATTAACGGTAAAAGTATGCTGTTTTTCGTTGCGCAGCGGGCTGGCGGTTTGCAGCTCGACGGTACCGGCCACGCCACCTTCAATCAGTGAGGCTTTGGGCGACTTGTACACCGCGGCTGAGTTAATCAGTTCAGACGGATACTGGTCAAATTCGATATTGCGCTTGCCACTGGTCGATACCTGCTCGCGGCCATTCAGTGTCGAGAATACAAAGCCACCCGACATACCACGAATGTTAATTTCGGCGGCCTGGCCACCGGTGCGCACCGCTGAAATGCCCGGCAAGCGCGTTAACGCATCGGCCATCGACACATCCGGCAAGGCGCCTAAGTCATCGGCTGAAATGGTTTCGGATACCGTGTCGCCAAAACGTTTGGCATCTAAAGAACGAAACAGGCTGCTGGCGAAGCCGCGCACCTGTATTACCTCAACACTGTCCAGCGCTTGCGCTGTTGCGTTACTGTCGTTTGTGCTTTGCTGATTTGCTACTTGTGGCGCCTGCTCTGCCGTTTGCGCAACAGCAGAACACGCCAGACTACCCACCCCTGCCATAGCAAGCGTGAGCAGACTAAGCCTGAACTTATTCATGCCCTGTTTCCCCGTATGTTTTTATTATCGGTGCTGCTTTCCATGCCGCCAGCATGAACCGCTGCCCCTTAGCTTGTTCGCTGTACAGTTATTAACCTTATTGGGGCAGGTCGCAATATGAATACGTATTCAGCCGCGCCAAAATGGCGCATTTGGCCATAAGGCTGTGACAAAAAAGTGCAGCGCAGCACCACTTTCTTCAGCTGACAGATTCGGGTAAGGTGGAGCCATTGATACCGCAGAGGAAACTGCTTGCGTAACCCAGCCCCTAAGTTAGCTGCAGACAGCAGCTTTATGCGTGAGCTTAAGCGTATACTGGCCCGGCTTAGTTCGGTCGCTGACGCTGAAAGCCTGGTAAGCTTACTCAGTGATAGCTTACGTTTTAGCGGCTTTGCCAAAGCACAGCCGGGTGCAACGGCGATAACAACGCCACCGGCGCTGACAGCGCAGCTCTGGTTTTTGGCCGAAAAGATCCTCGGTCTGACTGAGGGAAGCAGCAGTAGCGAAACTCTGACCCGCTCGGCACGGATTTTAGGCTGCCTGCAACTGACGGCACCAACATCGCCACGGCGCTGGCGCGAATTGCAATTTGGTTACAAGGTGCTGTACCGCGCCTGCTTAAGCTTGCGCCTGCTGGAGCATGGCTTACAACGTGGTTTATTTACAGAGCCGGTGCTACAGCAACACTTTACCCAGCGCGACAGCAGCAACCCGGACTGTCCCTACCGGCTTAATGTGCAGCTACCGCTGGTCGTCGCAGTAATGCTGCTCGACGCCGGTCAGCTCGATGCCTCGGCGCAGCGGTTGTTAACTGGCTACAGTGGCGAGCTGGACAGCAGCCGGGCACTGACTGACAACGAGCGGGCAGAATACCTGCAGCTCACCCAGGCGGCCAGCCGGCAATTGCACCAGGCGCTGCAGGTACTGCCGTATCGCGGCAATGACAAACACCAGCGCCAACAGCATCAGCACATTGAGCAACAACGCCTGGCACTGCTGCGGCATTTGTTGCAGCAACACGCCGATAGCGCCAGCCTGTTGGGTAACCTGCTGAAAATCCCCCAGGTGTACAGCTCTATGGTGTTACCCGGCCGCCAGCGCTATGTCTATGAAGCCTTGCCCAAAGCCAGCTTGCTACTAAAAGACAGCGCCCGCCGTGGTCAGTTACAGCCGCTGCTGGTCGAGCACTTTTTAACAATAACCGGCGTGTTTCCACAGGGCTTTGGCATTGCCTTTACGCCGCAGCAGCAAGACGGCAGCCAGCAGGAGAAGTACGAGCTGGCCATTGTTAACCAGCTGTACCCAGCGAATATTGCCGAGCCGCTATGCCGGGTGGTAAGCCGCAACCTGCAGTACCGCAGGGGCGGCCATAATTGTCAGATTAGCATTGCGCATAATCTGTACTTTAAACCGGCGCGTCAGCGTTTGGCGGTAATACCGAAACAACGATTACAGGAAATCCTCAGCCAGCTTAGTGCCGACTGGCAACCGGGCCAAATCCGGCGCTATATTCCACGCTGCTGGCACCCGGAGCAGTTTTTTGAAAAGTCCGAGCACCAAAATTTGTGGAATAACGCGCAGTTAAAGCACAACTAAGTGCTTGGCTTCAGGTTTAGCCAGCACAGACTTTGCGCAAAAACTCATCATGTGACGGCAATTTATCCAGCGGGTCGCGTTTTATTGCCAGCATGGTTTGCAGCATTTGTTTTAGCTGGGTTTCAGAGTAACTATTGGCCAGCGGATGATAATCTTTTGGCACTATGCCCTGGCCCAGCATGACCTGCAACCAGGAGCTTTCGAGGAATAAGTCATTTTGCTCGCGGAACAGGCTGCCATTTTCAGCAAATAACTGAATTTTACGCTTCAGGGTATCAGGCACCTGCATATCACGCACATCACGCCAAAACGGGCTGTCGCTGCGCTCGTTAACGTGGTAGTGCAGAATAATAAAGTCGCGCACCTGCTCAAATTCAATTTGTGACTGGCGGTTATATTCATCGACCAGAGCCTCGGTAACCCCCTGATGCGGAAACAACTGCAACAGCCGCACGACGGCCGATTGGATCAGGTGAATACTGGTTGACTCCAGCGGTTCTAAAAAGCCACTGGCCAGCCCCACCGACACCACATTACGCTGCCACTGTTTACGGCGTCGACCGGTTTTAAACTGAATAAACTTCGGCTCGGCCAGCGCCTTACTATCAAGGTTGGACAGCAGTAAATCCGCTGCCTGCTGCTCGGTATAATGCGCGCTGCTATACACCAGGCCATTGCCATTGCGATGCTGCAACGGTATGCGCCATTGCCAGCCGGCACTGTGGGCAATTGAGCGGGTATAAGGCAGAGTATGCTCAAAGCGCTCAGACGGCACCGCCACTGCTCTGTCGCACGGCAACCAATGGCTCCAGTCTTCATAACCGGTGTTCAGTTGTTGCTGAATAAGCAGACCACGAAAACCCGAACAATCAATAAATAGATCGCCGGCCAGCACCCGGCCATCGTCCAGCACCAGATGTTGGATGTCGCCATTGTTATGCCGGGTAACGCTGCTAACTTTACCTTCATGGCGCACTACGCCCATTTGCTCGCTGAATTTGCGTAAAAAGCGCGCATACAGGCCGGCGTCAAAGTGATAAGCGTAAGGCAGTTCCAGCACCGGATCTTTGCTGTTAATACTGGCAAATTTACCGGCCTCTGCACACAGGTAGTTTAAATCGTACTGCCATAACGAGGTGGTATCGCCAAGCTGCTGTGCCCGGCGCCACAAATGATGAAAATGGCAGAACGCCAGGCTTTTACCCGGCGCGCCAAAGGTATGAAAGTAGCTCTCGCCCGGTACGCGCCAGTTCTCAAATTTTATTGCCAGCTTAATGGTGGCTTTAGTCTCGCGCAGAAACTCGGCTTCATTAATGCCCAGCACATTGTTTAATAAGCGGATTGGCGGAATGGTGGCTTCCCCTACACCAACGGTGCCAATATCTTCAGACTCGACAAGCTCTATATCGACCACCGGTCCTAATACTTTTTTCAGTAAGGCCGCGGCGATCCAACCGGAGGTGCCGCCGCCTAACACTACAACCTTGCGAACGCTTTGCATTATTGCCCCTTGCATACAACACAGCCCAACCAGGCTAAGCTTGGTTGGGCTGCGGTTAGTGTATTAGTGGTAACAGCGTTACCACTTAAGCTGCCAAACTTAGAACTTGTAGTTCAACCCTAGCATAAAGTTACGGCCGAAGCTTTGGTATGTCACCACCTGACGGGTATCATCGCCATTAGTGCTGACATCTTTTTCGTCCGTCAGGTTTTGCGCTTGCAGCGTTACACGCAAACCATCCAGCGCATCGATGCCTGACTCGCTAAAGTCATAACCAATTTGTGCATCCCACAGCTCAGAGCCTTTGCGGTTAACCGGCGTTAAGCTCAGGCTTAAACCACGCTCTTCGGTCTGGAATTCATCACGCTTGGTGCCCGAGATCCTAAACTCAAAGCCTTTGTACTCGTAGTACGCCGTCAGAGTATAAATTTCCTCTGACAGACCCGGCACCCGGCCACCGTCATCCAATTTGCCATCCATAAAGGTGGCGCTGGCAACAATACCAAAGCCATCTAACGCCTCATGGATAATGTCAAATGGCACACTGGCCTGGAACTCATAACCGCGGACAAAGCCGGTTAAACCATCCTGACGGATATCAAAACGGCCAAGTTGGGTTGCTGGCGGTAAATTACCGGTATCATCTGACGATTGGTGGAAGCCCTCAATATAATATGGGCTGAAATCAGTGATCACGGTGACATTGCGATGCCAGTTTTTCAGATCTTTAAAGAAGAAGCTGGCAGCAAAGAAGCCATTGTCATGAAAATAGTTTTCATATGACAGATCAAACTGATCGGCTTCTAATGGCTTCAGCTCTGTATTGCCTGAGTTTGCCGTCCAGGCACTATTGGTTGGCTCAGCACTGAGGATATTATTGTCATTAAACTGGAAACTAATTTGGCTATTCGGCCGCATATCGTCCATCCGCGGCCGGCTCATGACCTTAGATAAGCCGGTGCGCACATACTGACGGTCAGCCACTTCAAAGCTCAGGTTCAGGCTTGGCAATACATCAGTGTAGTCTGCACTGCCGCTGACATTGGTAATATCAGTAAAGAAGTCTGCGCCGGTAGAGGTTTCAAAGCCAGTACCGTCTTGTTTACTGTTAATAATTTGCACACCGACATTACCGGTAACCATTACACTGCCGATTTCAGTACTGATATCCAGTTTACCGTACAGGGTGGTCAGCTTCTCATCGATGGTATAGGTATCACCAAAACGCCCATTTTCCAGCAGTGCGGCATCAGTTTCGGTGTAAAAACCGCTGCGGTATAAACCTAAGCTGTCATAGGCCAACACGCCATTAATACCGATAAAGCTTAAATCGGCCACGCCCAGTACATTAGGAATAGCACCATCATTTGGCCAGGTGTTGGCGGTTAAGAAAGCACCATTATTAATCTTGGTTTTTGAGCGCTCTTTGTAAACGACGCCCAGCTCCAATTCATTAAAGATACCCCACTCAACATAGCCATTGGCCTGTAAACGTACGCTGTCCAGCGTTTCTTCAAATTCCGGGTTGTTAACAAAACCGTCCTGTGCGGTATCCGGGCCAAAGCCTGGCACGCCACGGAACTGCTGGATAGGTGCTAATGAGCCACCCCAAGCCTGAGGGCCAGCTAAACGAATTAAGCTTGGGTCCGTTAAGTCAACCGGGGCTATGGTTGGATGTGCCGAGTAAAACGCACCGTTCGATGTCATTTCCCAGGAACGGGCTGTAATAGGCCGGTTTGGCGTGTTTGCCCGGCCAACACCAGAGTAACTCTCGATATCGGTAATAGACTTAGTCACTTTACCGCTGGAAATATCCAGTTCGCCTACCCAGTTATCATTAATCTGATATTCCAGGTTCAGGCCGAAGGTTTTCAGCTCTGCATCCTGTTCACGCACGTCGTTACGCACCACAGAATAGAAGCCGTCATAGTAGCCAGAGGTGACCAGGCCATTGTCTACACCGGTAATGGTATAAGCGCCGGTACCCCACTCAGCACCGCCTTCTTCTAAGCCGCGGCGGGCATCTTGCTCGTTAAAATCGATATACAGCGCATCAAAGGTCGCTTTTAGCTGATCATTAACAGCATATTCCAGTACCAGCGCCACTGAATCACGCTCTAACATAGCAGAACGGGTGAATGAATCATGACCACCCAGAATCACAGTGCCGGCAGGGACGTCAACTTCATCCGTTGCCCGGCGTGGGTTTTGTAATTCACCTTCGTCATTTAAGCCTAAGTTGACGCCGGCATAACCCCAACCACGGAACTGTTGTTCCTGCCGCGGCGTCTCCAACGTGGCTACAACCAGGGCAACACCCAGCTTATCGTCGAGGAATTTATCAATATAGTTAAACGACAGGCGGTGGCCGTTATT
The DNA here is from genome assembly GCF_011634895.1 of Rheinheimera pleomorphica. GTDB lineage: Bacteria > Pseudomonadota > Gammaproteobacteria > Enterobacterales > Alteromonadaceae > Alishewanella > Alishewanella pleomorphica. Next base: position 292,673 of record NZ_SIRR01000007.1, on the reverse strand, counting down.
GTCAAAATCCGGGTTGCCCGATTCCTGGTCGTTTTTCTCATAGCTGCCGTTAAAAGCAATGATGCGCTCGGCTGACAGTGGCTTCACGGTTTGTAAATCAACAGTACCGCCGATGCCCTGCGCCATCAGGCTGGCATCCGGTGTTTTATAAACCAAAGCGGTTGACACAATTTCAGAGGGGTATAAGTCGTATTCTACGCCACGGTTGTCGCCCATACCTAACAGCTCACGGCCGTTTAATGAGGTACCAACATAGTTTTCATTAAAGCCACGCACCGACAAACCGCTGGTACGGCCGTTACGGCGCTCACCCGCCAGACCCGGCAAACGCGCTAATGATTCGGCCACACTGGTATCGGGCAGCTTACCGATATCTTCAGCTGACAATACTTCAACAATGGAGTTCTCACTCATCTTAATCGCCTGCGCCTTTTGCAGGCTGCCGCGATAACCTGTTACTGATATTACTTCAATTTGCTCGTCAGCCTTGGCTTGCTCTGTACTTTGCGCATAGGCCATTGAACCTGAACCCGCCGCCGCCAGCGCCAGTGTCAGCATACTGAGTTTAAATTTAGTCATGTCCTTCATCCCCGGTGTGTTGTTTGTGTTGCCTGCCGCTGTAAGCGCAGCGTTGCAGTACAACCAGACTTTTGTCTAAGGCTATTTATTAAACTTATTAGGTCAACAGCTCAATATGAATACGTATTCATAATTACTAATTTTCCCCAAAGCAGAGCAAGCTCTCAGTACTTTGCACCACAGGAGTGCACTGCGCCACATCAGGCCCAGCCGCCTTTTCGACACTGCGTAGTGGCTTTAGGTATAGCAGATCTACGTCGGCACTGAGCCGGCTGGATTAATGATATTTTTATTGCATACGTATGCAGCAGGTTTAATAAACCTACAAGGCTGATTTATGCTTGCACCGGTAAATGGCAGAACGTAGCAAACATTTGGACTTGCTGTGCTGCCAGGCGGGAGCACACTATGACCACGATTAGCCACAAACCGGGCACTGCACAACCACTTAGCCAGGGGCAGTTAAACCTGACACAACAGGTGCTGACGCAGTTACGGCATTATATTTTGCAGCAATTACCTCAGGCACCCAGATTGTCTGATGCTGCCAGGGCCTTGCATATGAGTAGCCGCACGCTGCAGCGGCTGTTGCAACAAACAGACAGCAGTTTTCGCGAGCTGGTATGTCAGTGCCGGCATCAGTTAGCGCAGCAGTATTTGCAACACAGTACGTTGAGTTTGCAACAAATTGCCTTTCAGCTTGGTTTTGAAGAGCAAAGCAGTTTTCAAAAAGCCTTTAAGTGCTGGCAAGGCTGCTCTCCGGGTGTGTTTCGCCAGCGCAAGTCGCCCACGGCGGCACGGAGTCAATATCTTAGTGCGCCTGGCGCGCTGTTACAGGTGAATTATGGAATTAATTAAGCAACTCGCTACCCTGGCGGGTCTGCAAGACAGCTATGTACATGCGCAGGGCCATACTGAAGTGATCAGCCTGGATAAACAACAGGCGATTTTACAGGCCATGGGCTTCGACTTAAGCTCTGAGCCAGCCATACAACAGCAAATCAACCAGCTTAATGAACAACCCTGGCTGGAAGTGATAGCACCGGTAACAGTGTGTCAGCAAGGCCAAACACTGCGCATCCGGCTGCAACAACTGCAGCATAACGCGCTGAGCGACTGGCAGTGGCAAATCACCACTGAAGAGCAGCAGCAATTCAGTGGCCAACTAACCCTTAGCGCCAGCGATATCTGTGCCCGCCAGCTTACCAGCCAGGGCGAAGTACTGGCCGCCGAGCTAAGTTTAGATATCAGCCTGCCGTTGGGTTACCACCAGCTACGCCTTAGCAACGCCAGCGCGCACTATCATCAGCAACTGATCATCACACCGCAGCGCTGCTTTCAGCTGCACGACAAAGCCGTATTACACAAAACCTTTGGTCCGGCTTTGCAGCTGTACGCGGTGCGGTCAGAGCGCAACTGGGGCCTGGGTGACTTTATCGACTTGCAACAGATGATAATGCCGCTTGCAGCACAAGGTGTTGATTTTATTGGTTTAAACCCACTGCATGCGTTGTATCCCGAATTACCGCAAGATTGTAGCCCTTACAGCCCGAATAGCCGGTTGTGGCTGAATACGCAATATGTTGCCCTGGAGCACACCGCTGACTATGCCGAGTGTGCTGCCGCCCAAACTGAAGTCAGCAGCGCGGCGTTTCAACAGCGGCTGACTGAATTGCGTGCCAGCTCAGATGTCGATTACCCCGGCGTAGCGGCGGTTAAAAAACACATTGCAACCTTGTTGTTTCAGCACTTTAAACAGCAACATCTGGCCAAAAACACCGCCCGGGCACAACAATTCCATACTTTTGTCGAACAAGGCGGCCTAAGCCTGACGCAGTTGGCCATTCATCAGGTACTGCAAGGTAAGCTGTTTGCGCAGGACTGGGGCATGGCTGCCTGGCAAAACTTCCCTGAGCAACTGCGTAAGCCAGACAGTGCTGCTGTCGCTGAATTTGCCGCTGCACACCGCGACGAAGTAGAGCAACAACTGTACTTGCAATGGCAGGCGCAATTACAACTGGCTGACGTGAAACGCTTATGCCAGCAAGCGGGCATGGCCATTGGCTTGTATTGCGATGTGGCGGTAGGCACCAGTCGCAGCAGCGCCGAAAGCTGGGGCGCACCAGAAGACTATTACATGGATTTAAGTGTCGGTGCACCGGCCGATATCATGGCCCCCAAAGGCCAAAACTGGGGCCTGCTGGCATTTAACCCGAAAACCTTGCGGCAAAAAGCCTATAAACCTTTTATTGAGCTTATTCAGGCCAATATGCGCTACGCCGGCGCACTGCGACTGGACCATGTGATGGCGCTACTACGGTTATGGTGCTGCCCTATTGGCAGCGATGCCACTGCCGGCGCCTATCTGCGTTTTCCGGCAGCCGACCTGTTCGCCATTCTGGCACTGGAAAGCCAGCGCAACAGCTGTGTGGTCATAGGTGAAGACTTAGGCACGGTACCGGTGGAGATCAGCCATTTAATGGCACAGTATCAGGTGCTGTCGTACCGGGTATTTATGCTGGAACAAAAAGCCGGCAGTTATGACCATGCCGCACAAACTTACCCCGAGTTGGCGCTGGCCACGGTAACCACCCATGATATGCCAACACTGGTTGGCTACTGGCAGGAACACGATTTGGCGTTGCGCCACCAGCTGGATTTATTCCCCAGCCCACAGGTCGCCGACAGCCTGTATCAGCTGCGCGCCGATGAAAAACGCCTGATGTGCGCCCGTTTGCAACTGCCGGACACTGACTACAGCCAGGCCGATTACGCTAAGCTTATTCGTGCCAGCCATTTATTCACCGCCCGCCAACCCGCCAAGTTGCTGGCGTTTCAGCTGGAAGACTTATTGCTGATGGCTACGCCGGTGAATATCCCGGGCACCAGTACCGAATACCCAAACTGGCGGCGTAAACTGGTGGAGAATATCGACCAAATTCTACAGCGTGACGATGTGTTGCAACTAATCGCCGAGATTAAAGCGGCGCGGCAGTAACGCATCGTCTGAAATAAAAAACCGCCGAAGTGGCGGTTTTTTATTTCAATAACATTAAGTTACCAGATTTTCACCCGCACTTTTTCGTCGCGATACATACCATCGCCCGGCTTAACGTCAAACGCCTGATAAAACTCTGGCATATTCGACAAGGTGCCCAGCACGCGGTACATGCCCGGTGAGTGTGGCCCGGTGATCACTTGCTGACGCAGGGCTTCGTCACGGAATTTAATCCGCCATACCTGGCCCCAGCCCATAAAGAAGCGCTGTTCAGCCGTAAAGCCATCGATCACCGCACCGCTCTGGCCTTGCAGCGAGTTTTGGTATGCCTTATACGATACTGTTAAGCCGCCTAAGTCAGCGATATTTTCGCCCAACCCCAGCGCGCCCTGCAGGTGTAAATCGTCAATCGGGTTAAAGGCACTGTATTGGTCGACCATGAGCTGGGCACGTTGCTGGAATTGCGCCGCGTCCTGCTCGGTCCACCAGTCACGCAGGTTACCATCACCGTCTGAGCGGCGGCCCTGATCGTCAAAACCGTGGGTAAATTCATGGCCAATGACACCACCAATAGCACCGTAATTTACTGCATCGTCCGCCTCTACGTTGAAAAACGGCGGCTGTAAAATCGCGGCCGGAAACACAATTTCGTTCATCGTTGAGCTGTAGTAAGCGTTAACCGTCTGCGGTGTCATGCCCCATTCTGTGCGATCGACAGGCTTGCCTAAACGACCAATGGTGCGCTTATATTCACACTCGGCGCTGCGGCGCAGGTTGCCGATTAAGTCAGTCGCGTTAATTTCAACACAGCTGTAGTCACGCCATTTATCCGGGTAGCCAATTTTGGTGTTAAATTTGGCCAGCTTAATTTGTGCCTGCTTTTTCGTGACCGGGCTCATCCACTCCAGCTCATCAATCGACTGGCGAAACGCGCCGCGCAGGTTTTCAATCATCTGATCCATCCGCGCCTTGGCTTCAGGTTTAAAGTATTGTTCAACAAACTTTTTACCGACCATAAAGCCGAGGTTATTATCCACCAGGCTGACCGCGCGTTTCTCGCGGCTGCGCTGCTCCTGCAAGCCATTTAGCGTTTTGCCGTAAAAGTCGAAGCTGGCATCGACAAAGGCTTTATTCAGGTTATTGGCATTGCTGCGCAATAAATGAAACTTCAAATATTGCTGCCACTGCTTAACCGGCGTTTGTGCCTGCAGCTTAGCAAAAGCGGTAAAATAGGTCGGTTGACGCACCACTAACTGCTCAATGTCAGCCAGGTCTGCTGCCGCTAAAAACGCCTGCCAGTCAAAGCCCGGCGCCAGTTTATTTAACTCAGCTAATGTCAGCTTGTTGTAGGTAGCGTTACGGTCGCGGTTTTGTACCCGGCTCCAGTGCGCAGCGGCAATCTGCTTTTCCAGCGCAACGATATCGGCCGCCACCTGCTCGGCGTTGTCAAAACCGGCCAACGTCCACAGCTGGGCGATAAAGGCCTGGTATTGTTGCAGCAGCTCTTTGGAACGGGCATCGTCTTTTAAGTAATAATCACGGTCTGGCAAACCTAAGCCACTTTGCGAAGCACCGGTAATGTATTGATCAGACTGTTTCTGATCCTGACCAACATAAACCACTACCGGCGTGCCCATCCGGTAGCGCTGCCAGTTGCCCCAGAGGGTGGTTAAATCGGCATGGCTTTTCAGGTTATCAATCGCCGCCAGCTCGCCGCGCAGTGGGTTTAAACCCAGCACCTCGGCCAGTTGCTCATCCAGAAACGAGTTATACAGATCAGCAATCTTCTGGCCATCACTGCCTTTGGCATGTTGCTCTGCCGCCAGCTGCTGCACTATCGCCAGCACCTGCTTTTCGGCGTTTTCGCGCAGTTCATCAAAGCTGCCCCAGCGCGCTTTATCCGCTGGGATCTCGGTATTGTCCAGCCAGCTGCCGTTAACATAGCGGAAAAAATCCTGTTGCGGCGCTACGCTGGTATCCATATTGCCCAGTGTAATGCCTGAGCTTAAGCCCGCGCTTGCTACTGCCACGGTTTGCTTTGTGTTGTGGTCGGTATTGGCTGTGCTGTTTGAGCAGCCGGCCACCCCCAGTGCCAGCGCTATACTCAGCGCCACTGTCGTCATTTTTTTCATCATCGGTTCCTGGTTGAAAGTCATTTTGTTGTACTTTTCATGGTTAGTGTTACAGCGCCAGTGTAGGTATCAGATCACGGCTGTCCAGCGGTTAACCGTTAAGTGCGGTGCTATCTGCGATAAATAACTGCCGCACCACAGCGGATTTAACTTGAACTGAGCGCTAATTTTACGCAGGATCAGCGCCAGACGATTTAACCGAAGGATATTCCATGTTAGATACTGCCTTAACTTCATTGGCTGGCCTGCCCGCTTTTGCGGCTTATTTTGCAATGGCTATAGCCCTGTTATTGCTGTTTGTCCGGCTATATACCTGGGTAACACCGCATGATGAGTTTGGCCTGATCCGCGCCAATAACCCGGCCGCTGCCGTGGCCTTTGCCGGCGCCATTATTGGCTTCGCCTGGCCGCTGGCCAGCGCCATTACCCACTCTATGTCATTACTCGATTGCGCCATCTGGGGCGGCGTGGCCCTGCTAGTGCAGGTGCTGACTTTCCTGCTCAGCAGCGCTGCGCTAAAACAGCTGCCACAACGTATTACGCAGGGTGAGCTGGCGGCCGGTATTTTCTCTGCCGCCTGCTCCGTAACAGTAGGTATGTTAAACGCCGCCTGTATGAGCTACTAGGGAGTAAGGCATGAACAAACAATTTAAACGCAGCAAAACCGCGCGTCTGATTATGATGGTGCCTGCCGCAGGCCTGGTGCTGGCCGGTTGCGGCGAAAAACCGGTTGAAGTGCAGGTATTTAACACGCCGGACGAATGCGCCGCTTACTACAACCCACCAGCCGAATGTAAAGCCGCCTTTGCCGAAGCTAAAGCCTTGCATCCGCAAGTGGCACCGCGTTATGCCAATAAGCAGGAATGTGAAACCGATTTCGGCATCGGCCAGTGCGAAAGCGCGCCGGTTTTAGCCGCGAACAACACTGAAACAGCCCCACAACAAAGCCAGCAAAGCAGCGGCTTTTTTATGCCAATGATGATGGGCTTTATGGCCGGGCAAATGTTAAACCGCGGCGGCATGGCCAGTGCACCGCAACAGCAAACTGCCAGTGCCGCGCGCAGCCCGGTGCCAAACCAGCCGCTGTATAAATCACGCGATGATCGCAGCACTTTTCGTACCGCGACCAACACCGCTGTCGCATCGCAACCCGGCACCACCAGTATCCGCCCGTCGGCTGTGCAACCTAAAGCTGGCAGCCTGGCACGCCGTGGCGGCTTTGGTGCGCAGGCAGCAAGGCGCAGCAGCAGTAGCTTTGGTGGTTAACTTAGCATGAAGCGCATTAACTGCAATCCACGCCCCGGCTGGAAAGCCTTTGCTGAAAGTGTTGGTTTTAACTTTCATACCTTTGACGGCGAGCCGTACTGGGATGAAACAGCATATTACCAATTCAGCCTGGCGCAAATTGAACAGGATTTGGAAGACCCAACCGAACAGCTGCATCAGATGGCACTGGATCTGGTTGATGATATTGTCACCAGCGAGCAAAAGCTGACGCAGCTGGCGATCCCCGAGCCCTTCTGGGATGCAGTGCTGGCCAGTTGGCGCGCGAAAGAGCCGCATTTATACGGCAGAATGGACTTTAGCTATAACGGCAAAGGCCCGGCCAAGCTGTTAGAGCTGAATTACGACACCCCCACCTCACTGTTCGAAACCGGCTTTTTCCAATGGGTCTGGCTGGAAGATATGCTGATGCGCGGCACCCTGCCGCAGGGGGCTGATCAGTTCAACTCACTGCAGGATAAACTGCAGCAAGCCTTTAGCGAACTTAATCTGCCACAGCCATTTTACTTTGCCAGCGTGACACAAAGCATTGAGGACAAAGGCACAGTAGACTACCTGATGGATATCGCACTGCAAGCCGGTGTCAATTGCCGCTATATTCAACTGGAACAATTAGGCGATATTGACGGCCAGCTGGTCGACTTAGACGGTTTCCCCATTCAGGGGTTATTTAAGTTATACCCGTGGGAATTTATGCTGCAGGAAGACTTTGCCAGCACCATTTTAACCAGTCAGACCCAGTTTATAGAGCCGCTATGGAAATGCCTGTTATCTAACAAAGGTATACTGCCGTTGCTATGGCAAAAATACCAGGGACACCCCAACCTGTTGCCGGCGTTTTTTGATGATGGCAGCAGCTTACAACCTGGCTGGCTGCGCAAACCGCTGTTATCACGCGAAGGTGCCAATATTGAGCTGTTGACCACCGAGGGCAAACGGCTGACACAGGACGGCCCCTATAACGACAATGGTTATATCCGCCAGCAACTGGCACCATTACCTAAGTTTGACAACAACTACACGCTGATTGGCAGCTGGGTTGTAGGCGACAGCGCGGCTGGCATTGGTATCCGTGAAGATAACAGCCTGATCACCAAAGACAGTTCACGTTTTGTGCCACATATTATTCTCGACTAAAACAGCTTACCGGCGCTGACACAGCGCCGGCCCATCCGTTAACATCCTTTTCTAAAAACGCCTTTTTGGCCCGAAAATATGTAAACTTTTCTGACAGTTCACTGTAATTATTTTACATATAAATTCAAATGCTTAGCTTAAAATCAGAAAAATATCACTAAAATCCCGCTGCAAAATTTTGACAACGCTGTCATTTTTGCCATAGTCAATACCGCTTATTTTCTACACAGCTAACGGCAAAAAGCTGCCGTTCATACAAAGGAAAAAGCCATCGTCAGTGGCTGACAAACGCTGGCCGTCTGACGATTATGCCATGAAATAGCGTCATAAAAATTATAAAACCTAAGCAACACCATTGGAGGAAGTTATGTTTAAACAAGCAGTTAAAGGCAGCAGCAGTCTCTCACTACTGCTGCTGGCCGCCAGTATTCAGGCCGCCACACCCAATGCCCCGGTGATCAGCTGGATGCCCACCGATTATGCCCTGCAAAACGGCAGTGTCCAGGTACCGCTACGCTGGGATATGTGGTGGGGTAGCAACGGTAACAAGTGGTACTTACATAAAAATGACAGCGTTGTCTATGAGGCCGCACTAACACCAGACGGCCAGAATGCACAAAACGGCAGCACCAGTTTAACCTTTACCCAGCCTGGCAGTTACCAGCTGCAAGTGAGCTTGTGTGATGTCAGTGGCAGCACTGAACAATGCGCGCAAAGCGGTATTACCACTGTGACTATTACCGGCACAGGCGGCAGCGAACCGGATCCGGTAGAACCCGATCCAGTTGACCCTGACCCGGTCGACCCTGATCCTGTTGACCCCGACCCGGTAGAACCGGTTAACCCGGCTGCACCGGCTAAGCCAGCCTTTGCCTGGAGCGAAAACAGCGTTACCCTGAATGGCGGCAGCGCCAATTTAAACCTGGCCTGGAATATGTGGTGGGGTAATAACGGCAACCTGTGGCAGTTAAAACAAAACGGCACTGTCGTGCACAGCGCCAGCCTCAGTAGCGCCACACCGTCGGCACAAAGTGGCAGCACCAATGTCAGCTTTACCAGTACCGGCAGCTATAACTTTGTCGTCAGCCTGTGCCAGCAAAGCAGCGATACCTTGCTATGTACCGACAGTGATGTGAAAACCGTTAGCGTGGTTGCCGGCTCAGGTGGCGACGGCGGTGATGGTGGTGATGGCGGCGATAACGGCAGCTTTGACCCCTGGACCGATTTGGATATGACGGCCTGGCCGCACCCGCTTAAGCAAAACAATGTCGCCTTTAACAATACAACAGGCAAAAAAGTCGGTGCCTACTTTGTGGAATGGGGTATTTATGGCCGCTCCTTTCACGCTGCTGATATACCAGCACAAAACCTGACCCACATTTACTATGGCTTTATCCCGGTGTGTGGCCCCAATGAGGGCTTACGCCAGGCTAACCCGGAAGGCTATGCGGCGCTGAACAGCCAGTGTAGTGGTAAGCCGGATTACTCGGTAGTCGTGCACGATAAGTTTGCCGCACTGGAAAAAGGCTATCCGGGCGATGTTTGGGACCAACCGATCCGTGGCATTTTTGCCGAGCTGTACCGGTTAAAGCAGGCACATCCGCATATTAAAATACTGCCATCCGTCGGAGGCTGGACCCTATCCGACCCGCTATACGATGTCGGCACTAACGCCGCCGCCCGCGCGGTGTTTATCGACTCTATTATCGACTTTATCCGCACCTACGATTTCTTCGACGGTATAGATATCGACTGGGAATTCCCCGGCGGCGGTGGTGCTAACCCGGCGTTAGGTTCTGCTCAGGACGGTGCCGGCTTTGCCACCTTGATGCAGGAGCTGCGTGCTGCGCTGGACGCGCTGGAAGCGGAAACCGGTCGCGACTATGAGCTGGCCGCGGCAATGTCCGGTGGCGTAGAGAAACTTAGCGTTGTCGACTGGGAAGATGCACACCCGTACATGGATTACATCAACCTGATGACCTACGACTATTACGGTGCCTGGAATGGCGTATTAGGCCATCAAACCGGTTTGTATCCGTCACCCAATTCACCGATATCTGGCTTTAGCGCTGATGAAGCAGTGCAGTATCTGCTAAACCGTGGTGTACCGGCGGGCAAAATTGCGTTGGGCGCCGCTATGTACGGTCGCGGCTGGCAAAATGTGTCGGGCACCACTGGCGGCAATCCGTTTACTGGCACCGGCGGTGATGGCATTACCGGCGGCTGGGAGCGTGGCATTATGGACTACAAAAAAATCGAAGCCGACTTTATGGGCGGACCAGAGGCAAGCGGCGTGAACGGCTTTACTGTTGGCTGGGATGATACCGCCAAGGCCAGCTATGTCTGGAACCCGGCTACCAATACGCTGATCAGTATCGATACCAAGCGGTCGGTACGCGAGAAAGGCGCTTACATTTTGCAGCATCAGCTGGGCGGTATTTTTGCCTGGGAAATCGATGCCGACAATGGCCATATTTTAAACGCGATGCATGAAGGCTTAGGCCATACGCAGCAATAACCACTATTGCCGGCCGGTTCTCGCTATCTCGCATAAAGAGAATCGGCCAGTGTTTGCAGGAAACCCATTATGAAACTTACAACAACCTTGTCGCTGCTGGCATTAGCCAGTACAGCGGCCTTTTCGGCCCGAGCGGTCGATTGCACTAATCTGCCATTGTGGCAAAACGATGCTGCTTATGGCGGCGGCAGTCAGGTACAACAGCAACAACAGGCTTTTCAGGCTAACTGGTGGACACAAGGCAATGACCCTGTAAGCCACTCGGCACCGTATCAGGAGTGGACCCTGCTGGGCAGCTGCGATGGGGCTGAGCCGGAACCGGATCCAGAACCCGAGCCAGACCCGGAACCCGAGCCGGAACCGGAGCCTGATCCTCAACCCGATCCAGACCCGGAACCTGAGCCTGATCCCGGCGTACCCGGCGACAGCAGCTGCCGGCCCGATGGCCTGTATCAAACCCCCGGTATTAACGTGCCGTACTGCACTGTGTATGACACCGACGGGCGCGAGATTATCAGCCCGGATCATCCACGGCGTATCATTGGTTACTTTACCAGTTGGCGTCATGGCAAAAACGGCCAGCCGGCCTATTTAGCCTCAGATATCCCATGGGATAAAATTACCCATATTAACTACGCCTTTGCCCATGTAAATGCGGCAAATCAGATTTCAGTCGGTGACACCAGCGATCCAACCAATGCCTCTACCGGTATGGAATGGCCTGGCATCGCCGGTGCTGAGCTTGACCCCAACCTGCCGTACAAGGGCCACTTTAACCTGCTGCAAAAATACAAACAGCAGCACCCGCATGTGAAAACCTTGATTTCAGTCGGTGGCTGGGCTGAAACCGGCGGCTATTTTGACAGCGACGGTAATCGGGTGGCGAGCGGCGGTTTTTATACCATGACCACCAACAGCGACCTCAGCATTAACCAGCAGGGTATTAATACCTTTGCCGACTCGGCCGTAGCCTTTATCCGCCAGTATGGCTTTGATGGTGTGGATATTGACTATGAGTACCCGACCAGCATGAACGATGCCGGCAACCCGGATGACTTTGCGCTGGCCAACAGCTTGCGCGGTGGTTTAATGCGCTCTTATGTTGAGCTGATGAAAGTGCTGCGGCAAAAACTGGATGCCGCCGGCGCCGCAGACGGTAAGCATTATTTGCTGACGATTGCCTCGCCGTCCTCGGGCTACCTGCTGCGTGGCATGGAAGCGTTTCAGGTAACCCAGTATCTGGATTACGTCAACATTATGAGCTACGACCTGCACGGTGCCTGGAACCAGTTTGTCGGCCACAACGCCGCGCTGTACGACACCGGTGAAGACGCCGAGCTAAAAGCCTGGAACTACTACAACACCGCGCAATACCAGCAAATTGGTTACCTGAATACCGACTGGGCGTACCGTTATTTTCGCGGCACTATGCCAGCCGGCCGCATTAACATAGGTATCCCGTACTACAGCCGTGGCTGGAAAGATGTGCAGGGCGGCAGCTTCGGTTTATGGGGCAGCGCAGCCTTACCTAACCAGAGTGAGTGCCCACCGGGCACCGGTGGCAGCACAGTCAGCAAATGCGGCAATGGCGCTGTGGGCATTGACAACCTGTGGCACGACAAAGATGTGAACGGTAACGAGATGCCGGCCGGCTCTAACCCGCTGTGGCATACCATGAACCTGGCCGAAGGCATTAGCGCCAGCTATTTTGGCTTGTATGGCCTTAACCCGGCTAACCCTGAGCATCAGCTAACCGGCAGCTACAACCGCCATTATGATGCCACTGCCGTCGCGCCCTGGTTATGGAATGCGCAGAAACAGGTGTTTTTATCGGTCGAAACCGAGCAAAGCATTGCCGCCAAAGCCCAGTACGTGATTGATAACGGCATCGGCGGTGTAATGTTCTGGGAGCTGGCCGGCGACTACGGCTGGGATGCCACCAAAGGTGAGTATTTTATCGGCAATACGCTGACCACGCAGTTTTACAACAGCTTTAACGGCGCCACACCTTATGGTGCAGTAAAAGCTGAGCGCACTATGCCAGCGCAGGCCGTCGATGTGCGCCTGAGCATCAGTGATTTTAAACTGGGCGATCAGAACTTCCCGATCAACCCTAAGCTAACACTGACTAACCACAGCGGCAGCACTATCCCAGGTGGCAGCAGCGTCAGCTTTGATGTGCCAACAGCGATACCGGATAGCATTAGCGATCAAAGCGGCTTTGGTTTAACCGTGGTTGAAAGCGGCCGTAACGCCAGTGGTAATAATATTGGCGGCCTTGAAAATAACTTCCACCGCGTTGCCTTTACCCTGCCGGCTTATTTGAGCGTGGCCAGCGGCGACAGCGTTACCGTAACGCTGAATTATCAGCTGCCCATGCCGATGCCATCAAACTGGGTACTTACTGCTAACGGTAATGAATATGCCTTTGCTGAAGAGTATCCGCAGTTACCGGTAGTCAGTATTGGCGCCGGTGATGGCGGTGACGGTGGCGACGGTGGTGATGGTGGCGACAGCTGCGGCGGTATCAGCGCACCCATCTACCCCTACCCGCAGTGGCCGCAAACCGACTGGGCCGGTAACCCCAGCCATGCCAATGGCGGTGACCATTTGTCTTATCAGGGCGGTGTATATAAAGCCAACTGGTGGACTAACTCGGTGCCGGGCAGTGATGGCAGCTGGAGTTTTATCTGTAATTTATAACCTGCTACAGAGTGCAAGGCGGTAAGCTGCAAACTCACCGCTTTTCCTTGCGAGGGTCGATGCCTTATCAGGGCGCCACAGAGTGTCTGAGTCCGCACGCCAGTGCGGGCGAGTTGCTGTGGCGAGCCTGAGAAGGTCTTCGACCCGGAGCGCCAAGCCCGACAACCAAGAGAAACCACTATGCGAGCCAAACATTTAATCCCTGCAGTGCTGACAACCAGCCTGCTATTTATCAGCCTACAGGCCAGCAGCCATGGCTATGTCGACTACCCCAAAGCCCGGCAGCAAATATGTAAAGACGACGGCGGCTACTGGTGGCCAGCCGATGGCAGCGGTGTTCCGAATGCGGCCTGCCGGGCTGCTTACCAGGAGTCCGGCGGCTATATGCTGACCCAACACCATGAATTTTCGGCCAATGTCGCCGATTACCGCAATATGGCGGCGGTACAAAACGTCGTTAGCGACGGCAGCCTGTGCGCCGCCGGCGACAGCCGTAAAAGCGGTATCGATATCCCATCAGCACACTGGCAGCGCACCACTATCGATCTGGCACAAAGCAGTGAGTTAACGCTGCGCTTTCGCGCCACCACGCCACATAACCCCAGCTTCTGGCAAATTTATTTAAGTAAACCCGGCTTTGATATTGCCAGCGAGCCACTCAGCTGGAATCAGCTGCAGCTGATTCACCAGCAAAGCGATGTGCCGGCCGATGCCGGCTATTACACGCTGCAGGTACCGCTACCGACTGATCGCAACGGCCCGGCGGTGCTGTACACGCGCTGGCAACGGGTTGATGTGGTCGGCGAAGGCTTTTATAACTGCTCCGACATAGAGCTGGTAAATGGCAATAGCGACACCCCGCCGCCGCTATGGTTTGATAAAGGTGCTTACGTCAACCTGCAAACGCCGGCTGAAGTCGGCGGTTATGCCCAGTTAAGGCTATTCGATAGTAATGGTCAGGAGCTGATAGATGAAAGCTGGCAGATCACTACCAGTAATATTGCCAACGCACTGTGGGCGACAGAACTGGCGGCGCAGGTAAATACCCAGTACAGCAACCTGCTACAAATTGGGCGGTTAAACGGCGATAACGTGGAATTTAGCAGCGATATAGCAGCAAACCGTGCTTATGTGAGGGATAACAACCACTTTTATAACCTGGATCTGCGCCCGGCAGCAGACGATGGTGGCGGTGATGATGGTGGCCCTGATAATGGCAACAGCCCGCCGGGTAACTGCCCGGGTTATGACTTAAGCCAGATAAACACTTATCCGAACTGGCCACAGTTAGACTGGCAAGGCCAACCCAGCCACGCCGCCGCAAGCGATAAGCTGATTTATCAAAACGCGCTGTATCAGGCTAATTGGTGGACGCAGTCAATCCCTGGTAGCGACAGCAGCTGGACCGAACTCTGCAGCTGGTAATTGCTCACGTTGTAAAGCGAATAACGCAGAAACAATACAGGCCGCAACTGCGGCCTGTGCTTTTTGTAACAATTAACGCAGCAAGGCCTCAACCACTTGCTGCTTTAACGCCTCTGCCGCATCGCGGCCTATTATGCCTTCGGCCAGTACCAGCGTTTTGCCATCGGCTTTGGCTTGCAGGCAGTAATACTCGGTGCGTTCGCCTTCGCCGTTGGTAGATACCATAGTTTGTTTAATCTGCAGCTGATCCGCATTACTCAGGGCCGCCTGGCGCTGATACAGCGCAATGCCGAACATAGTACGCTGCATCCACACTTTGCCGGGCGCTACACTGGCGTTAAGGCTGCGGCCAAGCCAGAACAGACCAAACAGTAAAATCAGCACGCCTATCGGTGTAAACACCAGCGCCATTAGCCAGAGCATGCCACCCTGACTGAGGGCTTCGATAGTGAGAAATAGGCCAGAGGCGGTAAAAATACTACCGAATAACAACATCGATAAAGCGGCAACCCTGTGGCGGCCGGCTTTGCTGGTTAAATACAGTGTATTGCCCTGTACCTGCTGTTGGATCTGGCTGGCGGCAGCGTCAAAGGCTGCAACCTGGCGCTGCTGTTGCTGTAACTCACGCTCTGCGGCACTGGGCTGCCAGACACAACGCGCATGACCTGCGATCACCGGCAACGTCCATTGCCGGCTGAATTCAAGCTGCTCCGGCCCTTGCTGCAGTGTCCCCTTGCAGCTTAGCTGCCATTCTATCCGGCCTTTATAACGCGGATCTTTACCCGTTGCCGGTAGCTCAGCCGGTACATCCAGCACCAGCCAGTGTTTGCCATCTACCGTACGGGACACCATGCTCTGGCCGTGCCACATTGGCTGGCGATGGGTAGTGCGGTTTTTGCCACTGCCACTTTGATACACGTGCAAACACGTCAGCTCCGCCTGAGGCAGCTGCGCAAAACGGCCATGCTGCAGGGTAAAATAGCCCCCCACCTGGCCGCCGGCATTACCGGGGAAAGGCTGCGCAAAAAACGGCGTTTTGCCAATTTTTTGCCAGTGCTGTAACTTGCTGCGGCCCTGCCACAACAACAGCGCGCCAACCAGCGGAAACAGCAGTACCAACAATACCGCATAATTGGCTTTAGGTAGCTCTTCAGTCAGTGCCGGATAGCTAATGAGCGCACCGATAACAAAGAAAACCGCGCCGATACCCAGCATTCCCTTGTAGCCGGTTTTATTGTTGCTGGCGATCCCTTCGACCGGCGCCGAGCCTTGCAACATGGCCTGCTCTGCCCGCGACTTCTTGTGGCCTTGCAATAATAAGTACATCATCAATCCGGATATGCCGCAAAACATGCTGCTGAACATTAACCCGGCACCCATCTGGCCAGCGCTGAAAAAGGCAATGCCCCCGCCAATACCGGCCAGCATAAACACACTGAGAAAGCCCAGAGCAAACCAGGGCAGTCCCGCAGTTTTACTGCTGTTATTGTCTGGCTGCTGCATTTGATGTTCCTGTCGGGCTGTCGCACTAACCGGCGTTAAGCTGGGTGAATGGTGTTACCTTAGGCAGTTGTAAGCGTCATTTCAAGCGACAGGCGGCACACCATCAAATAAAGAATAAATATGCTTAAAAAGTAGATATAAAATCACTTTTCACCTAAAATGCCGGCTTTAACGCAGCTTAAGTTGGCATTTTGTCATACAGCTGCCATCTTTATGTCCTATATAGCTAGTGTCTTATCAGAAGGAAGCCCAACGCCCGTGCGTACTACTGAACTTGTTTCCGGTTTTCGTCAATCTGCCCCTTATGTTAATGCTCACCGCGGCAAAACCTTTGTCGTGATGCTGGGCGGCGAAGCCATTATGCAAAGCGGTTTTCGCAGCATTATCAATGACGTGGCCCTGCTTAACAGCCTGGGCATTAAAGTGGTACTGGTGTATGGTGCCCGGCCACAAATTAATGCGGCACTGCAGCAGGCGGGGTTAGAGCCGACTTATCATAACCGGGTGCGGGTAACCGATGATGATTCGTTTCAGCTAATTAAACAGGTGGCCGGTGCGCTGCAGCTGGATATTACCGCCCGGCTGTCGATGAGTTTAAGCAATACGCCAATGCAGGGCGCACAGATTAACGTGGTCAGTGGCAACTTTGTCATTGCCCAGCCGCTGGGTGTCGATGAAGGCGTCGATTACCACCACAGTGGCCGGGTGCGCCGCATTGATGCCGCCGGTATCCGCCGGCAGTTGGATAACAACGGCATCGTCCTGATGGGGCCAATCGCCGCCTCCGTAACCGGCGAGAGCTTTAATTTAACGGCTGAGGATATTGCTACTCAGGTAGCCATTAAACTAAAAGCCGACAAAATGATCGGCTTTAACGAAATTGGCGGCATTGTCGGCGAAGATGAGGAGATTATTGCTGAACTCATGCCTAACGCCGCTGAACAGATCATGCTGCAACTGGAGCAGCGGGATGATGCCTGCACTGGCACTATTGCGTTTTTACATGCCGCCATCAGCGCCTGCCGCGCCGGTGTGCCGCGTTGCCACTTAGTCAGTTATGACGAAGACGGTGCCCTGCTGCAGGAGCTGTTCTCCCGCGATGGTATCGGTACTCAGATTGTAACCGAATCGGCAGAGAAACTGCGTCAGGCCACGATATCGGATATCGGCGGCATTCTGGACTTAATCCGGCCGCTGGAGCAACAGGGGCTGCTAGTGCGGCGCTCGCGTGAGCAGCTGGAAATGGAAATTAACCAGTTCACCTTAATTGAACGCGATGGCCTGGTGATTGGCTGCGCCGCCTTGTATCCGTTTCCGGATGACAATGTCGGCGAATTTGCCTGCCTGGCCGTACACCCCGATTACCGCGACGCCGACCGCGGCAGCATCTTGCTTAAAGCCGTGATCCAACAAGCGCGGCAACGCAAATACAGCAAACTGTTTGCCTTAACCACCCGCAGTATTCACTGGTTTTTAGAGCATGGTTTTGAGCTGCTGACGGTAGAGGACTTACCGGCGCAGAAAAAGCAGCTGTATAACTACCAGCGCCGCTCAAAAATTCTTGCCATTACGTTATAAAGTAATAGCCTGTTGTCAGTCGCAGCAGGCTATTTTTTATCCCCACTTCACGCGCACTGACTAAACTTAAACCAGGTTACCACAGCAAAAACACGGCATGCGTATCTTAGGTTTAACACTATTTGCCTTACTGCTGGTGCTACTACTGCTGACACAATGCAGCAGCGCACCGGGGCAGCGCTGGCGCGAGCCTAACCCGGTACAGGGCATAGCACCAGCGCAGCCAGGCCCGCTATTACAGGTCAGCGGCCATATCCGCTATACGCCCAGGCCAAACGATCCCTACCCTTACCCCATTCCGCTGGGTAAGCCTGGCCCGCTGATGCCACTGTATAGTGGCGGCCTGCACTACCCACTGTATTGCGACTTTAGCGCCCAGGCTCTGGATGCTCCTTTGATTGACAACCAGCAAGGCTATGGCGTGGCAGTGCGGCAAAACGGCCAGCCAGCCGGCTACAGCAAAGACTGCCAGCAGCCAGCACAGCTGCAATTTTACCTGCTGCAGGCAAATGGCGACATTAGCCGTTTTAACGGCGGTAGTATAACCGCTGACCAGCAGCTACTGCGGCTGGAGCTGGGTACCATTAACCGGTTTTTTTATTACCTGTTAATGCCAATAACGCCGGCAGAATATGGCCAGCGCAACGCCGCAGCGCAGTGGAACCATAAGCTAATTTATCAGTTTCACGGCGGTGTCGGCATTGGCTATCGGCAGGGCTACCTTAAACCCGAACGCTTAATTCGCGACCGTCAGCACGAGCTGCGCCAAGGGTTCGCCGTCATTAGCGCCAGCATAAATAAAACCAGCTATGGCTATAACTTTTTACTGGCCGAAGACACGGCCAGCCGGGTAAAACGCCACTTTATCAGTTTGTTTGGTCAGCCGCATTATACCTTAGGTATTGGCGGTTCAGGCGGCGGCATCGCGCAATATCTGCTGCTGCAAAACCACCCCGACTTACTCGATGGCGGCATAGCGCTGTACAGCTACCCGGATATGCTAAGCCAGACGCTGTATGCGCTCGACTGCGATCTGCTGCATAACTATTACTATTTTACTGCTGAAGACAAAGGCCGCTGGCAATCATTGGCGCAGCGCCAGCTGCTGGAGGGCTTAAGCGTATCGCCTGAGCATAGCCTGAAATTCTCTGCGCAGGTCGCGCTGGCACAACTCACCGAAGGTATCTGGCCGACGCTGCCACAGGGTGCAACCCAATGCCACAATGCCTGGCTGGGGCTATCGTCATTAGTGCATAACCCGCGGCAGGGCAAATTAAAGCGGCTGGTCGATGATAAACTACTGGCGGAGGTAAACTGGAGTTACTGGGGCGATTTAGCCAGTATTTATGGCGTTGACGAGCAGGGCTTTGGCCACAGTTTGTGGGACAACAACGGTGTGCAGTATGGCTTGCAGGCACTAAAAGAGGGGGCGCTGAGCGCGCAAGATTTTGTCGCGCTAAATCGTGCCATCGGCAGCTGGCGGCCACAGGTGCAAATGCAGCCAGAGCATATTCGCTACCTGCCCTTTGTTGATGCGCCGCTGTGGCTAAGCGCCTTTGGCCGGCAAAACATGGCTCAGTCAGGCTCAGCGCAGCCAGCGCCGCGTTACAGCGCAAACCGCCAGGCCATTACGCAGGCTTATCGTTATGGCCAGCTGTTTTTAGGTCTGACCGATAAACCTATTTTGGACTTACGGCATTATCTGGACCCGGCACTGGATATGCATCATTTGCAGCCGTCTTTTGCCGCCCGTGAGCGCTTGCTAAAACGCCATGGCCATGCCAATAACCAGCTGATTTGGGTAAGCCACCCGCAGCATACGCCTATCGCTGCCGCCATAGCGGTCATGGATCAATGGCTAATTACAAAACAAAAGCCCACTACGGCGCAGGATCAGTGCTTTGCCGCCGATGGCACTGTGATTGCTGCCGGCAACGGCGTCTGGCAAGCGGACGGCCACTGCACTGCCAGCTACCCGCCGTACAGCAACAGCCGGCTCCGGGCCGGTGCGCCACAACACGGCTTAATGTTCAACTGTGCGCTTATAAGCGTGGCACAGGCGATAGCGCGTGGCGATTATAAGCCGGTAGAGATGCAGCCGTTTCAGGCTGCGCTGACGGCGGTTTTCCCGCACGGCGTTTGTGATTATCAGCAGCCGGATCGGGCGCTGCCGGCCGACTTAGCCTTTGCTTACTGATTGCGTCACCTGTACAGCGACATTTTTACCCAGCGCCCTGGCGGTAGTCCATTTACCGCCGGATACCGTCAGCAGCCGGCCTTGCCAATTCAGCTGATACTCGCGGCTGGCCTTACTGGCATTACTACTGCCGCCGAGTAAAGGCCGCACACCGGCAAAATCACCCAGTATACTATCGGCGGTGGCGGCAGGGTTAAAATAATGGTTATACACATCAAGCAGATAACGCCGTTCAGCATCTGAGCATTGAATGGGCTGCTGCAGTTGCTGCCGTACTTCAGTAGTGCCAAGCAGGGTGTTGCCCTGATACGGCAGCACAAACACAATGCGCGCTTCGCCCGGCACCTCCAGCATATGACCATAGCGACACAGCGGCGGTAACAACAAGTGGCTTCCGCGCACCAGATCCAGTGGCTGCGTTGGCAAGGCCGACTGCTGCAGCAATTGCTGGCTCCAGGGCCCGGCGACGTTCACCACCCGGTCAAACTGCTGCCAGCCCGAGCTTAGTAATACCCGGCCATCAGCCGTTAGCTGCTGTACCGGCGTGTGTTCCAATAGGGTGGCACCGGCTTTACGGCACTGCTGTGCCATCCACAGGCCGAGTTTCTGATCATCCATCTGGCCATCAAAAAATAAATAAGCGCCCAGCAAACCATCGGGCTTTAACCGCGGCGAACAGCGCAGCGCCTGCTGCGGCGTTAACCAGCGGTGCCGGCCAATGCCTTTGCGGCCGGCGAAGGTATCATACAGCCAGAGGCCTATTTTCAGCTGCCAGCGGGCACGGCGCGAGTGGGTGTATAGCGGATATAAAATCGGCAGGCGCCGGGTTAGCTGCGGTGCTTTTTTCAGCCACCAGCGCCGCTCCTGCAGCGCTTCACGCACCAGACGGAATTCGCCCTGTTCCAGATAACGCAGGCCGCCATGCAGCAATTTAGACGAGGCGCTACTGGTAGCCTGCATCAGCGCATCACGCTCAAACAAGGTTACCTGATGGCCGGCCAGCGCCAGTTGCCAGGCACTGCTTAAACCATTAATGCCACCGCCTACTACTGCTATTTTCATCCGCCACCTGCCGTTAGGTTGTCAGTGCGATATCATCCCGGTGTACCACTTCTTCGCTGGGGCAAAAGCCCAGTGTCTGGGCAATTTGGGTACTGTGCAAGCCTTTGATCAGGTGTAGCTCGGTGGCGCTGTACTGGCAAATACCTTTGCCCAGTTGTTTGCCGCTATCATCGCACAGCCAGATGGCGTCGCCTTTATCAAACTGGCCGCTCACGCCGACAATACCCTTTGCCAGTAACGAGGCACCTTTATGTAACAGTGCCTGCACAGCACCGCTGTCGAGGCTGATACTGCCCTGGCTTTTTAAGCTGTTAAGCAGCCAGTGCTTTTTGGCACTTAGCCTGTCCTGCTGACGGACAAATAAGGTGCCGGCCGGCTCGCCCGCTAGCAGAGCATCAAAACTGGCCGCTTTCTGGCCGTTAATAATCAGCGTATCCACGCCCAGTTTAGTCGCTTTGTCTGCTGCCTGAATTTTAGTGACCATACCGCCGGTGCCAATAGCATGGTGGCTGCCACCGGCCATGGCATAAATCTCGGCGGTTATTTTTTCCACCCGCGGAATAAAACGCGCATCCGGCACAGTGCGCGGGTTGGCGCTGTAAAGACCATCTATATCAGAGCAGATAATCAGCGCATCAGCATCGACTAAAATGGCCACCATGGCTGCCAGATTATCATTATCGCCGACCTTTAATTCGGCGGTGGCAACACTGTCGTTTTCATTAACAATAGGCAGCACCTGATTGGCCAATAACGTGCGCAGGGTATTGTCGATATTCAGATAGCGGCGCCGGTCGGCCAGATCATCATGCGTCAGTAAAATTTGCGCACAGCGAAAATCAAATAAATGGCTCCAGGTCGCCATCATCTGGGTTTGGCCCACCGCCGCCATCGCTTGTTTAATATTGATCGGTAGCGGCTGATGAGCAAAAGCAATAGCCGTGCGGCCCGCGGCAACACTGCCGGACGACACCAGCACCACCTCAATGCCTTGCTGGCGACACTCGCTGATAAAGCGGGCAATCGCCAGTAAGTAACGGGTAGAACAGCCTTTGGCATCAGGAGAGATCAGCGCACTGCCAACTTTAATTACAATGCGCCGCCAGACAGAACTTAACATAGCCACACCTTTACACTGCGTTGTTGTCAGCAGCTTAAAGTTTGGGCATCTATATGTCTATTTAATTCTTAGTGCTCGCCATGGCAATTTCACAGTTGCCGGCGGATAAATGGGTAAAACCGCCATAAGCCGCCAGCACCAGGCGGTCTTCGGTCAGCTTTTTCACCTGCCAGCTTACCTGTCCGCTACCAAAGGCCGGATGGTCGATAACAAAAGAACCGGGTGATTGGCGGATCGGATACTTAAAGGTATCCCGCCGTTGTTCCTGACTAATATGCTGCACCATCTGGCGTTCGCTAAAAATCCAGGTTTTACGCAGCGCGTTATCCTGCTGCACAGTACCGTCCGGCAGATTAGAAGTGCCAATTTCACACCAACTGCCCGAAATCAGGTTGCTGACCGCCTGCTGTGGCTGCTCGGCAAAACGGATATCCAGTTTTACTTCATCACCACCGCGGCAAGGCTCGCCCTGAAACACCACTTCATTGTTGGCATCGGTACATTTATATACTTCTGCAACAACAGCTTGCATCATGCAGATACTGCTAAGCAGTATGCAAAAGCGCACCATTCTTTTCATTATTAAATCCTTTTTATCTGCTACAGTACAACTGCTCAGCGTTTAAACCCGCCTACAATACTGAAAAAATGTACTGAAGTGAATAAACCGGATAAAAATAAACATAATTTAAACAAAACGGCAAAATTTCAGCCGTTATAGTTCAGCACAAATTCAGTTAAAAACACTAAGCTGACATCAATATATTATTGGGAGTTTATTATGCGTCGTTCTGTTTTATTAGTGTCATTGCTATCGGCCAGTCTGGTGATGGCTGGCTGTGCCTCAACAGAATATTCAAATACCACTAAAGGTGCCGCCATTGGTGCTGTCGTTGGTGCTGTTGCGGGCAAAGCCACCGGTAATCATAAAGACAAACGCCTGGTGATTGGCGCTGCTGTGGGCGCCTTAGCCGGTGCTGCCGTTGGCAGCTACATGGACAAGCAGGAAAAAGCACTGAATGAAGAGCTCAGTGGCAGTGGCGTGAAAGTGGTACGCGAAGGCGACAAACTACGCTTAGATATACCGGCGCAATTAACCTTTGAGGTGAACCGCTCTGATATCCGCGCTAACCTGTACCCGGTGTTTAATGATATTGCCAAGGTACTGCGTGACTACGAAAAAACTATGCTGGTGGTCGCTGGCCATACTGATGACACCGGTCCCTACCAATACAATATGAACCTGTCTCAGCAGCGCTCTGACAGTGTAAAGCAGTATCTGGTGGCGCAAAACGTACAGGCAATCCGGATTGAAACCCAGGGCTATGGGCCGAATTATCCGATAGTGCCAAATAACTCAGACGCTAACCGTGCGCAAAACCGCCGGGTAGAGATCCATATCGAGCCGATAGTGGAGTGATAGCTTAGGCTATAAAAAAACAGCGCCGACCGGCGCTGTTTTCGTTACTAGCTTAAATTAAAAGCGATAGCTGACTTTAGCATAAATGTACTGGCCGCGAGGATTGTGCACCTTAGATGCATAACCATAGAGATCACCATCACCATCACCGATAGCAAATGGCGGATCTTCATCCAGCGCATTATTCATACCCAGTACCAATTGCGTTTTGTCATTCAGGTTATAACGTGCCTGAATATCCAGCAGCATCTGCGCATCAATGGAGCGGGTTTTAGTACGCTCAACATCACTCGGTGCCGCATAGTCCTCAAACTGGCCAATATAGCTCAAGCTGGTAACTATACCCCAGTCGCCATGGCTCCAATCTGCCGCAGCCAGCCAGCGATGCTGTGGATAGTTATATTCACCCGCATAGTCGATACCATTTTTCTCAAATTTGCTGATATAAGACCAATCCAGGCTAAACCTTACCTGCCCCATATCCTGTAATGCCAAACGATACGACGTCGACAAATCCAGACCGGTCGCCTCTTGTGAACTTACGTTAACATAGCTATTGAACAAGCGGGATAACTCGCCCAATGTCTGGCCTGGTAATGGTGCCAAGCGCACGCACACCGTGCTGTTCTGGTTGTTACATTCGGCTGCATAGACATTTTCATAATCATTCTTGTCTATTTTATTGTCTTGCGTAATGCTCCACATATCCGCCGTTACATCAAATTCGTCGTTAACCTGCCAGACAAAACCCAGGTTATAGGTTTCAGACTCTTCTGGCTGTAAACCTTCGCCACCGACAAATACTATAGTGTAATCCGTTGACGCACAGGCAGGGTTAGCAGCATCTGGCGTTGGGCAACGGTAAGTATCGGTAAAGAACACCGATTCTTGTGACGGGCCTAAGCCAATTTGTGCTAACGACGGTGCACGGAAACCCTGGCCGAATGAAGCCCGTACAGTAAAGTTATCACGAGGGCGCCATTTCATCGTTAATTGCGGGTTTGTCGTTGAACCAAAATCGCTGTAGTGGTCATAGCGGCCTGCTACCGTGAACTCCAAGGTATCATCGATTGGAATTAACAATTCAACATAAGCGGCATATTGGTCACGCTGCGCCTGAGCCGATACCGATTCCGTGCCAAAAATCAGCCCACGCTGGAACTGATCATCCGGCTGATCGAAAGCGTCCTCTTCACGGTACTCAACACCCGCCGCTAGCGATACCATCTGATCGCCCAGCGCAAAGGCTTCACCGCTAATACTGGCGTCATAAGCAGTAATATGTGATTCACCGCGGCGCACCAGCGAGGTGGTAATGGCGTCTATCACCTCAGGTGAATTAATTGTGCCGCCAAACGGGTTGTAATTGCCTAGATTAATCTGCTCTTGCAGGAAGTCTGTACGCACCCAACCTTGCTGCTTGCTGCCGGTCTGCATTGACTCACTGCGACCTTTTTGCGCAGAGATATCCCAGTCCCAATTCTTTAGCTGCCCACGTAAACCCACTACCATACGTAATGAGTCTGACTCTATGTCCCACACCCTTGGCCCCGCATCAACAGTACGGAAACGGTTAATAGCAATGTCCTCGCCAAAAGGATTATTTGGATGAGTACCGGGCACGGTCAGGCCAGCATCACCGTCTAAAGGTGTCGCAGCACCCGACGCTTGCGAGCGGTTATGCTGGACTGACAATTCAACATAGCCT
This sequence comes from Rheinheimera pleomorphica, assembly GCF_011634895.1. GTDB lineage: Bacteria > Pseudomonadota > Gammaproteobacteria > Enterobacterales > Alteromonadaceae > Alishewanella > Alishewanella pleomorphica. The sequence goes on along the minus strand of NZ_SIRR01000007.1, from coordinate 267,309 downwards.
TGCATACTATCGGTGAAGTTTTGACTCGCCTGGAAAATGGCGCCCACTCGCTCTGCCGCCGGGATCACCATGCCAAAAGGGCCATAGTCAAATACACAGGTCTGGCCAAAAGCCTGATCGGCCGGACAGCCCGGATCAATGCGGGTTTCGCCATCAACAATAAAATTGCCAGGGAAGCCGCGTGATGAACGCAGATCCAAGCCGCCGTAGGGTTCCTGGTTAGCCGTGCCAAAGCGGCCCATTTCCGCACCGGTTATCACGGTATTTTTGAAATAATCCAGAATTAAGGTAGCGTTTGCATCATCTGACTCGGTACCCCAGACCAAACTGGCTGAGGTTTCATCGTAAGACGGGCCTGTAGTGCCACCATGACTGACGCTCAATTCAGCGCCATCAAAATCTTTGCGCAAAATAATATTCACTACGCCGGCTACGGCGTCTGAACCATAAACGGCTGAGGCGCCGTCTTTTAGAATTTCAACCCGTTCAATGGCAGCCACTGGGATCGAGTTAATATCAACGAATGAGTTAGCGATATTCTCAGCAAAAGCACTGACGGCAACCCGACGACCGTTGATTAACACCAGCGTGGCATCAGAACCGAAGCCACGTAAACTGATGGCAGCGCCACCGTTGGCTGTAGAGTCCTGGTTATTACCGCGGGTAGAGAAAGTACCGGTACCGGCGACTGGCGTACGCTCTAACAATTGCTGCAGGTTAGAAAAACCCGATTTAGCAATCTCATCGCGATTAATAATATCAATTGGCGCCGCGCCTTCTAAATCGTTGCGTTTAATCCGCGAGCCGGTAACTTCAATGCGCTCAACTTGTTGCGCGCCTGGCGCCTCTTCACTTTGTTGCGCTAAAGCAATATTGCCATAACACAATGAACTTACTGCCAGCGCACATAGGGAGTACTTAAATGATGTTTTCATATGCATCCTTTTTGTTATTTGTTTTGTCATCAACTGCTTACGCAGCGATAAAGGTGTAGCACAAAACACAAAAATTAACATTAGATGCCTATGTTATATTTATGATAATTCGTTACAGAACGTAACAAAACGCAGACAACAAAAAGCCCCGCGTGTAGCGAGGCCCGGTCTGTAGATAAGGTTTACTACAACTAGTTTTGCGCGTACTGCCGTTCCAGATTTACCGCTTTTGACTTCAGGCTAGCCAGGTTAGAGCGCTCAGCACTGATCTGCTCGTCATAAAGCTGCGCGGTGCGGTCAATTTTTTGCTGCAGGGTTGTCAGTTCTTCTGCCTTAGGAAAGCTGCGGCGTAACTTATACAGATCAGCTTTTAGCTCATTTAGCTTTTGCTGTTTTTCCTGCTCGAGTTTGCTGATCTGAAACTCAACAAAACGCCCCTGACGCTTAATGGCATCCACTTGTTGTTTAAATTCACTACGGGTGCCAATCATGGCAGTACCGAGCGGACGCATATCAACTTGCTCGGCTTCAGCAGCACAAGGAAACTGACTAAACTCCACCACACCATTCTGCTCACACTTGTAAACAGAGGCTTGCGCTGAAAATACGCCTAAAAACAATAAGTAACTATATTTCTTCATTTGCCACCCCACACATGAACAATAAATGTACAGAAAGCTTGCCAAATACGCAAGCAAGCTTAGCAATTTATTTTTCTGTTCAGCCTGGTTTAAGTCTGTTTGTTAATCCAGCAATGCACGCCGCATAAAGTTAGGCCAGGCTGATGCCGCTTTGTGTACCTCAACATTGTAGTATTCTGTGTTAAAGCGTGCTGCTGCCGCGTCGGCTTCACGGAAACCATCAAACGCCATGCCTTTGCGCGCCATAGTGCAGGTCCACCAACCGGACGGATACACCATTTGCGGGAACAACAACGTTTGCAAGGCCGCAAAACCGGCATCCTGCATTGCGCTACGCATGTCTTTTAACAGTGGCATATGAATAAGCGGTGATTCACTTTGCTGCACTAAAATGCCGCCATGACGCAGTGCTTTGCGACAGCTGTCGTAAAAGGCGCGGTTAAACAGCCCCTCGCCCGGGCCAATAGGATCGGTTGAATCAACAATAATGACGTCGATTGATTCTGGCTGCGCCTCGCGCATAAATTTAATACCATCATCAAATTTCAGTGTCGCACGCGGGTCATTATTTGACGCGCACAGCTCCGGAAAGTACTTTTCTGCCATCCGGGTAACCTGCTCATCGATATCAATTTGTGTGACCGATTCAACGCCCGGGTGCTTTAACACTTCACGCAGGGTGCCGCAGTCACCACCGCCGATAATCACCACGTTTTTCGGGTTGGCATGACTAAACAGCACCGGGTGGCTCAGCATTTCGTGATACAGGAAGTTATCGCGGCTGCTAAGCATAATAACGTCGTCAATCACCATTAAATTGCCAAAATGCGTTGTCTCAAACATTTCAATCTTCTGAAATGGCGACTGCACTTCGTCCAGCTTTTTTGTGACCTGCAGGCCAAAAGCGCTGCCACTGGCGGCGAATATTTCGGTGTACCAATTGTTGTTAAAACCAGACATAGTTATCCCCTTGCTGTAACAGGGCGCGTATTGTGCCTTTTAGCGCCGTTACACTCAAATTTTTTCGGTTTTTCGTGTTTTTTGCTGCAGCGTCGTCGTATAAGCCTTAAACTATAGCCAACTTAATTTTAAAGGAACGACAATGGCCGACTGGGGTACTGAAAAAGCACGCTCTATCTACAACGTAGCTGTATGGAGTGAAGGGTATTTTGATGTAAACGCTGAGGGCGATCTGGTGGCTTATCCGGATCAGGACCACAGTAAAAAAGGCATCAGTTTTCCTGAGCTTACAGCCCGCTTTAAAGAAGAAGGCTTAACGCTGCCGGTACTGGTGCGTTTTACCGATATTCTGCAGCACCGGGTAGATACGCTGATTAAATCCTTCCAGCGCGCCAAAGCGGAAAAAGACTACCAGGGCCAGTACACTGCGGTGTACCCAATTAAAGTAAACCAGCAATTCTCGGTAGTAAAACGCCTGATTAGCCACGACAGCGGCAAGGTAGGCCTGGAAGCCGGCAGTAAGCCCGAGTTAATGGCGATTTTGGGTGTTACCGAGCAACCACTGCAAATCGTCTGTAACGGCTATAAAGACAGCGAGTTTTTACGCTTAGCCACTATCGGCGACATGATGGGCCATACCGTATACGTGGTGGTAGAGAAACTGTCTGAGCTGAAGACCCTGCTGCGCGAAATTGATAACTTAGGCGCCGCGCCACGCATTGGTATCCGCATCCGGTTAAATTCGGTCGGTAAAGGCAAATGGCAAAACACCGGTGGCGAAAAAGGCAAATTCGGCTTAACCGCCACCCAGGTACTGCAGGCGATTGATATATTGCGTGATGCCGGCAAGCTGGATTTACTGCAGCTGGTGCATTTTCATATCGGCTCACAAATTGCCAATATCCGCGATATTCATAATGCTATTCGCGAATGCGCCCGCCACTATGCTGAACTGCGCACCTTAGGCGTGCCTATTACTACCGTCGACGTGGGTGGTGGTTTAGGCGTGGACTACGAAGGCTCGAAGTCGCGCTCGGCTTGCTCCATGAACTACACCATGTACGAGTATGCCCGTAACGTGGTCAACGGCTTAAAAGAAGTATGTGACGAGTACGATTTGCCGCACCCGAACATTATTACCGAGTCTGGCCGGGCGATGACCGCGCACCATGCAGTACTGGTGACCGATGCGATTGATATCGAGCGTGCACCGGGTTTGGTTAACCTGCCAGAGCCAAGTGAAGACTCGCCTACAGTGATTTTGGGGCTGTGGGAAGCCTACCAGAACGTGACACCGCGCACCGCGATAGAAGCCTACCACGATGCCGTGCACTATTTTACCGATGCCCATGCTCAGTATGTGCATGGCTTATTAACGCTGAAAGACTGGTCGCTGCTGGAGCAAATTTACTTTGCCACCATCAACCGGGTAAAAGCCAATCTGGATATGACAGCACGTTCGCACCGCGCCATTCATGATGAGCTAAACGAAAAGCTGGCTGATAAGTTATTTGTTAACTTCTCCTTGTTCCAGTCAATGCCGGATGCCTGGGGTATCGACCAGCTGTTCCCGGTAATGCCACTGGAGCGGATGAACGAGCCGCTAAACCACCGCGCTATTATTCAGGATATTACCTGTGACTCCGACGGCCAGCTAAAAAGCTATGCCGATGGCAATGGTATTGAATCCAGCCTGCCACTACCGCTATACAAAGAGGACGAGCAATATCTGCTGGGTATGTTTATGGTTGGCGCCTATCAGGAAATCCTTGGCGACTTACACAATTTGTTCGGTGATACCGACTCCGTACATGTAGAACTGAATGAAGACGGCAGCTATAAGCTAACCAATATCATCAAAGGCGATACGGTAGCCGATGTGCTGCGCTATGTGCAGTTTGATGCCAAGAAGCTGATTGCCTCATACACCAAACAACTGGCGAAGCTGGAAATGCTCGATGGTCGCAAAGATGAGTTGTTGGATGAGCTAAAAGCCGGCGTTTACGGTTACACCTACTTTGAAGATTAAGGTAAACTAGCTACTGATCCGATGTGTTAACAGCAGGCTCGCCTGCTGTTATTATTTTTAGCCGGCGCCAACTGCCGGCCATTGCTATCAGGTGCTGCTATGTTACATTTTTTACCGCGTCCTATTACCGGTACGCTATCGCTGTTGTTATACATTCTGAACACCCTGTTCTGGTTTGTACCGGTATTGCTGTTAGCGCTGCTAAAACTGCCACCGATAACCCGCTGGCAAAGCTGGATGACGTACCTGCTGGACGCCTGCGCCGTGGCCTGGATCAGCGTAAATAACTTTACTACCCGCCTGTTTACCCGTATCCGCTGGCATGTCAGCGGGTTGGAAAAGCTGTCGCGCAAAGACTGGTATCTGGTGCTGGCCAACCATCAGTCCTGGGCCGATATTCTGGTGCTGCAAAAGGTGTTTAACCGCAAGATCCCGTTTATTAAGTTTTTCCTGAAAAAAGAGCTGATTTACGTGCCCTTTTTAGGCATTTGTTGGTGGGCGCTGGATTTCCCTTTTATGAAGCGCTACAGCAAGGCTTTTTTGCAACGCAACCCGCATCTGCAGGGCAAAGACATTGAAACCACCCGTAAAGCCTGCCGTAAATTCCGCTTTAAGCCAGCTGCCATTATGAATTTTGTTGAAGGCACCCGCTTTACCCACGACAAGCATGATAAACAGCAATCGCCCTATCACAACCTGCTAAAACCCAAAGCCGGTGGTGCAGCCTTTGTATTGGGCGCTATGGGCGAGCAGCTGCATAAAATTCTCGATATCACCATTTATTACCCGAAAGGTATTCCAACGTTCTGGGATTATATCTCCGGCAAAGTTCGTGATATAACGGTGCAGATTAAAGTGTTGCCAATAACCCCTGAGCTACTGGGTGATTACAACGATAACCAATACCGCGAGCGCTTCCAGCAGTGGATTAACCAGTTATGGCAGCAAAAAGATTTGCAGCTGAGTAAGCTGAAACAAGGAGTTAAGCAGTAATGTTAAGTTTTCTACCCGGCTGGTTGTTATTGCCGTTTAGTTTTAGCGGCTTTGCGCTAAACCTGGCGTTTTGGGGTCTGGTGGTCACGCCGCTGGGGATTATTAAGCTGTTGCTGCCGTTTAAAACGGTGCACCGGCTAACCGGTTATGCCGGTAAAGGTTGTTACCGCGGTTGGACAGCAGTAAACACTGCGCTGATAAACCTGTTTAACCAGGTCGACTGGCAGGTAACCGGCGCGCAGACGCTGGACAAACAAAGTTGGTATTTGCTGATCTCGAACCATAAAAGCTGGCTGGATATTCCGGTGGTCAGCACTGTGGCGCATAGCCGCATTCCGGAGCCGAAATTCTTTTTAAAAGATGAGCTAAAATGGCTGCCGTTTTTAGGCACCGGCTGTTGGGCGCTGGATATGCCGTTTATGAAACGCTACAGCGCAGCCCAGCTAGCTAAGCGGCCCGAGCTAAAAGGCAAGGACATTGCCACCACGCGCGCCTCGTGCCAGAAATTTCAAACCGTGCCTACCACCATTATCAACTTTGTCGAAGGCACCCGCTTTACTGAGCAAAAAAAGGCAGATAAACGTAGCCCGTTTCAGTATCTGCTACCGCCCAAAGCCGGCGGTATTGCCTTTACGCTGGCCAGCATGGGCGAGCAGTTTAATGCCATTTTAGACTTTACCCTGCTGTATCCGGACAATCCGCAGCATGTGGCAATGGACATGTTAATGGGCAAATTAAAACGGGTGGTGGTGCAGGTAGAGGTATTGCCGGTAGACCAGCAGGTGATTGGCGATTACTTTAACGACGAGCAGTTCCGGCAGCGCTTTCAGCTGTGGCTGAATCAGCGTTGGCAACATAAAGACCAGTTAATCATGCAATATCACCAATGCCAGAGCCTGAGCAGCAGTAGCGAGCAGCTGGCGTGCTAAAACGCCGCCTGCCGTTTAGTGGCGCTTAATAGCACATTACGCGGTGTAACCTCAGCCGGGCACAACTCAGTCAGCTGAACCTGATAACCGTGCTGTTGTAAATATAAGGCCTTATCCAGCGCCAGCCACAACTCCAATGGCCGGCGAAACAGGTGCCGCACCAGTTCAATACGTTGCACCAGCGCCATACGTTTGCTGGCGCGCTGCAAATAGGCTTGCCAATCTAATGCAGCAGGTAAACTTAGCTGATGCTGCTGCGCTGCCCACTGGGCAAAAGCGGCAAAGTCACCACTAAACCAATGTTTGCTTACTGACGCCAGCGGCCGGTAGTGTGGCTGGCCGCTTAGCTCAGCGCGCAGCTCATCGTAGGCTAAACGCCACAATACTTCGGTGCTGCGTAATTTTTCAATCCGCTCACCGCCGGTGACCTGGCCCTGCACCACCAGTTTTAAATCATCTTTATTAAGCTGCAGATCGACGGCCTTAGCCTGTGCCGACAATGGCTGATATTGCGTTTGCGGGATCAGATGATAACAGCACGGCACCAGTTGCAATTGCTGGCAGCCAGCCTGTACCGCCTGTTGCAGCAGGGTAATATGCAGTTGACCGCAGGCGTGCAGCGCGACGATATGCTGCTGTGGTTGCAACACCGTACTGAGGGGCCCAGCCAGCACGTCAGCACAAACAAATTGCTGTTTAATCTGGTATTTCTCGGCCAGTGCTGTGCCTTGGCGGCACAAGTCAGGCTGCCATTCAACACTGGTCACCGCCTGCTTAAAGCGATGGCTTAGAATCCGCCCCAGATGCCCTTTACCCGCGCACCACTCAACTACCGGGGCCGCGCTGTCAGGCCATTGCTGGCACAAGGCATCTATTTGCTGCAATTTACGCCCGGCAATACCGTTTTCCAGCCAAAAGGGCAAGGCCGCCGTTGTGCGCTGCGCCGCCGCTGCCGTGAGCCCAGGCAGGGAAAACAGCACCGGGAAAAATTCAGCAAAGTACTGCTGTTGCAGCCTACTACTTTGGTCAATCAGCCTTATTTGCGTCTCGTCCAGCGCCAGCAAGCAGCGCTGTAGCGGCGCGTTCTGCCACGGCAGTTGCGGGCAGCTAAAAGGTAATAGCTGCCAGTACTGACGATATTGTTGTAATACGGTGCTAAGTTGTTGAAACTGCTGTTGCAGACTGACCGGCATCGGTTAGTACAGCAGGCTGTATAGCTTGCGCCGATATTGACTGGCGACACTATCGCCTTTCGGTAAAGCAGCCAGAATATCCAGATACAGCTTTTTGCTGCCACCAAAATTCAGATCCTGCTGCAAAATTGTCAATAACAATGCCAGCGCCTCTTCACTGCGCTGCACCGCCTGATACTGAATGGCTAACTGCTCTTTCAGTTGATTGTTGGCGCTATCTTTGGCCAACGCTGCCTCCAGCGCCTGAATTTCCGGCGTATCAGCCGCTTCTTTGGCCAGCTGTAATTTGGCCTGTACCGTTTTATACAGCGCATCCTGCTCAGCCAGTTTAATCTCAGCCAGTAAGGCTTCGGCTTGCGGCAACTGGCCTAAACTGACGGCCGCATCGGCCAGCCACACCTTAATGTCGCTACGCTCAGGTGCCAGCGCCATCGCATCTTTTAACAACGGGTAAGCGCCGGCGTAATCCTGCGCAGCCAATAAAGCCTCAGCCTGCGCCAGCAAATCATCTTCCGGCTTGGGTAAATAAGCGGCCAGCTTCGCCAGTATCGCCTGTTCGGTTTCCACTCCGGCAAAACCGTCCACCGGCCGGCCCTGTTTTATCATCATTACCGTCGGCAGTGATTGCACTCCAAACTGCATCGCCAGATCAGGCTCGTTATCACAATCTACCCGAGCCAGCAGCAATTGGTTGGGGTACTGGCGGACAATTTTCTCCAGTACCGGGCTTAGCTGGGTGCAGCCTTCGCTGCGCGCCGACCAGAACTGAAACAGCACCAGTTTTTGCATAGAGGCATCGAGCACCTCACGGGCATTATTAATTGATACGTCCACTATTGGCTGTTGCATAACGGCTTAAATCCTGTGCTGGTGGTCTGAATTCACTAAGTTGCTACTATGTGGGCGGCGTTGTGGCTTTGCAAGCCTTGTAACTGCGGATTAAAGCAGCAAAAGCCGGCGAAAAAGCATCGACATCTGGCCGTCCATCACGTAAATTATTCAGGCGCACTAAAAAAATGACTGCTCAGCAGCAAATAACCATAGCGCCATAGTTTGAGTTTAACAGCTTATCCTGTTTAACCAGTCCACGTAGCACAGCATAAAGCAGGTGTAACACTGCTTTGAAATATTCACCCACGCTTTGCCTGCAAAGCCGTGGCGTGTTGTCTTTGCCACAGCAAACTATGAGAAACCAACATGACCAGCCAGACCAAGTCAGTCGACACCACTAAAGCTCCCGAGATGTTGTCCGGTGCCGCTATGGTGATCCGTGCCCTTGCCGATGAAGGGGTGGAATACCTGTACGGCTATCCGGGCGGCGCGGTATTACATATTTACGATGCCCTGTTCCAGCAAAATAAAGTCAAACATGTACTGGTGCGCCATGAACAGGCCGCCACCCATATGGCCGACGCCTATGCCCGCGCCAGCGGCAAAGCCGGCGTGGTGCTGGTGACTTCCGGCCCGGGCGCCACTAACGCTGTTACCGGCATCGCCACTGCCTATATGGATTCGATACCTATGGTAGTGCTCACCGGCCAGGTAATGAGCCACTTAATTGGCGATGATGCCTTTCAGGAAACCGATATGCTCGGTATTTCCCGGCCGATTTGTAAGCACAATATGTCGGTACGGCGGCCGGAGGATATCCCCTATTTAATTAAAAAGGCCTTTCATATCGCCCAAACCGGCCGGCCAGGCCCGGTGGTGCTGGATATCCCGAAAGATATGACGATGCCGAACCAGAAGTTTGCTTACCATTATCCGAGCGAAATTAACCTGCGCTCGTACCAGCCGAAACAGCAGGGCCATGCCGGCCAGATTAAAAAGGCCGTCACCGCGTTATTAGCGGCGAAAAAGCCCATTTTATATGCCGGTGGTGGCGTCATTATGGGTCAGGCAGCCGAAGAGTTAACCGAGCTGGCACAGCTGCTAAACCTGCCAGTCACCAACACACTCATGGGGCTGGGTGCTTATCCGGCCGGCGATAAGCAGTTTATTGGTATGCTGGGCATGCACGGCAGCTATGAAGCGAACCAGACGATGCACCATGCCGATCTTATTCTGGCCGTCGGTGCCCGCTTTGATGACCGGGTAACCAACAACACGAAAAAATTCTGCCCCGATGCCACTATTATTCACATCGACATCGACCCGGCCAGTATCAGTAAAACCATCAATGCCCATATTCCGATTGTCGGCCTGGTTAAGCCGGTGCTGACAGAGATGCTGGCAGTACTTAAGCAGAAAAAGAAAAAGCTCGATACTACCGCGCTGCAAAGCTGGTGGCAGCAGATAGCGCAGTGGCGTGCCGTGCACGGCGGCCGCTATGATAGCGCTACGCCGCTGTTAAAACCGCAATATGTGATTGAGCAGGTCAGCAAAATTACCAAAGGCGATGCCTATGTCTGCAGTGATGTCGGCCAGCACCAGATGTTTGCCGCCCAGTACTATCAGTTCAATAAACCTAACCGCTGGATCAACTCCGGCGGCCTTGGCACCATGGGCTTTGGCCTGCCAGCGGCGATGGGAGTAAAACTGAACTACCCCGATGCCGATGTCGTCTGCGTTACCGGTGAGGGCTCTATTCAGATGAATATTCAGGAGCTGTCTACCTGCAAGCAGTACGGCCTGGGGGTGAAAATTATTAACCTGAACAATGGCTATCTGGGCATGGTAAAGCAGTGGCAGGACATGAACTATGAGTCGCGTTATGCCAGCTCTTACATGGATTCACTGCCCGACTTTGTCAAACTGGCCGAGGCCTATGGCCATGTTGGTATTCGCGTGACTAAACCGGAAGAGCTGCAGCCAGCTCTGGAGCGCGCTTTTGCGCTTAAAGATCAGCTGGTGTTTTTAGATATTCATGTCGACCCGAAAGAGCACGTCTATCCGATGCAAGTGCCGGGTGGCGCCATGAACGAGATGTTTTTAAGCAAAACAGAGAGGACTTAACATGCGACATATTATTTCTGTTCTGCTGGAAAACGAATCCGGCGCTTTGGCCCGTTTAGTTGGCTTGTTTGCCCAACGTGGCTATAACATCGACTCATTAAACGTAGCCCCGACTGACGATCCGACGCTATCACGGCTAACACTGGTGACGCAGGGTAACGATCAGGTGATTGAGCAAATCAGCAAGCAACTGCATAAGCTGATTGAGGTGGTGAAAGTATCAGACATCAGTGAAGCGGCGCATATTGAACGCGAGCTGATGCTGGTGAAAGTAAAAGCCAATGGCAACCAGCGCGAAGAGGTAAAACGCTGTGCCGATATTTTCCGTGGCCAAATCATCGACGTCACACCGACCACTTACACCATTCAGCTAGTGGGTACCAGTGATAAACTGGACGCCTTTATTCAGGCGTTAGGCGCGACACCCATTCTGGAAGTGGTGCGCAGCGGAGCTTCAGGCATAGCACGCGGCGAGAAAACGCTGGCGTTGTAACAAGTCATGCTTTTAGTTGTAATAAACCGGGCTGCCATACTCCCCCCGGCCCGCCACAGCAGCTACTGCTGGCATCCTGCCCTGCGCAAGCCAGCTAAAGCTGTTCAAATTCGTTCCCGACGAATTTGCCGTACACGCCTGCGCGTGTGCTCAAACACTCTGTGGCGACCGGGTCGAGTTTCCAGCCCTATTCCAATATCACACTGCCCCGCTAAACCACACCAAAAACAACAACGCAAAGCCAATCAAATAGCTTAAACCCAGCCAACTTAACCATTTCAGCGGCTTGCTTAGCACTATGCCGCCATCGCCCCGCATCAGGCTGTAATTAAGCCAGGCAAATACCGGCGTGGTTAAAAATGCCAGTGTCATGGCAAAGGTCAGCATTGGCGACAAGGCGGCTTTGAAAAATAAAATCAGCGCCATGCCAGCACCGGCCTGCGCCAACAGCCAGTAATTTAATGCGGCTTTATGTGTTACCCAGCCTAATTGGGCAAAGGACGCATGCAGCGTGCGGGCATAACCATCCAGCACCGTGATGGTAGTGCCAAACATACATAGAAAGGCAATTAATGCCACTAGTGGCCGGGCCCAATCGCCGATGGTACTGGCATACATTTGCATCAATTGCTGGGCAAAGGCGCTGCCGGCTAATGCTATTGGCTGTTCGCTACCGTATTGTACTAAGGCACCAAGTGACAAAAACACCAGCGCCAGCGCGGCGGTTAACCAATAACCCAGATTAAAGTCAAACAAGCCCTGCGCCCGGCTAATATGCGTATGCCGCTGTTTGGCTTTTAGCCACAAGGAGCTGATGGCCGAAATTTCTATCGGTGCCGGCATCCAGCCCATGAGCGCCACTAAAAACCCTAAGCTGGCGAGTGTCCAGGGTGAAGGACCAACATAATCTGCCGCTGCCTGAGCGCCATTTTGCCAGGCAATCACCGCAGCAATTACCGTGGTGATGGTCAGCAATACCATGATCACCTTGGCGACGTTGTCCAGCGCCTTGTAATGGCCCAGTAACAAGATCAGCAAACAGGCGGCCAGAATTAACCAGCACAATAAGGTAACCGATAAATTACCCGGCAGCGCATACTGCAGCAGGCTGGCGGTCAACAGCAATACACCGGCGGTATTCACCACGGCGGCAATGATATTCAGCACGATAAAGCTGTAAAAATAACCGCGACCTTTGCGCTGGTAGCCCATTAACAGGCTTTCTTTGCGGGTTAGGGTGTATTCAACACCAAAGCGGAAAAACGGATACTTCAGCACATTAACCAGTAAAATCAGCCAGGCCAGCTGCCAGCCAAATAAAGCACCGGCCTGCGTGGAGGCCACCAGATGTGAACCGCCAATAGCGGCTGTTGCCATTAAGACACCGGGGCCCAGCGCTTGCAAGCGGCCGCGCCAAACACTAAGTGGTTGTTGCATAGTTATTATTCTACCCTGTTGCCAAGCGCTCCAGCTTAGCCAAACCATCGGCGAAATACTATTAGCCGCTGCTTTTTTCTATCACGGATTGGCAACTGCGATGAATTCTTCCATACTGGCGCTTGCGTAAAACGATCCTGAGGCCCTTATGAGCGATGAACTGCTCGATCAGGCCATGCTGTTTGAAGTGGTAGAAAACCAGCTGGCCGACAATTACCCGAAACAAGTCACCGAGACCTTAATGCGATTGCGCATGACCGGCCACAGCCGTGAAGATGCGATTGAGCTTATCGCCTGCGCCTTAGCGCCGGAAATGATCGACGTGATAGAGCATCAGCAAAGCTTTAATTTAGAGCGCTATGCCGCGCATCTGGCACAATTACCCGACACATCCTGGTTGGAAGAAGATGCATGACCGAGCCAGTTATTCAGCACCAGAGTGAGCTGCAGCGCTTTGTGCTGCAATTGGATGGCGCTGAAGCCGTGTTGGATTATGCTCTCAGCGGCGACAGCATCAATTTTCACCATACCTTTGTGCCACCGGCCTTTCGCGGTAAAGGCCTGGCCGAAAAGTTAGTCCGCCACGGTCTGGCCTGGGCCAGGCAGCAGCAGTATCAAATCAGTGCCAGCTGCTGGTATGTGCAGAAGTTTCTGCGCTAAACATATCTACATCATATTAACCTTCAGTTATAGTAAGCGGCAGTCGACACACCAACAGGAGTCCGGTGTTGCAAACCAGTCAGTTACTTATTCAGTTAATGTTGTATGTATTTTTGCCACTTTGGGGGATTGCCGGTTTTGTTGACTGGTGCTGCCACCGTGCTACCAGGATAGAACATACTTCCGGTTTAAAAGAGTCACTTATTCACTCGTTGATGGGTATACAAATGGCGGTACCCATTCTGTTGTGCCTGCTATTTAAAGTGAATGTGCTGATTATGCTGATTTGCTTCGCCGCCTGGCTGGCACATGAAGCTGTGGCGCATTACGACGTGCACTATGCGGCGCCCAAGCGCCATATCAGTGTGTGGGAGATGCATGCGCACAATTATCTGGCTACCCTGCCGCTGTATATGCTGCTGCTCATCATCGTCATTAACTACCCGGTGTTTATTAAGCTGGTGAGCTTTAACTGGCAGGGCGAGTTTTACTTGCAGCGCATGCCCTATGCCCACGGTGGCGAGGGGTATCTGCCGTATTATCTTGGCTTTATGGCGGTAGTCTGTGTGCTGCCGTATATGGAAGAAAACCTGCGCTGTATTATTGTTGCGTTGAAACAGCCTAAGGTGAGCGCATGAGCGTTTACATCACCAGTAGCGGCCACTTTTTACCCGGCCCGCCAATAAGTAACGATGAGATAGAACCGCTGTTGGGATTAGTGCATGGCAAACCCAGTCGCTTAAAGCGGCGCATTTTGCAGTCAAATGGCATTCAGACTCGGCATTATGCAATTGATGCCAAGCACAACACCACCATATCGAATGCCGGCATGGCGGCCAAAGCCGCCGAGCACTGCCTGAGCAGCAGCTTTTTAGGCAAACGGCAGATTAAAATGCTCAGCGCCGCCACCAGCCAGGGCGATATAGTGCTGCCGGGCTTTGGCTCTATGTTGCAGGCCGAACTGGGGTTAAGCGACATTGAACTGCATAGCAGCCACGGTATTTGCTCCAGCAGCCTGATGGCATTAAAAGCCGCCTTTACGAACCTAAAAGCTGGCGAGCAGCCCAATGCGCTGGTGGTAGCCAGTGAGCTAACGTCACGGTTATTTAAAGCCAGCCGCTATGAAGCCGCGGGCTCTGAGCTGGATTTTAACGCCGAGTTTCTCCGTTGGATGCTATCCGACGGCGCCGGCGCCTTGCTGCTGGAAACCCAGCCACGCGGCAAATGTTTTCGTATCGACTGGATCCGCAGTTTTTCGCATGCCGATGCGTACCCGGTGTGCATGAGCGTGGGTTACCCCGGCAACAACCAGCACACCAGCTGGCAGGACTATGCCAGCTATGCCGAGGCTGAAGCAGATGGTGCCCTGTTAATTCGTCAGGATGTGCGTTTGCTGGAAAATATCGTCAAACTCGGGGTGGACGGCTACCTGCGGTTAATCAGCGAAGGCCGGGTGCAGCCAGACAAGATAGACCATGTTCTATGTCATTACTCGTCGCATTATTTTAAAGGCAAAATCTTCGATATGCTGCAGCGCGCCGGTGTCGGCATTGCCGGACATAAGTGGTACTCCAACCTGTACAGCCGCGGTAATACCGGCTGCGCCTCTATTTTTATTATGCTGGATGAGTTTCGTCGCAGCCAGCCGCATCAGGTTGGCGATACCATTTTGTGCATGGTGCCCGAGAGTGGCCGCTTTAATAATGCCTATATGCAATTAACCGTGGTGGAACCATGACAGAGCAGCTATTAAGCCCACAGGGCCAACAATGTTTACAAGCTTTGATGCGGGTATGGTTTGACTTTGAGCGCCAGCTGGGCCGGGTGCCGCTGCTGCAGCGTTTAGAGCGTGGCCAGTTTAGTAAAGCCGATTATTGCCAACTGCTGCTAAATTGGCGCCAACAGGTAATAGAGGGCTCGCGTTGGATCAGCCGCTGTGCGTCCAGCTTTGACCGTGATTACAGTGATGTACGCTCGGTTATTATTGGCCATGCCCGTGAAGAGCACCGCGACTACGAAATGCTCGAACGCGACTATGTTGCTGCCGGCGGCAACTTAGCTGATATTCAAACTGCGCCGCGCAATATTGGCACCGAAGCCTTGCACGGTTTTTTAATGTACCGTGCCAGCCAGCCGAACCCGGTCGATTTAGTCGGCGCCATGTGGATAATTGAAGGGCTGGGGCAAAAAATGGCTGACAACTGGGCAGTGCAGATCGACCAGGCCACTGGCGGCGATGGCAGCTATACCCGCTTTATGCACTACCACGGCGCTAATGATGATAACCATATGCAAAAGCTGTATCAGCTGCTGAACCGGCTATGCCAAAGCCCGGCGCAGCTTAGTGACATAGTGCGTACCGCCCGCGTAACCGCCAGGCTGTATTGCCTGCAATTGGAAGAGACCGACCATGACTACTGCTAATAAAGCCGGTTACAGCGCCTATCTGCGCGCTATCGCTAAAGACAACTCGCTACCGATAGAACAAGCGGCGCTGGATCTCTGGCTGAAAGATTTACAAAACCCACTGCGCTGGAGTGTACGGCCGCTGCTACAGCTGCTATTTGCCGTGTTGTTGCACCTGATTTGGCTGTTTAAACGCCTGCCGCTGCCGCAGTTTAGCGCACACACCACACTGCAACGGCTAATTTGCTGGTTTTGCACACATTTTGTCAGTAAAGAAGCCAATTTACTGATTTTGCGCCACTATGCCACCGAGTCTAATGTGCTCAATTTTCTCGCCGCCAACAGCCCCAATGTGCAATTTACCCCGGTGCAGCTCTACCCGAACAAGATAGCCGATATGCTCAGCGCCAGCTTTGTTGAGCATGACCAGCAGCTGTTTCGTTTATTTGCTGAGCTGGGCAGCTGGCAGCCTCCGGCACAACCGCTTAGCCGCAGTGAGCTAAACTGGCAGCATTGGCAAAGTATTGATATGCAAAAATTCGAAATAACCGAAAAGCCTACCCAATGGCTCGATTTTGAAACCTCGCATGCGTTGTTTATGTGTTTGTTTTGTCTATTGTTAACCCGTGAAGAGTACCGCGATGCGATTAACGGCTTTAACCTCGACCAATCTATCGCCATCCGTATTGGCGATCTGGTGGGCGATAAAAGCCTGCGCGAACTGGCCTATAACAAGTATCCACACTACCTAGTCGGCCCGTGGAATTTAGGCCAGCGCTTTTTAATGCATGGTTTCTTTACCGAGCATTTGTACGCTTATTTGCAGCAACATAAAGCTGACTGAAAACGGATAAATTACACATAAATTACACAATATATTTATATTAATCTGGCAAAATAACCACACTAATCGCATAATCTGCCATGCTTCCCTGCAGTATCCGGGACAATTTTTCAAGGAGAGAAACAGATGCTGCGATTACTCGCTCTATTGGTTGCCGTTTTTAATCTGGCAGCCTGCAAAGACAAAGTTGAAATCCGCTACACCGAATTTAATGTGCCTCATATTACCGCCAGCTCTTATTTTGGTTTAGGTTATGGCAGTGGCTATGCCCAGGCTGAAGAAAATCTCTGCACCCTGGCCGAGCAAATCGTCAAATTGAAAGGTGAAAAGTCACGTTATTTTGGCCCCGGCCAGCAGCACACGAATGTGTTGTCTGACTTTGGCTACAAGATCCTTGATTATCCCAGCCAGGCGGCTCACTATTACCCGCAGTTGCCAACCGACAGCAGTGACTTATTGCACGGCTATGTAGCCGGCTTTAATGCCCGGCTGGCTGAACTTAACCCGGCCAGCTATCCCAGCCCTTGTCAGGATGCGGCCTGGGTTGGCCCACTAAGTGTGACTGATTTATTGGCATATCATCTGGATCTGGCTGCACTGGCCAGCAGTCGAAATTTATTGCTGCCGATGGCACTGGCTCAGCCGCCACAGGCAGCCAATAGCCAGCAGCTTGCCCCCACGCTGAATGCCGAACAGATCCTGACCAAGCGCGGCCTTGGCAGCAATGGCTGGGCCCTGGGGGCCGATAAGACCGCCGCCGGGCGCGGGGCCTTGCTGGCCAACCCGCATTTCCCGTGGGATGGTGAGCTGCGTTTCTTCCAGCAACAACTAACGATCCCGGGCGAGCTGGACGTTACCGGCGTAACCCTGATAGGCCTGCCGGCAGTATTAATTGGCTTTAATCAGCACCTGGGCTGGACCCACACAGTGTCACAGTCCAAGCAGTTTACCTTCTACCAACTGGAACTGGATCCAGACAACCCGCTGCGTTACCGCTACGGCAATGAGCATCGCGATTTAAGCAGCCAGCAACTTGCTGTTGATGTCCGCCTGCCCGATGGCAGTTTGCAGAGGGTAGAACGCACTTTTTATCGCAGCCACTACGGTCCTATGCTGGATTTAAGCCTGTTAGCTGAAGGCCTGGGCTGGACGGCGCAGTCAGCCATCAGCTACCGCGATGCTAACGCCGGCAACTTCAGGATGCTGCAGCAATGGCTGGCAATTGGCAAAGCAAGCAATAGCAGCGAACTGTTTGATGCCCTGGCACAACATCAGGGCATTCCCTGGGTTAACACACTCGTCACGGAAAACAACGGCGATGTGCATTACATTGATGCCAGCCAGGTACCACGGTTACACCCGGCAGCAGAGGCGTACTGGCAGCAGGCCAGCCAGTCACCGGCGTTGGCCGCGCTTTGGTTAGGTGGTGATGGAGCCGTGTTATTACCCGGTAGCGAACCGGTATTTGAATGGCAGGACAGTGGCCAAACCCTTGACTACGGCTTAGTGCCGTTGCAGGACGCACCGCAACTTAGCCGTCGTGACTATGTATTTAACGCCAACAGCAGTCACTGGCTGGTAAACCCAGCACAGCCATTGCAAGGCTACAGCCTGCTGTACGGGCCGGAGCGCAGCGAACTGAGCCCCCGTAGCCGCTATAACGGCCAGCTTATTAACAGCCCTCAGCTGATGGGGGCTGATCAGCGCTTTAGCGCCGCTGAGCTGCGACAAGTGTTTAACCGTAACGAAAGCTTGTTCTCCGGTGATATGCGCCAGCAGCTGGTTCAGCATTGCCAGGCTAACCCGGTCTATGTTGATGCCGCCAGTGGCCAAAGCACCAACTTACAGGGCGTGTGTCAGGCGCTGGCTAACTGGGATGGCCGTTACAACCTTAATAGCCGGGGCGCTCATGTTATGCGTGAGTTTCTGGCCGCATTTCGCAGTGCTGATCATGCCGCCTTAATACCACAGCTATATGCTGAGCCCTTTAGCGCCGAAGATCCGTTGAATACCCCTGCTGGCCTGGCCATAACAGCAGACCCTCAGCAAGACAGAGCATTGTTGGCATTAAGCCAGGCTGCACGGCGTCTGCAAGCCGCCGCTATAGCACCAGATACTCAGCTGAGCGATATTCAGTATCTGATCAAGGCAGAGGGGCAAGCCCCTATTGCCATGCCAGGCGGTTATTCATTTGAAGGGCTATTTAATATGGCAGAGGGAGGCCAGCTATCGCGCAGCAGCTCTGACCTGGCAAACAATGTTACCGGCATCGCCCGGCCTGACTCCCCGCTGTTAATGCATCTGCTGGATGGCCAGCCACGCGAAGCCTATACGCTGAACTCCGGTTCCAGCTTCGTTATGGTACTGGAATTTACCGAGCACGGGCCCGACGCTAAGATGTTGCATGCCTATAGCCAGGCACATGATCCGGCCTCGGTGCATTTTAGCGATCAAACGCGGTTATTTAGCCAGCAGCGCTGGCAACCCATGCACTTTACTAAGACCGACGTGCAACAGCATACTCAGCGCGTGCTGCGCTTTAGCCTGCAACGGCCAGAGCAGGCCAATTAACCAGCACCCTATTATCATAGAAGCAAGGACTACAGGAGCGAGTAATGAACAGCGTGGCACTGCTAAGTATACATGGCATGGGTGAAACCCAACCAGATTACGCTGACGCACTGTTTAGCACCTTGCGCCAGCAGTTAGGCCCACAAGCAGCTAAGGTATTTTTTCATAGCGTGTATTATCAGGACCTGCTGCAATACAACGAGCAACGGGTCTGGCAGGCAGTGGCATCACGTTTGCGCTGGAGTAAGCTGCGCCGTTTTATGCTGTATGGCTTTGCCGATGCCGCAGCACTGGAACACCGTAAAGAGCAGCCCCACAGCTTGTACCATTACAGCCAGCTGAAAATTGCCCGCGCACTTTATCTGGCCAAACAGCAACTCAGTGCCAAGGGCAAGCTGGTACTGCTGGCGCACTCGCTCGGCGGCCATGTGTTGTCTTGTTATTTATGGGATGCACAACAGGCTAAAGCCGGTAGCAAACCGGCGGCCGGGATCTGGCGGGATATTAAACGCTATCAGGCCGGCATTAGCGGCGATAAACTATTAACAGAGGACGATATCGCGTTTTTACGCGGCGATCAGCTGGCCGCGCTGATGACGACAGGTTGTAATATTCCCATTTTTGTCGCAGCCCATGCGATGGAGCAAATAGTGCCGTTTACCAAACCGAACTCTGGCTTTATCTGGCACAACTATTACGATAAAGATGATGTGTTAGGCTGGCCACTGGCCGATTTGTCACCGCCTTATGCTGCCTTAGTCAAGGACATTACCATAAACGCCGGCGGCGGCTTTTTTGGCTGGCTGGCAGCCAGTTGGAACCCGCTGTCGCATAACCAGTACTGGCGGGATAAAAGCGTACAACAAGCGCTGCTGACACTGTTGCATAAGCTGACATAAACGCACTATATCAGCATACTTTTGCCTTGCTTCAAACGTAAAAAAGCAGAGCACTGCGGCTCTGCTTTTTACTTGGTGTCGTCCTTAATTATGCACGTCTGCGGCGTAACAACAGTAAAGGTAACGCCAGCAAGCTGAACCAGCCTAAACTGCCGCCACTACTTTCTTTCATTACGGTTACTGAAGTTGTGGCGCTATCCGTCAACTTACCATCGCTTACCGTAACTTCAAATGTCAGCACTTCTTGTCTTGCCAGCCGCGGTGCAACAAAGCTGGCGGTAGCAGAAGTGGCATTGCGCAAGGAAACAGAAGGACCAGCGGTTTGTTTCCAGCTATAACTTAACGTATCACCATCTGCATCCTGGCTACCAGTGGCACTTAAGGTGACCGTTGCCACTGCACTCGCTTTAGCTGGTGTACCAGAAGCGGCCGCTGCCGGTGCCGTATTTGGCTCCTCTACTGCAATAACCACGGTTGCCTCGGAAGACGTCCCGCCAGCTTCATCTTCTACCAAATAACTGAAAGTATCAGACGTAAAAGGCTCGGCATTTTCTGCAACAGCTCCTGGCGTATAAACCAGCTTTAACAGTGATGCCGTTTCGTTACCGTCTGCGTCCGTTACCGGTGCCAGCGTAACAGTACCATGCAAAGGCTGCTTCACAACTTTTGCCGTAAAGACTTCCCCCACTGCACTTACCGTAAGCGGCTGAGTGGCCTGATAGGTTTGCGCAGAGGTTCGGGTTGTCACATGAGATAACATATTGGTTTGCTTGGCAAACCGCTCTGATACGTCAATCTCAACAGACTCACCGCGTACGACGGTAGCGTCTACTGCTTCTGCCTGACCAAAGGGAGCAACCAGCTCATAGTCCAGGGTGACCGATGCCGGCTGAGCAGGGGTTAACAATGCCTGCAGCGCCTGACCGGCTACCGGTGCTGTACCCTGACCATCGAAGTAGCGTGTGGCGCCTAAGGTGCCGCTGATATCTTCAATACCTACTGTTGACTGTACGATGGTTGAAGGTACGTCGATATAGTTCAGATACACTTCATCGGTGCCTAGTTTAATCCAGACAGCAAAAGTGTAGCGGTCACCGGTTGAGGAGTCATATTCCTGAATATCATTCCACTCCCAAACAAACCAGTCATCTGCACCATCATTGACGATATTAAACAGAATACGCCCACCATCAGCGCCGCCAATGGCATAGTCCGCCCAAAGTGGTGCTATAACCGCATTTGGTGTAGCGGCATTTGGCAACTCCTGATTAGACCAGGAACCATTGGTCGACTGCACTGCAGCGGTAAGAAAACCGTTATCCGAAATAGTGATGGAATTTACTTGCTGGCCATTCCAGATGAAACCGCCATAGTTACCAATCGGATAAGTGAAGGAATCTTCGTCACAACCTTCATCGCAAGGTAATGAGTAATCGTCCATGGCCAGGTCCACCAGGCTTAATCCCGCCCATGGGAACGCTGCCACCGTCAAACTGGCGCTGGCCTCAATACCTGTCATTTCACCCGCCCAGCTCATGCTACGACCATTGGGATCGATGCTAAAGCCATGCCGAGTAGCCCGGGTTTCGTTAATAGCCACTGATTCGGTGTTTAACACGGCGCCTTGCGGAATACGCACGGTAAAATCGACTATCTCTGCCTCACCCAGATGACCGCCGGCTGAACGCATTGTAAAAGGCTCTCCGGCACTAATGGCGTCAGACATCAGCATGGTAGATGCCAATTGTGAATCATCCGAACGTTTTGCCATCACTGCCACAGGTAAGTGCGCTGTCGCATATTTGCCAGAGGTATCCGTCCAAACCACCTGACCAAATTGCCAGCCAGCATCAGCATAAGAGGTATTCACGTTCAAACTAAAGCTGGCCGTACCATTTGCCTCCAGCGTCAGCTCTTCAACTGACAGTTCAGCACTGATAGCGTCGTTAGCAAACTCTACGTGTCCCTGCCAGCTGCCGTCTTCCGCTAACAGGTTGGTGACAACGCGGTCAAAACTGCAGCTTAGCGCACAACCATTGGAAACCAGCGACGCCTTATCAAAAGCGATGGCAGTATTTGCAGCAGCTGCGATATCTAAACGTCCGGCACCGCGGTCAAACGGCGTGGCCTCTGTTGCTAAATCTTCCAGTTTTACCGCAGGGTTGCTGGATGTCATCAGTACCGATTTTACCTGGAACGCGTCCAGCTCAGGCCGTTGTTGTAATAACAGCGCAGCGGCGCCAGCAACATGTGGACTGGCCATTGATGTGCCGGAATTAATGGCAAAGGTTTGATCCGACGCTACAGCTGCCGACAAAATGTCCGAACCCGGTGCTGCAATATCCGGCTTCAGGAAGCTTGAATCACCATTGGGGCCACGAGAGCTAAAATCAGACATCGCATCTACCGCTGCGGCATCGAACAACTTTTGCGCTTTGGAGATGGTTGCATTGTCACCAACTTGCCAGGCAGCTAAAATTGCCTCGCCATCTTCCTGCAAAATAGATACGCTCGGCAAAGTAACACCCGGCATAGACATACTGATAACACCAGGCTGGTTGTTATACAAAATCATGCCTGCCGCACCGGCAGCTTGTGCATTAGCGGCCTTTTCAGTAAAGGCGCAGCTTCCGCGCGGCAGCAGCACAATCTTGTCGGTTAACGAATCGGCGGCAAAGGCATTACAACCTTCAATATTGTCAGCATCCAGCTCTGCACTGGGTACTAACGGCTTCTCGATATCGGCCGTGATTGAAAACTCGCCTGCACCTGGCAGCGCTTTAATATCGGTAATACCTGAAGCTTCAACCAGGTGACCGAAAGTACGGCCAGTTTGTGTCGAGGCTACCGTTATTCCCGGCTCTGCGCAGCCTGGGCAACCAATGGTCATCGCGCCTGAGCCATCATTGCCCGCTGCGGTTACAATAACTACACCAGCAGCTTCTGCTGCTTCAAAAATAGGGGTGTATACGCTGTTGGCAGGGTTGCCACCGGCACCACCGCCCCAGGAGTTGTTGATCACGTCCGCACCGTCAGCAATGGCATCTTCTAAAGCAGCAACCAACATCACATTGGAGCCCGACCCACGGCCTTCCGGATTTTGAAACAAGGCCTTATACACCATTAAGGTAGCACCAGGCGCAACACCAGACACATCAAGCTCTACGTTCTCATACACTCCTGATACCGGGTTACCTACCGCTGTGCCCGCAACATGAGTACCGTGGCCACCCATATCACGTGGGCTGATATATTCATTTACGTTAACTTCGAAAGTCGGGGTGTAATAGCGCGCCAGCACTAACTTATCATTACAAAAACTGGTATCTACCGTGGCGCAATAATCGTCATTTGGCAAACCTTCCGGGCGAACATGACCATTACTCGCAAACATAGGGTGCTCAGGGCGAATACCTCCATCAATGATAGCAACCTTAACGCCTTCCCCGGCTTTATCCTGACCGCCCAGCTTCGCCCATACTGCTGGCGAGTTAATCAGCGTGTTGGAGCTATCCATTTGCGTGTAGAACATTTCATGTTCAAACACTTTTTTAACGCCAGGGGTGGCCTCTAATTGAGCTTTAATATCCTGGTTGTCCGGCGCTGACACTATTAACCCATTCATCGCCAATTGCAGCTTTCGCTCTACTTGTAACTGTGGGATCTTGGCTTGCAGTGTCGATACAACAGCCTGCTGATGAGAAGTTAAGTACTGCTGATAAGCTTGGGCCTGCACACTTTGCAACTCTAGTTTATCTTTACCATAGGCACTGCGCACTGTCGGGGCATAGCCTTTTACACCCCCCGCGTAGGTGGATACTGGCGCATCTTCCAACTGTACGATGTAATAGGCAGGAAACTGCTTTTTCGCTAAGGTTTTATACTTGTTATGTTTGTCATACTGCTTGGCCAGGCCAGGACCTACATCCATGGGCACCGCAGTAAAAGAATGTGCATTGACACCGAAGGTGAGTGCAGAAGCAACTAAAGTTGCAACAACACTTACACGAGGCAGGACTTTGTGAGTATGTCTCATCTCTCAGATTTTCCTATTATTTTTATTAATACTTTTCAACACCAACAGAGCGCAACTGTTAGTGTCTTCCTGGATACAATGTGCAATTTCTGATGTAAAAACGTGAACCAGAACTACAAACATTTTTGGTAAACGACGTGACGTCATTACTCAATGCTTAACAATAACGAGACAGATCTCTGATTGGATTTACATGTCTGATTAAATACCAAGCACCGGCCGACATTCATATCACATGTGTAAAGAAATGTAACTAATCAGAGTAAAATTAAATGACAACAGGTATAAAAAAGATTGCTAGAAAGCTTACTTCAACGGCAAATAAACCGTCACCACCAATCCACCAAAGGCATGATTATGTAACGTAATATCACCATGGTGCATATCAACAATCTTTTTAATAATCGCCAGGCCCAAACCTGAGCCACCGCTGCCGCGGGCGATATCCCCCTGCGTAAAGGGCTCAAACATGGCTTTCATCTGGTGTTCCGGAATACCCGGGCCATGATCGCGGATTTGCAGATACACCCGCTTGCGGTTGCGCTCGAAGCCGGTAGAGATATCAATATCACCCTCGCTATAGCGCAGGGCATTTTCCAGCAGATTATTGAGTAAGCGCTTGATAGCAATTCGCCTTAACGTGATATCGGGCAAATCTTCGGCTAAATGGGTAACGATGTGCCGTTGCTGCAAATGCTCGGCTTGCACCAGCTCGCGTACCAACGTATTAAGATTCTCTTTTTGGCCGGGCTCTTCTTTATGATGACGCAGGTAATCAATAAATTGGTCGATAATAGCATTCATATCTTCAATATCATTGATGATGCCATCACGGATCCAGCTGTCTTGTTCGTGCATCATTTCTGACGCCAGCCGGATGCGGGTCAGTGGGGTGCGTAAATCATGTGACACGCCAGCCATCAGCAGCGCCCGGTCTTGTTCTAACTGGCGGATACCACGCGCCATATAATTAAACGCCTTGGTTACCGCGATAATTTCGGTCGAGCCTTTGTGCTCAGCCAGCGGCGCCGGAAACTCGCCGCGGCCAACCTGCAGTGCCGCCTGTTGCAGGCTCTTTAACGGCCGGTTTAACTGCCGGGCAAATAACCAACCACCGCCAACACTGAGCACCCCGATCATAAGCAAATAGAAGGTCAGCGGCGAAAAGTCAGTCTCATCCAGCCCGGTTAACGGTACCTTAACCCAGTACTGCGGTGCCTGCGGCGGCCTTACCCAAAAAGCATAAGTATCGCCCTGGGCCACCCGTACTTCGGCCGGGCCGCCTAATTCACGCGACATTAAATCAGAAAAATAGCCATAATAACTGGCTTGTGTCAGCCCTTGCTGCATGGCTTGTTGCTCGGTATACACTTCAATACCGGTCGCCTGCTGAAAACGCGCGGTCAGCTCGGCTGATAGCACCGATTGATCGTGGCCAACGTCGATAAACACCACCTTAATTTGTTTCGCGATAAGGTGATTTATTTGCTGGGTGGTCGGCTTGATCACATAAAACGCCACCGACAAATACGACACCAGCTGATTGATCAGCAGCAATAAACCAATCAAAAATACCGTCTGACCAAAAGCACTGCGCGGCAATAAACGCATTTAGGTTACGCTGCCATCCGGCACAAACACGTAACCCAGGCCCCATACGGTTTGAATATAACGCGGATTAGCCGCATCATCTTCCAGCATGCGGCGCAGACGCGATACCTGCACGTCTATGCTGCGCTCCATTGCTGAGTAATCGCGGCCACGGGCCTGGTTCATCAGTTTATCGCGTGACAGCGGCTCGCGCGGATGGCTTACCAGCACTTTAAGTACCGCATATTCGCCGCTGGTCAGCGGCAGTAATTCATCGCCTTTGCGCATTTCGCGGGTGGCCAGATTAAACTTAAACGGGCCAAACTCCACTGTGCCCTCAGCCTGACTGGGTGCCCCCGGCAATTCCTTAGTTTTGCGCCGCATCACAGCCCGGATGCGGGCCAGCAGCTCGCGCGGGTTAAACGGCTTGGGCAGATAATCATCCGCGCCCATTTCCAGGCCAATGATCCGATCAACCTCATCACCTTTGGCGGTCAGCATAATAATCGGGATTTCGTTCTCCTGCTGGCGCAGGCGGCGGCAGATCGATAAGCCATCTTCGCCTGGTAGCATTAAGTCCAGCACCAACAGATGAAAGTTTTCCCGTTCCATCAGACGCTGCATTTGCTCGTAATTTGCTACGCTGCGCACTATATACCCCTGCTCAACCAGATAGCGCTCCAGCAAAGCACGCAGGCGCATATCATCGTCAACCACAAGAATTTTTGGCGTTTCTGAACTGGCCATAACAGTGAAGCCTCCACAATATTTGCTCCACTATAAACGAAAAAACCGCCCAAGCGTAAAGCTCAGACGGTTGTTTATGTTACAAAGTTTGTCAGCCGTTTTAACCAGGGTTAGGGCTGCTCACTTACCGGTACCCGCTTCATTGGCGGGTTAAGCCATACCACATGGCCGGTATGGGCACTGGTACGGGTCAGGTTATCGGCTTGTTCGGTTAAATTAGGGTCTACGACGTAAGTATATTTTGCCGGCGCAGTAGAACAGCCCGCCAGGCCAACGACCAATACAGTTGCTATTAAGCTGAATACTTTTGCTTTCATGCGCAGTTACCTCTTTTTATCTTGTAAACCAACTATAGCCAAGGCCGGTTTTGCTGGCTAGCATATTTTTGTGACATCTAAATGACACCAACAAATAAATTGACAATAAATTCTAACCATATGTATATTAACAACTTATTTTTCATCCCTTACTATTGCGGTCGTTCTCATCGTCAATTTAATGACGGAAAATGGTCGTATCAGCCGAAAACTGCTACCATCCTGCCAACCTAATTGTTCAGCGTTATACTGCTATGCGCACTGACTTAATTACCCGTGAGGGCTTTAATGCCCTGCAGCAAGAACTTGATTACCTGTGGCGTGAAAAACGCCCTGACGTTACGGCCAAGGTAGCCTGGGCCGCCAGCCTGGGCGATCGCAGCGAAAATGCCGATTACCAATACAATAAGAAGCTACTGCGCGAAACTGACCGCCGCATTCGCTTTTTGCGCAAGCGGCTGGAGGTGCTGAAAATTGTCGATTACTCGCCACAGCAGGACGGCCGGGTGTTTTTTGGCGCTTGGGTAGAAATTGAAAACGAGCAGGGCGAACAACTCACTTTCCGCATTGTCGGCCCCGATGAGATCTATGGCCGCAAAGATTACATCTCTATTGATTCACCGATGGCACGGGCGCTGCTAAAAAAAGCCGTCGATGACGAGGTTAGCGTAACCACGCCGGCCGGCAATAAACTGTGGTTTGTTAACGCCATTCGCTATCAAAGCGCCAGCTAACGCAGTTTATTGGATTTTTTGCCGTACAAAGGTGACAATCGCCTTACTCTCAGCTCTTAAATTTGCCCTGTGGGCAGTGTTAAACCAGGAATTGTTGTTTTATGTCTATCATTGTTAAGCAAATCGCTACTGAAATTGCTGCCCGGCCCGAGCAGGTTGCTGCTACGATCGCACTGCTGGAAGAAGGCGCCACTGTGCCCTTTATTGCCCGTTACCGTAAAGAAGTGACCGGCGGCCTGGACGATACCCAGCTGCGCCATTTAGAACAGCGTTTAACCTATTTACGCGAACTGGAAGAACGCCGTCAGGTGATCTTAAAAACCATTGATGAGCAGGGTAAGTTAACACCCGAACTGAAAAGCGACATTCTGGCAGCTGACAATAAAACCCGCTTAGAAGATTTATACCTGCCTTACAAAGCCAAACGCCGCACTAAAGGCCAAATTGCCATTGAGGCTGGCATACTGCCACTGGCTGACGCCCTGCAACACAACCCAAGCCTTAACCCGCAAGCTGAAGCGACGGCCTATATTAATGCCGATGCTGGCTTTGCCGATGAAAAAGCGGTGCTGGATGGCGCCAAGTATATTTTAATGGAGCGCTTTGCCGAAGACGCCAACCTGCTGGCCCGGTTGCGTCAGCATTTAGCGCAGCATGCCGTAGTAAAAAGCACTGTTGTTGCCGGTAAAGAGCAGGAAGGCGCAAAATTCCGCGATTATTTTGCCCATACCGAAAGCTGGAAAACCACGCCGTCGCATCGGGCACTGGCGATGTTACGCGGCCGTAATGAAGGCATATTACAACTGCAACTGGTACCGGACGCCAATGAAGAAACCGCCCATAGCCTGTGCGAGCAAATGATTGCCAGCCACTTTAACATTAAAGACGAAGGCCGAGCGGCTGATGCGTTTTTGCGCACGGCGGTGCAGTGGACCTGGAAGGTAAAACTGCACCTGAGCCTGGAAAATGACTTGCTCGGTGAGCTGCGCGAAAAAGCCGAAGAAGAAGCCATTAAAGTATTTGCCCGCAACTTAAAAGACTTACTGATGGCCGCACCGGCCGGCATGCGCACTACGCTGGCACTCGACCCCGGCCTGCGCACCGGTGTAAAAGTCACCGTCATTGATGAAA
The DNA here is from genome assembly GCF_011634895.1 of Rheinheimera pleomorphica. GTDB lineage: Bacteria > Pseudomonadota > Gammaproteobacteria > Enterobacterales > Alteromonadaceae > Alishewanella > Alishewanella pleomorphica. The sequence continues at coordinate 238,809 of NZ_SIRR01000007.1, read as the reverse complement.
CCGGTAAACTGCTAAACCAAACCACCATTTTCCCGCATGCGCCACAAAATATGTGGGATAAATCTGTGCGCACCCTGGCCGCCCTGTGTCAGCAACATAAAGTAGAGCTGATCGCCGTCGGTAACGGCACAGCCTCGCGTGAAACCGATAAATTAGCCGGCGAAGTAATTAAAGCGGTAACAGGGCTGAACATACAAAAAGTGATGGTATCAGAAGCCGGGGCTTCGGTGTATTCGGCGTCAGAGCTGGCCGCACAGGAGTTTCCGGATCTGGACGTATCGCTGCGCGGTGCCGTATCTATTGGCCGCCGCTTACAGGATCCGCTGGCCGAGCTGGTAAAAATTGAACCCAAAGCCATAGGCGTTGGCCAGTATCAGCATGATGTTAACCAGAGCCTGCTAACCAAGTCGCTCGATGGCGTGGTAGAAGACTGCGTAAATGCGGTCGGTGTTGATTTAAACACCGCCTCAGTGCCACTGCTGGCGCGGGTAGCCGGTCTGAACAAAACCCTGGCGCAAAATATTGTGTTTTACCGTGACAGCAACGGCCGCTTTAATGAGCGTAAAGAGTTATTAAAGGTACCGCGTTTAGGGCCTAAAGCGTTTGAACAGGCCGCCGGCTTTTTGCGCATTAACAACGGCAAAAACCCGCTGGACGCATCCGCTGTGCACCCGGAAGCCTACCCGTTGGTAGAAAAAATTCTCAGTGCTCACCAAAAATCGGTAGAGCAAATTATCGGTAACAGCAGCTTTTTAAAAGCCGTCGATGCCAACGCCTTTGCCGATGCGCATTTTGGTGTGCCTACCATTACCGATATCTTAAAAGAGCTGGATAAACCCGGCCGCGACCCAAGGCCGGAATTTAAAACGGCCAGCTTTAAAGACGGTGTTGAAACCTTAAAAGATCTGAAAACCGGGATGCAATTAGAAGGTGTGGTGACTAACGTCACTAACTTCGGCGCCTTTGTTGATATCGGCGTGCATCAGGATGGTCTGGTACATATCTCGTCGCTGACCGATAAATTTGTCAGCGATCCGCATCAGGTAGTCAAAGCCGGTGATGTGGTCAAAGTAAAAGTACTGGATGTCGATATTGAGCGTAAACGCATCGCGCTCACCATGCGAATGGACGAACAGCCCACGCCGAAAACGTCTGACAAAGCCGCGCCGCGTAGCAATAACGCTAAAGCGCCTCGGCCGGCTAAACCGGCAGACAGCAACGCAGCAATGGGTAATGCCTTTGCCGAAGCTTTTGCTAAGCTGAAAAAGTAGCCTAATCTGAAACGCTGTTAATGGTCAGATAATGCCGGTTTAGCCGGCGTCAGGCTTGCTGTAGGGATTGTTTGAACTGCGGCTCGGTGGCGCGCTGGTAAAAACCGGCGATCACGTTGCGGCGCAGTTCCATCTGCGCCGTTATCGCCAGCGTATCGCGCTGTGGTACCACTATAGCGCTGCTGGCGGCATCCTCTGATACGTTATAGCTAATATCGGTTTGAACCTGTTGCTCAGAAAACGGCTGGCCAGCGCTTGCGCTCTGCTCAGCACCGCGGCTTGCTTTACTGGCGGACGCAGCAGTTGCTGTGGCTGCCTGCTGCTGCACGAGTTCGGCTTGCGCCTGCATTTGCCGTTGCATCGCCTCGGCAGCAATACGCCGATCTGCCGACGACGGCTCTGCCGGGGCCAAAGCCGCAGAGCGTACCTGCTGCATTTTTTGCACCGTGCCTTGCGGGTCGCCCGGTATTGGCGCTATGTCAATTTGCACTTCGCCCGCAACGGCGTACTGATTTCCGTCCGGCCCGCGTTCATAAGAATAACTGGGGGCACCGGCATAGCGGCCACCGATAGCTGCATGGGCTTGCTCGTGGGTTTTCACTTCCTGATCCCGGCTTTTTAACTCCTGGATCTGCTGTTGTTCTTGTTGTTCAACCTGCTGCTGCCTGGCTTCTTGCTGCTTAGCCTGCTGTTGGCTATCCTGCTGCTCGCTATTGCCGTCTTGCTGTTGACCATTCTGCCGCTGTTCACGGCCTGCTACCGCTTGTTGGGTTTCGGTTTCTTTGCCGTTGGCATCATATAAATTAACGCTGGCCTGATTACCCGCAGGACGGGCGCGTTCATCTGTAACAACGGGCTTTTCTGCGGCAGATTTTTCCGCTTCAGCAACCGGCACAAACAAATCCCGCCGCACTGCATCGCGCCGGGCCAGTTCGGTCGGCGGATTTGCAGTGTTAATACTGACATTAGGATAGTTTGAGACCAGCATCAGCTTTATACCCGGATATCGATCACGGTACCGAGCACTTCATCAGCGGTTTGAATGCTGCGGACATTGGCCTGCGCATTACGTTCTTCCTGGCCCAGCTGCACCAAACTGTCGGTTAATGATGCAGGCTCGCGCGGCGCGACACTGGCCTGTTGCGGCGCAGCTGCTTGCGCTACTGCCTGCTCAGTTTCATTTTGCCGGTTCTGCTGGCTTTGCCGGTTAATCTCCAGAGTGGCATCGGTAACACCGGCGCTGGCACGGGCAAAGCCCTGCATACCAGAATACAACGCAGATTGGATATCCATGATACAACTCCCGCAACGTTAGCAAATACTGTTCAATTATTAACCATATCTACGCAAAAGGAAAGAACAACGATCAGACCATTGCAACTAAAGGTCGCTGTTGCCTCAGATAGCGCCGGCTAACCAGTCCTGCAGCCAGTGCCTAAATGCTTGTGGGTGCGAGATAAAGGGGGCATGAGAGGCGTGCGCTGCCACGGTAAAACGGGCCTGCGGCTGCATTTGCTGCAACTGTTCTACCACGGCTACCGGCACCAAAGAGTCAAGCCGGCCATAAAAACCGGCAATCGGTAGCTTAAGTGCTGCAAAATCAGAGCGTAAATCAGCATGCAGCAACTGCAGTGCGCCTTCAATCGCCGCAGCTTGTGGCATTGGGTAGGCCATAATAGCCTGTTTTAACGTTTTAATATCATTACGGGCACTGCTGCTGCCCAGCGCCTGGATGGCCAGAAAACGCTCTATCGTCAGAGGCAGGTTCTGGCTTAACGCGGCGGCAAATTGTTGTAACACCGCCTGCTGCATGCCGGGCCAGTTATCCGCAGCAACAAAGCAGGGGGAGGCGCCAATTAAGCCTAACTGTTGCACTTTGTCCGGATAACGGCTGGCCAGTGCTATCGCCAGTAAGCCACCCAAAGACCAGCCACACAAATAGCTATTGTCGGGTATCTGTTTGGCCAGCTGTGCCACCACGGCATCCAGGCTATACGGCAGCGGATAATCGGATTGGCTACCAAAACCCGGCAGATCCGGAGTGATCAGCGTAACGGAATCGGCCAGCTGAGCGCGAATGCCTTGCCATACGCCCTGGTTTACACCCCAGCCATGCAACAATACTAAACCGGGTTTGTCAGTTGTCATTTGCCCTGCCATAGTTATCAAAATGTAAATTGAATAGGATTGGATTTGCTGATTGCTTTGCTCAACCACTTCGCCAGACTCTGGCACTGCCTGCTGCCGGCCAGTTGCTTGTGGTGCAGTTTACCGGTGCAGCGTTATGACCGCCAGCTTTGTGATGCTTGTCAGCAGGCACTGCCAGTCTTACCTTATGCGCTGTGTCACTACAACCTGATGTGGTTGCCGCAGGTAAGCCGCGGCCTGAAAAAACCGCGCTTTGACCAGCTACTCAGCCTGGCTTACTACCAACAGCCTTACCGGCATTGGTTGCAGCGCTGGAAATTTGCGGCTGATGCGCCGGCCGGCGACTTACTACAACAGCAGTTTGGTCACTTGTTGCGCCAGTATCAGCAGCAGGGGCACGCGCTGCCTCAGGCTATTGTTTACGCCCCTATGCATCCACGGCGCCAACGTCAGCGCGGTTTTAACCAGGCACAGTTACTGGCCCGGGTGGCGGCCAGCACACTGAATATTCCTCTACTGGATGTGTTTAGCAGACCGCAGGCGCTACCGCCACAGGTCGGCCTAAACCGCAAACAGCGGCAGCGTAACCTGCGCCAGGCTTTTGCCCTGCAGGCTAACGCCACCCTGCCAGCGACGGTGGCGCTGGTAGACGATGTGATTACCACCGGCGCAACCGCCAATGAACTGTGCCGTTTGCTGCGCCGCGCCGGTGTAAGCCATATCAGCTTGTGGACCCTTGCCGTGACACTTGATGTTTAACCGGCATCGGCGCTAAAGCTATGGCCAAGGTATAGCGCATTCACCAGCAAACGGCTGGAACCATAAAAATAGCCGCGAAATACCGGGTTGTCCGTCATTGCAATCACCCGGCCCCTGCCGGCATTGTGCGCCAGCAATACCGCACTTTGGCTGATGCGTGGCAGATACTCTGCAGCGGTATAGCCTGCCAGTTGCGGCGCCGTACTGTACAGTGCCACATTCACAAAAGGTGTGTTAGATGGCTGTAATAACAGTGTGCTGTTTTTAAACACCGGCAAAGTGGCACGGGTAAAGCCAAACGTCAGTGGATGCGTTAAGTCCAGTTCAGCCTGGTAAATTGCGCCGGCGATCCGCTGCTTACCGGCCAGTAGCTCTTTATCCTGATAAGACAGGTTATCGCGTGGGATCAGGCTAGTCATTTCTTCGCCTTGCCATACGCCCGCTTTTAACAAACCCGCTTTAGCCAGCCAGGCTGCGCCGCGCTTATGCCCCCACACGACGCCGCCTTGGTTCAACCAGTGTTGCAGCTGCTTAACCTCTGCCTCTTGCCAGCTGTGGTAATTGCCGTCGGGCAAAATCAGGTGGCTATAGTGGCTAAGATCGAGCTGCTTTAACTGCTGTGGATCGGCCATTGACGGCGACAGGCCAGCCAGCCGCTCCAGGTTGTACCAGGCTTCGCCTGCTTCAGTAGAGTTAATGCCCGGGCCTGCCATTAACAGGACTTTCGGTAGCTGAACCACGGCAAATTTATGGCTGCCCAAATCACTGCCATTGGGCGTTAAACCCGAACGGATGCCATGCAGCGGCACAGCAAACTGCTGCGCTATCCGCTGTAAACGGCTAAACCAATCAGCTTGCTGTTGCAAACCGGCGGCCAGCACCATGCTGCCTGCTGGCAGCGTGACCTCGCCATGAGCTGTCTGGGCACTAAACGCTGCCAGCGCAGCCCTTACCACCAGCTTTTCGGCCAGTAATGCCTGCAGCAACAGCGGCGCTTGCTGATCTTGCCAACTGAAGGCATAAGCATATTGACCAGGCTGCAGTGATGGTGCTGCCAACGGCTGGCTCTGCCAATCGGTGGTCAGCTCGGCAGAGGCCGGCTCTCGCCGTACGGCAGCAAACTGAATATTGTAGGCGTACGGCAAAGTCCAGGCAGAGACATCATAAAAGGTATTGTCCGGAAAGGTTTTTTCCGTGCTGAACATCGCTTTAATCAAACGATATTGCGGCTGCTGGAGCGGCACATAATAGCTGCTCAGCGCCGGATAGCTTTGGCCGTTATCATCCTGCCAGTCGTTGTTGTTGCGATACACCTGTACATGATGACGCTGCAGTACATCTAATAATGCTGCCAGCCGGGTGCTATCGGCACTCTCGGTCAACATATAGCCTTTAATTTTGCTATTACGTGCCTGCTGTAACGCCGTTTTATAAAACTCCTGCTGATAGGCCAACAGCTCGCTGCGCTTGGCCACTGCACCACGAATGGTCGACAGTGACGCCGTCAGCTGGTTTTGGATGGTCGCACCAAAGCTTAGCGGGCCATTAATACTGTCCTGTAAGTGACCACGGCTGCTGGCCTGCTCGAACAGTATGCCGACACTGCCCTGCACATCCGGGTAGGTTGAACCTTTACCAACATAAAAGTCATCGAAGCTCTCTTCGGTGTAATACAGCTGGTTGGCCTGATCAAAGGCGGCCGCATGATACTGGGCAATGGCACTGGTTAGCTCAAAATTGCGTTTTGGCGTCAGTGGATAATTACGGCTGGGAATACCCGGCTGGAAAAAGTAGCTGCTGTTAGTGCCCATTTCGTGGTAATCACCGACAACATTAGGCAGCCATTGCTGATACTGCGCTATACGGGCCCGGCTTTCCGGGTGCTGTAGTAACAGCCAGTCACGGTTTAAATCAAACCAGTAGTGGTTCGGCCGGCCATTCGGCCAGGGCTCGTTGTGTTCGCGGTGCTGCGGATCGGCCACTGCGCGGGCACCTTTGTGCATATTGGCCCACAACGCAAAACGGTCATGGCCGTCAGGGTTTAATACCGGCTGCAGTAAAATAACCGCATTGTCCAGCCAGTGTTTTACTTCATCGTTATCCGCCGCGGCAAGATACTGCGCCACTAACAAAGCGGCATTAGCGCCACTGGGCTCATTGCCATGCACACTGTAACCTAACCAGATAACCACTGGGGCATCGGCGGCTCTGGCCTCACCCCGGCGCGCAGCTGCAATATGCTGCTGCCGAATTTGCTCCAGCCGTTCCAGATTACGCTCTGAAGATAACACTAACTGCAGTAGGGGCCGCTGTTCGTGGCTGTAACCAATTACCTCCAGCTGGGCCCGCGGTGAGGCGGCGTCGAGCTGCTCAAAATAACGCTGGATTTGATCGTGCCGCACATGCCAGTCACCAACGGCAAAACCCAACGCCTGTTGTGGTGTCGGCAGCGTTGTCTGCTTTGGTGCCGGTACATAGTCTGTTGCCGCAACACTGCTAAAACTCAGCAGCAGTAGTATCAACCAGGTGGTGTTTTTCATAAATTAATGTCCTCTAAGCTGCGGCTACGTTAGCCAGATTGGGGGCAAAACTCAAGTGGGGCTGGCATCGCCGAAACAGGAGGAGTATCATAGCCATTAACCTAGTAATTTAGTCAGGTACTATTATGATTACGATTTCTGAACAGGCACAGCAGCACTTTGCCAAGCTGTTAGCGAAACAGCCAGAGGGCACCCATATTCGGGTGTTCGTGGTTAACCCGGGCACGGCACAAGCGGAGTGTGGCGTATCTTACTGCCCGCCGGATGCGGTAGAAGACACCGACTTAACCCTCAACTTCAGTGGCTTTGACGCCGTGGTCGATAGCGAAAGCCAGCCGTTTCTGGTAGACGCTGAGATCGACTTTGTCACCGATCAGATGGGTTCGCAGCTGACACTAAAAGCGCCGAATGCCAAAGTACGCAAGGTGAGTGACAATGCGCCATTACTAGAGCGGGTGCAGTACGTAATTGATAGCGAAATTAACCCACAGTTGGCCAACCACGGTGGCCGTGTCAGCGTGATGGAGCTCACCGCCGATGGCGTGGCAGTATTGCAATTTGGTGGCGGTTGTAACGGCTGTTCACAAGTGGATTTGACGCTAAAAGAAGGTATTGAAAAAGAGCTGCTAAACCGCTTTAGCGGCGAGCTCAGTGGCGTACGTGATATTACCGAGCATCAGCGCGGCGAACACTCGTACTACTAAGCCTGCACCTGACCGCAGCTGCCTTTGTTTCCCGCTTGTGTTATAAAATGACCTGGTTTTATCACACTGGCGGGTTCTGCTTATGAAGTTATTGTCATTTTTCTGTCTCGTGCTTATCAGCCTGCTTTGGCCGGTGCAGGCCGCCGTAATGCTGATTTATCATCATGTCGCCAGTGATACGCCCCGTGTCAGCAGTGTCACGGCCGAAGAATTTCGCAGCCACCTGCAATACCTGAAAGCGCATCAGTTTCAGGTTATCGGTTTGGATGTATTGCTACAGCAATTGCGCCAGGGTAAACCGGTTGCCGACAATGCGGTGGTGATCACCTTTGATGACAGCTATGAGAATAACTTCACCACCGCCCACCCGCTACTGCAAGAGTTTGGTTATCCTTACACCATTTTTATCAGCCCTGGCAGCATCGACAAAGGCGATGGCCCATTACTGAACTGGCAACAGGTGAAACAGATGTCGGATGACGGTGTGCTGGTGGCCAACCATGCCATGTGGCACGAGCATATGGCCAGGCCCGAGGCCGGCGAAAGCCAGGCACAGTGGCGGCAGCGGATGAAGCAAAGCATATTGGCAGCCGAGGATAAAATTGAGCAGGTAACCGGGCAGCGCCATCAATGGCTGGCTTACCCTTACGGTGAGTACAGTGTAGCGCTGGAGCAATTGGTCAGTGAACTGGGCTTTATCGGTATAGGGCAGCACTCTGGTGCCATTGGCAATAGCAGTGTATTAACCCGTTTACCGCGCTTTCCCGCGGCTGGCCGCTATGCTGATCTGACAGACTTAGCACAAAAACTACGAACGCTGGCCTTTACCGTTACCGATGATCATGGCGTTAACCCTGTTATCGCTGACAGCAACCCGCCTCAGCTTAAGCTGTCGTTAACTATCGACGACTTTAACCGCCAGCAGCTGCAGTGCTTTGCCGGTACAAAAGTGCTTAAACCCGTCTGGTTAGATGATGATACCTTTAGCGTTAGTGCCACTAAGCCATTATCCGCTGGCCGCAGCCGCTATAACTGTACAGCGCCATCATTAAGCAAAAAGGGCTATTTCTACTGGTACTCTCAGCCCTGGCTGAATTAAACCTGCAATTTAGCCAGCACCAACGGAAAATCAGCCAGCAGCTGCTCAGCGTCAATCACCGGCAGCTCGCCAGCCTGCATCGGCGGTTTAAACATCGCCACCAACTGGCCCTGCGGGTTAATCAGCACCACTGAGGCGCTATGATCGACCAGATAGTTCTCGGCGGTGGTGCTGCTAAGCGCATACATCAGGCCTAGCTGACGCACGAACGGGAATAACTGATCGTGGCCAGCGGTCATGCCCAGTACATTCGCCTGTTCAAAATAACTGACATAATTATTCAGCTGCTCGGTGGTGTCGCGCTTGGGATCTACCGAAATAAACCAGACCCGTAATGGTTGTTCAACCAGCGCGGCAAGTTCAGGCTGTACCCCGGCCAGTTTCGCCAACGTCAACGGGCAAATATCAGGACAATAAGTGTAACCGACAAAAGCCAGCGTCCACTGGCCATACAAACGTTCGCGGTTAACCAATTCGCCGTGTTGATCGGTCAGGCTAAAATCGGCCAGCGCCCGGGGTTGTGGATACACCAGCGCCAGTTTTGGCTCAGCACGGGTGGCAGACAACTGATACAGCATAACACCCGCCGCTAAGGCAGCAGCGGCGAGCATAATATACGTCAGGTTACGGAACATAAATGGGCGATACCTTAAAATAGTGGTCCACGAGTAACAGCAAAAATAATACCATCAGGTGCACAATAGAAAACTTAAATGTTGCCATAGCAGTACCGGCATCCGGGTTAAACTTTAACTTCCAGGCATATTGCATAAAACGCAGATTCAGCAGAGCACTGCCCAGCAAATAAATAGCACCGCTCATACCAACCAAGTACGGCATCAGGCAGACAATAAACAACAGCACCGTATAAAGACAGATAACACTTTTGGTAAATTCTATACCGTGCGTCACCGGCAGCATCGGCATATTTACTTTGGCGTAATCGTCGCGCCGGTGAATAGCCAACGCCCAAAAGTGTGGTGGCGTCCAGGCAAAAATAATCATCACCAGCAGTAGCGCGTGGCCATGAATATCACCGGTAACCGCCGTCCAGCCCAGCAAAGGCGGCATGGCACCGGCCAAACCACCAATGACGATATTTTGCGGCGTAGCGCGTTTTAAAAACATGGTATACACCACAGCATAACCAAACAAGCTGGCCAGTGTCAGCCAGGCGGTTAGCGCATTGACCAGGCTATACAAAATAACGAAGCCGCTAAGCGCCAGCGCAAACGCAAAGCTGCTGGCCTGCCGCGTATTAATACGGCCTTTAGCCATCGGCCGGCTGTAGGTGCGCGCCATTTGCGCATCAATACGCTGGTCTACCACGTGATTCATTGCCGCCGCTGCTGCCGACAACAAACCAATGCCAACCGTCGCTACCAGCACTGTCGCTAAATCAGGCAAACCCGGCACTGCCAGCATCATGCCAACCCAGGCCGTTAGCACCAGCAGTGCCACCACTTTGGGTTTGGTCAGCTCCAGGTAGTCGTGTGCCCGGCTGACGCCGGTTTTCGCTCTGAGGGCTGCAGTCATATTGCCTCCTTGCCGGTTAGGGTATTAAGTGCCTTGCCATTGTGACTCAGCGTGTCGACGCTTGCCCGGTGTGCTTTGGCACCATAGCGCAGCTGCATATAAATAACGACCAACAACATCAACAGATTGGCGGCAACAAAATTATGCGCCACAGCATTGGCCAGCGGTAAATGCAGCACTACATTGAGCACACCCAGGCTAAACTGCAGCGTCAACAGGGCCCCTGCCGCCAGTACCAGCCGCCGTATTGCAGCGCTGCTGCTATGACGCCACAACTGCAGCAAAAATGCCGCTACGGTTAGCAGCGTCACTACAGCGCCCAAACGGTGGAAAACATGCACCGTTTGCCGGGCTTCAGCCGACATCACGCCGTACTCGTAATCGTCATGGCCTAAGTGCAAATCAAAAGCTTCGCTAATGTTTAAACGTTGCTGCCAACCGGCTTCGCAAATTGGCAAGTCAATACAGGCCAGGGCAGCATAATTGGCCGCGGTCCAGCCACCCAGCGCAATCTGAACCAGCAGCACCAGTATGGCCAGCACAGCAAAGGGGCGCAATGACGGCGGTTGTGGCTGGCGCAACTGGTACTGTGGGTGTAACCTCAGCCAATGTACCGCCAGCAGGCAAAGCAAGCTAAAACCGCCGAGTAAATGACCCATGACTACCAGTGGCAGCAAATTCAGCGTGACGGTCCACATGCCCAGTGCGGCCTGAAATACCACCAGCGCCAGCAATACTGAGGGCAGCTGCTTCGGACTTTGCCGGTTAAACATCGCCACAAAAAAGATTGCCGCAATCAGCAAGCCCAGGCTGCCGGCAAAGTAGCGATGCACCATTTCGTTCCAGGCTTTGTGCGGCTCTAGCGGCCGCTCGGGAAAGGCTTGTTGCGCCGCTGCGACATGGTGTTCCTGTACCGGTACTTTTAAAAAACCGTAACAGCCTGGCCAGTCCGGGCAACCCAGGCCAGCATCGGTTAGCCGGGTATAAGCGCCAAGTAAGATCACAGCCATGGTTAAAAAAATGGCGATAGTCGCCAGCCATTGTTGTTTTTTCATACGCTGGTCCGATCGTAATTAAGTAATTTTAGTAAATCCTGCCGGATAGCTTTCGCCGTTGGCGCCATATCCGTGTCGGCTGCAGGCAGCGGATAACTGAGTAACACCAGGCCTTGCTGGTCGATAAGTAAAATCTGCTGTTGCAAACTGGCCGGTATTGGCTGGCGGGCCTGCTGACGCACTATGCTGCTGTAATCCGCCGGTAGTACCTGTTCACCGAGCAATAGTGGCTGCACATGCTGTTGCTTGCGTCCCAACCCCAGATACAATTGCTGCACCGTAAACAAAGCCTGTAAACAGCGGGCATCGCAGCCGTCAGCAGAGGGCGCTACAGCCAGGCGCCAATGGGCTTTATTTGTGGTGGCCGGCAATAAAAACACTTCATTTTTCTGCCACTGGCCGTTACTGGATACGCCACCGTTAAACCAGCCCATTTCCAGTACCAGTTTAGCTGCCGCTAATGGCACCACACAGCACAGTACAAACAGCAGTAAAAACTTCTTCTTAGCCATGTTCCGCTCTCCCCTGATGACTGGCTGCCAGCGCCACCCCCAGCACGGCTACCGCCAGCAAAAACCACTGCAGCGCATAACCCCGGTGTTTTTCCGGCGGTAACACCACCGGCTGATAATGTGGAATAAACGGCGTGCCTTGCTGCTGATACAACACCGCTTCAAACAAGGACAAACCGCTGAGCTGCGACAGCTCAGCGTAAGCCAGCTGCTGGATCCGCATTGGCCATTGCCCGCTGTTTTCCACGTTTTGGCCCAGTAACATTAAGCCGTCAACATCCACCCGCAGCAAACCATTCAGGCTAAATTCTGCGGCAATGTCAGGCTGAGGCAATCTGTCGCGGCTACCGGTGCCGGCCAGCCAACCTAAGTTGACCAACAAAGGCCGGGCTAACCCTGCCGCCTGCACCGGCACAACAACGTCATAGCCAACCTTACCATCCACTATCTGGTTATCCAGCAACCAGATGTACGGCGCCAACCAACGCGCCTGTCCTTGCAGCGGCGCACCATCAATATCACTGGCTGTTAAAGCGGCCAATTGTGCCGGCTGCAAAGCGCCATCAGCCTGCAATTGCGCCAGCCGTTGCAGCTGCCCGGTTTTCTCACTGGCGCGGCTTAACTGCCACCAGGATAAGTTGATTAATATTAAAAAAGCGGTCAGAGTGAGGCAAAACCACAGGCCGTTGATAGCGAAAATATGCTGTACCAACTTAATGCGCATAACGACACACCAGGAGGCAGTAACCCATGTTGATTAAACTTATTATCATCGCACTACTACTTTTTATTATTGTTAATCTGGTACGCGCCGGCCTGGTGATGCTGAAACCGACCCAACCCGAGGTTAAAATGTCGCGTTTTCTCGGCCGCCGGGTCATGTTTTCTGCAATAGTCCTGCTGCTTATCTTTGTGGCACAGGCATTGGGGCTGATCGAAGCCAACCCCAGGCCCTATTAGCGCTTAAAGCACATAAACAAACACATACAGACACAACCACACCACATCAACAAAATGCCAGTACCAGGCCCCGGCCTGAAACGCGAAATGTTTTTCCGGCGTAAAGTGGCCTTTTAATACCCGCAAAAAGATAAACAGCAGGATAATGGCCCCCAACGTGACGTGCATACCGTGAAAACCGGTGAGCAGGAAGAAGGTATTACCATAAAAACCTGACGCCAGCGTTAAGCCAAGGTCGCGGTAAGCATGGATATATTCATATACCTGTAAGCTTAGAAAGGTTGCGCCTAACAGCAGCGTTAACAACAACATCAGTTTCAACTGCCCACGCTTATTCTGCTCCAGCCCGGTGTGAGCAAAGTGCAGCGTTATCGACGACACGACCAGAATCACAGTATTAATTAACGGCAAACCCGTAGCTGGCATTGCCTGGGTTTCAATACCGCCGGGCGTTTTTAACAGCGGCCACATCGCCTCGAAGTCAGGCCAAAGTATCGCGAAAGTCATTGCATTGTTACTGCCGCCACTGAGCCAATCCAGCGCAATAACGCGGCCGTAAAACAAAGCGCCAAAGAATGCCATGAAGAACATTACTTCAGACAGAATAAACCAGCTCATTCCCTGGCGGAATGACCGGTCCATTTGAGCGCTATATAAGCCATTCATCGACTCGTCAATCACGTTTTTGAACCAGCCAAACAGCATAAAAATCAGCACAACAAAACCGGCAGCCAGCATATAACCACCGAAACCCGGTTGTTGTTTTGTTACTTCGTTAACATAGTTACCCGCGCCAAAAGCAATTAAAAACAGCGCCACAGCGCCGACTATCGGCCATGGGCTTTGAGCGGGAACATAGTATTTTTCATAGGTTTTATTCATGTTATTCCCCAAGTTGGGATGGCTCTGCGCTATCACCGCGCCATGCGCTGGTCACATCGTATAATGTATATGACAGCGTAATGGTACTGAACTGGCTTGGCAGCGCCGGATCCACGTAAAACTGTAACGGCATCAGCATGTTCTTACCGCCCGCTAACTGCTGCTGGGTAAAGCAAAAACACTCTATTTTGTGAAAGTATAAAGCAGCCTGACCAGGCGACACTGACGGTACTGCCTGGCCAACGATCATGCGGCCGGTCGGATTTTCAGCCAGATAATTCATAATATGAATTTCCCCCGGGTGCACCGTCATGCGGGTGACTTCGGGCTTAAACACCCAGGGCATCTGTTTATTTGGCCTGGCGATAAACTCAATCACTACCTCACGGCTGGTATCAATTTGCGCAGCTTCTGCGGTTGCCGCAGTTACCGCCGTCTTGCCATTTAACCCGGTCAGGTCACAAAATACGTCATACAAGGGCACCAGGGCAAAACCAAAGCCGAACATCGCCAGCGCTGTAATGGCTAACTTAACGGTTAAAGGTTGATGTTTCAGTGCCATTGCCTGCTCCTACTTAATCACCGGTGGTGTGTCAAAGGTATGATAGGGCGCTGGTGAAGGCACTTCCCATTCTAAGCCCTCAGCCCCTTCCCATACCTGCGCCGTGGCTTTTTCGCCGCCACGGGCGCATTTCACCAGCACCCAGACGAAAATCAGTTGCGAGGCACCAAACAGGAAGCCACCAATACTGATAAAAGCATTAAAGTCGGCAAACTGCAGCGCGTAATCCGGAATGCGCCGCGGCATGCCAGCCAAGCCAACAAAGTGCATCGGGAAGAACAATAGGTTGACCGAGATCAGTGAGCACCAAAAATGCCACTGCCCCAGCTTCTCGTCATACATATTGCCGGTCCATTTCGGTAACCAGTAATAAGCTGCTGCAATAATAGAGAACACCGCGCCTGTTACTAATACGTAGTGGAAGTGCGCCACCACGAAATACGTATCATGATACTGAAAATCTGCTGGGGTAATCGCCAGCATCAAACCGGAAAAACCACCTATGGTAAACAGTACAATAAAGGCCAGCGCAAACATCATTGGCACTTCAAACGTCATCGCACCACGCCACATGGTTGCCACCCAGTTAAATACCTTAACCCCGGTCGGCACCGCGATCAGCATAGTGCAATACATAAAGAACAGCGCTCCCGCTACCGGCATACCGGTGGTAAACATATGGTGCGCCCAAACCAGGAAAGACAAAATGGCGATACTGGCGGTGGCATACACCATAGAGGCATAACCAAACAACGGCTTACGGGCAAAGGTAGGTACTATGCTGGATACGATACCAAAGGCCGGCAAAATCATGATGTAAACTTCCGGGTGACCAAAGAACCAGAAAATATGCTGGAACAACACCGGGTCGCCACCGCCGGCAGCATCAAAGAAACTGGTACCAAAATACTTGTCGGTCAGCACCATCGTCACCGCACCGGCCAGCACCGGCATCACCATAATCAATAAGAAAGCGGTAATTAGCCAGGTCCAGACAAACAGCGGCATTTTCATCCAGGTCATACCCGGAGCGCGCAGGTTAAAGATAGTCACGATAACGTTGATCGCGCCCATAATTGACGAGATACCCATGATATGCACCGAAAACACAAATAATGCTGTGCTGTCACCGCTATAGGTGGTCGATAACGGTGCATAGAAAGTCCAGCCGAAACTGGGGCCGCCACCTGGCATAAACAATGAAATCAGCAGGATCAGAAAAGCGAACGGCAGGATCCAGAAACTCCAGTTATTCATCCTTGGCAGCGCCATATCCGGCGCCCCTATCATCATCGGGATCATCCAGTTAGCCAGGCCGGTAAAGGCCGGCATTACCGCACCAAACACCATAATCAGGCCATGCACTGTGGTCATCTGGTTAAAAAAGTTTGGTTCAACAAACTGCATACCGGGCTGGAACAACTCTGCCCGGATCACCATCGCCATGGCGCCACCAATAAAGAACATGATCAGCGCAAACACCAGATACATGGTGCCGATATCTTTGTGGTTAGTGGTATAGAACCAGCGCTTTATGCCGCTGGGTTTATGGTCATGATGCTCGTGATCATGCTCATGATCTGTCACTACTGCACTCATCCGTTATTCCCCTTTACTTTGCATGACGGCATGCACATCAGCAGCCTGCACCAGTTCGCCGGTATTGTTACCCCAGGCATTTCGCTCATAGGTAATGACGGCGGCAATTTCTTTTAAGCTCAGCTGCTTGGCATAGGCCTGCATAGCAGTGCCGGCTTTACCGTTTAGTACGATATCAATATGGCCGGCCATATCATTTAACGCCATACTACTGCCTTTCAGCGCCGGGAAAATACCAGGCAAGCCTTCGCCATTGGGCTGGTGACAAGCCGCGCAATAAGCAACATAGGTGCGCTCCCCCACGCTCATCAGCTCATCCATGCTCATGTTCATTGCCAGCAGCTCCTGCTCTTCCGCTTTGGCTTTAGCGATACGCTCAGCTTCACCGTCTAACCATTGCTGATAATCGGCGGGCGCTTTCGCGATAACCACTATCGGCATATAGCCGTGATCTTTACCACACAGCTCGGCACACTGGCCGCGATAGGTACCGGGTTCTTCTACCCGGGTCCAGGCCTCATTAATAAAACCGGGGTTAGCATCTTTTTTCACCGCAAAAGCCGGTACCCACCAGGAGTGGATCACGTCATCAGAAGTCATCAGGAAGCGCACTTTCTTGCCGGTAGGGATCACCAGCGGACGGTCGACCTCAAGCAGATAGTTCTCGCCCTTGGCGAATTTATTCACTATTTGCTCTTTTGGTGTGGCCAGCAACGAGTAAAACTCAACATCGGTATTTAAATATTTGTAATGCCATTTCCACTGCGAACCGGTCACCAACACAGTGACGTCAGCCTCTGTGGTGTCTTCCATTGCAATCAGGGTTTTGGTGGCCGGAATGGCCATAACAATCAGAATAATTACCGGTATAGCGGTCCAGAGTATTTCTACTTTGGTACTTTCATGGAATTGGGCAGGCTGCACACCGCGCGCTTTTCGATGGCGTAAGATAGACCAGAACATGATCCCAAACACCACTGCACCAATAACACAACAGATCCAGAATATTGTCATATGCAGGTCGTACACCTGCTGACTAATTTCCGTTACGCCTTTAGTCATATTTAAAGGCATATCCGTTGCATTAGCTGTTGCAGCTAAAAGCAGGGTTGGCAGCGACCAACGAAGACAACGCGTTTTCGTCACTGGACTTCTCCTCTGTCATTTTGCAAAGCAAACTGCAGAAACTAAGTACACAGTACTACACGGTTCCTACTCACCCACACCGAACCTATGCCTGAAGTTTCATCAGTTTATTATTGTTATTGTAAGTGTCGGCTTCGGGGCTAGCGCTGAAGCCGGAACTGACCCTGTTGTTATTATTTAATCAGTTTCAGCCTAAGAATTATCCAAATCGTGGCCAGTGTAAACCCCTAAATAACAAAAGCGCCGGCAAACCTCAGTGGTCATACCAGCGCTTTTTAATAAATAACTTACTGAGCTTAGTACAAATTATAACCAACTGCCGTTGCGAATCACGCCTACAGCCAGGCCCTCAATAGCAAAATGCTGCGCCCGCAAGTCCACTTTAATCACATCAAACTCTTTATTTTCCGGCTGTAGTAGTACTGTATTCCCCTCACGCTGAAACCGTTTTACCGTTACATCCTCATCCACCCGCGCGACGACAACCTGGCCCGGCTGTGCCTGACTGGTTTTATGCACGGCTAATAAGTCGCCGTCCAGAATACCAATATCTTGCATACTCATGCCCTGTACCCGTAACAGAAAGTCAGCATGCGGTTTAAATAAATTGGCATCGACCTGGTAATAATCCTGCACGTGCTCGGTTGCCAGTATCGGCTGTCCGGCGGCCACTTTACCAATCAGCGGTAAGCCCAATTGTTCAGGCTCATCAGTGTCGACTAAGCGGATACCACGCGACGTGCCGGGCATCATTTCAATAACCCCTTTTTTTGCCAATGCTTTTAAATGTTCTTCCGCCGCGTTGGCCGATTTAAACCCCAACTGCTGTGCTATTTCAGCCCGGGTAGGTGGCATGCCGCTGTCCTGCTGATAATCTTTAATTAATTGCAGTATTTCTGCCTGACGTGGTGTAAGTGGTCTCATAGTGCTGGTTACCTGTACAGTGAATACTGTGAGTATATACAGGCGTGTTACAAATGCAAGTGTGTGTCACTAACCATAATTTTCCATAGTGCTGCGCCGTGCTATGCTACGCCACTTTGTTAACTGGGGGATGAGATACTTATGTTTCGGCCGGTAAAATTGTTTGCAGCCTTATTAAAATGGCCAATCTGGCCGCTGCTGAAGTACAAAATTGTGCCGGAGCACCCCGTGACGGAGCTGGCACTGGACCCGGGCAGGCCGTTATTTTATATCTGCGCTACCGAATCTGCCGCTGACTTCGCCGCTATCCGCCAGATATGTGCTAAATTGGGGTTGCCCGACCCGGCGGCTGACGTCAGCCTGCACGGCAGTCTGCACCCACGCACCTTGTTCCTCGAGAAACCGCACAGTTTACTGTTTAAACGTGGCCACACCCATGCTTTGGCACAGGGGCAAGCGTTATTGCAAGCACATCTGGCTGATCCGGCCTTGAATGCTCAGTTGGTACCGGTAGCCTTGCTATGGGGCCGGGCACCGGGTAAAGAAAACAGCATCAAGTGGCTACTCGGTGAAGCCCATGCGCCTAACTGGCTGGCAAAACTGCTGATCGTGCTGATCTCCGGCCGCCATACGCTGGTGCGTTTTAGCCGGGCCGTGTCGTTACAACAAATGGCAGCACAGTTTGGCGCCAGTGAAACCACAGCACACAAACTGCTGCGCATGTCGCGCTTTCACTTTTATCGCCAGCGTTTGGCGGCGACAGGCCCCAAGCTGGTGAACCGTGCCCAGCTGTTTAACGCCTTACTGGCCGCGCCAGCATTAAAAAAAGCCATTGACGATGAAGCCAAAAGCAAACGCATTACGGTCAAAGCCGCGCGACAGGAAGCGCGTAAATTGCTGTTGGAAATTGCAGCTGACTACCGCGCCTCTACCTTAAGGGTCGGCGACAGGGTGCTGCGCTGGCTGTGGAACAAGCTGTATAAAGGAATTAAAGTTAATAATGCCGACATGCTGCGTGAACTGGCGCAAAAAGGCCATGAAATTGTCTATGTGCCCTGCCATCGCAGCCATATGGATTATCTGCTACTAAGTTACGTGATCTATCAGCAAGGTTTAGCACCACCGCATATTGCTGCCGGTATTAACCTGAATTTCTGGCCAGCCGGGCCGATTTTCCGCCGCGGCGGCGCCTTTTTTATCCGGCGCAGCTTCAGTGGCAACAAGCTGTACTCGGCGGTATTTCGGGAATATCTGTGTCAGTTGTTCAGTAAAGGCTACTCGGTTAAGTATTACACCGAAGGTGGCCGCAGCCGCACCGGGCGCTTACTGCAACCGAAAACCGGTATGCTGGCGATGACGCTGCAGTCGATGTTACGTGGCATTGAGCGGCCGGTTACGCTGGTACCGGTGTATCTGGGCTACGAACATGTGATGGAAGTAAACACTTACCTGCGTGAATTAAAAGGCTCCGGCAAACAAAAAGAATCGGTGTGGGGCGTGTTAAAAGCCATCCGTAACCTGCGCGATTATGGCTATGGTTATGTTAACTTTGGTGAGCCCATTACCCTGAATACCTATTTAAGCCAACAGGTACCTGACTGGAAACACAGTATTCACCCACTGGAAGTACAAAAGCCACAGTGGTTAAATCCGCTGGTCGGGTCTTTGGCTGACCATATTATGCAACGCATTAATCAGGCGGCGGCGCTAAACAGTATTAACTTACTGGCGCTGTGTTTACTGGCCACCGAGCGCCATACCATGGCTCGCAGCGAACTAACACAACAACTGGCGTTTTATCTGCAGTTGCAGCGCGCTGTGCCTTATCATCAACAAGTTAGCGTGCCGGAAGAAAGCGCCAGCGAACTAATCGATCACGCATTAAGTCTGCAAAAGGTGCAACAGCACAATGATAGCTTTGGCGCCCTGATCAGCTTAAGTGACGATAACGCCATTCTGTTAAGTTACTACCGCAACAATATACTGCATCTGTTTATACTGCCGGCCATTATCGCCAGTGCTATCCTGCATCAGCGTAGTGTCAGCCAGCAGCAGCTGAATGCTGTGATGCAACAACTGTACCCAATACTGCAGCAAGAATTATTTATCGAGCTCAGCTCGCCAGAGCTGTACTGTAATGCTGTACTGCAGCATCTGGTTGACACCGGTCTGGCCGTGCAACAGCAAGGCGGTTACTGTGCACCACCACAACACAGCCAGGCTTTTTCGATGCTGAGCCTGCTGGCGCACAATGCCGAACACAGCCTGCAACGTTATGCCATGGTGCTGCAACTTATTCAAACCCAGGGCCCGCAAAGCCGTGCCGAGCTGGAAAAACACAGCCACCAGCTGGCGCAGCGTTTACTAAGCCTGCATGGTATTACCGCACCGGAGTATTATGACAAACAGCTGTTTGCCACGTTACTCAATGCGCTAAAAGACAAAGGTTACACCCAGACCGATGAGCACAGCCGGGTCAGTGCTACGCCGCGCTTAGCACAGCTGAATGACACTATCGCCGGATTACTGCGCAGCGAAGTGCTACAAAGCATTCACAGCATAGTGCCGGCAAGCGACGACTAACGGCTGCTGGGGTAAGCGCGGATCACGCCTTCCTGAATAGTCGATGCGACTAAAGTGCCGGCCCGGTTATAAAACTGGCCGCGCACTAAGCCCCGGCCGCCTGAAGCGCTGGGGCTGTCTACCGCGTACAGCAACCAGTCATCAAAACGAAAGTCCTGATGAAACCACATTGCATGATCAATAGTGGCGACCTGCATATTCGGCGCCATAAAAGACTTACCGTGCGGCTGCAATGCTGTAGGCAGAAAATTAAAATCTGAGGCATAAGCCAGCAAGTATTTGTGCACCCGCAAATCATCTGGCATAGCCCCATTAGCTTTAAACCAGACATAACGTTTAGCGGCGCTAATTTGAGGCTTGAACGGATTCTGAAAATCTACCGGTCGCATCTCGATCGGTTTTTCACAAATAAACTTACTGCGCAGGCTTTCCGGAATTAAGGCTGCATGTTGCTGATAAAATTCCAGATCAGAGACTAACTGCTCCGGTCCTGGCACCTGCGGCATGGTGTCCTGATGTTCAAAACCGCTTTCCTCGGCCTGAAATGAGGCTGTCAGGTAAAAAATCGGCTTGCCATATTGAATGGCGCTAACCCTACGGGTACTAAAACTTTTACCATCGCGGATATTCTCCACTTCATACACTATCGGCCTGGCGGCATCGCCGGGGCGTAAAAAGTACGAGTGAAATGAGTGCACCTTACGATCTTCGGCAATGGTTTCCTTAGCGGCAGACAACGCCTGGCCCATCACCTGGCCGCCAAATACCGCTTTAAAACCCAAATCCTGGCTCTGGCCGCGATACAGGCCCTGCTCTATGGTTTCCAGCTTTAACAATGCCAGTAAATTCTGTAATACCTGACTCATGGCTGCACCCTCAGTTCCGTTTAACTAATCTAAAGTGGTATTCTGCCGCAAACAACGGAGATCAGCAAAGATGGCTAACTGGTTATTTAAAACCGAACCTGACGAGTGCAGTATTGACGATTTTGCCAACGCCCCCGACACCCCAATCGTCTGGGAAGGCGTGCGCAATTATCAGGCACGTAATATGCTTCGTGATCAGGTACAAAAAGATGATCTGGTATTGATTTATCATTCCAGCTGCAAACTGATCGGAGTAGCTGGTATTGCCAGAGTCGTGCGGCCAGCTTATGCGGATCCGAGCCAATTTAATACTGCAAGTGTCTATTTTGACGCGAAATCTTCGCCAGATGCACCGCGCTGGGTGGCAGTAGACCTGGTATTTGTCGAAAAACTGCCGGCGCTTATCCCACTGGACAAAATAAAAAGCTCGGCTAAGCTCAATGGGCTGCCATTAGTACAAAAAGGCAGCAGACTGTCTGTTATGCCGGTAACAGCGGCCCAGTGGCAGCATATTTTGCAACTGGGTTAAGCGGCATAGCCGATGCCACCTGAAACCTGTTATCCCTGATGGTTGGAGCCTGCTATGTCTACTGAACGGCGCCAGATGGATAAGGATATACATTTTTTCTGGGACGATCTGAGTCTGGCACAGAAATTTTCTGTCGCGGAATTACAACGCTTTGGTTACGACTTATTGTTTGTCCGTCACCATACGAACGGCCGACTGGCCGTGCTGGCTGCGGGTACCAAAATGGCCGCTATTGATACAGACGGCCAAATTGATACTGAACCCCAGGTGGTGTTAAGACACTGACAGCAGGTTAAAGGCTGCTGACATTCGCGGCGGCCTCTTCACTGGCCAGCGCTGCAACTACACTGCACAGCTGAATAAACGCCATAACACTGTTGGCCTGCCACAAGCTGGTCAGGCGGCTGTGTTTTTTCATCATCTGCTCGAGTTGGCTGTTGTCGATATCGGCATGCTGACGCAGTTGGCTTTTTATCACCTGCTGCGGGGTCGCAGCTTTATCGCAACACTCTTTGACGACCAGCGGCAGGCTAAGGCACAGCATTCTGGCTAGCTGGGTTTCTCTGGCACTTAATACCGGTTTCACCGGCTGTAACAATAACTGCTGCTCCAGCACCATCTTTTGCTGCTCTGCCAGCTGATAAGCCGCTTGCTGCAACCGCAGTGATTCCTGCTCACGTAGCTGCAGTTTTTTTTGCAAAACCTTGTTGGTTTTTCCCATTTGCTCGGTTTGCCATAAGATATACAGCAACACCAGCGCCAATACCGCAACAACGAGTATCCACATCATGCGAAATCTTATCCCTGTTTACTAACCGGCACGATAAGCCTTTATCATGCCGCTGTAATGCCCTACGACTATGCTTTCACTGCTCTCACTGTGCTGATGCGCGCTGCTGCGCCGAGCTGATGTAACGACGCAGTTGTTGCTCCAGTATTGGTAACGGCAGGCTTCCGTTAACCAAAACCTGGTCATGAAACTCACGCACATCAAAGCGCTCGCCAAGTTGTTGTTCGGCTTCAGCACGCAAGCGCTTAATGGTAATTTCACCGAGTTTATAAGACAAGGCCTGCGCCGGCCAACTGATATAGCGGTCTATCTCAGTAGTAACATTATGCATCGACAGTGCAGTGTTGCCCGCCATAAAGTCAATGGCCTGCTGCCGGCTCCAGCCCATGCTGTGCATACCGGTATCTACCACCAAACGTGCGGCACGCCACATCTCATAAGTTAAGCGGCCAAAGTTACTGTAGGGGTCTTGATAAAAGCCCATTTCCAGGCCTAAATACTCAGAATATAAGCCCCAGCCTTCACCAAAGGCTGAGGTGTAAAAGCTGCGGCGATATTCGGGTAAATCGGCTTGCTCGCGCGCCAGCGCAACCTGCAGATGGTGACCGGGTACCGCTTCATGTAAGGTTAACGCTTCCATCTCATACAAGGGCCGCCGGTCCAGGCGGTAGGTATTAACCCAATAAAAACCGGCCTGATCATCGCGCGAAGGCCCGGAGTAGCGGCCAGTGGTGTATTTAGGCGCTATTTCGGCTGGCACCGGCACCACGCCATAAGGTGTGCGCGGCAGCGTTTTAAATAACTTAGGCAACTCGGCGTCGGCTTTTTTCGATAAAAAGGCCGCATAACGCATCAGCTCGTCCGCTGTTTTTGGGTAAAACTGCGGATCGGTGCGCAAGAAGCGGATAAAGTCAGCGAAACTGCCGTTAAAACCAAGTTCGCTGATCACTTGCTGCATCTCAGCACGGATCCGTTTTACTTCATCCAGTCCTATCTGATGCACTTCGGCCGGCGTCAGCGGTAACGTGGTGTAATGCTGCAGCCGGTTTTGGTAATAAGCCGCGCCATTGGGTAAAGCACTCGCCGCTATGGTATCACGGGCGCCGGGCAAATATTCGTCCAGCATAAACTGGTAAAACGCCTGATAGGCCGGGTTAACCGCTAACCGGATCTGCTGTTTGGCATCGGCCTGCAGTTGCAACCACTCTTGCTCGCTGATGTAAGCAGGCTGAGTGCGAAACGGCTGAAAAAACACGCTTTGTGTCGGATCTGCGGCGACATAAGAAATAATGCTCTGCTCAAACCCCGCCAACACCGCTTTAGGTTGGGTCATCCCCGTGGCCAACCCCTGACGCATCCAGTCGGTTTGCTGTTGCATGTAACGTGGTATCGCAGCTAACTGACGAATATAATTCTGGTAGTCCGTCAGGCTTCGCAAAGCACTGCGCTGTGCTAAAAAGCCCAGGCTGGAATGAAAGCCTGATTCAGACGTTAATGGCATCAGGTGAGCACCAAAGCGGTATTCATCAATTTTGTCTGCCAGCCGGTAACTGAGAATAGCGTGGTTAATCCGGTTTTGCTCCGATAACGCACTGACGTCAAACTGTTCCAGCTTACGCTGCCAGCCCAGTCGTTGTTGTTGCCGCTGTGCCAGCGCTTCGGCCGACATATCGGTCAGCTGCCCCGGCTCAGTTTGTTGCAAGCGTTGCTCAGCCTGCCATAACTGTTGTGCTAATTCAGTAAAGCGCTGATCAATACGCGGCGACGTCGCCGCACAGCCCGATAGCAATATAACCAGAGCAAACTTAAGCAGCGCTTTAGTGGTACAGGTAGCGTGCATGGTGATGATTCCCAATAAAATAGATCCCTCGATTGTAACTGCTTTGCCAACAGAAAACAGGCCGTTGGACGACGGCGAACCGCTTTTAATCTTATTTTATTGCGGTTATCGCCTGTCGGGTTGCAGAGAAATCCAGCAAGCTGATGTTATTTTCTTCAGCTGACAGCCCTGGCTCACAGAGCTGTTGCCAGTATTGAATATTCGCGTACTATGGCAGCAGTAGTTTATACGTTTACATCTGGCTGGTGCCTGCACCGCCGTGTTAACAAGCGGAGTTTTATGTGATCTTATGAAGTATCAGGATTCACTACAGCAAGCCAGTGAGAAAGCAGCTCAGGTTAAGATATTCTTACAACGCATCAAGCTTGCGGCACATCCGGTAAACTACGCCGTATGTTATGAGTATATTAGCGGTCAGAACGAGCAACTGTGTCATATCATCGAGCAAAAGCTGACAGCGCAAGCGCCGCTTGACGATTTTGTCATGGCCGACTTATACAGCCGTTTTTTAACCCGCGACAATCCCAAACAAGAACAACTTTTGCAAGACGCCACCGGCATGGTCAGCCGGGTTGCAGCTTATACCGACGTTGCAGCCGAACAACTGGATGACTATTTGCAGCAATTGGATACGGGTATCTTGCAGCTGCAGCAGCACCCAAGCCCGGATACAAAAATCAATACCACTGTGGCACAACTGCAGCAGGCCACCCGCGAGTTCCGCCTGAGCCAGCAACAAATGCAACAACAATTACTGCTGGCCAATCAACAAAGCCATCAGTTGCGCCATGAATTAGAGCAGTTAAAGCAACAACGATTACTCGATCCGCTAACCGGCTTGTACAACCGTCTGGCCATGCAAAATCAACTGGATGTCTGGTTTAGTGAGCAACCACAGCGCCGTGTCGCGGCGATCGCTGTTAATCTGGACCATTTCAGCCGCTTTAATCAGGATTACGGCAGTGCCATTGGCGATGTGATTCTGGCGAAAGTCGCGCGTAAAATCAGTAGCTATGTGCAAAGCAGCGGTTTACCGGTACGTTCCGGCGGGGAAGAATTTTTGATCCTGCTGCCCGATGTTGACCTACGCAGTGCCAGCGAAATTGCCGAGCAAGTACGCCGCGGCGTCGAAAAACTGCGTTTTGTGTCCTCACGCAGTAAGAAAACCCTGCCCAAAGTCACCATTTCGCTGGGGGTATCTTTGTACCAACACAGTGAAAACTGGTACCAGTTCCTTGGTCGTACTGCGGCAGTGCTATTGCTGGCCAAACAACGCGGCCGCAATCAGGTGGCAAATGAAGCGATGCTGGCAAGCTGACAGCCAGCTTAAAACCGGTGCAAAAAGCCAACAGATAAGTTGGCCTCTGCGCTGTTATCTTTTACACTAGCCGCATTTATCAGCCTACAGGCCCGCAGCATGACCGATCAGAATTCAACCACCCATTTTGGCTACAAAACCGTCGCCGCCGAGCAGAAGGTATCACTGGTGGCCAATGTGTTTCACTCCGTGGCGGCCAAATACGACCTGATGAACGATTTGATGTCGCTGGGTATTCACCGTTTATGGAAACGTTTTACCCTGGATTGCAGTGGTGTGCGTCCCGGCCAGCAGGTGCTGGACCTAGCTGGCGGCACCGGCGACATTAGCGCGCTGTTTTCAAAGCGGGTAGGCCCGACCGGTAAAGTGGTGCTGGCCGATATCAATGCGTCTATGTTAAAGGTAGGCCGTGATAAGCTGCGTGATCTTGGGCTGGTAAACAATATTGATTATGTGCAGGCCAATGCCGAAGCTCTGCCCTTTGCCGACAACAGTTTTGATATTATCAGCATAGGGTTTGGCCTGCGTAATGTGACCGATAAAGACGCTGCGCTGCGCTCGATGTTCCGCGTGCTAAAACCCGGTGGCCGGCTGCTGGTATTGGAGTTTTCCAAACCCGAGCAGGAGTGGCTGAGTAAAGTCTATGATCTGTACTCGTTTAAATTGTTACCGGCGATGGGCCAGTTAGTCGCCAATGACAAAGAAAGCTATCAATATCTGGCCGAGTCTATTCGTATGCATCCGGATCAGGACACCTTAAAAGCCATGATGCAGGATGCCGGTTTTGCCGAGGTTAGCTACCATAACCTGACCGGTGGTATCGTCGCGCTGCATCGGGGTTACAAGTTCTGATGCTACCGTTATTGCCTCAGTTGCTGTGTGCTGCAGCCGAAAAGGCGATAGCCCGGCTAATAACGATGGACCCGGACGCCCGGCCCAGATTAGCGCGCCTGGCCGGTAAGCAGTTGTCATTCCGGTTAAAAGAGTGGCCAATAACGCTGGTACTTAGCGCGACCAGCGACAGCATCTTATTCAACCAACACGACGAACCGGTAGATTGTGCCATTCAAACGGATATGGCCAGCTTGCGCCTGCTACGCGATCCCAGCCAGCTTACCCGACTGATTAAAGCCGACGCGCTGCAAATTGATGGCGATATTCAGGTGGCGCAGCAGTACAGCGGTTTTTTTCAGCAGTTAGACCCAGACTGGCAACAAAGTTTATCGCGTTATATTGGCGATGCCGGGGCGCATAAAGTCGGGCACAGCCTGGCACAACTGCAGCAGTATCTCAGCGCTAAAGGCCAGGCCCTGCAGCAGATGACCACCGAACTGGCACAAGACGAGCTGAAGCTCAGCCCGGGCAAAACCGAAATGGCGTTATTTAGTCAGGCTGTCAGCGAGCTGGCCGCACAGGTCGATGTGTTTCAGCAACAACTTCTCGCCGTCCAGGAGCTCTAGTGCGTATCAGCCGTTTTTATCAGATCCAAAAAACCCTGCTCCAATTCGGCCTG
Source organism: Rheinheimera pleomorphica (assembly GCF_011634895.1). GTDB lineage: Bacteria > Pseudomonadota > Gammaproteobacteria > Enterobacterales > Alteromonadaceae > Alishewanella > Alishewanella pleomorphica. The sequence goes on along the minus strand of NZ_SIRR01000007.1, from coordinate 211,673 downwards.
GACGAGCTGATCCCGCCACAATGGCAACCCTGGTATGCCCGTTTACTGCGCCGCAGCCTGTTTTGGCTACGTAACCGTTACCCGGATGAGCCAGTGGGTGTGCGGCTGCGTTTAGCCCTGCAAAGCCTGGGGCCGGTGTGGGTGAAGTTTGGCCAGATGCTGTCCACCCGGCGTGATCTTTTCCCGGCCCATCTGGCCGATGAGCTGGCCAAATTGCAAGATAAAGTGCCGCCGTTTGACGGTGCCAGGGCACAGCAGCTGATAGAACAAGCGCTGGAGCTGAACAACATTGCAGAATTATTCCATCAGTTTAACCAAACCCCTCTGGCGTCTGCGTCGATAGCCCAGGTGCATACGGCGCAGTTGCAACTTGCCGATGGCGCTATGGCCGATGTGGTGGTTAAAGTCATCAGGCCGGATATTAAACAGCAAATTATGGCAGATTTAGCCCTGATGGATACCCTGGCCGACGCCGCCGCACGCTTTTTACCGGATGGCAAACGGTTACGCCCGCGCGAAGTGGTGTCTGAGTACCGCAAAACCATTCTCGATGAGCTAGACCTACAGCGCGAAGCGGCCAACGCTATTCAGCTAAGGCGCAACTTTGATGGCTCAGACTCGCTGTATATCCCCTTTGTGTATAGCGATTACAGCCGCGCTAATGTGATGGTGATGGAACGCATTTACGGCATCCCGGTGTCGGATATCGGTGCCTTGCAACAACAAGGCACCGATATGGAGTTGCTGGCAAAACGTGGCGTGGAAGTGTTCTTTACTCAGGTGTTCCGCGACAGTTTCTTCCATGCTGATATGCACCCGGGTAATATTTTTGTTAGCCGTGAAACACCGGCGAATCCGAAATATATCGGCATTGACTGCGGCATTGTCGGCACGCTGAATGCTGAAGACAAACGCTATTTGGCGGAAAACTTTGTTGCCTTTTTTAACCGTGACTATAAAAAGGTCGCCCAATTACATGTCGATTCTGGCTGGGTGCCCGCCGATACCAAAGTAGAAGAATTTGAAAGTGCCATTCGCACCGTCTGCGAGCCGATTTTCCAAAAGCCGCTGGCCGAAATCTCTTTTGGTAACGTGCTGCTAAACCTGTTTAACACCGCGCGCCGCTTTGATATGCAGGTACAGCCACAACTGGTGTTACTGCAGAAAACCCTGCTGTACATAGAAGGCCTGGGTCGCCAGCTGTACCCGCAGCTGGATTTATGGAAAACCGCTAAACCCTTTTTAGAAAATTGGGTTAAACAACAGGTCGGCTTACCGGCAGTATGGCGTCAGGTAAAAGAAAACCTGCCGTTCTGGGCAGAAAAGTTGCCACAAATGCCGAACCTGTTGCATCAGTATCTGGAGCAGGGGCCGAAACAACAGCGTCAGCTACTGTTGCAGCTGCAACAACTGGCGCAGCAACAGCATAAGGCCAAAGCACAAATAGTTGCGGCTACCTTTGCCGCCGCCAGCCTGATCAGTGCTAGTATAGTGTTCAGTTTTGGCAGTGCGCTGCCGGCAGCGATATTGCTGGCCGTCAGCGCGGCTTTCGCGGCTAAAGCACTATTGCGATAATAACTTTGTCACAACAACGACATATACTGCCGCCATCCCGCTGTAAGCGGCAGTAAACCAGAGGAAAAACTATGTTTGGCAATATTAGTATTTGGCAGTTACTTATTGTGTTGGCGATTATTGTGTTGCTGTTTGGCACTAAAAAATTGCGCGGTATCGGCTCTGATCTCGGCTCAGCCGTAAAAGGCTTTCGTAATTCAATCAAAGATGCACCGAATGACGACGAACCTGAGCAGCCGCCAGCGCAGCAGCTGAACGAAAAAGCAAAGGCCGACACCGACAGCAGCAAGCAAACCAGCCACACTGATAAAGATAAAGTGTAAATGGGCTTTTGGGAACTGGTCGTTATCGGTGTGGTGGCTCTGCTGGTGCTGGGGCCGGAACGGCTGCCCGGCGCTATTCGCTCGGTGCACAAAACGGTACGCAGCATAAAGCAATTTGGCCAGCAAATGCAGGCCGAGTTGAACAACGACTTGCGTACCCATGAACTGCACCAAAAACTCAAAGATGCCGAAGCCAAAGGTCTGCTAAACCTGACCGAGCAGGAGCAAGCCGCCCTGGCCGAGTTAAAGCAGGCCGCCGCAGAGGTGAATACCCCTGTCAGTACAACCACAAAAGATCAGAAGCATGAGCCTGAACGCTAACCCCGACAGCCTGCTTGGCCATTTAGTTGAACTACGCAACCGCCTGCTGCGCTGCGTTATTGCCGTGATCCTGGTGTTTGCTGCGCTGGCAGCCTTTGCACAGGATATTTATCATTTGCTGGCCAAGCCGCTGATTGCCGTACTGCCGCAGAATAGCAGCATGATAGCAACCGACGTAGCCGCGCCTTTTTTTGCGCCGTTTAAGTTAACCTTTATCGTCGCCATCTGCCTGGCTATTCCGTATATTTTGCTGCAGGTCTGGCAGTTTATTGCTCCCGCCCTGTACAGTCGGGAAAAAAAGCTGATGGCCCCCTTGGTTATCAGCAGCACACTGTTATTTTACAGCGGCATTGCCTTTGCCTATTTTGTGGTGTTTCCGATTATTTTTGGCTTTTTTACCAGCGTTGCGCCTGAAGGCGTCACTGTGGCCACCGATATCAGCAATTACCTGGATTTTGTGCTGAAGCTGTTTTTCGCCTTTGGCTTATCCTTTGAAATCCCGATCGCCATTTTGTTAATGGTCTGGACTGGCGTCAGCACCCGCGATGCTCTGGCCGAAAAACGGCCTTACATTATTGTGGGGGCCTTTGTTCTCGGTATGCTGCTAACTCCGCCCGATGTGCTGTCGCAAACCTTGCTCGCGGTGCCGATGTGGCTACTGTTTGAGCTTGGCCTGGCCCTTAGCCGCTTTTACCAGCCCCGACCGTCAGAAGAAACAGAAAAACAGGAAGAACAGTTATGAAGAATCTAGTCGCCGTCGCAATTGCCCTGCTCAGCTTACCATTGAGCGCCAGCAGCATACCGCCGGAACAAGCGCTCGAACTATGTCGGGCTGAACAAAACGCGCTGCGCCGCCTGACATGCTACGACAGCATCCAAACTGAACTTGGTCAGGCAAACACTAGCCCCGCGCGAACATTGCCGGCACAAGCTGCTGCACAGGCTAAAGCAGCCGCCCCCGCTAAACCAGCGGATGCTTTTGGTATGGAACACAAGCAAAATATAGATAACAGCACGGAAGAGCTGGATGTAATGGTAAAATCGGTCAGCTATAGTCCACGTAAAGAACTGATTGTTGAGTTTGACAATGGCCAGCGCTGGCGCCAAATTGGTACCGATTATTACAGCATCAAAGAAGGACAGCAGCACCGTATTAAGCGCGGTGCATTAAACTCGTTTCTGTTGGCCAACGACAATAATAACCGCACTATCCGAATTCGCCGCGAGCAGTAATATGGCGCAGTGGTGTGACATCGGCGTTAATCTGTTTAGTGCACAGTTTGAAGCAGACAGAGCGGCTGTAGTGCAACGGGCTGCCTATGCGGGTGTCAGTGACTTGATCCTTATAGGCAGCGATTTGGCAGAGAGCCGGCAAAATATCGCATTTTGCCAGCAGCATGCTGGTTGCTTTACCACCGCAGGCATACACCCCCATCAAGCCGCTTCTGCCGCGGCGGGATGGCAGCAACAGCTACAGCAACTGTTATCACAGCCTGAAGTGGTAGCCGCAGGCGAGTGTGGTCTGGATTTTAATCGCGACTTCTCGCCCCGGCCGGTTCAGCAGCAAATATTTGCCGAGCAGCTACAGCTGGCCAAAGCCGCAGCCAAACCGCTGTATTTGCATGAGCGCGATGCCTTTGATACCCAACTGGCGATGTTAAAAGAGCAACAGGTAAACCTGGGCGTAGCGCATTGCTTTACCGGTGACTTACAGCAGTTGCAAGCTTATCTGGACCTGGGCCTGTACATAGGCATCACTGGCTGGGTATGCGATGAGCGCCGCGGTCAGGCCTTGCAACAGGCACTGCGTTATATACCGGCTGACAGATTATTGCTGGAAACCGACGCGCCCTATTTGCTGCCAAGAACCTTGCAAGCTAAACCGAAAAACCGCCGCAATGAACCGGCATTTTTGCCCGCGATAGCCCATGTCGTTGCTGGCTTAACCGCAACAGATATTACCACTTTAGCCGCGCAAACGCTGGCGAACAGCCGTCGCCTGTTCGCCCTGCCACCGTTAAGCGGCTCAGGAAACGCGGCCAATGACTAACGTATTGCCGTATTTTATCGCAGGCGTATTAGCTGGCGTGCTCTTCACCGGCTTCGCCGCAGCACTGTTACTGCTGCGCCGGCAAAAGGCGGCGGCAGAGCTGGAAAGTCAGCTGCGTAGCCACAGCTTTGAGCTACAAATAACACTGGACGAGCTGGCCGATAAAAACCAGCTCTTGCTGGCGCAAACCCAACTGGATGCCCTATCAGGCATTTATAATCGCAGCTACTTTGACCAGCAGATGCGCTCTGAACTAAAACGCAGCCGGCGGGAACAGCGCTCACTGGCGCTGGTACTACTGGACATTGATCATTTTAAGCATATTAATGATAAGCATGGCCACTTAGCTGGCGATCAGGCAATAAAATTTGTTGCCCAACTGATCCGACAGCAATTAAAACGCCCGGCAGACAAAGTGTGTCGCTATGGCGGCGAAGAATTTGCCCTGATTCTACCGAATACCGGCCTGCCCGGCGCTCAGCAACTGGCCGAGCAAATCCGCCAGCAACTAAGCCAGAGCACATTAACTGTTAGTGAGCACCACTTTAGCCTGAATATCAGCGCTGGTTGCTATGCCGCCGTTCCCGGCACACAAAGCGACAACGACGAATTTATTGCCTTAGCAGACCTGGCGCTATATCGCGCCAAAGCGGCCGGACGTAATCAGGTACACGGTTATCCGCCGAACTCTGCCAGCACAGCCGAAACAGTGACAGGAGAAGTTAATGAACACTAACCGTTATTTTCCCGCCAGCAGAATGCGCCGGATGCGCGAGCATGATTTCAGCCGCCGTTTAATGGCCGAGCATCAGCTAACGGTAAACGACTTAATTTACCCGATGTTTATTATCGAGGGAGAAAATAAGCGCGAGGCGATAGCATCAATGCCAGGCATAGAGCGCCTGAGCCTGGATTTACTGCTGACCGAAGCCAAAGAGCTAGCGGTCTTAGGTATTCCGGCGATTGCCTTATTTCCGGTCACGGCAAGCGACAAAAAATCGCTGCAGGCCGAAGAAGCCTGGAACCCGGATGCGTTAGCGCAGCGCGCCGTGCGCTTGCTAAAACAGCAGGTGCCAGAGCTGGGCATTATTACTGATGTGGCACTGGACCCGTTCACTACCCATGGCCAGGACGGCATTATCGATGATAACGGCTATGTGCTGAATGACATTACTACCGCCGCGCTGATTAAGCAGGCGTTATCGCATGCCGCAGCGGGCGCTGATGTCGTGGCACCGTCAGATATGATGGATGGTCGCATTGGCGCTATTCGCGAAGCGCTGGAAGACGCTGGCTTTGTCAATACCCGCATTATGGCGTACTCAGCCAAGTATGCGTCCAGCTACTATGGCCCGTTTCGTGATGCGGTAGGCTCGGCCGGCAATTTAAAAGGCGGCAATAAAAAAACCTACCAGATGGACCCGGCCAACAGCAACGAAGCCTTGCATGAAGTGGCGCAAGACTTAGAAGAAGGCGCTGATATGGTGATGGTAAAACCGGGCATGCCGTATTTGGATATCGTACGGCGGGTAAAAGATGAATTCGGTGTGCCGACTTTTGCCTATCAGGTCAGCGGCGAATATGCCATGCACATGGCAGCGATTCAAAACGGCTGGTTGGCCGAAAAGCCGGTGATTATGGAATCGCTACTGGCCTTTAAACGTGCCGGTGCCGATGGCATTCTGACGTACTTTGCCAAAAAGGTAGCGATGTGGTTAAAGCAAGATTTTTGAAACACAAAGCCCCGCAAAAGCGGGGGCATTGTATCTAAGTTATATTTATTAGCTCGTTAATATTTTAGACCTGAACAGCTTATCAAGCCTCAATATTTCCTCAGACAGCCACGAATCGAAATTTTCCCATTGAAATATAATTTTTCCATCACCTTTAACGCTAACACGTTCGACCGTTCCTTCACCATTTACTAAAGCGTAAGATCCGTCCTCTTTATAGAAGCCAACAATAAAATCTTCATCTCGCAGTCCTTTAAGTCTTGCCGACCAGTTTGGGATGTATGCATCAGAAGGATAGTTGTGAACATGAGAGTCATGTTTCCTATCTTTAGGAATGTACCCCAAAACCTTTAGACTCCCTGAATAACAAATGAGACCATTCGCTATGCCCAGAAAAGCTCTATATTGCTTTGGGATACTTAGCTGAACTCTAGATTCAAATTCTCTTATATCAGTTTCACTTAATGGGGAGTAAATAACATTTAGGAATGCTTTCGGAGCAATTTCTGGACGATGGCCAATAAGTCTGGTCCCAGCATCATTGATTAAATCATTTGACGTAGCCCAAGCATTCATTCTTCGTAAAACTTTTTCATCAAACTCATTCTTATTCATAAAATTCTTTCTATTACAAATTATTAGGACATACCAATTCGGCACATCCCATTGTTGAAATGACTGATGTTGGATCTGGAATTTCTGAAAGCAACTCTAACCCAGTTGCAAGTGCACCGACAACTGTTGCTGAAATTGGAACATTCGTTCCACCTAGCTCTGCATGAAGGGCCATATGATCTGCGCCTTCCATAAACGTAATATTATCGGGGTTTTCTGCGATAGCTATCTTTTCATCAAGCGTATTTCCTGAGCTAACCGAGGGCTCATGATGTCCATGCATATTCTTAAGCTTACCAGTTGTAGCTAGTTCCTGAGCTCGCGCATTACTCAAGTTTGATCTTGTCTCTCCTGTCTCTAATAAGGATTGACGCTCTTGTTTTAATGCTGCTCTTCTTCCTCTAGCCTTGGCATTATTTATCAACCGCTGCTCATATGACCTTAAAGTATTAATAGCAGGTTGAAGGAGTTTCTTTTTAGCAGATTCCCCACTAGGGTCGATCATATTGATTGGATCATTATGTACGTAAGCATAAAGATTCATTTGGTCTTCATAACCTATTGGATCTGTCTGCAAGAAGCGGCCTAACTTTGGCTGATAAATCCGTGCTTTGTAGTAATACAGCCCTAGCTCTTTAAGTGCTAGTTGCCCGGTGTATTGGAACCGGCCATTGTTACTGCTGGCTGGTACACCATAAGCATCATAGGTTAGCTTTTGGGTCATTGCGCCAAGGTGGTTGCTATGCGCAACAATACTGCCCTGATGATTTGAGTGCAGAAACGTAGCCGCTGTAATTGCAGTTCCCGTGCCAGAGAACTGCACCAATGGATCGTCTACATTTGAGCCATGCACATAGCGCTCTGTTAACGCTCCTGACGCGTTATATTCCGCCACCAGCTTGTCACCATGATACAGAAACTGCTTTTTCACGCCGTTTATCGTTGCTTGATATAAGCGCCCAAGCGGATCGTAGATAAAACTGGCATTTTTACTTGTTCCTGCGCTGGTAAGCAGGCGGTTCTCATTATCATAACCGTACGTTGTAGTATGCACGCCATCGGCTGTTAAATTGCCGTTGTCGTCATAATCTAACGCCTTACCAGCAACGTTAGTATACTGATTCAAATCATTTGAAACGTAGCTGCCCAATAGACTTCCTGTTTGCGCATGGCGGAACAGGTTGTTACTGACGCCCAAACTGGTTAACTGATTTACAGGGTTGTACGAGTAGCTGTAGGTAACATCATTCGTCGTGCCAGCAAAATTTGTATTTTGCGTAGCTAACCGACCTATAGCACCATACGAATAGCTGGTAGTGGCACCTGTACCGTTATTTCTGCTGATGCTTTTTACGTTACCATTATTTGCATAGGTATAGCGGAGCAACTGACTACCAGCACTATTTGTAATTGATAATTGTCGATCATTAGCATCAAATGCATAGTTGAAATACACATTATCGGGAAAGGTAATTCTGGAAAGATTGCTGTTTAAATCATAATTAAAACTTAGCTTTCTGGTGATTGCACTTGAAAGCGGGGTCCCCATCTTCGTGGTGGTCGTTTTTAAATTGCCGATAGCATCGAAAGTGTTTTCAATACTTTCACCTGAGTAATTGTATTTAGCGCTAAGCTGCAAGCCTCTAAAATCATAGGAATAGACTACCGGCTGACTACCAATTGGCGTTTTACTAATTAGTCTGTTATTTCTATCGTATGCATAAGTAAATATTGCACCACTTCGCTTACGTTCCCAGTTGATATTGCCGTAGTCGTCATAGTCAAACTGGCTATAACCACCGCCAGCGGGATAATGCACGTATTCCAACCGCGCGTAAGCATCATAGTCAAATTCTGTAGTATTACCATTAGCATCTGTAACAGACCTTAAAAGACCTTTGTTAACAGAATCATAGGTGTTTTCTTTATATACTTGCTGCAGTGACGTGCCGTAAGCCTTATACACCTTTTTTATCTGGCCAATATTGTCATATTCATATTTTTCAACCCTGTCATAGCCATATTGGCTATGGTAGGTTGGTGTGCAGGCATCGTAAGACAAATTGCCAAAGGTTGCTGAGTTTAATCGCCTTACCTTGCAATTAAGTCGCCCGTAACTGTCATAGTTTGATTGGGTGTAATTTGTAATGTTACCGGAAGCATCTTTTACGCCAATCGAATCAACCAAGCCACGTGAGTTATACGTATAGTTGGTTGAGCTAACAATTGTAAAAGAACTCCAATTGGCAGGCGCCACTGACTCGTTCTGCCATGTTGCCAGTTCGCCTTTCTCAACTCTTACAAGCTGTGAATTGGTATTATAAGTGTTTCGTACTGCCTGATATTTTAACGGTCCAGTACCATCAGGATCCGGGTATATCGTACCCGTTAATTTGCCTTGAATATTAAATCTATCTGCGATGGTATGAGGCCTCTCTGTCTGCACGGCTAATACACCGACCGAAGCCAGAAAAAGCGGGACAAACATTAAGGCTTTCAAAAGTTTAAATTTATTGTGCTGTTGAATCATTATTAATACTCCCGCCCAATATTACAGTCTGTAATTCCAGATTTTGGACTTGTGGAGCCTATCCGGTTGCCATAGCGATCATACTGATAGCAAGTTGTCCAAGTGGTTGTCTCATCTTGAGCACTAACTTTTTCGCCAAGAAGAAACAAGTTGTTCCCGCTGGTTCCCGAGCCGTATTCATACGTTATTGTAACTTTGTCGTTTCCAGTACAGTTTGTGCCGCTCGCATTTGAATTTTTACAATAAGACTTACTTGATACCAACCAAATAGGAACTGATGCTGTAATCATCGAGCCAGAGCTGTTTTTGTATCGGGCGTAATATTGTTGATACTGATAAAACTCTTTTCCAACTTTGTTTGCTGCGTGGGCGGGATAAGTAACAATGCTAACACCACCTGACTGCGGATGATATTGATACCCTGTGACACCACGTGTCGCGTTCAACATATGCAATTGGGTCACCGAAGCAGGTTTGTGACAAAATTTGTAATTAACACACTGGCCTGGATAATACATGTATGGATAAGTGTATTTCACTACCATGCCACCCGTATCTACGGTTTTTAAGCGGCCATAATCGTCGTAAATATACTCTGTTGTTTGGCCGTTTAGCTTGTTTTCTATCTTATTAACTTTATTGGAGAAATCTCTATCTAAGTAAATATTACTTTCCCAACTACCTACCTCATAAGGAACTGCCAACCTTGCTTGCGAGCTATAAAAGTATTGATTATTTGTAACGTTAACATAATTAATTGCTTTATAACCGCTAGCCCAAACTTGGCGCGCGGTGTAACCCCTATCAATATTTCTCCCTCCGTTCATGAAATTATATGTTGTGGTAACCCCATGGTTAATTGCTTTAGTTAACACCCGCGACTGCCATAACCAGTTGAATAAAAAGGAGGAATCATTATCAAAGTGAAGCCATTAGCATATGTATAACTAACATCAAGCCCAGTAGTATTTTTTACCTGTGTAATTCTAGGAAAGAAATATGTGCCCGGATTAACTGGGTATGGCCTGCCTTGTTCAATATCTATGGCTTTATGAATAAACTCGGTTGAAACCCCATTGGCGCTTTTAACTTTAAACGTGCTTTGGCCGATGTACACGGCTCTTGGCATACCGTCTGGCCAATAAAATTGAGCCTCTGGCCATAAACCATTAACACTACAGACATTACCGGTCGTCGTGCATACTTCTACTGCATTATTTAAAGCAATTATCTTTGAGGGGAATCGATCAGACCAGTTTAGGGAGTCAGCAGGTACGTTTGGATTTGACGTTGCACTTCGCTTTGCTGCTTCCAACGGGCGTGAATGAACATCATAAATATATTTCAGCTGCAAACCATTGTTGGTCGTTACGCTTGTTATTTTGTCTGAAATAGCCGTGCCTTGTTTATGAATGGTTATGGTAAAACCATTTGGCTCTTCAATTTTTACCATAGACGCATAAGCTGAATAATCCGGTGTTAATACACTGGGAATTACAGATCTCGAGTAAAAGTACACTCTTGTTCCATTTCGCTTCGTCAAAATAAAGTGACGACTGTCATCAGCAACCGTCAGGGTATCAAGCCCTCCAGCAAGCCCTTCAAAAGCGCCATCCTGATTGATGATAAAATCATAACTACCTTCATGATCGGCTACTTGTATAACCTCAAAAAATTTACGTTGATTATTTTCACTATATTCATCTGTATGAACGGTTCTTCTAACCCCGCCCCTGTATTTGTCTTTATAGCCGGATATATATGCGTCTAAATTAACCGCATCACTCGAATTAATAGTTATGTGGTGAGAGAGCGTTAATGGTCCGGAGCCGATAGAAACGGTGTTCAAATTATAGTACAACAGCCCGGATGCCATATTTACATTATTGCCATCTACGATACTGTAGTGCGGTTCGCCGAACTCGACGATGGGGGCGCTAGCTTTGGCCCCGGTACTTATAATAATTCCTGCGGCGCTAAGCAAAAGAATTACTTTCTTTAAAAAGGTCATATAAATATCCTAATCAATCACAAGCAGCTGTAGAAACGTTGGTTCGGTTACCAGCATCGTCGTAAACAAACTTGCGATTACCTGCTACAGCGTCTTGAACACAGACAAGTCTGCCCAATGCATCATATTTGTAAATAATATTTGGGCTGGTAGCGGCAGTTGACTGAAAGCTAACTTCGGCTTCAACCCTCTCAACGAGCTGTGTGCTCGCTTCAACCTCTGATTGCTTTTGTTCCGCTTCAACTTTTGGGGCCATGAACGGATTGTTAATTTTTGCGGATATAAAGCTCGGGCTTACCGCGATAACAAATAGTAAAAATCGCATCATCTTATATAAATCCCACCAAATGTAAAAAAATATATTTTAAGTAAAAAATTTTTCAATTTAAATGGTTCTATGGTTTTTATTATGAGACAACTAGATAACTATGAGAAATGTGGGGTTAAATTCTGACTTTATGCTGGAGTGAAAAATTAAAGTTAACAATCATAAAAATTTTGTCTGCATGATTTACAAACAAAAACCTGCTGGGTCTACATATTGCAATTAGATAAGTAAATGAAATTCTTCCAAATAGAAGAAATACGTAAATAGGAGAGCTTATCTACTTAATCAGCAGCTCCCAGCCGGCTTGCTGCTGATACTGTACTTCCTGCTCCAGCTCGGCCCGCATCAACGGGTGTTGCTCTAACCAGCCGGCCGGCATGGTTAACACTAACTGCTCGCCTTTGCTGCTAATAGCAACCTGCGGCAGCACTTCATGTCGGCGACGCATCGACAAAATCACCGCCAGGCGTAAAATGCGCGTTAAACGCACCGTTAACAGCACCGAGGTCATGGTTTGGCGGGCAATAATTTCGCGGCTGATGTCGGCTCTGTGGTTATGCACCAACGCCATCACCAGCTGTTGCTGCGCCCGGGTAAAGCCGGGTAAGTCCGAGTGGTTAATAATGTAGGCACCATGGTGATGGTGGTTTTTGTATTCTATCAATAAGCCCAGCTCGTGCAGCAATGCACTGCATTTGAGCATGCTGTGGCCTTCAAATTTGTTTAGATCCCAGCGGCTTTGCAGCTGATTAGCCAGCTCTGCGGCCATTTCGGCCACACGCTCAGCATGGCGTTGGTCTATAAAGTAGCGCACCATCAGGCTGCTTACCGTGCGGCTGCGCACATCGCTATGCTGTAGCTGCGGCAGCATGCTGTACAGCACCCCCTCACGCAGCGCACCGCCGGACAACGTCATACCACCAATATTTAATGTACGAAACAGCGCTATAAGAATAGCCAGACCAGATGGAAATACTTGTTTGCGCTCTTGCGCCAGCCCAGTAATGCTCAGCTGCTCCATCCGGCCGCAAGCGAGCGCTTGCTGCATAATATCTTCCAGCCGGCTTAGGGTGATCACTTCATCTTTACCCTGCGCCACTAATATTTCCTGCATCGCCTGCACGGTACCAGACGCGCCCACCGCCAGTTGCCAGCCCGTTTGCTGATATTGACTGGCAATGGTCTGCACTTGCTGTTCAGCAGCTGCAATAGCCTGGCTGAAGTTATCTTCGCTTAGTTCATCATCGGCAAAGTAGCGCTCAAGATAGGTAACACAGCCCATATTCAGGCTGGACAACAACAACGGGTTAAAACCAGCGCCAATCACCACTTCAGTACTGGCACCGCCAATATCGATTACCAGCCGGTTCGTATCGCTGTTAGAGGTATGCGCCACACCCAGATAAATAATGCGTGCTTCATCCTCGCCACTGATCACCGTGACTTTCTGGCCCAGAATCGTTTCAGCTTCTTTCAGAAAGGTTTTAACATTTTTGGCAAGCCTTAGCGTGGCCGTGCCGACAATGCGGATGTTCTGTGGCGGGATGTCTTGCAAACGTTCGGCAAACAAGGCTAAGCATTCCCAGCCACGTTTCATCGCTTTGCGGCTTAATACCAGGTTTTCGTTTAAACCGGCAGCTAAGCGCACTTTGCGTTTTACCCGGCCAATAACCTGTACCGAGCCGCCGACCACTTTAACCATCAGCATATGGAAGCTGTTGGAGCCAAGATCAATCACCGCATAGATATCCTGATGCGGTGACTGATCGGCAGTAAGGGCCGGATTAACGAGGACGGTTGCGAGGAGCTCTTGCGCCATTACTGCTGCGTCCACCTGAGCCGGAACGGCTACCGGTTCTGGCCTGACCGGCGCGGCGGCGAACCCGCGGCTTCGGTGCTTTAATATCATCCAGCAAGGCGCTGGCGTCATACTGGGTAACCGGGATCGGGTGACGGATATAGTCTTCAATCGCGGTAAGGTTTAGCGCATAACGCTCACAGGCAAAACTAATGGCTTTACCGCTTTCACCGGCGCGGCCGGTACGGCCAATGCGGTGCACGTAATCTTCGCAGTCATCCGGTAAGTCATAGTTAAATACATGGCTTACCTTGGGAATATGCAAGCCACGCGCCGCTACATCAGTCGCGACCAGGATATCCAGCTTACCGCTGGTAAAATCTTCTAAAATACGCAGGCGTTTTTTCTGGATTACATCACCAGTCAGCAAACCGACACGGTGGCCGTCTGCTTCCAGCCAGGCATGTACTTCTTCACACCAGTGTTTGGTGTTAGCAAATACGATGGCTTTATCCGGCCACTCTTCCTCCATCAGCGTTAGCAGTAGCGGTATTTTGTGCTCATCTGACGGATAAAACAGCTCTTCGCTGATGCGGCTGCCGGTCATTTCTTCCGGCGCAACATGAATATGCACAGGCTGATTCATTTTTTCAAATGCCAGCTCCTGCACCTTGTACGACAAGGTTGCAGAGAACAACAGGCTTAAACGCTCGGTAGCCGGTGGCATACGGTTAAACATAAAGCGGATGTCTTTAATAAAGCCCAGATCAAACATCCGATCTGCTTCATCCAGCACCACTACTTGAATTTGTGATAAGTCATACAGGCCTTGCTTTAAATAGTCGATTAAGCGGCCGGTGGTGCCAATTAAAATATCTACGCCATTTTCTAACAGCTGCCGTTGAGTATCATAGCCTTCGCCCCCATAGATTAGGCCAAGGCGCAGGCCGGCTTTTTCTGCCAGCAATTTAGCGTCCTGATGGATCTGAACCGCCAACTCCCGCGTAGGTGCCATAATAATGGCCCGCGGCTGACCAGAGCCTTTTGGCTCATGGGTTAGCAAGTGGTGGAATGTGGCCGTTAAGAACGCCAGTGTTTTACCCGTGCCCGTTTGGGCCTGGCCGGCAATATCTTTACCGGCTAATGCCAGTGGTAAACATTGGGCCTGAATGGGCGTACAATAGCCGAAACCTTGCGCGTTTAATGCGTCAAGAACCTGTGGCGCCAATGCGAAATCGGCGAATTTATGTGAAGTTAAGTGTGTTTTATTCATACGGCGCTAAGCATAACCGTTACGCTTGCAATAAGGAACAGCCACGTTTAAATTGATAACACTTTTTTGCAGCAATCCTGCATAGCACTAGCGGAGACATAAATGAGCGAACATATTTTACAGGTTTCAGATGACAGTTTTGAAACCGATGTACTAAAAGCCGACACCCCGGTTTTAGTCGATTTCTGGGCAGAGTGGTGTGGTCCTTGTAAAATGATCGCTCCTATTCTGGATGACGTGGCGCAGGAATACGCTGGCAAGGTAACCGTGGCCAAAGTGAACATTGACCACAACCCGAATACGCCACCAAAATTTGGTATTCGCGGCATTCCAACCCTGCTGTTATTTAAAAATGGTCAGGTCGCTGCCACTAAGGTTGGCGCGCTGTCAAAAACCCAGTTAAAAGAGTTTCTCGATGGCAACATCTGAGTAAACTGAAAAAAGGCGTATTTTTATACGCCTTTTTCTGTTTCAACGCTGGACGCACCAGTAGCCAGCTGCTATTGTGTAGCCAATAAAACGTTCTAAACCACGCTTGTCTGTCGAAAAACCACTTCCAAACCTTATTTTATCGAACCGATAAGCATTACGCTGTTTTTATATCAACAAGAAACCCATCAATATGCATTTAACAGAACTGAAACTAAAGCCAATTAGCGAGCTGGTTGAATTGGCTGAGTCTATGGGCCTGGAAAATATGGCCCGCCTGCGCAAACAGGATATTATTTTCGCCATCTTAAAATCACATGCCAAAAACGGCGAAGAAATTTTCGGTGACGGTGTGCTGGAAATCCTGCAGGACGGTTTTGGTTTTCTGCGCTCCGGCGACAGCTCTTACTTAGCCGGGCCGGATGATATCTACGTATCACCGAGCCAAATTCGCCGCTTTAACCTGCGCACCGGTGATAGCATTTCCGGCCTTATCCGGCCACCCAAAGAAGGCGAGCGTTATTTTGCCCTGTTAAAGGTAAACGAAGTCAACTTTGGCCGCCCGGAGCAGGCACGTAACAAAATTTTATTTGAAAACTTAACGCCACTGCACGCTAACTCACGCCTGCGGATGGAACGTGGTAACGGCAGCCGTGAAGATATTACCGCCCGGGTACTGGATTTAGCCTCGCCTATCGGTAAAGGTCAGCGGGGCTTAATCGTGGCACCGCCAAAAGCCGGTAAAACCATTTTGCTGCAAAATATCGCTCAGTCTATCGCCGCTAACCACCCGGATTGCGTGCTTATGGTACTGCTGATAGACGAACGTCCGGAAGAAGTAACCGAGATGCAGCGTCTGGTTAAAGGCGAAGTAATTGCCTCTACCTTCGACGAGCCAGCCAGCCGCCACGTACAAGTAGCTGAGATGGTTATCGAAAAAGCCAAGCGCCTGGTTGAGCATAAAAAAGACGTTATTATTTTGCTGGACTCTATTACCCGTTTAGCCCGTGCGTATAACACCGTGATCCCAAGCTCCGGCAAGGTATTAACCGGTGGTGTCGACGCCAACGCCCTGCATAAGCCAAAGCGTTTCTTTGGTGCTGCGCGTAACGTAGAAGAAGGCGGCAGCTTAACCATTATCGCTACCGCTCTGGTGGATACCGGCTCGAAGATGGACGAAGTGATTTACGAAGAGTTTAAAGGTACCGGCAATATGGAGCTGCACCTGTCGCGTAAAATCGCCGAGCGCCGAGTGTTCCCTGCTATCGACTTTAACCGCTCGGGTACCCGCCGTGAAGAGTTACTGGCGTCGCCGGAAGAGCTGCAAAAAATGTGGATCCTGCGCAAAATTCTCAACCCAATGGACGAGACCGAGTGCATGGAGTTTTTAATAGACCGGTTGTTGATGACCAAAACCAACGACGAGTTCTTCGATGCCATGAAGCGGCAAAAAAGCTAACTGAGTTAACGTTTCAAAAGCCGGCCTTAGAGCCGGTTTTTTCTTGCCGAAAGCTTAGTATTAACTACCAAGATGGTTGGCCATTAATGCAGGTCATCATCTTAGTGGCGCGTTTTAACCGTATCGTGCGGCGCCGGCTTAAACTGCATTAACGCTTGCTGTTGTAACCTCTGCATATCAGTGCCCAGCCGGCGCCGGGCACTGTCATCCAGCCAACGTTGCATGGCTTCCAAATACTCCACTTGCTGCCACAACGCTGGCAAAGCCTGATTAACAGCGGCAATAGCCGCTGTGCCAACCTCATCCATACTGCAGCTAACATAAGACACACTGGCAATATTTGCGCCAACGATGGCGCGATGCTCCAGCGCGGCAGGCTCAGGCAATAGCTGATTGTAATACTGCATGCGCTCTGGGTATTCCACCACATAGTTCACCCGACCACTTACCAACAAAGCAGCAGCGTTTACCTCGCTGCTAAAAGTGTAGCGACTTAAATTGCTGTTTGGCTGAGCCAGCGCAGCGGCAACCACAGGCGGATAATAGCGGTTCGGTTGATAAGCGCCGGTAAGTGCAGAGTCTAGCACCAGCGCACTGAGTTCTGCCCCTTCAGCCTGCATGGCCGGGTGCTGTGTCAGTGTAAGGCTCAGGTAGCCCACCGCCAGCGCCGGACCTACCGCCATAGGAACAGAGAACAGCCGGTTTTGTGCGCGTTCATCAGAATACAGAGCACCCAACACACAGATAGCCGTTTCTTGCTGCACAAAGGCCTGTTCCAGCCGTGGCAGGCTAACCAGACGGCTTTGGTGCACAAACTGCGGCATACCCGCCATTAAGTGCTGCTGTACTAAGTCAAAGGTACCCTGGCCCTGGAAGGGCCCGCTGACAATCTGGTGTGGCGGCCAGTCTGTTTGCAGCCAGGTAAGCTGTGGCTTAGCCTGGACGCTGGCGGCAAAGACTAACAACATCAGACTACGTCTTAACATAAGATGATTCCGCAGATAACTGCATTTACTGTAGCCACTAACCTGCCGTCCTGCCACTTCGCGAGCAGGGTGCTGCCATCAACCGATACTGTGATGCAACAATGGCATAGCCGCCGGAGCCTGGTCGGTTATCGTCAGTGCAGCCAGATACTCAGCGGTCGCTATTGCCGCAGCGTCAGCGTTGGCGGCATGAACCCGGGCGAGCCGATCTCCGTGCTGCACTTTGCTTTGCGCAGGCAGTATATGGCTAAAGCCAACAGCCGGGTCAATTTGCTGGCTGGGGTGCGAGCGGCCACCGCCTAAGCGCACCACCGCCATACCCAGGCCTACCGTATCAGTGTAACTAACATAACCTGACTGCGTTGCCACTATGTCCTGCACCACGGGCGCACTGGCTAAATAGTGTTGTGGCTTTTCCAGCAGATCAGTCGGGCCGCCCAGTGCCGACACCATATTAGCGAATATCTCTGCCGCCTTGCCTGAGTTTAAGCTGTGCTCCAGCGCCGCTATAGCACTGGCTTTATCCTGGTGTAAACCGCCCAGTATTAGCATATTAGCGCCCAACTCCAGCGTTACCTGATGCAATCGCGGCTCGCGGTATTTACCGGTTAAATAATCCAATGTTTCTATTACTTCCAGCGCATTACCGGCTGTAGCACCCAATATCTGGTTCATGTCGGTCAGTAAGGCGCGAGTACGTACCCCAGCGCCATTAGCGACATTGACAATACTATTGGCCAGCGCCGAGGCATCATCGACGGTGCGCATAATGGCGCCATTACCAATTTTGACGTCCATTACCAGGGCATCTAAACCTTCAGACAGCTTTTTCGACAAAATAGACGCCGTGATAAGCGGTATCGATTCTACCGTAGCGGTAACATCGCGAATGGCATACAAGCGCCGATCAGCCGGTGCCAGCTCACTGCTCTGGCCAACAATCACGCAACCAAGCGTGGGCAATAGCTGCTGAATTTTACTCAGGCTTTGGGTGCAGCTATAGCCGGGGATCGTTTCCAGCTTATCGACAGTGCCGCCGGTGTGGCCTAAGCCACGGCCGGCGATGCTGGGCATATAAGCGCCACAGGCAGCCACCATCGGTGCCAGCATCAGGGTCACTTTGTCACCGACGCCGCCGGTGCTGTGTTTATCCACCACCGGGCCATTTAGCGTACCCTGCCAGTTCAATACGGTGCCGCTGTCACGCATGGCCAGCGTTAAAGTGACGATTTCATCGACACTCATGCCGTTTAAATAAATCGCCATTGCCAGCGCCGCCACCTGGCCTTCACTAAAACTGTCGTCAGTTAAGCCGCGGACAAATTGCTGGATCTCAGCCTGGCTTAAGGCCTTGCCATTGCGTTTGGTTTTAATGATTTCCTGTGGGATCATCTATCAGGCTCCAACTTTAGTGCTGTTGGCTAAATAAGTAGGGGTAAAAGCCGCTGGCAATAACTCGCCCAGCGTCCACTGTTGTTGTTGCTGTAAATGGTTGCAGCTGGCTACCGGCGCGTCCGGGTTAAAAAACTCGGCAATTACCTGGCGGCAAATACCGCACGGCGGCGTTAACATAGCTTGCGGGGTATACACCAGCAGCGCAGTGAATTGTCGCTCGCCAGCCACCACGGCAGCGGCTATCGCATTACGCTCGGCGCAGACTGTGCCACCGTATGAGGCGTTTTCGACATTGCAACCGCTGTAAATCTTGCCACTGTCGGCTAGTACCGCTACACCTACCGGAAATTTGCTGTAAGGCGCATAAGCCTGCGCCGCGGCCTGTTGTGCTGCGCTTTGTAGCGCCGCCCAGTTAATCTCGCTCACTGGTTAAACTCATGTTAGTAATGGGCATACAGTGTTACTGCGAAAAGCGGCAACGTCAAGCCTGTCGCGGCTGACGTAGCGACTAACTCGGCGTATAATGGCGCCGGTTTCAGTTTGGGAAAACAATTTGCAAACAATTAACTATCTGGCGGGCTACCCGCAAAACATCCAGCAGCAGGCCGCTGAATTGCTCAGCAGCGGCAAGCTGGCGCAGTACCTTGACGCTAAATACCCACAGCCGCACCAGGTGCAAAGTGATAAAGCACTGTACAGCTATGTGAATGAGCTGAAAAATGCCTATATGCGCAATAGCCCACCGCTAAGCCAGGTACGCTTTGACAGCAAGCTGAATATCATTAAGCAGGCACTGGGTATGCACACCTTTGCCTCGCGCGTGCAAGGCAGCAAACTCAAAGCCCATAACAGCATCAGCATAGCGGCACTGTTTAAACAGGCACCGGCCGAGTTTTTACGCATGATAGTGGTGCATGAACTGGCGCACTTTAAACAGAAAGAGCACAACAAAGCCTTTTACCAGCTATGTCAGCATATGGAGCCGCAATATCATCAGCTGGAGCTGGATACCCGGCTTTGGTTGTTGTGGCGGGATCTGAGTAAAACCGAGGTATCGACCTGATACAGTTCGCTCACATCAACACGCCATAAATCATCCCTGAGGCTCGATCTACAAACTTCATCCTTGAAGTTTTCCCCTTGCGGGGCCAGCAAAGCTGTTCAAATTCGTTCCTTACGAATTTGTCGGCCATCCATGGCCTCCAACGGTTGATTTAGAGCAAACTGTATCATGCTATGTGCTATAGCAAAGAAAACTCATCAGCATCCAGATAAGCCGGAAATTGCTGCCGGTACTGCCTCAGCGCGGTTAAATCCAGCGTGTCGGTTAACACACCAGCTTGATTAGGTGCCAGATCTGCCAAGGGCTGGCCAAGATAATCGACAATTAAGCTATCGCCGCGATATGCCACGCCATTGCCATCGCTGCCTACCCGGTTACAACCCAGTATATAAGCCTGGTTTTCTATGGCCCGCGCCTGCAATAAGGTACGCCAGGCGTGGCTACGCGCCGCCGGCCAGTTGGCTACGTACAGCGCAATATCGTAGTCATTACGGCTGCGGCTAAATACCGGGAAGCGCAGGTCGTAGCATACCTGCAGCAAAATGCGCCAGCCGCGATACTGCACCACCACCCGCTGGTTGCCTGCACTATACGCCTGATGCTCGCCGGCCATACGGAACAAATGTTTTTTGTCGTAGTAGCTGACCTTACCCTCTGGCGTAACAAAATAACAACGGTTAACGCAGCCGCTAGCAATACGGGTGGCAACCGAGCCGCAGAGTGCCGCATTAAGCTGCTTCGCCTGCCGCTGCAACCAGTTTAAGGTGTCAGCTTCCGGCTCGGCAATTTGCTCACTTTGCATTGAAAAACCGCTGCTAAACATCTCCGGCAATACGATTACATCAGCACTGATAGCTTGCAGTTGCTCCGCCAGTTGCTGGCGGTTAGCCGGTGCATCCTGCCATACCAGTGCCGTTTGCAGCAGCGCCACCTTAAGTTCGGTTACAGCTGACATAACACCTCCGCTGCAGCGTTAAGTGTGGCGGGCTGTTTGGCAAAACAAAAGCGGATAATACGGCTGTCCGGCGCTGTTTGGTAAAACACCGACAGCGGAATCGCCGCCACTTTATGCTCAATGGTGAGCCAGCGGCAAAAGGCCACATCGTCCAAGTCACTGATAGCACTGTAATCAGCCAGCTGAAAATACGTGCCCTGACAGGGCAATAAGCGAAAGCGGCTATTGGCCAGCAGCGTGGAAAAGCTATCGCGCTTTTGCTGATAAAAAGCGGCAAGCCGATGCACCTGTTCGCTATGCTGTGCCAGCATATCAGCTAGCGCATATTGTGCCGGGGTAAAGCTGGAAAAGGTTACGTACTGATGAATTTTACGAAATTCATCGCTAAGCGCCGCTGGCGCTACACAATAGCCCAGCTTCCAGCCGGTAACATGAAAGGTTTTACCAAAGGATGACACAATAAAGCTGCGCTGTGCCAACTCAGCAAAACGGTTGGCACTGAGCTTAGCGGCACCATCAAATACCATATGCTCGTACACTTCGTCGCTAATACAGTACAAATGATATTTAACCACCAGGCTCTGCAATGCCTGCCAGTCTTGCTGGCTGAACACCATACCGCTTGGATTATGCGGGCTGTTGACAATAATCAGCTTAGTGCGTGCCGTTATCGCCTGCGCCACCTGCTGCCAGTCTACCCGGTAATCCGGCGCTGTAAGTGCGATATGCACGGCTTTGCCGCCGTTTAAAGCAATGGCCGGGGCATAGCTGTCATAGGCAGGGTCAAAGATAATCACCTCATCACCGGCATTGACTACGGCGCTTATCGCCACCAGCAACGCCTCAGTGGCGCCACTGGTCACCGTTACTTCCTGCTGTGGACAAACGCTGCGGCCATAGCAGTGCTGCAGCAGCGCCGCGATTTGCTCGCGCAATGGCAAAATACCCGGCATCGGCGCGTATTGGTTAAAGCCCTGGCTGGCATAGTGCGCCAGCTTGCTAATTAGCACGTCGCTGGCGGCAAAATCCGGAAAACCTTGCGATAAATTAATGGCTTGCTGCTGGGCAGCCAGTTGTGACATCTGGCTGAAAATCGTCGTGCCAACCGCCGGTAGTTTGCTTGTAAATGACATAAGGCAATAAAAAGTTGCGAAAACCGGCTTGAATGCTATCATTTAGCCCGTTTTATGTATAGACATCTAAACGTTTGAACGTATAGCAACCAGGTTAACTTAATTATGAACAATACCGCCCAATTGCATCAGCTTAATCCCAATGCCATCGCCTTATGTGCGCTGGGCCGCTGGATCGCCAGCCGGCATTGGGTGCCCGCTACCGGCGGTAATTTTTCTATCCGAAGCTCAGAGCACAGTGCCCTGGTAACGGCGTCCGGCAAAGATAAGGGCGAGCTGAGCCCGCAGGATCTGTTGCCGGTCAGCTGGCAACAGGGTGAGCTTAGCTGCCCGGGCAAGCCGTCGGCAGAAACGGCTTTGCACGCCCGGCTGTATCAGTTGGATCCAAACATCAAGGCCGTATTACATACCCACTCAGTGCAGGCCACGGTGTTCTCCCGCTTGATCACTGACGACAGCTATCTGTTCAGCGGTTATGAGATGCAAAAAGCCATCAGTGGCCACAGCAGCCACGATACGCCCTGCGAGCTGGCGCTATTTGATAATACGCAGGATATACCGGCACTGGCCGCCCGGGTGAGCCAGCGCTGGCAACAGCAGCCGTTAAACTGGGGCCTGCTGGTACGCGGCCATGGCCTTTATGTTTGGGGCCGCAGCCTGGACGAGGCAAAAAGGCATTTAGAAGGCTGGGAATTTCTTATAAACTGCGAGCTTGAGAGATTAAAACTAGCAAGGTAAGCCGTGAAGTACTCCGCCATTATCACCGACATTGAAGGCACCACCAGCCGCATCAGCTTTGTCACCGAGGTATTGTTTCCCTATGCTACAGCTGAGTTACCGGCCTTTATCCGGGCGAATGCGGCGCAATCTGCTGTTGCTGAGCAACTGACAGCGTGCCGCAGTCTTATGCAACAACCCGCTGCCACTGTCGATGCCATCATCGCTCAGCTGCTTGAGTGGATAGCCAAAGATCAGAAAATTACCCCGTTAAAGGCGCTGCAGGGTATGGTATGGCAACAGGGCTACGAAAGTGGTGCTTTTCGCGGCCATGTTTATGCCGACGCGTATGCCGCGTTAACCCGCTGGCAGCAGCAAGGCATTAAACTGTATGTCTACAGCTCCGGCTCAGTACAGGCCCAGCAATTATTATTTAAATACAGTGACTTTGGCGATATGACGCCGCTATTTAGCGGCTACTTTGACACCCGCATAGGTGCCAAGCGCGACATCTCCTCTTATGCCGCCATCTTGCAGCAACTGCAGCTACCGCCGAAGCAAGTGCTGTTTTTATCAGATGTGGTGGCCGAGTTGGACGCCGCACAGCCGCTGGGTATTGACACCATACAACTGATCCGCGAAGGCCAGACTGGCGGCAGTCACACCCTGGCGCCGAGCTTTAGCGAAATTGAGGAGCACATTAAATGAGCCAACTCACGGTCTTTGCCGCCGACAATCCGGCACAGCCATTGCTACACAGCAGCGACAGCAAGCTGATCCAGCGCGAGCTGAACAGTGCCGGCGTGCGCTTTGAGCAATGGCAGGCAACGGCAGCCATTACCGCTGACAGCAGCGCTGAGCAGATCCAGGCAGCCTATGCCGCCGATATCGCCAAACTGCAAGCCGAAGGCGGCTATATTACTGTGGATGTGATCTCATTAAGCGCCAGTCACCCGGATAAGCAGGCGCTTAGGCAAAAGTTTCTGGCTGAACACACCCACAGTGAAGACGAAGTACGGTTTTTTGTCCGTGGCCAAGGCCTATTTTGTCTGCATATCGCCGGCAGGGTGTATCAGGTACTGTGCCAGCAAAATGATCTTATCAGCGTGCCAGCAGGCACCACGCACTGGTTTGATATGGGCAGCGAGCCGGAATTTACCGCCATTCGTTTATTTAATAATGCAGATGGCTGGGTGGCAAATTTTACCGGCAGCGATATTGCCAGCCGCTTTCCACTGCTGCCCTGATGCGACAACACCGCACCATTAGCGTGCGCAGCAGGCAGATTTAGCCCTGCGGCGTAAACTAAAGTAAATAATTATCAATAAATTAGTACCGGTGCTTGCGCTGGTACTGCTTTTGCTTATCCTTGTCATATTGCGTTGCCATACTGTGGCAGCACAGCGTTCACAACCAAGCGGATTAACTATGTTACCACTGCACACACCGATGCGCGGCCTGCGTTGTTTTTGCGTCGCCGCCGAGTGTTTAAGTTTTAAAGAAACGGCCAAAAAGCTGTACTTAACCCCGTCTGCGGTTAGCCATCAAATTAAGCAGTTGGAAGAAAACCTGAACTTAACCCTGTTTGAACGCAAAACCCGGGCGGTGGTATTAACCGAAGCGGGCAAACGCTTTTATCAGGCGATAGCACCGCAGATGGAACAACTGGCGGCTACCATTGCTGAGTTCAGCCAGGCCCAGCGCATGCTGGAAGTCAGTATTTCGATGCCAGAATTCTTTGCCAGCGAGTTATTTGTGCCACGCCTGATTGGCTGGTCAGAACAATACCCGAATATTAACCTGACGCTGGAAACGGTAAAGTCACGCCGTGACAGCCCAAAATACACCGATTTATCCATTATTTTGTCCGGAAAAAGGCCGGAGCAAAAGCAAGTGTATGACTTATTTCCGATTAGCTATATCCCGGCCTGTAACCCACAGCAGTATCAGAAATGGCACAGTAAAGGTTATCGTATTCTGGAGCAGGTACCACTTATTTTACATCAGGCCCGGCCCCACGCCTGGCACCAGTGGGCTGAGCATGTTGGCTATCATAACTTTGCACCAAAACAAATTATCCAGCTCGACAGTATGTTCAGTGTCGCCCGTGCCGCCCAGCAGGGTTTAGGCGTGGCCTTAATTCCATTGCCCATCAGCGCCGGCTGGTTTAGTAGTGGTAGCCTGCAGCGCCTGTTCGAGCAAGAGCTGTTAAGCCGCGATCGCTACTATCTGGTGCGCCATGACGACGACCCAAACCGGCAGGAAATCCAACTGCTGATCGACTGGGTGCTGCAAAGTTTTCATCTGGAGCGCTAACGCACTGTTCAGCTTAATCAAGCTGTATTGACCTTACCCTAGGGGCAAGCTTTAACCTTGTGTTACGCTTATTGCAGTAACCGGAGTGAATGTTATGCCAAACAGCCAGCAGTTACAGATTAAGGGTATGAGTTGCGCCTCCTGCGCCAGCCGTATTCGCACCGCCTTGCGCCAGTTGGATGATGTGACGGACGTCAGTGTTAACCTGGCCAGCGACACCGCCACCGTCAGTGGTTCAGCACCCACTTCTGTCCTGGCCGAAGCCATCACCGCAGCAGGGTACCAGCTTGACAGCATCGAAACGCAGTATGCCGTCAGCGGCATGAGTTGCGCCTCCTGCGCCAGCCGCATCGAAAAAACCCTGATGACACTGCCCGGCGTGATCAGCGCTAACGTTAATCTGGCGACAGAGCAGCTACACCTTAGCCTGAGCCAGCCATTATCGTTATCCCAGCTGCAGCAGGCGCTGGCTGGCAGCCGTTATCAACTCAGTGAGTTGACTGCGCATAAGGCGGCAGAGCACGGTGCCAGCCAAGCCGCAACGCGCTTTTACCAGGCTGAAAGCTGGCCGGTGCTGGGGGCAGCCCTGCTGACGCTGCCATTGGTTTTGCCGATGGTCGGCCTGTTGTTTGGTGCAGACTGGATGTTGCCCGCACTGTGGCAGTGGCTGTTGGCAACACCGGTACAGTTTTACTTTGGTGCCCGCTTTTACAAAGCGGCCTGGCAGGCGCTAAAAGCCAAAACCGGCAACATGGATTTACTGGTCGCCATCGGCACCAGTGCGGCCTACGGTTTATCGCTTTATCTGTGGTATAGCTTTGATGGCCATCATGGCGGCCCGCACCTGTACTTTGAAAGCAGTGCCGCAGTACTGACACTGGTGTTACTGGGCAAGTTGCTGGAAAAGCGCGCCAAACAGCGCACCACAGCGGCGCTTAACGCACTGGAAAACTTAAAACCTACTACTGCCACTGTCTGGCGCAACAACAGCTGGCAGCAAATTAGCGCTGCTGAGCTAAAACAGGGCGATACGGTAAAAGTATTGCCAGGCGAGCGCATTGCAGCTGATGGCGTGGTAGTTAAAGGCGACAGCCATGTCGATGAAGCGCTGATCAGCGGTGAGAGTATTCCGCTACATAAAACTGCGGCGGACAAGGTTACCGGCGGCGCAGTAAACCTGGATGGCGTGTTGGAATTTGAAGCCTGCGCCGTTGGCGCCGAGTCGACACTGGCTAAAATAATTCGTTTAGTCGAACAGGCACAGGGCGCTAAAGCACCGGTGCAGGCGCTGGTAGATAAAATAAGTGCGATATTTGTGCCAGTGGTGCTGCTGATAGCCTTAGTAACGTTATTGGGTTGGGGTTTTACCAGTGGTAACTGGCAGCAAGCTATTCTAAATGCCGTAGCGGTACTGGTGATTGCCTGCCCTTGTGCTTTGGGTTTAGCGACACCGGCGGCCATTATGGCCGGCACCGGCACCGCAGCCCGTCACGGCATTCTGGTTAAAGATGCGCAGGCGCTGGAGCAGGCAACCGCAATCAATTATGTTGTGTTTGATAAAACCGGCACCCTGACCGAGGGCAAGCCCGAGCTGATGCAAGTCACCGCACTACAAAGCAGCGACGCTGAACTTGTCGCGCTGGCGTATGCCCTCAGTAGCAACAGCGAACACCCGCTGGCAAAAGCGGTAGTAAAGTATGCCCAAGCACAGCAGATAGCGCTTCCTGAAACCAGCGGCTTTAGCGTGGTGGCCGGCAAAGGCGTAAAAGCCAGCGTTGAACAGCGGCAACTGCTGCTGGGTTCAGGCAACTGGATGCGCGAACTGGGGCTGACGCTGCCAACGACACACATCCGCATTCAGGGCGCATCAGTCTCATGGCTGGCAGAAAAAACCGCTCAGGGCCCCCAATTACTTGGCTTACTGTGCTTTGCCGATAAAGCCAAGCCCCAGGCGAAAGACGCCGTGCATAAGCTGCAGCAGAGCGGTATCAAAGTGGCGATGCTCACCGGGGA
Source organism: Rheinheimera pleomorphica (assembly GCF_011634895.1). Lineage (GTDB taxonomy): Bacteria > Pseudomonadota > Gammaproteobacteria > Enterobacterales > Alteromonadaceae > Alishewanella > Alishewanella pleomorphica. The sequence continues at coordinate 184,650 of NZ_SIRR01000007.1, read as the reverse complement.
TTCACAAGACAGCGCCAACTATATTGCCGAGCAGCTGGGCTTGGATAATGTGCAGGCCGAAGTGCTGCCACAAGGTAAAGCCGAGGCCGTAGCGGCTTACCAGCAGCAAGGCTATAAAGTCGCCATGGTTGGCGATGGCATCAATGACGCGCCCGCCCTGGCGCAGGCTGATCTGGGCATCGCGATGGCCAGCGGTACAGACGTGGCAGTAAGTGCCTCAGCGTTTACTTTAATGCACAGCAACCCCGAACTGGTCGGTGCAGCGCTGCAATTGGCTAAAGCGACTTACCGCAATATTCAGCAAAATCTGTTCTGGGCCTTTGCCTTTAACACCATCGGTATTCCATTGGCGGCACTGGGCTTGCTTAACCCGATTATCGCTGGCGGCGCCATGGCGTTTAGCAGTGTGCTGGTGGTCACTAACGCCCTGCGCCTGCAGCGACAACGCTTTTAGGAGTGTGCAAATGCCCCATTTATTAACCATCGGCGAGGCCGCTACTGCCAGCGGCCTGTCAGCGAAAATGATCCGTAACTATGAGCAAAGCGGCTTACTGCAAAAACCAGCGCGCACCGACGCCGGTTACCGCTTATACAACCAACAGCAGTTGCAGCAACTAAAGTTTATTCAGCAAGCGCGCAAACTGGGGTTTTCGCTAAACGAAATTCGCTCACTGCTACAGCTATGGCAAAACCCCGAGCGTGAAAGCCGCGCCGTAAAACAACTCGCCGAGCAGCATCTGGCTAATATTGCGGAAAAAATTGCCGAATTGCAGAACATGCAGCAGTTGTTACAGCAACTCGCCAATAGCTGCAACGCCGACAGCTCACCAGATTGCGCTATTTTGGCGGCATTAGCACCACAAGCCGGCACAAAATAAAACACCCCGCAGTGCGGGGTGTTGTATCTTAAAACGTTGTACATTTTAAGAACGGTAATCCTAGAACGGAATATCGTCATCAAAATCGATTGGTGGTTCCATTGGCGCCCGCTGCTGTGGCTGCGCCGGTTGCTGATAACCACCTTGTGGTTGCGCGGCCGGGCGTTGTTGATAGCCGCCTTGTTGTTGTGGTGCAGCTTGCTGGTAACCGCCTTGCGCCGGCGCCTGATAAGCCTGCTGTTGCGGTGCCGCCTGCTGCGCTTGTTGCTGATAGCCACCTTGTTGCTGGGCCGGTTTCTGGTAACCGCCCTGCTGGCCGCCACCCATGCCGCCTTGCTGGTTATCACCGCGGCCATCTAACATTTGCAGCTCGTTAGCGATAATTTCAGTGGTGTAACGCTCTACGCCGTCTTTATCCTGCCATTTACGCGTTTTCAGCTTACCTTCAATGTACACTTTGCTGCCTTTACGCAGGTATTCACCGGCAATTTCGGCTAAACGCTGGTAAATCACCACGCGATGCCATTCGGTTTGCTCTTTTTTCTCGTTAGTGGCTTTGTCAGTCCAGCTTTCCGAGGTGGCCACGGTTAAATTAGCCACAGCGCCGCCTTGCGGCATATAGCGTACTTCCGGGTCGGTGCCCAGGTTACCAATTAAGATGACTTTATTAATGCCACGCGCCATGCGAATTCTCCTAAAAAATGTTAAGCCCCGGCTGCGGCGATCATCGCCTGTGCCTGCGCGGTGTCAAACTGTGCTGAGCTGACTTTCAGATAACAGCGCTGCTCTGCCAGAACAATGGTTACTTCCTGCACCCCTTGCAGCGCGGTCAGCTGCGCTGCAAGCGCCTTGGCTTGGTCAGCCGTTAATATTGCGACACTAAGTGATAAACGCTGAGCGCGTGGTGGCAGCTGCAGGGTGCTGGCAACTGCCAGCCATATTAAACCAATAACGGCCAGTGCGGCAAATAAAGCCTGGTAGCCAGAATGTTGCATTATGGCGCCACCGAGCACACCGCCTAAAAAGGCACCGAAAAACTGGCTGCTGGAATAAATACCCATGGCACTGCCACGCTGGCCGGCCGGCGCAATGCGCGACACCAGCGCTGGCAGGCTGGCTTCTAAAAAATTAAAGCCGATAAAAAACAGCAATAGCGCCAGCGTTAACGGCCAAAAACCCGGCCACAGTAATGCCAACAACATGGCACTACTTAACAACGCAATCGCCAGCAGAAAAAAGGCTTTTTCCTGCGCTTTGCGCATAGCAATCATCATCATTGGCAGCATTAATACAAAAGAGCCCAACAACAACGGCAGATAAAACTGCCAGTGTTGTGTTGAAACTAAACCGTATTGTTGTAGCAACTTGGGCAATACAACAAACATCGCGGTTAGCATTAAATGCAATAGCAATACGCCAAGGTCCAGCTGCAATAACTGGCGATGTTTTAGCATAGCGCCCAGGCTTTGTGGCAGCGCCAGGGTTTCCGCCATCGGTGCTTTGCTGACGCTGTGAGGTAATAAAAACGCCACCAGCAGCATGGCGCAACCGGCCAACAGTGCGGTAAACCAGAACACGCCGCTTAGCCCGGCTGCTTTCGCCAGCAGCGGGCCCAGCACCATAGCTGCAGCAAAGCTTAGGCCAATACTGGCGCCAATGATCGCCATCACCTTTGGCCGCTGCTCTTCGCGGGTCACATCGGCAGCAAATGCCAGAATAGCCCCGGCAATAGCGCCAGCGCCCTGCAACACCCGGCCAACAGTAACCAGATAAACAGAATCGGCCAGCGCGGCCACGACTGAACCCAGCGCAAACAAAGTCAGCCCACCCAACATCACCGGGCGGCGACCAATGCGGTCTGACAACCACCCCAGCGGAATTTGCAGTATCGCCTGGGTTAAGCCATAAGCACCAATGGCCAGGCCAATCCACAGTGGTGAGAAGCCAGCCAGCTCAGTGCCATACAGCGCAAACACTGGCAGCAGCATAAACAAGCCCAGCATCCGGCTGGAAAATACCAGCGCTAATGCCAGGGCAGCACGTTTTTCAAGGGAATTTAACTGATGCATTAACTGACAGTAAACCGTTTAAATAAGCGCGCCAGTGTAGCACAGAACCGGCACGCTTTAAGCAGATTTAACCGCAGTTTACTGCGCTTAGTCCGCTAACTGCTCAGGCTGCTGCCGGCTTACTCTCGCGGTGAAACAGCCCTACCGACAGCAACAACAGGCTAAGCGGCAACAGGCTTAAGTAAAACGCGGTCTGGCCATCAAAGTTGGCAAAGGTGTAACCGGTTACCATAGAACCGGTCGTGCCGCCCAGCGCCGAGAACACCACGATCAGCCCGGTCATTGGCGCATGCTGGATTTTAGGCAACGCACTTAGCATCACTGAATTAATCACCGGATAAATGGGGGCCATAAACAGGCCGATCAGCGGGAACAGGTAGGCCGCCAGCGGTGCCGTAAATAAGCTGACATCGGCATTCAGCGCTATGTTACGGGTTAACGGCAAGGTCAGCAGGATCAGCAGCGCCATAGCAATAAGACAGCTGTTCAGCAGCAAATACCAGGACAGTTTTTTTAATACCACGCCGGCTAAAATACGTCCCAGCGCCAGGCTGGCCGCAAAAATACTGGTCAGTTGCACGCTCAGCTGATTCGGTAGTTGCAGCACCTCATTGTTAAAGGTTGGCAACCAGCTGCCTATGCCCTGTTCAATTAATACATATAGAAATGCGGATAATACAAACACAAATACCAGCGGCTTATATACCAGCTGCAGCATAGCTATAAAGTCGTGTTTTAGCGGTTGGGTTGGCGGCAACACCAGCTTCGGAAACGGCGTGCTGCTTAGCAGCGCCAAATTGGCCGCACATAGCAGCGCCAGCAACCAGTACACCTGCAGCCAGCCGCCGGACTCTGGCGCTGTCGGGTCCATAAAAGCGGAAAACAACCAATAGCCGGAAAGTACGCCCAGCATAAAGCCACCTTCGATAAAATTTAGCAAGGAAGCATGCTCAGCTTTGGTTTCGGTTACCACGCCGATACTGGCATACACCGATACCTTTACCAGTGCAAAGCTGGCACCAACGGTGAAAAACAGTAATTTAGTGGTCCAGAACGCGGGAATTAGCGGCATCATAATACAGGCCAGTGTCACCAGCAGCAGTGCAATTTGCAACGCGGCTTTATAGCCCAGCCGTGGCAGGTAAGACGCGATAATAAAAGACACCACAGCGATAGGGATATCTTTAAAACCTTCCAGCACACTGGCCGCGGCTTTGGTAATTTGATAGGTGTGGATCACCTGCAAAATCACCGTGCCGACACTGTTTAACAAAATGGCAAACACAAAATAGGTCAGTAGCAGCGACAAGCGGATACGCAAAGTGGCCATAATCTGGTTCTCATTTTTTATGCTGCTTTTCACAGCTGTTGTTATTTAACCCTGTTGCCAGTCTTTTGCTGACATTTTGCACTATACACTGGTTTTATTGCATATTGCAATCGATTGCAAAAGCTGTATATTAAGCTTATTTACTGTAATTGAATCAGGTACCCGCTATGTCGTTACATCCCCATGCTGCTGTGCGGCCACTTACCACTGAGCCCTGGGCTTTAACCGACAGCCACTATCAGCCGCAGCACCTGCTGCTGCAGGAAACCCTGCTTAGCCTGGCCAATGGTTATATTGGCACACGCGGCACCTTAGAAGAAGGCGCACCGGCGGCTGTCGCCAGCTGCGAAGGGACCTATTTAAACGGCGTCTACAGCAGCGAACCAATTCATTATGGCGAAGCGGCCTATGGCTTTGCCAAACACAACCATAAAATGCTGCAGGTGGCTAACGGCAAAGTGCTTAAGCTGAATGTCGATGGCGAAGCCTTCTGTGTTGACAGTGCCAGCAGCCACAGCCGCACGCTGGATCTGCAGCAGGGCGTATTAAGCCGACACAGTGAATGGCAAAGCAGCAACGGCAAGCAGTTACGTATTGCCAGCCGGCGTTTTGTCTCCCAGGCTAACCCGCATTTACTGGCGATAGAGCTCAGCATTACCGCTCTGAATTTTTCCGGCGAAGTGATACTGAGCAGCGGCCTGGACGCAGCCTACCCCGGTTTTTATAAAAAAGACGACCCGCGGGTAGGTGAAATGTCGATCGCCGACAGCTTAACTTTGCTGCGCCAGCAATTCGATGGCGAACACAGCCTGATGTTGCACCGCGCCAAAGGCGCTGATTTTATTGTTGCCGCAGCCTGCGGCCATCTGTTGCCGGCCTGCGCCACCTTGCTGACGCAGGACGATAGCCAAACCAACATCCTGAACCAGCAATTTGCCTTGCACCTAACACAGGGCGAAACCCAAACGCTGCATAAGTTGGTGATCTACTGCCATAGCGCCAGTGTTGACCAGAGCGACAGCCTGGGCCAACAGGCGCTGCAATTGCTGAATAACGCACAGCAGCAGGGCTTTAGCGGCCTGCTAAGCGAACATCAACAGTGGTGGCAGCAATACTGGCGGCAGGCCGACGTTTCAATAGATGGCGATGTCGCGCTGCAGCAGGCGATGCGCTTTAACCTGTTTAGCCTGGCACAATCGGCCGGCCGTAACGGCCACAGCAATATCGGCGCCAAAGGCTTAACCGGCCCGGGCTATGATGGTCACTATTTCTGGGATACCGAAATTTACGTCGTGCCGGTAATGAGCCTGACCCAGCCCGAGATTGCCCGTCAGTTATTAACCCAGCGCTACAGCCAACTCGATGCCGCACGTGAGCGGGCCAGGCAGATGTCGCACAGCCGCGGTGCGCTGTACCCGTGGCGCACCATTGGCGGTGAAGAGTGCTCGGCGTATTTTCCGGCCGGCACCGCGCAGTACCACATTAATGCCGCCATTGCTTATGCTATCCGCAGCTATTATCTGGCCACTGAAGATTGGGCCTTTATGCAGCAAATGGGCGCAGAAATGCTGGTTGAAACCGCGCGGTTATGGCTGCAACTGGGCTTTTTCTCTGCGCGCAGCGGTAAGTTTGAAATACATATGGTCACCGGACCAGATGAATACTCGGCGCTGGTAAACAATAACTTCTACACCAATGCGATGGTGCAATTACAGCTGCGCTTTACGCTGCAAATAGTGCAGCAACTGCAGACGGAGCAAAGCCCGCTGCTGGCGCAGCTTGGCGTAACTGATACCGAAATGCAGCAATGGCAGCAAGCCGCTAACAGCATGTATCTGCCGTTTGACGCTCAGCTGCAGGTGCACCCGCAGGACGACAGCTTTTTAAGCCGTCAGCCGTGGGATTTTGCCAACACCCCAGCCGAAAAATATCCATTGCTGCTGCATTATCACCCGCTGGTGATTTACCGCCATCAGGTATTAAAACAGGCCGACGTGGTGCTGGCGCTGCTGTTGCTGGACGATGCGATACCGCAGGCGCAAAAGCAGCGTGATTTGGCCTATTACGAACCACTGACCACGCATGACTCCAGCTTATCCAGCTGTATTCACAGCATTTTATTTGCTGAAACCGGCGACACCGGCCGTGCGCATGAGTTTTTTGGCGACAGCGCCCGGATGGACCTGGATAACCACCATGCTAACACCGAGTTTGGCGTGCATATCGCCTGTATGGCCGGCAGCTGGATGTCGCTGGTGATGGGCTTTGCCGGCGTGCGCTCGCGCCCTGATGGCCTGCATTTTAAGCCGCAGTTACCGGCACAACTGCCTCGCTTAAGTTTCCGTTTAAGCTACCGCGGCCGGGTGTTGCAATTTAGCGCTGACCAGCAACAAGCCAGTTATCAGCTTATCAGCGGTGAGCCGTTAACGTTATTTCATAATGGTGAAGCACTGACGCTTAGCGGTAGTGAAACCGTAACCCGGGCAATAGGAGACAACGGATGAACTGCCGCGCAGTAATTTTTGACCTCGATGGCGTGTTAACTGACACCGCCATCTACCATTTTTATGCCTGGAAGGCGTTAGCTGACGAGCTGGGTATTGCCTTTACCGAGCACGACAACGAGCAACTGAAAGGCGTGGATCGCTTAGGCTCGCTACGCTGGATTTTACATCAAGGCGGTTTAACGCTAAGCGCCGCCGAAGAAACACGGCTGATGCAGCAAAAAAATGCGCATTATCTGGCGCTTATCGACCATATCACAGCGGATAATCTCTACCCCGGCGTACAGCCGTTATTTGCGCAGTTAAATCACAGTGGTATTAAAATTGGCTTGGCCTCAGCCAGCAAAAACGCGGCTTTTGTGGTTGAGCGTTTAGGTATAGCAGCGCAGTTTGACTATATTGCCGATGCCAACAACGTCGTAAACAGCAAACCCGATCCGGAAGTGTTTTTACTCGCCGCTAAAGGTCTGGGTGTACCGCCAGAGCATTGTATTGGTGTCGAAGACGCACTGGCCGGCATAGAAGCGATTAACCGTGCTGGTATGAAAGCCATCGGTATTGGTGATGCCAAGGTGCTAAGCGGGGCGTTAAAGGTGTATCCGGACGTAGCCGCAGTTACACTGACAGATTTGCTGAATTTGTAGTTTCCTCTTCAGCAGTGGCGGTTAGCATTGCTGGCGGGGCGACACAGAGTGTCTGAGCCCTGCCGTAGGCATAAGGGCGAGTTGCTGTGGCGAGCCCGACAGCAATGGTAACGCAAGCCACGACAAAATTAAGCAGCCCATCTGGTATCACAGCCTGTGAGGACAAGCAGACGTTTCGTCATCAGAATCGATTGCCGATAACGCAAGCCACGACAAAGTTTAACCGTGCTAATTTCTCCGCAAACTCGATTGGCGTTCTATTAACTTTACCGGCAGCAGCTGTGATGCCGCTTTACCGCCGTTAATACGGCTTAGCAATTGCGCTACCAGCAATTTACCGCCGGCATGGGTGTCCTGTTTTACTGTGGTTAGCGACGGTGTGCAGTAGGCCGACATCGCGATATCATCAAAACCGACCAGCGCGACCTGCTGTGGCACCTTGATCTGGTGCTCCAACAGCGCTTTCATCGCGCCCATGGCAATGGCATCACTGGCGGCGAAAATACCATCCAGGCTGCCAAGCTCGGCAAACAGCGCCTGCTGTGTCTGCAAATAACCATCCTGGGCGGTAAAATCGGTATTCAGCTGCAATGCCGGTTCAGCTTTAATGCCGGCCGCCTGCAACGCGTCCTGATAGCCCAGATAGCGCATTTCAATTTCGCTATGGCGGATATCGCCTAAAAAAGCGATGCGCTTGCAGCCCTGGGCAATTAAATGCGTCACGGCTAACTGTGCGCCCTGACGGTTATCACTGCCGATGACCGGAAAGTGCTCTGTGCCGCTGGCAGCGCCCCACACCACAAAAGGCACGCCGGCATGGCTTAATTGTTCAACCCGCTCGTCATGTTCACCCTGACCGATAACAATCAGGCCGTCGGCACGTTTAGAATCAAAGTAGTAACTGCGCCAGTCTTTGTCGGTGGTTTTGCTGGTGCTTAGCAGCATATCGTAGCCCTGGCGGGTCAGCTCATCGGCAATTACGCCGAGAATATCCAGCAAAAACGGATCGGTAATGGCCTGCTGGGTTTTGGCATCAAACAGAATAATCACCGCTATGGTATGGCTTTTTTGGGTACGCAGGCTACGCGCAGTTGCATTCACCTTAAACTGGTGATCAGCGGCAATTTGCTGCACTTTCTGCCGCGTTTGTGCATTAATCACCGGGTTATCACGCAAGGCACGTGACGCAGTCGACTCTGACACGCCAGCCAGGCGGGCAATATCAGATAAAGTCAGGGTTTTTGCCGGTTTTATTCCCACAATAGCTACTTTTACTCAGGTTTTTACTCACAGTGATAGCAATAATGCCTTAATGGGCACAGGGTGGCAACGGCACTGTCAGCCATACTGCACAATTAAGCCGCAAAATTCTTCTGCAATCGTATGCAAAAACAGCATTAACCCTATTGCAATCGATTGCAATATCACCTATGTTTAAGTCCGCCCGGCACTGTAGCGAGCAAAACAGGGTAAAAAAACACCCACTAATAACCGCCGGCTTTATAATCGACAGGATAGCAGGAGAACAACAGATGGTAGCCCGACTCAATAAGATCAGTGCCGCACTGGCACTGCTTTGCAGCATGCCCCTTTTCGCCCAAACCAGTGCCGAAGCCACAACTGACACCGAAAGCAAAGGTGACATCGAACAAATTGTTGTTACCGGTAAAGCCAGTGGCATGTCCGGCTTTAAAGTAGACACCAGTTACGCCATTACCAATGTGTCAGCCGAAAATATTGGCCGCCTGGCACCAAAAAGCACGGCAGAGTTATTTACTGTAGTGCCTGGCGTCTGGGCAGAAAGCTCGGGCGGTGTGGCCGGCGCCAACGTGTTTGTGCGCGGCTTTCCCAGCACCGGTGACGCGCCGTTTTTAACCATTCAGCTTAACGGTGCGCCAATTTTTCCGCCGCCGACTTTATCGTTTTTAGAAAACTCCTCCATTTTCCGTCTTGATGAAACCGTGCATTTTATGGAAGCACTGCGTGGCGGTTCCACGCCGGTGTTATCCAATGGCCAGCCAGGTTTAACCACTAACTTTTTGTTAAAAGAAGGCAGTGAAGTCACCGAAGGTCTGGTGAAATTTTCTACCTCCAGCTATGGCCTGCGCCGGGTAGACGGCGTGGTTAGCGGTGAAATTGCCGATCGCTTATACGTGATGGCCGGCGGTTATATCAGCAGCTCTGAAGGCCCGCGTGAAACCGGTTTTAACTCAGAAAAAGGCCATCAGTTTACCGTTAACGTAACGAAAGAGCTGGATAACGGCACCATCAATGTGTACACACGCCAGACCGACGATCACGGTGTCTGGCATTTGCCGGTTCCGCTGAATGTGGCCGGGGTCGATAACAGCTACAGCCAGATTGGCCCGAATAACCGCCTCGGTAAAATTGCCTATGGTCCGGATGGCGAAGAGCAAAGCTATGACTTTGGTGATGGCCGCGGCTGGGACGGCGGCATTACCGGCGGTACTGTTGATTTAGACTTAACCGACAGCTGGCGCTTGATGTACCGCTTTAGCCATATTGCCGGTGAAGCCAATACTTTTGGCCTGGTGCCGGAAGGCGGTGCCACTACGCTTAGCAATGTCGCCGGGGTAAATGGTCCGGTCACCGGCGTTGCAACCGGCGCCAGTTATGACGACGATACCGTGGTGCAGCAAATTGGTCGCTGGGTGGTACTGAAAGACATCGAAGCCTTTACCAATGATATCGCGCTGAGCAAAACCACTGACAATGCCGTATTTACGCTGGGTTACTACGCGACCAACTTCTCGGTGCAGGACTGGTGGTCTATCGGCAATCAGCTGTGGCATGTCGTTGAAAAGGGCGGCGAAGCGCTAGCAGGTATCGATTGTAACGACAACCTGCAAAGCTGCAGCTGGAACTACGATATCGACGCCACCGGCGATGGCGACACCAGTGCTTTTTATGGCGCGGTGGAATATCAGTTAAACGAACAGTGGCGGGTGGATGCCGGCCTGCGCCGTGAGAACCACAAAATTAGCTATGTGGTGGATGAAGGCTTAACCGGCGATATCAGCAAAGCGGTGGATTACGACGAAAGCAAAACTGCCTGGACCGCCGGGGTAAACTGGATGTGGCAGCGTAATATGGGAGTGTTTGCCCGTATCAATAAAGGCAACAAGATGCCGTTTTTTGACGATTTCCGCGATAACTACGGCGCCTTTACAAGCGGCGACAAGCTGATTAAAGAAGTCACTCAGTACGAGTTGGGCTACAAATGGGCCGAACAAAATTACAGCATGTACCTGACGGCGTTTTATAACGAAGTTGATGGCGAACTGTTTGTCGCCCGCCCCGGCGCGCCGGCCGAAGTGTTAACCACCGAAGCCATGGGTATCGAGTTTGATGCCAACTACCGCGCCGACAACGGTTTCGCCGTTAACCTGAACGCTACGGTGCAGGATACCGAAATTACTAACCATCCGGACCCGTTAGTGGTAGGCAACCAGGCTATTCGCCAGCCAGACTGGATGCTGCGGGTTACCCCCAGCTATGGTTTCGACGTCAGTGATATGTACGCTACGGTGTACGGTACTTTATCGTCAGTCGCCGACCGCTTTGGTGACAATGGCAACAGCGTCACGCTGGACGGCTACAGCAAAATCGATTTAGGTGTGCAGCTGGAGATCACCCAGCAGTTAAAAGCCCAGCTATCGGTGGCCAACCTGACTGACAAAGACGGCATTACTGAAGGCGATCCACGCAGCGCCGGCAGCCCGAACGGCCGCTATATCATGCCACGCAGTATCGATTTCAGTATTAGCTACAGCTTCTAAGATCCTCTCCCTCGCTTCACCCGTATTGCCTCCGCTTAGTGCGGAGGCTTTTTTTGCTCACGATCAGTGTTAGCCACGAACTACAACGCCCGCCCCGGCTCGCCACAGCAACTCGCCTTTTGCCTTCGGCAAGGCTCAGACACTCTGTGGCGACCGAAACGGGGTTCTAATTCGCCGCTGCCTAAGCAGCTAAGATAACTCTGCTGGTTTTTTCTTAACCTTATGTAGTGTATATTTGTACAGCTTAAGTGTATTTACTGCCTAACCGGAAACCAAAATGGATAAAATCGATATTCGCGGCGCCCGCACCCACAACCTGAAAAACATCTCGTTGACCATACCGCGCGATAAACTGATTGTGATTACCGGCTTGTCCGGCTCGGGCAAGTCGTCACTGGCGTTTGATACACTGTACGCCGAAGGCCAGCGCCGCTATGTCGAGTCGTTATCGGCCTATGCCCGGCAGTTTTTAAGTTTGATGGAAAAGCCCGATGTCGATCATATTGAAGGCTTGTCACCGGCGATTTCAATCGAACAAAAATCCACTTCGCATAACCCGCGCTCTACCGTCGGTACCATTACTGAAATTTATGACTACCTGCGTTTGTTATTTGCCCGCGTTGGTGAACCGCGCTGCCCAACGCATGATTTACCGCTGACGGCGCAAACCATCAGCGAAATGGTCGATAAGGTTACTGCCTTCCCCGAAGGCACCAAGTTAATGGTGTTAGCGCCGGTGGTGCAGGAGCGCAAAGGCGAACACGTTAAAACGCTGGAAACCTTAGCCGCGCAGGGCTATATCCGCGCCCGTATCGATGGCGAAGTCTGTGATTTATCCGACCCGCCAACGCTGGACTTACATAAAAAACATACCATTGAAGTGGTGATCGACCGCATTAAAGTGCGCGATGATGTGAAAACCCGGCTGGCTGAATCCTTTGAAACCGCGCTTAGTTTATCCGGCGGTGTGGCCAAGGTGGCACTGATGGACGAGCCGGACGCGGCTGAACTGGTGTTTTCGGCTAACTTTGCCTGCCCCAGCTGTGGTTATTCGATGGTCGAACTGGAGCCTCGCTTATTTTCGTTTAACAACCCGGCCGGTGCCTGCCCCAGTTGTGATGGCCTGGGGATGAAGCAGTATTTTGATCCGAATAAAGTCATTGTCAGTGACGAGCTCAGCCTGGCCGGCGGCGCGATACGCGGCTGGGATAAGCGTAATTTTTATTATTTTCAGATGTTAAAATCGTTAGCCGATCACTACGGCTTTGCCTTGGATGTACCCTTTAACAGCCTGAGCAAAAAGCAACAGGACGCCATTTTACGCGGCAGCGGCCATACGGTAATTGATTTTAAATACTTAAACGATCGCGGCGATATCGTGCAGCGCAGCCATCCGTTTGAAGGCATTTTGCCCAATATGGAGCGGCGCTACCGCGAAACCGAATCCAATGCCGTGCGCGAAGAGTTAAGCAAATATCTGGCGCATCAATCCTGCCCCAGCTGTCATGGCACCCGCCTGCGCGAAGAAGCCCGCCATGTGTTTATCGGCCAAACCAACCTGCCAGAAATTGTCGAATTATCGATTGGCGACTGCATGGCATTCTTCCAGCAGCTAACGTTAACCGGCCAGAAAGCACAAATTGCCGAAAAAGTGCTAAAAGAAATCCAGGACCGTTTAAGCTTTTTGGTGAACGTTGGCCTGAACTACCTGAACCTGTCGCGCAGCGCTGAAACCCTGTCCGGCGGCGAAGCACAACGTATCCGCCTGGCCAGCCAGATTGGTGCCGGTTTAGTCGGCGTAATGTACGTGCTGGACGAGCCGTCTATCGGCTTGCACCAGCGCGATAATGACCGCCTGCTGGGCACCCTTACCCACCTGCGTGATTTAGGTAATACCGTAATAGTAGTAGAGCACGATGAAGACGCAGTGCGGATGGCCGATCATATTATCGATATCGGCCCCGGTGCTGGCGTGCACGGCGGTAATATTGTCGCCCAGGGCACCTTGGAACAAGTGATGGCGGCACCAGAGTCACTCACCGGCCAGTATTTAGCTGGCACGCGTAAAATTGAAGTGCCGCAAAAACGGCATAAGCCGGGCAAAAAATGGCTGGAGGTATTAGGCGCGACCGGCAACAACTTAAAAGATGTTGATATTGCCATTCCGTTTGGCTTGATGACGTGCATCACCGGCGTGTCCGGCTCAGGTAAATCAACCTTAATTAATGACACCCTGTTTCGTGTTGCCCACCGGGTGCTGAATAAAGGCGAGGGCGACGACCCGGCACCACACCGCGAAATAAAAGGCCTGGATCACTTTGACAAAGTCATCGACATCGACCAGAGCCCAATCGGCCGCACGCCGCGCTCGAACGCCGCTACTTACACCGGCATTTTTACTGCGGTACGCGAGCTGTTTGCCGGTACTCAGGAAGCCCGTTCACGCGGTTATCAGGTTGGCCGTTTTAGCTTTAACGTTAAAGGCGGCCGCTGCGAAGCCTGTCAGGGCGATGGTGTTATTAAAGTAGAAATGCACTTTTTACCCGACGTCTACGTGCCGTGCGATGTCTGTAAAGGCAAGCGTTATAACCGCGAAACGCTGGAGATTAAATACAAAGGCAAAAATATCCACGAAGTGCTGGATATGACAGTCGAAGACGCCCTGGCCTACTTTGAAGCTATACCGGCGATTAACCGTAAGCTGCAAACGCTGCTGGATGTTGGCCTCAGCTACATTAAACTCGGCCAGTCGGCTACCACCTTATCCGGCGGTGAAGCACAACGGGTAAAACTGGCGCGCGAGCTGAGCAAACGCGATACCGGTAAAACGCTGTACATACTGGACGAACCCACCACCGGCCTGCACTTTTACGATATACAGCAACTGCTGAACGTACTGCACCGGCTGCGTGACCACGGCAACAGTATCGTGGTGATAGAGCATAACCTGGATGTGATTAAAACCGCCGACTGGATTATCGACTTAGGCCCGGAAGGAGGCAGCGGCGGCGGTGAAATCCTGATCGCCGGCACACCAGAGCAGGTGGCAGCCTGTGAAAAATCGTACACCGGGCATTATTTAAAGCCGTTGTTAACTAAGTAACTTGTCAGATGCGGCGTTTATAACCAGCGCCGCACTTTATCGCAGTAAGCCTGATAATCCGCGCCAAATTTCTGCAGTAAATGCCGCTCTTCCGGCGCTATCTGAAACCGGTTCATATACCACACAAACAGCGGCAGCAACGCCAAAGCCGCTGCGCTCATCAGATAACACGTCAGTGCTGTCAGCAGCAATAAAAAACCAACATACATAGGGTTGCGGCTATAACGGTAAATGCCGCGAACAACCAGGCTGGAGCTTTGCTGTGGCACCCGCGGGTCTACGGTGGTGTTAGCCTTGCGAAATGCCAGCACACCCGACAGCGCTATGGCGACACCGGCAACAACGAAAGCACCAGCCAATACCAGCCGCCAGCTCTGCGGCAGCGCCAACGGTGGAAAACACTGCGCCAGCAGCCACATGGCTAAGGCAAAGAGTACTACCAGCACCACAGGTGGGATTTTAAGTTCTAAGGCTTGCATCAGTCTTCCTGTTTTAAGCTAATGTCAGCAGGTGCTTACTCACAGCGTGTGCAGTGTAGTACAGCGGATACACCAGATGTTGCTGTTCCAGCGGCGACGAGCCCTGAGTGCCTGTTAGCTTAATGGTTTTAGCCGGGTTACATTTTTCAATATAAGACTGTAACGATCTGGCTTTGGTGCGCTTGCCGCTTTTTACTTCCAGCGGTATCACATTGCCGCTGCTATCAGCGAGAATAAACTCTATCTCCGCTCTGGCATCACTCCAGGAAAAGGTCGGGTCAATACCCAGCGCCGCCAGCTCCTGCTGGACAAAATTCTCGGCAATATAGCCCTTGTAATCATAATTTTGCTGTTTAATCTCAAGATAGCTGACACCCAGCATATGGTTAAGTAAGCCAACATCAAACAGAAACAGCTTAACCATATTATCTTTCTTATAAGCCGCCAGCGGGCTGCGTGGTGTGCCCTCGACAGGATAGTTTTTTAAAATCAGTCTGCACTTTTCCAGCCAGATAATGCCGCTTTCCAGCTCCTGATAACGCGATTTACGCTCGTATACCTGCTTGAATTTAAAACGTTTAACTGATTCGTCCAGTACCGCAGCAAGCTGAGCCGGCACCGCAGTAAACACCGCTTCAATTAAACCGGCATCTACCTTGCCGGAGTACTTGCCAAAATCCCGCACATAACCGGCCAGTAAATCAGCATGTATCTGCGACACCGCTTTTACCCGCTCCAGCGGGCTTTGCTCCGCCATTGCAAACCACAGGCTAACGGCCTCCGGCATACCGCCGGTAAAGTAGTAATCGGTCAGCTTATCAAACAGCTTAGTGTGGGCAGCGGCCGAGTTTTGCCCGGCATCATAGGCTTTTAACAGCATCGTTTCGCCTGAGGCCAATAAGAACTCGCGAAAGGTTAACGGCCGTAAGTTGTATTGCTCAACCTTGCCGACCGGGAAGGTATTCAGTAAGCCGATGTTAGAGCCACTGGCGGCGATAAACGCCTGTGGTGTTTGCTCGGCAAAGTACTTTAATGCGGTCACGGCACGCGGGCATTCGCCAATTTCATCGAGAATTAGCAGATCAGTGGCCATATTAAATGGCTGGCCGGTTAACAGCTCGATATTACCCAGCACATCGGCAGGGTTTAATGAGCCGGCAAAAGCATCCTGCATTTGCGGCGACTCCAGAAAGTCTATCCGCAGTACCTTTGCAAACTGGCGGCCAAACAACTCTTGCAACAAATAGGTTTTACCGGTTTGCCGCGCACCGTCAATCAGCAGGGGCTTGCGCTCAGGCTTTGCTTTCCAGCGCAGTAAAGCTGTTAGTAAATCGCGTTCCATAACACCACCTAAATGCCGTCATTTTGCGCCAACACTACACTTTTCTGCGCTTAAAAACAAACACAACCACACTTTTATGCGCATAAAAGTGTGGAATGTTACATTTTTATGTGCATAAAAGTGTAGGGCATCGCATTTTTGTGCGCATAAAAATATGGAAAGATCAGAGTAAAATGGAAAATAGTATTAAAAGTCATATAGATGCTAGCTAAGCGAACCTAGTGTGGCGTTGAAACCCTTATTGCATGCACACCAGAACCAGTGGCCGATTTCGACAAGCCTTATACTAGCAAGTACCTAAAACCGTTGTTAAACGTTAACAATGAAAATTGTTGATTGCACAGATTAATTTCAATAGAGTCAGAAACTTCAAATACATAAGCAGATATCTATAAGTAATGCCAAAAACTTTAACCCAAGCAGTAAATTTCTTAGAGACTCAGTGGTCATCAATTAACGACAATAAATTAAAAGGAATATTGTCTGAGATAAGATTCAAAAATTATTTACGTGAGCATAATGTACATTTTGTACCGGGTGGCTGGATTATTTCGCCAGGAAAAGTTCATGAAGATAATATACCGACAAAGGAAAAACTTTGTATATTGCCCAGACAGTGTGCCTTGTCATGGTGTAACAAAAACAGCCCCCCACATGAAGGGCTTACTCCAGCTGAAGTTGCTGCATACAATTATTTCAGACAAGTCGGGGTGAAATCATATTTTGCGCAACCTGATATTGTGAATGAAAACGAATTTGTTTTACCTACTCCTAGTTCAGGAAAAAGTCCTGCAAACTATCCTTTACCTTATAGTTATAAATTTATGGAGGTTTCCCCAGTTCAAGGACTTACGGAAGTCTCTATCTCCGATATGATGAAAAGTTTCCCGGCGCGCAAAAAAAATGCTGGATTAAGATGCTACCAGCTAGGAAGGATCGATACTTCTTCTCCTGAAATAACAGCATCAGAACTTATCAGTGATTTGTTTTGGTTCGAATATTCCCGATACTATCTGCAAAAGAACTATTTACTATCGAACAATGACTTGGATTTATTTTTGATTGGCACTTCTGGTAGCTGTTATCCTGTAGAGTTAAAAAGTAAGGTGCCAGCGGAAGACAGCACGCTAGGAGAGTGGTTTGGAATAGATATGGGTCCATTTGCAAAGCTCGCCTTTTTTACAGCAAATAGTATGAATACAGATGCTCTTTATGTCGTCGAGGAAGTCGATGCACAAAGAACCCACGTTCAGTGGTTAGGAATAAAATTTACTGAGCTCGTTAAAGCCTGCTCTTGGGTCGGTCAAGGTGGCGGTACTGGGATGACGGGTGGACGCTCTGCGACGTATAAAGTCCCAAAAGCTGCTTTTAGTCCCTTAAACCAACTTCTCAAAATTCTTTGATGTTATTGATGAATTCTAAAAGTGAAACCAAATCCGCTTTTTGCTGAGCTGTAAATGTTTCTTGTATAGGCTTGGGAACTACGAGTTGAACCATGTGCGCTCGCATTTGCTTTGTCTGATCTTCAGATATAGATGGCTCTAGTGTTATCAAATGTTTGACTCGAATTTTCTCTGCCTCTGCCAACACCTGCCGCCATCTCTCTTTGCATGTGGTTTTAGCAGCAAGCATAAATAATCTGTTTTGATTAAAACTGGAGTCTAGATAAGCATCCCTGCCAGGGAATAAAAAATCTGGCTTCTGTTTACCTTCGGTATATACGCCCTTCTCAAACTGGACTTTATTCTGTATCAGAATTTCCGTTATATGGTTTTCAAAAGCATGGCCGACTCTAGATTTACGTCTGTTCTGAACACTCAGAGAGAACTGTATAAACTCATCTACATCATGCCCAGTTTTCCCGAATCCTGTCTTTAATCGCTCAGAAACAATGTGACGCTCGAGTATTCTGAATAATCGCTCTTCATAATCCATCCACGCAAGGAGAGCATCATCCGGCTGTTCAATCGCTGAATATCTATCTTCTAAAATTGTTCTCGAAAAATCAGAGAACACCTTAGTTTTCGGAAATGTTGCGCCAAATTTGTTTAAAATTCGATCTAGTAGGTCACCATCTGAATCGCTTTTCGCGTAAAACTCAATTCCAAGCTCAGCCAGCATAAGTCTTACAGGAGCAATTAAACTTGATTCATCAATTGGAATTTTGCGTAATGTATTGTCCGAGTATACCGAAAGTGCTCCAAATATTACTCGTAATTGCTTTTCTGTATCTGAGCTTGGGGCGGTAATTACAACAAGAAGAGAATTGTCCTGAGTTAATGCTATAAGAAAAAAGTCACCCTCACGCATTCGCTCAGTCACTTCATTACTTCTGTAGTAAAGACGAAATTCTGGTGAGCGATGTGCTTGGTTAAAGCGAGTGTCATACCATGACATTTTATCTTCACAGATAATAGGCTCATGGCCATCACTATCTATGTAAACCATTGTTACGGGTATGTGATACTTGCCACCATTTTCAGGATAGCCAATCAAGTCGGCTATGCCAGCCTTTTTCAAGCCACCAATTTCATGTTGATTCGACTTGCCCGGGTTGGCGTCAACAGCTGTGAGGTATTTTTCCGCCGCAGCAATAAAAATATCGCTCAATTTCTCGAACATCAGTCAATCCTTTTCCATCAACACATCCCGAACAAGCAGAATGCTTAATCCATTCAGATACCGCTGCAATCAGTTGATCTGATTTTATTTTATGTCTTCCTTTGATCGCACACTCCCATACTATCAACACCCTGTACCCGTTTTCCAGTAACTTTTTGATAATACGCTCATCCCGTTTTACATTTTCTCCTAACTTTTTAGCCCAGAAATCCTCTCGAGTTGAAGGTAAACTGAAATAGTGGCAATTATGAGCGTGCCAAAAGCACCCGTTTACAAAAATAACAGCTTTAAATTTAGGAAATAAGAGATCAGGCTTACCTGGTAACTCTTTAGCAGAAACTCGATATCGGAAGCCTAAAGAATGAAGTGATTTTCTTAACCAGATTTCAGGCTTTGTGTCACGACCACGGATAGCGCGCATATTTCTGCTGCGCACTTCCGGAGTATGCACATCTGGCATGGTAATTAGGCAACCGCTTTTTTGGTTTGCTTTGAAATTGCCAGCATGACTCTGTCTTTCATCAGCTGAGCCACAGCCTGAAAAACTGGAACTACTACTGAGTTTCCAAATTGTTTGTAGGCTTGGGTGTCAGACACCGGAATAACAAAACCTCGCTCATCTGGGTGGCTAAAGCCCATTAGGCGCGAGCATTCAGTTGGAGTTAGTCGCCTTGGTCTGTTCTCAAGATTCTCTGGGTCATGAAAGTCTTTGCTGAAATTCCAACCACGATCTAGCAGTATTTCAGAACCATCTTTGTAGTATCTGGCAGATAACGTTCTGGTTGCCGTACTTTTTTCGTTCACCAAACCAAAACCAAAGCCATTACCAGCTGCTTTATGCTTTGCTGCATAATCATACAAATACTGCCAAAGTTTAGGGGTCAGTATGTAGTTATCTGGTACGTCTTTATCCAGTAAGTCACCGAGAACTGGTTTTGTTTCAGGCACCAGCTTGTGAATGTCTTTCAAAGTAAAACCTTCATGAACATTCAGATCTTTTCTGAATCCGACAAGCACAATTCGTTCACGGTGTTGTGGCAACCAATGTCTGCCATCGATTACTTTAGGATCGTTTGCTCCGGAAACTTCGCTATCAGCTATCCAGTAACCCAGCTCATCCAAAGTCTCCATAATAACTTTGAATGTTTTACCCTTATCATGGCTTTTAAGATTCTTTACGTTTTCCAATACAAAGGCAGCGGGTTGTTTAGCAGCAATAATACGAGCCACGTCAAAAAACAAAGTGCCCTGGGTTTTGCACTCAAAACCGTGAGCCCTTCCTAGTGCATTCTTTTTAGATACACCGGCAATTGAGAAAGGCTGACAAGGAAATCCAGCTAGTAGTACATCATGATCAGGAATAGTTTTATCGATATGCCGATAAGCCTCTTCCTCACTTACATCGTCTCTGTGGCTCAGAGTTACGTCACGGATATCTTCGTTGAACTTATGGTAGTGCTCGTTGCAAGCATAATTTGCTTTGTAAGTTCGAACAGCATACTTATTCCACTCACTGGTGAATACGCACAGGCCATTTTGCTCTTCGAACCCCTTGCGAATACCACCGATACCAGCAAATAGATCGATAAAGCGAAAGTCTGCTGTCTCTGGTTTTACTCTCTCTTTGGGTAAGAGTTTTTGCAAGTGCTCGAACTCCGCCATGCTTAAAACCGGAGCTGCCTTACCTTTTAGCCAACGATTAATCGTTTCACGACACCAATGGCCCGGAGAGAATTTATTCAGGTATTCACCAATAAATTTCTGGTCATAGATTTCGAGTAATTTTTCTATAAGATCTTTACCGCTGCGATCTTCAGTGGACTGCATATCCAAGGACAGTTGCTCCATGATTGCCTCCCTCGAAAGGGAAAAACGTGTGACGAATCATCACTTGTTCTTCCCTTTTTGTCAATTGATATATCTGATCTTTTATACAGTACTCAAACAGTATGATCATAAATACAGCAATCGCAAGGTCATAGAGCTTAGAACTAGACAGTGGTGCATGAGTATGCTCGTTCAAGTGCATCAATCACGTCAAATGCCAATCCCGAATCCAATTCAACTTCATCCTTACATACCGCCCAGCTATAACCACCGCGCCAGCGATCGGGGTTGTCTTCTATATAAACAGTAAAGCCGTTAATCTCTTCCTCATACGGCACGCTCAGGTCATCAGAATAGCTGTTTTGCATGGTTTTACTCCGGTTGGTCAGTTAACCAGAGTATTTATCAATACTAAGCTCAGCACCACGGACGATAAGTCACATTTGTTGTTTAATCACGCTGGCAGCGGCAATTTACCCTCTACCCAAAACTGCTCTGCACTAAAGCTATGCAACTGGGTTTCGCCGTGTTGTTTAAACACCACCTGCTGTGCGCTTAGCTCGCATAGCCATTGGCTGCTGTGCTCTGGCTGCTGGCTAACAAAGGCGTTAGGGTTAAATAAACCGATGCAGTGCTCGGTGCCGGCGGCACGGGCTGATTGGTATTCAAAGGCGTCAACGCCGGCGCTGCGCATAGCGCTGCCGAGCTGCTGGGTGTGTTGATAATCGGTTTTACTTGCTAGCAGCGCCTGGTGCTGGTTAAAGGGTGGCTGGTGCAGCGCTATGCCGTGTTCGGTATGGTAGCGCACGCTGAACAAGGTGTGGGCGGTGCGCAGTATCGGCTTTGGTGGCGGCGCGGGCATTGACTGCCAGAAAATCAGCCGGTAGTAAGCTGACTCGGCCAGTGTTGCTGCAACAGAACAGCCGGCGTAGAAAATGCCGGGCTCGTACACGCTGCCAAAACGCGAGCCCCACTTTAACGGCGGGTACCGAAACGGGGTTTTTAGCAGATAATGTAAGCCTTCAGCTGGCGGCGGTACTGGCGGTTTGGTTTGCTCTAATAATTGCTCTAACAGCGCCTGCTCTTGCAGGGTGTCGACCAGGCTAAGAGTAGCGGCTTGCTCCTGGCTTTCGACCAGACGGAACAGGGTACCGCTTAATGGGGTAATATATTGCTCGCCATTGCAGGCTTGCCAGATCATTGCTTGCCCCGCATGGCATCAACCACATGCAGCACCTGCATTAAACCATGCACGCTTTGTACTTGTTGTGCTGGTATGCCGCCGCTGAGTTGATTCGGTGTATGCATAAAATGTTGCGTCCAGCTTTTGTCACCACCGGTTAACGCATACAGGGCACGGGCAATACGAATGAGCAGTAGCGCCAGCTCGCCTTGTTTTGAGCCTGGATCTAACGACAGTTTCTGCTTTAACCGGCTTATTGCAGTGCGGTGCACCCCTAATACTGCTGCCAGTTCGGCTTGTTTTAGCCCCAGTTGGTCGGCTGCGTTTAACACCGCTTTGGCCAATACCAAATCGGCGCTGCTTACGGGTTTTAGTAATGCACCCATAACACTCTCCTGCGTCGTTAATGCACAAATTATAAGTTATATGTGCAAAAAAGACAAAATTGGCGCTGAGCAACAAAAAAAGGGCAACAATTGTTGCCCCAAAAAACGCTAGTGTAGCTACCAGAGGAAATTAGAACTGGCCAGTAACGCCTAAGCTATAAACCTTGAGCGCTGAGTTATCAGTATTGCTGTTAAAGCTGATAGAAAGTGCCCAGTTGGTGTTAAAGAAGTGCTTTGCACCCAGGCTGTAGTTGTCAGCTTTGTCATAAGATAGGCCAACTGAGGTCATTTTGCTAAAGTAGTAACCTGCATTTGCTGCCCAGCTTGAGCTGCCGTCGTTGTCGGTCAGGGCTACGCCTACTGTAATGTAACGGCCTTCGTTCAGGCTGGCGAAGTATTTGCTGCTTAAACTGAAGTAGTCAAATTCGTCGTCAACTTCAGCAGTAAAACCCACGTAGTCATTGCCTTGCAGTTGGTGGTTGTAGCTGGCAGAAAACCAGTAAGTGGTGCTAACGTCTTCTGGCTTAACCGCGCGGGCACGTACGATAAAGTTATCTGACACCAGGTAACCCAGACCAATTTGGTTGACATAGTCACCGCTGGCACGGCTGTGCGCTGCAGAAACCACCATACCGTTTTCAGCAAAATACTCACCGCCAACACCCCAGACGTTAGTGTCAAATGCACGGTTAAAAGATGCAGAAACGTTAGTTACTTTGTTAATGTATTCAAATTGATCTAACGGGCCTAAGGTGATCTTTTTATCGAAGAAATAAGTACCGTTTAAGCCCCAGTTGGTTTCGTTGTCACCGCTTACGCGAGTATGATTGGCATTCAGGCCAGTGAATAACTGATACTCTTCAGCTGATACAGTTGTTGCGCTTGCGGCCAGTGCGATAGCAGGTAATACATATTTTAACGTCATTGTTTCAGATCCCTAAGTTGGTGATAGCGGCGCGCATACTACAGACGGCAAAAGCTAATGTAAATTAAAAGTTCATTTTTATTTTACAAAATGAACCAATTGATTACTTTTCAACCTGAAATGGGGATTTTATGCTGATAGCGGCTTTAGCTGAGGCTATTCAGCCGCAACTGCACCAAATACCGCCGCAGCTGCATCACCCGCTGCGGCCGGTTAAACAGTTGATACAGTTGCAACCAATCGGCCGGCGGCATCCAGCAAACACCGTCTTGCCAGTGGCAGCGCTGCGGTTGAAACTGCCAGCGGCTTATTGCATCACCCTGTTTAACCGCTATACCTGCCATTAGCTCAATAAGAGGCCAGCCAGCAAGGTAAAAACAGACAAAGTGCGCCGATACATACTGCGGATGAGGTGCCGCGCTTTGCACGATAAAGCCGGCAGCCTGAAGCACCTCGCAGATAGCCGAAAAATCCTGTTCGCTACATACAATATCAATGTCGTTCGGCGCTGTTTCCAGCCCCAACTGCCACAGCAGGCAACTGCCGCCAATGCCAAACTGATACGGTTGCAATAAGCCACTAAGCTGCTGCAGCTGTGCCTGTAAATTATTATTACTCATCTAATGCCTTTATCAGCCCGGCCAGTCGGATCAGCTTTTCGTTATTAAGCTGACGGTAGTCAAAGTAAGGGCAAACGAATAGCCGGTGATGTTTGTCGACGGCAAATTCACTATTCAGCCAGTTAAGCTGAACCGGCAACCCCGCATCCAGCAGCGCTTTGGCATGAGTGCGGCCGGCAATAATGTGCACGGCATTGGCTGCGGGCGTCAGATCCGGCGCACTAAACAATAACGCCGTGTTGCTTCCGGCCTGCAGTAAATGCTGCTCACGGTACTGTTGCCAGCTTGCAGCCTGTTGTGCAAAGGTGAATTGGTTGGCATCCAGCGCAAATAACAACTTGGCATAGACATTAAACACCTTACGCCAGCCATTGCCGCAGGCTTGGTTTATCAGCGCTATTTCGCCACTGTGCAGTGGCTGTACCGTCTTTAGCTCAGCATACTCTGCCATTGCTGGCCGGTTAGCGATATAGACACGGAAAACGGCATCAACATCACCAAAGCCTGAAAACGCAGAGACTGGCGACAACATTATGGCTGTTTAGCGGTTAAAAAAGGCAGCCAAAGCTGCCTTAGTCGTGAACGCGGGGGCATTAAGCGTCTTTTTTCAGCAAATAGTCAATAAGCTGTTGCAGCTCCGCTTCCATCTCACGCGGATTTAATGCCGCGTTATTAATTTTGTATTTACCGTTGACGATAAGCAGCGGCACGCCGGTTAGTACACGACGGTTGGACAGTTCGTCCTGCTCTTTTTTCATTTGATTAGCGGCGCCACGGATGGAGAAGCTTTTCATCGCTTTGTCGTAGGTTTCGCCATCAATATCGTGCACTAATACCAGATTACGAATATCCTTTTCATTGGCGAACGGGGCGCGGGCACGGTGAATTTGATTAAAGATAGCGCTGGCAACCTGATCACCTTTACCAAGGTTTTTCGCTACCAGATACGCCCGGGCCAGCGCATTTTGCAGCTCTGGTGATGCAGCGCGAATGAAATCAACATGCACTTTTTTAAACTCTACACCGTCAGGCAGCTTTTTCGCCACACTCTGGGCTATTGGTTCAAACGCATTACAGCCGCCACAATAGAACGAGAAATACTCTTTTACTTCCGGTTTAACTGAGGGCTGCTCAGAAATAACCTCATAATGCTTACCGGCTTCAAACTTTGAGGCCGTGTCAGCACAGGCAGCCAGAGGTAACATTAATGCCAGTGCAAAAACAGATAACAGCTTTTTCATTATTTTCGGTGTCCTATATTCGACCAGATGGGCCACAGCTTAACAAAAACTCAGTAGTCTGGCACTAGCGAAAGTGGCGGCTGTTGCAGTAAAAACAGCTGTTCTTTCAAGGCCAGGCATTGTTGTTCCCAGTATTTGTCTGTGGCAAACCAGGGAAAGTTCATTGGAAAAGCCGGATCCTGCCAACGCCGCGCCAGCCAGGCCATATAATGCACCATTCGCATAGCGCGTAGCGGTTCTATCAGTTTCAGCTCTGTCGGGTCAAAATCACAGTACTGTTCATACTCCTCCAGCATCAATTCCAGTGTATCGCGTTGCTGGTGCCGGTCACCGGACAACATCATCCACAGATCCTGTATCGCCGGGCCACTGCGGCAATCATCTAAATCAACAAAAAACGGTCCCTCGCGGGTGTAAAACAGGTTACCGGCGTGGCAATCACCATGCAGCCGGATGAGCTGCTTTGGCTGATACTGTCGGGCACATTCTGCAATAACCTGGTCCAGCGCAGTGTCAAAAGCCGGCCGTAAATAGCCGGGGATTAATGCCAGCGCCTGCAGTACTTCGCGGCTTTGCTGCAGATGACTTTCAACACTGAAAGCCGGCCGATGCGCAAACGCGCGCGCTTTACCCACCTGATGCAGCCGGCCGAGGAATCGCCCCAACATGGCCAGTTGCTCGTCGTTGTCAATCTCCAGCGTGCGGCCACCACGGCTGGGGAACAGCGCCAGATAATAACCACCATATTGCAGCAACGATTGGCCATCCAATAGCAATGGTGCCACCACCGGAATGTCCGCAGCAGCCAGCTCAAAGGCAAAATCATGTTCTTCCTGCAGCTGGGCTGCGGTCCAGCGCTGTGGCCGGTAGAACTTCACCACGTATTTTTGCGGCTGAACTGCGTCACCCTGCCAGGCGCTGAATTGATACACCCGGTTTTCATAGCTGTTCAGCGCGGTCAGGCCCGAGCTGATATCCAGCCCTAACTGCTGCAGCGCATCGATAATAAAATCAGGCTGCAGGCCGGAAAAATCAAATGCCGTCATAATACTCCCGGCCTGCTATTACACTAACGGCCAACAAAAAATTTCGTCTCTTGTTGTAACTGCACGTCAGGGCTGTCTGCTTGTTGCACAGTGAAACGAATATCCAGGCTGCGTTTTTCAGTTACATAAGGGTCCAGCGCTAAACTGATAGGCACATTTAACGTTTCACCGCCGCTGAGGCTAACCTGTTGCGGCCCTATCCAGTTAAACGTCTGGTTGCCATCAACACTCAGGCTGAAAACAACCTGCTGTTGCGACTTATTGGAAATACTTAAGGTATAAGTATTTTCAACCAACCCTTCATTGGTTTCGCGGTACAGTGCGCCACGGTCGCGGATAATATTCATTTCAAACGGCACCCGGCTGTACAGCGTCCAGACAAAGGCGCCACAAACAACAATCAACACCAGCAGGTAACCGAGCAACTTAGGCCGCAATACCTTAGTGGGCTTGCCGTTTAAGCTGTGCTCGGTGGTGTAGCTGATCAGACCCGTCGGATAGCCCATCTTGGTCATGGTATCATCGCAGGCATCAATACAAGCACCACAGTTAATGCATTCATACTGCAGGCCGTTACGGATATCGATACCGGTGGGGCATACCTGCACACAAAGGTTGCAGTCGATACAATCGCCTAAGCCTTTGTCTTTATAGTCTTTATCTTTACGGCTACGCGGGCCGCGGTTTTCACCGCGTTTTTCATCATAGGTAACGGTAAAAGTGTCTTTATCAAACATCGCTGACTGAAAACGCGCGTACGGACAGATGTGGGTGCACATAATTTCCCGCATCCAGCCGGCATTACCATAGGTGCAAAGGGTGAAAAACAGCACCGACAAAACAGCCCAGAAACCGGCCTGTAGCGTAAAAAACTCAACAAACAAAGGCCCGACCGGCGTAAAATAGCCGACGAAAATCAGCGAGGTCAGTAGCGAAAATGCCAGCCAGCAAAAATGGGTAGCGGCTTTTTTAAAAAATTTGCTGGCCGACCAGGGATCCGCATCCAATTTCATCCGCTGATTGCGCGTACCCTGAATTTTTTCTTCAAACCAGATAAAAATAAAGGTCCAGACCGATTGCGGACATAAATAACCACACCAGACCCGGCCATAAAACGCGGTGATAAAAAACAGTGCATAAGCCGCAATAATAAAGATCCACGCCAGTATGGTGAAATCCTGCGGCCACAGTGTCAGCGCAAAAATATTAAATTTCTGTTCAGTAATATCCAGCAGGATGGCCTGATGGCCGTCATAGCGCAACCAGGGCAGCAGCATAAACAGCCCCATAAAGACAAACCCCATATAGCGCCGTATCGCCTGATGCAAGCCCTTAACCGCCCTGACATAGATGCGATCGCGCGGGTGATACTGGCCGCTACTGGCGGCAGCTTTATGCACTTCAACATGCACAGGAATATTTTTGATATCTATTTTTTGTTGATCCACGCCTTACCCCGATACTGCCCTGTTGCCGTTGCCGCAGAGTATAACAGCTTACAGACAGAATTTTTTTGACCTGTAACAAAGCAAATTCTGTGCCCGGCCAGCAGTCCCTGTTTGAGCATCAGTCAACAGAAAACTGCCAACCAAGGTGACAACACTATCTAAAAAGCGTTAACTTACTTTACAGTAATAGCTGGTGCAAAACCCACGATGCGCTGCGCAGTGCAATCCGTTACAATAGCGCCTTGTCTTACCGGAGTATCGACGCGATGAAAAAGTTTTTCTGGTTAGTGGTGGTAGTGTTACTACTGATTACCTTTTCTGATCACGACCTGATCCGCCCCTATAAAGAACAGTTGTTTGAACTCATACTGGATAAAGCGGCTATTGCCAGTGACGATAAAGAAGCCACGCTGCGCAAAACACGTAAGCAATTGCTGGCCCTATCGGAGCAATGGGGCGAAGGCCAGCGCGCCCAGCTGGACAAAGCCAGCAGCAGTGTAGAGAATTTAATGCGGTTTCGCCGTGACTACTGCGTCAACAAGGATTTCAACCCTATATTGTTTGGCGAGCCGTTGCAGCAAAGCTGCCGTATTATCGAAAGTCATTACCAGAATTTAAGTAAACCCTAAGCAGAGGACGGCCCATGCGCACATGCGGTATTGAGATAAAAGGCAGTGAAGCGATCATCTGTCTGATGACATTGAACAATGGTCTGTTCGAACTGCCAGACTGCCGGCAAAATCGTTTTGCCCTAAGCAAAGACGCAGATCAACAGCAAATGCGGCATTTTCAGTTCACCGTTGCCAAATTTCTTGAAGACTATCAGGTGAAGCAGCTTGTAATAAAAGAGCGGCCACAAAAAGGCAAATTCGCCGGCGGCGCTGTAGGGTTTAAAATTGAGGCGGCCTTACAACTGATCGCCGGCTGCGATTGCACCTTAATTAGCGCAACCGAAATAAAAGAAAAGCTAAAGCGCTACCCACTGCCGGTTGACTTTAAAGACACCGGCTTAAAAGTATTTCAGGAAACCGCTTTTCTGGCGGGTTATGCCTTTTTAGCCAAATAACACTATTCAGACTAACCGGCCACCGCCGGTTATTTTTTTTGTTTTGCCAGGCTACGTTTTACCGGTTTACTGGCTTGCAATATCAGCTTGCGAATTAATTTGGATTTCGGCTCGCCCGTGGCTTTGCTCAGCTCTGTCAGCGCATCAATTGCTTCCTGGCTCAGCGTAAAGGTGGCATGCCGCATTGGCAAACGCGTGGTATCGTCGTCTTCATCAGGCAGCAGTTGACGCAAACTAACAATGCGCGGCATACCCATTGCGTAGTTGTTGGCATCATCGATAAATTCGTCGGCCGTAAAACCGGCTTTACCGTGCGGCTGAGACTTTTTCTTCAGATCGGTCAGCGCCATCTTCTTGTATCGCCTTCATTGCCAATAACTCGGTTACTATATCACGGATTTCCTGCGCCGCTTTGCCGTCCGGTTCAACATCCATTACCGACAGGCCTTTTTCTTCGCTGTCATCATAGGTGTTACGGTTATAGGTAATGGCATCCAACACCCTGATATTAAAAGACTTACAGACATCTTTTGCATCCAGGATACGGCCAACCTGATTCGGCAACGATGGGCATTGAGTAATAACGCAGCCAACAATCATGTCAGGGTTTACCACATTACAGGCGCTGACTAAGTCTTCCAGATGCTCCAGTGTTTTTAAATCGCGTCGCTTGGGTCGCAGCGGAAAGAGGACATGCGACGCCACCACCATTGCCGAGCGCAGTGCCACACTGTCCTGGCCGCCACAATCGACAATTACCACGTCATAGTGCATCTCGAGGCTTTTCAATTCATAACGGATCTTGCCGTACATCTGCACACAATTGATCCATGGCAGAGACGGGTCTGTATGACGTTCCTGCACCCAGTCCGACGAAGTACGCTGCGGGTCGCAGTCTACCAGCATGACGTTTGCATTTTTTTCGCGGGAAAAATAGACCGCTATATTCTGTGCCAGGCAGCTTTTACCGCTGCCTCCTTTTTCGCCACCTACTAACAAGATCATCAGGCTATCCTCATTTCCACTTAATGGCTGCCAGGCTGTTGGCAGAGCCTTACACCTAAGTGTAGATGACAACGCTGACTTCACCAGTAAACGCAATAGAAAGATAGCGCTAACTGAATGCTTTACAACAGCTTACCAGCCACAACACGGGGCCGGGGCCCCGTCCGGGCAATAATCAGCGGCGGCGACGTCTGAACGCCAGCAAGCCAAGTGGTAACAATGCTAACCAACCGACGCTGCCGGCAGAACTACCCGTAGTCGGTGGCGGTGGCGGTGGCGATGCATTAGGCACCAGTGTCAGCCCGGCGACAGTATTCGGTCTGGCATCTACCACCACCACAGATTCAATGGTAATCAGGTTATCCGCTTGCAGCGGCTTATTATCATCGCGGTCAGTGTTACTGTAATTACGCAGCGGCAGATCCTGAATACCCGGAAAGTTAAAACGCGGCAAGGCAGCAATGGCATCTACCACTGCCATATCTGCGCTGCTAATCTGACCAAATACGGTAAAGCCCTCGTTTTGGAT
Organism: Rheinheimera pleomorphica; assembly: GCF_011634895.1. Classification (GTDB taxonomy): domain Bacteria; phylum Pseudomonadota; class Gammaproteobacteria; order Enterobacterales; family Alteromonadaceae; genus Alishewanella; species Alishewanella pleomorphica. The sequence goes on along the minus strand of NZ_SIRR01000007.1, from coordinate 154,603 downwards.
ATCCAAACTTGGGGCGCCACCGCTGTTATTCGCCAAATTAACAAACCACTGGCTGGTGGCACTATTAGGGTTACTGGCTAACTTGGCCATGGCTACGGTACCGCGCACATTAGACCATTTTGGTTCATTAACGATAGGTGCATTGGTATTGATGGCTTTTAACGGTAGCTGCTGTTCAAACACAAAGCCGCCGCCCTGAATCACAAAACCCGGCGCAGAACGGTGTATAACAGTGCCATCGTAACGGCCGGCGCTGACATAATTGAGAAAGTTTTTCACGGTCACCGGTGTACTTTCGTCGTACAGGTTAATTTCAAACTTACCCAAATTGGTTGTCACTTCTACTATGGTGGCCTGTGCCTGGCTGCCACAGGTAAGTGACAGCGTAACCAACACAGTATGTAAAACGTTTTTACCGCGTATTGAACTAAACATAAAAGTGCTCTCCAGTGTATTGCGCTGCAGCTTAAAGCAGTCCACAAAACAAAATCCAGCGGGATAACAATTAATTACGCTTAGTTACAGCCCTTGTGGTTGTTGGCTTACGCCGATAGCTACGATTAACCGCTTTATTGCCTGTCATAGGCCTTTTCGCCCGCCATGGCCGTTTTTGCTGCGATGACGCCAGACCGTCGGGAAATACTGCCGTAGCGCCGGTTATCAGTTGCTGTAGCTGGGCGATCAGCGGCTGCATAAACGCCTGATAACTTTGCTGCCGCTGGCAAATCGCGTTCAGCGCGGCCTCCCAGCGGGCTGTCATATCGGGCAAGACGGCTTGCTCTGGCAGGGCAGCAATAAGCGCCCTACCTGTTGCCGTAGCGTGAATTTGCTTAGCGTCGCGCTGTAAAAAGCCGCGGTTAAACAGCAGTTCAATAATACCGGCGCGGGTCGCTTCGGTCCCCAAGCCATCAGTGTCACGCAGAATTTTCCGCACCGCATCATCCTGAACGTAACGACTAATGCCCGTCATGGCTGCCAGCAAGCTGGCGTCTGTAAATGCGGGCGGGGCTTTGGTTTGTTTCTCCAACACAGTGCCCGCTGTACAAATTAACGACTGGCCCTGCACCAAAGGCGGTAAAACGCTATTATGCGCGCCAGCATCGTCCTGCGTCGGCTTATCGCTTTCAGCCTGGTCAGCCCGGAACAACAGCTTCCAGCCAGGCTTGCGCTCTGTGCGGGCTTTGGCAATAAAACAGCCACCGGCTATGTTCAGTTCTACTTCGGTATCGCTATAACAAAAAGCCGGATAGAACTGTGCCAGATACTGCCGCGCAATAAGCTGATACAACTGCTGCTGTGGCAGGCTGAGCTTTTGTAACGGCATACGCTTTTCTGTCGGAATAATGGCATGATGCGCGGCGACTTTGGCATCGTTCCAGGCTTTGCTAATCAGACGGGTATCAGCTTGTTGTACTGCTGTGGTCAATGCCGGGGTATTGGCGGCTACCGCCTGGCATACTGCGGCCGCTTGTTGCCACTGCTCTTTCGGTAAATGCCGGCTGTCAGAGCGCGGGTAGGTAATTAACTTATGCCGCTCGTACAACTGCTGACAGTGATCCAATACCTGCTGCGCAGTCATGCCGTAACGTTTGGCAGCGTCTATCTGCAACGCTGACAAATTGTAAGGTAACGGTGGTGCTTGCTGGCCGTCTTTATGCTGTACTCTGGTTACTGCTGCATTTTGACCGCTGATTTTTTGTTGCACCTTTTCAGCCAGGGCCCGCAGCAATACCCGGCCGTCCTCATCCTGCCACGGCGCACAAGCTGCGCTGGGCTGCCATAACGCGGTAAAAGTGTGTTTGTCGTCAGTTTCAACTGTCACCACTACCTGGTAAAACGGCTTGCTAACAAAATCAGCGATTTCCTGGTCGCGCCGCACAACCAGACCGAGCAAGGGTGTTTGCACTCTTCCTACTGACAATACGCCCTGATAACCGGCTTTTTGCCCCTGCAGGGTATAAGCCCGGGTCATATTAAGCCCATACAGCCAGTCGGCGCGGCTGCGCGCCAGCGCCGACGTGGAGAGCGGCACAAAATCTTTGTTCCACTGCAGCTGTTCAAGCGCCCGCTTTACCGCCGGCGGATTTAAATCACTGATTAACAACCGCCTGGTCGTTGCCAGCTTTGCACCGCTGACACCACAATAGGCCAACACTTCGTCAACCAGTAGCTGGCCTTCTCGATCAGGATCACCGGCATGCACGATCTGATCGGCCTGACGCAACAATTTCTTCAACACGTTAAGCTGCTGTTCAGCTGACTTGCGTACTTTTAACAGCCATTTATCCGGAACTATCGGCAGTTGTGCTGCCTGCCAGCGTTTATAATCGGGGTTATAGTCTTGCGGTTCAGCCTGTTGCAGTAAGTGGCCAACGCACCAGCTAACCACATCACCGTTGGCCAGGCGAATAAAACCGTTTTCTTTTTGCTGAGGCTTTGGCAATACAGCAGCAATGGCCCGGCCTAAACTGGGCTTTTCTGCAATATACAGGATCATAGCAGCACCTTAACTGTATCTATATACAGTAATTTAGCCGACCAACACGATGTATGCAAAGAAAATGTAATTAAAATTTGGTTTTAAGCAAAAAGTGCTTAAAATGTGAAGTCGGTTCCGGTTGTTATTTTTAGTACTTCCACCCAGTCAGTTGGATATAAACAATGCAATATAGTGAAGTTAAGAAAATCTGTGATGAATTGCACAAAACAGGCAAACCCGTTTCATTAGATTATTTAATTTCTAAAGTGCCCGGCGCTCAAGCCAGTCTGGTTGTACACTATCAGAAGTGGCGTAACGAGCAAGCCAACCGCGCACCTGCGCCAGCTGAAACTTCGGAGGACAGTATGTTTAGTGCCGACTTTATCAGTGCCTTTAAGCGCGAGTCTGAACAATACGCTAAGAAACTGACCGATCAGCTAAATCAGCAATTGCAGCAGGCGATGCAGGCAGAAGTACTGGCCGCCGAGCACAACCGTGAACTGCAGCGCGAAGTTGAGCAACTGCAACAACGGAAAACCGAACTGGAAAACAGCCTGCAACAACAGCAGCAACAGCTGTCAACGCAGGCAGAAAAATATGCCAGCCTCAGCGACGAGCGCGACCAGGCAGTGAAGCTAAACCAGAGCCAGCAACAGGAACTGGATGACGCCAAACAACAATTGACCGCACAGCAACAGGCCCTGGCGAAAGTTGAGCAGGAATTAAAAGCCAGCCAAAGCACGCTGGAACAACTGCAACAACAACTCAAAGCGGCTCAGCAAGATGCCGAGCAAGCGAAGCAAGAAGCAGAGCAAATCCAGTTAAAGCTGATCAGCGCCCAGCAAACCCAAGACGAGCTGGAAGAGCAACTACAGAAAGAACAACAAGTTAATCAGCAAAAGTTGCAGCAACTGCAAAGCGAACTTGCCGCAGCAGAACAAGAGCTTGAGCCGCTGCAGGCAAAAGCTAAAGCCGCCGAACAGGCAGAGCAACAGCTTAAAACCTTGCAGCAGTCTGAAGCAGCGGTTAAGGCCGAGCTGGCCAGCGCACAACAAGCCAGTAAAAAAGCCCTGCAAGATCTGCAAACCCGTGAGCACGATGTTACCGAACTGCAGGCGATGCTAAATGAGTTTGAAAACAAACTGCAGCAAGCTACTAAAACAGAAACCCAGGCCGTTGCACTAAATAAAAGGTTGCAGGCGCAACTGGAACAGTTGCAAAACGCTGTCAATGAACAAGGCGGCGCAACGGCCGATCAAGCTGAACTGGTTGCTGCACAGGCAGCACTCACCGCCGAGCGGGATAGTGCACTGCAACAACTGGCTGAAGCCCAAAAACTGGCGGAAAAACTCGCCGCAGAGCGTGATCAGGCGCAAACCCAGCTGGAACAGGCGCAACTACCAGAGGCGGCACTGGAGCCCGGTGTAGCCGACGCGGAAAATAAAGCCGCACAAGAAACCATAGCCCGGCTGGAAAAAGAAGTAGACAGCCTGAGCAAGCAACTGAGTGAGCTGAATAAACAACTGGATCACAGCAAGCGCGATGCTGACGTGCAACGCGATAATGCCCTGAAGGCAGAACAGCAACTGGATGCGATGCAAAAAGCCCAGTCAACAGAAATTGATGACTCGCAAGATATTCAGGCCACGCTGGAGCAACTACGCGCCAATAATGCCATGCTAAAAGAGCAAAGTGCTATTACCGCCGGTCACCAGGCAGAGCAGCGCGAAGTTATCCGCCAGTTACGCGAAGAGTTACAGCAACAACGTGACATGGTTGCTGATATGCAGCTGGAGCATGACAAGCTGAAGAAACAAAAATCGCAACTTGAGCAACAAGTCAGCTTTGTTAAAGATAACGCTGCCGCCACTATTGAGCGCTTAACCCGTTATCGCGAGCAGGCGCAGGAAAAAATTGAAAAGCTGGAGAAAAAGCTTAGTAAAGCCTCTGATGCTTGATAAAGCGCCAGCTGTTATTCCTAACACCACGATGCTGCTTTGCAGCATCGTTTTTCTTGCTTCCTGTCATAGCCCTAACCATATTAAACAACACGTTGGCGAAAATGCGGTTATTGAGCAATTTACGGACGGCGAAAACGTCGGCCGCTTTCGTAACCTGTTCCGCCCAAAACAAGGCTGGCCAGAATATCCGGTGACCTGTGAGAGCAACTGTTACCCGGCACATACTGCGGTGGCTTGTAAAACACCAGGTCAGGACTGTCAGTATATCGGGCCGCAACAGGCCCCCAGGCTTAACAGCGGCTTTAGCCTGCAGTGGCTGGGCCATGCCAGCTTTTTAGTGCACACGCCAGATGGCCAGCAACTGTTATTTGATCCGGTATTCGGCCAGTTTGACTGGCCGCTAAACTGGGCGCAGCATTTGGTCGGTATTATTAAACGGCCCTATACGCCCAACCTTAGCCCGGAGCAACTAGCCCAAACTGACGCCGTGCTGTATTCGCACCTGCATTATGACCACTTTAGCCATGCCAGCATCGCGCAAATAGGTAACAACGCAACCTATTATCTGCCGCTGGGTATGGCAGACTATATGCCAACAGGCGGCTACCAGATCATCGAAAAAGCCTGGTACAGCCACAGCCAGCGCGGAGAATTAAACATTCACTTGTTACCGGCTCACCACTTTAACAGCCGCAAGCTGTTTAATGATGACAACAAAGCGCTGTGGGGTGGCTGGTTGCTGGAACATAACGGTAACACGTTATTTTTTGCCGGTGATACCGGCTATTCAGCGCACTTTAGCGATATTCAGCAGCGCTACGGCGATATCGATATCTGCCTGCTGCCGATCGCATCCTATCATCATGAAGAAAACGCCGACTGGTACCGCTATGTGCATACTACGCCGGAAGATGCGTTAGTGGCCGCAGCAGAGCTGGGTTGCAAGCTGATGATCCCTTGGGGTTATGGTAATGCCAGCTGGCAGATGGGGGATATTAGTTCACACTCGCCGCTGCTGCGCTTGTTGCATATGCAGCAGCAACTGGATAGCCAGGTGCCGCTGCTGATTTTAAACGAAGGCGACAATGTCGTGTTATAGCTTAGCCACAGCCGTTATTGCACTGGTGTTAGCCGGGCTTTAGCGGCCAGCTTATTGCTCAGTTTACCGGTAACCGCCCATACCAGTAGTGCAAGCCAGGCGATCCAGGAAAAACCAGCCGGAATATTCAGCAAGGCAATTTTACCCAAATGCTGGCGGTTAAACGCCAGTGCCAGCAGGCTGGGTAAAAACCACACCGTTAAAAAGAACAATCCAAAGCCGAACAGAAACAGCAGATCAGCCTGTTGCCAGGCGCTGCTAAAGGTAGCGGTAAACTGGTTTAGGGTTTCCATCTGTTAGTCCTCCTTGGTGACTTTTTTAACGGTAGCTTCCACCACTACCGCAATCAGCCACAATGCCGCAAAAAAGATGCCAAACGATATCAGCTGGTGGCTGTCAGCCTGATACCAAGCTGTCGTAAATGGCGTTAATAAGTCTTGTAGGGTTTCCATTGCTATATCCTCGTTGTAATAAAGTCGTCATCAGTTAAGTCATTGATTGCTTGTCAGCTGTTACAGATTATTTTTTTATTTTTTTGTGTAACACTTGGCAGCGACAAACAGACTTAATAGGCAGGCGCAGTAAAAAGCGGTGTCACACGGACCAAAAACTCAACAGCAAGGCAGCCTAGTTTGACAACAGCACCCAACAGCGCGCAAAGCGCGATCGATTTTGTATTGCAGCTGTGGCAGCAGCACCAGGGCGCCATTAGCCGCGCATTGCTGGCCAACGAAGCCGACCCGGCAGCACGGCAGGATTTAAAGCAGGATATTTTCCTCGCCCTGCACCAGGCGGCTGAACGCTTACAGGCAGCTGAGCTGCCAAGGGCGTATTTATTTCGCATAGTGCATAACGTTACGGTTGATCATATTGCCCGCGCGCAGCGGCATAAATGGCAGCCGCTAGATGACGATATCCAGCAGCAGCTGCTGGATGACTGCCCGTCCGAGCAGTTGGGCGAAGCGCAGCAAAGCCAGCAACTCATGCAGGCGGTGCGGCGCTTATCGGCCGCCAACCGCCAGGTGATATTGCTGGCGATGGAAGATTTAGATGCACCAGAGATCGCAGACATTCTGCAGATCAGCCATGGTGCCGTTAGGGTGCGGCTTAACCGTGCCAAAACAGAGTTGATGGAGTTAATGCAAGATGGCCGATAATTTTGATTTTGCCGCGCTGGCCAAAAGCTGGCAACAACAGCCGATGAGCGAAGAAACACCACCCAGTGCCGCTGATTTAGCCGAGGCCAGTCAGCGTCAGCGCGAACAAAAGCTGCTGATGTACGGCGAATGGCTGGGTGCGGTTATTATGGCGGGCACGGCGGTGTGGTTGTTATTTAACCTGCCTGGCTGGCTGGGGGGGATCTCAGCGTTGTTTCTGGGACTGGGTGCACTGAGTGCTGCCTATGCCAGCTGGCATATCCACCGGCCGATACTGGCGTATGATAACTGGAGCAGCGCCGGCTTACTGCAATTTCGCCGCCGTGCCTGTCAGCTCAGTTTGCAGTACTATCGTTACACGCAGCTTGGCTGTGCCGCGCTAATACTGTTTACGTTAATCCTGTGGCTATTGCATCTATGGCAACTGGACGATACTCCTATGACAATGCTGTTGTTTTATAGCCTTATTGTATCGCCAGCCTGCTTATTTGGTATTTACCGGCTGCAGCAAAAAGTGCAGCAAAAAGCCACCGAGCTGATGCACTTAAACAGATTGGCAGACGACTTTCAATACAGGGAATAATGTTGCTGCTAGATGCCGCTGTATTGCCTGTCATCTTTAAATATCAGTTGCACTAAAACCTTATGCCGCAATGAACAATATCAACCACAGCGCGTCAACCGGCTGTGGTTGCTTAGGTTAAAAGCGCCAGTTTATTCCCAGATCCCAGGCGTACTCTGAGTCTGCAGCATCTTCCAGTCCTATACCGGCTTTCAATTGCAATTGTGGCGTAACAAACCAACTGCTGCGGATGCCGGCACGATCGCTACTGACTAAATAATCTTCTGACATATTGTCGTTAATAAAAACGCCCATAGATAGCGCAGGATTAAAATAGTAGTCCAAAGCCAAAGCCAGGCTGTCGCTACGAGGCCCTTCGTTATTAAAATAGCTTGCACTAAAGTTTAAAAAGCTCCCTGAGTCAAACGCCCAGATCTTCTCCGAACTGACACCGTAGTGCCAATAACTGTCGCGGCTTTCTACTTTTTCATTTTGCAGATGCAGTTTTACCAGCCAACCGGGCTGAATAAAATAACCTGCGCTGCTGCTGGTTTTATGGCTTGAGAATTTACTTAACCGCAAATGTTCTAATGAAAAATACCAATCATGCTCGGTAGACTGATAGATGCCGCCAATATTCCAGGCGCTGAACGACTGAGGCGCATACCACAAGGTACTATCTAAATCCGAATGCAGATAATTAATTGCCACTGAACTGCGTCGGCCAAATTGCTGCAAAGCAGCATAAGGCAGGTTTTGCTCAGTGCTATTTCCGCTCAGATAATAACGGTAACCCAGATTATTACTGCTAAAACCATAATTCTGATAGTTGTTATTAAAGTGGCTAAAGGTGAGCTCTGAAGAAAATGGTTCTGCAGCAACGGCATTTACACAGACTATCAGCGAAAAAGGTAAAGCTAATTTCATTTAAAATCCTTATTAAACAATACAATAACTATCCAGCATCCTTTAGTGTGTGATGCAACAGCAGAACATGATGGAAGTTGTAAGCCCGGCTTGTGCCAAAAAGCTGATGTGCTAAAAGCTGGCGTATTTGACTGCAAAATATCCTAAGGTTCAATTAAAGTTTACAAAATTAACAGCCCAAGGCCCAGGCTAAGAAAAAATACCGGCAGCGACCAGGTGTGAAACTCACGCCACAGTCCTGGCTGCCGGCTTAACCTAAGCGCAATTAAGTTAGCCAGTGAGCCGATAGCCAGGCCAAAGCCGCCCACACTCACGCCCCAGCTTAATGCGCGCCAATCGTCGGTAAAGTGCTGCAGAAAAATCGCTGCCGGCACATTGGAAATTAGCTGCGATAGCAGCGCCGACCCGGTATAACTACCATTAGGCAGCGCCATTAAGTGCGTTGCCAGCTGTTGCATCAGCGGCAATTGTGCCAGCAAGCCTAAATCAATAAACATCAGCATAAATACCAACAGCAACAGCCAGTCGATACCCGTTATCACACTGCGTTTGAACACCGCATAAGCGGCCAACACAGCAAGGGCAGCGATGGGAGCTAACTGAAACTCCATTGCCAGAATAAACAGCGGATAACCGGCCAGCGACCAGACAAATAAACGCCGGTTATCAGCGCTGTTATTATGTGGCACGGCAATACTGAGCTTATGCGAGCCAAACGCCAGACTGCTTAATAGCAAAATCAGCAGCAATAAGCTCAGCGCTAACGGTGCCATCATCAGCGTAAATTGCCAGAAGCTATAACCGGATGCTTGCCACAACAGCAGATTTTGCGGGTTACCAATAGGCGTTAAGGCCGAGCCGGCATTCACCGCCAGCGCCAGAAAGATAATCAGCCGACCTACCGGCAAACCGGTCAGGCGGCCAATGTTCAGACTGATTGGCACCAGGATAAACAGCGCTACATCGTTAGTCACAATAGCCGATAACAGTGCCGCGAACAGCAATAGCAGCAGCGCTAACAGGCGCTCTGTGTGGCAACGCGGCAATAGCCAGGCGGCAAACCGGGCCAGATAACCGCTATCTTCCAGCGCCCGGCTTAACAGCATTAAACCAGCCAGCGCCGTTACGGTATGCCAGTCGATCAATGCCGCTATGGCAGCTGGTGTTACAGGTTGCTGCCACAACAACAGTGGCAACAGCGCTAGCAACGTCATTAGCAAATAGTCTTCCCGCAGGCGGGACAGTAAAGTGCGCATCAGCTTTTGATCAGTCGTCATCATTTCCGCCGCCATTATAGCGGCTTTAACAAAATTCAGGCTGCTGCTGGGGGTTCAGGTTGATAACAATATCGGCCACGTTGGGCAGCTGCTGCCAGCTGGCCAGGGTTAAGCGCTGAAACGGCAACATAAAGCGCTTAAGTTCGGTGTCTGTCATGCCGCAGCCGCGCGTACGCCAAAGCTGCTGCTCCTGCTTCGCCCGCCAGTGGCACACGCTTTGCCAGTCGGGTGCCTTAAGCCAGATCAGCGGCTTAACCAGCTGCCAGTAGTCAGCATAGGGCCCGGCCAATTGGCTGTTAACATAATGCCGCCAGCGGCCATCGCTATCCTCATGCTGCTCCAGTGCGTTAACCGGCACTGCCAGCTCGGCTGCTGTTTGTGGCGCTATACCCAAACACCAGCCTTCGACGATCAACACATCCAGTTGCTGTACTGCTAATGCTGCGGTAGGCTCGTCCATTGCTTTATCAAACTGCGACAAGGCTACGGGCCAGCCGGCCAGCACAGCGCGCGCATCACTAAGCGCCTGCTGAATATTATGCGTACCCGGCACGCCGCGCTGGCTCAACAAAGGGTGAGCTTGGTTTGCCAGTTGCTGCCGCTGCGCTTTGCTTAAGTAATAATCGTCCAGCGATACCGCAGCCGCCTGAATACCATGTAGTTTCAGCTGTGCAACTAATTCGGCGGCTAAAGTGCTTTTACCACTGCCCTGAGCGCCGCTGATACCGACAACGGCCGGTAAGCTAAGGTCGGATTGCAGTCTCGCCATTAACTGGGCTAAGGTTGTCTGATACGGCATACTGTTACGAAAGTCGCTCATGCTAAACGCCCGGATAAATAACTTACCAATGAGTCTACTATGCTAAACGCTGCTGCCAAACCCTTTGTAAAACTGGTCGAACGTTATCTGCCAGATCCTTATATTTTTGTGCTGTTGTTAAGCATAGTGGTGTTCGCTGCCGCAGTATTATTTCAGCAGCAAAGTGCGCTGCAGGTGCTGCAATACTGGGGCGACGGCTTTTGGGGCCTGCTAAGTTTTTCTATGCAAATGCTGCTGGTGCTGGTAACCGGTTTTATGCTGGCCAGTACGCCGCTGGTGACCGGCTTGCTAAACCGTTTGGCGGCGCTGGCGAAAAGCGCCGGTCAGGCCATTGTTCTGGTTACAGTTATTTCATTAATTGCCAGTTGGCTGAATTGGGGTTTTGGCTTAGTGGTCGGCGCCTTATTTGCCAAAGCCTTAGCACGGCGGGTTAAGGTGGATTACCGCCTGCTGGTCGCCAGCGCCTATTCTGGTTTTATTGTCTGGCACGGCGGCCTGGCTGGCTCTATTCCGCTGACTATCGCCACGACGGGCCATTTTAGCGCAGCGCAAATTGGCATTATCCCAACCAGTGACACCATTTTTGCCGGTTTTAACCTGTTGTTAGTGGCGCTATTGTTTATTGCCGTGCCGCTGCTGAACTACTTAATGCGGCCCAGCGCTGCTGATAGCGTTTATATTGATCCGGCCAAACTGCAACCTAATGCTGTACCGGTAGCCGGCAACGAGCGCCCGGCCGATAAACTGGAAAACAGCCTGCTGCTGGCGTTACTGGTTGGTTTTGCCGGTGTTGCCTATTTAGTGCAGTACTTTGCCAAAGGCGGCGGCCTGAATCTGAATATCGTTAACTTCCTGTTTTTGTTTCTCGCCATAGTGCTGCACGGTACACCACGGCGCTTATTGCACAGCCTGCAACAGGCGATACAGGGCGGCGCTGGTATTGTTATCCAGTTTCCGTTTTACGCGGGCATTATGGCGATCATGCTGCAGTCTGGTTTAGCGCAGAGTATGTCACAGTGGTTTGTCAGCTTCGCCAGCGCGGAAACGCTGGCGTTCTGGAGCTTTATCAGCGCCGGTATTGTCAATATCTTCGTACCGTCCGGCGGCGGCCAGTGGGCAGTGCAGGCACCGGTTATGCTGCCGGCAGCGCTGGAGCTGGGTGCTGATGTCAGCCGCATTGCTATGGCGGTGGCCTGGGGCGATGCCTGGACTAACCTCATTCAGCCGTTTTGGGCCTTGCCTGTACTGGCAATAGCCGGGCTAAAAGCCAAAGACATTATGGGCTATTGCCTGCTGCAGCTGGTAGTAACCGGCGTTATTATCAGCCTGGTGCTGAGTTTTGGCTGAATTTTAGCAAAAAGCTACGCAGGAAACCTAATTGTCAGCACTATGTTTAATTTGTTGCAACGCTATGCAGCTGTACTGATTTTGTGCAACTGAAACCACTAAATAGTATTGATAATGGTTATCGTTACTGTATGATCTTCGGAAAATTCCGGAGGTGATAATGCGTAGCATGAACAAATTAAAACTGGCGCTGGCGGTGCAGCTGGCATGTTTGCCTGCTGCTGTTGTAGCGGCAGAGACGGCAGCCCAAGATGACAAAGCGGTTGAAACCATTACCGTGCGCGGTCAGTACACGGTGAATGAAACTATCGATACCGCTACCGGTCTTGGCTTAACGCTGCTGGAAACGCCGCAGTCGGTCAGCGTGATGACAGCGCAGCGCATTCAGGATTTAGACATCAGTTCTATCGCCGATGCGGTAATGCAAACGCCGGGCCTTACATCAAAGTCCTTTGACAGTACCCGCAATACGTTCAGTGCCCGCGGCTTTGATATCGACAAATTTCAGCTCGATGGTGTGCCGGTGGCCTGGAGTTTAGCCGGTGACTCCGGCGAAACCATCACCGACGTGGCCATTTACGAGCGCATTGAAGTAGTGCGTGGCGCTACCGGTTTACTGACTGGTGTTGGCGAGCCTTCAGCCTCTGTTAACCTGGTGCGCAAACACGCGAATGCCCGTGAACTGACCGGTTATATCAATGGCGGTATTGGTAGTTGGAATAAGCGCTATATGACAGCTGATGCCACTACGCCGCTCACGGCAGATGGCAATGTGCGTGCCCGTTTCGTGGCGAAAAAAGAGCTCAGTGAAAGCTTCCGCAATCTGGCAGAGGAAGACAAAACCGTATTGTACGGCGTACTGGATGCCGATCTAAGTGATGGCATGACACTAAGCCTGGGCAGCAGCTATCAAGATAATAACCCTACTGCTTCTACTTGGGGCGCTTTGCCGCCGCTGTTTACTGACGATATGCCAACCGATTGGGACAGAGGTACTACCACGGCAGCAGACTGGACGCGCTGGGAATCAACCAGTAAAAACCATTTTGCCAGCTTAACCCAGCAGTTTAATAACGGCTGGCAGCTGAAAGTAAACCTGAACCATAACGATAACAGCGCGCAAACCCGTTTGTTATACATTTACGGTGCCGCAGATAAAGACAGCGGAGAGGGCTTATTCGCCTGGCCGTATAACAGCGATGGTTTTAGCAAACAAACCAGTGTCGATGTTCAACTGCAGGGTAGCTACCGCCTGCTTGGTCGCGAGCATGAATTCGTGGTCGGCGCCTTAAACAGCAAACAACAGTCAGAAGTACAAACCTATGCCGCTCTGGTGTGGCCGGGCACAGGTAACTTCTATCAGTGGGATGGCAGTGTCGCTGAGCCGGCCTGGGACAGTACAGCAGTGCAGGCGGTTGACCTGGATACCGATCAGACAGGCTTTTACGCAGCTACCCGTTTTGCCATTACTGAGCAGTTAAAACTGATTGCCGGTGGCCGCTATACCGAGTGGCAGCGCAGCGGCCTTAACTATGGTGCTGAGCTTAATTTTGGTGACGACAAATTTGTGCCCTATGTCGGCCTGACATATCAGGTGGCTGATAACCACATGCTGTACGCCAGCCATACCGAAATTTTCACGCCGCAGGATGCCTATGACCGGAATCGCCAATTCCTTGATGCGATAGTCGGCACGAATCAGGAAATCGGCGTAAAGAGCAGTTATCTTGACGGCGCACTGCAAACTGCATTTGCCGTATTTCGTATCGAGCAAGACAATCTGGCGCAGGCAGACAGTGATTACAACGACCCGGCCAATAATTTCTTCCCGTCTTTCGCTGCCAAGGGCGCTGAAAGCAAAGGCTTTGAGCTGGAAGTGATAGGCCGCATTAATCAGCAGTGGAACCTGAGCGCCGGCTACTCTCAATTTAATGCTGAAGATCGTAACGGCGTCGATATTAACGCTAACCACCCACGCAAAAAACTGAACCTGTTCTCTACCTATGAGTTTACTAAGTTGCTGGCCGGCCTGACGCTTGGCGGCGGTTTTAGCTGGGAGAGTGAGTCGTACAGCGATATGCTGACGCTACCGACGGCAGGCACACCTTACCGGATCAAGCAGGACAGTTATGTACTGGCCAACCTGATGGCGCGTTATGAAGTGAACAAGCAATTATCGCTGCAGCTGAACGTGCACAACCTGTTTGATGAAACCTATTACAACGGCTTAACCCAGCAATATAACTATGGTGCACCGCGTAACTTCAGTTTAGGCGCCACCTGGTCGTTCTAAACTGACAGAAACAAAGAAGAATGGCCGCAATCGCGGCCATTTTTTATGCTGTTACCGCCTTCAGACGCTGCAAAACCACCTGACGGCAAGCTACCTATTTTAGGCAAAACCAATCTAAAAAATTTACATTAAAGTTGCTTTGTCGGCCCTTATTTAATAACCTGGTTGCATTTAACCACTTTAGGGAATCTCATGCTCAGGCTATGCATTATTGCGCTTGTATTAATCGCTTTTACCACCAACACACAAGCAGACATGACGCCGTGGACGGACATGAAGGTGCAAAATGGCCATATCTTAATTCCAGTGAAAGTAGCCGGTATTGATACCTACGCGATGCTTGATACCGGCTCTCAGCTCAACGCTATTAACCGGGCATTTCGTCATAAGCACAACCTTAGTTTTAGCAACGGCAAAAAGGTTAACATCCGTGGTATTTATGGCACTGAAAAAATGCAAACCTTTAATAAAGTGCCGGTTTCGTTCTTCGGTGTGGAAACCACGCTTAACAAAGTGGCCGATATTGCTATCGGCCACCATAGTAACGGTATATTACTTGGCGCCACCTTTCTTGATCAATTTGTTATACAAATGGATTACCCAAATCAACGGATCCGTTTTATCACACATAACTCCATTGATATGGCAAAACTGGAAAATATTGAATTTCAGCTGCATAAAAGCCAGGCTATGCCCTTAGTTAAGCTCGGTTTAGGGCCGGATAAAGACGTCTGGGTACTGTTTGATACTGGTAATAATGGCGGCGTCTTGTTCGACAAAGCGCTGGCTGAGGCAATGGGCTGGTCCAATAACCTGACTGAAACTCAAAGCATTGCAGTTGGAGCCACAAGTCACATCTCAGTAATGAATAATTATCGCATTCCAGAGCTGCAGTTTGGCCCCTATACGCTGGAAAATGTGCTGGTCAGTGTGCCAGATGACAGCAAACTGAATCTGCTGGAACGGCATAGAGAACTTGGCAGCCGCATTCGGGGTAAACGTGTACAAGGGATTCTGGGGTACGATGTGTTACAACACTTCGTAGTCACCGTCGACTATAAAAATGGCCATGCCCATATTGGTTTGCCGGACGATGCCCGTTAAACAAATAGTGTGTTGAATGTATAGTGGCCGCGAAGCGGCCACTTTTTATGGCTACAATTTAAAACTGATACCGCAGGTTGGCACTAATGGCACGGCGCTGGCCGTAGAAGCAATCACCACGGGCTAAGCAGGAGGTGATCACGGTTTTATCAGTGATATTCTGTGCCTGCAGGCTGATTTGGTAAGTGCCAAAGTTATAACCGACCATCGCATCAAACAGCGTATAGCTGTCGGTCATCAGTGGGTTATTCAGCACCACGCCGTTTTGTTCAACATAGGCAGTACCGTCTGAGGTTTCACCAACATAACGCACACCGGCACCAAACTGCCAGTTTTGCAGCGTGGCCGGGCGCCAGGTCGCCCACACCGAGGCTAAATGCTCCGGCTGCGCTGATAAGGTCGCGCCCAGCTCACCCGGCGTATTGCTTTGGCTGACATAAGCATCGATATAGGCATAACTGGCGTAAATATCCAGCTCTTGCCAGGCCAATTGCGCTTCCAGCTCGATACCCTTAGAGGTTACTTCGCCATCCTGTACCTGACCGTTGGGGTTAATTACCGCCGGATCGCTGGCCTGCACTGCCGATAAAGTGGTGGTGCGGTTTTGCTCGGTAATATCAAACACCGCCGCTGTTAATAAGTGTTCAGTGCCTTTTGGCTGATATTTTAAACCGGCTTCTACCTGCTGGCCTTTTTTCGGTTCAAATGGCTTGCCGTAGGCATCAGTGCCAAGCAGCGGCTCGAACGATTCACTAAAACTGATATAGGGCGAAATGCCACTGTCAAACAGATACATTAAGCCTAAACGGCCGGTAGTGGCGTTTTGCGTGCTGCTGGCAGCGTTTTGTGGGTTAGTGGTGGCGCGGTCACGCCGTAGCGCAGCAGAAACCAACCACTTATCGGCAATTTTCATATTGTCCTGCAGGTAAATGCCGGCCTGATAGACAGTGCTGGACGGATTATCGGCAATATTGGCTTCGGTGGGCAGGTTCGTTATCTGGCCATATACCGGGTTATACAAGTCCAGCAAACCACCGGTTGCGGCATAAAAGCTATCGTTGTCAGTGTACGCGTTTTGATAATCAAAACCAGCGACCAGCCTATGCTGTACCGCACCGGTTTGCAGTGTGCCGTGCAGCTGTAAATCACTGGTGAAGGCGCGGGAGTCAGCGTCACTTAAATACACCACCCGGTTTACGCTGCGGTTATCATCCTGCAGCTTTGGCGGCCAGCCGTACATGGTATGGTAATCAGCATGGCTGTCACTGTAGCGGCTGGCGAGACGCAGCTGCCAGTCGGCGGATAAGTCATGTTCTACAATCGCCGTTAACGCTGTTTGCTCGGTATCGTATTTATCAAAGCCCGGCTCTGATACAAAGCGGTTGCTTGGGATCTGGCCAAATTCATTCGGCACAATAGTGCCCTGATGCGGGAAAAACTGCGTGCTGGAGCCGGATTCATTCTGCTGAAAATTGGCCAATACGGTAATTTTAGTGGCGTCGCTGGCCTGCCAGCTAAACGATGGTGCCAGCACCACACTGTTATCCGGCACATAGTCGGTTTGCGTATCGCTGTCACGCCACAATGCGACCAGGCGGCCCTGCAGTGAGGCATCGTCATTTAACGCACCGGTAATATCACCCGCCAGTTGTTTGCGCGAATAGTTACCCAGTTGCGCCCATAACTGGCCGCTGGTTACTGGCTCCGGCTTTTTGCTGACCAGATTAACAATACCGCCAATAGAGCCCTGGCCATACAGCACTGAGCTTGGGCCTTTTAATATTTCAATTTGCTGCAGCGCATAGGGCGCGATGCGCACATTGTTGTAATAGCCAAACAGTGATTTTAAACCATCCAGATACTGCACCGGCGATACACCGCGAATTTGCGCCCAGTCACCGCGGGTATCCAGGCCATAAGGGCCATTATATAACCCCGACACATAACCCAGTGCGTCCTGTACCGTTAAGGCACCTAAATCGGCAATGCGCTCTTCAGTCAGTACTGACACCGACAGCGGCGTTTCAATAATAGGCGTGTCGGTTTTTGCGCCAGAGGCACTGACATAAGAGATTAAGCCGCGTGAGCTTTTTACCGTGATCACTTCAACGGCCTGCTCGTCACTATTTACTTGTTGAGCTGCCAGCGGATGCGCGATAGCAGCGATAATGCCTAGCGTTAATATCGAGTACTTCATGGTGAACCTTAGCCTTAACCCAGTTAAACTGCCGATATGTTAATGATAATAGATCTCAATTACAATAGCAGTTGATAATCATTGCCATTACCATTAAACTGCGGCACAAGAGATAAAGCAGTTCAGGCATACAAGATGGCAAAACTTAGTAATCGCTTTTGGTTTCAGCTGCATGGCTGGTTTTCACTGCCGATCTGGCTGATTTTCTGCTTTGTCTGCATTACTGGTACCATCGCCGTATTCAGCCATGAACTGACCTGGTTAACCAACCCGGCCTCGCGCGCCACTAACCCGGACAATTTACCGGCCAAACCAATCGCCGAGCTGGTGGCGGCGGTGCAGCAGGCTTATCCTACCGCCGATGTTGGCACTGTGATGGTGCTTGAGCCTTATCTGGTTAATGCCATTATCTTTACCGATCACGATAAGCCACAGGCTATCGCCTATGTAAACCAATACAGCGGCGAAATTCAGCAAATAAATCATGGCATTACATTTATTGGCTTTATGCGCAGCCTGCACGGTTGGCTGCTGTTTCCGTGGCCGGGCAGTTACAGTGTTGGCTATTACCTGGTATCGGCGATGGCGCTGGTAATGCTGGGCGCCTTAGTTACCGGCCTGATTATTTATAAAAACTTCTGGCGCAGCTTTACCCAACCAAAAATCCGTTTTAATCAGGGCAAAAAAACCGTGCTTACCGATTTACACCGCTTAGCCGGCGTCTGGTCGATCTGGTTTTTAATCGTAATGAGCGCCACTGGCTTGTGGTATCTGGTGCAGGCCGTCATGTGGCATGCCGATATCGACATAGAACCGCATGCGCCGCTGGTAGCCGCTGAGCAGCTGCCGGCAACACAAACCCAGCCAGCGGTCAGCTTTGCCGATGCAATGCAAATTGCGAAGCAGCGCTTCCCGGATTTTCAGCCCAGCTATTTGATGCTGCCCGAGCATAACCGCGGCATGTATAACCTGATGGGTGGTGGTGAGCACATTTTTTATGATCAGTATTCGTACAGCCTGAGCATTAACCCCTGGACCGGCGACATAGCTCAGGAAAAATCACCGCAATCGATGAGCGCGCTGCAAACAGTCATGCATATTGCCGATCCACTGCATTACGGCACTCTGGGCGGCATCTGGACTAAGGCCATCTGGTTTTTGTTTGGCCTGCTGTTATCCGGCATGTCGATTACCGGCTTTATGATCTGGGGTAGCCGCACAGTAAAAGCGGTACGCGAAAGCCGCCGCAGCAAGGCTTTGCAGGAGGTTAACCATGGCGCGTCGTAACAGTATCTGGCAACGGCATAAATACAAGCTTAATGGCCTGGTGCTGCTGTTGCCGTTCTGGTTCTTGTACCAGTCACTGACACCGGAGTTTCCGCCGATGTGGCCAGCGCAGCAAATTGGTGATTTTGAAATAGCGCCTATGCCGCTGAACCTGGAGCCGCCTTATGCTCATCACGACGAGTACGTAAAAGACTTTATGCTGATCTTCAACA
Source organism: Rheinheimera pleomorphica (assembly GCF_011634895.1). GTDB lineage: Bacteria > Pseudomonadota > Gammaproteobacteria > Enterobacterales > Alteromonadaceae > Alishewanella > Alishewanella pleomorphica. Next base: position 135,881 of record NZ_SIRR01000007.1, on the reverse strand, counting down.
AAGGTGATATCTCGGCTATTCGCCAGGGCTATTTAAACATTGGCCCACAAGCGTTGCCATTGGCACAGCTGCAACAAGGTGAAGAAGGCATACTGCACGGCAGCCGCCACGGCCAGCATGTGCATGCGATAGCGCCAAAAACACTGAGTGCGGATGATAAAGTCTGGTTAACGCTGCAAACCTGGCAGGGTGAAACCCTGATTACCAGTTGGCCATTGCCCGCCGGGCTGATAGCGCCGCGCTGAGTTTGGGCTGATCGCAAGAAGCATGCGACACGTATCCTGTCTGGCTATAGATGCTTAACAGGAGAGAAAGTGAGCATTGCTATTATTGGTGCCGGCATGGCCGGTGCTGCCTGTGCCAGCAGACTAGTGCGTCAGGGGCAACAGGTAACGGTTTTTGATAAAGGCCGCAGTGCCGGTGGCCGCATGAGCAGCAAACGTACTGTGCAAGGCTACCTCGACCTGGGGGCGCAGTATTTTACCGCCCGTGACGCTGCTTTTATGGCCCAATGCCAGCATTGGTTACGAGCCGGCAATATAGCGCAATGGCAAGGCCGTTTAGCCCGGCTTGATAATGGCATTGTTGTCGCATCACCAGATGAAAGTGTGCGTTTTGTCGGTGCACCATCTATGCAAGCGCCGGTCGCAGCACTTTTGCATGCCGTCTCTTTGCATACCGGTTGTCAGGTTGATCAGCTGGCGTTCGACGGCAAGCGTTGGCAGCTATTCAGTGCCGGTGTCAGCCTGGGGCAGTTTAATCATCTGGTGCTGGCCATTCCGCAACAACAGGCGGAACAACTGCTGCAGTATGCTATTTCCCTCAATCCTGAGCTAAATCAACTATTTGCTACGCCTGCGTTGCTGCCCTGCTGGGCGGTAAATGTCACGCTGGCGCACAGTCCCTGGCCTTATGACGGTATTTTTGGCGAAACGGGCCACCCGCTAAGCTGGCTGGCGCGGCAAGGTTCTAAGCCCGGCCGTTGCCAGGGCGAACATTGGCTGCTGCATTTTAGTGCGGCGTTTTCACAGCAATATCTTGAAGCAGATAGCAGTGAGATAGCTAAGCTGGCCCTTCAGGCCTTGCAGCAGCTGACGGGCGAACCGCTATCTGCCAAAGTTAGCCATTGCCATCGCTGGCGTTATGCTCAGCAAAACCCGGCCTTCCCGCATTACGGTATGGTTTACCGGCCCGAGTTGGCATTGGGGCTGGCCGGAGACTGGCTCAACGGGGGGCGGGTAGAAAACGCCTGGTTAAGCGGCGTGCAACTGGCGCGGGAGTTACAGCGATGACGCAATCGGTATTAATCATTGGTGGTGGTAGCGGTATCGGCTGGGCGCTGGCGCAGCATTATGCCGGCTGTGACGCTAAAGTTACCGTGATTAGCCGCCAGCCGGCACGCCAACACCGGGCGATAAACTGGCTACAGGATAGCTTAAGCACAGAAGCGGCCAGCGCAAATCTTGTCGCTGAAGCATTACGCCAGCAACCGGATACTATTTTTATCTGCAACGGCGTACTGCATGACGATAGCGCCATGCCGGAAAAAACCATCCGCCAGCTCGATACCGACATATTGGCCGCCCGCCTCGCCAGCAATGTGCAGGTGCCAGCGCGCTATATGAAATTGCTGTTTAGCTATTTGTGCAAACAACCTCAGGTAAAACTGCTGGCGCTCAGTGCCAAAGTTGGCAGTATCGGCGATAACGCTTTAGGTGGCTGGTACAGCTACCGCATCAGCAAGGCTGCGCTGAATATGCTGATTAAAAACCTTAGTATTGAAGTGGGCCGGCTAAATAAAACTGCGGCTATTGTCAGTATTCATCCTGGCACAACGGATACGGAATTATCAGCGCCGTTCCAGCAAAACCTGCCAGCCGGGCAACTACAAAGCCCCGACGCCACCGCAAAACGCTTAGCCAGCGTGGCGGCTCAGTTAACCGCTGAGCAAACCGGTTTTCTGCTGAACTGGGACGGCAGCACCTTACCCTGGTAAAGCGCCGTGAGGGCACGCAGCGCTGACTACCGGCTTTAGCATCCTGGCTCTGACGGGCTTTCCACCTCCTGGCGACATTTTAGTCACAATAGCTTTGCTAACCTTGCGCTGTTTCAGCAAAAAATACAGCGGATAGTTGGAGGAAAGCAGATGAACAGGCTATTAAGACAGGAAACGTGGTTAATTGTTGGAGGGATAGCACAATGAGCCGCTATTTAACACAACTGGCGTGGCTGACGCTGTCGGCGCTAATCTGTGGTTGGCCAGCGCTTGGTCAGGCAGCCGAAGCGCCCGGTGCGTTGACCATTATCGTCAAAGATCAAAATATCGACCGGCCACTGTCAGAGGTACAAATCACGCTAACCGAGCGCGAAACCTCTGCCACGCAAACCTTCAGCAGCGATGCCCAGGGCCGTATTGTGGCAGAGCAGCTTGACCCCGGGCTGTACTCGGTAAGCCTGAGCAAAAGCGGCTTTACCTCCGTATATGAGCCCAGCGTACGGGTGGTAACGCGCAAAAACATCAGGCTGGCATTCGAGCTAAAGCCGCAGGCGATAGAAGTGGTAGAAGTCAGGGCGCAGCAAGCGGCCACCTTTGCCGCGGGTTCCAGCACCTATCTGGATCGGGAAGCACTGCGCAGTGCCGTCGGTGGTGGCGCCGATCCACTGCTGTCGCTGGACGGCCTGCCCGGCCTGGCCTCGGCCAGTGAATTTGCCAGCTTTAGTGTGCGCGGCCGTGGCCCACGGGATAACCTGGTCTTCGTCGATGGCTTGCCGTTTGATAAAGCGGTGCACTTTGACGCCAGCCTGGGTGAAGAAGAAGATGTCGGCGGCGGTGGCCGCTTCTCGATTTTTGCACCCAATGTGATAAGTGGTGCCGAATTCTCGCCCGGTGGCTGGGGCGCGGCCTATGGCGGCCGGGCGGCATCGCTACTCAAATTAGACGTTGCCGATGGCAACCCCAGCCCGTCGGCCAGTTTACGGCTGGATCTGGCCGGTTATGAAGTGGGCTACGACGGCCCGGCCGGTATTACGGATGACGCCACTATGCTGGTATCAGCCCGCCGGCTGGACTTTGGCGCCCTGTTTGAAACCATTGAAGAGCTGGACATTGGCGATCCGGTGTTAAGGGATGTCATTGTAAAGTCGGTGATCCCGCTAAACCAAAACCACACTGTGGAAATTCTGCTGGTCGATACGCATGAAGATTATATCCGCGACGTTACCCATGTGTTTGCCTCGCCCAACTTTGAAGATGCTGCCTTGCTGGACTTTGAACAGGACAGTGATCTGTACGGTATGACGTTGCGCTCGTTAATCGGTGATACAGCGGTGCTGACCAATAAGCTGTACTACCGCAAAAGCGACAAAATAAGCTCAGAAGGCGAAGCCTTTCCTGATCAGGCACCTGAAGGCTCGCCAGCAGCTGATTTCCCCGTGCGGGAAAACATTATCACCATAGCGGAAGCAGAAACCGAGCTGGGCTGGCGCAGCGATTATGACACCGTGAATCAGTGGGGCCTGTTTAGTGCCGGTGTGCGGCTAACGCAAATAGAGCTGGACTACAGCACGGTGTTAGATGGCGACTGGATCCGTTTTGTGTACGACAGCGATGATTTCAGGCCAGATCCACAGCAGCGTTATATTGTGCTTACGCCCGACAGCATCAACTCGGCGTTAAAGCAAAAAGAAACCAGTTATGCCGGTTATGTTGAACAGGTGTTTCAGCAGGGTGATTGGGATTTTGGCACCGGCTTACGCTTTGAGCGTGATGGCTTTGCCGATGAAGGCGTTATTGCGCCGCGCTTTAGTGTGAACTGGCAGCCCGGGGGGAAAATCCGCTATTTTGCCAGCGCCGGCCTGTATCATCAGTCGCCACGTTATTTAGAGCTTGCCGCCAACGCGTCTAACAGGCTTAAGATGGAAAAAACCACCCATAGCAGTATCGGTTTTAAATATTTCCCCAGTAGCGATTGGTCGCTGTTAACTGAGGCCTATTATCAACGGCTGGACGATCTGGTGGTCGACCTTGACCGCACCAACGGCACCTTTGCCAATATTGGTGATGGCCGCTCCTATGGTGTTGATATCGTTGTCAACGGTACGATTATCCAGGGCCTGTACGCCAGCGCGACCTATTCGTACAACGATGCTGTAGTCGACCGCAAAGACGGCCGCGGCGATGTTGACGCAGAATTTAACCGCAAACATGTCGCAACGCTGGGGCTTACCTGGGAAATCAACGACCGCTGGAAAGTTGCTGCACGCTATAAATACCTTTCCGGAGCGCCGGATGATAACTTTATTATTCATGCCGACGTGTTGGGGCCTGGGCAAATGCTACGCTACTCAAAAGAAATTACAGAGCGTAATGTTGGCCGCAAAGACGGCGCCGGTTTATTAAACATGCGGGTTGACTACCGCCGTGCTTTTGGCCCTATTGATGTCACTGCCTTTTTGGATGTGATTAATGTTACGGCAGCGTCGGCCAGTGATGAAACCGAGTTTGACTACCGCCGCGGTGTGCAGGTGCAGGATAGCAGCGAAGCCGAACCGTTAATTGGTCTGCGCTTTGATTATGCCTGGTAAGGCACAGAGTAAGTGGCCTGAAAAGGCCCGCTAAGAGGAGGCACTATGGTACAGGCGCTTGAGGTCGTGCCGGTCAGGTTGCTGGTTGTCGAAGACAACCGCGACATCTGCGATAACATTGCCGGCTATCTGGAAAAGCATAGCTATGTGATGGATTTCGCCTATGACGGCATCAGCGCTATGTACCTGGCGTTAACCCAGCCGTTCGACGTGATAGTGCTGGATCTGATGTTACCGGGTATGGACGGCCTGAGTTTCTGTCACAAGCTGCGCCTTGAGGCCAAACTGCAAACCCCGGTGCTGATGCTGACCGCGCGCGACACGCTGGGCGATAAACTAAAAGGCTTCGCCGCCGGCGCCGATGACTATCTGGTTAAGCCATTCGCCCTGCAGGAATTGCATGCACGGTTGCAGGCGCTGTACAAACGCAGTCACGGTAAAACCGACAACCTGCTCACGGTGGCCGATCTGACGCTTAACAAGTCGACGCTGCAGGTACACCGCGCCGGCCAGCGGCTTGAGGTTAATCCGGCCTGTCTGAAACTGCTGCAGCGCCTGATGGAGCAGGCGCCAGCTGTAGTAATGCGCGATGAGCTGGAAACCTTATTGTGGGCAGACGAGCGCCCCGATGGTGACGCTCTGCGCTCGCACATGTATAAGCTGCGCCAGGCCATCGATCGGCCCTTTGCCTGCCCGCTTATTCATACCGTGCATCGCATTGGTTATCGCCTTGCAGAGGATGCAGAGTAAAACATGTACCGCCACAGTTTACGTAGTCGTGTTGCTATTGCTTTCGCCATCTGCGTGGCACTGCTCAGCATTGTCTGGGGCTTCGCCTTTTTGGCTGCCGTGCGGCTAAGTGAAGATCGGGTGCTGATACAACAGTTGCAAGTTGCTGCGCAAAGCTATCCTGTGATGCCGGCGAACCTGCGCGGTTACGATACCGCTGCCAGCCTGCCGGCAGCGCTGCAGGCCTGGGCACAGACCGACCCCGCTGCGGGCATTTACGAGTTTGAAGCACAAGAGCTGCATGTGGCGGTTATCAAAACAGACTCCCAACAACCGGCTTTTGTGGTGTTTGACGTATCCGGTATAGAGGCCGCCTCGTCGGAAGACTGGTGGCTGCTGCTGGTGATCAGCGCTGTGGTCGGCACCCTGGGGGTACTGGGTTTTGGTCTTGGCCTGCTGGTGATGCGCCGGGCCGTCGCCCCTGTGGTGCAGCTGGCCAACGCCGTGGCCGATATCGATGTAGAGCAGCTGTCTATTGATGACTATAAACGTATCGGCTCTGACCGCTTTGGCGATGATGAAGTGGGCGTACTGGCCGGCACCATTGAAAAAACGCTGCAGCGCATCAGCGCCTTTGTCGCCAGAGAGCGCGATTTTACCAGCTCTGCCAGCCATGAGCTGCGCACGCCCATCACCGTGATTACCGGCGCGCTGGAACTGCTGGAGCAAAGTGAGCTGGCAGAAAGCGATAGAAAAACGCTGGATCGACTGCGCCGTGCCACGCTGGAGATGAAAACCACCATCGAAATGTTCTTATGTCTGGCCCGCGAAACCGACGACGGCTTATATAACGAACAGTTTTTCGTGATGCCGCTGGTCACAAACGCCATAGAATTACAGCGCCACCTGCTAAGGGGCAAGTCGGTTGCCGTCGACATAGACCAGCACGCCAACCCCGCAGTTTGCGGCCATCCGCAGGCGTTTGCGATAGCGGTAAATAATCTGGTGCGCAATGCCTTCGAGCACACCCTCACTGGTCAGGGACCCATCACCATCCGCATTGCCGAGCGCGAACTGCTAGTCAGCAATCAGCTAAGCCCAGAGCCCGCTGCGCCGCAGCCGGCCAGCGACGGCGCAGCGCACGGCTATGGTTTAGGGCTTGGCATAGTGCAACGCCTGTGTGAACGCAACAGCTGGGCCTTTTCACTGCAAGCCGATAAACAACACGTTATCGCCCGCCTGTCGTGGTGATAAGACATTTATTTAACAACTTATTCAAACCTTTAGGTTTGGCGTGACGGCTAATCCATTTTTTACTACGGATAACAGTCATGAAAATGCAACCAATGACAAACCCAATCAGTCCCGAAGGGAGTAGCCGTGCTTAGAGCGAGAAAATTTATGCTGTCCTAGTGGCACTATTGCTCTAAATTCTCTTGGTAAATTTAATGTAAATTTATTGAGGTTTTTTATGGATAAAGAGACTCTGTTAAAAGATGTACTGTTGGATAAAGGCCAAATTCACCGATATTACGAAGGATTCGTACCGGTAAATTTGTGGCGAGGTCTGAATGTTAGAAAAAACATGGCGTTGTTTGAACTAATTGAGGATACGGAATTACTTTCTAACGGACGCCCAAGACCTGCTGATATCTCAATAACAGGTTCTGGTGCAGACGCCAGAGTTAACGTTAAAGAGCAACCAAGGGGAATTAGTACATTCGATAAACCCGGCATACCACAAGGCCCGCATTGGGAACATTACCGCATTCCTGCTAACACTGTCCTGCCGGACGGCTTGGCTATTGTTAAAGATCAATATAATCCCAAATATGAAGCCTATCATTATACGATTGCACCGGCGTATGATATGCCATTAGCCAAGTTTAAATTGCTGCTTAATCGATTGGCACAATCTGTTGTTAAGGAAGCTGTCTGATGAAAATTCCAAAACCTTATGTTCCCCTTATGCTGTCTGCCGTGCGTGATGCCGTGCTTTACAATGAACAGCTTTTAACTAGTGAAACATTGCGTGACCGTGACGACTACGAAGAGCATCTGATGCATTTAAGTCAGTTTTTTGAGTTCCTTAAAGAGGAATACAAAGCTAACGAGAATGAGTACGGATTAAAGCTGGAGCAGTTGATGAAAGATTAAGCTAATCCAAGTCACCGTTTTGCAAATCAGCGAACCGGTTTTACTGAATTGCCTACGTACACAGCGATCAGCTGTACCTATCAGTTATTGTAAATTTAAATCAAGCAAAGTAGTGTTCTTCACATAAAGTGTGTTGTGGTATGTTAGCCCGTGTTTAAGCGCAGGGCGACCCGCTAAATAAGCGTTATGTTTCCGAGTTACCCATGATCAGTAGACACCTTCTATAGTTAGGTATCGTACCTGACATTGAGGTGCAAGATGGCCAGAAGGTTAAATATTACCCTCCCAACCTCATCAGATTGGATTTCACACCTTCGGCTGTGCTCTGGCCATTAACGCCATGCAGCCTATATCTACCGGCAGGGTGCCGTAGTTGCTGCAAATGCCGGGTATTAGCCGGGCGCGGATAAAGGCGTCAGCGACTATTGCCTCGCCATATTGCAGCAACACACTGGCCTGTAACAGCAGCGCTAACTGATCGACGATGCTGCGGGCGCGGTATTCCAGCGTGGCGCTATGCTGCAATGCTTGCTGTAGCCGGGAAAAAGCGGCGTCGTAATCTTGATTGCGGCCCGTTACGCTTTGCAGTTCACTCAGGCAGGCGGCTAGGGCTTCAGGTTCTTTTTGCATGGCGCGCAGCACGTCCAGACACTGAATATTGCCCGAGCCTTCCCAGATGGCATTGACCGGTGCTTCGCGGTATAGCCTGGGCAGGATATTTTCTTCGACATAGCCGACGCCGCCCAGGCACTCCATCGCTTCATAGCAAAACTGCGGTGCGCGTTTGCAAATCCAGTATTTGCCGATGGCGGTAGCCAGGCGGACAAACTGCTGCTCGCTCACCACAGCCTGATTATCCAGCGCATAGGCGACGCGTAAACTCAGTGCCAGCGCTGCTTCGCTGTCGAGCGTAAGGTCGGCCAGTACATTTTGCATCAGTGCATGCTGCTGCAGGTTTTTGCCAAAGGCGCTACGCCCGGCAGTATGGTGCAGCGCCTGGGCTAAAGCGGCGCGCATTAAACCGGCCGAGCCTAGCATGCAGTCAAACCGGGTCAGTGCCACCATATCGATAATGGTGCGCACGCCGCGGCCTTCATCACCAATGCGCCAGGCAAAGGCACCGCGAAACTCCACTTCAGATGATGCATTAGAGCAGTTGCCCAGCTTGTGTTTAAGGCGCTGAATATAAAACTGGTTTTTACTGCCATCCGGCCGCCAGCGCGGTAATAAAAAGCAGCTTAAGCCGGTATCGGTTTGCGCCAGCGTTAAAAAGCCGTCGCACATTGGTGCCGAGCAAAACCATTTGTGCCCCACCAGCTCGTATTCATCTTCGCTTAACCGCATGGCCCGGGTGGTATTAGCGCGTACATCTGAGCCGCCTTGTTTTTCTGTCATCGCCATGCCGACAGTTAAGCCGGCTTTGGCAAAGTAGGGTTTGTTGTCAGGGTCATACTGTGCCGTGAGTACTTTACCCAGCCAGTCGGCAGCGGCTTTCGGCGCTTGCTTTAGCACAGGTACAGCGGCATAGGTCATGGTTAGCGGGCAGCCGGAGCCGGCATCGGCCTGCATATGCTGATACACCATGGCGGCGCGGGCTACCTGAGCGCCTTTGCCCGGCTTAACCCAGGGTGCTGAGGGCAGGCCAAAGGTTATCGCCGCCTGCATCAGCTGATGGTAGGCCGGATGAAAGCGCACCTCGTCAATGCGGTTTCCAAAGCGGTCATGACTGTGAAATTCGGGCGGATATTGATTAGCCAAAAAGCCCGCCTCCGCCAGCGCGCCGCCACATAAATTGCCATAGCTGGCCAGATCGGCGCTGTGCGCGGCGCCAAAGCGGCTTACCCAGTATTGCAAGGCGCTGTCACTGAGCCAGCTGTTAAACGGCGTGAGTGATGATGGCTGGTTCAGTACCTGATGGGTTTCAGCTTCGGCGCTGTAAGGCCGTGTTGCTGACTGGGTTTGCTCTGACATATGCGCCTCCGGTTACGTTAGTTACAGTGAACCATTTAACAGCTCAGGTCTCAAGTTTAGCGCCCGGTTGCAGCAGTGGTAGCAGCCAGGCTCTGAGCGCCTTGATGGTTATTTTTTATACAACTTCAACTATACTTAGCCTTGTTCTGGCGCTAGTGCCGACAATTGGCCGGGCGCCTATTCCTGATGGGGGCTCGGTTATGGCAGCGGCAAAGCGTATTATTATTTGTTGTGATGGTACCTGGAACGAACCGGATCAAAATCCGACTAATGTCACCAAGTTGGTGCGCAGCATTAAACCCACCGCCAGCGATGGCACACATCAGGTGGTGTTTTACGATCAGGGAGTTGGCACCGGCGGCAGCATAGACAAATTTGTCGGCGGTGCCTTTGGTAGCGGGCTGGAAAAAAACGTGCTGGATTGCTACCGCTTTTTGGTACACAACTATCAGCTGGGCGATGAAATATACGCCTTTGGCTTTAGCCGTGGTGCCTACACGGCACGGGCTTTTGTCGGCTTTATTCATGCGGTAGGTCTGCTGGAAAAACCTAAGCTGGATCAGTTAAAGGCCGCTTACAAGTACTACCGCACAGAGCCGGATAAAAGAACTACCGGCAGTTACGACGACAACTACCGGCCCGATATTCGGATGGTGGGCGTGTTTGATACTGTTGGCGCGCTGGGCGCACCCACCCCGTTGCTGGGCAAACTCACCCGCGGCTGGGTCGGCTTTTTCAATACCCACCTGAGCAAGCAGGTAAAACATGCCTACCATGCCCTGGCATTGGATGAGCGGCGCGCGCCGTTTCAGCCCGACTTATGGACCGGCAACCTGAATGACGATCAGTATGTCGAGCAATGTTGGTTTTCCGGTGCCCACTCTGATATCGGTGGCGGCTACGAAAAATGCGGCTTATCCGACATTGCTCTGCAATGGATGCTGATTAAAGCCAGTGCGCTGGGGCTGGAATTTAACGACAACTACCTGCTGGAACTATGCAAGCCCGATTTAACCATGCAGCCGCACAATTCTTATTCAGCCGGCTATAAATTGCTGGAAAAACTCGGTGCCGGCGAATCGGTGCGCCGCCTCTTTGGCGATCCGAACAATCCGCCAATTAATATTAGTATTCACGACAGCGTGTATCAGCGTATTGCCGCCGGTCATTATCAGCCGCAAAATCCGGATTTTCCTGCTACTGATAAACTTTCAGACCGGCGCAGCAAACCGCGCTTTGTCATTACCGACACGCCGGCCGCGCAGCTGACGTTAAAAGAATTTGCCGAACAGTGCCAGTTGCTGGACTACAGCCAGGGTGGCGGCGCGCGTATTCAATACAACGGCGCGCTGAAAAAAGGCGACAACCTGAGTATCAGCAGCAGTCATTTTGGCAACAGTAGCGCCCTGTGCGTGTGGAAAAAAGGTAACCAGTACGGCCTGCAGTTTGCTGCCTGAGTATTCAGGCAGCGTTATCTGCCGCAGTCAGGATTTGGCGGTGGTCATTCGTTTGAACGACCACACCGCCAGTATGGCTAACAACAGGCTGGTGCCCAGCAGAATTAACAGGTTCAACCACAGCGCATAGCCCTGATCCATGCCAATGACTTTCAGGCCAAGCTGCGATAAGTGATAGCTAGGCCAGATCCAGCTGGCGTACTGCATGACCTGCGGAAACAGATGAATAGGCAACCAGAGGCCGGATAGCAGCGCCATCGGCAGGTAAATAAGGTTTACCACACCGGGCGCAGCTTTATCGCTTAGCGTTAAGCCTAATATCAGCCCAATCAGAGCAAAGGGCACTGTCCCCAGCAGCAACACCAGTGCCAGCAGCAGCCATTGTGTAGCCTGTAGCTGCACGCCGGCAAACAGCACAGCGATACTAAACAGCAGCAGGATGATGATTAGCGAAAATACCAGAGCAGTGCAAAACTTTGCCAGCAGATACGCCGCTACCGGCATCGGTGATAACCGTTTTAATGTTAGCCAGCCGTGGCCGCGATCGCTGGCAATATTGATAGCAAAATTAAACATCGCCGGGCCCATAATGCCAAAGCAGCCATAGGTGACCAGCATATAAGCACTGGCAGCGCCGCTGTTAAACAACACGCCAAAAAACAGATAGAATACGGTGGGAAACGCTAATGCCGGTAACACAAAGCCCGGCGTACGCCAGACACTGACTAAGTCGTACCAGGCTTCGTTGCGGTAAATATGTACTGTGCTCATGCGGCGCGCTCCTGTGGTGTGCTGTGAGTTTGGGTAAGTTGTAAAAACGCCTGCTCCAGTGCCACAGGTTGCACTTCTAACTGACTGACATTGTGGTCTGCCAACAACAGTGCCTTAACGCTTTGCTCAGCCTGGCTGCTTTGCAGGCGAACCATATCTTTGTCCCGTTGCAGCTGCAATACACCCGGCAGCGCGAGTAGAGCCTCATCCGTTAATGTGCTGCGACAACTGATAACCTTGTACTGGGTTAAGGCTTTTAGCTCAGCGGGGCTGCCATTAGCAACAATGCTGCCTAGGTGTAATACCGCAATACGATCGGCCAGTTGTTCGGCCTCTTCCAGATAATGGGTGGTCAGCACTATAGCAACACCTTGCTGCTGCAGCTGCTTAACCTGCTGCCATAAAATACGCCGAGCCTCGACATCCATGCCCAGTGTTGGCTCATCCAAAAACAGCAGTTTAGGCTTACCAGCCAGTGCTAAGGCAAACAATAACCGTTGTTTCTGGCCACCCGATAAGCGACCAAAGCGCTGTTGGCTGTGTTGCGAAAGCCCGGCCAGTTGCACCAACTCGGCAGCGCTATAACCTTGCTGGTAGTAGCTGCTAAACAAATTGCACTGTTCAAATACGGTTAAATTGGCGCTTAAGCTGCCGATTTGCAGCATTACGCCCAGCTGCTGACGCAGCGCAACACTACGCTGACTGCCCGATAGCAGCTGATCAAACAGGCGTATTTCGCCGCCATCGGCGTTTACTAAGCCTAAGATGGCTGAGATCAGCGTGGTTTTGCCGGCACCATTCGGACCGAGAATACACAGCACCTCACCGGCTGCGACGCTAATATCAACGCCGGCCAGCACAGTGTTAGCACCATAACGTTTTATCAGGCCTGTTACTTGTAGCGGTTGCTGTATCATTTTGCACCTCCGCCAATCTGCTGTTGTAAAAACTGCACTATCTGCTGATTCAACCAGTCCGGAGCGTCGGCCATAATAAAGTGCTTAGCATCAGGCGCAAAAGCGAAGCGATGATATTGCGCCGGAGCATTGGCAAGCTGCTGTTCGTAATTTGCCTGCACTTGCTCAGGTGTGCTGTACGGTGCGCCATGCTGCAGCGCCCCCAGGGTTAATACAGGCACACTAATATTCGCCAGCTGTGGCCGTAAATCTGCCCGCATCAGCTCACCCATTACCCGGCCAGAGGTCATGCCGTCCGAGCGATACATATCAGCCACGATGCGCTGCTGCCATTGCTCGTTGTTGGCCATACTTTTCGCCATGGCCATCGGGTCAAAGCTACCTTGAGGCTGCTGAGTATCGCCGCTGTTATTGGCCTGGTTGGCGGCAAAGAGTGCGCCCAGGGCCGGTAAACCATCGACATTTATCGCTGCGCCTATCTGCTCTGGCGCGGTTGCGGCCAGTGCCAGCGCCAAATACCCGCCCAGCGAGTGGCCAATTACCACTGGCTTATCCAACTGCTGCTCGCGGATATAGCGCAAAATGGCGTGCTGTTGTAAAGGCAGATAACCCTCGCCCCAATTTTGCATCGGAATAGGCGCCACACCGGCAAACCCAGCCAGGGTAAAAATATGCAGCTGATAATCGGCTTTTAATGCATCTACCGTGCTTTGCCACACTGTGCCGGATGACGCCAGCCCGGGTATAAGAATGACCGCCGGGCCCTGGCCAACCACCTCAACGTTAAAGCAGTTGCAGGCATGCTGTGCTTGTTGTGCACTGGCAACAGGTTGCACTTGTGCTGTGGCCGGCTGGCTGACCAAACCGCTGCCTAAACCCAGTGCCAATACTAACGTGCGGATACTGATGTTGAATGTTTTCATAATGATGACCCCTTGTGTGGTTGAGTGCGTTTTGTTGTGGCCAGTGTAGGTGTTGGGGCGCAGCGACACAGCTGGCAGTTGTCAACAATTGCGCCTGACAACTGTCATGCTGGAATATGACCTTTGTCACTGGCGCACTAAGGGGCAAGCTGATTACACTGGTGGGCAGGCAATAGCAGGAGAAACGGATGCAACCGTACGACAAGCTGGAGAGCAAACTGAGCTGGGTTTATCTGATAAACCTGATTTTTTATTTTATTCCGCTGGTAAGTATGCGTTTTGCCGTATGGCAGTACCTGAGTATGGCTGCGGCCTTGTTACTGTTTTTAGTCTGCTATTTCTGGGCCTATCGCAGCCGACGTAGCGAGATGCATTGGCCCATTGCCGGTATCGTGCTGGTGGCGGCGTTAATTACCCCGGTAAATTCCGGCTCAATTTCCATGTTTGCCTATGCCAGCTTTTTTATCGGTTTTGCTTACCCGCTGCGGCGTTATTTGTTGTTAATGGCACTGATGATAGCGTTACTCGTCTTATTAAAGCTCACTCTGACCATTCACTGGAATATGTTTCTTGTTATGGGCATCCCTGTCGTATTGGCGGTAAGCTTTTTAGGCCGGGCAGAACAAGCAAAACAACGGCACCGACTGGCCGAGCACAAAAGCGAAGATGAAATTAAGCAGTTGGCCACCATGGTTGAACGTGAACGCATTGGCCGCGATTTGCACGATATACTCGGCCACACCTTATCCAGTATTATTTTGAAAGCCGATTTGGCAGAAAAGCTGCTAGCGCGCCAGCAAGCCGAGGCGGCACAACAGCAGCTGAGTGAATTGAGCCAGATTGCCCGTGAAGCGTTAGGTCAGGTGCGCCAGAGTGTGTCGGGCTATAAACATCAGGGCCTGGCAGCCGAAGTGCATAAGCTGCTAAGCCGGCTGCGTGATGCGGGTTTTCAGGCTGAATTGCAAGGCGAACTGCCCACACTCGATAGCCGGCGTGAAACCGCCTTAATACTGGCGCTAACAGAACTGGTGACTAATGTGATTCGCCACAGCAAAGGTGACAGTTGCAGCCTGCATTTTATGCAGCAAGGCACCAGCTTTAGCGTTTGCCTTAGCGACAACGGTCAAACTGAAGAGATTAAAGAAGGTAACGGCATTACCGGGCTGCGCGAAAGGTTAGCGGCGATAGGAGCTACCCTGACATTACAACAACAGGACGGCTTAACAGCCTGTATTGGGCTGCCATTGCAGGAGAGCGCACAATGAAGATTTTACTGGCTGAAGATCAGGCCATGGTGCGTACCGCACTGGCCAGTTTGCTACGCCTTGAAGCTGATTTTCAGGTTACTGAAGCCGCAGACGGCACGGCAGCCTTGCAACAGTTAAAGCAGCAGCCATTTGACTTGCTGCTTAGCGATATAGAAATGCCGGGCAAAACAGGCATTGAGCTGGCGCAATATATACAACAACAGAAACAGCCAACAAAAGTGGTGATTATCACCACCTTTGGCCGGGCTGGTTATGTGAAACGGGCCATTGATGCCGGCGTCGGCGGTTTTTTATTAAAAGATGCGCCAGTGGATCAATTGGTTAGCGCGATTAACCAGGTGATGACCGGTAAGCGGGTAATAGATAGCGAGCTGCTGTTAAATTCGCTGGGTGAGCAAGACCCGCTAACGGAGAAAGAGCGTCAGGCGCTTCGCCTGGCCGCCGATGGCCACAGCACCAGCGACATTGCTGCCGCGCTGTATATTGCCGAGGGTACTGCGCGCAATTATCTATCCGAAGCCATCAGCAAACTTAATGCCGCCAACCGCATTGATGCTGCCCGCATTGCCCGGCAAAAAGGCTGGTTGTAACGGCGTTGTGCTGCATCTAATGACCGGCGAAGAACGCCAGCACTTCTTCCGAACTGTCCAGACCGGCAAAGCCCCAACTGTGACCGCCGGTTGCCGGGCTATACAGAGTTACTTTGTAATCAGTGCCATCCGATGAGCGCAACCTGATATCATCAGCTAAATGCTGCCATTCTGAGTCCAGTTGCAGTTGATTATGCGCTGCCCACAGCTGAGCGGCTTCAACAGAGCCAATGAGGCCAAAGTTACTATGGGCCAGACCGTTAAATGGCAGCACCTCGTCATTAGCGGCATGGATCATAAGCACAGAAATCGGGTTAGTTGGCGCACAATTGCTCGCCAGCTGCATTGACATGGGCGCTGACACTACTGCAACTGCTCTAAATACATCACTGCGCTTGCAGGCTAAATTTTGCACAAAAAGCCCGCCTTGCGAATAGCCGGTGGCAAAAACCCTATCAGGGTCAACCTTATATCGTGCAGCCATGTCAGCCAGTATCGCATCAACAAAACCAACATCATCAATTTTCAGTCGGGCAGGCTTATTACAATCACAACCTTCATTCCATTCTTCTACCTGGGCTTGTGGGTACACCACTATGTAATCGTCGCTCAGTTTATGTAGCCGTGTTAGCTGCGCCATTGCTGTTGCACTGCCGCCAGAAAAATGAAACGCCATTATTAGCGGATAAATTTTATTTTCGTCAAACGACTGTGGCAGTGCTAACAAATATTGACGCTCGCCCAGTTCTACCCACCTATCATCAGCCGCAACGGCAGTATCAGAGTTGTCAGATGAATTACAGCCTGTTAATGTCAGCATTGCCAAGCAAAGTATTGCAACAAAATTGTAAGCCGGTTTCATGTTCCTATGTTCCTACCATGTTAATTATGTCAAGCCAGCGCATACTTAAACACAATTTACTTCAAATCTATGCCATAAATGCTGATGATTTCCTGAGGATTCACTGATGCCGTCCGCCAGCGCTGAACAATATACCCCGGACACTATGCCCCGCTACTGGCAGCTTGCCGGACTGACGTTTGATAGCCAGCTACGCCAACTCAGCGATCAGCAAAACACACTGACACTTGAGCCCAAAGTCTGCGCCCTGCTGTGTTATTTGCTAGTATCACCGGACCACTTTGCCAGCCACCAACAGTTGCTTAACCACGTTTGGCAAGGACGGATTGTTAGCGACAGTGCAGTGCAAAGGGCAATATCTCAATTACGAAAAGCTTTTGCGCAGTTGCTGCCAGGCCAGATGGTGGTACACACCCTAAATAAAAGTGGCTATAGACTCGAGATTAACGGCTGTCCTCTACCTGAAACAGCTGAAACAGCAACTATATTGACCAGGCCGCTTAGGCCACTGCGGCGCTACCTGCTTTTGCCTGGGTTTATATTATTAACATGTATAATCACGTTGTTTTGGCTCTATTCGCCAACGACAAAGCCACCGCCGCTGACTGCGGTACCGGTTAGCAGCCTGCCAGGCTTAGAATACAATTTAACCGGCAGCAACGATACAAAGCTGCTCTATTTTCATTACCATCAACAGCGTTCTGAACTGACACTGCAACACGGCGACTTGATCAAACAGATAGAAATACCGACACAGCTTAACTTTGCTGCAATCAGTCCTGACGGAGAGCACATAGCGGCGCGCCTGCAGGATGCATCTTGCCAGATCGCACTGACTAAGCTTAACGACAGTATCAGCCTGCAGCAGCTAAGCCCACTGTTCAACTGTACGGCAGACAGTCAGCTCAAATTATTCTGGAGCCCCGATCAAAGCGGCCTTTACTACCGCCAGCGCCAAGACAAAAGTAAGCCCTATCAATGGTATTTCTATAATTTTGCCAATAAGCAGCATACACAGCTCAGTCTGAACCCAGATATCATAGCCAGCAACGGCGACATCGCAATGGCATTGTCGGCTGACCTTAAGCAGTTCGCTATCGCTCGCTATAAGTCCGCCCAACAGACCACATTGATGCTATTTGAGCGCGACACCTTGCAACAGTTAAACAGCATTATTTTACCTATCGCAGTTCAGGCGATGGTCTGGCAGTCAGAGCAACATTTGATCCTGGCCAGTTCGGAACAGCTATATCGCTTCGATTTATCCAGCAAACAGCTTAGTTTACTGCATCATGCCGGAGACTATATTAACTCGGTATTGTTGCAAAACGGCCAACTATACTACGCCGTCAGCCGGCAATATGGCGACATCTGGCAATACCACCTGACAAGCGACAGTGCCACTGCTATGCACAATAGCAGCCGGCATGATGCAATGCCGCGTTTAGCACCAGACCAGAAAAAGCTGGCATTTTTGAGTACCCGGTTGGGCCCATACCAACTTTGGCTAAGTCGTGATAACCAGCCCCCTCGCTTACTGGCTGATATTCAGCCAACACCCGGTTTTGTGCGTCTCAGCTGGTCTGCAGACAGCCGTTACCTGTTTTACAGCCAACAATTTGCCGCCTACCGGGTTGACAGTGAAACCGGAGATACAGAACAAATTCTGCCGCCGGAGCGAAAAGTGTTCAACGTCTATCCCGATGATAACGGCGGCATTCTGTATAGCAGTTCAATGTCCGGTGACTGGCAACTATGGTATTTCAACCCGCTGACGCAACATCACCGTCAACTAACAACGACCGGCGGTTACAGCGGTGTGATGAGGGGAAATCAGCTGTTTTACAGCAAGTATCATCAGGATGGTCTGTGGTTACGCAATCTTGATACCGCCGAAGAACGATTATTGATTAACGACTTTGACAAAGTAAACTGGTTAAATTGGCAGCTTAACGCCGACAACATTGTGTATTACCGACCAGCACTGAGCGTGGGCAAAGACATGGCCGGTATCTGGCGTTACCGCCTGTCAGATAACACCCAGCAGTTAATTTGGCCAGCACGCGACGACTTTGTGCACCAGTTCCAATTAGTTGGTCAGTCGCTATTGCTAGTACAACGTCAGGCTGCAGATGGCGATATTTATCGTCTGAACCTTAAATAAGCCGCTTCACGCAAAGCCTGTATGCCAACAGGCTGAATCGCTGTCAACAGCGTGTTATGCTGCTGTTTTGCCGTAGAAAATGCGGAGGCTATGTGTTTCAGGCAGTTATTTTTGATATGGACGGCGTGCTGATTGACTCAGAGCCGTTATGGAACCAGGCCGAGCAGGTTATTTTAGGCGGCCTTGGGGTTGATTTTAACCGACCGCCTCTATTACAAAGCACAGGCCTGACTACCGCCAGCGTTATTGCGCACTGGTATCAGCACCAGCCCTGGCCCGGCCCGGATGAGCAACAGGTGCATCAGCATATCATCGACTTTGTGGCCAGCGGCATCGCTGCAAATGGCGAAGCCAAAACCGGCTTGCCAGCCTTACTTGATAGCATTGCCTCACAGCAGCTTAAAATGGCGGTTGCCACTAATTCACCAAAGCAACTGCTTGATACCACTTTGCAGCGACTGCAAATCTGTCATTACTTTAATGCGCATTGCCATCTGGAGCTGGTAAAACAAGGCAAACCGGCACCGGATATCTACCTGTTAGCAGCCGAAAAGCTGAACGTTTCACCACAAGATTGCCTGGTATTTGAAGACTCATTCGCTGGCGTAACCGCTGCCAAAGCCGCCGGCATGACCGTTATTGCTATACCGGCTGCGCATGAATGGCAGCATAGTAAATTTGACATAGCCGATCATAAAATCCGCTGTTTCAGCGAGTTTGATTTGCCGCAGTTTATTAACAGCAGGGACTAAGCATGGATTTTCGCCTGAAAATTAAAGCCGACCGGCCACTACAAAGCCGCACCTCTGAGTTGCAGCTGGCACTGGAAAGTGACCGCGGCCGCATTATCCAATCAGCTGCCGTGCGCCGTTTACAGCAAAAAACCCAGGTGTTTCCACTGGAGCGTAATGCGGCTGTGCGCAGCCGTTTAACCCACTCGCTGGAAGTGCAACAAAGCGGCCGTTTTATCGTGCAAACCATCTTTCGCTTATTATCCGCTGAGCAGCAGGCAGAATGCGGTTTAACCGAGCTGGAGCGGCCGATAGAGTCGCTGGTAGAAATGGCCTGTCTGCTGCACGATATTGGTAACCCGCCGTTTGGCCACAGTGGCGAAACGGCCATCAACACCTGGTTTGCTGCGGCGTTGCCAGCACTGACGCAGCAGCATGGCCTGACACAGGATCCACAGTGGCCAGGCCTGAGCACAGAACTTAAGCAGTTTGAAGGCAATGCCCAGGCGATAAGGCTGGTACATAGCCTGCAACGGATGAACCTGACGTACTCGCAACTGGCCTGCATTTTAAAATACACCCGGCTGGCGACTGACGCTAAGCCGGATAAACAACAGCCACTGAGCTATTTGCAGAAAAAGCCGGGCTACTATTTTGCCGAGCGCCAGCTGGTAACGCAGTTATGGCAGCAGCTGGATATTGCACCCGGTTGCCGCCATCCGCTGACCTATATTATGGAAGCGGCTGATGATATCTCCTATTGTCTGGCGGATATTGAAGATGCGGTAGAAAAAGGTCTGCTTAGCCTTGAGCAACTGGCAACCGAGCTGAACCGGGCATTTAGCCAGCTGGAGCCGCAAGGCCGGCTAATTGCCACCCACAGCGGCGGCAGTGAAAGTTTTGCGGCTTTGTTACACAGCGCTATGCAAAGCGCCTGCGATGAGCCGATTAATAAAACCTCAGCGTTTTTTATCAGCCTGCGCGTTAAGCTAATCCACCCGCTGGTGCGCCACGCTGCCACCCAGTTTATCGATAATATCGCCGCTGTGTATCACGGCACGCTAAACCGTGCCCTGCTGGAAGATGACAGTCAGTACCATGCCATTACCAGCAGCTTTAAACAGGTCGCGCGCCAGTTTGTGTTTAACCAGCCCGAGGTAGAAACACCGGAGCTGCAGGGCTTTCGTATTATCAGCGGCGTGCTCGACAGCTACCTGCCGTTACTGCAGCTGTCCGGCGCCAATTTTAATGCGGTGCTGCAAAACCAGGGTTACCAGTTGGCGCAGCCGCAACGGCTGGCGCACCGTTTACCGAAAAAACATCTGGCGGCTTATCAACTGGCCGTCGCAGCGCTAAAGCCGCAGGACAGCGCCTTAGAGCTGTACTACCGCTGCCGGCTATTGCAGGATTTTATCAGCGGCATGACCGATCACTTTGCCTTTGATGAGTATCAGACACTGGTCAACTGTGTCAGTCGCTAACTGGAAAAGCCGCTGCCGGCCAGCTATGGTTAGCAGCATTTAGTGCGACAAGGAGCCAAGCATGAAAGCAACAGCAATACTGCTAAGTTTGTTCGTCAGCAGCGCCACACTGGCGGCGCCAACGCTGGAGATGGAGCCGGGCCGCTGGCAGCACAGTTTTACCCTGCAAAGTGCTGACGGCGAGTTAGAGCGGGCGATGGCCGAAATGCAAAAGCAGCTGGCAGCGATGCCGGCGCAGCAGCGGCAAATGATGGAAGCGATGATGCAAAGCCAGGGCATGGCGATTGGCCAGAATGGCGGCAGTATAGAGGTATGCTTAAGTGCTGACGACATTGCTAAAGGCCAGCTACCGCAACAAGATGGCTGCCAGCAACAGCTTACTGAGCAAAATGGCAGTTTTAAGATAAGCTTTCAGTGCAATACCAAACCGCCTAGCAAAGGCGAAGGTGAATTCCGCCTGCTTAACCGCAAAGCCTACGAAGGCCAGCTGCGGGTTAACACCACACATAACGGCAAACCCCAGCAAATGACTATGCAACAGCAGGGAAAATGGCTCGGCCCCTGCAGCTAACCTACAACCAACCCTGAGTTAACTTAGCTGACAGTGCCGCGCCACAGTGCAATAAGGGCGTAGTGCAGCTCGGTGTTAAAATCACGCTGCAACTGGCTCAGCCCGGCCTGCTGCAGCAGCGCCAGCACCGCCGGTGGCAAGCGGGTGCTTTGGTATAAGCCCAGCGTTAATGCATAGCTATTTAGTAATAACTGGCTGGCGCCGGTTGCTGTCAGTTCGGTAAAACGCTTTGCTAACTGGGCGCCGAGCGTATCCAGTGCCTGCGCCAGTTGCTGTTTAAATGCCAGTAACTGTGGCTGCGGCAGGTTTTGCTCCAGCACCGCATTTAACAGCGCCAACAGCGGCAGCAGGCTGTCGGACTGCTGCAGCAGGCGCAGATAACCTTTGGCGAAGGGCTCCGCCGCTGCGACGAATGGCTGCGGCAGTGCAGTAACAACCGTTTCCAGCTGGCTAAACAAAGCAGCAAAGTCTTCGCTTAGCAGTGCGAGGAAAATCTGCTCTTTGCTCTGAAAGTAGCGATACACAGTGCCTTTGGCTAAACCGGTGTCAGCGGCAATATCGGCCACTGCCGGCAGCCGCTGCTGCTGTAAAAATAAGGCTCTGGCCGAGCGCAGAAAATCAGCACGCCGCTGTGCTTTGGCCTCTGCTGTAATGGCGTTTTGTTTCATGCTCAGCCTTTTAGTTTAATCAGCCAGTCGGTCATTTTTTCGGCCAGCCTGCCATAGGGCGGCAGCAGCATGCTGACACTGTTATAAGCGCCCTGCTTAAACACCGGCCGCAGCTTACTGAACGTTAAAAAGCCTTCATAGCCATGATAATGCCCCATACCGCTGTCGCCAATGCCGCCAAAGGGTAAGTCATGCTGGCCAACATGTAAAATAGCATGGTTAATGGTCACGCCACCCGACATGACGTCAGCCAGATAGCGCTGTTGCAAGGCTTTATCATGGGTGAAAGGGTAAAACGCCAGTGGTCGTGGTTTGCTATTAATATAGGCAATCACTTCGCTGGCATCGCTGTAGGTTTTCACCGGCAACAGCGGGCCAAAAATTTCGCGCTGCATCACCTGCATATCGTCGGTGACGTTAAACAGCAGGGTAAGCGCAAATTTTCGTGAACCAGGTGCAGCAGTCTGGCCCGGCATCAGGTTAACGGCAGTGGCACCTTTAAGAATTGCATCATCCAGCGTTGCCTGCAAACGCTGATAAGCACGCTCGTCGATAATGGCGGTGTAATCGTTGCTGTTAATGTCGGGGTAGCGCTGTGCTATCAGTTTAAGCGCCAGCTCAGTAAAGGCCTGCTCGCTGCCTGCCGGCAGAAAAAGATAGTCGACATTGGTGCAAATTTGGCCGGCATTAAAGGCTTTAGCCCATAAAATACGGTCAGCGGCTTTATGCAGCGGAAAATCAGGCGCGACCACCGCCGGAGATTTACCGCCCAGCTCCAGTGTGACCGGGGTCAGGTTTTTGGCCGCACTGGCCATCACCGCGCGGCCGGTTTGCGCCGAGCCGGTAAAAAATAAGTGGTCAAACGGTTGGGCGGAAAACGCCGGCCCGCTGCCATTATCATCAGCGAAAAACTGCAGCTTATCGGCCGGAAAATACTGTGGCGTCAGTTTAATCAGTAGCCGGGCTAACTGGTCTGAGTTTTCTGACATCTTCACCATAGCCCGGTTGCCGGCAGCAAAAATGGCCACCAGCGGTGCCAACGCCAGCATAATCGGGAAGTTCCATGGCACTATCACGCCGACCACGCCCAGCGGCTGTGGTATCACAGTGCAGCTGGAGGTGGGAAACAGCAGCCGGTCGATATGGCGCCTTTGCGGTTTAAGCCATTTTTTCAGCTGCTTTTGCGTGCGGGCGATATCTTCCAGTACCATTAAAATCTCTGAGAAGCGGGTTTCAAAGCGGCAGCGGCTGCCGTAATCAGCATTTACGGCCTCGACCAGCGCCGCTTCGTTATCGCGGATCAGCGCTTTAAGCGACTCTAAATTGGCCAGCCGTTGCGCCAGTGTCGGTACAGGGTCAGCATGATACGCCAGTCGCTGCTGTGCCAGACAGGCGGAAAATTGCGCAAACGCCGGATGCGTTTCGGTAGCGGCAGCTGTTGCAGTATTCATGCTTTCCTCAAAAGTGACTAATGGTCATTTATGCTGAAAGCTTAGTGACCATTGGTCATTTTGTCAACTGAGGGGGCAAGGCTTGAGCTGTGACCAACGTATTGCGAATGTTATAACTAGCGTGCGCAGGCCGATTCGCGGCAAACCAGTGCCGGCTCAAACACGTTTTTCAGCGTTAACGTCTGCTGTTGGTAGATATGCTTTAGTACCCAGCGTGCGGCCATGCGGCCCATTTCGCCAATTGGGTAATCGATGGTGGTGAGTTTGGGGTGAATATAGCGCGCTAAAATCAGGTTATCAAAACCGACTATCGATAACTGCTCCGGCACTTGTAAACCCTGCTGACGCGCCACTTCCATCGCGCCGGCAGCCATTTCATCGTTAGCGCACACTAAGGCGGTAAACGGCAGCTTTTTATCCAGCAGCTGCTGCATACAAGCACTGCCGCTGCTGTCCTGAAAATCACCTTCGGCAAATAATGCCGGGTTAAATGTTGCCCCGTATTCGGCCATCGCTCTTAAGTGGCCGGCGTAGCGATCTTTCGCATCACTTTTCCACATCGGGCCGGCAATATAAGCCAGTTGCCGGTGACCTTGTTGCAGCAGTTGTTTAGTGGCCAGATAACCACCTAATTCATTGTTTAAACAAATGCAGTTGTCAGCCAGTTGCGGGATATAACGGTTAATCAGTACCACAGGGATATTGCCCGCCGCCAGCTTAATTAAATAGTCATCTGACACGGCTTCAACATGCAAAATGAGTGCATCACAGCTGCGGCTGATCAGAAATTCGATACCGTCTATTTCGCTGGCCTCTTCACTGTGGCCGGCGGCGATAATAACGTGCTTGCCAGCGGCACGGCACTCGTTTTCGATGCCGCTGAGCATTTCGCCATAAAACGGGCCGTGTAATTCAGACACCAGTATACCCACACTGTTTGAGCGGTTTGATGCCAGCGACTGGGCAATAGAATTAGGCCGGTAACCCAGCTGATCCATCGCTGCCAGCACTTTATTACGCGTCGCCTCGCTGACACGGGCATTGTTGTTCATTACCCGCGATACTGTCGCCAGTGAAACACCTGCCAGTTCTGAAACCTGATAAATCGTTGCCATCGCCTGCCCGTGTGCTTGCCTGCCAGTGTATTAACAATTAAGCGCTTACTTTAGCATGCTGTGCTGCGCTGTCACCAGCTTGCTGCAACTGCTGATGAATTTGCAACACCCGCTCGCCGTGTAAACGGTACCGGCTCATCACCAGCGCCACCAGCACCGAGCCAATAGCCGGCAATATCGTAAAGCTGAGTAAAATGCCCTGCTGTGTGGCAGCGGTTTGAGCGACATCGGCCTGATAGTTATAAAACGCCAGCAGCCAGCCGGCCAGGGCACCACCGAGCGCCAATCCTAACTTGATAAAAAATACGATAGAGGAATACACCAGGCCGGTAATGCGGATACCGGTTTTATACTGGCCGTAATCCACGGTGTCCGCCATCTTCGCCCACAACAGTGGCGTGGCCATCTGCAAAAAGAAGCCCCAGAAAAAATACAATGCAAACGCCAGTGTCAGTTGTTCGCTGCCAACAAAGAAGCTCAGCACACAGATGGCTGCCGAAATCAGCTGTAAGCCAATATAGGCTTTTACTTTATCGACATAACGGCTAAGCCACTGTGCTGCGGCGCAACCGGCAATATTGCCAATCATACCCAGCGTGACAAAAGCGGTGATTAAATCTTCACGGCCAAGAAAATACTTTACGTAAAAAATGGCCAGCGTGGTGCGCAGTACCATGCCGGTTAGCAGAAAAAACGCCGCCACACAAAGAATACGCCATTGATCGTTTTGCCACAGCGAGGCAAAGCTGCCGCGCAGTGTCAGTTGCTGCTGCACCGGAGGGTTAACCCGCTCCCGGGTACCGGCAAAACACAGCAAAAACAGCACTAACCCCAAAGCGCTCATCGCCGCTATCGTTAGCTGATAGCCTTTAGCGTTATCGCCGTTGCCAAAAAAATTCACCAGCGGCAAGGTACAGGCCGTTACCAGCAAGCCGCCCAGCATGCCAAACACAAAACGATAACTTTGCACCGACACCCGCTCGGTTGGATCTGCCGTTAACACCCCGCCTAATGCTGAATACGGAATATTAATCGCGGTATAGGCCAACATTAATAAGGTATAAGTTGCAAAGGCATAGATCACTTTGCCGTTGGCAGATAAGTCGGGCGTGGTAAAGGCCAGCACGCTGCACAGTGCAAACGGCAGCGCCAGCCACAGCAGATAAGGCCGGTATTTGCCATGCCGACTGGTGGTTTTGTCGGCCAGTGCGCCCATTAACGGGTCAGTTACCGCATCAACAATGCGCACCAGTAAAAACATACTGCCAACCACCGCCGGCGAAATACCAAAAATATCAGTATAAAAAAAGGTTAAAAACAGCATCACCGTTTGAAATACGATATTACTGGCGGTATCGCCAAGGCCATAGGCCACTTTTTCGCGCTTTGTCAGCATCGCCGCTGCCCTGCCTTTGTTAGTTATTTTTGCGCCCGGCAAACACATCACGCAGCGCTATCGCGCTGGCCTTCAGCGTACGCTGCTGCGTGGCGTAATCAACATAGACTATCCCAAAACGCTTGGCATAGCCCTCAGCCCATTCAAAGTTATCCATCAGGCTCCAGGCAAAATAACCGTCGATACGCATACCGGCGTTGATGGCGTCTTCTGTTGCCTGCAAATGCTGCTGAAAATAGACCACGCGAGCCTGATCCTGCACTTCGTTGTTTTCCAGCTTATCAGGCATAGCCGCGCCATTCTCAGTGATATACACCGGCGGCAGCGTATAACGCCGGTGCATCGCCAGTAAGATTTCGGTTAGCCCCTGCGGATAAATTTCCCAGCCCATATCGGTAAGCGGCGGCTGTGTCGGCGGCACATCGCTAAACCAGGCTTTGCTATTGGCGCGATACACGGTGCGGGTGTAGTAGTTAATACCAAGAAAGTCCAGTGACTGGGCAATAATGGCCATATCGCCGTCTTGTATCTCCGGCTTATCTTCCGGCGCCAGCTCGTTTAACAGCGGCGGGTAACAACCTTCTAATAATGGCTGAATATACCAGTGGTTATGATATTGATCGGCCATCCGGGCGGCACGGCGGTCCGCTTCGCTGTCTGTCGCCGGATGGCAGGGGCTGAAGTTTAACACTATGCCATTTAGCGCCTGCGGTGCGTATTGCTGTAATGCCTGCATGGCCAGGCCATGTGCCAGTAATAAATGGTGTGCTACCTGCCGGCCCTGCTGACGGTTTTGCACGCCGGGGGCATGGATACCGGCCTCATAGCTTAAATAAGCGCTGCAAAATGGCTCGTTTAACGTAGCGTAAGAGTGCACCCTGTCGCCGAAAGCCTGCGCCACCACTTTGGCATAATCAGCAAATTTATAGGCGGTATCGCGGTTTAACCAGCCACCGTTATCCTGCAGATACTGCGGTAAGTCCCAGTGGTACAGCGTAACAAAGGCCTTGATATTACGTGCTTTTAATGCGTCCAGTAGCTGCAGGTAAAAATTCAGCCCCTGGCTATTAATACTGCCGTCGCGGCGAATAATACGCCCCCAGGACAATGACAGGCGATAGGCATCCACCCCCAGCGCGGCGATTAGCTCAACATCTTCGCGCCAGCGCTTGACATGATCGCAAGCAGTAAGGCCATCAGAGCCATCTTTAATCCGGCCGGGTGTGGCGCAAAAGGTATCCCAGATACAGGGCTCGCGGCTATCGGCCGAGCCTTCAATCTGAAAAGCGGCAGTGGCAACGCCAAATATAAAATCAGGCCGTAGCAGGCGTGAGGTGTGAGCTAAGGTTATCTTCATCTGTTTTGCCAGGTTCCAAACGGGCTGCTGTGCCAGGCACAGGCAACAAAATTATTGCTAACAGCAGGATATATGCTATAAATGAAAGCGCTTACATCATACTAGACGGCGGTTTTGCCGCCGTCAATAAAAATGCATCACGGGGGACAAGATGGCTGCATCACCACTCACTAACGACGCTATCGCCGAGACAGCGCCAGGCCAGAGCAATTACCGCTTTGCGCTAACGTCATTAACTTCGTTGTTTTTTATCTGGGGCTTTATTACCTGCTTAAATGACATCCTGGTACCTTATTTAAAAGGCTTATTCGACCTGAATTACACCCAGGCGTTGCTTATTCAGTTTTGCTTTTTCAGCGCCTATTTTGTCGTGTCGGTACCGGCGGGCATGCTGGTTAGCCGCATTGGTTACCAATCGGGCATCGTTACCGGCCTGCTGATCGCCGGTGCCGGTTGTTTACTGTTTTACCCGGCCGCCGCCGCGCACTATTACCCACTGTTTTTACTGGCGTTGTTTGTACTGGCCAGTGGCATTACCATTTTGCAGGTCGCCGCCAACCCTTATGTCAGTGTGCTGGGCAAGCCAGAAACCGCTTCCAGCCGGTTAACCATGACACAGGCGTTTAACTCGTTGGGCACCACAGTAGCGCCGTTTTTTGGCGCCTGGCTGATATTTGGTGGTATGGACGCGCCTAAACCGGGCGAAGTCACCGAATCTACCGTGCAGCTGCCGTATTTATTGTTAGCCACAGCCCTGATTGTAATGGCGCTGATTTTTGCCTTTTTACGCCTACCCAAATTAGGCAAAAAAGATGCCGATATAACCGTGACCGGTGCAGCCTGGCAGTACCGTCATCTGGTACTGGGCGCACTGGGCATTTTTGTCTATGTTGGCGCTGAAGTGGGTATTGGCAGCTTTTTGGTCAGTTTTATTACCCAGCCGGATATTGGGGCGCTGGAGGCCAAAACGGCCTCGCACTATATCGCCTGGTACTTTGGCGGTGCCATGCTGGGCCGTTTTGTCGGCGCTGTGGTGATGCAGTATCTGGCACCGGGCAAGGTACTGGCGTTTAATGCTGTCTGTGCGGTGCTATTACTGGCGGTCACCATTCTGAGCGGCGGCAAGCTGGCGATGTTTGCTGTGCTGTTGGTTGGCCTGTGCAACTCTATTATGTTCCCAACCATTTTTAGCCTGGCGATTGCCGGTTTAAAACAGCATACCAGCCAGGGCTCAGGCATTTTATGTCTGGCTATCGTAGGTGGCGCGGTACTGCCGCTGGCGCAGGCGGCGCTGGCTGATAACTTTGGCGTGCAACTGGCCTTTATCATTCCATTGCTGTGTTATGTCTACATCGCCTGGTATGGCGCTGTGGGCAGTAAACCCAAAACCACTGCCTGAAGGAGTATCGAATGACAGCTCAGTTTAAACCCTCTTTACTGGCACTTAGCTGCGCGTTGATCCTATCTGCCTGCGGCAGCGCAGATAAGCCGGCAGCGACAACAAGCAGCGATGCCCAGCGCGCTGCCGCTATCTGGCCACAGTTAAACTTACCGGTGGCGCAGGACCCGGCAACGGAGCAACGGATCAGCGAAATGCTGGCCGGCATGACACTGGCACAAAAAGTGGCACAGATGATCCAGCCGGAAATTCGCGACATTACTGTTGAGGATATGCGTAAGTATGGCTTTGGCTCGTTTTTAAACGGCGGCGGTGCTTTTCCGAATGACAACAAGCACGCCACTCCAGCCGACTGGATAGCACTGGCCGAGGCGATGTATCAAGCCTCTGTAGATGACAGCCTGGACGGCAGCACTATACCAACGATGTGGGGCACCGATGCGGTGCATGGCCATAACAATGTCATCGGCGCTACCTTATTCCCGCACAATATCGGCCTGGGTGCGGCCAATAATCCGGCGTTAATCGAACAGATTGCCCGCGTTACCGCCCGCGAAGTGATGGTGACCGGCATTGATTGGGTGTTCGCGCCGACGGTAGCCGTGGTGCGCGATGACCGCTGGGGCCGCACTTACGAAGGTTACTCGGAAGACCCCGCCATAGTGCATGATTACGCCGCCGCTATTGTTGCCGGCTTGCAGGGCGCGGCTGACGCCGACTTTTTAGGTGATGAGCGGGTTATCAGTACGGTAAAACACTTTGTCGGTGACGGCGGTACCGTTGGCGGTGACGATCAGGGCGACAATATTGCCAGCGAGCAGGATTTATTCCGCATTCATGCTCAGGGTTATGTTGGCGGCTTACAAGCTGGCGCTCAGTCGGTGATGGCGTCGTTTAACAGCTGGCATGGCAGCAAAATTCATGGTGATAAGTATCTGCTGACCGACGTGTTAAAAGATCGCATGGGCTTTGATGGTTTTATCGTCGGCGACTGGAACGGCCATGGCCAAATTCCGGGCTGTACTAACGACAACTGTGCTCAGGCGGCTTTGGCCGGTTTAGACGTGTACATGGTGCCGACACCGGCCTGGAAACCACTGTATTACAATTTAATTGCCCAGGTTGAAAGCGGCGTCATTCCACTAAGCCGTATCGACGATGCGGTGCGTCGCATTTTACGCGTTAAGCTGCGTGCCGGTTTATTTGATAAACCCAGCCCGGCTAAGCGGCCGCTGTCGGGCAAGACCGAGCTGATTGGTTCGGCCGAGCATCGTGCCGTAGCGCGCCAGGCCGTGCAGCAGTCTTTGGTGCTGCTGAAAAACAACGATGCCATACTGCCCCTGAAGCCGAATCAACGTATTTTGGTCACCGGTGAAGGCGCGGATAATATCGGTATGCAATCCGGCGGTTGGACCATAAGCTGGCAGGGCACGGGCAACAGTAACAGCGACTTCCCCGGTGGCAGCTCTATTTATGACGGTATAAAAGAGGCGGTTGACGCTGCCGGTGGCAAAGTAGAGCTAAGCCAGGATGGCAGCTACCAGCAAAAGCCCGATGTAGCTGTAGTGGTATTTGGTGAGCAGCCGTACGCCGAAGGTAATGGCGATTTAGACAACCTCGAGTACCAGCGCGGCAATAAAACCGATTTAGCCCTGTTACGTAAGCTTAAGGCCGATGGCATTAAAGTGGTATCACTGTTTATCAGCGGCCGGCCACTGTGGGTAAATCCAGAGTTTAACGCCTCTGATGCCTTTGTCGCGGTATGGCTGCCGGGCAGTGAAGGCGCCGGCGTCGCCGATGTCATCATGGCGAGCGCTGATGGCAGTATAAATAAGGACTTCCACGGTAAGTTATCCTTTAGCTGGCCGGCCACACCACAGCAACATGCTAACGTCGGTGATGCAGAGTATCAGCCATTGCTGCCGTATGGCTTTGGCCTGCGCTATGGCCAGCCCAGCAGCTTAAGCAACAGCCTGAACGAGCAGGTAGCGGCCGATAACAGCCTGGACGATTTAGTGTTGTTTGAGCGCGCTGTTAAACCACCGTATCAGTTGGTACTGCACAGTGATGGCCAAAGCCAGAATATGGACAGCAGCGTGGCGCAACTGGGCAATATCGCCGTGCGTACCTTTGACAACAAGGTACAGGAAGATGCCCGTCGCTTAAGCTTTAGCGGTGGGGCTAAAGTCAGTTTAACCAGCGCTTTTCCAGCCGATTTACGCGCTTATGCCGAGGCCGGCAGCGCCTTAACAGTAGAGCTACAGTACCGTGGCAACCTGCCAGAGCAAGTACTGCTGGGCATGAGCTGCGCACAAAGCTGCGACGCCAGTGTCGACATTACGCCAACACTGCGTTCCCTGCCAGAAGCCAGCTGGCATAGCCTGAGTGTCGATTTAGCCTGCTTTGCCAAACAAGGCGCAGATTTCAGCCAAATCTTTACCCCGCTATCGCTGCAAGCCAGTGGCGCGGTAGAGCTAAGCTTTACCGATATCCGCTTGCTGCCCGGCAAAGCGAATAGCGCAGACCTGCGCTGCCCTGCCGAATAACAACCTTAATTTCTCTCGTGTGTGTGTTCTGCCGGCGAAAGCCGGCAGTTTTTTATCCGGCCTTTACCAAAGTAAAGCATACCGAACACTGCAACAGCCTCTGGCTAAACCCAAGCCATAAAAAAAGCCCCACTGCTAACAGTGAGGCTTTGATGCCTGGCTTACCAGCCTGATGAGCCAGGCTGGACTGGGCTAATTACCCATGGTGTATCTGACACCTATGGCATAGCGTGGGCCGTATTGCGCCGCACTTAAGAACTGCCGCTCGAACCGGCCAAAGCTGCGCTCGGTTTCGTTGGTCAGGTTAATGCCTTCGAAGAATACCGTCAGGTTGTCGTTTACCGCGTAGTTAACGCTTAAATCCCACTGCAGATATTCTTCAACATAGTTTGGCGGCGCGTCGGTGGTGTCTGGCTGGCCCTGGCCGGCCAGATACTCGTCACGCCATGCGGCGGTTAACTTGACTGACCAGCCGTGTTTCTCATAAAACACCTGCCAGTTGGCCGAGTTACTTAAGCCTGGCAGTATTGCCTGTGCCGCCAGCACGAAATTATCGTACTCGACATCACCGTCTACCAGGGTGCCATTGATGCCTGTACCGAAACCGCTGTCACCAAACACGTGCTGCACCGCAAACTCCAGGCCGTTTACTCTCCTGGAGCCTACGTTTTCTGGCGAGTTAATGGTCCACTGAATCAACGGGTCGGTGTTAGGGTCTGGTAATACCCGGTTGTTTTCACCTAACCCCACGCCATTGGCCACGATTTCATTGTAAATCGCGCCGTCGGTAGCCTGCTCGCCACGTGCCTCAATAGCGGCAACTGCATCATTCCAACGCTGGCCCAGATACACGTCATGCAAGCCCTCGAAGGTGGTAGTAACTTGTGAGTTATCGATCCAATCGTCAACGTCTTTCCAGAATAGCCCTATGGCGGCATAGCTGGCGTCGCCATAGTAATACTCCAGCGACAGATCCAGGTTGGTTGACTCAAATGGCTTCAGATTAGGGTTGCCACGGCTACCACTGCGGGCGCCAATCTTAGGTGAAGGCGTCAGACTCAGATTACCCAGCATTTGTCCCAGGGTGGGCCGGGTAATGCTCTTGCCTGCCGAGAAGCGTCCCACCCAGTCATCGGTAATATCTACTTTGACGTCAAACATCGGCAGCAGCAAGTCATAGTTACCGGTGAACTCAACCTCTACCAGTTCCCCACCGCTGGCGAACTGAGTCAGCCACTCTGAACCACCGGCCCAATACACATATTCAGGCACGCGGCTTTTCGCCGGGCTGACAATGTCGGTTTCTTCGTAGCGCAAACCCAGGTTTACATCGACATAGAAACCTTTAACTTCAAATTCCCACTCAGTTGATACATATAGGCTGACGGTTTCTTCTTCAATACGATTCACCGGAAACATGTCTGGCCCGAAAGTGCCTATCTCGTAGGCATCAGCGCCCAGTACATCTGCAGTAAGCGCTGCCAGTTGCCGGGTAATGGCTTCATCGATATTAAAGGTGTAGGCATAGCCAGGCGATACCCCACCTGCACCGAAGGAGAACTCATCCAAAAAGTCACTCAGGTCAACCCGGGTAAACATGCTATCCGGGAAGATTTCAGCAAAGGTACCATTGTTAAAGCCCGGCGCGTTGGCGTTGTTAGAGCCGCCAGAGCCACTGAGCGATTGTTCGGTGTAAGCGGCGCCGAATGACACAGCCGCCAGGCCATAACCGAGTTCAGGCAGCCACTCGCCGCCAAACTGATACTGCGTCACTTCTGATTCACCCGGCGTGCGGGTGAAGATGCTGAAGTTCGAGCCTATTTCATTCGGGCTAAGTTCATTGCTGCCGTTTTGCCAGCGGATGTTGTAACCAGGAACATCACCGTCGCGGAAAAAATATTCCTTCGATGACAGCGCCGCCGAGCCCAGAATAACCCGCGCTTGCGCCCCGATGCCCTTATCTTTGCCATTGTCCGTGGTAGTTTTAGATGTATGTGCATCAAAGTTGAAGCTTAATGCATCAGAAAACGCCCAGGCCACATTAAAGCCAGTGGCTTTGGAGTCGACTTCGCTGGTTTCCCTAAAGCCGGTAAAAGAGCCATCATCGCCAGATGAGTTGTAATAAATGGCGGTACCATTTTCATCCAACTCATAGGCATTGGCGTTGCCGCCGAAAGAGCCGTTCCATACCCCCCAGGACAGCGAGTTATTGCCAGTCACCGCATTGGAAATAGTGTGATCCAGCGTCAGGATCACATTATCCGTAGCGGCAAACTGCAAGGTTACCTGACCATTGGTGCGCTCACGCTGAATATCATCGCGGGCGAAACTGATTTCCTGCGGAAAGAATGCAGCTGAGACAGGTTGTAAATCGCCGTTTTCATCGGGTCTGAAGAAACGGGGAATAACGTCGCCGTTGGCATCCACTGGCCGGCCATCAACAATATCCGCCTCATCTACCGACAAAGACGGGTTCAGCTGCCAGGAACGCACATTGGCTGACTGACGCTGGAAGTCCCGGCGGTGGAAGGAAAAGTTAGCGCTAACGCCAAAACGGTCATCTATAAAGGTATTGCTGTAGATACCCGCAAGTTCAGGCGTCAGATCATCACCGGCTTTATTTGAGCTGTCATGCAGCCCTTTTGCCATCAAAGAGTAACGCTGCCCCGGGTTTTGCAAAGGTTTAGCGGTAACAATATTCACCGTTGCGCCCAGGCCACCTGTGGGTACATCGGCACGGGCGGTCTTGTAGATTTCTAACGCGCTGACGCCCTCGGAGGATAAGTTTTCAAAGTTGAATGACCGTGAAAACCCCGTTCCCGCCATCTGACGACCATTAAGCGTCACCAGGTTAAATTCAGGACCAAAACCCCGCACAGTGATCTGGCTGCCTTCACCGTTGGCCCGGCTTACCGACACGCCGGTAATACGCTGCAGCGATTCGGCCAGGTTGGTATCGGGGAACTTACCCATTTCTTCTGCTGAAATGGCATCCATCACGCCCGAGCTGTCGCGTTTCATGTCCATTGAACGCGCCAGCGAGCCACGAATACCCTTTACCTGGATCACTTCGACTTCAACGTCTTTGGCATTATTTTCCGTTTCGGTTTGCTGAGCCTGAGCAGGCAACAGCAAGCCGGCACCTAACACCACAGACACGGCAAGCGCGACACGATTTTTATTAAATAAGGTTGATTTACGCATTTTTATTATCTCACCGTGCTGAATTAGTTTTTAGAAATTTCAACGTTATCAATCTGGTATACCGCACCCTGGCCAGTGCCCCACCCCGGGAATACCATCAGTACGTTGATATCGCTGATATCTAAACCAGCATCAAATAAACTCTGCAGGCTGAATGTGTAAGTAGCCCACTCGCCCGTTACCGGTGCTGGCCCGCCTGCTGTTAACGGTAGCTCTACTGCAGTCGCTGCGCCGGACGATTCGATTTTAAAGAACCATTCCACATCAGGGGCTGACGGTGCACCTACCACGCGCATATCAAAGCGCACTGCACCATTGCCCAGTATGGCTGAGGCATCATGCGACACATCAGTATCCGCCTGGAAACCCAGTACGGTCTCTGGCGAGCCCAGAATTTCAAACTGGGCTACCGCACCGTAAGGCTCGTCGGTAAACACGCGCTGTGGCGTAGAGCCTGCACAGCAATCCCATAGTTTCCAGTTGCTGGCAACATTATGACGGAACAGGGTAATTTCACTGTTGACTGCGTTAGGGTCAAAGATGCGTACGTTATCCAGCCGGAATACCGCACCGTCACCGGTACCCCAAGCTGGGAATACCATTAATACATCTATGGCGCTGATATCTAAGCCGGCATCAAACAGGCTTTGTAAGCTAAAAGTGTATGTAGCCCACTCACCGGTGACAGGCTCCACGCCACCACTACCATTACTTAACGGCACCTCTACTGCTGACAACGTTTCGCCGGCGGTAGCTTCAATTTTAAACATCCAGCTCGAATCCGGGTTAGTCGGTGCATTTACTACCTTCATTTCAAACTGCACCAGGCCGTTTGCCAGTATGGCTGAGGCATCGAAAGGCTCGCCCGCACCGATATTTTCACGGCTGTTAAAACCCACCACTGTTGGTTCGGCGCCAATACTGAACTCGGCCACTAAACCATGAGCTTCATCGTCAAACTGCTCTGTTGGTTCATTGTTGCCACAGCAGTTCCACATGGCCCAGGCGGCATTTTCACCATCGGTATAAATATCTACAGCAATGTTTTCTACCGGCTGAGCAATTTGTACGTTGGTTACGCGGTATACCGCACCTTCACCGGTCGTCCAGGCCGGGAAGACCATGACAACATCAATCGCCGCTAAATCCAGGCCGGCATCGGCCAACATTTGCAGTGGGAAGCTATAGGTTTGCCACTGGCCGGTCACCGGCGCAACGCCATCACTACCGTTGGTCAACGGAATTTCAACGGCGGTAAAACTGTTGTCGCTCTCAACTTTAAACATCCAGGTAGACGCCGTATCATTTGGCGGCGACACGACCTGCATATCAAAGCTGATGCTGCCGCGTTCAATTAAGCCTGTAGCATCAAACGGGCTGGCCTGACCATTTTCATCGGTAATAAATTCGGTACGGCTGATAAAACCGTTTACCGTAGGCTGGGCGCCGACGACAAATTCATACACGCTGCCAAACTCGGCATCGTCAACCAGGGCCGGGGTTGAGCCACCACAGCAATCCCAGGCCGGCCAGTTCGGGTTAGGCGTGCCACTGAAAATGGTCAGGTTTTGTGGAATGCTACTTGGCGGTGGCGGCGGATTTGGTGCCTTACCTTCTACCAGCGTCTCGGCATCATCGTAACCTGCGCGTATGGTTTCGCAGCCTTTACCGCTGTCTAAATCCTGTCCGCACTGGTATACCCGTACATAGTCAATTTCATAGGTTTGACCATCAGCAAAGGCTTCAGCGTCAATACCCAGATTATTCACATTCTCTGGCCAGTTACCGCCTACCGCCAGGTTTAACAGCAAGTGGAAGCGCTGATCAAAGGGTGCGGCATTCCACTGGGTTTCCAGCTCGCCACTGGCAATATTAAAATACTCGGCAAACCAGCCACGGTGGCTTAAAGACACGGGTATACCGTCCGCATTGCGCCGTAGTTGAGAGGCGCGCTGGGTTTGATACAGATAACCGTCAACATACCAGCGAATTTCGCCTTCCTGCCACTCTATGGCATAGGTATGAAAATCATCGGCCGGGTTAATGTCATCCGGCAGCAAATAGGCTTTACCTGAACTTTCATTATTGGGGAAGTCACGGCCATAATGCAGGGTGCCGTGCACATTGGCTTCGGCCACGCCTTCGGCATTCACTGTTTTCAGGTTTACCGCTTCCATAATGTCGATTTCGCCGGACTTTGGCCAGCCGCCATACACCTCATCCGTGGGTAGCATCCAAAACGCTGGCCAGGCACCCTGACCAGAGGGCAGCTTGGCGCGCATTTCAAAACGGCCGTATTTAAAATCGCCCTGATATTTCGTGTTTAACCGTGCCGAGGTGTAAGGCAGCGGTGAGCCCTCTGGCGCCGGCAGTGCGACGATATGCAGCTTACCGTCGGCGACAAAAGCGTTATCCGCGCTGTCGGTGTAACACTGTTTTTCGTTGTTACCACCGCCGGCACAGTTTACTTCGTGGGTCCACTTGTTACTGTCGATACTGCTACCATCAAATTCATCACTCCACACTAATTGCCAGTCGCTGACCGGCTCGGTGGGGTTAACCGCATTAACATCGGTATTGGTGGCGACATCGCCACCGCATCCGGCTAAGCCGGCCGCCATAAGCACGGCGGTTAACGCTGAAAGTTGTTTCATTTTTATTCTCATCCCCTGGGTTTTGCTACCTGCTGACTGAAATGCCATACCAAAAAGGTACCTGCAACATAAATGTAAGCGCTTACAAAAGGTAGATGATTAAATTTCGCCCGTCAATAGCCAGGCACTAAAAAGCCGAACCAGAACAGGGCGAACTATGTCAACAAAATGAATTTTATATTAAATTTCAAACGGTAAGCTTGCACCAACAACACAGCCGCCAACTCTGGTTGCTAACTTTTGGTGCAGTACAGCCCTGTTTCTGGCTGGCATTAGCGGCCATGAGGTTTAACGCCGGTTTTTGATCTAAGCCAGCCCAGCGGATAGCGATGCCAGCTACACTTAGCCATAGGTCCTATGGTTAAAGCCTGAGATAGCCGATGAAAAAATGGGTGTTCGTTGCGTTGCTTGCTGTAGCAGTTGTTAGCTGGTGGTGGCTAACACCAACGTCGGCATTACCGGTAAGGCTGGTTGCCGCTACTACCGGCCCTGTTGCACAACTGGTAGCCAATACCCGCGCTGGTACAGTGCGCGCCTGCCAGCGTTCTAAGTTATCGCTGACCGGCGGGGGTACCGTGGCCACGCTGCAGGTGCAAAATGGTGATCGGGTGGAGCCAGGCCAGCTGTTAATGTCGCTGTGGGATCAGGATCAACAGGCCAGAGTGCAACAAAGCGAAGCGCAGCTCACCGTGGCAGCGCTTAGCAAAGCCGAGCGCTGTGATGTCAGCGAGCGGGCCAGCCGCGAGGCAAAGCGGGCACTCAGCCTGGCCAAACAGCAGCTGTTATCTGATGAAGCGCTGGATCAGGCGTTAACCAACGCCGAACTTGCCCGCCACAGCTGCCAGCGCGCCGAGGCCGAAATTAGCGTCGCCAAAGCGCAATTAGCACTGCAGCAGGCCCTGCTTAGCCAGACCCGCTTACTGGCACCCTTTGCCGGCGTCGTCGCTGAAATTAACGGCGAAGTCGGCGAATTTGTTACGCCGTCACCACCGGGCATTCCAACCCCGCCGGCGGTGGATTTAATTGATGATAGCTGCCTGTATGTGCGCGCGCCGATAGATGAAGTCGATGCCGCCGGCATCCGCGTTGGCATGCCGGTAGTGGTTACGCTGGACGCCTATCGCGGCCGCCAGTTTAGCGCCACGGTCAGCCGCATTGCGCCCTATGTGCAGGATTACGAAAAGCAGGCGCGCACTGTGGATGTCGAAGCCCGCTTTAATCAGCTACCAGACGATGTGTTGCTACTAATTGGCTACAGCGCTGACATCGAAATTGTGCTTAAGCAGCAAGACAACACACTGCGCCTGCCCACTGAGACTATTTTTGCGCAAAATCAGGTATTGGTGCTGGGTAACGACAACCGGCTGCAGCTGCGTACTGTCAGCACGGGTATCAGCAACTGGCGCTGGAGCCAAATTACCAGCGGCCTGACAGAGGGCGAACAGGTGCTGCTTAGCCTGGATACGCCAGAGGCAGTGGCTGGCGCCCTGGTAACCCCTGCAGATGACAGCCATGATTGAACTGCATCAGCTATGCCGTAGTTTTTTGCTCGGTGACCAGGCCGTAAAGGCGCTGGATAACATTAACCTTAGCATCCGGGCGGGTGAGTATATTTCGGTAATGGGGCCATCCGGTTCGGGCAAGTCGACGCTGCTGAATATGCTGGGGCTGCTGGACGCTCCCGACAGCGGCCAATATCTGCTGCAGGGCACCGACACCACCCTGCTAACCGATAACGAGCGCGCCCGTTTCCGCCGCCAGCATATTGGCTTTGTGTTTCAGTCGTACCATCTGGTGCCGCGCTTAACCGCACAGGAAAACATCGAGCTGCCTCTGGTGCTGGCCGGCGTGCCGCCGCAGCAACGTAAGCCAAAAGTTGCGGCGATACTGGCTCAGCTTAGCCTGACAGAACGCGCCAGCCATCTGCCGAATCAGCTGTCCGGCGGCCAGCGCCAGCGCGTCGCCATCGGCCGCGCCATCGTGATGCAGCCGCAACTGCTGCTGGCCGACGAACCCACCGGCAACCTTGACTCGCAGTCAGGCTTAGATGTAGTAAATATACTGGAGCAATTAAATCAGCAGGGCATTACGCTGCTGGTGGTAACACACGACCCGGCACTGGGCCAGCGTGCGCGCCGGCGGATCCGCATGGTGGATGGCCGTATTGTTGCCGACGAGCAGCACAGTACAGCGGCAGGCACACTGCATGCGTAGCGCCGATTTACTGCACTTTAACCTGCAACTGGTATTGCGCCACCGTTTTCGCAGCCTGATGATTTTGCTGGCGCTGGCC
Source organism: Rheinheimera pleomorphica (assembly GCF_011634895.1). GTDB lineage: Bacteria > Pseudomonadota > Gammaproteobacteria > Enterobacterales > Alteromonadaceae > Alishewanella > Alishewanella pleomorphica. The sequence goes on along the minus strand of NZ_SIRR01000007.1, from coordinate 96,622 downwards.
ATTGGTGTGGCGGCGGTAAACCTGCTGACCGGCCTGGGTGAAGGGGCCAAAGCCTATGTACTGAGCCAGTTTTCGCTGCTGGGCAACGAAACCCTGATCCTGCTGCCAGGCAAAAAAGAAACCCGTGGCACCATGCCGCCGCTAACCGGCGAGTCACCGCGCGATATCACACTGGACGATGCCAGTGCGATCAGCCGCCTGCCTGGCGTGGTTGCAGTAGCACCACTCTCTGTTGGCATGGCACAAGTACATATTGGTGCCCGCACACGTGAGGTGATCGTTACCGGCACTAACAGAGCGTTTTTTGATATCCGCCAGTTGCAGCTGCAGCAGGGGCAAATGCTGCCAGCGCGGGATCTGGATATTGCCAGCCCGGTGGCGGTGATTGGCAGCACGCTAAAGCAGGAGTTGTTTGGCAATACCCCGGCACTGGGGCAATGGCTAAAAGCCGGCGACAGCCGTTTTCGGGTAATAGGCGTGCTGGACAGCAAAGGCCAGGCCATGGGCATGGATATGAATGATCTGATGCTGATACCCATCGCCAGTGCACAGCGCTTGTTTAACAAACCGGGCTTATTCCGGCTGTTTATCCAAAGCCAGAGCAGTGATGCGATACCCGCCGTAAAGCAACGGGTAGAGCAACTGATGCAGCGCCGCCAGGGCGGTGTCGCCGATATTACGCTGGTAAGCCAGGATGCTATTTTAAGCGCCTTTGCTGACATCCTCAGCGCGCTGAATCTGGCCGTTAGCGGCATCGCAGCAATTAGCCTGCTGGTAGCCGGTATTCTGATCATGAATGTAACGCTGATTTCGGTTAGCCAGCGCACCGCTGAAATAGGGCTGTTAAAAGCCTTAGGCGCCAGCAACAGTGATGTTCAAACGCTGTTTTTAACCGAGGCGCTGCTCATGGCACTGCTGGGCGCCGCGGCCGGCATTTTGCTCAGTGAGCTTGGCCTGTGGGCAATGCGGCTGCGTTTTAGCGATCTGGCCTTTTATAGTCCCTGGTGGGCCAGGTGGCTGGCACTGGCCATCGCGGTTGCCACCTCAGTGTTGTTTGCCTGGGGGCCGTCACGCCGCGCGGCCGGTTTGCAGCCGGTTAACGCACTACAGGGTAGGCGCACAGATGCGTAGCGCCGATTTTGTTAGGCTTATTCTGCAAAGCCTGAGCGCCGCCAAACTGCGCAGCAGCCTGACGGCGCTGGGTATCGCCGTTGGCATATGTGCCGTCACCTTACTCACCTCTTTAGGCGAAGGGGTGCGCGACTATGTGCTAACCAACTTCTCTCAGTTTGGCAGCCGCATTATCGCCATTAACCCTGGCAAAACCATCACCGGCGGCATGGGCGGCCTGCTGCAAACTGACCGGCCATTAACGCTGGACGATGCAGAGGCATTAACCCGGTTGCCGCATGTAACGCACGTTGTGCCGATAGTGCAGGGCAGCGGCACCGTTGAAGCCGGCGGCCGCACCCGCAGCACCGACATTATTGGCGCCAACCATGCCATTCACAGTGCCTGGCAGTTTGATCTTGCCTTAGGCCGTGGTTTGCCAGCAGACGAGAGCGGCCGCAGCCGCAGTTTTGCCGTACTGGGCCATAAACTGCAGCAGGAATTATTTGCCGGGCAAAATCCGCTGGGCCAGAGCATCCGCGTTGGCGGTATGCGCTTTCGCGTGGTTGGCGTAATGGCCGCCAAAGGCCAGATGCTGGGCTTTGATTTAGACGATATGGTGTTTATTCCGGTAGATAAAGCACTGATGCTGTTTAACCGCAACGGCCTGATGGAAATAGACGTTGTGTTCGCCGACAGCGCCAGCACAGATAAGGTATTAGCCAGTATCCGTAAGCAATTAATCACCCGCCATGGTGCTGAAGATTTCAGCCTCATTTCGCAAGACGATATGCTACAAAGCCTGGATAATATTTTGCAGGTGCTAACCGCCGCGGTAGCAGCGCTGGGGGCGATTTCGTTACTGGTGGGTGCCGTCGGCATTGTTACCATTATGAGCACCGCCGTGCGCGAACGTACCAGTGAAATTGGTCTGCTAAGCGCGCTCGGTGCCAGTCAGCGCCAGATATTGCTGCTGTTTTTAGCCGAAGCAGTGGCGTTATCTTTTGCCGGCGGTATTGCCGGTATTGCGGTGGCCATCTCGCTGGTGCTGAGCCTGCAGCTGTTGCTACCGGCGTTACCACTGCAGCTAAGCCTGTTTTATTTAAGCCTGTCGCTGCTGTTATCCATTGCTATCGGCCTGGCCGCCGGCATTACCCCGGCGCGCCAGGCTGCCATTATGCAGCCGATAGCCGCGCTAAGGGCAGAGTGACAACCAACCGGTAGCGCCAGCTTTTTACTGCCTAACTGGTTTTAAACCGGCTAACCTGGCCGCTTAAGCCCTGCGCTACCTGCTGCAATGCTGCCACCACACCGCGGTTTTGCTGCATAGCCACTGCGGTTTCGCGCGACATCGACGCTATTTGCTCAATGTGTTGGGCCAGCTCACGCACCGCAGCAAATTGCTCAGTGGTAGAGCGCGACACATCTTTGACATTATGCAGCGAATCGTCAGCCTGGCTGCGGATTTGCTGTAACATCGCCGCCGCCTGATTCGCCAGCGCTAACCCCTGGCTAACCCGCGGTGCCGAGGTTTCCATCGCCTGCACCGCCTGCTGGGTTTCATCCTGCACCAGTTGGATCATAGCGGCAATTTCATTGGTTGCCTTGCTGGTGCGCTCAGCCAGCTGCCGTACTTCATCGGCAACGACCGCAAAGCCACGGCCAGACTCGCCGGCTCTGGCAGCTTCAATAGCAGCATTTAGCGCCAGTAAATTGGTTTGCTCGGCAATACTGCGAATAACACCAGCAATACCGGCAATATCTTTTGAGCGCTGCTGCAAGCTGCTGATTTGTTCAGCCGATTGCTGTACTGTCGCCGCCACTTCAGCAATTTCTGCCGCGGCATCTTGCACCAGGCTGGCACCCTGTGCTGATAACGCCGCCGTTTTTTGCGAATTTTCTTCTGTTTGCTGCACCGTATTAGCCACATTGTTCAGGCTGACCGTCATTTGCTCAATGCTGGCAGCAGAGGCGGTAGACGATGAAGCCTGCAATTCAGCAGCGTGTAAGGCTTCTTTTGACGCCAGATCCAACTCGGTCGACTGCACAGAGACTGTACCGGCAGCATCTATGACCTTTTGCAGGGTTTGCCGCAGCTGTTGCTGCATCTGCGCCACGGCAGCCAGCATACTGTTTGGCGGGCATTGGCCAATAGCCGTGGTGAGATCGCCACCGGCAATCTGGCTTACCACGCCGGCCGCCACAGCCGGCTCACCTCCCAGTGCCTGACGTAAATAACGGCTAATGTACCAGGCCGTACCACCGCCAATAACAATGGCCAGCAGGGTCAGTAACACCATAGACATTGCAAAACCGGCCGCCACGCTGCGGGCATAGTCGGTCGCCTGCTGATTTTTTTGCTCCTGAAAATCAATAAACGCATTGATACTGGCCAGCCAGTCAACGAAGGCCGGGCTCATTTGCTGCAACAATAGCTGCTGAGCCTGCGCCTGCTGGCCTTGCTGGCGCAAACGGATCACTTCAGCCGCCAGTGGCTGAGCACGGCGTTCAACCTGATGGATCGCCTCAAGCAACTGCCGCTCCTCAACACTGATACCTGCTACCGATTGAAACAACTGGTCCATCGGTTGGCGCGATGCCTGATAGAACGTTTCCAGCCGGCTTATTTCTGCCTGCACCGCCGGCAACGCTGATAAGTTGGGTACCAAAGTAACATCGCGCAGCGCTATGGCTCTGTCATGCACACTGCCACGAAAATTAATGGCATAGCGCTGTTTCACCGAGTTTACTTCAGTAATATCGGTCAGGGTTTTGTTGATCTGACTCACCCGCTGCACACCAAATAAGGTCAGGCTCAGCATTAGCACAAGGATCACGCCAAACCCCAGACCAAGCCGCATCGCTACGGTCATTGACTTAGTATCCTGCATACCGCTTACTCCACAATGTCACGCACCGGACGTGCGCAGTTTCAGGCACTATAGCGGCAAAGAGTTATCGAATCTATTGAATAAAACTGCGCCACTCTATCGATAAAAAAGATTGATCCATAACGCCAGTGTAACGTAGCCAACTTGGTAACATGACAAAATACGCGCTGTAACCTGGCTTAAAACGGAACTTATGCCTGTTGCGACAACCTAAAGCCGCAGGTACACTGCGAGCGGTTTTTAATCAGGAGGAAAATATGGCCAAAGCAGCCGCCGAGCATGGCCGCGGTGAGATCCGCGACAATGCGATTAAGGCATTAGTTACCAGTAAGTTGTTTCAAACTAAAATAGTGAAAGCGAAAAAGGGCAAAGGCTCATACAACCGCAAAGGGCGTAACTCGAAAGATTACGCCCTTGTTGTTTCTGCCACAGCACACTGATAATACCCGCTTTTTTACTAACAAACCGCCCTACCTACACGTTATACTGCGGCAAAACAAATAAATGCCGTAAGCATTATGACTGCTGAAGTAAAAATTAAAGATATCATCGAAGGCACCGGCAAAGCCGCCGAGCGTGGCGCGCTAATCACCGCGCATTACCGCGGCTGGTTAGAAGATGGCACCGAGTTTGATTCCTCCTACAAGCGCGGCGAGCCGTTTCAAATAGTGCTAAGCAACAACCGCGTTATTCAGGGCTGGATTCTAGGCTTAAAAGGCATGAAAACCGGCGGCAAACGCAAACTCTGGGTACCGGCGGCACTGGCCTACGGCGAGCGGCAGATTGGCACTATGATCCCACCGAACAGCAATCTGGTGTTTGAGATAGAACTGCTGGAAGTGCTGACGCGGGATGATTGATAGCAATAATTCGATGCCGGTTTAAACATTGCTTTTCAACATAAAGCGGCTAACAATTAAGCCTCTGCCGGAGAATTAACTATGCCAAGCCCGTTAAGAAAAGATGAAGCCCACAAACTGATCGACCAGTTGCCCGCCGATGCCACCTGGGAAGATTTAATGGAGCAGATTTATGTGCGTCAGGCCATCGAACAAGGCCTTAGCGATAGCGAGCAAGGCAAACTGCAATCGGTGCATGAAATCCGCAAGAAATATGGTTTAACGCAATAAGGTCAACACATGAAGGTGCTTTGGACCGATAACGCCGCTGAACACCTTGATGCCATATTTCATTACATCGCCGCTGATTCGGCTGTGTATGCACTAAAAACCGTTGATGAAATTACCCGCCGCTCAGCACAAATTGCTGACCACCCATTATCCGGTCGGGTTGTCCCCGAGTACAACCAAACACAAATCCGCGAAGTGCTGTACCGCGACTATCGAATCATCTATTACATCAAGCCTGATCAAATTGAAGTATTAGCGGTGATCAGTAGCAGGATGCGGCTATCTGATAGTAATTAGGCATTTTACCATTCATATAGAAAACGTTATTTTCTATACATTTCAGGCCGGACATATATAGATTATTGCGTTTTCTATACATGTTTATCGTATCGTCAAACTAAATCCATCAAGCAAAAAAAATGTGTTCATCAAAGAAACTTGTTCATTGCGAATGAACAACAGCGATCATTGAACAAGAAATAAAAGAGTAGCGCAAGTGCTCCGCCAACACCGCGCCAGCAGGCCTTGGTGAAGTTTTACCATAAAGGCTTTACCAATCTGGCGCTTATTACCCTGCCAGCCACAGTGCTAATTATTATGTGGCTGGCAATGTCAAAGCAAGCGATTTGGTGAGATTACAACAACAAACGTTAAGTTTGTCCGAACCCGATTATTCAAAATGAAAAACTCTGCTATCCAGCCCGGCATTGTTTCCCAGTTCGGAATCGTTAAATTCAATCAGATAAAAGGACTCAGACGAGTTGGGCCTGTCATCAGTAACGACTTTAAAGTAAAAACGATTTGTGAAAAAAATGGAGTTACTGCCGTAAACACCGGTAATTTTGAACATAGAGCCAGCAGCAACGTTAGTTCTTGATAGCACTTCTGGACCAGAGAAGTTAGGCTCTGGAACAATATAAACGTAATCTATTTTCTGATCTCTTATTGAGCCAAAAGTAACGCCTAAGGCTTCAGTTTCAATCTTTGTGCTGATGTTTTTACCGATGAAAGCGCTAAATCTGACATAGTCACTGATATCGACGTATTTTGTCGGTGTACATGACGCCAGAGTCAGTAATGACAGCAAAAACAAGGCATGGAAAGTCTTAAATTTGGCAATCAATATGTAAATCCTTTTAATTTCTTAATACCCTAAACTTGGTTATACAAAAAGCAAAACGATTTTTGGTACAAGGGCAGTGTGGTGTAAAGGCTTAAGCTTTACGACTGTGCCAGAAACCTGGTCTGCGGCTTTGGTGCATTACGGCAACTACATATAGCTCGTTATTAAATGGAAAGTACACTACGGCAAATGGAAAACGATGCAGTAGAAAACGGCGGGCCTTTTTACCAAATTTGGGCCAGCTTTGTGGCATTTGGCTTATTAAACTGTAGGCTGACTCCAGCTCGTTGATAAAGTCATCACCCAGGCCATCTAACTGCAATTGATACCAGTTGTAGGCATCGGCAATATCCTGATAGACCGCGGGGTGAAACTTAAGCGGTGTCATTCAGCTAGGTCTTTACCCAACTGCTTTTTTATATCCTGCCACGACACAGCAGCTACATAACCAGCTTCAATTTCGCCTACACGGTGCTCAGTTGTTGCCAGCCACTGCTGTTCGGCATCGTCATCCTGTTGCTGATCGAGGCTGGCGATCAGCGCATGCGCCAATCTGGCGCGCTCATCTGCTGTCAGGCTTTTACTGGACGCCAGTACTTGTTCAAATAAGGTAGTCATGTTTGCTGCCTTAACGCTGTGGAATTTTGATTGTAGCAGCTTGGTTTACTGAGCCAAGCTGGGAAAATGGCAATAAAAAAGGCCATCACAGTAAACTGTTGATGGCCTTATTATTTTTAAGCGTAAATTATTCTACCGTTACACTCTTCGCCAGGTTGCGTGGCTGGTCTACGTCGGTGCCTTTGATAATGGCGACGTAGTAGCTCAGCAGTTGCAGTGGCAGGGTGTAGACGATAGGTGCCAGGATGTCGGCGACGTGTGGCACGTTAATTACCCGCATAGTGGCGTCAGACTGGAATTTGGCATCGGCGTCGGCGAAGACGTATAAAATACCGCCGCGGGCGCGCACTTCTTCGACGTTAGATTGCAGCTTTTCTAACAGCTCATTATTCGGTGCGACCACGATAATCGGCATTTCTGCGTCAATCAGCGCCAGCGGGCCGTGCTTTAACTCGCCGGCGGCATAGGCTTCAGCGTGAATGTACGAAATTTCTTTTAGCTTTAACGCGCCTTCCATTGCAATCGGGTATTGATCGCCACGGCCTAAGAACAGCGAGTGGTGCTTGTCGGCAAACTCTTCGGCCAACGCTTCAATTTGCGGCGCTAAAGTTAAGGTTTGCTCTAGCTTGGCAGGCAGGCTCTTTAAGGCGTCGGTCAATTCACGTTGCTGCGCCGCGGTTAGGCCGTTGTACTTACCAATGGCCATCGTCAGCATGGCCAGGCCTACCAACTGAGTAGTAAAGGCTTTGGTGGAGGCGACACCGATTTCAGCGCCAGCGCGGGTCATAAAGGCGAGATCTGACTCACGTACCAGTGATGAGCCCGCCACGTTACAGATGGTTAAGCTGCCCAAATAGCCGGCTTCTTTGGCTAAGCGCAGCGCGGCTAAGGTGTCGGCGGTTTCGCCGGATTGCGAAATGCTGACCAGCAGGCTGTTTGGCTGTACGAACGATTTGCGGTAACGAAACTCTGAGGCGATTTCAACGTTACAGGAAATGCCGCCTAACGACTCTAACCAGTAGCGTGCCACCATACCGGAATGGTAACTGGTACCACAGGCGACGATTTGCACGTGTTTTACTTGTTTGAACAGTTCGGCAGCGCCGTTACCAAAGGTTTCGTCCAGCACAGAATCGGCGCTTAAACGGCCTTCCAGCGTGTTGTTAATAGCATGCGGCTGCTCGTAAATTTCTTTAAGCATAAAGTGGCGGTACTGGCCTTTGTCGCCGGCGTCGTAGCTAACGTTAGACTCGTGCACTTCACGCTCTACCGGCTTGCCGTCTTTATCGAAAATGGCCACGCTGTGACGGGTAATTTCGGCCACGTCGCCTTCTTCTAAGAAGATAAAACGGCGCGTTACCGGCAGCAGCGCCAGCTGATCAGAGGCGATAAAGTTCTCACCGATACCCAGGCCAATGACCAGCGGGCTGCCAGAACGGGCCACCACTACGCGGCTGCTATCGGTTTTATCCATTAATACGGTGCCGTAAGCGCCATGTAACTGCTTAACCGTGGCTTGCACCGCCGCTAACAGTGAACTGGCGGCTTTTAACTCTTCTTCCACTAAATGGGCAATAACTTCGGTGTCGGTGTCCGAGGTAAACACATAACCTTTGGCTTTTAACGCTTCACGAAGCACAGCGTGGTTTTCGATAATGCCGTTATGCACCACGGTAATGTTGCTGGACACGTGCGGGTGGGCGTTGCGCTCGCTTGGCTCGCCGTGCGTAGCCCAACGGGTGTGAGCAATACCAGTACCGCCGCTAACCGGCTGGGCAGCAACGGCATCAGATAACTCTTTTACCTTACCTAAACGGCGCAGCCGGGTTAATTCGCCGCTTTCGGTGACCACTGCCACACCGGCCGAGTCATAACCGCGGTATTCTAACCGGCGCAGGCCTTCTACCAGAATGTCTACTACATCACGCTGCGCTACTGCGCCAACTATGCCACACATATGTCTTCTCCAGAATTTAAAATCGTATTGGTTATAGCAGGGCGTTTACACCGCAACGCGGATAACTTTGACGCCCTGTTGTTCAATTTGTGCCGCATCTGCTGCGGCTAAGCCTTCATCGGTTACCAGCACTTTAATCATTGACCAGGGCAATTCCAGATTGTGGATTTTGCGCCCCAGCTTGTCAGACTCCAGCATGACGATCACTTCGCGCGCCACTTCAGCCATCACCCGGCTTAAGCTGTACAGCTCATTATAGGTGGTGGTGCCGCGGGCCAGGTCGATGCCGTCGGCACCGATAAACAGCTGATCAAAGTCGTAATTGCGCAGCATTTGCTCAGCCAGCTGGCCCTGAAAGGCTTCTGATTGCGGATCCCAGGTACCGCCGGTCATCAGCAGCGTTGGCTCGTTTTCCAGCTCGCGCAGCGTATTGGCAATGGCCAGTGAGTTGGTCATCACCACCAGGCCGCGCTTGCTTGCCAGCTCCGGCAGCAGGGCGGCAGTCGTGCGGCCACTGTCGATAATAATGCGGTAGTGATCTTTGATCAGGCTGGCGGCGGCTTTGGCAATGGCAAGCTTTCGTTTTGAAACCTTTTCTAAACTGCTGTCGCTGACAAAGTCCTGCGGTACCGGCACAGCGCCACCATAGCGGCGTAGCAATAATCCGGCCTGCTCCAGCACAGTGAGGTCTTTGCGAATCGTCACTTCTGAGGTATGAAACTGCTCGGCCAGCTGCTCAACCGACAGTTCGCCCTGTTGCTGCAGCTGGCTGACAATCAGATGCCGGCGTTGTTGAGTATTGCGTTTATTCATATCTTTCGATTAAGTTTCAAAACGAAAGATATTTTAGCGACATTTAAGAATTTTGCAACTTACGCTGACGATTTATCCGCCGCCCTAACACCAGGCAGACGAATACTGTACTGCAACCCCGCTCCTGGTGGGCTACTGACGTCAATTTGACCTTTTAACCGCACCGTAACCAGATTGTAGACGATATGAGTCCCCAGGCCGGTACCGCCCTGATGCCGTTTGGTGGTGAAAAACGGATCGAACAAACGCTGCAGATTAGCGGCGTCCAGGCCACTGCCGTTGTCGCTGTAGTGCCAGTGCAATTCTGTGTGTTCGACGTGCAGCTGCAAATGAATTTGCGGCTCTGCTACATCGGTAATGCCATGCAGCAGACTGTTCATGATCAGGTTAGTTAATATTTGTGCTATCGCCCCGGGATCGGTATGCATGTTTAACTGCTCAGGCGCCTTTAGCGTGACATTGCAGCCGTACTTTTTTAACTGCGGCTGCAAAGACAGCAGCACATCACCGATATAGCTGACTAATTCTATATCACGCACGCTATCGTTTGACTGATCGACTGAGATTTGTTTAAAACTTTGTACCAGATCGGCCGCCCGGCGGATATTACTGTGCAATATGCGCAAACCGTCGTTAAACTGCAGTAAAAAGCGCTCAAATACACTTTTTTGCATCCCCCCCTGCTGATAACTGCTTTGTAGCAGGCTAAGTTCTGTTTGCAGATGACTGGCCGCAGTAACACAGATACCCAGCGGCGTATTAATTTCATGCGCTACGCCGGCCACCAGGCTGCCCAAAGACGCCATTTTTTCCTGCGTAACCAGCTGTTTCTGCGTCGCCTGCAACCGGGTATAAGAGTCTGCATTGGCCAGGGCAATGGCGATATAGCTGGCAAGCGTGCGCAACAGCGCAATTTGCGATTGACTGTAGGCATAAGGCCGCGGACTTTGTACCGATAACACCCCAACCGCTTTATTCCCGACAACCAGCGGAAAGTACAGCACTGACTCCATGCGCTCGCCATACAGTGGCTCGGGTAAGCAAGGTACATAGTGCAGAAAATCGGACCGCTGCATCACTAACAATTCTTGCTGCTGGCGAAAGCACACTACCGGTAACGCATCGCTGTTATTCAGGCTGATCTCAAATACCGGTGCCAGGCTGTTGTTTTCCATCCAGAATACAAATTCCAGCTTATGTTCTTGTTCGCGGTGCAAACCAATAATCAGCACATGCGCATCCAGCATCTGGCTTAAATGCTGATGGCAGCGCAGTAATACCTGCTCGGTGTCCAACGAGGCGGTAATTTCCCGTCCCAGTTGCTGCAACAACGTCATATCCTGATATGACAACTGCAATGCCCGATGCTTTTCCTCCAACTCGGCGGTGCGTTCTGCAACCTGCTGCTTTAGCATTTTACGAATAGTGCGTTCACGACGGATCCGCTGCACCAACCAACCACCAACAGCCAGTAAAACACTGGCGATACAAAGCAAACGAAACCACCAGCTCATCCACCAGGGAGGTAATACCGTTATCGGCAAGCTGATTTCATGCTGCCACAGCCCCAGCGGTAACCGGCTGGCCAGTAAAAACTGATAGCGACCTGGCGGCAACCGCGTATAGGTAGCAACCTTGTTGCCGGCACTGGTTTGCAGCCAGTCCCGGTCAAACCCCTGCAAGCGGTAACGGTATTGCCGCAACTGCGGTTGCACAAAGTCGGGGGCGGCAAAATGCAGACTAAACATATCCTGGCGGTAGTTCAGGCGAAGCTGCGATAAATAAGGCAAGGCAACCGGCAACAGGTCGTTATCTGCACTGGCCGGCGTTACCGGCTGATTAAATAAACTAAGGCCGGTAAACTGCACCTTTACCGGATCGGCTGCCGCGCTAAGCCGGCCAGGTTGGTAGTAATCCAGCCCATAGCGGCCTCCGCGAAACAACCAGCCCTGCGCCAGTGCCCAAGCGCCAATCCAGGTAGTACTTTGTAAACCATGTGCCTCCGACAGCGGCAAATAACCTTCGCCGTGCGGCAATAAATAGTTGCGATACAGCATACGAAAGCCGTTGGCACTGCGATAAATGTTGTCGTCATCGGCACTGCTGCGATAGGCTTTAAAACCGCTGACACGGCCCGGCTTAGCCGCATCGCGCAGCACACGGTGATCAACATTACCTGCGCGCACCCACAGTTGGCCATGTTGTTCGTACAACAACTGGATACCGTTAAATAATAAGCCGTGGTTGCTGCCGGCATGCTGTTGCCAATAATCCATCTCTGCAGCTGACAATCGCACCAAACCTTTGTCGGTAGACCCCAGCCAGATGGCGCCGAAATAATCTTCCGTGATGGCGGTAATAGCGTCAAACGGCAGTTGATACTGCGCAATGTCAGCCTGGGGATGGTAGTGCGCCAACACGCGGCGATCAGGGCCGAGTAAAAACACACCGTCACCACGGCTGCCTACCCATAGCTGCTGTTTAGCATCCTGATAAATGACGCTGATATGCGGTTGGCGCGATGCATTCAGTAAGGGAAAGCGTTGCCAATGCTGCTGCGCCGGCGCCAGCAGAAACAAACCCTGGTCGGTACCCACCCACAGCTGCCCCGTGGCATCCTGCTTTACCGCGCGCGCCAGCGTAGGCGAATGCTGCGCCAGTTGCGGTAAGGCTAAATGTTGTTGCAAACGATGTGTTATAGCGTTAAACCACAGCACGCCCCCCTGCCGGTTTGCCAGCCACACTTGTTCAGGCGACACTATATCGATGCCAAAAATATCAGCCGCCGGCAGCAGGGCACTGTTATCGGCCTGGTGCGGCAAAGTCCGTATTTCGCGGGCAAAACGACTTAAGCCACTAAAACCGGCCTGACTGAGTAGCCACAGTGTCCCCTGACGATCAAACAGCAGCCTGCTCAGGTTATTGTCCGCCAGACTAAACGCCAGCTGTGGCTGGTGGGAGAAATGCTGCCAGTGTTCGCTGTGTGCCGGCCGGTACCACAACCCCTGGCCATAAGTTGCCAGCCACACCCCGTGCTGGCTATCAAATTGCAAATCGGTAACCGGCGCCTGTAGCAGCGCGGCAGGTTGTTGCGCTGGTAACGCAATATTGCCATCGGCATTAACTGTTGCGATGCCACCACCATAGGTGGCCAGCCAAATCATATTGTCGTTGCCAACCTGAATACGGCTAACTGAATCAGCCGGTAATGCCGAATTAGCGCTGTGATAGCCGCGTAACTGTCCGCTTTGAGGCTGCCAGCTAATCAGGCCGCCGGTCTGCTCTGCCGCAGAGCGCAGAGGGGCATTGCCACTGCCCAGCCAAAGCCGGCCATCGGCCGCGGCATAAATGTCATTAATATAACGGCTGCTAACACCGTCAACCAACGCAGGTAGCTCTACCCGCTCTAAACTCTGGCTATCAGCCTGCCACTGAAACAAGCCCTCACCATAGCTCCCCAGCCAGATCGTACCCTGGTTGTCCTGGTGGATTGCTGAAATTTCTACCGTTGCACTGTCAGGCTGTAATAATGGCAGCGCAATGCGGCTAAAGCGCTGCGTTAGCGGATCATAAAGGTTTAAGCCGCCATAGCGGGTACCTATCCATAAACGTCCATCAGCGGCAACCAACAGCGCCGACACCCAATCGGCCGATAAACTGTCAGCATCATCGGCAACAGCGCGAAACAACTGCACATTATCACCATCAAACCGGTATAAGCCATGCTGAGTACCCAGCCAGAGAAAGCCGGCCTGATCCTGGGCGATAGCCGTGGCCAACGGCGAAATATTGTGGCGTGCCGACAGATGAATAAAGCGGCTATATACAGAGGCAACTGGCTCAGCGGCCGCAGCAGATGTCGCGGCAGTGGTAGCAGAAGGTAATACTAACAAAACCGTCGTCAGCCAGAGCAGCAGTGCTAAACGGCTACTTGCAGTGTTCACATCACACCCGCCTGCGGTTCATCCATCCTTGAAGTATTGCCGCAAATGTTAACAGCTGCAAGGCAACAGCTGACCGCAAATTATTAATGATAACTATTTGCATTTAATAATAGTTCGTATTATAGTCATTGCCGTCAACGGACTGACAGCGGTAACCGGCCCCGGATGGGCTTCTCTGGTTGTTGTTTTACTTGTCTTGCACATTAAGGGGTGGGTTTTGCCGCCCCTGCTTTTTCTGAGGCTTTATGTTACAGCGCTGGCAAAATATGCTGGAATGGCTCAGCATCGCTTTGATATTGCTGCTCCCCCTGCATCAGTTTTATTATCACCCCGGTGAACTGCCCAGCGCTGCTATCCTGTTATACCTGCTGCACAGCATTACCGTTGCCGCCAGCCTGCAGCTGAAGCACCATTGCCCGCCCGTGCCCACCATACAAGGCTTTGCCTGGCTGGAGCAGTTTTTACTGCTGGCGCTGCTAATAACACTGCTGTACTACTGGTATTTACCGCTGGCGCCGTTCAGCGCACCGGCGATACAGTGGCTATGGCTGGGCTGTCAGCTTAGTAGCGCCGGCCTGATATTACGCCTGTACCTGACGCTAACACGACGGAATGTTACTAACACGGTAAATACCAACAGTCCCGAGCCAGCTCAGCGCTGGCTGGTTGCTTATGCCAGTCAGTCAGGTATGGCGCTACAGTTGGCCCGGCGCAGTGCGCAGCAATTGCAGCAGGCTGGCTTTAAGGTGCTGCTGACTGAACTGAATCAACTGAGCCGGCAACAGCTGGAGCAGTATCAGAAAGCGTTGTTTATCGTCAGCACCTATGGCGAAGGTGAGCCACCGGATAACGGCCAGCAGTTTTATCGCCTGGCACAACAATGGCAGCATAATTTGCAACAGCTGGAATACGCTGTACTGGCATTGGGCGACCGCAGTTACCGGCAATTCTGTGCCTTTGGCCATTGGCTGCAACACTGGCTACACAGCCGCAACGCTACAGCTTTACAACCCCTGCTGGAGTTGGACAGCGCTCAGCGCGATAGCAACAGCTTACAACAGTGGCAGCAGCTAATAAGTGGTGTTAGCGACAGCAACGCTGTGCTAACTGAGCCAGATTGGCTGCAGTTGCCCCTGCTGAGCCGCTATGTCGCCAACCCCGGCAGCACCGGCTTACCCTGTTATGTTATTAAGCTGGCATTGCCTGCCGGCCAACAATGGCAGGCCGGCGACCTTATTGAAGTACAACCCGAAAATAGCAAATGCGACGTTGCGCTGTGGCTGACCCGGCAGCAACTGCACGGTTGTCAGGCGGTACGCTACCAGGGCCGGCATGTGCCGCTGTGCTGGGCACTGGCCGAACTGCAGCTGGACAAGGTGCAGCACCCGGCCGCTGACGAACCACTGGACATCTGGCTTAGTAACCAACCCCGCTTACCGCTGCGTCGCTATTCGATTGCGTCAACACCGGATGAAGGCTGCTTAATGCTGCTGGTGCGCCAGGTACAGCGCCCTGACGGCCGCCTGGGCATAGGTTCCGGCTGGCTAACTGCCTGGGCGACAGAACAACAACCAGTGCGGCTACGGTTGCAGGCGCATCATCAGTTTCATTTACCCGACACTCACCGGCCATTGATTTTTATTGCCAATGGCACCGGTATCGCCGGTATCAGAGCACTGCTGGCACAACGGGTAAAGCACGGCCAACGACGAAACTGGTTGCTGTTTGGTGAGCGGCGCCAACAAAGTGATTTTTTCTTTGCCCGGGATATTCAGCAGTGGCAGCAACAAGGCTTTATCAGCCATTGCGATTTGGCCTTTTCACAGGATCAGACGGAAAAACGTTATGTGCAGCACCTGCTGGCAGAGCAACAACAGCGCCTGTTACAGTGGCTGGCACAGGGGGCGGCCATTTACGTTTGCGGCAGCCGGCAGGGCATGGGGCAAGCGGTGCATCAATCTTTGCTGGCCGCCGTGGGCGAAGACGGCCTTAATCTGTTACAACAGCAAGGCCGCTATCGGCGTGATCTGTATTAATTTTTACCCGGCGTAAAGCTAATACGGCCGTTTTGTACCGCCATATTCAGCGGCACCGCGCTGAGCAACTTTAACGTCGGGTTACTGCTATCCAGTTTATACACCGGATTATTGGCTAAATAACCATTCACCAGCTGCAGTAGCTCATTGCTGACCGGCGCTAAATTACCGCGATAGCCTGCGGCTTCAATGCTGGAATCAAGCAACTTAACCGAGCGTAGGTATATTGCCTGCTGCGCGGCATCATAATAAGGCACGCCCTCGATCTGCAATTGCAGATTGGCCGGGTAACTTAAACCAAACAAGGATAAAGCGGCACTGGCCGTGGTATTTAACCGCACCAGCTCAGAATTATCCGGGCCTATATCTACCTGCATCGACTCCACCTGCATTTTCAGCGGGATACCGGCAACATTCGCCTGCCGTGTCAGTTTCGGCACCTGCTGGCGTAGCA
This sequence comes from Rheinheimera pleomorphica, assembly GCF_011634895.1. Taxonomy (GTDB): domain Bacteria; phylum Pseudomonadota; class Gammaproteobacteria; order Enterobacterales; family Alteromonadaceae; genus Alishewanella; species Alishewanella pleomorphica. Next base: position 80,546 of record NZ_SIRR01000007.1, on the reverse strand, counting down.
GCTGCTCTACATCTGCCTCTGTTACGTGATAGGCCGACAGCTGTTGTAGCTGGCTACAGGCAGTTAACAATAGCACTATTACCCAAGGTATAAACTTCATCTGTGCTCCTTTATATGGCCTGCCTCAGGCAGCGCCCGCCACTGTACTATTAAAAGCCTTAGCCGCCGCTGAACACCGGCTGGCAGCACCTGCGCCAAATCAACCTTGGCGCTAAAGTATATCGGCAGAATGCTTGAATAAACAACTAAAGCAGGTATGCTCACTTTAGTAGTAATTACTAATTTAACGAACGACACCAACGCCCTGATGCCAAACCCTATACCCGTTTATGTTATCGCTGCTCCGTCATTAGCCAAACCGGCGCTGTTCTTGCTGGGGTTAACTTTATTGACCTTTTTTCCCCTGCTATTCGGGCTGAATTTACCCCAGCTGCCACATGACGTCTATTTGCCATTGCATACTACGCTGGAAGTGATCGCCGTGGTTATAGCGGCGATGATCTTTGCCATTATCCGCGAACAGGCGCTGGTACAGATGACATTACGCGGCGCCGTGATTGCCAGCGCTTTTTTTGCCGTATTCTGGTTAGATTTAGCCCATTTATTGTCATACAAAGGCATGCCTGCCTACTTCAGCGACAATAACCCGGAAAAAGCGATTAACTTCTGGCTGGCGGCACGGCTGTTGGCCGCCAGCGCAATTTGTGTGGTCATGCTGCCGGTTGCTGATAAGGCTATCCCGCTGAAACGCTATTATCAGTTGCTGCTTAGCGCCACCGCCTTGGTGTTGCTGTTACATTACTGGTTTATTTTGCAACCCGATAGCGTGCCACGCACCTATATTGACGGCCTTGGCCTGACACGCTTTAAAATCGCCGCTGAATATCTGGTGATCTTGCTTAATCTGCTGACCGTGTTTTTAATGCTGCGTTATCGCCGTCAGCATAACGCCTTTCATATGCCGGCTCTGCTGGCTGCTGTGATCACCATGATGCTAAGTGAGTTTTACTTTACGCTATACAGCGAGCTTAGCGACAGCTTCAATATCATTGGTCATTTACTGAAACTATTGTCGTATTTGTTCTTGTACCGGGCGCTGGTCTACGAGACGCTGGCGGCACCTTATGCCCAGATACAACAAGCCCAGGCAGAGTTATCCGCCACGCTGGCTGCAATACCGGATATTTTATTTGATGTCGATATGCAGGGCCGGTTTTACCAGGTGCATCGCCGGCCCGAAACGCAGCTATATCTGGAGCCGGAGCAGTTTATTGGCAAAACTGCACAACAAGTCTTACCGCAGCATGTCAGCCAGGCCATGCAAACGGCGATAAGTCAGGCCTATCAGCGCCAGGGCTGCTCTGATGCCCAGCAGTATGCGCTAACGATAGGCCGGCAAGCTGAACCCAACTGGTTCCAGGTAATAGCCGCGTTAAAACCATCATCAAGAGGCAACGCCCGCTTTATTCTGGCGGTGCGAGACATCACAGCACAGAAAAACGCCCAGGCCACAGAGCAGCTGAACGCGTTGGCATTTCATACCCGCGAAGCCATTATGATCACCGATGCACAGCGGCGGATTATTCGCGTTAATCCGGCATTTACCGATATTACCGGCTACAGCGAAGCCGAAGTGATCGGCCAAAAACCCTCGGTACTGAGCTCAGGTTTACACGACAAAAAATTCTATCAACATCTGTGGGACATCCTGCAACAGCATGATGTCTGGAGCGGCGAAATCTATAACCGGCGTAAAAACGGTGAGGTGTACCCGGAGCATGTAGTGATTAATGCGCTGAAAAACAGTGAGGGTGAGGTTACGCATTATATCGCCAGCTTTAACGATATCAGCAAGGCCAAGGCAGACCAGCAGCGTATTCACCGGCTGGCGTATTATGATCCGCTGACACAGTTACCTAACCGGCGTTTATTGCTGGAAAAAATTGCCGAAACTCAGGCCGAATGCAAACGCAGCGGTGATTACGCCGCCTTGCTGTTTATTGACCTGGACCATTTTAAACGGCTAAACGACAGCCTGGGCCACTCTTATGGCGACGAGCTGCTGTACCAACTGGCAGACCGGCTGCAACTGAGTATCAGGGCCACAGATACCCTGGCACGGCCCGGTGGTGACGAGTTTATTTTGCTGGCACGCTTGCTGACAGACGATGAAACCAACGCCGCGCTGGACGCGCAGAATCTGGCAAATAAACTGCTGCAGGAAATCCGTCAGCCGTTTATGTTAAAACAACACCAGTACTTTATTACCGCAAGCATAGGCGTGGCGCTGTTTAATGACGACAGCAAAGCAATAGATGAGCTGATGTCGTCTGCCGATCTGGCGATGTATCATTCCAAAGAAAGTGGCCGCAACCAGTTATACTTTTTTGAACCGCAAATGCAGCAAAACCTGCGCCAACGTCAGCTGCTGGAGTCGGCGCTAAAACAAGCACTGGCAAACAACGAGTTTAGATTGTTTTACCAACCCAAAGTGAATAAACAAGGTGAAATAGCCGGTTACGAAGCCCTGATACGCTGGCAACACCCGCAGCAGGGCCTGGTATCACCAGATGTGTTTATTCCGCTGGCGGAAAGCTCAGGGCTCATTATCGAGATTGGCCGCTGGGTACTGCAAAGCGCCTGTAAGCAAATCGGACAATTTTGTCAGCAGGGCACACCATTACCCATAGCGGTCAATGTCAGTGAGCGCCAGCTGGCGCAAAAAAGCTTTGTCGCTACAGTACAGCAGATCCTGGCGGATACCGGTATTCGGCCGCAGCTGTTGGAACTGGAACTGACCGAAAGCATGCTGCATGACAACCTGGAGCAAACCCGGCAAAAACTGGCAGCACTTAACACGCTGGGGGTGGTATTGTCGCTGGACGACTTTGGTACCGGCTATTCATCGTTGTCCTACCTGAAAAACCTGCCGATCAGCGTGCTAAAAATTGACCAATCTTTTGTGCGCGAATTTCTTACCCAGCAGACTGACCACGCCATAGTGCGTACCATCCTGGCGATGGCAGAATCATTATCGCTGACGGTGGTAGCCGAAGGTGTCGAACAACAAGCACAGTTTGATGAGCTGGCTCGGTTAGGCTGTGATCTGTTTCAGGGTTACTTATTTGGTAAACCGGCGCCGCTACATGCGCCGGACACTTAACCTGGTTGCTCCACGTGAAACACCGCAGACCAGCCAAACGCAGTCAGCGCTGTGAAGTTATGCTATGCTCAGCCGCGATGCCTCCGGGGTTACATCAGGTATAACGAGAACTTTATATAACGAGAAGAGTATGGCGCTAATTTTAAAACTGATTGCCGGCATCGTGCTGGGTATACTTTGCGGCCTGTATGCACCGCACGCTGTCACACAACTACTGCTGACCTTTAAAGCGTTATTTGGTCAGCTGCTGTTTTTTATTATTCCTTTGCTGATTTTATTCTTTATCACCAGCGGTATCGCTGCCTTGCCTCGTAATTCTGGTAAGTTGCTTGGCCGCACGCTAAGCATTGCTTATCTATCAACTATTGTCGCCGGTGTACTGGCGTTTTTAGTGGCCAGTGTTGTCGTGCCTATGCTCACCACAGCAGCCAGTGCAGCACCTGCCGCCAGCGGCGTGAGCTTAACGCCCTTTGTTGAGATGAATATTCCGCCGGTATTTAGCGTGATGACAGCACTGACGCTGGCCTTTGTGTTTGGCTTAGGCATAGCAGCCACTCAGGCACAGCAATTAAAGCAGTTGTCTGATCAGGGCCGCGATGTGATCCAGCTGACACTCAGCAAAGTGATTATTCCACTGCTACCCGTTTATATCGCTGGTGTCTTTGCCCAGATGGCCGCTGCCGGCACCGTATTTGGCACCTTAAAAACCTTTGGTGTGGTGCTGGTATTGGCGGTGGTGCTGCACTGGGCCTGGATTATTACACTCTACGTGATTGCCGGCATTAAAGCTGGCCGCTCGCCGTTTGGCTTAATTAAAAATATGCTGCCAGCCTATTTTACCGCCTTGGGTACAATGTCGAGCGCCGCCACTATACCGGTATCGCTGCAGGCCACCAAAGCCAATGGCGTAAAGCCGCATGTGGCTGATTTTACCGTGCCGCTGTGCGCGACCATCCATTTATCCGGCTCTACTATTACTATTGTCAGCTGTGCGGTGGCGGTAATGGCGATGCAAAACGGCCTGGAGATCCCTTCGCTACTGACTATGCTGCCATTTATTTTAATGCTGGGCGTGGTGATGCTGGCCGCGCCGGGCGTGCCGGGCGGCGCTGTGATGTCGGCTGTCGGTTTACTTGGCTCTATGCTGGGCTTTGGCGAAGCCGCCGTAGCCTTAATGATAGCATTGTATATGGCGCAAGACAGCTTTGGCACCGCCTGTAATGTGACCGGTGATGGCGCTATCGCCGTGCTGGTAGATAAAGCAGAGTAAAGGATACCTGATGGCGTAGGTTGGAATCCCGATTTGGTCGGCACAGAGTGTCTGAGCCCTGCCGTAGGCAAAAGGGCGAGTTGCTGTGACGCGCCAAAGCGGGAGTTGCAACCGAAGCCCCAAAAGTATTACTGAAATAAAACAGCCCGCAAAAGCGGGCTGTTTGGTTTAGCTTACTTTTTAATTTTCACCGGCCGCTGCCAGCCTTCAATATGCCGCTGTTTAGCGCGGGCTACTACCAGCTCGCCGTCGGCGGCATCGCGGGTTAACACTGAACCGGCACCGACAGTCGCATTAATGCCTACAGTAACCGGCGCCACTAATGAGCTGTTCGAGCCGATAAAGGCGCCATCTTTAATGGTAGTAACAAACTTATTGGCGCCGTCATAGTTACAGGTGATAGTACCGGCACCCACATTGACCTTGTCGCCTATTACCGCATCACCCAGGTACGTTAAGTGGTTAGCTTTTGAGCCTTTGCCCAGCGTGGTTTTTTTCATCTCGACAAAGTTACCCACATGGCTGTCGTCCAGCATTACGCTATCCGGCCGCAGGCGGGCATAAGGGCCAACCGAGCAATCGGCGCCAACACTGGCTTTTTCGATCATCGAATTAGGCTTTATTTCGCTGTTATCGCCAATAACACAGTCTTTTAAAATACAGTTGGCACCAATCGTCACGCCTTTACCCAGTACCACTTTACCTTCGAAAATCACATTGATGTCGATCATTACATCGTTGCCTACTTCAACGCTGCCGCGCACGTCGATACGGGCAGGGTCACGCAGGTTAGCGCCAGCCAGCATCAGCTCTTCCGCTTTACGCTGCTGATAAGCCCGCTCCAGCGCCGCTAATTGTACGCGGTTATTGGCGCCTTCTACTTCCATCGGGTTCTGCGGTTGGGCGGTGGCAATGTCAACGCCTTCGCTATGCGCCATGGCGATAACATCGGTTAAATAGTATTCGCCCTGGGCATTGCTGTTTGATAACCGGCCTAACCAGTTTTTCAACTGCTTACCCGGCAGCGCCATAATGCCGCTGTTAACTTCCTGTATTTGCAGCTGCGCAGGCGTGGCATCTTTTTGCTCAACAATACCGACAACTTTACCGTTATCACGCACAATGCGGCCATAACCCGTCGGGTTAGCCAGGTTTACCGTCAAAATGGCCAGGCCATCGGCCGGCTTTACCGCTAATAATTGCTGCAGGGTTTCTATGCGGGTTAACGGCACATCACCGTATAACACCAACACGGTGTCATCATCAGCAATATTCGGTATCGCTTGGGCAACGGCGTGGCCGGTACCTAACTGCTCGGCCTGTAACACCCAATGCAGTGACTGTTCCCCCAAGGCGGCTTTTAACGCGTCAGCACCATAGCCGAACACCAACTGTGGTTTATCTGCACCTAAAGCGCGGGCGGTATCAATTACATGCTGTACCATCGGCCGCTCGGCGACCTTGTGCAGTACCTTGGGTAAATCGGATTTCATTCTGGTGCCTTTGCCGGCAGCCAGGATCACTACATTTAATGCCATAACAGAATCCCTGTAATCGTGTTTGTATCGACAATGGCGCTATTCTAATAGATAACGCCGCAGATTACAGGGGCAGGGTGAAGTTTTGCTGAATAGGCTAATGAACTTGCTGTACCTTGTAACCCGCCTGTTGCAGCAGCGCCAGCACACTATGCTCACCCGCTAAGTGGCCAGCACCAACCAGCACCAGCTCTTTTTCTGTGTTAGCAAACATTTGCTGTATTTGTGGCAACCAGGCCTGATTGCGTGCCACAAACATCGCCTGATACAGCACAGGATCCAGCTGTTGTGCGGGCTTTACCACCAACTCGTCCAACTTAGTCATATCTCCGGCGCGCCAGGCATCAATCATGGCGCTAAAGTAAGCTTTAAAGTCGCCAAATTGCGCTAAGTTCATGCGGATAAAAGCATCTTCATAGCCCTCACCCATGTTGGCCAGCAGCTGGATTTGGCTATCAAGGCTTTCTAAATACGCTAACGTTTTACCGTCGGCCTGGGCTTTTCTGTCAAAATACACATCAACACCTTCGCCAGCCATTTGCGCTTTCATCACTTCCAGCGTCAGCATTTGCAGTACAAGAAAGCCCGGTTTATAGCCATCCAGCTGCTGTAGCGGTACATCGTAGGCTGCAAAATAGTCCGCGACCTGCTGGTACACCTCCGGCGACAACACCGTTGATAAACTGCGGCCGTCACGATAAGCCATGGCCTGCATCATTGCACTTTGTGCGGCGGTGTCAGTAGGCTCGGGCATCTTGGCTTCCAGCACCAGGGTATCAGTCGCGTTATAGGCCATTTCAAACTCGGGGGGTAATGGAAAGGCCGATGGCGGCAATAAATGCACAGTGCCGCCAATATACAAATAGTCATCGCCTTTGCTAATTTTCCATAGCGAGCTTTGCGCCAGCGCTGAGGCACTGCACACCGCCAAGGCCAATATCAGTGCACCACGGCACAAACGACCAAGATGGTTATAGATCATTTTTTCTCTTATCGGTTTCAACAGCCATTGTCACGCTCTGTGTCAGTGCTTTTACCTATAGGCCGGCGGCAGTCCTGTGGCGCGATATTGCACTGCGGCCAGTTCAAGCGTTTTATCATTTGTTGGATAAAAACCCAACTTCATTTCATCCGGCTTCAAAGACGCATAGGTAATAGAAAATAACTCCAGTTGCACCTTTTGCCCGTCAGCTTCCAACTGATAAGCTTGCCCGACTGTAAAAAAGCTTTTGTGCCTTTTTGCCGCCCAAAAATATACCATATTGTCGCTGGCTTGACTGTAGCGATAAGGCTCAGGCAGTGTCAGGTGCACCGGCAACCAGAACAACCAATACCACAACGCACTTAGCGCACACACTATTGTTATCAGAATGGCTTTGTTCATCATAGCCTCTGTTACAGCCGGCCACGTAAGCTCAGAATAGGTTCAAATAACCAGTTCAACAGGCTACGCTGCTCTAATACAATATCGGCACTTAGCAACATGCCTGATTGCAAAGGGACCTCAGCACCATAAGCGCTGACCGCCTGAGATGCCAGCTTAACATGTACCTGATACACAGGCTCATTTACCGGTACCGGCGTGCTGACCTCGTTTGGCAACAAAATTGACTTTGAATACTGAGTGACTTCACCCTTATATAAACCAAAGCGCTGATAAGGAAAGGCGTCATAGCGCATACGCGTTTCCTGGCCTGGGCGGATAAAACCAAACGCACGGGTAGGTACCAGCAACACTGCATATAAATTGCTGTCTTCGGGCACTATGGTCAATATCGATTTACCGGCCACCGCCATACTGCCTAGCTCGGCGACCAGATTGGTCACCCTGCCTGCGACGGGGGCTGTTAATAGTACTTCGCTGCGGGCCGACATTTCAGTTTGCTGTTGCGATAACAGCGCCAGCTCGGTTGAGATTTGCACCTTTTGCTGTTCATATTCACGCGGCAAGGCATCAAGCTGCGCCTCCAGCTGAATAAGCTGGCCATGCTGTGCCTGATAATTTATCTGCAGATCTTTTTGCTGTTGCTGCATACTCAGCACCAGCTCACGCTGATTGTTCAGTTCAGTGTTAGATATATGACCGAGCTGGCGTAAATGATCAAAATCGGCCAAACGCTGCTCATTTAATTTAAAGCGCTCAGCCATTACTGCCTGTTGTGAACGGATTTCGTTCAGCTGCGCTTTAATGTTACTGATACGTTCTTGTAATGCCTGCTGTTGTTGCTGAAAGCTCACCTCGTACTCTTGCAAGCGAAAATGTAAATTGCTGCGCTGTTGCTCTAATGCATTGAGCAACTGTGAACTAAGATTGAGCCCCTGCACCAAGTGTTCATCTGACGAAATTAATGCCAGTTTTTGCCCGGCCGTTACGGTTTGGCCGTCTTCTACAAACAGCGAAACCACAGTACCATTACGTTGTGGCGCTATTCTTGCGACACCTAAATCGGGTTTTAAATAACCGCTGACGGTTTCTTTGCGGTTAAAAGATGCCTGGCTTAAAAAGATAATGGCCAACAGCACGACGGTGATCAGCGCAGCAACCAGCACTGTCGCTTTAATTGGCTGGGCAATGATGACATCGCCATCTAACTTTACACCTTGCTGTTTTACGGCTTCAGGCCGGAATAAACTTTCAGAACTCATGACCAATCCCCTTGAAACAATTACACACCAGTCTAGGGCAGTACAAATTTATAACCAGCTGCTAAAAATGACAGGGTAGAATATTGACAGACGGCTAATGCGGTTATATCTTTAAGGTCACATAATCTAAATCTCCATTAAGATTGTGACCGCCGGGTGCTGCAGCAACAGCCCCGGCTTTTTACTGCCTGTTAGAACAGCGGCGGTAAATCACCACCTTCTTCACCTACCGCCTGAGTAGTGTAGATGGGGCCATTGCCGTCTTCACCTAACGCCGTGGTGAATACCTTGCCGTCACCGACGCCATCTTCTGGTACTTTCATTGTTACCAGCTTGAAGTCACCTTTTAATGAGCCGCCATTAACTTGCTCTACGTCTGTTGATGCCAGTTGCGCGAACGGATGTGCAGTGTGTTTAGTGTTCATCTTCTTAATCTCCATTAATGTTGTTTCAGGCCAGGCCTGGTAAGTTTCAGTGGTGTTACACACCGCCTTAGCGGTGTATTTGTCAGAGGTGCAGCAACACCGACCGACAAATGCGGTTATCAGGCAGCCAACAGTTGCGCCAAACTTTGCGCTACGGGCAAGCCGGTATAGGTTTCGAAATTGGCAAACATCGGGCTGGGGTTTGCCTCCAGGAAAAAGTATTGGCCCGCTTCGTCGCGGCGCCAATCAATGCCGGTCCAGGCTAAACCCAGCGCAGCTTTAATGGCCAGCGCCTGCTGCCGGATAGTTTCGGGCAGTTCCAGTACTTCCAAAGCAATATCGCCATCGGTTCTGAAGTCGGTCTGCTCTGAACGGATTTCGGCGCTAAACACCTGCTCACCGACGACATAGCTACGAATATTAGTGCCCTTGATATAGCGCTGCAGCGTCACCGGGGCTTGCTGCAAACTGCGGCTAAGGTGCTCAACCGACAGATGTTCTGCCGTGATCAATCTTGCATAATCACCGCCGGACACCGGTTTAAAAATCACCTCAGCATGCTGTTGACAAAACGCCAGCACAGCATCGGCGTCATTACCAACGTAGGTATCCGGGATCTGCACACCCAATTTTGCCACCACAGCAAGCTGACGCGGTTTTTCCTGATGAAACTGCACTGCAGCAACACTGTTTTTCGCTTTGTCACCCAATGCGTTTAACATTGACATCAGCAGACTGGTGCAATCTTTATGTGCGATAGCATTATCTACACCGCTGTCGGGGCGCATATAGTTGCGCCAGTACATAGCCTTGATATCTGCCAGCGCCAGCGGCTTACCTGCGATATTCAGCAACATTTCACCGCTTAGAGGCTGGTAACCTATGGTATCCCGCTGAGGAAACGCCGAGCTGTCAAATACACAATAAGCTTGCTGCATTGCATCTAGCTTTGTCGCCACACTACATATTTGTACATCGTCTTTAGCGCCCATCAGTAAAATCATCTTTTGTGCCTCATTGCGTTAATCTGATAGTGCTATCTTGCCGCATGATGCCAGGTTACGAAACTGTCAGCCTTGACAGGTTTCAGCTAAAATTCAATGCTTTATCCGCACTTTAAAGAAAAAAAACAGCGCCGTAGCGCTGTTTTTCCCCAGATACCCAATCAGGCTGTTTTCGCTGCCATCGCGGCATGATACTGCTCGGTAATATCGATTATCTTACCCTGGTGCAGCTGCACTATGCGGTCTGCGCTTCTGATGGTTTCAGGCCGGTGGGCAATAATAATACGGGTCATATTTAGCTGTTTGATGGCATTGTTCACATGATGCTCCAGCTGCACGTCCAGATTACTGGTAGCTTCGTCCAGAAACAGGATCTTCGGCCGCCGGTACAACGCCCGGGCCAGCAGAATACGCTGGCGCTGTCCGCCGGATAACGAACTGCCCATATCGCCAATCAGGGCGTTGTAGCCCATCGGCATCGCGACCACGTCCTGATGAATACCCGCCAGCTGTGCACATACCACCACCCGATCCATATCCATCTGGGCATCAAAAAAGGCGATATTCTCTGCCAGCGAGCCTGACATCAATTGGTCGTCCTGCATTACCGCAGCCACTTGCTGCCGGTATTGCCGCAGGCCCAGATGACGAATGTCGGTGCCATCAACTTCAATCTTGCCATTTTCGGCTGACAATAAGCCCAGCATTAGCTTAGCCAGTGTGGTTTTACCAGCACCCGATGGGCCAATAATGGCGATGCTTTCACCAGCCTGCACCTCAAAATCCAGCTCATTAAACAGCAATGGATCGGTAGCCGAATAGCGGTATGACAGGCCACTCACTTTGATTGCACCACTGATCTCACGCTGCTGACCAACACCGCCTTCATCTTCTTTTTCGGTCAGGGCTATATCCGCCAGGCGGTTTAAATGTAGCCGCGTCATATAAAGCTGCACAATTTTTTCAATCAGTGCCGCCATACGTTCAGTAAACTGGGATTTATACGACATAAATGCGAATAACATACCAACGCTGATCATGCCGTCCATCACCGCATACGCGGCCAGAAAAACCACCAGCGTATTTTCAATGCCAAATAGCAGCTGGTTAATGGTTTGGTAAGAGATCTGCCATTTACCCAGACGAAAGTCTTCATTTACCGAGTCGGCAAAGCGATTTTGCCATAAATTCAGTCGCTGGCTCTGCTGGCCGAAAAGCTTAATGCTCTGCATACCACGCACAGTTTCCATAAAGTTAGACTGCTCTTTGGCGCTGGCAATAATGCTGGCTTCAGTGCGCTCGCGCAGTGGCTTATACAATGCCCAGCGTAATAGGGCATACAGCACCACAGCGCCAATTACTACCAGAGCTAATTGCGGGCTATAGATAAACATCATCACCAATACAGTGATGGCCATAATGCCATCGATAACGCCCTCGACCAGGCTGGTTGTCAATAGTTCACGCACCTGAGCCAAAGAGCCAAAGCGCGAGACAATGTCACCAATATGTCGTTTTTCAAAAAAATTAAGTGGCAGGTGCAACAAATGACGGAACAGGTTGGTGGCCATTTGCAGGTTCATTACCGAGCCCAGGTGCAAAATAACCCAACCGCGTAAGGCCTGGGTAATCACCTTAAGCAGCATCATAAAGCCAAACCCAAGTGCCAATACAGTGAGCAGCGGTTGGTCCATGCTGACCAGCACATCATCCACCACTAACTGCATATAGTAAGGTGAGGCCAGTAAAAATAGTTGTAACAATAAAGATAAAGCAAAAATTTTAAGTAGCGACGGTACCAAGCCCTCTACCCGGCTCCAAAACGCGCTTAAGCCAAGCTTTACCCGTTCATCAACTTTCTTAAACTCCTGCGTTGGTTTAAGCTCCAGCGCCACACCACTAAAGGCACCGGACACCTCGTCCATTCCTACTTTACGCTCGCCTGAACCGGGGTCCAAAATAACAATATGTTTGGCAGTGACCTTTTTTAACACGACAAAATGGTTCATGTTCCAGTGCAAGATACACGGCAGCTGCAGTTGGCCCAGATGCTCCAGATCCAGCCGCAATGCCCGACCCGCCAGACCAAGCTGATCGCCCAATTGCATTAGATGTTGTAAATTGGCACCTTTTAAAGACACCGCATACCGGTTACGTAGTGTGCTTAAATCCAGCTTATGGCCGTGATGATTAGCGATCATTGCCATACAGGCCAACCCGCATTCAGCGGCTTCAGATTGATATATTAGTTGCACGTGATATCCCTCAAAATTTGGACAAGCCACTATGACTTGGCATGAGCTCAAACCTTAAAGGTCATTTTGGGATAAAAAGCTAAGCGGCATAAGCTGGTATATCTGACAGGCAAAGAAAAACCGCAGCACGCTGCGGTTTTATTTCAACCATTATGGCTGCAAATAACCACCTTCGTAGTAATCGCGCCATTGCCAATAGTCCATGCCGGGCGTGTACGCCAGGAAAGCACCACCAAACACATGATTCAACTGATTTTTATTAAGTTCTCTCATGACTAATCACCATTAATACGTAAAAGGAAAACTAATTTTAATCGGGTTAGGAATACAGCCTTCGCCATTTTCACCTTCCCATACACCGGCTGCGACCGCTTTTAACTGCATAGCATTTAACGTAATCATATCTATCTCCTCAAGCCGTTATTGTTGCATTTCATAAACTGGGAATGGAAACGGATCCGGGTACGGTGAAGGCCACGGCGACGGCCACGGTGACGGTGGATATGGAAACGGATAAGGATCCGGAAACGGGTAGGGATAAGGCACTGATACGGCACCTGAGACAACAGTGCATTCAAGTTCGGTTAAATATTTCATCTTATTCTCCATTAAATCGTTTATGGCATTGCAGCAACAAGCCAGTGAACGTCGATTAGCTATCCTGACCAACGCGAGGGTCAATACCATCACTGTCTGACGGATAGGCCATAGTTACTGCCATGCCATCTGATGACGGGCCGGTAACCAGCTGATCTTTCAAATTGTTGGTGACTGTCAGGCTACCAGCAGACACCTGCTCAAGGTCGGTTTGTGTTTCTAACAGCGTTGCAAATAATGGTTGTTTCATTGTTAATTACCTTTAGATATTGAGTTTTATGCAGCTTTCACTGCGACAGGATTTACTGGCTGACAACTTAATAACTGCGCTAACGCTCGGGTAATCGCCATATCATTAAATTGCTCGGCCCAGTAAAATTCACCGGAAGGATTAACTTCCAGGAAAACGTAACGGCCATCGGTGTCGACAATGATGTCGATGGCGCCATAATTCAGATTTAATTTGCGGCACAATGCCAAACATTGCGCTTGAACTTCGGCCGGTAACGCCTCAACCTGCCAACGATCAATGAGTTGCAGCCCCTGCCGGCGCCAGTCGACTTCGGCACCACTATAGTTCTGACTTTGCAGTCCGATGCAAAAACACTGCTCACCGACCACCGTAATGCGCAGCTCGCGTTGTTTAGCAATTTTCTGCTGAAACACCATAGGGCACAGAGTTAACGACTCATTGATATGCTCGGCCTGAATATCGGATGTAAAGACAACCTGCTCTTTGTTGTCTTGATACACGGCAAAAGAATGCAGCATTTTGGCTACAACGTTTTTATGCTTCTTGATAAATGCCTTTACCTGATCCGGTTCGTTACTGATCAGCGTAGCCGGTATGGTCATGCCCAGTTCCCGCGCCACTGCAAGTTGCAACTCCTTCTGTCCGGCACGGCGCACCGTCCAGTAATCATCAACTTTAAAGCAGGTTAAATTTGCCAGAAAATTCAGCAATACTTCGCGGCTTTCCCCCATAGCAGCATCAAGATACGCCTTATCAACCGCCCCCACTAAGCCAGCACCGGGCGCAAAACGCCGATACCAAACTGCATCAATCTGCGCGCCGCTAATTCGCGCTGTTGGAGTAGTCAGCGCATAATCCAGGCCGTTATCATCCTGGAATAACGATAACGATACTTTCGCTGGAAAAAGATCGGTATCCAGCCTTATGGCATGATGGCCATCAGCTTCCAGGTGAGCAATAACCTTATCAACACCTTCATGGTCGTTGCTATGGGTTACAATCAAAATAGTCTTTTTCATTTATATAACCGATATTAGTTTGACAATATAAAAACATTAATAGCTTTATTAAAATTAGGAAACTGTCATAAATCACAGTGTAATATGGAATATATCGATACGGACAAAGAAGCCCCTACATCTTCTCAATGTAAAGTGTTAGATTACATATTTTACAAATAAACTTTTGCACATTGCGGGATAATTTAAATCGTCGTTGCCTAAAAATATCGGCGGATACTTTATAACTTACACCGATAGTTATCTAAAAGCTGTTAAATCTGGCAGGTATATGCTCAGGCTACTTCAGCTAAACACACACTTCTCCCCCTGTTAGAACTAACAGCTTATAAAATCATTTTTTATCCTTAGCATGATGCTGTCATGTGGTTGCTGCCACTTGGCTTTTAAAAACTTAATGGAGATAAAATGATGAAAAATTTACAGCATGATAAAAACCATATTATTGAAGCTGCAGAGCTTTTGAACAAAGTTGAAGGCGGTACAGTCACAGGCAGTATTTTAACCCCTATTGATTACGGCTGCTTTAACCCCTTTTTATGTTCCGTGGCTATGTACGGTGGCGTAATCGATCCTATTCGCTTTCCTAACGCATGGCGAGAGCTGTAAGCAAAAGCTTAATACCGACTGCCCTTATTATTAGGGCAGTCGTTCAGGTTATATCTCCGCTTTATCTGAACGAAATCATCATCAATTTTTTGCCTGGCAGTTAAGCCTGGCCAATCTGGAGAAAGCAATGACATCGTTATCAAATTCAGGCATCCAGCTTAAACACCGGCAAACCTATGCGGTATGGGAAATTACGCTTAAATGTAATCTTGCCTGCAGCCACTGCGGTTCAAGAGCGGGTGACTCAAGGGTTAATGAGCTCAACACTACTGAAGCTCTCGATCTGGTACAGCAACTGGCCGACCTTGGAGTTAAAGATGTATCACTGATAGGTGGAGAAGCGTTTTTAAGACCAGACTGGCTAATGATTGCAGCAGAAATAACCCGATTGGGCATGACCGCCAATATGACAACTGGTGGCTATGGCATCTCACTGGGAACTGCCAAACGTATGAAAGAAGCAGGTATAAGAAATGTGTCTATCTCTATTGATGGTTTAGAGCAAACTCATGACAAACTCAGAGGTAAAGTCGGCGCGTGGCAACAGTGCTTTAAAACCATGGAGCATCTGAGAGCCGTCGGTATAAATGTTGGTAGTAATACACAAATCAACAAGTACTCTGCCCGTGAACTGCCTTTACTTTATCAGAAGTTAGTAGACCAGGGTGCAACAGCCTGGCAAATTCAGCTGACGGTACCAATGGGCAATGCCGTAGAGCACAATGATATGTTGTTGCAACCTTATGAATTGCTTGAGCTCTATCCTGTGCTTGCTTACTTATCAAAGCGCGGGCGAAAAGATAATCTAATGATCCAACCGGGCAATAACATCGGCTATTTTGGACCTTACGAGCGCCTATTACGTGGACCAATATCGCAACACCCTGACTTTGCTTTTTTCCGTGGCTGCAGTGCGGGCTTGAGTACCATCGGCATAGAAGCAGACGGCAAAATTAAAGGTTGCCCGTCTTTACCCTCAGATCAGTATACCGGAGGGAATATTCGTGAACGTAGCTTAAAAGATATATATGAAAATACCAAGGAGCTAAGATTTAACGACATTCACAAACCGGAGGATATAACTGCGCATCTCTGGGGTGAATGCGCCAGCTGTGAATATGCTAAAGTCTGCCGTGGCGGTTGCAATTGGACCTCTCATGTATTCTTTGGTAAGCGTGGCAATAATCCATACTGCCATCACCGAGCTCTTAAAAAAGCGGTTCAGGGCCGAATTGAGCGTTTCTATCTGAAAACAGCAGCGGCTGGCAACCCCTTTGACCACGGCATCTTTGAATTAGTTGAAGAGCAAATGAAACCTATTGACCCGCTCGACGAAAACTATTTCAGTATAGCGCAAACACGGTTCCCTCAAAGCTGGCTGGATGCAGAACCAAACTTACAAGCTGAATTAGTGCTTGAACGTAGCCTGCTAATGCTGCAATACGTCGAAAGCGGTATAGTAAAGGAACAAGATTCTCCCTGGTTCGATTTAAAGAAGCGCGAAGCGCTTAAGCAAGGTATAGCAATATAACTCAACGCAAAAAAGTAAAGGGTCAATCCTGGCAATAAATGCAGAAGAAAAACAACTGCTTTTAACTCCGGTATCGCTGTCATCTTGTTAAATTTATATATTAACAAGATGACACAACTAAACCTGAATCGCCACTAGCGTCCTAGACTCCTCTTAGTTAGATAAACTAACCCAAAGTGGGCTGCTTATGAGCGGCAAAAGCTACCCTGAAGAATTCAAAATCGAAGAAGTTAAACAAGTTGTTGATCGCGGCCATGCCATCACTGATGTTGCTAAACGTCTCGATATCACCGCACATAGCCTGTATGCCTGGGTTAAGAAGTATGGCCCTGATAATAAAGAACACAGTGATTTGAGTGATGCTCAAGCTGAGATTAAGCAGCTAAAAAAAGCGTCAATTTAATCCAGTGACACCTGATGAGGTTTGAGTAACCGATATCACCTATATCCGCACATACGGAGGCTGGTTGTATCTGGCCGTTGTGGTGGATCTGTTTTCCCGTAATGTTGTTGGGTGGTCTATGCATTCTAAAATCAGCAAAGATATCGTGTTAAACGTGACCTTTCCCCCCGATTCAAACAACGAAAAAAGCCACTAAAAAATAGTGGCTTTTATTGAAAACTTCAAAATGACTATCAAAGCTACTCATATACTGACTTCAAATCAGAAGTCATAGAATCACCTAAAATAGGTAGATTAATCTCTACTCCGCCATTTATAGTGCTTCTTCTTGAGCCTTCAAATTTCTCACTTTTCAGTGAAGCCTTCATAAACACCGATTGAAAAATCTACGATTGTAATCGCAGCGGCAACAAGACCGATTCCGATGATTACAGGATGGCCACCGTTGATATCTTCCATTTGCTCAAATTTAAGTTCGTACATGTTTTATATCTCCAATTAATTAGCTCAATGCCCATTCAAAAAAATCAGTTGTTGCTTCTACTGCAGCGTCATATGCGTCACGTAGAGCGCGACCAACCTCGCGACCCAGCTCTCTTGATGCGCCAGAAACATTCTCTATTTCAAAATTATTTAATTCTTTCATTTTAAATCTCCAATAAGTTGTTTTTATATCGGCGCCAGCAAGCTACCGACGAATTAAATTTAGTCGAGCATTTTAATTTTGTTTAGCTGGTAGAAATTACAGGTAAGATATAAATATCGTATTCTTTTTCTTTGATCATTAGAGCAAGTCAGCATACCCCCTCAATATTCCTCATCCTGTAAAATATTACAGTTTAAATCCAATTACTTATCGAGGTATAAATAACTGTCACCGTGAAAACGTTCGACACAACACTTTTAAAAAGTTCGATACACGAACTGAATGTAAATTAATGGAGATATAAAAATGAAACAAATTAGTTATGATGCTACAGCAGAAGTTAATGGTGGGGTTGCACCTCTTCTAATGTGGGCAGGTGCGGCTGCATATAAAGCAGGTTCTACTTATCTATTCTGTGTAATGATGAGCAAACAATAAACTTTCAGAAAAAGGAGCAATAATGAAAGAATTAAATTTAAATCAGGTTAATGAAGTATCTGGTGGCGCTTTGCCAATCGTGTATGGCATCGCCAGAATAGCAATACCGCGAATAATCGCTTATGCTTTAGTTCAAATGGAGCGTGAGTAATACACTGTATGTGTATAGCTCTTGTATCCGATAAACCCCCTGGTCCCAGCAAAGCTGGGACCTTTAATTTAAATAAAATTATGAGAAAGTTATGATAATTACATTTACACTTACTGTGATAGGGCTACTATTTTTGTCACAGGGATGGTTTATACTTGGGTTTATATTTCTTAGCGCCGCCATCGATTCAATATTCGGCCTACTTTTATTTAAAAATAACAATAAAGAATAAACTCTGCTTTAAAAAAGTATCACTACAAATCAAAAAATCTAACCAATTCCGATCACTTATTGCGCAGTATTTTATATAATAACTTAAGGTTACCCTCGAGTTTGATCATCGCTTCAGTTCTTTTCCAGCTTGATCACTACCCTGTGCATCTGAACGCCGCTTCTCAGCGCATGATTTGCCGTCTTGATGCCTGAATTTCTTCTTCGGTCTAGCCAAGGTTGTGGTGATCAACTTCTTGCCGCATCGAGCTCATGACTTACAAGCGGTCAATCTCATAACTCAGCTCCCGCTCCAGCCCTTCCAACTCTTGAATTCGCTGCTACTCCGGCGTCAGAGTCTAAGCATTCGGTGTGGCGCTCTTGATTAAGCTGCTCAACCCAGCTACAAAGTGCCGTCTTACCCACACCAAGTGACTTAACTGCCTCTCCCTTGGCAATCACCAGACCGGCTATATCTCGCTTAAATTCTGTTGAAAACGTACAACATTGCTTTGCCAGTGAACACCTCTTTTAGGTGGTAATCCTAACACCTAAAATGGTGTCCGGTTATATTAGACCACTACAGGTGAGCGACTTGAGATAATCGCACATCTAAGTCAACCAGACCCTAAGGCATAGCGCTCTTGGCTAATCTCAGCCCAGAAAATTTTGAATTGAAGAGCAGTGCCTAGCGAAAAGTCGACTGTTGCTGGTACAGATCAGTCAGTCTATCGATTGCAAGTAGCTGCTTAACGGATTGGAATGCTTAGACGCTCTGGAAAGACATCTAGCCCAGCTTAACTGCAGCTGGGCAGCTAGATTCTAACTGTACTAAGCAGCGTCTTGCGATAGCTCTTGATAGTTTTCCAACTGTGGTTGCATAAACTGTATTTGGCCAGATGTTGTCTTTTCAACTTCACTGACCAGCATAAACAACGCAGACACCTCGATATTATTTGCTGAGGGGATACCCCCTGTTTGACTAACGTTCATAACTCTCTCCATTAAGTACAGAGCAGCAACTCTGTTTTGGTTAAATATGAATGTGACCGCCGGCAACGCACTTACTGATAGCTTGCTGCCTGTTACAACTATTGGTTTTACGAATACAGTTACCTAAATGAAAGTTAACTGTGCGCTCTGATATCGACAGAATCTGACTGATTTCCCAGGACGTTTTGCCCTTTGCCGCCCAATTCAAGCAGGCCTGCTCCCGGCTGGTCAGACTGAAGTCTTCTTCAGTTTTATTCAGCGTGGTTAAACGATGTATTGCTTCGTACAGATAATTGGCAATAATCGTCCAGTACCAGGCAATTTGTTGCGCCATTGTCGATTGTCCATCCTGTAAGCCGATAATCAGCGCCGCCACTTCAACCCCGCCACCACGCAATGGCACCACCAGGCTGTCTGACGATGTTGATAGCACCGGTTGTAAGTCGGAACTTAGCGCCGGCGTAAACCGCCTCAGACAAAATTGTCTGAGTGCGGTTTGGCTGGCAACAGCCTCAAATTCATCTGATAACCGCGTGCTGATAATGTCTCTTTTATTATCCGCGTGCCAGATCACCAGACCAAAAAACGGGTACTGATACTGCTGTTGAATCGTGGCAAACAGCTCAGGTAATGCGTCCAGCGACGTCATAGCCTGCAGCTGTTGCACTAAGGGTTCAAGTTGGCTCATTCGTGCCTCCTGAAATAAAAACTATCAGTTAGCGTCTAATACCCGGAATTACCGGATCGATAGGATCGACCGGGGGGCATACGAACCAAACACAAAGTGGTTGAAGTATTTTACTATCCTCTTTAATTGTCTTGCTGTCGGCTGCCGCAACCGGCTTAACGATTAGTAAAGACATTACAACAATGGCGACTTTAACAACGATATTTTTTAGCATGGTTTTCCCCTGTTAATAATAGTTATGTTTGACGCAGATTGACTTTGGCTAAACCAACTGTCTTTATCGATAACTAATGCAATACTAAGTGCGGACTTTAGCTGGCTTTAGTTATAACCAAAGTTATAACCATACTTAACCAATTGATTTTCCTCTTTTATATTTGTTTTAAAAATCAAATTCAGCCCATTACTGTCAATCGAGAAAGGCACACTAAAATCATGAAAAGCTATGCTGCGCTGCCAGATTTGGTGTGAAGTTAAATTAATATCGGCTAGTATCCAATCACCCATAAACGTTCGATATGCCATTACCAGCTTATCGTCACGCACAATAAATTGATATTCCAGGTCAAATAGCACCCCCTTATACAGTAAGCCAGTTCTGTTATAGTCAGTATCCAGGCGCCAGACATTGCCACTACTGTCTGCAGCGACATAGCCATCGGCAATATCCTGAATATACATATAGTCTTGTAGTAGTAATCTTTGAGTGTTATCGGCAAGGCTATAGCGTTTAACCAACCACTGATCTTTTACCCGCTCAGTGAAAAATACAAAATCGCCGGTTTGGCTAAAATTGCCTGTTCGCACGTCCTGAGTTGATACTGATACGGTAGTTGACTCTGCCGTTATGGTATTAAAAATTTCCAGCCGGTTATTGCGCTTTAACAGCAGAAACTCACCATCTTTGGTCTGATCCTGAAGTGTAATCGGCTCCGGTGATTCCATCACCAGCTGGCGCAGATTTTTATTATCGGAATAACGATACAGGCGTTGTAAATTGTGTTCTTTTTCAACTAGCCACAGGGTATCAGCATCCTGGCCAAAACTTAGCGTACGTATATTAGTGCCAAGCTGATAACTTTTATTAAAGTTATCAGCTAGCGGCCAACGTGCCTGATAAATATTTGGTTCTGAGCGCTGATAACTTAAGGCATAGAGCTCGCCCGTTTGGCTAAAGCTAAATTCATGCAATGGATGAGGTTCAGCTGCTATTGCGGTGCGCTCACCAGTATCACCAGCTATGAGATAAAGCTTATCACCGATGCGTGTAAGTAAGTTATTGTTATCGCGCCAGCTTATACGGAAATCCCGCAGACTATCCTGTAATTTATATTCTGCTATCAGCTCTTTATCAGCGATACGATAAATCTGGAGCATCATGTTTTTCTTATAAAGATTAGCCCGGCCTAAGGCTAAAAACTGCCTGTCTGCGGAAATAGTGGCAAACGCATCCTGAATACCGTCTTCACTACTATAGGTAAACTGCTCGAAGCTATTGGTTAGCAAATCATATTTATAATAATGAAAGTTATCTGAAATAGATTTTGCAGCGGCTATTAATATTTTGTCCTTTGCTAGTTCAACCGAGTTCCCCAGTAGCTGAAAAGGTGCTGTAGGGTGTAAGACGGGAGCTTCAGCCAAATTAACCACCGATTGTGTATACAATTTAGCCTCGCTACCGTCATAGCCGACGTAAGCCAGCCGGCTGTCGTTGTCGATAAAGCTGACAAAGCGGCAGTGCTCTGTTGGTGTTTCAATCTTCTGTAGCTGACCGGCTTTTGCATCATATAAATACAATTCCCAGTTGCTGCTGTTATCAATCTTACTGACAAATGCCTGCCAACGACCATCTTTCGATATCGATAAGCTGGTCTTCTGGCCGGGAATTGAGAGTAAGGTTTCAGTCTGTACCAGTTGATTAAGGCTGCGCTGTGGCTGGGCATACAGATAATAAATCGTCGCCAGCATTAAAATAGCTAGCACTAAGCAGAACAAGATCGGCTTCGTCGGCAGTGCTTTTTTACCAGGATTCACAGCAACCACCGCAGGCCCTGGCGAAAACTGCGGTACCGCCACAGACTCAGTGCCGACGCTGCAAACCAGCTGATAACCCCGCTTCATTTGTGACTTTATATAACGCGGATTTTCTGCCTCACTATCTTCCAGCAGTACTCTGAGCTTGCTGATGGTTCTTCTGACTGCGGTATCTGTTACCACCCTGCCAGCCCAAACGTTTTCATGTAGCTCATTCAGGCTCACAAAGCGTTCTCGGTGCTCAATCAGGTAACATAACACCTCGATCACTTTTGGCTCAGCAGCCAGTTCAGTTTGTTGCCGGAAAATACGACGTTCATCAAGGTCGACGGTAAACTCGCCAATACTCACTAAGTTCATAAGCAGTTTTACCTAAAAAATAAACAATGTAATTGTTTTATCAAATTTTATTATACATATATAAGATGTTTATAAAACAATTAAACGACTTTCTGCTTACCACGGCTTTAATTCGTTTAGAGTAATTTGTTATAACGATATATTGATGGAGGATATTGGGTAAATGTGTATTTATAATTAATAAAAAAGCCACCCTAAGGTGGCTTTTGTTACTTCGGAACCCGAACTTATTTTTTACGCATTTTCTGAATAATGCGCAGCTGGGCAATGGCTTCGGCCAGTTGCGCCGCAGCTTCAGCATAGTTAAAGTCTGCGCCAGCATGCTGCATCGCTTCTTCAGCACGCTTTTGTGCGTCTAAAGCGGCTTGCTCGTCTAAGTCTTCGCCGCGTACCGCGACATCGGCCAATACAGTGATGGTATCGGGTTGTACTTCAAGTACGCCACCAGCTACGTAAATCACGTGTTCTTCGCCAAATTGTTTTACGATACGGACCATGCCAGGTTTCAGGGTGGTCAGTAATGGGGCGTGGAAAGGTAAAATACCCAGCTCGCCCTCACTGCCTGTGACCTGCACGGATTCGACAAGGCCGGAGAAGATTTTTTCTTCGGCACTTACTACATCCAGTTGCACTGTCATCGCCATCTCGCTCTCCTAAAGCCTGAACTTACAGTTTCTTCGCTTTTTCGATCGCTTCGTCGATAGAACCAACCATGTAGAACGCTTGCTCTGGCATATGGTCGAACTCGCCGTCCAGAATACCTTTGAAGCCACGGATAGTTTCTTTCAGCGGTACGTATTTACCTGGTGAACCAGTAAATACTTCAGCTACGAAGAATGGCTGCGACAGGAAACGCTGAATTTTACGCGCACGGTATACAGTAGTACGGTCTTCATCAGACAGTTCGTCCATACCCAGAATGGCGATGATGTCTTTCAGCTCTTTGTAACGCTGAAGTACTGACTGTACGCCACGTGCTACTTCATAGTGCTCTTTACCGATTACCAGCGGATCTAACTGACGAGAAGTTGAATCCAGTGGATCGATCGCCGGGTAAATACCCAGAGATGCGATGTTACGGCTCAGTACTACGGTCGCATCTAAGTGCGAGAACGTGGTCGCTGGTGACGGGTCAGTTAAGTCATCCGCAGGAACGTAAACGGCCTGGATTGACGTGATAGAACCGGTCTTAGTAGAGGTAATACGCTCTTGCAGCGCGCCCATCTCTTCTGCCAGCGTTGGCTGATAACCTACTGCTGATGGCATACGGCCCAGAAGTGCTGATACTTCAGTACCGGCCAGGGTGTAACGGTAGATGTTATCAACGAAGAACAGTACGTCACGGCCTTC
Source organism: Rheinheimera pleomorphica (assembly GCF_011634895.1). Classification (GTDB taxonomy): domain Bacteria; phylum Pseudomonadota; class Gammaproteobacteria; order Enterobacterales; family Alteromonadaceae; genus Alishewanella; species Alishewanella pleomorphica. The sequence goes on along the minus strand of NZ_SIRR01000007.1, from coordinate 56,963 downwards.
ATCACGGAATTTTTCCGCCATGGTTAAGCCGGTTAATGCTACGCGCAGACGGTTGCCTGGTGGCTCGTTCATCTGACCGTACACTAACGATACTTTATCCAGTACGTTAGAGTCTTTCATCTCGTGATAGAAGTCGTTACCTTCACGGGTACGCTCACCTACACCGGCGAATACGGAGTAACCGCTGTGCTCGATCGCGATGTTACGGATCAGTTCCATCATGTTTACGGTTTTACCTACACCGGCACCACCGAACAGACCCACTTTACCACCTTTGGCGAACGGACATACCAGGTCAATAACCTTGATACCGGTTTCCAGCAGCGCGTTTGACGCCGCCTGATCTTCGTATGAAGGGGCAGCGCGGTGGATTGACCAACGCTCTTCTTCACCGATTGGGCCCGCTTCGTCGATTGGCTCGCCTAATACGTTCATAATACGGCCCAGTGTGGCTTTACCCACCGGAACCTGAATTGCTTTGCCGGTATTCGCTACAGCTGCGCCGCGACGTAAACCGTCAGTTGTACCTAATGCGATAGTACGAACAGTACCGCCACCCAGCTGTTGCTGAACTTCCAGCACCAAACCAGCCAGATCACCGTCGGTCACGTTTAACGCGTCATAGATACCAGGTACCGCATCTTGTGGAAAATCGATATCCACAACGGCGCCAATGATTTGGACGACCTTACCTTGACTCATGATGTTTCCTCAAATTTCTCAAAACTGTTTACCTTAGCCTACAGCTGCCGCACCTGCGACGATTTCGCTAAGCTCCTGGGTAATCGCGGCCTGACGTGCTTTGTTGTACACCAGCTTCAGGTCGTCCATCAGGTTACCGGCGTTGTCGGTTGCAGCCTTCATGGCTACCATCCGCGCCGCGTGCTCGCTGGCAGAATTTTCTACCACGCCCTGATAAACCTGCGACTCAACAAAACGGTCCAACAACATATCTAAAATAGGTTTTGGATCCGGCTCGTACAGGTAATCCCAGTTATGTGCTTTTTGCTCAATATCTGCTTTTGGCAAAGGTAAGAGTTGATCGATCACTGGCTCTTGCTTCATGGTGTTAACAAACTTGTTGTACACCAGGAATAAGCGGTCGATACGGCCTTCGTTAAATGCTTGCAGCATCACTTTTACCGAACCGATCACATCAGCCAAACGTGGTACGTCACCTGAACCCGCCTGTTGTGCTACTACCTTACCGCCAAAACGCTTGAAGAAGGCGGTGGCTTTGTTACCGATAACGGCAAACTGCGCATCAACACCTTTGTCTTTCCAGCTTTTCAGTTCCAGGGCAACTTTCTTAAACTCGTTGGTATTCAGGCCACCGCAAAGACCACGATCAGTAGAAATGACAATGTAACCAACCCGCTTTACCTCACGATCCGCTAAATACGGATGGCGGTATTCCAGGCTGCCATTGGCAACATTACCGATCACTTTGCGCATACCTTCAGCGTATGGGCGAGTTGCAGCTACGCGGTCCTGCGCTTTGCGCATTTTGCTGACCGCAACCTTTTCCATAGCACTGGTGATCTTGCGAGTATTGTTAATACTCCCGATCTTACTTTTTATCTCTTTACCACCGGCCATGACTGTATCTCCGATTCATTCAACGAATGGGGTGGCATGCCACCCACATTGATTACCAGGTCTGCGTTGCCTTGAATTTCTCAATGGCAGCTTTGAACGTAGACTCGATTTGGTCGTTGTAGTTACCGGTTTTATCGATATCAGCCATCAGCTCAGCGTGTTCTGCTTTCATGAACGCGATCAGCGCAGCTTCAAAATCCAGGATCTTGGCCACATCGACATCTTTCATAAAGCCTTTTTCGATAGCGAAAATAGACACACCCATTTCAGCAACAGACATCGGGCTGTACTGTAACTGTTTCATCAGCTCAGTAACCTTTTGGCCATGCTCTAACTGGGCGCGGGTAGCTTCGTCAAGGTCAGACGCAAACTGCGCAAATGCTGCCAGTTCTGAGTACTGGGCTAATGCCAGACGAATACCACCACCTAATTTCTTGATGATCTTGGTTTGTGCTGCACCACCTACCCGCGATACCGAAATACCGGCGTTAACCGCAGGGCGGATGCCGGCGTTAAACAAGTCAGTTTCTAAGAAGATCTGACCGTCAGTAATCGAGATTACGTTAGTTGGTACGAACGCAGAAACGTCACCGGCCTGAGTTTCGATAATTGGCAACGCCGTTAATGAACCGGTTTTGCCTTTCACTTCACCCTTGGTGTACTTTTCTACGTAGTCAGCATTAACGCGTGATGCGCGCTCCAGCAGACGTGAGTGAAGATAGAATACGTCACCCGGGTAAGCTTCACGGCCTGGTGGACGACGTAACAGTAACGAGATCTGACGGTAAGCCACAGCTTGCTTAGACAGGTCATCGTATACGATCAGTGCATCTTCACCGCGGTCACGGAAGTATTCACCCATAGTACAACCAGAGTATGGCGCCAGGAACTGCAGCGCAGCCGCTTCAGACGCAGATGCCACAACCACAATAGTGTGAGCCAGGGCGCCGTGCTCTTCCAGTTTACGTACCACGTTAGCAATAGTAGAGGCTTTTTGGCCAACAGCAACGTAGATACACTTAACGCCGGTGCCTTTCTGGTTGATGATGGCATCGATTGCCAATGCGGTTTTACCGGTTTGACGGTCACCGATTAACAATTCACGCTGACCACGACCGATAGGGATCATGGCATCAACCGACTTATAACCCGTTTGCATTGGCTGGTCTACTGACTGACGGTCGATAACGCCCGGGGCGATTTTCTCTACCGGCTCAAAACCAGCAGCGTCAATTGGACCTTTACCGTCGATAGGTGCACCTAAGGTGTTAACCACACGGCCTAACAGCTGTGGGCCAACCGGTACTTCTAAAATACGGCCAGTGCTTTTTACTTTAGTGCCTTCAGTTAAGTCCGCATACGGACCCATAACTACAGCACCAACTGAGTTGCGCTCTAAGTTCAGCGCGATAGCATAACGGTTGCCAGGAAGCTCAATCATCTCGCCTTGCATACAGTCGGCAAGGCCATTGATACGGATGATACCGTCAGTTACCTGAACGATAGTACCTTCGTTACGAGCTTCACTGACCACTTCGAACTGAGCAATACGACTTTTGATCAGTTCTGATATTTCAGTGGAATTCAGTTGCATTCTCTGTTCCCCAATTAAGACTGCAGCGCAGTTGCTAAACGGTCCAGCTTACCGCGGACCGAGCCATCAATTACCATGTCACCTGCTTTGATCAGCATACCGCCAACCACTGCAGGATCTTCGCTACAGTTCAATTTAACTTTGCGTGCCAAACGTTTTGAAAGTGCCGCAACTAACGTATCCTGTTGTGCTTTTGAAAGCTTGGTGGCAGAGACAACCGACACGTCGATTTCCTGCTCATACTCAGCTTTCAGCGCAACAAAGGCGGTTAACACTTCAGGCAACGCCAGCAAACGATGATTTTCTGCCATCACTTTAATCAAGTTTTGACCGTGCGCATTGAGTTGCTCACCACATACCTGAATAAACAGACCGGCTTGCTTTTCAGCAGAACCGTTGGCGCCTAAGTAAGCGCCAACCTGGTCGTTCTTTGCTACTTCAGCAGCAAAGGCCAACATCTGTAGCCAGGCGTCCAGTGCATTTTGCTCTACAGCAAAATCAAAGGCAGCTCTGGCATAAGGACGAGCAATATTAGTCAAATCAGACATAGCTCATCCTCTTACAGTTCTTGAACCAGTTTTTCCAGAATGTCGCTGTGAGCAGCTTCATCAATAGAACGTTGCAGAATTTTCTCTGCGCCGGCTACCGCTAATGCAGCAACTTGCTTGCGCAGCTCTTCACGTAAACGATTACGCTCGGCTTCTAATTCTGCTTTAGCCTGCGCCAGAATGTTTTCACGTTCGGCATTGGCTTTATGCACGGCTTCATCAATCATCTTGGCTTCGCGTTTTTTCGCTTGCTCAATAATTTCTGCCGCCTGCGCTTTAGCATCTTTTAGCTGATCTTTGGCTTTGTCCTGGGCTAATGCCAGGTCTTTTTCTGCCCGATCAGAAGCGGCTAAACCGTCAGCAATTTTCTTCTGGCGCGCTTCAATCGCATTGATCAGCGGCGGCCAGACAAACTTCATACAGAACAGTACGAACACCGCAAATGCGATTAATTCGCCTAATAGAGTGGCGTTTAAATTCACGACCGCTCCTCCTTAATAGTAAGTTGTTCGAATTCGCCCGTTAATTACAGAACGAACAACAATACCATTGCGATACCAACACCGATCATCGCAACAGCATCGATCAGACCTGCCAGGATGAACATTTTAACTTGCAGTGAAGGCGCCAGCTCTGGTTGACGGGCACAAGACTCTAAGAACTTACCACCCATGTTACCGAAACCTATTGCGGTACCAATAGCACCGAAACCGATTAACAGAGCAACTGCGATATATTTAAGGCCTAATACTAGTTCCATTTTTATCTCCGATATTTCAATAGTTAAAGTTAAAGTAAAGCAAAACCGATTAATGATTGTCTGAACTGGCCATACTCAGGTAAACGATGGTCAGCATCATAAACACGAATGCCTGTAGCACGATTACCAGAATGTGGAATACAGCCCAAATAAAGTGCAATGGCAATTGAAGTAGGCCGACAGCACCAATCAGAATGAAAATAAGTTCACCTGCATACAAGTTGCCGAACAAACGCAGTGCTAACGAGAATGGCTTAGCCACCAGCGCAATAGTTTCCAGTAACAGGTTAAAGGGGATTAGTAAGATCTGCACAACCAGGTTTGACGAGCTGAACGGATGTAAGGTCAGTTCTTTGATAAAACCGATTACGCCTTTAATTTTTACCGAGTAGCCGATCATCAGCAGAAACACACCAATCGCCAGTGCTGCAGTCAGATTGATATCAGTTGTCGGTACAATTTTCATGTACACGTCGTGACTATCCATACCGAAAGCTTGTTCACCAACAAAACCAGCAAAAGCAGGCAGGAAATCCACCGGTATTAAGTCCATCAGGTTCATTAAAAACACCCAGACGAAAATCGTTAACGCCAGTGGTGCAATTAAGGCACTTTTACCGTGGAAGGTGTCTTTAACGTTCGCCGCAACAAACTCGACGACCATTTCGATAAAGCACTGGAATTTACCTGGAACACCCGTGGTCGCACTTTTCGCCGCACTACGGAATATCCACAGAAATAATAAACCCAGGCCGATTGACCAAGCTAAAGTATCGATATGCCATGTCCAGAAACCGGCCTCACTACACGCTTTATTAAATGCGACACTGCCATCGACAGTACACATTTTGGCGTTGGTAAGGTGGTGCTGGATATGGCCGGAGAGGGTTAACTCTTCACCTGCCGCCATGTTTCCATCCCAATTTTAATGTTTAAAGAAAAACGTTGCAGACCATTGCATGAGTAATGTCAGACTAAAGCCTACAGCAAAAGCGGCGGCGACATTATCCGGTTGTTGCAAAACCAGCGCACACAATACAACGATCAAAATCATTTTTACTGAATGGCCCCGCATCAACGCGGCTTTCGCCAGTTCAGGTTGCTCTGCAGCATTCACGCGGAATGTGAGCAAAGCAAAAACAAAATTCGCTATCGCGGCTACCAAACCGCCTTTGAAAGCGGATTTGGCCGCGGCTGCATCTGCAGCTAAAAAAAAAGCCAGTGCGATAACCCCGGCTACTGCTAACTGGAAAAATGCCAGTTTGTAGGCTGATTTACGCGCAATTGCAGCACTTTTATCAGTCACTGTAAGTCCCCCTGAAATAACCCAAGATGGGGGTATAAAAAGCTTGCGAAAGTATACTTACTTGCCTTTAATTTGCAACAAAAAGCGGCACCAACCCGGCGTGAGTACAGATATCGGTAACAGATTGCTGTTTTATTGCTCGGTTGCATTCAGCCTGGCAATAATGCCATCCAGCTCATCCAGGCTGCTGTAGGCAATTTCTAACTTGCCCTTACCTTTATTGTTGTAACTAATTTGCACCGGTGCCGCAAAGCGCTCACTTAGCCGTTGCTCTAATGCCAGTACATCCGGATCGCGCGGTTTTTCGGCCACCGTCGGTTTGGGTTCCAGAATACGCCGTACCAGGTTCTCTGTTTCGCGCACCGTTAATTGCTTTGCTGCCACTAAACGCGCAGCATCGGACTGCTCAGAATCTTTTAGCGCCAACAAGGCACGGGCATGGCCCATTTCAATATCACCGTGCTCCAGCAATAGTTTTACATCGTCATTTAACTGGTTTAAGCGCAGTAAATTGGTAACAGAAGCCCGTGATTTACCTACCGCATCGGCCACCTGCTGATGTGTTAGGGCAAATTCGGTCAATAAGCGTTCCAGCGCCACGGCTTCTTCCATCGCGTTTAAGTCTTCGCGCTGAATATTTTCGATCAGCGCAATGGCCACCGCGGCTTCGTCAGGTACGTCTTTAACAATACAAGGTACGTCGCTTAATTGCGCCAACTGGCTGGCACGCCAACGCCGTTCACCGGCGATAATTTCAAATTTATCTTTAGCCAGCGCCCGCACCACTATTGGTTGAATAACTCCTTGAGCACGGATTGAGCTGGCTAAATCTTCCAGCGCTTCCTGTGACATATCTTTACGCGGCTGATATTTACCCGGTGTCAGAAACTCAACCGGCAAGAGTTGCAACTCAGCGCCACTATGCTGAGTCGCGCTGCTGTTATTGGTTCTATTGGACGTTAATAAGGCATCCAGACCCCGGCCCAGGCCGCGTTTCTTTACCGACATGTTACTTCATTCCCTAAACATGATGCTCCGCTAACAGCCTGTTCAGACTGCTGCTGTGCTGTTAACGGTTTTCTTATCTGCCCGGCGTAACATTTCACCAGCCAGTGCCAGATAGGCTTTAGCCCCGGTTGAGCTTTTATCGTAATACATTACCGGCGCCCCGAAACTGGGCGCCTCTGCAAGTCGCACATTACGCGGGATCACCGCACGGTACACCTTATCACCAAAGTGCTGCTTTAATTGTTCTGATACATCGTTTGCCAGCCGGTTGCGCGGATCGTACATGGTTCTTAAGATCCCTTCGATCTTAAGCTCAGGGTTCACTGCAGCAGCCAGTTGGTTAATGGTTTCAACCAGCGCCGTTAAACCTTCCAGCGCAAAATACTCGCACTGCATCGGCACCAGCACCGTATCGGCGGCGGCCATTGCATTTACCGTTAACATATTCAGTGACGGCGGGCAATCGATAAAGATAAAGTCGTAACTGTTGCGGAATTCTTTTAACGCATTACGTAAGCGTAATTCGCGCGCAAAGACATTCATTAAACGCACTTCAGCAGCGGTAAGATCGGCATTAGCGCCGACCAGATGGTAACCGCCACTGGTGTCTTTTACCAACACTTCCAGTAACGGCTTGTCATCAACCAGCAGTTCATAAGCGGTAGCAGGCAGGTCATATTTATCGACGCCGCTGCCCATAGTGGCGTTGCCCTGTGGATCCAGATCAATCAGTAGCACCTTGCGTTTGGTCGCCGCCAGTGACGCAGCCAGATTGACTGCTGTGGTGGTTTTGCCAACACCACCTTTCTGGTTAGCTATTGCGATCACTTTCGCCACAAGATGTCCTCGTTATCAGTTAGCAGGGGTCCAGTATTACTAAATGCCGCTGCGCATGCAACTGCGGCACACTCAGGGGCTGAACGCTGGTTACTTTAACAAAATCGGGCAAAGCTGCAATTTCTTCTTGTACTGCGGCACCCTTCATGGCGAAAAAGCGGCCATTCTGTGCCGGTAAGTGCCGACACCAACTGAGCATATCATTGATTGACGCAAAAGCACGGCTAATTACGCCGTCATAACCTTGTTCAGGCTTGTGCTCTTCTACCCGGCTTTGCAGCGGTTGAATATTGTCCAGTTTCAGCTGCAGCTTTACCTGGTTTAAAAAGCGGATGCGTTTGCCCAGGCTATCAAGCAGTGTGAACTGTTTTTGTGGATAGTAAATAGCCAGTAGCACACCCGGTAAGCCCGGGCCTGTGCCAACATCAATAAAACGTTCGCCGGTTAAATAGGGCGCAACGACCAGGCTGTCCATTACGTGTTTTATCAGCATCTCGTTTGGATCACGCACTGATGTCAGGTTATAAGCGCTGTTCCATTTATCCAATAATTGCACATAAGCAACACATTGCTGCAACTGCTGTTCTGATAACTGCAGGCTACTTTGTGCCACCAGCGCCCGTAATTGTTCTAACATGAGGATCCTTTACGCTGATTTTCGCAGTAAGCCTTGTTTTTTTAAGTACACCAGCAACAACGAAATAGCAGCCGGCGTAATACCGGAGATACGCGAAGCCTGGCCTACCGTTTCTGGCTGGCTTTGGTTCAGTTTAACAATGACCTCGTTGGACAGCCCTTTAACCGCTTTATAATCAAACTGTTGTGGTAATCGCGTTTGCTCATTGCGTTGTTGCTTGGCAATTTCATCTTGCTGACGATGAATATAGCCTTCGTATTTAATCTGAATTTCAACTTGTTCAGCAGCAGCGTGATCCGCTAAACCCGGACCAAGATCAGCAATTTGCATCAGATCGGCATAGGTTACTTCCGGCCGGCGCACTAACTCTTCTAAGCTGGCTTCTTTGCTGAGAGGGGTTTTCACTAAAGCGTTCACAGCTGGTAACGCAGCATGCTGCGGATGGATCCAGCTTTGTTTTAACCGTTGCCTTTCCAGCGCGATCTGCTCCATTTTCTGGTTAAACGCCGCCCAGCGTGCATCATCGACCAGGCCTAACTCACGACCTTTTTCAGTTAAACGCGCATCAGCGTTGTCTTCCCGCAGCATTAAACGGTATTCAGCACGGCTGGTAAACATGCGGTAGGGTTCTTTGGTCCCCAGGGTGGTTAAGTCATCCACCAGTACTCCAAGATAAGCTTGTTCCCGACCCGGCGACCAGCTGTCTTTTTCCTGGCTGAATAAGGCCGCATTTAGCCCGGCTAACAAGCCTTGTGCCCCGGCTTCTTCATAACCAGTGGTGCCGTTGATCTGGCCGGCGAAAAATAAGCCGCTGATAAATTTGGTTTCCAGGCTACTTTTCAGATCGCGTGGATCAAAAAAGTCATACTCAATGGCATAGCCAGGGCGGGTAATGTGGGCGTTTTCCATGCCTTTTATTGAGCGAACTATGCTCATTTGTACATCAAATGGCAGGCTGGTAGAAATGCCGTTCGGGTAAACCTCATGCGTCGTTAAGCCTTCCGGTTCAATAAAGATCTGATGTTTATCTTTATCGGCAAAGCGCATAATTTTATCTTCAATGGATGGGCAATAGCGTGGGCCTATACCTTCAATGACGCCGGTATACATCGGCGATCTGTCCAGATTATTGCGGATCACATCATGCGTTTGTTGATTGGTATAAGCTATGTAACAAGCGATTTGTTGTGGATGATCGCTGGCTTTACCCATAAACGAAAACAGTGGCGTTGGGTTATCACCTGGCTGTGCCTGCATCACACTAAAATCTATGGTTCGGGCATCGATGCGTGGTGGAGTACCGGTTTTTAATCTATCGACCCTAAAGGGTAATTCACGTAAACGTTTTGCCAGTGCAATGGATGGCGGATCACCGGCTCGGCCGCCCGAGTGACTTTGCAAACCAATATGGATTTGGCCACCTAAAAAGGTGCCAACGGTTAATATTACCGCTTTGGCGCGAAATTTAAGCCCCATCTGAGTAACTACTCCGGTTACCCGATCCTGTTCAACAATCAGATCATCACAAGCTTGTTGAAAAATACTTAAATTGGGCTGGTTTTCCAGTGTCTGGCGAATAGCTGCACGGTACAACTGACGATCGGCCTGGGCACGGGTTGCACGAACTGCCGGGCCTTTTGAACTGTTGAGGGTGCGAAATTGAATACCGCCTTTGTCAGCAGCAATGGCCATAGCGCCGCCTAAGGCATCAATTTCTTTTACCAAATGGCCTTTACCAATACCACCTATAGCGGGGTTGCATGACATCTGCCCCAGGGTTTCAACGTTATGGGTTAGTAACAGGGTTTTACGTCCCATACGGGCTGCTGCCAGAGCGGCTTCGGTGCCGGCATGACCACCACCTACAACGATTACATCGAATGTCTCTTGGTACAGCATAGTTGCCTCTGGATCTGGGTTGTCTGAACATTGGTTTAAGGGGCGTTATTGTAGCTTGATCTGCCCTGAAGTGGAATGGTGCAACGGGCTTAGGATCTTCTAAATTAAATAAGATCTTTTTAGAGATCTTTTTATTATGTTTACTACTAAGCAAGTGATTTTTGGTGGATAAGCAGATCTTCACAATAAGGATCAGTTGCTTAGAAAGGATCAGATCCTGTGATCAAGCTAGGATCAGTTGCTGTTTAACCGGTGATCAATATGCCATGTTATCCACATGTCTAAAAAATATTTTTTTTATATTTAGGATAAATACAGCTTAATCACCGGTTAAACGGTAAGTTATGCACAGTAGTTAAGTTTTTATTTGGCTTGTGTGCATAACTCTGTATAACAAGATCAACTTACAGATCGGGCTTTTATCAGGCCTTTATCATGCCGTTATCAAGACATTGCCAGCCCGCCGCTGTACTGTAGCGACAAGTTGGTTTTATTGCTGAGGCCAACCCGGGAGAGACTAACGTTATCCTGTTCTTCCTGAGATATACTTGTGTTTGCGGGTGCTTTGCACCCGCTTTTTTTATGGCAAAACCTTGATAAGTTCTGGCAACCAGGCCAGAGCGATGTCCTCAGGAAGATCGGCTTGTTGTGCATCGATTTCCAGTGGGGCTAATAATAGCTTTGCTGCTTTACCTGCCAGGATGCGGTTTAATTTTCTGCCCGCTTCGCAAAAAGTATCGTATCCGGAGTCACCTAAAGTGATCACGGCGTAAGAAAGTGTGGTAAGATCACGCCGATCTTGTGCTAATTGATCCGCAAAGGGTTGAATATTATCAGGCAGATCTCCTGCGCCATAGGTGGATGTGATTACTAACCAGACATTGGTCGGGTTAAGGTGATCCAGTTCGGGTTTCAGATGAATGTTAATCTCATAGCCCGCTTGTACCAGTGTTTCAGCAACTTGTTCTGCCACATATTCCGCTGCGCCCATTTGGCTGCCAACGAGGATGTCTATCATGATAGGCCTCTTGTCATAAGAATGTTTGGCTATACTACTGGAATAAAATCAACCAAGGCTATGGTTTTGGTTTGATTTACTTGTTTTTACTGCTCTGCAGGCTAAGTAAAAGCAACAATAGCACTACCACTACGCCTGCGTGTTATTGAGGTTTAAACAACGTATGTCTGACACTGTGTCATTTTCCCAGCTAATGCTGCCTGAAGCTATTGTTCGTGCTGTCACTGAACTTGGCTATGAAACACCGTCGCCTATCCAGGCTGCGGCTATCCCTAAACTATTAGCTGGCGAAGATGTATTAGGCCAGGCGCAAACTGGTACCGGTAAAACCGGTGCTTTCGCGCTGCCTTTATTAGCACGGCTTGACCCTGCACAGAACGATCCGCAAATTCTGGTATTAGCGCCTACCCGTGAACTGGCCATTCAGGTGGCTGAAGCGTTTCAGGCTTATGCCCGCTATATGCCGGCATTCCATGTTCTGCCGTTATATGGTGGTCAGAGCTATACAAACCAGCTTAAGTCACTAAAGCGTGGCTCTCAGGTGATTGTTGGTACACCGGGCCGTATTCTGGATCACTTAGATCGTGGCACCTTAAAGCTGGATAAGCTGCGCGCTATCGTGCTGGATGAAGCCGACGAAATGCTGCGCATGGGTTTTATCGATGATGTGCAAACCATTATGGATGCGACACCGGCCGGCCGTCAGGTGGCGATGTTCTCGGCCACTATGCCGCCACAAATCCGGGCTATAGCGCAAAAGCACCTGAAAGATGCCGAAGAAATTAAAATTGCTTCTAAAACCAGTACCGTAGAGCGGATCAAGCAAAGCTATGTGATGTTGGATGGCAACCAGAAACTGGATGCGTTAACCCGTGTGCTGGAAGGTGAAGAATATGATGCTTCCATCGTGTTCGTGCGCACTAAAAGCGCGACTGAAGAAATTGCCGAAAAGCTGGGTGCCCGTGGCTATGCCGTCGCCTGCTTAAACGGTGATATGAACCAGGCGCACCGCGAGCTGACCATTCGTAAGATGAAAGCAAACCAGCTAGACATTATTGTTGCGACCGACGTCGCTGCCCGTGGTCTGGACGTTGAGCGTATCAGCCTGGTAGTGAACTATGATATTCCTTACGATAGCGAAGCCTATGTGCACCGGATAGGCCGCACTGGCCGGGCTGGCCGCGAAGGTAAAGCCATTCTGTTTGTTTCGCCACGAGAGCGGCGTTTACTGCGCACCATTGAACATGCAACTAAGCAGCCGATCGAAAAAATGTCACTGCCATCCGGCCAGGTGATTGAACAGCGCCGCATCGAGTCGTTCCGTGAGCAACTGGCACAAACCATTGAAACGCAGAACTTAAGCTTCTTCCAGGACTTAATTAACGACTGGCGCGAGAAGATTGATACTACCGAGAATGATTTGGCTGCTGCGCTGCTGTATTTAGCACAGAAAGATCAGCCGCTGAATGTTGCCAGCCAGTTCCCGGAAATCCGTGAGCCGCATGCCCGTGGTGAGCGTGATGATCGTCCACGCCGTGAGCGCGGTGACCGGCCAGAGCGTGGCGAGCGTCCGGACCGCGGTCCGCGCCAGCGTCGTGAAATGAAAGGTGATTACCAGACCTACCGCATTGAAGTAGGTAAAGAACACGGTGTGCGGGCCGGTGATATCGTCGGTGCCATTGCTAATGAAGCCAATATCGACAGCCAGTTTATCGGTAATATCAAACTGTTCGATCATTTCAGCACGGTAGAGCTGCCAGCAGCTATTCCGAATGAAATTTTCCAGCATCTGAAAAAAGTCTATGTGCGTAAGCAAAAGCTGAATATCACCGTTGACAGCGGTGCTGCACCGGCAGGTGATCGCCGTCCGTCAAATGGCCCCGGGCCGCGCCCGGGTGCAGCGCCACGTGCACCGCGCAAGCCTCGTGACTAAGATGATTGGTGTTTAACAAAACCCTGCTGCGGCAGGGTTTTTTATTGGCGACAGAATAACCGCTGTGCGTGTTGAATAGCGCTTGTCTGGTTGGCAGAAGTTTCATATTGTATTTGGCTAACTTCAAATACTTAAAACAATAACAGAGTCGTTTTTATGTCCGATATGTTTTCCCGCTCTGCCCTACGCCGGCTGTCGCTTTTCAGCCTGGTTGCGGCACTACTGTGTAGTACTGCTGCCGGCGCCGATGCCATTCGCCAGACCAAAGGTGATTTTGAAGATAAATTTCGTCAACTGGATGAAGTGCTGCCAACACCGAATGTGTACCGTAATGCCGCCGGTGAGCCGGGTCAACAGTACTGGCAGCAGCAAGTGAATTACAATATGGACGTGGTGCTGGACGAAGCCAAACGGCGCTTAAGCGCCAGCCAGCAAATTCATTACAAAAACAACTCGCCTTATACGCTGAAGTACCTGTGGCTGCATCTGGATCAGAATATTTTTAAAAACGATTCTATGGCCGAGATGAGCACTGACTTTGGTGGCATTGGCCGCCGTGGTCCGGCCACGTCCATTGGCGAGGGTGACATTACTGCCCGTTTAAGCCTGGAGGAGCTACGTCGCCAGCAGTTTATGGCCGATAACGAATTGGGTTTTGTCATCAGCAACGTGAAAAGCAGCAAGGGTAAAGCCTTGCCGGTAACGCTGGTGGGTACGCTTATGCGTATCGACTTGGATAAGCCGTTAAAACCGGGCCAGGCGACCGATATCAGCCTGGACTTTGCGTTTGATATTGTCGAAGAAGACGCGGTATCTGCCCGCTCTGGCTATGAGCATTTCCCGAAAGATGCCCGTGAAGGTGGCAATGATATTTTCTTACTGGCGCAGTGGTTCCCGCGGTTAGTCGCTTACACCGACTACGAAGCCTGGACCAACAAAGAATTTTTAGGCCGCGGCGAGTTTACGCTGGAATTTGGTGACTATGATGTGAAATTAACTGTGCCGGCCGACCATATTGTATCCTCGACCGGTGAGCTGCAAAACAGCAGCAAGGTGCTGACCAAACAGCAATTGGCCCGGTTAGAGCAGGCAAAGACTGCCAAGCGGCCGGTGTTTATTGTTACCGAGCAGGAGGCGCTGGAAAACGAGAAAGAAGGCACCTCTGCCGCCAAAACCTGGCATTTTAAAGCGAAGAATGTGCGCGATTTTGCCTGGGCCTCATCGCGTAAGTTTATCTGGGACGCCAAAGGTTATCAGCAGGGCGGCAGCGAACAGCCGTTTGTGATGGCGATGTCGTTTTACCCGAAAGAGGGCGGCGAGCTGTGGCAGAAGTATTCCACCGAAGCCATAGTGCATACCATGGAAGTGTATTCGCGCTTCTCGTTTGACTATCCCTATCCGGTGGCGCAATCAGTAAATGGCCCGGTCGGTGGTATGGAATACCCGATGATCACCTTCAACGGCCCACGCACCAAGTTGCAGGATGACGGAAGCCGTACTTACTCTCAGGCAGAAAAGCGCTTTTTAATCGGCGTGGTGATCCACGAAGTGGGGCATATTTACTTTCCAATGGTGGTCAATTCTGACGAGCGGCAGTGGACCTGGATGGATGAGGGCTTAAACAGCTTTTTAGACGGTGTGGCGGGCCGAGAGTGGGACCCGACTATTCCCTGGGGTGTTGAGCCGCGCGATATTGTCGACTATATGAAGTCGGACGTGCAGGTACCGATTATGACGCAGTCTGACAGCGTGCTAAAACTGGGCCCCAATGCGTATACCAAGCCGGCGGCAGCGCTGAATATTCTGCGCGAAGTGATTTTAGGCCGTGAGCTGTTCGATTTTGCCTTTAAAGAGTATGCCACGCGCTGGAAGTTTAAGCGGCCAACACCGGCAGACTTTTTCCGCACGATGGAAGAGGCGAGCGGCGTTGACTTAGACTGGTTCTGGCGCGGCTGGTTTTACAGCACTGACCATGTCGATATCTCACTGGATAAGGTGTTTCAACTGCGGTTAGACACCAAAAACCCGGATATTGATTTCGAGCGCCAGCGCCAGCAAGAACGGGATAAACCAACCTCATTGTTTGTTGAGCGTAATAAAGCCGAAGGCAAAGTGTTGTGGATTGATAAAAACCCGGACGTGCGTGACTTCTATGACGACAATGACCGCTTTACCGTCACCAACAAAGAGCGTAATGCTTACACCAAGTTCCTGCACGATTTAGAGCCGTGGGAGCGTAAGGCGTTTGAGCGAGCCGTGGCCGAAGACAAAAACTACTATGTACTGCAGTTTAGCAACCGGGGCGGTCTGGTCATGCCGATTTTGCTGCAGCTAAACTATACCGATGGCAGCAGTGAGCAGCAGTATATTCCGGCTGAGATCTGGCGGCGTAACCCCAAAGCAGTTAACCGCCTGGTAGTGACAGCAAAAGATAAAGTGCTAAAAGATGTAGTGGTGGATCCGAAGTGGGAAACGGCCGATGTGGATATGGAAAACAACCATTATCCACGGCGCATTATTCCGTCACGCATCGAGGCGTATAAGTCAGAGAAAAGCAAAGCTAAAGTGAGCCGCGATATAATGCAGGATGTAAAAACCGAGCTGAAAGATCCGGCGAAGAAAACTGACGCGGCAGCTGTAAAAAAGGACGGTAACTAATGCGCCAACTGTGCTGTGTTGCGCTACTGGCCGCGTTAAGCTGCCAGGTTGCCGCGCACGAGATGAAAGCGGCGCTGAGCAAAGTGCTGTTTAATGACCGTAGCGGTAATATTGAAGTGATGCACCGCTTTTATGTGCACGATGCTGAACACGGCGTAAAACAGCTATTTGATAAAGGCGCTGATCTGTTAAACAACGCCCAAACCCAGCAAACCTTCAGCCAGTATGTTAGTGAGCATTTTGCCCTGACCACGCTGGCGGGTGAGGCTATTACGCTTAGCCTGGTGGGTGGTCAGCTGGACGGGCGGTTTTTCTGGGTGTATCAGGAAGCGCCTATTCCTGCTGAGCTACAGGGCCTGCGTATTAAACACAATGCCTTGCAGGCCTTATGGCCGGCACAGGTTAATACCGTTAATATTGAAGGCCGGGGCGAGGTGAAGAGCCTGAGTTTTGACAGTAAAACCGGCTGGCAGCAGTTAAGTTTTTAGCGGCTGCTTTAAAAACGCTTTGCCAGGCGCTATATAACTGACTATTAGCTTACTGTGGAGAGTGTCATGATCGTTGCCTGCCCGGATTGTAATGGTTTAAACCGCTTGCCGGCGGATAAGCCAATGCTGGATGCCCGTTGTGGTAAATGTAAGCAACCGTTGTTTCAGCATAAGCCGCTTGAGCTGACGGCAGCAAATTTTGCTGCCCATGCACAAAAAGCCGAGCTGCCGCTGGTGGTGGATTTTTGGGCCAGCTGGTGTGGCCCTTGTCAGAATTTCGCGCCGGTATTTAACCAGGCCGCCAGCGATCTGGAGCCGCATTTTCGTTTTGGTAAAATTAATACCGAACAGCAACAACAGTTGGCGGCACAGTTTAATATTCGTTCTATTCCTACTTTAATGGTGTTTAAACAGGGCAAAGTTGTCGCGCAGCAAGCCGGGGCTTTTCCTAAACAAACCTTTTATCAATGGTTGTCACAGTATAAGTAAGTATTTACTCACTTTTTGGAGGCAAGATGACACAACAGGTTTTCACTCTAACCAGCCCGGATATTAAAGAAGGCCATTTTATGGCTAAAGATCACGAGTTTGACGGCTTTGGCTGTAGCGGCAACAATGTATCACCTGAGCTGAACTGGGCCAATGCCCCGGCCGGCACCAAAAGCTTTGCGGTTACCGTGTTTGACCCGGATGCACCCACTTGCTCGGGTTTCTGGCACTGGCTGGTTACGGATATTCCTGCTGCTGCAACCGGTTTAGCCCGTGGTGCCGGTAAAGGCAGCCTGCCGCCCGGTTGCCGCAGTTTTACTAATGACTACGGCATAAAAGACTTTGGTGGCGCCTGCCCGCCAGAGGGTCATGGAATGCACCGTTATCAATTTACCGTGTGGGCCTTACCGGAAGAAACCCTGCCGGCCGCCGATGGGGCCAGTGCTGCAGTAGTGGGTTTTATGCTAAATGCTATGGCGCTCGGTAAAGCTACGCTGACTGCAACCTACGCCCGTTAAGCAGTAAAAACAGGACCATCAGACTAAGGCCGTATATCACGGCCTTTTTTGTTGCGTTAAGCTAAGTGTTTTAGCCTGTCGGAGGCATTATTCTGACGATCTCAGCTAACCGCATGCCACAACGTTTTTATGTGTTGCTGGCCGGCTTTTTTAGTCAGTTACTTTGCCTTGGCGTAGCGCGCTTTGCGTACACGCCGCTATTACCGCTGATGCAGCAGCAAAATGTACTGGATGATGCCAGTGGCGGCTATCTGGCGGCGGTGAATTACCTCGGTTACATGGTTGGTGCGCTGCTGGCCGCCAGCCTGAGCAACCTGCGTTTAAAAGACAGCCTGTACCGGCTTGGTTTACTGTTAGCTGTGCTTAGCACCCTTGGTATGGCGTTAACCGAAAACATCTGGCTGTGGTCGCTGTGGCGCTTTGTCGCGGGCTTTAGCAGTGCCTGCTCTATGCTGATAGCCTCCGGCCTGATTATGCACTGGCTGTTAAGCCATAAACAGCGGGCTGAATTGGGTATCCATTTCGCCGGATTAGGCTTTGGCATAGCATTATCGGCGCTGTTGGTCGAGCTGATGCTAGGCTTGCAGCTGGATTGGCGTGCGCAGTGGCACTACTTAGCCTTGTTCGGCGTGTTGTTGGCTGTTCCGGCCTGGCGCTGGTTGCCAAAGCCGGCGCAAACGGCACAAAGCGGGCAAACCGGCGTGGCCGATACGCCACCAGCCAAACGTTTTATTCGGCTAATGCTGGCCAGTTATTTTTGTGCCGGCTATGGCTATGTGATTAGCGCGACCTTTATTGTCACTATAGTCGAGCGCATGCCGGGTTTAAGTGGCAGCGGTAACATCAGTTTTATCATCTTGGGATTAGCGGCCACACCGGCGGTAATGCTATGGGATTTAATCGCCCGTAAAACCGGTTATCTGAAGGCCATTATGCTGGCGTTACTGGCGCAAAGTGCCGCTATTTTACTGCCATTGTGGTTTAGCTCACTCAAGGTGGTGCTGTTAAGTGCAGCCCTGTTTGGTGCGACTTTTGTCGGCGTAGTCAGTTTGGTATTAACCATGGCAGGGCGCTTATATCCGAGTAAACCGGCGAAACTCATGGGTAAAATGACGTTAGCTTACGGCAGTGCTCAGGTGCTGGCGCCGGCGTTAACCGGCTATCTGGCCGAAGCCAGCGGCCAGTATGATATTGGGCTGTATCTGGCAGCAGGTTTTGTTGCTTTGGGCGCTGCACTGATTGCGCTATTAATCACAACAGATAACACCGCACAGCGGCTCGATGCGATGAAGTAGCTATTTCCCGATACAAAACGAGCTGAAAATCCTGCCCAGCAAATCGTCTGAGCTAAATTCACCGGTTATTTCATTTAAATGCTGCTGGGTTAACCGCAGCTCTTCCGCCAGGATTTCGCCGGCGATAAAGCTGTGCAGTTGTTCCTGGCCGATGGCTAAATGCTCGGCGGCGCGGTCTAATGCGTCTAAATGGCGGCGTCGGGCGAGGAAGCTACCCTCGGTACTGGCATCAAAACCGATACATTGTTTTAAATGCTCGCGCAGCGCATCGATACCGGCACCGGTTTTGGCGGACAACCGATACACGGGGGTATGGCTATCGGTATCCGGAGTCATCGGCTCGCCGGTTAAATCGGCTTTGTTGCGAATTACAGTCACGCCTAAACCTTCGGGTAGGCGGTCGATAAAGTCGGGCCAGATATCATGCGGATCGGTGGCGTTGGTGGTGGTGCCATCAACCATAAACAGTACGCGGTCGGCTTGTGCTATCTCTTGCCAGGCGCGTTCTATGCCAATTTGTTCGACCTGATCGGTGGCGTCCCTAAGGCCTGCGGTGTCAATAATATGCAGCGGCATACCGTCGATATGAATATGCTCGCGCAGCACATCACGGGTGGTGCCGGCTATTTCGGTAACAATAGCCGCTTCGCGGCCAGCAAGGGCATTTAACAAGCTGGATTTACCGGCGTTAGGCCGGCCGGCAATCACCACCTTCATCCCTTCGCGCAAAATGCTGCCCTGGGTGGCCTGTTTTTTTACTGTGGCCAGATAGTCGATAATTTCTGCCAGATCAGCGGCCACCTTGCCGTCGGATAGAAAGTCGATTTCTTCATCCGGAAAGTCGATTGCCGCTTCAACATACATGCGCAGGTGAATCACTTTTTCGACCAGCTCATGAATATGGCGGGAAAATTCGCCCTGCAATGACTGCATAGCGCTGCGCGCTGCCTGCTCGCTTGAAGCGTCGATTAAGTCGGCAATGGCTTCGGCCTGGGCTAAATCCAGTTTGTCGTTTAAAAAGGCGCGCTCGGAGAATTCACCAGGTCGGGCAATACGCACATTTGGCAGAGCTAACACCTGTTTTAACAGCATATCCAACAATACCGGGCCGCCGTGGCCTTGCAGCTCCAGCACGTCTTCACCGGTAAACGAATTTGGCCCGGGGAAGAGCAGGGCGATGCCCTGATCCAATATCTTTGCTTCACTGTCAAAAAACGGTAAGTACTCGGCGTAGCGCGGTTTAGGCAGCTTGTGCAGTATGGCGTGAGCTACCGCTTTGGTATCGGGGCCGGAGATACGGATAATACCAACACCGGCGCGGCCGGGGGCTGTAGCTAAAGCGGCGATGGTGTCAGTAGTAAACATGGTGTTGCCTCTTAATAGAAAAAGCCTGTCAGCATAATGCGACAGGCTTAAGGTAATACTGCAAGTATTAGGAAATCATCATTTCGCCGCTTTCGACAGCACATCCCTGTACTGTCTCAATCTCCGCGACATCCTTGTCGCTGCTACATGATGGCACCTAATCCTTGCTTCAAAGTTCAGTTAAGCCTTTTTAGTATGTAAGCCTTTCTTTTCCATACCTTTGTAGATGTATAACATCTGCGCCAGAGAAATCAGGTTACTAACAAACCAGTACAGTACCAGACCGCTTGGGAACCAGAGGAAGAATACTGAGAATGCTACCGGCATCCACATCATGATCTTCTGCTGCATCGGGTCGGTAACCTGCATCGGTGTCAGCTTTTGCATTAAAAACATGCTTAAACCGAACAGCACTGGCAATACATAGTAGGGGTCTTGTGCCGACAAATCGTTAATCCACAGCATAAAGGGGGCGTGGCGCAGCTCAACGCTTTCAACAAATACCCAATACAGTGCCAGGAAGATTGGCATTTGGAGCAGCATCGGTAAGCAGCCACCCATAGGGTTCACTTTTTCTTTGCGATACAGTTCCATCATGGCCGGGCCCATTTTCTGGCGGTCGTCTTTGTAACGTGCCTGCAGCTCTTCAATTTTCGGCTTTAAGTTACGCATCTTCGCCATCGACTCGTACTGCACCTTAGTTAGCGGGTACATTACGCCTTTAACGATGATGGTAATACAGATAATCGCCACACCCCAGTTCACGACAAAGCCCTGGATCAGCGTTAATAACCAGAATAAGGGTTGTGAGATAAACCACAGGAAGCCGTAATCAACCGTCAGGTCTAAACCATTGGCCAGTTTTGCCAGGTTGTCCTGTGTTTTTGGACCAGCATAAAAGCTGCTACCAAGGCTAACGCTGGCACCGGGTTCAATATTCACTGCCGGGCCTTTAGCACCTATTACGCCCTGGCCATTACGTACCAGACTGTATAATTGGTTGTCTGCTTGCTGATCCGGTACCCAGGCCGAAACAAAATAATGTTCCAGCATGGCTACCCAGCCGCCGGTGGTGGCTTCTAACAGGTTCTTTTCCTGCATATCGTCAAAGGTGTACTTGTTGTAACGCTCAGCACTGGTACCAAAAGCTGCACCGCGGTATATCGGCATCATCATGCTGCTGCTTTCACCGTTGTCGATACTTTGTACCAGATGCTGGTATGGCTGCACGGTTTTCACTTCAGCGCTTTGGTTATGCAGTAAATATTCTACCCGGACATCATATTGGCCGGCGGTAAAGGTAAAGCGTTTTTCAATTTGCAGGCCGTTGTGATTAAAGGTTAATGGCACGACTAACTCAGTGGCACCATCGGCCAGGCTATAGCTGTTTTGCGTTGTGCTATACACCGGACGCGGGTTACGGCTGTCATCCGGGCCGTCGCGGCCAATCAGACCGCTTTGCGCGACATATTCAAAACCGTTCAGGCGGCGCATGAGTGGGTAGGCGTCGCCTTCACCTTTATTTAATTCAAAGGCGGGCAGCTGTAAGTCGACGATATCGCCGCCGCGGCTGTCTATGCTTAGCTGCAGCACATCGGTACTGACGTTGATGCTGCGTGCTTTTGCTGCGACAGAGGTGGCTGGTTGTTCCGCATCGGCTGTGGTCAGTTGTAAATCAGCAGAGCTGCTGCCAGAGGCCGGCCCTGGCTGTGTGACTGCGGCTACTGGTTTTGGCGCCGTGTCGATATTCCACTGTTGCCAGAGTAAAAAACTGACCAGCGCCAGACCAATAACTAATAAACTACGTTGTGATTCCATGGCTTAGCTTTTCTCATTGTGCTTTTCAGGAACAGGATCATCACCGCCTGCATGTAAGGGGTGACATTTTAATAAACGTTTCGCTGCTAACCAACTGCCTTTTAGTACGCCAAAGCGTTCTATCGCGGTGATAGCGTAATGCGAGCAGGTTGGATGAAAGCGGCAGCTTGGCCCAAACAGCGGACTAATCAGTCGCTGGTAACCGCGTAGCAGCGTTAATGCTATGCTGATAGCGAAGCGGTGTACTGGCGAGCGATCTTGCGCCATAACTTTTCCAGTTGCCTATGTAACTCATCATTAGCGGTGTTGCTAATATCACCTTTTACCATCAGTACCAAATCGACGCCAGGCAACTCATGTTGATGCAAACGAAAATTGTCACGCACGCAGCGCTTAATGCGATTGCGGTGCACGGCTAATTTAACACGTTTTTTCGCGATAGTAAGGCCTAATCGGGGATGAGGCAATTGATTGGCTTTAACAAGGATAGTAAACAGCGGAGAAGCTACCCGGAACGGGTTTTGGAAGACGTTATCAAACTGACTGGGAGTTAACAGTCGTAACTCCCTGCCGAATTTCAGGCTGACCACTCAGCGGCTAACCGCTGATTAAGCAGTTAAACGCTTACGGCCTTTAGCACGACGACGCGCTAATACCTGACGACCATTTTTAGTGGCCATACGAGCACGGAAACCGTGGTTACGCTTGCGCTTTAATACGCTTGGTTGAAACGTTCTTTTACTCATAATTTCATCCGTCCGGTCGAAATATTTACTAAAGGTTTCTGTGTTTTAGCAAATATACCAAAACGCAGCTGACAAAAATGAGCGCGAATTTTAAGTAGTCTGTAGGCTAAAGTCAATCTGATCCTGCGTTTTATTGCACCGCGATCAACACCGATCCTGTTTTTACTGAAGTTTTCCACAGGTTGCTAGGGTGGTGTTGAATAAAATGTGAGTTACTTTCTGTTAAGTCCAAATTGTCCTGGCAAAAAGCAGTGGTATTATGAAATGGTATAAGAGAAATATTGTGATAAAAAACAATGTATTATTGGTAATTTTCTTAAAGGTAGGTAATTTTAAAAAAGTCAATATTGAACTTGTGGATAAGATAGTACCATAATGTGCGCTTCGTTAACTTACGCCAGCCTTTTTAATCATAATAACTAAGGCTTCAGGAGATATGGTGTATCAGTCCGTTTGGCAAAATTGCCTGCAAGCGCTGCAAGCGGAATTACCGGCGCAGCATTTCAGTATGTGGATCCGGCCACTGCAAGCTGACAGTTCTGACACAGGGCTAACTTTATACGCACCGAACCGCTTCGTGCTGGATTGGGTGCGCGAGAAATACTTAAGCCGGATCCTGGAGTTGATCCAGGACTACTGCGGCGACGACGCGCCGCGGTTAAAGTTCGATGTTGGTTCCAGCCAGAGCAACAAAGCCCGTTCAGCTGCACCAGCACCCGCAGTACAAGTGACGCCACACGAGCCCGTTGCCCGGGAAGCCGCTGAGCCGGCGCCCAAGACGATTGTTACCAGCAATGTGCGCGCCAATTACACCTTTACCAACTTTGTTGAGGGTAAGTCGAACCAGCTCGCCCGCGCCGCTGCCAGCCAGGTTGCTGATAATCCTGGTACTGCTTATAACCCGCTGTTTATTTATGGTGGCACCGGTTTGGGTAAAACCCACTTATTGCACGCTGTGGGTAATGGCATTTTAGCCAAAAAGCCCGATGCCAAAGTTATTTACATGCACTCTGAGCGTTTTGTGCAGGATATGGTAAAAGCGTTACAGAACAATGCTATAGAAGAGTTTAAGCGCTATTATCGTTCGGTAGATGCCTTACTTATCGACGATATTCAGTTTTTTGCCAACAAAGAGCGCTCGCAAGAAGAGTTTTTCCATACCTTTAATGCCTTGCTTGAGGGAAATCAGCAAATTATCCTCACCAGTGATCGTTATCCAAAAGAAATCGATGGTGTGGAAGACCGGTTAAAGTCGCGTTTTGGTTGGGGCTTAACCATTGCCATAGAGCCGCCGGAGCTGGAAACCCGGGTGGCTATTTTGATGCGCAAAGCGCATGAAAATCAAATCCGCTTGCCGGAAGAAGTGGCGTTTTTTATCGCTAAACGCTTGCGGTCTAATGTGCGCGAACTAGAAGGCGCATTAAACCGGGTTATTGCTAACGCTAATTTTACTGGCCGGCCCATTACCATCGATTTTGTCCGCGAGGCGCTGCGCGATTTGTTAGCGCTACAGGATAAGTTGGTGACCATTGAGAATATTCAGAAAACTGTCGCTGAGTATTACAAAATCCGCGTGGCAGATTTGCTGTCTAAGCGGCGCTCGCGTTCTGTGGCGCGGCCACGGCAAATGGCGATGGCGTTGTCAAAAGAGCTAACCAACCATAGCTTGCCAGAAATTGGTGATGCTTTTGGTGGCCGCGATCATACGACAGTGCTGCATGCCTGCCGTAAAATCGAGTCGCTAAAAGAAGAAACGCACGAAATAAAAGAAGACTTCCAGAATTTAATCCGTACTTTGTCATCGTAAAGGGACTTGGTCATGCAATTTACTATCAACAGAGACGCCTTACTCAAACCACTACAAATGGTGTCTGGTGCTATAGAGCGGCGGCATACGCTGCCCATTCTATCTAATGTTTTGCTGGAAGTCGGCGACGATGCTTTGTCTCTTACCGGTACTGATTTGGAAGTTGAGCTGGTCGCGACAACGGATGGCTTAACGGTACAAAGCCCCGGCCGCATAACCGTGCCAGCCAAGAAACTACTGGATATTTGCCGCAGCCTGCCGGAAAACGCTGATATCCGCGTGCAGTTGCAGGGCGATAATTGCGTGCTTAGTAGCGGCAAAACTAAGTTTACCTTATCTACCCTAAGTGCTTCTGAGTATCCTAATTTGGAAAGCTGGCAGGGTGAGGTTGATATTCAGCTAACCCGGGCCCAGCTGCGTAAGCTGCTGGACGATACCGCTTTTTCGATGGCGAATCAGGATGTGCGTTATTACTTAAACGGCTTACTGTTTGAAGTGGATAATGGCGCCGTAAAAGCCGTTGCTACCGACGGCCATCGTCTGGCGCTCAGCAGCCTGGATTTGCCAGGCCTGGTGGCCCAGCAAAAGCAAATTATTATCCCGCGTAAAGGGGTGTTAGAAGTGATGCGTTTGCTGGCCAGCGACGAGCAACTGATTACCTTAAGCCTGGGCCAGAACCATATCCGTTTAACCGATAGCAACTATGTCTTTAGTAGTAAGTTGATTGACGGCCGTTTTCCGGATTACCGCCGGGTATTACCGCGCAACAGCACCAAGTTGGTTACCGCACATCGTAGCGTGTTGAAAGATGCCTGTACCCGGGCGTCTATCTTATCTAACGAGAAGTACCGTGGTGTACGTTTTACGTTAAGCAGTGGCGAGCTGCAAATTGTGGCGAACAACCCCGAGCACGAGCAGGCAGAAGAAATTATCGAAGTTGAATATCTGGGCGATAACCTGGAGATTGGCTTTAACGTCGGCTATTTGCTGGACGTGCTTAACACCCTGGCGACCGATTTGGTGCAGCTGCATTTGAATGATGCCAATTCCAGTGCTTTGGTGGAAGGCGTGGGCAATGTTGGCGCCAGCTATGTTGTTATGCCAATGCGCCTGTAAACCATGTCACTGCTGTCACTCAGTGCTGCTCAGTTTCGCAATCTGACGGCAGTCTCTTTTGCGGCGCACCAACGTTTTAACTTAATTGTTGGTATGAACGGCAGTGGCAAAACCAGTTTGCTGGAAGCGATTTATTATCTTGCCCATGGCCGTTCGTTTCGTACCAGCCGGCCCCAACGGTTGGTGCAACATGATACCGCTGCCTTTACGCTGCATGCTAAAGTGAGTAGCAACCAACAGCAGCACAGCCTTGGTCTGCAGCGTGACAAGCAGGGCGATATGCTGTTACGGCTGAATGGTGCCACGGTACACCGGCTGGCAGAGTTTGCCAGTTTGTTGCCGGTGCAACTGATTACCCCTGACAGTTTTCGGTTGTTTTTTGGTGGTCCGAAAGAGCGGCGGCAATTTTTTGATATGGGTTTGTTCCACGTGGAACCTCAATTTTTTGAACGCTGGCTGCGGTTTAATAAAGTGCTTAAACAGCGCAATGCCTTGCTAAAGACTAGCCGGCAGTACGACAGCCAGTTTCAATTTTGGGATGAGCAGTTCGCCGTTTTGGCTTTTGAGCTTCAGCAGTTACGTCAACACTATATCGCTCAGTTAGAGGCGGCGTTTCGGCAGTTAACTGCTGCTGATGAATTAATGCAGCAACTGAGCCTGCAATTGTTGCAAGGTTGGCCGGAAAAGATCACTACACCTGCTGAGTTACAACAGCTGTTGCAGCAAAGTTTTGCCCAGGATAGCCGGATGGGCTTTAGCCAGTATGGGCCACAAAAAGCCGATTTAAAGTTAAAAAAAGACCAATGGGCAGCAGAAGAAGTGTTATCCCGTGGTCAGTTAAAAGTGTTATTATTTGCGCTTAAAATTGCGCAAAACAATGTAATTCGCGACAACGGCCAAAAACAACCGTTGTTGTTGATCGATGATTTGGCGTCGGAGTTAGACCAACAATCTACCCGACAGATATTTAGCTATTTACGCGATATAAACTCACAGGTTTTTATTACTGCAATTAACGCTGATCAGGTTTCACCTTTTATCGCCACAGAACAGCAGGCGATGTTTCACGTGGAACACGGGCAGCTAACAGCACGGACAGATAACGATGGCCGAACAACATAACTACGATTCCTCGAGCATAAAAGTATTAAAAGGACTGGATGCAGTTCGTAAAAGACCGGGTATGTACATTGGTGATACCGATGACGGTACTGGCTTGCACCATATGGTGTTTGAAGTGGTTGATAACTCAATCGACGAAACCTTAGCTGGCCATTGTTCTGATATTTGGGTCACCATTCATAGCGACGGCTCGGTATCGGTGCGTGATAATGGTCGCGGTATTCCAACCGATATGCACGAAGAGGGCGTGTCTGCAGCCGAAGTTATCATGACGGTATTACACGCCGGTGGTAAGTTTGACGATAACTCTTACAAAGTATCCGGCGGCTTGCACGGTGTGGGTGTGTCGGTGGTTAATGCGTTATCAGATAAACTTGAATTGACGATACGCCGTAAAGGGCAGGTACATCAGCAAATTTATCATCTGGGTGTACCACAAGCGCCACTGGCGGTAATTGGCGAAACCGAAGATAAAGGCACCTCTATCCGTTTTTGGCCCAGCCCAACTATCTTTAGTGATATTAATTTCCACTTCGATATTCTGGCGAAACGCCTGCGTGAGCTATCCTTTTTAAACTCCGGCGTTAGCATTATTTTGACCGATGAGCGCAACGATAAAAAAGATCACTTCAAGTATGACGGTGGTATTGAAGCCTTTGTGCAGTACTTAAACCGCACCAAAACCAGCGTACACCCGAAAGCATTTTATTTTTCTGATCAGCGTGATGATGGCATCTCTGTCGAAGTGGCAATGCAGTGGAACGACAGCTACCAGGAAAATGTATTCTGTTTTACCAACAATATCCCGCAGCGCGACGGCGGTACCCACTTAGCGGGCTTCCGTGGCGCTTTAACCCGTGTGCTTAATACCTATATTGATCAGGAAGGCTACGCGAAAAAGATGAAGGTGCAGGCCTCGGGTGATGATGCCCGCGAGGGTTTAACCGCAGTAATCAGCGTCAAGGTGCCGGATCCGAAATTTAGCTCGCAAACTAAAGATAAGCTGGTGTCCAGTGAAGTGCGCTCGGCAGTAGAAAGCGTGATGGCAGAAAAGCTAAACGAATACCTGCTGGAAAACCCAAACGACGCCAAAATTATCGTCGGCAAAATTGTTGATGCCGCCCGTGCCCGTGATGCTGCGCGTAAAGCACGTGAAATGACACGGCGTAAAGGTGCGCTGGATATTGCTGGCTTGCCAGGTAAGTTGGCCGATTGCCAGGAAAAAGACCCGGCATTATCTGAACTCTACATAGTGGAGGGTGACTCTGCGGGCGGGTCTGCTAAACAGGGCCGCAACCGCAAGAATCAGGCTATCCTGCCTTTGAAGGGTAAAATTCTAAACGTGGAAAAAGCCCGCTTCGACAAAATGTTGTCATCGCAAGAAGTAGGTACGCTGATCACTGCGTTAGGCTGTGGTATTGGCCGCGAAGAATATAACCCGGACAAAACCCGCTACCACAGCATCATTCTGATGACGGATGCGGACGTCGACGGCTCGCACATTCGTACGCTGTTGCTAACCTTCTTCTATCGTCAGATGCCGGAGCTGATCGAGCGTGGCTATATCTATATTGCCCAGCCACCACTGTATAAAGTGAAAAAAGGCAAACAAGAGCAATATATTAAAGATGAAGCCGCCTTAACCGAGTACCT
Organism: Rheinheimera pleomorphica; assembly: GCF_011634895.1. GTDB lineage: Bacteria > Pseudomonadota > Gammaproteobacteria > Enterobacterales > Alteromonadaceae > Alishewanella > Alishewanella pleomorphica. Next base: position 28,749 of record NZ_SIRR01000007.1, on the reverse strand, counting down.
GACCACACTGGCACTGGATGAAGCGTCACTGCACGTGAATGCCGACGCGCCGGGCATCGGTGGCGAGGCACTGGAAAAGCTGGTGCGTCAATATCACAAGGTATCGGCAACGATTGAGCGTTTAACCCGTAAGATCCCGTACAACCTGTTAAACGAGCTGATTTATGTGCCGGCGCTGGATGTCACGCAGGCAAAATCCGCCGAGTACAGCGAGCAATGGGCTAAGACGCTGGTGCAGCGGCTGGATGACAAAGAAGGCGACGGTTCTAGCTACACTTATGCCGTACATGAAGATCGTGAGCGCCAGCTATTCCTGCCTAAAGTGATTATCCGCCAACACGGCATCGATAACGAATACCTGTTGCACCATGACTTTGTTACCTCGCGCGACTATTTAAGCATAGCGGCGCTGGGTGATGAAATTCGTGATCTGATGGAAGAAGGCGGCTACATTCGCCGCGGTGAGAAAATCAAGCCGGTAGAAAGCTTCCTGGAAGCGCTGGAGTGGTTAATGAGCGAGTCTAAACGCGGCCTGTATATTCAGCGCTATAAAGGGCTGGGCGAGATGAACCCGGAGCAGCTATGGGAAACCACCATGGACCCACAAAGCCGCCGTATGCTGCAGGTTACTATTGAAGATGCCATTGGTGCCGACCAGCTATTTGCCACGCTAATGGGTGATCATGTAGAGCCGCGCCGCGCTTTTATCGAAGAAAACGCGCTTTATGTTGCCAACCTGGACGTATAGTTTTACCTATTAATTGCGAAGGGGCTTCGGCCCCTCAGTCATTTTAGCGAGTTAGAAGCGCATGCATAAATATGATATTAAAACCTTCCAGGGCCTGATTTTGGCCCTGCAGGATTATTGGGCACGCCAGGGTTGCGTTATCGTGCAACCGCTGGACTTAGAAGTAGGTGCCGGTACTTTCCACCCGATGACCTTTTTACGTTCATTGGGACCAGAGCCAACCAATGTGGCCTATGTACAGCCGTGCCGCCGGCCAACCGATGGCCGCTATGGCGAAAACCCGAACCGTTTACAACATTACTATCAGTTTCAGGTGATCTTAAAGCCATCGCCAGACAATATTCAGGAGCTGTACTTAGGTTCGCTGCGCGAACTGGGTATCGATACCCTGGTGCATGATATCCGCTTTGTTGAGGATAACTGGGAATCACCAACGTTAGGCGCCTGGGGCCTGGGCTGGGAAGTCTGGCTAAACGGCATGGAAGTCACGCAGTTTACGTATTTCCAGCAGGTGGGGGGCTTAGAGTGTCGCCCGGTTACTGGTGAGATAACCTACGGTTTAGAGCGGCTGGCGATGTATATTCAGGGTGTCGACTCGATTTATGATCTGGTGTGGACCGACGGACCATTGGGCCGGGTAACCTACGGCGATGTCTTCCACCAGAATGAAGTAGAGCAGAGCACTTATAACTTTGAGCACGCCGATGTGGCCGCACTGTTTGCCTCTTTTGACCAATGCGAAAAAGAAAGCCAGTACTTAATTGAGCAGGGGCTGGCCTTGCCGGCCTATGAAAAGGTGATGAAGGCATCGCACGCCTTTAACCTGTTGGACGCGCGTCATGCCATTTCGGTTACCGAGCGTCAGCGCTATATCTTACGGGTTCGCGCCTTAGCTAAGGCCTGTGCCGAGGCGTATTACGCCACGCGTGAAAAGCTGGGTTTCCCGCTGTGTAAAAACAATAATAGTGCTAAGCAGGAGGCATAATGGCAGCGCAAGATTTTTTTGTTGAAATTGGCACGGAAGAGTTGCCACCAAAGGCGTTAAAAACGCTGGCTACCGCCTTTGCCGATAACCTGCAGGCTGAGCTGGCTAAGCTGGAGCTAAATCACGCAGACGTTAGTTGGTATGCCGCGCCTCGCCGCTTAGCCGTGCGTATTAACGCTCTGGCAGCGCAGCAGGCCGATAAAGTGGTAGAAAAGCGTGGCCCGGCTATCGCATCAGCATTTGATGCTGATGGCAAGCCTACCAAGGCAGCCCAAGGCTGGGCTGCAGGTTGTGGTATTACGGTAGAGCAGGCCGAAAAGCTGGAAACCGATAAGGGTGCCTGGTTACTGCACAAAGCCAAAGTGATTGGTGCTGCCACGGTCAGCTTACTGCCAGACGTCGTGCAGCAAGCACTGGCCAAACTGCCGATAGCCAAGCCAATGCGTTGGGGTAATTCTACAGCTGAATTTATCCGCCCGGTACACACCATTATTATGCTGTACGGCAAGGACGTAGTACCTGCGACTATTCTGGGCCGCAGCAGTAGTAACCAAACGCACGGCCACCGTTTTCACGCGCCGGCAAAGGTTGCTATCAACCATGCCGACGACTATCTGGCCACCCTGCGCAAGGCTTTCGTGGTCGCAGACTTTGCCGAGCGAAAAGCCTTTATTGCCGCTGAAGTGACAAAAGCCGCTACGGCATTAAACGGCAAAGCACTGATGGACGATGCCTTACTGGAAGAGGTGACCGCACTGGTCGAATGGCCGGTGGTGTTAGTTGGTAGCTTTGAAGAAAGCTTCCTGCAGGTACCAGCCGAGCCGTTAATTTCTACCATGAAAGATAACCAGAAGTATTTCCCGCTGCTGGATCAAAACGGCAAACTGCAGAATAAGTTTATCTTTGTCGCTAACATTACCAGCAAAGATCCGCAGCAGATTATCGAAGGTAATGAAAAAGTGGTGCGCCCGCGCTTATCAGACGCGCAGTTCTTCTTTAACACCGACCGTAAGCAAAAACTGGCCGATCGGTTAGATAGCCTGAAAACGGTGCTATTCCAGCAACAGTTAGGGACGCTGGCCGAAAAATCTGAACGTATCAGCAAAGTGGCAGGCTTTATCGCGGCGAAGATTGGTGCTGATATCGGCGCAGCCGAGCGCGCTGGTTTATTGTCGAAAACAGACTTAATGACCAATATGGTTGGCGAGTTCCCGGAAGTGCAGGGCATTATGGGGATGCACTATGCCCGTTTAGACGGTGAGGCAGAAGCTGTTGCGCTGGCCCTGAACGAGCAGTATATGCCACGCTTTGCCGGTGATCAGTTACCAAGCCGGTTAGAGGGCGCGGCGGTCGCCATTGCCGATAAACTGGATACCCTGGTCGGTATCTTTGGTATTGGTCAGGCACCGAAAGGTGATAAAGACCCCTTTGCACTGCGCCGTGCAGCTATCGGTGCGCTGCGCATTATGGTTGACAAGCAGCTACCGGTTGACCTGATAGAGGCGATAACCTTTAGCCAGCAGACTTTTGGCACTAAGCTAAGTAATGCTAAGGTGGCGGAAGATGTGCTGGAGTTTATGTTGGGCCGCTTCCGCGCCTGGTATGAAAGTGAAGGTTACAGCGTCGATGTGATTCAGGCCGTATTAGCACGCCGACCTACTAATCCGGCAGATTTTGACCGCCGTGTTAAGGCGGTAGCAGAGTTTGGTAAGCTGGACGCAGCCGCCGCCTTAGCGGCAGCCAATAAGCGGGTCGCCAATATACTGGCTAAAGTAGAAGGTGAGATTGCCTCCAGCGTAAACGCCGCGCTGTTACAGGAAGACGCAGAAAAAGCGCTGTTTACTGCAATTGAAGCAGAACAAGCGTATCAGGCGGGCGAGCACAGCTATGCTGAAGGTCTGGCGCACTTAGCGGCGATGCGTGAGGTCATCGACTACTTCTTCGACAAGGTAATGGTAAACGCTGATGACACTGCCGTGCGGGCTAACCGCCAGGCACTGTTAAAACAATTACGTGAGTTATTTCTACAGGTAGCTGATATCTCGGTTTTGCAGTAATTTATTGAAATAAAAAGAAAAAGCCAGCTTTATTGCTGGCTTTTCTATTGCAATGAAATAACAACTGATACTCATCAATCTTAACGACAGCCTCAGCAGCGGCAGGTAAAACGGGTTAATTCACCTGGTTACGGCCATTGCGTTTAGACAAATACAGTTGTTGATCCGCTTGTGTTACCGTCTGGTTAAAGTCTTCAGCATTATCGCACAGAGCAACACCAAAACTGGCAGTGAGGCGATAGTTTGGCTGCGTTTTAAGTAATACCTGTTGCTCAAACTGGCTGCGTATTTTTTCGGCAACGATAAGAGCATCTACACGATGGGTATTCGGTAATACCAGCAAAAACTCTTCACCGCCGGTACGACAGGCGATGTCCTGTTGACGCAGATATTGTCGAAACAGTTGTGCCACGGCTTTTAGTACTTCATCGTCAGCATCATGGCCGAAGCGATCATTTAACCGCTTAAAGTGGTCGATATCACACATAATAAGCGACAGCGGCAAAAATTGCGCTGGCTGCAACGCCAGGCTCGGTAACAGGCTGGCATCAATAAAACGCCGATTGGCAAGTTCGGTCAGGGCATCAGTGTTGGCCTGTATTTCTTTACTTTGTTGCAGTAAATCCATTGCTTGATGGCTGCGCTCACGATAGTGGTCGTTAATCCAACATACCGTGATCACGATCAGCAAAGAGGCAATAAAGCGGCTGGCTTCAGCCTCCTTGTATTGCGCCAGAATAATCTGCGCTTGTCTGTTGTTGGGCTTATGTATTGCTGCGTGCAAAGCTATTGTTCTTGTTGTCGGCAAATACTCTTGAGGCTAGCACAAAAAACTACGATCAGACGGCAATGTGGGCCAAGTGCGAAATTATAACAACAGGTGTGAGTAAACTATTGCAGCCAATAAATCTACTTACATTTAATGACTTAACTGTTACGCGGTTTTCTGTCAGTTTAATATTTATCAAAAGCCCTGTAAGAATACACTAATGCGCAGTAATACCCATTTAAAGTTGTTAAGCGTAGCTTTGCTAATATCCACTGCTATGCTGACTGCCCCAGCCTCGGCCATTGTTATTCGTCATGATAAACCGGCAGAGCAGTATCTCGCCTCGAAAACAGATTTTCCGCCGTTGGCGACCTTTTACAATATAGGCGTACACGGCACGCTGATTGCGCCACAATGGGTGCTGACGGCAGCGCATACCGTGTTTTGTCTTAATCCGGGCCAGACCATTTCGGTAGGCGACGAACTGGTTCAGGTGCAGGCACGTTATAGCTATCCGTCTTATCAATTAGGTGAGCAGAATGATTTAGCCCTGATCCAGCTGACCAAGCCGGTGCTGAGTGTTGAACCGGCAAAACTATACCGCCAGCAGGATGAGCGTGATCAGGTGCTGTGGTTTATCGGCAGTGGCGGAACCGGGACGGGGTTAACCGGCGAAACTATTGGCTACAAAGAAAACAACGGCGTGCTGCGTAAGGCACAGAATAAAGTGACCGCCGTGACGCAATCCGATTTGAGGTTTGTGTTTGAGCAAGGCCAGAACGGACTTGAGCTGGAAGGCGTATCGGGCAATGGCGACAGCGGTGGCCCGGCGTATCTGAAAAAAGACGATGGCTATTACCTGCTTGGCGTCAGCTCCAGAGTAGATTCATGGTTTAAAGACGTTGGCGAGTACGGCGTTAAAGAGCTGTATACCCGCGTATCCAGCCATGCCAATTGGATCGATCAGGTAATGACTGCTGACGACAGTGATAGAGCCAAACTCAGCTCATCCGACGGCTTCCTGCAAGATGGCATGACAGCAGAAAATTTACCCGGTATTTGTGCATCGATAAGTTTGAAAACGCCGGTGTAATGTTAAAAGTGACAGAAGGCAGGGATTAAAGTGAAAGTAAAAACTCATGCCACAGGTTGACGTTAGAACGTTATCTGTCTGCATTCAGGCGTTGCAAACGGCCATTAAGCATAATGATTTCTTGTCGCAATCGGCCACAGTTGATAGCGATGACTATGAAGAAAGCTCATATATGTTTGAGCTCGAACTGGCCAAGCTGATAAAGCTTTACCAGCAAGAAGAAGCTGCAGGCAATGTAAATATCCCGCTTGCTGAGTTACTTAAACCGCCTTTTGATGGTGTAAATGATAACGAACACCGAAACTAATGCTGTTTAGCGTTCAACATTAGCCGCAATAGTCTGCTCGAAAACAAAACCATTGCCGTTACCTGTTTTATCCACTAAGTTAGAAACTTGCAGCCACCTAAGAGTGGTAAGGGACCATATAACAGGGAAGCTCGCATTGAAAAAACTGTTACTTATCGCGCTGATTGCCTTCGGTGCCTGGAATTACTACCAAAAACAAAGTTCATCATCAGTAGCAGAACCTATTTCTGTGCCAAAAGTGTTGCCTGATTACACCGTGCCAATTAATAAAGCCCTTGCGGTGGCTAATGCCTCACAGTTTCGCTGCGACGGCCGGCAACACTGTAGTGAAATGAACTCTTATGAGGAAGCAGTATTCTTCCTAAGAAATTGCCCGGATACGAAAATGGATGGTGATGGGGACGGTGTACCTTGTGAAAGGCAGTTCAATCGCTTTTAATTAGTAAAGTTAACCAGATAATTTTTTAACTATGTAGCGATATGGTAATTCAGTCGTATTACTGCCCACTAACTCATGATCCATAAAGCGGCAGAATGCCGGAATATCGCGGGTGGTGGCCGGGTCGTCGGCGATAATCAGCAAGGTTTCACCCACCAGCATTTTGCGAAGTTGCAGCCGTACCATCATTACCGGCTCGGGGCAGCGTAGGCCTAAGGCGTCCAGTGTTTGATCTGCGCTGCTGAAAATATCTTCCATCTGTACTCCGATAAAATTGTACGTTACAGCACCACGAAACGGGCGCTGAGGTTAAAACATTGACAGCACAGCCACAGACTACGAGCGCAGCGAATGCGACTGGCGAGGCTGCAGGAGCAGCAGCGCCCGGCGTAGCCGTGTCGCACAGTTGTAGGGCAGGATGCCCGTAAACCCGCTGGGGCGAGCATGGCAGTGTTTAAACCGGTGCAGAGTTATCATCAGCAGCTTTGCGAAGTTTGTAACACCCGCTGTCCTCACCACAGCAACTCGGCTTTGCTGGCGCAAATCCTCAGACACTCTGTGGTTGCGGGATCGGGGTTGCAAGCTTCAGGGCTGCAGTTTGCCGCACCGTTTCAGCCAATAAATAAGGGCCGTTAAAACGGCCCTTATTCTATGCGATTGTGCTTATGGCTGCCAGTTTATGGCCGCTCAAACACCGTAGCAATACCCTGGCCTAGGCCGATACACATGGTGGCCAGGCCAAACTTACCGCCTTTGTCTTCCATCACGTTAATCAGCGTGGTACTGATACGTGAACCCGAGCAACCCAGCGGGTGACCCAGCGCGATAGCGCCGCCGTTCAGGTTTACTTTCTGCTCGGCCACTTCCAGTAGGCCTAAATCTTTCATCACTGGCAGGGCCTGAGCGGCGAAGGCTTCGTTTAGCTCGGCATAGTCAATGTCGGCTATGGTAATGCCAGCCGCTTTTAACGCCTTTTTCGACGCCGGTACCGGGCCGTAACCCATAATAGACGGGTCGCAACCGGCTACACCCATACCGCGCACGTAAGCACGAATTGGCAGGCCCAGTGCTTTGGCTTTGTCTTCGCTCATAACTAACATGCCAGAGGCACCGTCAGATAACGCAGAAGATGTACCAGCGGTTACCGTACCGTTGGCCGGGTCGAATACCGGGCGCAGTTGGCTTAAGGCTTCTACTGTGGTTTCCGGGCGGATAACTTCATCGTAATCCATCAGCTTTAACACGCCGTCGGCGTCGTGGCCTTCGGTTGGGATAATTTCATTTTTAAACCGGCCCTGTACGCTGGCTTCTTGTGCCAGGCGGTGCGAGCGGGCGCCGAATTCGTCCTGCTGCTGACGGCTGATACCGTGCAGCTTACCGAGCAATTCAGCGGTTAAGCCCATCATACCCGCGGCTTTGGCTACTGAGGTGGATAAACCCGGGTGAAAATCGACACCGTGGTTCATTGGCACATGGCCCATATGTTCAACGCCGCCGATTAAATACACCTCACCCATGCCGGTTTGAATGGCGCGTACGGCGTCATGCAAGGCTTGCATCGACGAGCCGCATAAGCGGTTTACCGTAACGGCTGGCACCGAATGCGGAATACCGGCTAACAGCGCCGCGTTACGCGCGACGTTAAAGCCTTGCTCTAAGGTTTGCTGGACACAGCCCCAGATAACATCATCAATATCGGCCGGGTTTAACGCCGGGTTGCGGGCAACCAGTGATGCCATAACATGGGCAGACAGTTGCTCAGCGCGCACGTTGCGGTACATGCCGTTTTTTGAACGGCCCATCGGGGTACGAATGCAATCTACTATAACTGCGTGTTTCATTATTTTGCTCCTGCGCTTAAACCGGGAAGAAACGCTGGCCAGCTTCGGCCATAGCGCGGGTTTTGTCTGTTACCTGATAAATTTCGCCTAAATGGGCGTACTTATCGGCCAGCGCGACAAAGTTAGCTAAACCGATAGTATCGGCATAACGCAGCGGGCCACCGCGGAACGGAGGGAAGCCTAAGCCATAAATCAGGCCCATATCAGCCTCAGCGGCGCTGGCGACTATGCCTTCTTCCAGACAACGAATAGTTTCGTTAATCATTGGCACCATCACGCGGGCAATAATCTCGTCGCTGCTAAATTCCTGTTTGTCGGTGGCAATGCCGGCCAGTAAGCTAAGTGCCGCCGGATCGATATCTTTTTTCGGCTTACCTTTAGCATCTTTGCTGTAAGCGTAGAAACCAACTCCGTTTTTCTGACCATAGCGGTCTGCTTTATACATAGCCGCTACCGGATCGTTCTCCAGCTTGGCCATCCGTGTTGGGAAGCCGGCTGCCATTACGTCAGTGCAGTGATAAGCCGTGTCTAAACCAACGACATCTAACAGATAGGCCGGGCCCATTGGCCAGCCAAACTGCTTTTCCATGACCTTATCGACCTGAGCAAAGTCGGCGCCGTCTAACACCAGTTTGCTAAAGCCGGCGAAGTAGGGGAACAGTACGCGGTTAACAAAGAACCCCGGGCAGTCATTGACGACGATCGGCGATTTGCCCATTTTAGCCGCGTAAGCCACTACGGCGGCAACGGTCTCGTCGCTGGTGTCTTTACCACGGATTACCTCTACCAAGGGCATACGGTGGACCGGATTAAAGAAGTGCATACCACAGAAGTTTTGCGGCCGGCTTAAGTTAGCTGCCAGCGAGTCAATGGAAATGGTCGAGGTGTTAGACGTCAGAATGGCATCGTCAGCCAGTAAGCCTTCTACCTCTTTTAACACCGCGCCTTTCACTTTCGGGTTCTCTACCACGGCTTCTACCACGATATCGACGCCCTTAACGTTTTCATTGCTCAGCGTAGGGGTAATAGATGCGATAACCTTCGCCATACCTACAGCGTCGAGCTTTTTGCGCTCAACCTGTTTAGCCAGTAACTTAGTGGCTTCGCCCATACCCAGCGCTAACGCTTTGTCTGCGATGTCTTTCATGACCACCGGCACGCCTTTTAACGCTGACTGATAGGCGATACCGCCGCCCATAATGCCCGCGCCCAATACTGCGGCTTTATTGACGGCTTTGGTGGCGGTTTTAGCGGCTTTCTTTGCTTTGCCTTTGATCAGCTGGTCATTTAAAAACAGACCAATCTGAGCGGTAGCGGCATCGGTTTTTGCCAGTTTGGCAAAGCCGGCGTTTTCCAGCGCCATAGCACCGGCGCGGTCCAGTGTCGCCGCCGCTTCAATAGTAGTAACGGCCAGCATGGGGGCCGGATAGTGTTTACCGGCGTTGGCAAATACCATGCCTTTGGCCGTGTTGAAGCTCATCGTGGCTTCGGTTTTATTCAGTTTTAGTGGCTGCAGTTTAACTGCGCGCTTTTTGCGCCAGTCCAGTTTGCCGGCAATGGCGTCTTCCAGCATGCTTAGCGCGGCCGCTTCCAGTTTTTCCGGCGCCACAACCGCATCAATTAAACCAAACTTTTGTGCCTGCTCAGCGCTGTAGTCTTTACCGGTGGTGATCCATTCCATCGCATTGTCTGCACCAATAATACGCGGCAGGCGCACGGTGCCGCCAAAACCAGGCATTAAGCCTAATTTTACTTCCGGCAAACCAATACGGGTTGTGGTATCAGCTACACGGTAGTCTGAAGTTAGTGACCACTCACATCCGCCACCCAGTGCGAAACCTTTGATAGCAACCACAGTGGGTACCGGTAAGTCTTCCGCCAGATCAAAAATATCAGATGCTTGTTTAATCCACGGGATCAGTTCGCTTTCCGGACGCTGAAAGGTGCTTAAAAATTCGGTAATGTCGGCACCAACAATAAAGGCGTCTTTCTCGCTACAAAAAATAACACCTTTTAAAGCGCTATCCGCGTGCAGCAGGTCTAAAGCTGTCTTACAATCAGTAAGCGTTTGCTGATCAAATTTGTTAACAGAGCCCTTAGCATTAAAGGCAAAGCGGGCAATACCAGGCTTGAGGTAGGCAACACTAATGTTGTCACTCTGGTAAATCATAACGGTGCTCCTTGGTCGCGTATATTAGGGTTCTTCGCAACTGGTACGATGAGGTTGTCGTGCTCAGTGTGTCGCGGTTCGCAAAAAAATTCAACCGTTATTTAAACGCATGTTTGAATTTGCAGGCGACGTTTAGCACTAACTATAGGTGTTATTTTTCTTTTTCGTGTTTTTATCGGGGTTATCACAGTGAAACGTGCGGTTTTAATGTTGAGTAACCTGCTCCTGATCCCGCTGGCTGCGGCATCAGTGTCTTCTGAGGCAGCGTTACGTAACGAGTTTATTCAGGCCGAGCGCCAGATTGGCAGCCTGCAGTACCCACAGGCGCAAAAGTTGCTAAGTAAATTTGCTGACTATCCGTTGCAACCTTATTTACAGCAGCGGCGTTTACAGCAGTTTCTTAATGCTGATCAGCGTATTGCCGACTTTTTGCAGCAATATAAAAATACGCCACTGGACTGGCCGTTACGCAAACCCTGGCTACTGGATTTAGCCCGTCGGCAACAGGCTGGCACCTATCTGGCTAACTATCCGGGATCCGGCGATGCTGAGCTGGAATGTCTGGCCCTACGTTTTCAGCTGGCGGCGAAAGATGTCGATAGCGCCGCACTGTGGCCTGATGTCAGCAACCTGTGGCTGGCGGGCAAATCTCAGCCTAAGGCCTGCGATCCCTTATTTAGCGCCTGGCGCAAAGCTGGCCAGCAAACCCCCGCTTTGGTATGGCAACGCATAAGGTTGGCGGCGGAAGGGGGCGACGCCAGCTTAATTCCTTATCTGAAAACCCAACTACCGGCAGCGCAGCACTATCTGGCTGACATGTATTTAAAAACGCGGCGCAACCCTGCCGTGATCGCGGGGGCTAAATTTTTTCCGCTGAAAAAAGTGCAGGAACGTGATGTGCTGGCCTATGGCTTAAAACGTCTGATCTGGCGTAATCCAAAGCAGGCGCTGGCGCTGTGGCATAAGTTTGTTAATGATCCTTATTTTACGCCTGCGCAGCGGCTGGATGTGCAGCGACAGTTTGCTATAGCGCTGGCCAGCAAGGGGGATGAACAAGCTGGTAGTTGGCTGGCGCAGCTGCCGGCAGAGCTACTGGATCAAACCCTGGCGCATTGGCAGGTTAGCCATGCTTTGGCGCAATTGGATTGGCCCCGCGTACAGCAGGTGATAGAAGCCTTTCCGCCAGATATTCGCGACGACAGCAGTTGGCGCTATTGGCTGGCCCGAGCCTATGAGCAGCAGGGCCAGGCAGAAAAAGCTAAGCCGTTATTTGAACAGTTAGCCCTGCAGCGGCACTTTTATGGCTTTATGGCTGCAGCCAAATTAGGTTTGCCGCCAAGCCTGGCGCATGCACCAGTGACGGTATCCGAGCAAGAGCTAAACAGCTTGCAGCAGCATCCGGCAGTACGCCGGGCGCAGGAATGGCTGGCGCTGGGCCGTTTAACCGAAGCGCGGCGTGAATGGAACCACCTGCAGGATAGCTCTGATGAGCAGCAAAAGCTGGTATCCGCCAAGCTAGCGCATCAGTTGCAATGGTATGAGCGGGCTATTTTCTCGCTGGCCGATGTTGGCTACTGGGATGATGTCGAGCTGCGTTTTCCGCTGGCGTTTCAGGAGGAAATTAACCAGTCGGCTGCCAAAGCCGAGATTGATTCGGGGTGGGCGATGGCAATAGCCCGGCGTGAAAGCTCTTTTATGGCAGATGCCGCTTCGCCGGTAGGCGCACGCGGTTTAATGCAGCTTATGCCGGCGACAGCGCGTGAAATTGCGAAAAAGCCGGTAAAGTTGGCGCAGCTGTATAATCCGGTTACTAATATTGACTACGGTACCGACTATTTAAACTACCTGCGAAAGCGCAATGATGGCAACCTGTTGATGGCAACTGCGGCCTATAACGCTGGCTATAGCCGGGTAAAACAGTGGGTACCACAAGATTATGCCGTGCCGGCGGATGTCTGGGTAGAAACTATTCCGTACCGGGAAACCCGTGATTACGTCAAAGCGGTAATGGCGTATTATCAGATCTATAATATCCGCCTGAATACGCCTAATGACGTATTCAAGCCACTGACGACAATGCAGATTGGGGTCGTGCTAGATTAATGTTATGATGCCCGGCAGCGTTTTCAGCCAACAGGTCAGACACTTATGACAGCTTCTTATCAAAGCCTGTATCAGGCGCATATAGCCGAGTTACAACTGCGTAGCCGTCGCTTACTCGAGCGTGAAAATCTGGATGCACTGGTAGTGCATTCCGGTCAGACGCAGCGCAAATTTCTTGATGATATGGACTACCCGTTTAAAGCCAATCCGCTGTTTAAAGCCTGGCTGCCGGTGGTAGATAATCCGCATTGCTGGCTGATTATAGATGGCGTGAACAAGCCGAAATTGATTTTTTACCGGCCAAAAGACTTCTGGCACAAAGTACCGGATGAACCGCATGATTTCTGGGCTGAGCATTTTGATATTCAGCTGCTGGATAAACCAAACAAAGTAGAAACTCTGCTGCCTTATGATAAAGCCAGATTAGCTTATTTAGGCGAGCATATAGAGGTTGCCAAGGCCCTGGGGTTTAACGAAATAAACCCGGAACCGGTATTGAATTTTATCCATTTTTACCGCGCGTATAAAACACCGTATGAGCTGGCGTGTTTGCGTATTGCTAACCAGATGGCGGTGGCCGGACATAATGCTGCCAAGGCCGCATTTTACAGTGGTGGCAGTGAGTTTGATATTCAGCTGGCTTACTTAGCCGCGGTGCGCCAAACCGAAAACGAAGTACCGTACGGCAATATTATTGCGCTGAATCAGCACTGTGCCATTTTGCACTACACGGCGCTGGAGCGCAGGGCACCAAAGCAACATCATTCATTTTTAATTGATGCCGGTGCCGAGTTCAACGGCTATGCCGCCGATATTACCCGTACTTATAGCTTTAAACCTGATGATGAATTTGGCAGTTTAATTGCCGCTGTCAATGCAGTAGAGCTGCAGCTGGTAGACGGCTTAAAGCCAGGGCTGAAATATGGCGAGCTACATGTGCAGTGCCATCAGAAAATTGCTGAGATTTTGCAACAATTTGATTTTGTCAGACTATCGCCAGAAGCCATAGTGGAAAGCCAAATCAGCCGCACCTTCTTTCCGCATGGGCTGGGCCATCACCTGGGGCTGCAGGTGCATGATGTTGGTGGCTTTATGGCGGATGAGCGTGGCACCCATGTTGCAGCGCCGGACAGTCATCCGTACTTACGCTGTACCCGCACTATAGAAGCCAATATGGTGTTTACCATTGAGCCTGGGCTGTATTTTATCGACAGCCTGCTGGCTGATTTAGCCGCAACCGAGTTTGATAAGTATATCAACTGGCAGAAGGTTGATGCGTTTCGGCACTATGGCGGCATTCGTATTGAGGATGATGTGATAGTGCATCAGGACCGCAATGAAAACATGACCCGTGATTTTAAGCTGGCATAAGCGCAGGGAGTGCGGCTAAGGTATGCAATACCGCTCAATAATCCGTATTCTGGGCCTGCTGATCGCTATTTTTAGTATCAGTATGGTACCGCCGGCATTTGTCGCTTATGGCTACAAAGATGGTGCCGGAGTCCCTTTTATATTGTCTTTCGTATTGTGCTTGGTCGTAGGCTTTTTAATCTGGTACCCAAACCGGCGCTTTAAAGCGGAATTAAAAGTACGGGATGGCTTTTTAATTGTCGTACTGTTTTGGATAGTACTGGGCGCCGTGGGGGCCATACCGCTGATGCTGGCCAGCAACCCGCAGTTGAATCTGGCCAGTGCTATGTTTGAGGCATTCTCCGGCCTGACGACGACAGGGGCCACAGTATTAACCGGCATTGAGTTTCTGCCAAAAGCGATTTTGTATTATCGCCAGCAACTGCAATGGTTAGGCGGCATGGGGATCATCGTACTGGCGGTGGCGATACTGCCGATGCTTGGTGTCGGGGGTATGCAGCTGTACCGCGCGGAAACGCCGGGGCCAGTAAAAGACAACAAGATGACGCCACGCATTGCCGATACGGCTAAGCACCTGTGGTATATCTATCTGGCGTTAACAATGGCCTGTGCGCTGGCGTTTTTTCTGGCCGGCATGAGCTGGTTTGATGCCATCTGCCATGCATTTTCTACTGTCGCCATTGGTGGTTTCTCTACTTATGATGCCAGTATTGGCTATTTTAACAGCCCGCTGATTAACGCTATCTGTGTCATTTTTCTGCTGCTCAGTGCAATCAATTTTCCGCTGCACTTTGCTGCTATTCGTGGAAAAAGCGTCAGCACCTATTTTCGTGATCCCGAATTTAAAGCGTTTTTGTTCATTCAGGCTGCGCTGATTTTTATCTGCTTTGCGGTGTTACTGTATACCAATGTTTATAGCAGTAGCGCCGAAGCATTAAATCATGCGGCTTTTCAAGCGGTTTCCATTTCAACTACCGCAGGCTTTGCCACTGACGGCTTTGCCGCCTGGCCGCTGTTTTTACCTATTTTACTGATATTTTCCAGTTTTATTGGCGGCTGCGCCGGCTCTACCGGTGGCGGCATGAAGGTGGTACGGGTAGTACTGTTGTTTTTACAGGGTACCCGCGAGCTAAACCGGCTTATCCACCCCAGAGCCGTGTATGCCATTAAGCTGGGCCGGCGCGCGGTGGCTGACCGTATCGTAGAAGCCGTGTGGGGCTTTTTTGCCGCCTATGCGCTGGTATTTGTGGTGATTATGCTGCTGTTGATTTTAACCGGGCTGGACAATATTACGGCTTTTACCGCCACGGCGGCCTGTCTGAATAACCTGGGGCCGGGTTTAGGTGAGGTTGCGGCCAATTTTGGCAGCATTCCTGATAGCAGCAAATGGTTGCTAATCATTGCCATGGTATTTGGCCGTTTGGAGATCTTCACTTTGCTGGTGCTGTTTACGCCGGCTTTCTGGAAAGATTAAGCCGCGGCCTGAGGCGGCTTAACATTGGCTGCGCTCAGATAAAGATGGCGCTGACCTGGAATAGCTTTTCTACTTCGACGATATGCTTTTTATCCACCATAAATAAAATAACGTGGTCGTCGGTCTCAATCACGGTGCTGTCGTGCGCTATCAGTACTTCTTCGCCGCGGACTATGGCGCCTATTGTCGTGCCCGGCGGCAGCTTAATGCTGCCAATGGCTTTGCCGACCACCTTGCTGGTGCTACTGTCGCCATGGGCGATGGCTTCTATGGCTTCTGCGGCACCGCGGCGTAGTGAGTACACGTTAACAATATCACCACGGCGGATGTGGGTAAGTAACGCTGAGATAGTGGCTTGCTGTGGCGATACGGCGATATCGACTTCGCCGCCTTGCAGTAAATCAACGTAGGCGCCGCGTTTTATCAGCACCATGGTTTTTTGCGCGCCCATACGCTTGGCCAGCATGGCAGACATAATATTGGCTTCATCGTCATTGGTTACTGCAATAAAGACATCGACCTGCTCGATGTTTTCTTCCTCTAACAGCTCCGGATCAGAAGCATCGCCAACATACACCACGGTATTGTCCAACGCGCTGGACAGGAACTCGGCCCGCTCTTTGCCGCGTTCAATCAATTTAACGTTATGGGTTTTTTCCAGTGCGCGGGCCAGGCCAAAACCAACGTTGCCGCCACCGGCAATCATAATGCGACGATAGCTACGTTCAAGCTTTTGCAGCTCGCTCATCACGGCGCGAATATGCTTAGTGGCGGCGACAAAAAATACTTCATCGTCGGCTTCAATAATGGTGGTGCCCAGTGGCTTGATAGCATGGCCACGGCGATAAATGGCGGCCACCCGGGTTTCAATATTCGGCATATGTTCTTTTAATGCCGACAAGGCATGGCCAACCAGCAAACCGCCGTAATAGGCTTTAACGGCAACCAGGCTGACTTTACCACCGGCAAATTCCACCACCTGCAATGCGCCTGGGTAATCAATTAAACGACGAATATAGTTGGTCACCAACGCTTCGGGCGCAATAAAGTGATCAACCGGCATATCGTCTTTATGAAACAGCTGATCGCGGTACTTCAGATACTGGTTAGTGCGGATACGGGCAATTTTTAGCGGTGTACTAAAAATGCTGTAGGCAACCTGACAGGCAACGATATTGACTTCATCACTATTGGTCACCGCAATGACCATGTCAGCATCTTCGGCGCCGGCCTTTTTCAGGATATCCGGGTGTGAACCATGGCCATGTACGACCTGCAGGTCAAAACGATCCTGTAGCGCGCGTAATTTGTCGAAATTGCTATCGACAATAGTGATATCGTTCTGCTCGCCAACCAGGTTTTCTGCCAGCGTCGCCCCGACCTGGCCTGCACCTAAGATAATAATTTTCATACTGTCTCGCTGTGTGTCGCCGTTTTGATCAGGCGGGCGTAGAAAAAGCCATCCATGTCGTTTTCGCCGGGTAGCAATTGCCAGCCAAAGGGGTGTTCTGCGGTTTGCTGTGGCAGTACATCCAGCCTGGCATCGCTATGTTGCTGCAAAAATTGCGCTATCTGGGCGCTATTCTCTTCCGGTAGCACGCTGCAAGTAGCATAAAGCAGGATGCCACCCGGGGCCAGTAGCGACCAACATTGCTGTAAAATACGTTGCTGTAGCTCAGCTAGCGCCGCAATATCGGCTTTTTTCCGCAACCAGCGGATATCCGGATGGCGACGGATCACGCCGGTAGCCGAGCAGGGCACATCAAGTAAAATGCGCTCAAACAATTGACCTTGCCACCAGCTATCAGGTTCGGCGGCATCTGCTGCTATGACATGTGCGCTCAGGCCTAACCGGGCCAGGTTATCATGTACCCGCAGCAGGCGTTTGGGGTCTTTATCCAGTGCGGTCAATTCAGCCTGTGGTGCCAGCTCAACAATATGGCAGGTTTTGCCACCCGGCGCACAGCAAGCATCAAGGATATGCTGGCCATTATCCGGTAGTAGTAATTGGGCGGCATACTGCGCTGCACCATCCTGTACTGAAAACCAACCGTCACTGTAACCAGGCAGGGTGGTAACATCCTGCGCCTGTGCCAACTTAATTGCCGCAGGCAAGTCAGCTATTGGTCTGGAATACTCAATACCGGCGCGGGTTAATGCTGCAGCGTAGTCTGTCGGATGAATTTTATTGCGGTTGACTCTAAGCCAGAGCGGCGCTTTTTGCTGATTGGCAGTCAGTATCTGTTGCCAGCGTGCGGGGTAGGCCTGTTGCAAAGCGTTAATCAGCCAACCAGGGTGGTTAAATTTAACGGCGTCAGCGGCAGTGTCAAAATCGAACAGTGCTGGCTGACGCTGCACGTTACGCAACACAGCATTAATCAGCTTAGTCAGCGACTGGCCTTTTAGCTCGCGCGCTGCATCTACGGTTTCGCTGATGGCAGCATGATCGGGTATGCGCATAAACTTCAGCTGGTAGATGCCAACATAGAGCAAAAACTGTAGCGGCCGCAGCTGTTTTACCAGCGGTTTTGTCATTAACTGGCTACACACCGCTTCTAACTGTGGCAGATAGCGCATAACGCCAAAACAGATCTCCTGCAACAGGGCTTTATCCAGCGCGTTATCTAGCTGTGCCTGTGCTTTGGGCAACACTTCTGATAACGACATGCCCTGATCGACCACATCAAAACAGCTGCGCGCGGCCAGCACGCGAACGTTACGGCTCATTTGTCCTGGCCAATAAGAGTGCCGGGGCTAAGCCAGTCGGCGCGGCCATTTAAGAAGTCGGCGGCAGCCATAGCTTTTTTACCGGGGGGTTGTAACTGAGTAATAATCAGCACACCTTCTGCACAGGCAATGGTAATGCCCTGCTTGTCGGCTGCCAGCACGGTACCGGCCGGTTGCCCGCTATTTGCAGTGTCGCTGTGCGCTTGCCAGATCTTGATATTGCCTTGTGGCAGACTAAGGTAACTGACAGGCCAGGGATTAAAAGCGCGGATCTCGCGCTGCAGCGCGTCAGCGCTTTTGCTGAAATCAAGCAGGGCTTCGTCTTTGTGCAGTTTTTCCGCATAACTTGCCAGCGCGTTATCCTGAGCGTGCGCCTGTTGTTGTAATGCCGGTAAATCTTGCAGGGCGCTGAGTAGTGCGTCTGGCCCCAGTACTGCCAGTTTGTCGTACAGTGAGGCACTGGTGTCAGTATCGCTTATAGCACAACTTACCGTGCTTAACATGGCGCCGGTATCAAGCCCGGCGTCCATTTGCATAATGGTTATGCCGGTTTCGCTATCACCAGCCCAAATTGCCCGCTGTATCGGCGCTGCGCCACGCCAGCGTGGTAGCAAAGAGCCGTGCACGTTAATACAGCCCAGCCGGGGTGTATCCAGCACGGCCTGCGGTAAAATTAAACCATAGGCGACAACTACCATCACATCAGCGTTTAATGCGGCCA
The DNA here is from genome assembly GCF_011634895.1 of Rheinheimera pleomorphica. Taxonomy (GTDB): domain Bacteria; phylum Pseudomonadota; class Gammaproteobacteria; order Enterobacterales; family Alteromonadaceae; genus Alishewanella; species Alishewanella pleomorphica. The sequence goes on along the minus strand of NZ_SIRR01000007.1, from coordinate 9,944 downwards.
ATTCGGCCTGGGCTGCGGCTTTTTTTAAGGATTTCGGTTGATATACCGCTATGCCATGCTGCTGTGCCAGTTGCTTTACGGCACTGGGTTGCAGTTGCTGGCCGCGTCCGGCGGGGCGGTCTGGCTGAGTATAAGCAGCAATAACCTGATGTCCGGCACTGATCAACGCCTGCAAATGGCGGGCGGCAAAATCCGGCGTACCGGCAAAAATAATACGTAAAGGAGTGGTCACTGTGTATCCTGTTTACAGCGCGTGGCGCTGTGCCATTTTGGCTTCTTTTTCCAGTTTTTTGCGGATCCGATCACGTTTTAACGGTGACAGGTAATCGATAAACAGCTTACCCACTAAATGGTCCAGCTCGTGCTGCAAACAAATTGCCAACAAGCCATCAGCTTTTAATTCAAAGGGGTTGCCGTTCTTATCCAGCGCTTTTACTGTAATGTCAGCCGCGCGTTCAACTTTGGCATAACTTTGTGGCACCGACAGACAGCCTTCTTCATAGCTGGTGTCGCCGCTGCGGGCAATGATTTCCGGGTTGATAAACACCATAGGTTCGTTGCGATCTTCCGACACGTCGATCACGACGACGCGCTGATGTACATTGACCTGGGTAGCGGCTAAACCGATACCATTTTCGGCGTACATGGTTTCCAGCATGTCAGCAACCAGCTGTTGAATTTCTGCATTAACACTGTCAACGGGTTTGGCGACAGTACGCAGTCTGTCGTCGGGATAATGTAAAACATGTAAAACGGCCATAACACCTACAAAAATATGCTTTGTTTCAAAGGTTGTGGTATGTTTTAATTTTAGCCATTAATCCGCTGTATTAACAGCTTAGTGTGCAATAATTACAACAAGATCGAGCTCAAGGATGCAGGCATGCTGAAAAAAATTGCAACTGTCGTCACTCTTCTGGTTATGAGTGGCTTTTTTAACGTGTTAGCGGATGTGTTAAAAATCCGCGACGATGCGCCTGCGAGCTATGTGGTGCAAAAGGGCGATACCCTGTGGGATATCTCCGCCTTGTATCTGAATGAGCCCTGGCTGTGGCCTCAGTTGTGGCAAATGAACCCGCAAGTGGACAACCCGCATTTAATTTACCCGGGCGATACCCTGACCCTGACTTATGATGCCCAGGGCAAGCCGCGTTTAATGGTAAACGATAATGTAAAACGGTTGTCGCCCACCGCGCGCAAAACGATGAAGGGCGGTGATGCCATCAGCACACTGCCGCTGAGCATGATCCGGCATTACCTGACGTTTGAGCAGGCATTAACAGAAGAGCAAATCGCGGCCTTACCTTATATTTTGGGGTCGAATGCCAACGTAAAGAATTCTGTAAACGATCATATTATTTATGCCAAAGGCGTGCTGGAGTCCGGCGCGTCTTACGGTGTGTATCGTAAAGGTAAGCCTTATGTCGATATTGATGATGGTACCGTGCTGGGTTTTGAAACTAAATTAATGGCGACAGCCAGAGCATTCCGGCCCGGGCGTGCAGCCACTGAAGAGTCACCAACCGAAGCGGCCTCACTGAATGTGCTGAGCGTAAAGCGCGAAATTAAGCAAGGCGATCGTCTGATGCCGGCGCTGGAAGGGCAGGCACTACCGGCATTTTTTATCATGCAAAAGCCAGATTTTGAGATAGACGGCCGTATTATTGATACCACGTCAAACCTGCGTGAGTCATCTAAGTGGGACATAGTGGTATTAAACCGCGGTGGTTTGAATGAGCTGAAAGCCGGCCATATGCTGGGTATTTATCGCAATTCACCGCTGGTTATTGACGGCAAAAATGGCCCAGTCTACGTTGAAGATGCTAATAAGCTGCAGAAAGCTATGAAAAACTTCGGTGACGATACCATTCAGTTACCCCGTGAGAAAGTGGGTGAGCTAATGGTGTTCAAAGTGGCGGAGCGGCTTAGCTTTGCCATTATCACTAAAACCCAGCAGCCAATTCGGGTTGGAGACACTATAGCTAACCTGTAACGATCAATTTGGAGCCAGTTTGCCATGGAAGACCTTCGCAACTGGCTCGCTTTAGCCACTGTGCATGGCCAGGATGGCCTGAAGTTCCAACGTCTGAGCGAGCAAATATCTTTAGCTGAGCTGGTCAGGTTACCGGCCAGCACCTTACGCAATATCGGTTTTACTGAACGTCAGGCCTATTTACTAACCCAGGAAGCCACCCCCAAGGTAAGCCATGCGCTGCGCTGGTTTGAGCAAAGCGAGCAGCATCATATTATTACCTATCAGGACCCGCGCTATCCGCCGCTGTTAAAGCAAACCAAGCAGCCACCCTTATTGCTATTTGTCAAAGGCGACCCGGCCATTCTCGTGCAGCAACAACTGGCCATGGTGGGTAGCCGCACCCCAACACCCACCGGCCGTAAAGTGGCGCAAAGCTTTGCCGCCGAGTTGTCGCAGCAAGGTTATGTGATCACCAGTGGTATGGCGCGCGGCATTGATAGCGAAAGCCATAAAGGCGCCTTGCAGGCTGGCGGTCTGACCATTGCCGTATTAGGACACGGCTTAGAGCAGGTGTATCCGGCGTCTAACAAAGCACTGGCTGAGCAGATAGCCGCGCAGGGAGCCCTGGTGTCGGAATATTTTCCCGATGTGCAACCCCGCGCCGAATGGTTTCCGCAGCGCAACCGCATAGTGGTAGGCCTGAGTATCGGCACTATAGTGGTTGAAGCTGGTCTAAAAAGTGGCACCTTGATCAGTGCTAATCTGGCGGCAGAATATAGCCGTGATGTGTTTGCTGTGCCTGGCTCAGTGTACAGTCCACAGTCACAGGGCTGTCATCAGTTAATTCAGCAAGGCGCTAAACTAGTGACCTGTGTGGCCGATATACTGGAGGAATGGCACTTTTTTGCAAAAAGTTGTCTGAAAGTTGAGGCTGGGGAAGAAAAAAGTCAGCAAACGGACTTGTTTGCCGGTCAGTTGTTGGCTAACGTAGGAGATGAGGTTACCGCAGTTGATCTTATTGCACAGCGCGCAGGCTTAGCGATTGCTGATGCAAGTATAGCGCTGCTGCAGCTGGAGTTAGCTGGTGAAGTAGCAGCAGTTCCCGGTGGCTACATAAGAGTGAGGAGTACCTGAGCATGTTTGATATCCTCGTTTATCTGTTCGAAAACTATATTCACAATGAATCTGACATTTACGTTAATCATGCTGACCTTACCAAAGAGTTAAGCCGGGCAGGTTTTCATGACGACGATATCTTTAAAGCGTTAAAGTGGCTTGATAACCTGTCTGCACTGCAACAGAGTCATGTAAAGCCTTACTTATCCAAAGGGACTTCCAATGCCACCCGCATCTATAGCGCGCCGGAACTGGCCAAAATGGATGTTGAGTGTCAGGGCTTTTTGCTGTTTTTAGAACAAATCAACGTACTTGATGCAGTCACCCGTGAAATGGTGATCGATCGGGTAATGGATTTGGATAGCAACAGTATCAGCCTGGAAGATTTAAAATGGGTGGTATTAATGGTGCTGTTTAATGTACCCGGCCATGAGAATGCCTATGCCCAAATGGAAGATTTAATTTTTGATGAACCTGAAGGGCCGCTGCATTAAGCGGCCTTTAACCTTATGAGCGACGATTCCGAGCTATTTTCGCTGCCGCATCAGCAGCAGCTTTGCCCTTTATGCCAACAGCCTTTAGTGATTAAGTCCGGTAAGAGCGGCCCGTTCCTCGGTTGTAGCACCTATCCGGCTTGCAGCTACTTAAAGCCGCTGCACCAGCACGAAACCAGCGTTGTCAAAGTATTAGACTCTGAAGCCTGCCCGCAGTGTGGTAATGCGCTGGCGGTAAAAAACGGCCGTTACGGCATGTTTATCGGTTGCACTAACTATCCGCAGTGTCACTTTATTGTGCACGAGCAGGATGAACAGCCCGCAGCACAGCGCTTGCCATGCCCCAAGTGTAAAGATGGCCAGTTAACTGAACGGGTAAATAAGTTTGGTAAAGCATTCTGGGGTTGTGATAACTACCCAAAATGTAAGTTTTTACTAAATGACAAGCCTGTAGCCGGACATTGCGAACTATGCCACTTTGGTTTACTGGTAGAGAAAAAACATCAGCTGTTTTGCGCTGATAAGCGATGTGGCGTAAAACAACCGGCGCCAGAGTAGCGCCGGTTAAGCTGTTTAATTTAGTCTGGCGGCCATTTGTGCCAGTTCCGGAAACGCCTGTTCAGGCAACAAGCTTATTAACGTTTCAAACCGCGCTTTAAGCTCAGCCGTCGTTGCGCCGGACACATTGATGTGGCCCATCTTCCGACCAGCCCGTTTCGTCTTACCGTACCAATGCAGGTGCAGGCCAGGTATTGCCAGGATCTGCTCTGGTACTGTGTCTTCGCCAAGAATATTCACCATTAAACTCGGCCGTACCAACGAAGAACTGCCCAGCGGTAAGTTGCAAACTGCACGCAAGTGCTGTTCGAACTGACAAACATCAGCGCCTTGCTGAGTCCAGTGGCCGGAATTATGCACCCGTGGCGCAATCTCATTAACCAGCAGTTTGCCGTTAACGTCAAAAAACTCAATCGCCAGCACGCCAACATAATTCAGTTGGTTTGCCACTGCGGTAAACATTTGTTGTGCCTGCTGTTGCAGTTGTTCGTTGCCTGGCAGCGCCAATGACGCACTCAGTACGCCGTTAACGTGGTGGTTTTCGGTTAATGGATATACCTGTACTTCGCCTTGGCGGTTGCGGGCGCCGATCAGTGACACCTCACGCTGAAACGGTATAAACTGCTCAGCCACTATCGCTTGGCTGCTGTCGGCGGCCAGAAAAGCACTGATCTCCTGCCACAGTGCCGCGGTATGCTCAGCTTGCTTTAACCGCCACTGGCCTTTGCCGTCATAACCGGCTAGCGCACTTTTAAATACCAGCGGTAAGCCTAACTTGCTGATGGCAGCATTAAAGTCGACTTCGCTGTTAACAATATGATAGGCGGCTGAGTGTACGCCGGCCGCATCCAGTAGTTGTTTTTCTAAACGGCGATCACCACCGGCTTTAATCGCTGTTTCACCAGGCAGAAATTTTCCGCTTTGCTGGCACTGTGCTAATACCGGTAGTGGAATATGCTCAAATTCGGCAGTCACCACGTCGGCATCGGCAATAGCGTTGGCCAGGCCTTTACCTAAATTTTGCTGTGTTAACGGATGCACTATGCTGTCGCTGTTGACATCATAAGCGCTGATACTGATATTCAGTGGTGCACCGGCCAGCGCCATCATGCGCGCCAGTTGGCCAGCGCCCAACACTAAAACTTTCATAATTGCACCTGCGACGGGTCGGGCTGGCTTAATACCATCTCAGTTTGCGCCTGGCGGAAGGCATCAATTTTTGTCATTAACTCCGGGCTGTGCGTCGCCAGAATTTGTGCGGCCAGTAAACCCGCATTGGCAGCGCCGGCATCACCAATCGCCAGCGTACCTACGGCGACACCTTTAGGCATCTGCACTATAGATAACAGCGAGTCTAAGCCTTTTAATGCTTTAGACTGTACCGGCACGCCCAGCACCGGCAGGCTGGTAAAGGCGGCGGCCATACCAGGTAAGTGGGCTGCGCCACCGGCCCCGGCGATAATCACTTTTAAACCGCGATTAGCGGCAGAACTGGCATAATCGGCCAACAACTGCGGTGTGCGGTGTGCGGAAACAACCTTGGTTTCATAAGCAATACCAAATTTATCCAGCATATCAGCAGCGTGCTTCATAGTAGGCCAGTCGGAAGTCGAGCCCATGATAATGCCAACTTGCATGTGTTGTTTCCTTATCTACGTGATGAACAAAGCGCGTGAAGGCGCTATTATAGCCAGTTGCGCAACTGAAGAAAATTTTAAACGTATTTTTCCTGCTTAACCGGAGCTTTTACCCTAAATGACAGCATTAGATCCTGTAGTACAGGCATTAAATGAGGGTGGTGTTATCGCCTACCCAACCGAAGCCGTGTATGGCCTGGGTTGCGATCCGGATAACGAAAGCGCTGTGCTGGCGCTATTAGCGATAAAGCAACGGCCGGTAGAAAAGGGCCTTATTCTGATTGCGGCCAACTACTCGCAGCTGCTGCCCTATGTTGATGACAAAGCGATACCGCTGGAAAAGCGTTATCAGATTTTTTCCAGCTGGCCCGGTCATATCAGCTGGGTATTGCCGGCCAGCAACACGGCACCTAAGTGGATCACTGGCCAGTTTGATAGCATCGCCGTGCGGGTAAGTGCGCATCCGGTGGTGCAGCAATTATGCAGTGTTTATGGCAAACCACTGGTGTCGACCAGCGCCAACTTATCCGGTCAGCCTGCTATCACCGATAAAACAGTGCTGGAGCAGAAGTTAGGTGCCATGCTGGCAGCCATAGTGCCCGGCGCTTTAGGTGGCGCCACTCAGCCCAGTCAAATTCGTAATGCTGTTACCGGCGATATCGTAAGGAGTTAAGGTGATACATACACAACCACATGATCAGTTAGCTGCGGTGCAGCAGTTTTTACAGCAGTTGCAGGACACGATCTGTGCCGCCTTGCAGCAGGCCGACGGCAGCGCGCACTTTGTTGAAGATGCCTGGCAGCGGCCGGAAGGTGGCGGTGGCAAAAGCCGGGTGCTAACCGGTGGTAAGGTGTTTGAACAAGCCGGGGTGAATTACTCGCATGTGTTTGGTGCCAATATGCCGGCCTCGGCCACAGCACACCGGCCTGAGCTGGCAGGGCGTAGCTTTAATGCTTGTGGGGTATCTTTAGTTATTCATCCGAATAACCCCTATTTGCCAACGACACATGCCAATGTGCGGTTTTTTATTGCCGAAAAAGCCGGTGAGCCAGCGGTATGGTGGTTTGGCGGCGGTTTTGATTTAACGCCGTTTTATCCGTTCGAAGAAGATGTCGTGCACTGGCACCAAACGGCTAAAGCCGCAGTGGATCCTTTTGGCGCTGAATATTACCCGGCGTATAAAAAGTGGTGTGATGATTACTTTTACTTAAAACACCGCGGCGAAACCCGTGGCGTGGGCGGCTTGTTTTTTGACGACTTAAACCAGTTAGGTTTTGACACAAGCTTCGCGCTAATGCGCGCTGTCGGTGAGGCCTTTATCCCGGCCTATCTGCCAATAGTAGAACGGCGCAAAGCTACACCCTATGGTGAACGAGAGCGCCAGTTCCAGTTATACCGTCGTGGCCGTTATGTCGAGTTTAACCTGGTGTACGACCGAGGCACCTTGTTTGGCTTGCAAAGTGGCGGCCGTACTGAGTCTATTTTAATGTCGATGCCGCCTTTGGTGCGCTGGCAATATGGCTTTCAGCCAGAAGCGGGTAGCGCTGAGGCATTATTATACGAGCGTTACCTGAAACCGCAGGACTGGCTGCAGCTTAAGGCTTAACAGTTAACCATATGGCTCGCCAGTTGGCCTATCGACTGGCGAATGCCTTCACGCAAGGTTTTATTTTCTACCACCTCATCCAGCGCTTTATTCATACAAAACATCCACTGATCGCGTAGCTTTTCGTCTACCGGAAACGGCAAATGCCGGGCGCGCAGGCGCGGGTGGCCATATTGTTGTTCAAACAATGGCGGGCCGCCCAGCCAACCGGATAAAAACTGAAAAAACTTTTGCCGGATAGTATCCAGCGGTAGCGGATGAATGGCATACAGTGCTGCGGCTTCAGGCGCAGTTTCCATAATATCGTAAAAGCGGTTGGCCAATCGGAACACTGCTGCTTCACCACCCATCATGTCATAAGGCGTTTGTTGCGGTGTCGGGTGCGCCTTGCTATTTGCGCCGGTTTTATTAACAATCATCTGCACTAATTTCTTTATGGGCATGTTCTGTGGATCGCTATGCTGTGTTCGGTAACCCGATAAACCATTCTAAGTCACCGGTCATTCATCGGCAGTTTGCTGCAGAACTTGGTGAGCAACTGCAATACGACGCCATTTTAGCACCGCTGGATGGCTTTGCCGACAGTTGGCACCAGTTTGTCGCTGCTGGCGGCAAAGGTGCTAACGTTACTGTGCCGTTTAAAGAACAAGCTTATCAGTTAGCGGATGTGTTATCCGTGCGGGCCAAACAAGCCGGTGCCGTGAATACGCTTTATATAGATAGTGCAGGACGGCTTTGCGCTGACAACACCGACGGCACTGGTCTGGTGACTGATCTGCAACGCTTAGGTGTTAATTTGCAGGGCATAACGGTATTACTACTTGGCGCTGGCGGTGCCAGCCGTGGCGCTATTGGCCCCTTACTCGATGCGGGTGTGGCAAAGTTGGTATTGGCTAACCGCACTGTTAGTAAAGCCCAAGCGATAGCAAGGAATTTTGACCAAAAGGTGACAGCCTGTGGCTATGATGATATTCCCAGTCAGCCATACAAGTTAGTGATAAATGCCACCTCTTCCGGTTTAAGCGGTGAGCGCCCCAACATTGAGGCTCGGCATGTAGAGCACTGCCAACTGGCGTATGACATGTTGTATGGTGCTAAACCAACGCCGTTTTTGCAGTGGGCGCAGCAACAGGGTGTACCACAGCAAGCTGATGGTTTAGGTATGTTAGTCGCGCAGGCAGCAGAAGCTTTCTATATCTGGCGCGGCAAACGACCCGACGTGACGCCGGTACTAGCGTTATTACAACAGCAGGTACAAGCAGCATGAACCAACAGCTGATCTTTAATAATGACTTTGCCTTTGATGCAACCAGACAAGCCGTTAGCTTTAGTTGCCTGGTCAGTGGCTTAAAAGTGCGCTGCTATATTGCTCTGCCAGCAACGCAGCGGGCAGAAGCTTATTTACAACAGATAAAGGCAGACGCCTTTCACTGGGAAGACGCTGTTGAACAGGCAATAGCTGACGACGCTTATAATACAGCTGGCGAGATCTGGCTTTAAGCTTCTGCCAGATACTCGTTCTTCAATATTACATAGTTCGCTGCTGACTCCGCTAAAAAAGCCTTTTCAGCATCGTTTAGCGGCCGTGCCTGTTTTGCCGGGCTGCCAACATATAAATAGCCACTCTGCAGGCGCTTACCTGGCGGTACTAAACTGCCGGCACCGATAATGACATCGTCTTCTACTATTACATCATCCATGACTATAGCGCCCATACCGACCAGAATACGATTACCCAGGGTGCAGCCATGCAACATGACTTTGTGCCCGACAGTTACGTCTTCCCCTATTACAAGTGGAGAACCTTCAGGTTTGCCCTTGCTTGGCCGGGACAAGTGCAGCACTGCGCCGTCCTGTATATTAGTGCGGGCGCCTATGCGAATAGTGTTCACATCACCACGCGCAGCAACCAAAGGCCAAATACTGACATCTTCTGCCATTTCTATATCGCCAACCAACACGCTGGACGCGTCTACATAAACCCCTTTTGCCAGTTTCGGCAACACACCTTTATAAGCTCGTATCGTCATAATGTCCTCCAATGCTGCGATATTATGCAGTAAATGTACTAAAAAAGCGCTTTTCGCTGCATTTTTCTGCGAACGATCTAAAAGTGGCAGATTTTCTCAAATAACCGCTTGCGCCAGTTTAAAAACGCCCTATAATGCGCGCCATGCCACGGGGCGCTGCACTTAGCAGGCTTCGGGTGAGATAAGACGGTTCGCAAAAATCTTTTAAAAAGACGCTTGACAGACTCTCTTAAATCACTAAAATGGCGCCCTCGCTTCACGGTGGTAGTTAACGCGGTGAAATGAGGTGAAAAGTCTGGTGTGACGATGTGTTTTTAAATAAGAATCATCGTCACGCTTGACTTAAAATCTGGGAAGTGTAACATACGCCTCCCGCTTCTTAAGCGAAGCACGCTCTTTAACAATTCGCAATCAATCATCTGTGTGGGCACTTATGATGGATTTCACAAAATGAAATTTATCGGTTGAGTGACTTACATAGAAATATGTTTTAAGTCAGTAAGACTGAGCAGTCCTTAGGGACAGCA
>NZ_SIRR01000006.1 GCF_011634895.1 Rheinheimera pleomorphica | reverse complement strand
GCCCACACAGATGATTGATTGCGAATTGTTAAAGAGCGTGCTTCGCTTAAGAAGCGGGAGGCGTATGTTACACTTCCCAGATTTTAAGTCAAGCGTGACGATGATTCTTATTTAAAAACACATCGTCACACCAGACTTTTCACCTCATTTCACCGCGTTAACTACCACCGTGAAGCGAGGGCGCCATTTTAGTGATTTAAGAGAGTCTGTCAAGCGTCTTTTTAAAAGATTTTTGCGAACCGTCTTATCTCACCCGAAGCCTGCTAAGTGCAGCGCCCCGTGGCATGGCGCGCATTATAGGGCGTTTTTTAATAGCTGCAAGTAGCAAACTAATAAAAATACGGTTTTGCGTGTTGTTTGCTTACTAATTCAGCTTTTTGCATATTTTAACGGCATAAAGCGCGAAAAGATGCCGCTGTTAGTGGTTGCGGTTTATTGCCTAACCGCTAAGATAAGGCTGCTTTATGTTGTTAAAGCATTCCGATAAATAGAATAAGTGCTTAGGATATTATTATGTTACCCACTTTACGTGCTTCTTTGCCCTATACACTGGCGCTGGCCGTGTTAGCTTATCTTGGTTTTACCTTTGTACCTGACTTAGCATTGGCTCAGGAACTTTTCGTGGTAATAGGTGTTTTACTATCAGGCATTCTGGTTCCTGTATTAATGGATGTAAAAGGCGCTGCAACAGAAACCATTACCACTGCTGCATCAGCGTCAACTGACTATAAAGGTGAAACCACTACTTTATATGTTGGCAACCTGCCTTATCGCGCTAACGAAGATGCGGTAAAAGAGTTGTTCCAGCGCTTCGGTATCGTTGTTAACGTACGACTGATGAAAGATCGCCAGACCGGTCGCCGCCGTGGCTTTGGTTTTGTTGAGGTTGCCGCAAAAGATGGCAGCAAAATGATTCAAAAACTAAACGACTTTAACTTTCAGGAGCGAACGTTAAAAGTGCGCGAAGCGAAAGAGCGGCAGGATAACGACGACGCCGAAGAGTAAAGCTGAGTAATATAGCGATAGGGGAAGCAGCGGCTTCCCTTTTTTAATGCGAAAAATCAGCCAATGGATATTCGAGGTTGGCTCAAACTGTTCTGTGCCTTAAAATAGCGGTTTTGGTTATGTAGAGCGATAAATGAGCGTAGGTCAGGTTTTCCCCGAGCAGTATTCCCAGCAACTTGAAGATAAGGTAGCTGCCGTACAGCAACTGCTGGCAGATTTTAATGCCCCGTCAGCAGAGATCTTTCGTTCTGAACCTTCTCACTACCGTTTGCGTGCTGAGTTCCGGATTTGGCACAATGGTGATGATATTTACCATGCGATGTTTGACCCCGCAAGCCGTGACAAAGTGCGCATTGACCATTTCCCGGTGGCTTGTCGCACTATTGCTGACTTTATGCCGGTGTTGCTTAAACATATTCAGTTCAATCATGAACTGCGTTACAAACTCTATCAGGTTGACTATCTGGCCACCTTGTCGGGTGAACTGCTGGTCTCTCTTATTTATAAGCGCCCGCTAGGCAACAGCTGGTTAGAACAGGCCAGGCAACTTACCGAACTGCTGGCAGCAGATTATAAGGTTAAATTTATCGGCCGCTCACGCAAACAAAAACTGATGGTAAGCAATGATTATGTCACCGAGCAATTTGAACTGGACGGCAGAACATTACAGTATCAACAGATAGAAGGCAGCTTTACTCAGCCTAACGGCGACGTTAACCGCCAAATGCTGACTTGGGCGAAAGCGATCGCCAGCGGCTTAGATGGCGATCTGCTGGAACTGTATTGTGGCAACGGAAACTTTTCCATCGCACTTGCGCCGTGCTTTGCCCAGGTGGTTGCCACCGAGATCTCACGCACGTCCATTAAGTCGGCCCAGTACAACATAGCGCTGAATCAGGTGAAAAATTTGCAGGTTCTGCAAATGTCTGCAGAAGATGTATCAGCAGCGTTAGCACAGGGCAACGCGCTAAAACAACTCGATTTAACCGGTATGCAGCTTAACACTGTGCTGGTTGACCCACCGCGTGCAGGGCTGGATGCAGGCACCGTGCAGTTGGTCAGCCGTTTCAACGATATCATTTACATTTCCTGCAACCCCCAGACACTCGCTGACAACCTGCAGCATCTGACCCAAACACATGACATTAAGCAACTGGCGGTGTTTGATCAGTTTCCTTATACCCATCATATTGAAACCGGCGTCTGGTTACGCAAACGCCCAAGCTAAGCCACTTACTCTTTAGGCTTACGACCATAGCTGGCGGCACCATGTGCCAGCCAGCGCAGTTGGGTAATAGTACGGCTGGTTAGATAAGCATATTGCTCCGGCGGCGCATCTAAGGCGTCAGCCCCGGTATGAAACACCAAGGTAACCATGGCTTCAGCCTGCGCCCGGGCCAATTCATCCGGGCAGGTGGTTTCTTTACGCAGATACTCAGCAAGCTCAGCAACAAAATGTTGGATCTCGCGCGCTACGGCACTTCTAAAGGCCGCAGACGTGCCAGAACGTTCACGCAACAATAAGCGAAACACATTGCTGTTACCGGTAACAAACTCCATAAAGGTCTCGATAGAGGTGCGGATCACACTACCGTTTTTCTCTATACGTTGCCGCGCCTGGCGCATTAATTGCCGCAGCATTAGGCCAGCTTCATCTACCAGTGTCAGGCCCAGCTCATCCATATCAGCAAAGTGGCGGTAAAATGAGGTTGGCGCTATGCCCGCTTCCCGCGCTACTTCACGCAAGCTTAAGCTGGCAAAACTTTTATCTGCGCTTAACTGCGAAAAAGCGGCATTGATAATGGCGCGCCGGGTACGCTCTTTTTGTTCTGCTCTGGACACGGAAATTTCTCTGCTCAGCGAAAAGCGCTATTTTATACCTTGACCAGCCGTTTGTGACCAGTAGAATGAGCGAACAGTTGTAAGCTAAACGGCATTTTATGAAACAAGCACCGATAATCTGGACTAACGTCCTGCTGTTCTCTATCACCACTTTGGTTGCTGCTGTCGGCGTACCCTGGTATGCCTTAAGCGTTGGCTTTGGCTGGTCTGAAATTGTGGCTACTGTTATTTGCCTTGGCTACTGCGGTATGTCAATTACCGCCGGTTATCACCGCTTGTGGGCACACAAAACCTATGAGGCCCATCCGTTTTTACAGTGGGTTTTCGCCATTGGCGGCGCCTTTGCTCTGCAAAACAGCGCCTTGCATTGGTCTGCTGATCATCGCGTGCATCACCGTCATGTCGATAATAATGATAAAGATCCCTACTCTGCTGGCCGCGGCTTTTGGTATAGCCATATTGGCTGGATGCTGCGCGATTATCCCGGCGTAGAGAAGCCGGACTATAACAACTGCCGCGATTTACAAAAAAATCCTATCGTCATGTGGCAACACCGTAACTATTTATGGCTGACGATAGCAACAAATTTTGGCATACCACTGTTACTGGGCATTATCAGCGGTAATGTTCTGGGCATGTTACTTTCAGCTGGCGTATTACGCCTGGTACTCAGCCATCACTTTACATTCTTTATTAATTCACTGGCGCATATTTGGGGTAAGCAGCCTTACACGGATCAAAACTCAGCCCGCGATAATGGTGTGTTGGCGTTTTTAACCTATGGTGAGGGTTATCACAACTTTCACCATATCTTTGAATCAGATTACCGTAATGGCATTAAGTGGTATCAGTTTGACCCGACCAAATGGTTTATCAAAACGGCGTCCTGGCTGGGGTTAACCCGTAACCTGCGTGTCGTGCCGGAAGAACGTATTGCGCAGGCAAAAGTTAAGATGCAGTTGCAGCGCGCTATTGCCAACGTTAAGCAACGGCCTAATGCCGAGCAGTTATTGCAGTTGCTGGAACAAGAGTACGAATTACTACTGGCCAGAATGCAGGATTATTATCAGCTGAAAAAGCAACTGTTACTGCAACGTAAAGAGCAGCTGGTCGCGCAATATCAGGCAGTAGACTTTAGACAACGTTATGTCGAGTTTAAACAACATTTACAGCAGCAACAACAGCACTGGCAAAGACTGGTTACAGCGTTTAGCTGACAGAAAAAAGAGACTTCGGTCTCTTTTTTTGTGCCTGATACCTGATATGCTCAGGTTAATATTGACCAGTTAAGTGAGATAAGCCGCGTGACGACGAAAAAAGCCGCAACAAAAACAGTCCGTTTTGATTTTGATGCCATTGTCATTGGGACCGGCCCTGGTGGTGAAGGCGCCGCTATGTACCTGGCTAAGAGCGGCTTAAAAGTTGCCGCAGTAGAGCGCTACCAATCCGTTGGCGGCGGCTGCACGCACTGGGGCACCATACCATCAAAAGCACTGCGTCATTCCGTTAGCCGGTTAATTGAATTTAATGAAAACCCACTGTTCCAGCTGGATGAGCAGCATACGAAGCTGACATTTTCACAGATCCTGAAACACGCAGCCGGCGTGATCCGCAAGCAAGTCCGGCTACGAAGCGGCTTTTACGACCGCAATCAGGTAAAAATGTACCAGGGCGAAGCCCGCTTTATCGATAAGCATCGTTTGAGTATCCGTAGTGAGGATGGCAGCAGTTTTGAGCTCAGTGCCAAAACCATCGTTATTGCCAGCGGCTCAAGACCCTACCGTCCGGCAGAGGTCGATTTTAATCACAGCCGGATCTATGACTCGGACACTATTCTATCGCTGCAACATGATCCCAAGCACATTATTATTTATGGCGCCGGCGTGATTGGCTGCGAGTATGCGTCTATATTCCGTGGCTTGGGGGTACGGGTGGATCTGGTCAATACCCGTGATCGTTTACTGTCATTTATGGACGCTGAAATTTCTGATTCATTAAGTTATCACTTCTGGAACTCCGGCATGACGATTCGCCACGGTGAAGAGTTTGACCGCATCGAAGGCACAAATGATGGGGTGGTACTGCATTTAAAGTCCGGCAAAAAAATGAAAGCCGATTGTTTCTTGTTTGCCAATGGCCGCACCGGCAACACCGACATGTTAAATCTGGCAGCCATTGGCCTCGAAGCAGATAGCAGAGGCTTGCTTAAGGTGAATAAGCAGTATCAAACCGGTATCGATAACATTTATGCGGTTGGTGATGTGATTGGCTACCCAAGTTTAGCCAGCGCCGCCTATGATCAGGGTCGCCTGGCCGGCGAAGCCATAGTAAAAGGCAACCTGGATGGGCATTTGATTGCGGATATTCCGGCCGGCATCTACACCATTCCGGAGATGAGCTCAGTGGGGAAAACAGAGCAAGAACTGACGGCGGCTAAAATTCCTTATGAGGTAGGGCGGGCGCAATTTAAACACCTGGCCCGGGCACAGATAGCCAATACCAATGTTGGCAGTTTAAAGCTGCTGTTTCATCGCGACACCCTGGAAATTCTCGGTATACACTGCTTTGGCGAGCGGGCTGCCGAAATTGTTCACATTGGCCAGGCCATTATGATGCAAAAAAATGGCGGTAATACGCTGGAGTATTTTGTCCATACGACATTTAATTATCCAACGATGGCTGAAGCTTACCGGGTCGCGGCATTAAATGGCCTTAACCGCCTATTTTAACTGTAACCAATTGATATTAAATATCAAAATTATAAAAAAGGTACTATTTTATTTATCTTTGTTTTGCCTGATAAATCGTTGTAAACTCAATTGCATAATAATTAAATAAATAGCATCTGTGGAGTTTTTTATGGTTCGGCTTCAATACAGTGTGATGTTGCTACTGCTGGCTTTTTGCTGGCAGGCCAAAGCAGATTTTCCCACAGCAAAAGCCCTATTCGAGCAACAGGAATATGCCCTGGCCAAGCCGCAGCTGGAAACTCTGGCTGAACTTGGTCATCTCGAGGCGCAGTTTTTATTGTCCCGCATGTACGCTGAGGGCTTGGGTGTTGACCCAGATATGAATCTGGCCTACGCCTGGACCTTGATAGCGCGCGAGCGGAATCATCCGCTGGCGGATAAACAGTATCGCCAGTTGCGTACTAAGGTAAGTTCCAGGCTCGAAGGCAAAGAAGTGTTTAACAGCCTGAATAACCAGTTTGGTAAAGCCGCACTGCAGGGCAACTTATACCCTACAGCCAACCGCTATGTCGCCACTGATGTCAGGGCAAAACCAATTAATAAAATAGAGCCGTCTTATCCGTCTTATTTTGAACGCGCCGGCGTATCTGCCTGGGCGGTAGTACATTACGACATTACAGAAGATGGCAAAACGGAAAATGCCAAAGTAGTGGCGTCTTTTCCAGTGGATGCCATTACTGAGTACGTACTAGAGGCGGTGCAAAATTGGCGCTTTGAGCCCCCGAAAGATTTATACGGCGACCCGATGCGGTTAGAAATGCAGTCACATACCTTTCAGGTTAAAACGGCAGCCAGCACTAAGTCACGTAAGTTCGACCGTGATAATCAGGAATATCTGGACGCCATACTCGACGCCGCCAAGGCAGAATCGGCCAAGTATCAATATTTGTACGCAGTATTGGCTGAAAGCCGTATTGTATCGGCACCAGACGCCCTGCACTGGTATTTGCAAGCGGCGATAAACGGCTACCCTCAGGCACAGTATCGTTTAGCCCAGTGCCTGGTAACAGGCAATGGTTGTGATCGGGACCAGAGCAAAGCCGTCAACTGGCTGGCTATCTCTGCTGATAGCGGTGATGCCAAAGCGGCTTACTTGCTGGCACAGGAACTGCTTGACAGCAACAATGTAAACTATGACCCGCGTAAAGCCGCAGGTTATCTGGAAGTGGCGGCGCTGCAAGAATATATGCCGGCAATTACCGAATATGCCTCTCTGCTGGCGATGTCAGATGATCCGACACTTCGCGACCCGCAAAAAGCCATCCGGCTGGCAGAACAAGGCCGCACTATCGACGCGAACAATCCGAATCTGTTGTCAACTTTGGGAGTTGCCTTTATAGAGCTGGGGCAGCAAGGCCGTGGTGAGTCCATGTTACGCCAGGCCGTAGAAGAGGCCAGAAAACGCAACTGGACCATTGAGAACTTTGAAGACTTGCTGGCGGATTACCAGATGGCCGCGACAGACGCTAACTAAGCCCCCGGCAGCTGCACTGCCTCTTTTACACAAATCCCCCGGTTTGCCGGGGGATTTTATTGAGCTTAATACTATTCGCTGATGTCCGCATTCATATGGTAAGTGCGGCTAAAGGCATGTACGGCATCAATAAATACACTTACCCGCTCTGGATCGACATCAGGTGTAATGCCATGGCCTAAGTTAAAGACATGGCCCGAACCCTGGCCAAAGCCATCGAGGATCATTTGTACTTCCTGGCGGATACGCTCGGGTGAGCCGAGTAAAATGGCCGGGTCCATATTGCCTTGAAGCGCCACTTTATTACCCACCCGGGCTTTGGCATCGCCAATGTTAATGGTCCAATCCAGCCCCAGCGCATCACAACCGGTATTAGCTATCGCTTCCAGCCACAAGCCACCATTTTTAGTGAACAAGGTCACCGGCACCTTACGGCCTTCTGCTTCGCGGGTTAAACCGTTGACGATTTGCTGCATATATCCCAGTGAAAACTCTTGATAATCACGCGGTGTCAGCACCCCGCCCCAGGTATCAAAAATCATCACAGACTGGGCACCAGCCGCAATTTGCGCGTTTAAATACAGGGTTACGCTTTGCGCCAGCTTATCCAGCAATAAATGTAACGCCTCTGGCTCGCTGAACATCATTTTCTTGATGGTGCCAAAGGTTTTGCTGCTGCCGCCCTCTACCATATAGGTAGCAAGGGTCCAGGGGCTACCGGAGAAACCAATCAGCGGCACACTGCCATCTAATTCACGGCGAATGGTGCGTACGGCGTCCATCACATAACGCAGCTCTTGCTCTGGATCGGGGATCGGCAAATTGGCAATATCAAGAAAATCGCGTACCGGACGTTGAAACTTGGGCCCTTCGCCTTCACCAAAATACAAGCCTAAGCCCATTGCATCCGGAATCGTCAAAATATCGCTAAACAATATAGCGGCATCTAGCGCATAACGACGTAAGGGTTGCAGCGTCACTTCACAAGCCAGCTCAGGATTTTTACACAGCGACATAAAGTCACCGGCCTGCGCGCGTGTAGCGCGATATTCTGGTAAATAACGGCCAGCCTGGCGCATCATCCACACCGGTGTTCTGTCTACCGGTTGTTTTAATAAAGCTCTGAGATACCGATCATTCTTTAATTGCATAGCGTGTCCGTCATTCACCGAAGTCGCGCCATTTTAGCATTGTGTCGTTGCTGCGACTATGTTTTAACGGTAAATGCTGTATTCAGCTTTTTTGCGATCAATACTTGTCATCACAAAATCGATCTGCTATAACACTTCTGCGCTAGTGAAGAATAACAAGTAAGAAGCCCGTTTAAACGGGACCACGCAAAAATTTAGTTAAGCCACTTTATGTGGCTTTTTTATTTGCTGCCATCCATGGCGAAAACCCTTAGGGGCCAATGCTACGCCTTGTTAAAAATCTTTCCGGAAGATTTTTTATTTCGCTGCCATTTGCTGCAACCGGGCAATGATCTGACCGGATAAGGTTTCTAGCGGCGGCACCTCTGGCAACGCATCCAACGAGAACCACGCTGCTTCTTCAATCTCGTGCTCCTGACAACGGATATCACCACCGGCGTAATCCGCAATAAAGCCTGTCATCAGCGAATGTGGAAACGGCCAGGGCTGGCTGCCAACATAACGCAGATTGGTAATATCCACCCCCACTTCCTCCTTCACTTCGCGTACCGCCGCCTGCTCCAGTGTTTCTGCCGACTCAACAAAACCGGCCAGGATAGAGAAAAAGCCCTGCCGGTGCCGGCTGGAGCGCGCCAGCAGAATTTTATTCTGGTGTGCAATACCCACCAGCACACAAGGCGCAATGCGCGGATAGCAGCGATGACCACATTTATTACACAGGGCGGCCAGTTCCCAGCTGACCAGGCTCATAGCACTGCCACACTGACCACAAAAACGGTGTGTTTGTAAAAACAGGGCCACTTGCACCGCTCGCGCTGCCAGCTGAAACACCGCATCTCCCTGAGACAACAGCTCCCGTGGGCTTGCCCATTGCGCTTCGTCGGCAATATGGTCGTGATTCACCAATAACATAGCGGGCAGCCCGTCAAGCTCGCCTAAGCGACACACCTGCTCCGGCTCGGCCGACAGCGTTAGCTCGTTATACCTGCCGCGGGGAATTTGCCGCTGACTCGTTAGCCAAATGCGGCCGCGATTGACAATAAACCAGTGGCCCTGTTGATTCGGTGTTAAGCTGACGCTGTGTTTGATCATGCGCTGTTCTCTGCGGTACCCTGTGGTAAGAGGCTATCATAATGCGGTTCACTGGGCTGACCAATAAAAAAACGGTTGATCTTTAGTGCAAAATTCATTTAATTAGACATTACTGCAGCACAGCCGCTGCACTTAAGGAGAAGGCAATGTACACCCGTGTGCAGACAGCGCGACAAAAATGGGGTGGCTCACTGACCGCCATCGACAATTGGCTGGATGAGCGGCAACAGCTTATCGTCAGTTATTGTAAACTGGCGGCATTGCCACCTTTTGATACCAAGCGCACCACTTTGCCATCTCAGGCCGCTGTGCAGGAGTTCTGCCAGCTACTGGTAGATTATTTATCCGCTGGCCACTTTGAAGTGTATGAGCGTATTGTCTCGGAGTGTGCGGTCAATGGCACGGACAGCCGCAAACTGGCTGATAGCCTGTATCCCAAAATTGCCGTGTCTACTGATTTAGCGCTGAATTTTAATGATATGTATGCTGATCATCTCAGTACACGCCACAGCGGCGCCTTTGACCGCGAACTGTCGGAACTGGGCCAGGCGCTGGAAGAACGTTTTGAGTACGAAGACGAACTTATCGATACCTTATACGAAAAGCATGTCGACAGCGGCATATCAGCCTGATTGTAGGTATGAAAAAAGCGGCCTCAGCCGCTTTTTAATTTGTCTGTGTTTTACTGTTCAGCCGCTTCAGCTTTAACAATTTCCAGTAATTCAACTTCAAACAGCAGCACACTGTTTGGCTTAATCACGCCCATATCGCGCTCGCCATAAGCCAGTTCTGATGGGATAGTGAATTTAAACTTAGAGCCGACATTCATCAGCTGCACGCCTTCCGTCCAACCCGGGATCACGCGGTTAAGCGGAAACTGCGCCGGTTCGCCGCGGTCATGTGAGCTGTCAAACTTAGTACCGTCAACCAAGGTGCCAGTGTAATGCACCTTTACGGTGTCAGTGGCAGCAGGCTTAGCACCGTCAGCCGCCTGCAGTACTTCATACTGTAAGCCAGACTCAGTCACCGTAACGCCTTCTTTCTTGGCATTCTCTTCTAAGTAGGTTTTGCCGGCAGCAATCGCCTGAGCTGCTTCCGCATCAGCAATAGCAGTTTGCTTTTCACGGAACTGTTCTTCCAGTGCCGTCATCATCGCTTGCACTTCTTCTTCGTTCAGTGCAGCTTTATCAGCGATAGCATCCTGTACACCGCGTAAAATAAGAGCGCTATCCAGTGACAGACCCATTTTGCTGTATTCATCCAGGGTGCTGTCCAGGTAACGGCCAACAGATACACCTAAACTATATGACTGCTTTGCTTCGTCGGTATCCAGCGCAGCAGGCTTTTGCTCTGCTTCTTTCTGGCAGGCTGTAAGAGTGATAACAGCCACTGCGACCAGTGACATTTTGGTAACTAAGCGCATTCGGTTCTCCAAGATTTACGCAGCCAGGCTGCAAAAGTATGTTTTAATAGTGTCCAATGAACTGACCTATACTAACGGTTTGTGCGGATGAGGTTAACACCCGACATGAAATATCCTGTGTTTTTTCTGCTAATACTGCTAAGCGGCTGTGAAAAACTACAGTCTACACCGCCTGTGCAGCAGCTGCCGCATGTGGCTCAGGGCAGCTATGCAGCGGCCTTATCAGACGATGGTCACTACGCTGCGGTGTCGTCTATTCAGGATGGTGTGGCGCTGTGGGATTTGCGCACTAATGCGCTGAAATATCAGTGGCAACATCAGGATAGCAGCGACAATCTGGTGTTAAACCTGGCTATCAGCCACAACAACAGCCATGTACTCACAGCCGACCAGCATACTTATGCACTGTGGAATATTACCAGCGGCGAAAACCAGGGCTACTGGCAGTTAGATGCCGCTACAGTGCGCGATGTCGCGGTGTCGAACAACGGCGAACATTTGCTGATTGGCAAAAGTAATGGTGGCGTGCAGCATATCACCCTGGCATCTGGCCGGCGGCTGGAGTTTTTAGGCCATACCGAGCGTATTAACAGTGTGGCAATGTCACCCAACGGCCGCTATGCGCTAACCGGAGGCAACGACTACAAAGCGCATTTATGGGATACACAAAGCGCCCAGATTATCTACAGTTTTAGCCACCCCAGCCGGGTGACTAAAGTGGCACTGGACCCGCAAGGCCGCTATGCCTTTACCGCCGACAGCCAGGACTTAGCGCAAATATGGGATATCCAAAGCGGTCAGCTGGTCAGTAAGCTACAATTTACGGCGCGTCAGCAGGTGTTTAGTGCCGTACGTTTTAGCCGCGATGGTCATTATCTGGCTACCGGTGCGCCAACGCGTAAACTGGCGTTATGGGATGTGCAAAGCGGCCGCGAGTTACAACAGTGGCAAGTAGGGGTAAAGCCCGATAGCCGGCCACCGAGTGCAGTGGTGCATGCGGTAGCGTTTTTATCAGAGAAGCAGTTAATCAGCGAAAGCTCCAGTGGCATCGCCGAAGTATGGGAGATCAAAGATGACAACAAATGAGCAGGAGTTACAACTGCATATTGTTGAGCTGGAAAGCAAATTGGCGTTTCAGGAAGACACCGTTAATAGCCTGAGTAATGAACTGCTGGAGCATCAGAAGAAAATTGATCGCCTGCAGCAGCAAGTGATGCTGCTGGCCGAGAAACTGCGTAACCTGCCGGACGATCAGGGCATACTGCGGCCGGAAGAAGAACCGCCACCACCACATTATTAATATTATTCCGGTTTAAACACACCTATTACCTGCTCGGCAACGCGGCTGGCTTTGGCTATCTGCGCCTCGGGTTGCACCATCTGGTGGCCACACTCCACGCATTCCACCTTTTCTACATTGTTTTCCATAAACAACATCATGCTGTCTACTGCCTTGCACTTCGGGCAACTGGCGCCGGCAATGAAACGTTTCTTTTTGCGGGTTGTCATCTTATGCCTCTTCTGGCTGGCCTAGCAATTTTATGCGCCAAGCCTTGGTTTGTTGCGGTTATACGGGTAAATTAGCAGCCCAATTCAGTTACACAGGAAAAAACATGATCCAGCTGCAACAGGTGGAACTACGCCGCGGTATTCAGTGTTTGTTTCAGGGTGCCGATCTTACCGTATTTCCGGGGCAAAAGGTGGGAATTGTCGGCGCTAACGGTTGTGGTAAATCCAGCCTGTTTGCTTTGCTGCAAAATAAACTGCACGCTGACGCCGGCTCAGTCAGCATACCGGCCAGTTGGCACATTTCAACCGTAGCGCAGGAAACCCCGGCACTGGACTGCAGTGCGATGGATTATGTGTTACAAGGCGACGAGCAACTGTTTCCGCTGCTGCTGAAAGTGCGCACTGGTTGCAGCGAATCTGATTTAGCTGCCATCCACCTGCAAATTGAAGCCTTAGATGGCTATCGCGCTGAAGCCAAAGCTGGCGTACTGCTTGATGGCCTGGGCTTTAGCGGTGACGCTCAGCAGCAAGCGGTAAAATCGTTCTCCGGTGGCTGGCGGATGCGGTTAAACCTGGCGCGGGCTTTAATGCAGCGTGCCGAATTGCTGTTGTTGGATGAACCAACCAACCACCTGGATTTAGACGCCGTGCTGTGGCTGGAAAAATACTTGGCTAATTATCAGGGCACCTTATTATTAATCAGCCACGACCGTGACTTCCTCGATGCCGTCACTGACAACATCGTGCATATCGAACGGCAAACACTAACCTTATACAAAGGTAATTACAGCCAGTTCGAACGCCAGCGCGCCGAGCAACTGGCACAGCATCAGGCTAATTTTGACAAACAGCAGCGCCAGGTAGCGCACCTGCAAAAGTTTATCGACCGCTTTAAAGCCCAGGCCACCAAAGCCCGGCAGGCGCAAAGCCGGATTAAAGCGCTGGAGCGTATGACACTACTGGCACCGGCGCATGTTGATTCGCCATTCAGCTTTAGCTTTCGCGAGCCCAAAGCCCTGCCTAATCCATTACTGAAAATGGACAATGTGCAAGCCGGCTACGCCGATAAAGTGATCTTAAGCCAAATAAAGTTTCAGCTGTTACCCGGTAGCCGCATTGGCCTGCTTGGCCGTAACGGCGCCGGTAAATCGACATTAATTAAGTTGCTGTCCGGCAGTATGGCACCGCAAAGTGGTGAGGTGTGGTACGCCAATGGCGTCAGCCTGGGTTATTTTGCTCAGCATCAGCTGGAAACGCTGCGACCGCAAGACTCACCACTGCAACACTTAGTGCGCCTAGACCCACAAGTACCCGAGCAAAAGCTGCGTGATTTCTTAGGTGGTTTTGGCTTTCATGGCGACAAAGCATTAGAGCCTTGCGCACCGTTTTCCGGCGGCGAGAAAGCCCGTTTAGTGCTGGCGTTAATTGTCTATCAGCGCCCTAACCTGTTGTTGCTGGATGAACCGACCAACCACCTGGACCTGGATATGCGCGAAGCCATCGTGATGGCGTTGCAGGAGTTTGAAGGCGCTATTGTTATCGTGTCGCACGACCGGCATTTACTCAGCAGCTGTACCGACGAGTTTTATTTAGTCGCCCATGGCCGGGTCGCGCCTTTTGACGGTGACTTAGCGGATTATTACCAATGGCTGCAACAAGATGCCCGCCAAAGCGCTGCGGCAACGCAGGCCGATACGCCAACCAGCAGCAATGTGATACGTAAAGATCAAAAACGGCTGGAAGCCGAGCTGCGAAACCTGCTCAGGCCGGTAAAGCAAACAATCGAAAAACTGGAGCAGCAGCAGGAAAAGCTGACCAAAGAGCTGGCGGCTATTGAGGAAAAAATGGCTGACCCCCAGATTTACGACGCCAAACGCAAAGCGGAACTAACC
Organism: Rheinheimera pleomorphica; assembly: GCF_011634895.1. Classification (GTDB taxonomy): domain Bacteria; phylum Pseudomonadota; class Gammaproteobacteria; order Enterobacterales; family Alteromonadaceae; genus Alishewanella; species Alishewanella pleomorphica. The sequence continues at coordinate 125,218 of NZ_SIRR01000006.1, read as the reverse complement.
GAGTTACTGGCCAAACAGGCCAGTGCCAGCCAAAGCCTGGCCGGCATTGAAGAAGACTGGTTTATGGCACAGGAAGAGTTGGAGCAAAAAACCACACAGTTCTGGCAGCATAATGCCTAACAACGGCAACATGGCGCAGCCAATCACTGCCGAGCAACTGTGGCAGTTTAGCCTGGCGTTTTACCCTAAGGTTAAATCAGTCTGCTTACACTGGCAGGACGCCTTGGGCGCTAACGTTAACTTGCTGCTGTTGCTGTGTTTTTTAGAGCAACAGCAGCTTTGCTTAAGCGCACAACAGATACAGCAGCTTAGCGCGGCGCTGGAAAACTTCAGCGCTCAGTTTACCCGGCCATTGCGCCAGTTGCGCCGCAGCGCCAGCCAAAGCCCGCTACCCCCTTTACAACAACAGCAGCTCAAGCAAAGTTTATTAAGCGCTGAGCTGGAGCTGGAGCGCTTAGAACAGCAGTTGCTGCTGGCACAGTGCCCAGCCTTAACCGCCGACGCCCAGCCACTGCTGGAAAGCTATCTGGCACTACTGGCCCACGATACCACTGCCTGCGCCGGGGCATTACTTGATCTGCGTCAAAGCTTGCTGCAGTCGGGCTAAGCCGCGGTGCAATCTTTGATCTGTATCAGCTAAGCGCCGGCACACTTTACCTACACTTGCTTTAACAACACAGCAAGAGGGTAAAGTTATGAACCTGTGGCAAGAATTTATTAATGATCCGGTTATCTTTATCTCGTTTACCGGCTTAGCTATTGTGATTGGCCTATGTATTTTTTACGCCATCTACTTTATCTATAAAGTCGATCACGACCAGCCCGACAGCAAATAAAGCGCCTGGCGACGCCAGTTTCAGCTATTGCAGCTGCTACTTTACTATTCATCTAGCGGCAGATATTGCAGCTGCACTTTATTATTCATCAAGCTGCAGATACTGCAGCTTGTTGGGCACGCCGTTCCAGGTATCGGCATCGCTTGGTGCTGGCTTTAGCTCACGAATATTCGGCCACACTTCGGCTAATTCGGCATTTAGCGCAATAAACCCCTGCTGCTCTGCGGGTACCTTGTCTTCCTGCACTATGGCGTTGGCCGGGCACTCTGGTTCACACAGGCCGCAATCAATACAAATGGTTGGGCTGATTGCCAGAAAATTGGGTCCTTCAAAAAACGCATCTACCGGGCATACGGCTACGCAGTCGGTGTATTTGCATTTTATGCAGTTTTCTAATACCACAAAGGCCATGGCAGATCGGCTCCTATTACGTCTGGCTGGCGATCATACTGCAGCGCTATGAAAAAACAAACTGTCAGCTGCTATCGGGCATGAACCTGTCAACTCACGCTAACACGCCGTAAACCCATCCCTGGGGGCTCGATTCGGCCATCCTGGCCTGCAACGGTTAGCTTAGAGTAGTCAGGTTTTTGCTGAAAAGTCCGTCAGTTTTAAAACGAATACGGACATAACCCGAAGCTTGGCGTAAAATAGCACCTATCTTGTGAGCTGCCGCCGGCGGCTATGACACCGATACGGAACTCTTATGCTGCGCCTGACCGAAATAAAACTGCCGTTAAACCACGATGAAAACGCGATAAATGCCGCCATTCTCGGTAAATTAAACATAAAACCCGAACAGCTGCACAGCGTTACCGTATTTAAACGCGGTTTTGACGCGCGGAAAAAAACCGATATCCAACTTATTTACACTCTGGATATCGAAGTAGCTAACGAAGCCGCCTTATTGCAGCAATTTGCTAAAGATCCGCATGTAAAGCCCGCACCCGATACCCGCTATAAATTTGTTGCCCAGGCGCCGGTACAGCTGACTGAGCGGCCAATCGTGATTGGCCTGGGTCCTTGCGGGCTATTTGCTGGCTTGCTGCTGGCACAAATGGGCTTTAAGCCGATTATTCTCGAGCGCGGTAAAGAAGTGCGCGAGCGTACCAAAGACACCTTTGGTTTTTGGCGCGGTAAGGAGCTAAACCCTGAGTCTAACGTACAGTACGGCGAAGGCGGTGCCGGTACTTTTTCTGATGGCAAGCTCTACAGCCAGGTAAAAGATCCGAAGCATTATGGCCGCAAAGTAATGAGCGAATTTGTTGCTGCCGGTGCGCCAGACGAAATTATGTATGTCAGCAAGCCGCATATCGGCACCTTTAAACTGGTGGCGATGGTGGAAAAAATGCGCGCCAACATTATTGCACTGGGTGGTGAAATTCGTTTTAGTAGCCGGGTCGATGACCTGCATATTGATAACGGCCAGCTTACCGGCTTAACACTGTCAAACGGCGAACAGCTGCACAGCAAACACATCGTGCTGGCGGTGGGCCACAGTGCCCGTGATACCTTCCAAATGCTGTATGACAAAGGTGTTTATGTTGAGGCCAAGCCGTTCTCTATTGGCTTTCGCATAGAGCATGAACAATCGATGATTGACGAATGCCGCTTTGGCCCTAATGCCGGTAACCCGATTTTAGGCGCGGCCGATTACAAACTGGTACACCATTGCAGTAATGGCCGCAGTGTTTACAGCTTTTGTATGTGTCCGGGTGGCACTGTGGTAGCCGCCGCGTCAGAGCACGGCGGGGTTGTCACTAACGGTATGAGCCAGTATTCACGCCATGAGCGCAATGCCAACAGCGCCATCGTAGTTGGCATTGACCCACAGCGTGACTACCCCGGCCACCCGCTGGCCGGTATTGCCCTGCAGCGTAAGTTAGAGCAACAGGCGTTTAAATTAGGCGGCGAAAACTATCATGCCCCGGCGCAGCTGATTGGTGATTTTCTCTCTGGCAAGCCTTCGACTGAACTGGGTGACGTGAAGCCATCTTATACGCCAAACATTAAGCTAACCGATCTGGCCCTGGCACTGCCAGAGTTCGCTGTGGCCGCTATTCGTGAAGCAATACCGGCTTTTGACAAACAAATTAAAGGCTTTGCTAAAGCCGATGGCCTGTTAACCGGGGTGGAAACCCGCACGTCGTCGCCAATTTGTATTAAGCGCGGCGCCGATTACCAGAGCGTCAATGTCAAAGGCTTGTATCCGGCAGGTGAAGGCGCCGGTTATGCCGGCGGCATTTTATCGGCGGGTATCGACGGTATAAAAGTCGCTGAAGCCGTGGCGCTGGCCATCTTGGCAGACCAAGATACAGGAACACCGGCTACAGCGTGACATCCGGGGTCATCAGACAATACTATCGCAATGGCCCGCCACACCGGGCCGGCGCCGATGTCAGCTTTGCCGATCTGGTGAAAATATTTGGTTTTAACAGTATCCATATCGGCCGCTGGGTCACCGGCGATGAGCAACAACGGGCGGCTAACTTATTTTTCGACGCGTTATGCGACCTGCAGTTAATCTTGCAGGTGCCAGCGCAGGTGATCTCGCTAAATGGTAGCCTGGCGCTTACTTACGGTATTGGCGGCAGGCCTGGCGTTTGTGCGCATTACCAGCCACAGGGACGCATTCTGGCACTGGCGAAAAATGCCGGCGGCGGCAGCCTGGCGCATGAATGGTTTCATGCTTTTGACCACTATATCGGCGGCAAAATGTTTCAACCACCTGTGCCCGCCAACCAATTTGCCTCGCGCTGCTGGCTAAAAAGCCAGGCTATACAACCGCATCCGCTAAACCAGCTGTTGCAGCAAAGCTTTCGCTGGTTATTTCTGTCTGACGACGGTGAAACCGAGAGTGATTACTTTGCCCGTTGCCGGGCGCTGGACAGTCGCTTTGGCCAACTTTATCTGGCACTACCGGAAGAAATGGCAGCCAGAGCCTTTGAGCATATACTGCAACGCCAGAGCGTGAAAAATAGTTTTCTGGTATCAGGCACACGGCAAAGCAAACTTGCCCGCTTGGGCGCTTACCCCAGCGAACCATTGAGCAATAAACTCAGCGCCTTGTGGCTGAGCTATTTTCAGGCGTTAGGGCGGGCATTAAGCCGCCGCTAAACAGAGGCAAGCAGCGTGCTGATAGTTAACCGGCATGAGTGGTTTTTCGGGTCGGGGCTATTTGCTGGTTTAGCTGCACCCGGTTGCCACCGCCACTTTTTGCCTGATACATGGCGTTGTCAGCCAGTAATAACAGGGCTTTGATATCCCGGCTGTGTGCCGGGTACAACGCAACGCCGATACTGGGTAACACCTGCAACAAATGATCAGCCAGCGCAAACGTGCTTTCCAGCGCACTGCGTACTTTTTCTGCCAGCGCCAGCGCCGTATCGGCACTGTCTACCTGCTCCAGCAAAATAACAAACTCGTCACCACCAAAGCGGGCGACGGTATCGCTATGGCGTAAATTGGCGGTGATCCGCTTCGCGGTGTGCTGCAGCAGCTCATCCCCTATCTGGTGGCCGTGCCTGTCATTCACTTGCTTAAATTTATCTAAATCCAGATACAGCAGCGCAAATTGGCCTTGCTCACGCTCGGCTCTGGCTATGGCAGAACGTACTCTGTCGTCAAACAACTCGCGGTTGGGCAGGCCAGTTAGCTGATCGTACAGCGCATTGTGCTGCAACCGCTGTAGCATTTGTTTGCGCTCTATGGCGACCGCCACCTGCACCGACACAAACTCTAACAGCTCAATTTCACTGTGTGTATAGGCCCTGGCCGACGGCGCATTTTGCACCATTAGCGCGCCGATAACCGACGTTTGCGACTTTAACGGCACCCCCAGCCAGTTTACCGGTAACGCCTTTGACTGTTGTCGTAGCTTAGCGGGTAACTCTGCCAGATTGTCGCTGCTTAACATAATGGTTTCTGCACGCTGAATAACCTGCTGGCACAGCTGCATAGTGCCATCACTGTTACTATCCAGCGTCGCGTTGGCTAACTGCGCATCGTGAACGAACTGCAAGCGCTCACTGTCCTGCTCGGGCAACACTATGGCAAAACGGTTTATCGGGATCAGCTCGGCAATAATCCGCTGAATGCTCTGGTACAGTGCCGTTAAATCATCACAGGCAAAAGCCGCTTCTGAAATGGCATATAGCGCCGCCTGGCGCGCCTCAATTTTTTTACTGCGGGTGATATCACGCGCCACCGCCACCCGGCGTTTATCGCTGGCCGACCAGCGTGCCGACCAAAGCAAATGCACTATTTGGCCGTCTTTACGAATATAGCGGTTTTCAAAGTCAATCTTTACCGCGCCGGCGTTAATGTCTTCAGCCGCTTTAAGCGTGCGCTCGCGATCATCCGGATGCACCAGCTCTATCATCGGCCGGCCCAGCATTTCCTCGGGCGTGTAACCAAAAATACGCTCAGCACTGCTGCTGACAAATTCAAAACGGCCGAATTTATCTACCACGCAAATCGCATCCAACAGCAGGTCGATATAGTTACTTAGCGCTTTATAACTTTCTGTAGTCATTACACAAGCAGGTACAGAGATAAAATTGCTTAAACCTTAGCACGGCTGCTGCAGGATAGCAGGCGATATCCACTGATTTTTATGCAACAGCAATCAGATTGTCACAACATAACATAATGTAACACCGTATCCGTTGCCATGGCCTGTCAGGGCAGACGCGGAGGAAGGCATTAATAGCATGCCTTCCCCGCCTTATTTAAGGTTGAAACGCGACCGGGCTGGTAAAGGGGGTTACACCCAGTACCGGATAGAGCTCGTGTGGTTGATAGTAGTGCTTACCTTTAAACACCAGTGCCACTTTACGGATATCAGCGATATCAGTGCTCGGGTCGCCGTTTATCAGCAGCAAATCGGCATCTTTGCCGACACTAACCGAGCCACTGTGATACGCCGCCCCCACCAGCCGCGCCGGTTCATAACTGGCAATACGCAGTACATCCAGCGGCGGTATACCGGCCATCGCATACAGTTCCAGCTCACGGTGCAAAGTAAAACCGGCAATATGATCAGTGCCGGGCACTATTGGCACGCCGGCATCAAACAGTTTTTTCACCATGATGAGCATCGCATCAGCTGATTTTTGATACGCCGGTTGCAGCTCTGGCGAAACATTCATAACTGCACCTTTTAGCTGCCTGACCACGCCGGGCGGTAAGTGCTCGGCAACAGCCGCAAATTCCGGGTCAATTTGTTTGCTTTGTCCCAGTAACAAACTGCGGAAGGTCGCAACAGTAGGGTCGACCACTATTTGCTTATCGGCCAGTAACTTTATGAAGTCCTGTACTGGCTTGCTGGCTAAGTCCAGGCTGCCAGCTTTTTCACCGAGCAGAGAAAACCTGAGCTGGGTACGGGTATCAACCTCGGTGCCAGCTAGAAAATTTAAAAACAACATATTTACGTGCTGAATTTCGTCAAACCCCTGCTCTACCGCCTGGCGCGCTGTCATAAAGGCGGGCACATGACCACTTAACCGCATACCACGTCGGTGTGCATGGTCGGCTATCGGCTTTACCCAGGCCGGGTCAATTGAGCTGTAGATCTTAATTTGCAGATAACCGTTATCGGCAAACCAGTCTATTTTCTCATGCGCTTCCTGCAATGACGTAACCGACAAACCAGCAGAATATTCGCTTTGTTTATCAAAAAAGCCTGCGCGGTAAACCCGGTTGCCAATCAGCTGATCACTGTTAAATAAGCCGGCAATTTCCATAATATTGTCATGGTTGTTACCAATGTCGCGCACGCTGGTCACACCGGCGGCAATATTCAGTAAACCATCGTTTTTCGACAAATGGCCATGCATATCCCACAGCCCGGGGATAATCGTTTTACCACGCGCATCCAGCACCTTGGCACCGGCCGGAACGCTCAGGCCGCTGGCAACGGCCATTATTTTGCCATCTTGCAGTAAGACATCGGTATTGCGTAGTACTTTGCCTGCCACTACGTCGACCACACTGCCGCCTTGCAGCAATACGGTGCTGTAACTGTGGCTCAGGTGTTTGGCAATATCTGCCAGATAGTCGTTTTCGGCCTGCTTTTGTATTTTTGCCAGCTCAGCAAAGTTATCCAGGCTAAAGCCGTCTCGGATCACCCGCATAAAGCCGCTGAAGTCCTGAGCGAAATAATGGCCGTCTTTATCGAACCAGCCAAACGACGGGTTAAACGCCAGACCACTGATGGCATACAAGGTAACGTCCTTAGTGTTGCTGCCATTGCTTACCGTCACGGTTTTCAGCGCATCTAACCTGGCCGTGCCGCTGGGAAATAAATCGACCGAACGGGTTGGCGATGCCAGTAAGGCTTGCATCAATACATGGCTGGCAGCGCCAGCCTGATCGGCCGGCACATAATAACGTGGCTCAGCCGTTTGCAGCATGCCGTCATCTTTATTGCCAGACCAGCGTGCCACGCCGTCAAGCAGGCTAAACTGCTCTGCTATCGGCGCGCCAAAAGCCGAAGTGCCGCGGGCAGAAAACGCCACTGGCACGCCTTTTTTATCTACCTGCAGCGTTTCTTTAATGGTGACTACACGGTTGTTCCAACTCATCTTTAACGACGCGCTGTAGCTGCCATCGTCCAGTTGGGTAATAACCTGCTCGCCGGCTTCCCCTTTTTCCGAGTAAAGCTTGTTAACCACTTTCTGTTCTGCCGCATCGGGCGCGACACAACACAGCATCAGGCCGCACAGCACTATAGAACTCAGTTTCATCATCTGTCCTTATCAGCAAATAAGCTCAGAAACTATAGCAGCTCGCCAGATTTAAGTAGGCCCAGCTAACTGTTTATTACTGTTGCCTTTGCAAGCTGCTGATTAACTGTTGGCAATTGCGCCATACCAGCGCATAAATGGTGAGCTGCGGGTTGGCGCCCAAGCTGGTGGGTAGAATAGAACCGTCAAATACTGACAGGTTTTGTAGCTGATGATGGCGGCCGTTTATGTCGACCACGCCTTTCGTTGGGCTGGCACTCATATTACAACCGCCCATCACATGGGCCGACACCACGGTTTGCCGCAATTTCTGCATTGGTAAGCCTTGTATTGCCGCCTTGGCCTCAGGCCAGCTGTTATAAAGCGTGGCATCGTGATGAATGGGTAGTACCTGCTTAGCACCGGCAGCAAATTGTAGCTCAGCCATGGCCAATAATGCCTGTCGCATGCCCTGCCACAAGTAATCGCTGATTGGGTAATCCAGCAGCGGCTGCTGCGCACTGTCCAGTTGTACTGTGCCGCCCTGACTGCGTGGATGAAAACCATCGCGCAGCAGCGCTATCGTCACCTGCAGCTGGTTAAATTGCTGCATCAGCGCCGCGTGTTGCTGACCGGTACCGGTAAGTTTGGTTGCCATTAACACCGGGTGCAGCGGCGGCACTTCCAGTTTAAAACCGGGCTGGGTGTTATCCGCAGGCCAGACAAACTGATCCGAATAAATCGATTGCGGCGCGCCACTATGGCCGTTAATAGCGTCATCAAACAAGGCGCCGGAAATCACTGTCGGGTGCAAATAGGTGTGCTTGCCTAAGCGGCCAGACGGGTTGGGCAGTTTGGAACGTAACAACAAGGCCGGTGAACCAATGGCACCGGCGGCAACGATATAATGTTTTGCCGTAATGCGAATACGGATGTCGCTACGCGGCTGAAAATACTGATCGACCGGCACCGCTTCGACAGCGGTGATGCTGTCGCCCTGCCAATGCAGTTGACGCACAGAAAGGTGTGAAATCAGCGTCGCGCCCAGTGCCAGCGCGGCCGGTATGGTGCTAACCAACATCGATTGCTTGGCGTTAATCGGGCAGCCCATGCCGCAATAGCCTAAATTAGCGCAACCGTTCACGTTGCGGTTAATCACCGTGTACTGCCAACCCAGTTTTTCACAGCCTTGCTGTAACTTGGCGTTATTGGCGTTGGGCGGTATTGGCCACTGATGAATATTCAGCCGCTGCTCGGCTTTAGCAAAATAAGGCGCTAAGTCGGTATCGCCACTAAAATTAATGCCAAACTCGCTTTGCCAGTAATCCAGCGTCGGCTGTGGTGTGCGGATAGAGGTGGTCCAGTTTACCGTAGTAGAGCCGCCAACCGTGCGGCCTTGTAAAATGCCAATCGCCTGATCGCGGGTTTTACGTGCTGCACCTTCCTGATATAAATTCGGGTACGCCCAGCGCTCTTGCATGACAAAATCGTCACTTGTGTAATAAGCGCCCTCTTCCAGCAATAGCACCTTAAAGCCAGCCTGCGCCAATTGCTCGGCAGCGATACCGCCGCCGGCACCGGAGCCAATAATCACGATATCGGTATCAAACTGCTGATCCTGCGTAAACTGGCTGGCATCCAAGTGGTTAGTTGTCATGTATCTATCTCATTAATCTGCTGAAAGTGCTCAAAGCGAAGGTACAAGGTGTCCGCCCTTTTGCGCTAAAGCTTCTGCTGTAATAGTTGCGACAAGGAAATTCTTACTTCGCCGCCTTCAACAGCACGTCCCTGTGCTGTCTCAGCCTGCGCGGCATCCCTGCCGCTGCTACGTAAGAACACCTTGTCACAACTTGGCGGCTCATCTGCCAAGCCTATCTAAACCGCGGCGCGCTGTAAGCCAGCGCTTGCCAGTGCTCACTCTGGCCATAATAAGCACCATACAGCAGCTCACGCAGGCCATGATAGGCTTGCTGTAACAACGTCAAGTAACTGTCGCGCCATTGATTTAACAGCTGCAGCCGTTGCTGCAGTGCAAGGTCGGACAACGCCGTGACATAGCCGGTTAAGCCAAGCTGACTAATACGGTTAGCCAGCAGGTTAAACAGCTGGTTAAGCTCCTGCTGCTGGCGCAATGGTAAAAACGGCAGAAAGTCGCTGATCGCGGTTTTAGTGCGATCAAGTTCGGCTGCAGCTAAGGTCGCATCTTGTGGTAAAGCACCGTACAATAGCGCAGGTAGTAAAGCAGATAACACCAGTTCACGGTTGCTGCTATCGGGCGCCTGGCTATGCTGCCAGCCCATGATAGCCAAACCGCCACCTAAGCTGGCGGCTGTGCCCAAGGCAATGCCGGTTAAAATAAATCGCCGCCTATCCATAGTGCTGCACCTGCTGTAAAAGTTATCTCATTGTTTATCAGGATAAACTAATTTGCAAGCTCAGATCAGACCAGTAAGCCACAGCCCGTTTCAGCCTGCCTGGTGGTTAAAGCATGCCCACCTGCAAACTATATTTGCCAAATATTTAAGCCCAAAACAGCGCGTCACTACTGAGGCTGAAATGTTCAGTTTACCCGATGGCGACGAGCTGCAATTAAACTGGCTACACAGCAACACGGCAGATGACAAAGCGCCATTGCTGATTTTGCTACATGGTCTGGCGGGTGACATTAACAGCCATTATATCCAGGCGATGCTGGCACAGTGCCAGGCGCTTAACTGGCCGGCGCTGCTAATACATTTTCGCGGCTGTAACGGCAAACCCAATAAGCTGCCGCGGGCTTATCACAGCGGTGATACCGCCGATGCCGCACTTGTCATAGCAGAAGTAAAACGACGTTACCCAAACCGGAAACTAGTGGCGGTGGGTTATTCGCTGGGTGGCAATGTATTACTGAAATACTGCGGTGAACAAGCTAGTAACAACCTGTTGGCAGCGGCCATTGCTGTCTGCCCGCCGTTGTCACTGGCCGCCTGTGCTAAACGCATAAACAGCGGCAGCAGCAAGCTGTATCAGCGTTATTTATTAGGCCGGTTAAAACGCAGCACCTTGCTAAAACTACAACAATTCAACGATTTTCCGCTGCCGCTAACGCCACAACAGGTGCAGGGCTTTAGCAGTATCGAGCAATTTGACGAGCACTACACCGCGCCAATGCATGGCTTTTTAAATGCGCAGGATTACTACCAACAAGCCAGTGGTAAAGCGTTTTTGCGCCATATCCGCATCCCTACGCTGATTATTCATGCCAAGGACGACCCGTTTTTAAGTGACGAGGTGATCCCACAAGCCGACGAGCTCAGCCCGCATATACATTACGAGCTAACCCGCGGTGGCGGCCATGTCGGCTTTGTTTATGGCAGCCCTCTCAAACCCAGATTCTGGTTAAACCAACGTATTCCACAGTTTATAATTGAGCAGTTACGATGATCATTCCTTATACCGATGTCGCTGAAGATACGCTACACAACCTGATTGAATACTATGTACTGCGCGAAGGCACCGATTATGGAGAGCAGGAAGTTGCTTTAACGGACAAAGTGGACAGCGTCAAACGCCAGCTGGAACGCGGCGAGGTGGTAATAGTGTATTCTGAGTTGCATGAAACGGTAAACCTGATGCCAAAACAGCTGTTTATACAACAACAGGCTGAGCAGCAGCCTGCTTCATAAAAACATCACCTGCCTTTCATCCGTTTGTCACCTGTGATGCTGACACTGGTTTATTAATTCAATAATAAACTCAGGATCTTCAGCATGTTAAAACGCTCTCTGCTCGCATTAAGTATTGTGGCCATGTTATCGGCTTGCTCATTAGACGGTGATGATGGCGCCCCGGGTGCAACTGGCCCTGCAGGTGAAACCGGCCAAACCGGACAACCAGGAAAAGACCTGCCACGCGCGCTGAAGATTGACGTCGTCGGCCGCTTTACCACTGGCATTTATGGCAAATCTGCGGCGGAAATTGTGCAGTTTCACCAAGGGTCAAATTCGGCCTTTGCCATTAACGCCGCCGAGAACCGTATTGAAGTGATTTCGCTGGCCAACTTACCCATTACCGCCGTAGGCAATGGTATTACTGACGATAGCTTAAGCTCGGTGCCTTTTACTTTTCCAGAGAGTGTTAATGTAAAAGACGCCAATGATACTGACGTTAGCGCCGCGCTGGGTGAAGCCAATTCTATTGCCATTTACGGCGACTTGCTGGCCATCGCCGTGGCCGCACCAGTGAAAACCGACAACGGTGCTGTGTTGTTTTATAACCTGAGCAGTACAGGCACTGGCAGCTTTATTAAAGCCGTTGCGGTAGGTGCCCTGCCCGATATGCTGACCTTTACCCCGGATGGCGCTAAGGTACTGGTCGCCAATGAAGGCGAACCGGATACCGATTACACTGCCGACCCAGAAGGCAGTATTTCGGTGATTAGCCTGACTGACGGTGTGCCGGCAGATCTGGCGCAAACCATCAATTTAACCAGCGATATGGTGTTTAGCTCTGATCTGCTGTCAGCCAGCGACTACGATACTGACGCTAAACGCCGCAGCTTGCTGCAACAAGCCGGGGTAAAATTCGCCGGCCCATCAGGCACCACAGTGGCACAGGATTTGGAGCCCGAGTACATCACCGTGGCGGCTGACAGCAAAACCGCCTGGGTATCTCTGCAGGAAGCCAATGCGATTGGTATTATTGACCTTGCTGATATGAGCATTGAAGTCAAAGCGCTGGGCCACAAAGACTGGGGCCAGTATCTGATAGACGTCAGCAATGAAGATGAAGTGGCGTTCTTTAGCAAACTGCCGAATGTGTATGGCTTGTATCAGCCAGACTCCATTGCCGCTTATCAGTGGAATGGCGCTACTTTTATTGTCTCGGCCAACGAAGGTGACTCGCGCGACTGGGATGCCTACTCCGAAGATATCCGCGTGGCCGATATTATCGACTCGGACGAGTTGAACAAAACCTTTAGCACCGAGCTGCAAGCATTGTATGACGTTACAGGCGGCGATGAGGGTTTAGGCCGGTTAAAAGTAACCGCTGCGCTGGTCGACCCGGATAATGATGGCGTAGTGGAAAAACTCTATGCCTATGGTGCGCGCTCGTTCTCTATCTGGGATCAGAATCTGAACCAGGTTTTTGATTCAGGTGATGATTTTGGTCGCATTTCTGCCGCGATCCTTGGCAATAACTTTAACAGCGCCCATACCGAAAATAAAGGCGATAACCGCTCAGATGATAAAGGCGGCGAGCCGGAAGCCATTGATGTGGGTACCATAGAAGGCCGCACCTATGCCTTTATCGCTCAGGAACGCAGCGGCGATTTGTTTATTTACGATGTGACTAATCCGTTTCAGGCCAACTTTGTCAGCCACTATATTAACCGTAACTTTGCTGCAGACTTTGAACTGGATGACGACTTAACCGAGCCGTGCGACAGCGCCGAGGGTATGGACTGTACTGAAGTGCCGTTGGCAGGTGATTTAGGCCCGGAAAGTATTAAGTTTGTACCGGCCAGCGCCAGCCCGAATGGCAACCCGCTGTTGCTTATTGGGAACGAAGTCAGCGGCAGTGTCACTGTATATCAGGTAACAGAGCGATAAACACCTGAAGCGGGCCGGTGCTGCACCGGCTCGCATTGCCACGGTACTCTTAGTATACTGCTGCCGTCTAAGTAAAACGGAGTGTTGTAACCAAACCATATGAGCCTTTTAATTGCATTTGCGGTTTTGTCAATTGCGGTATCCTTTGTTTGTTCTATCCTCGAAGCAGCTTTGCTATCGATTACCCCCAGCTATATTGCCCAGCAAAAGCTGACCCGGCCTAAGCTGTATGAACAGTTAAAAGTGTTAAAAGACAAGATTGATCAGCCGCTGGCGGCCATTCTTACGCTAAACACCGTGGCACATACCGTTGGCGCGACCGGCGTCGGTGCTCAGGTGACGATAGTGTTTGGTGATGGTTATCTGGGTATAGCTTCTGCGGTAATGACAGTGCTGATTTTGGTGCTGTCGGAAATTATGCCGAAAACCATAGGTGCGCGTTACTGGCCACAACTGGCACCGGTATTGCCATTTGTGCTTAATAGCATGATTACATTGCTAAAACCCTTTATCTGGTTATCAGACCAAATTATGAAGCTGTTTGGTGGTGGTCATCACGAGCATGACTTACGCCAGGAGATTAAAGCTTTAACCGTATTGGGCCGCGAGTTGAATAAGCTGGATGAAGACGAGCAACGCGTTATCGCCAATATTCTGGACCTGCATGACATTAAAGTTCGCGACATTATGACGCCGCGCACCGTGTGTGAAACCGCCAGCCCGGACGAGCCATTAGATGCCTTTGCCGAGCGGGTAAAAGTAGGTCAGTTCTCGCGTTACCCGGTACTGGATAAAGACGAAGCGCCGCTGGGTATCGCCTTTCGCTACGATATGCTGGATATTACCGACCAGCAAACCGTTGCCGATATTATGAAACCGGTTAAGGTGATCCCGGATAAAATGAGCGCCGAGCAGCTAATGACGCAACTGATGCACGAGCGCCAGCATATGTGTTTAGTGTACGACGAATACGGCAGTTGGCTGGGCCTGGTCACGATGGAAGATGTGATAGAAACCATTATTGGCCAACCGATTATGGATGAGACTGACGATATTCCGAATATGCGCCGCTTTGCAAAACGTCGCTGGGAACACAAGCTAAAGAATTTGTCTGAAGACTAACGTCAGATACAAAACAGGCCGCACTTGCGGCCTGTTTTATTAGCGTCTGGCTTAAACTTTAAACTTACTGACCAACTCATTTAGCTGCACTGCCAGCCGGGTTAGCTCACTGGCACTGGCCGTGGTCTGGCTTGAGCCTTCAGCAGTTTGCTGTGCTAAATCGCTGATAGTAATAATATTGCGGTCAATTTCGCGCGCCACCTTAGATTGCTCCTCGGCCGCACCGGCAATAACATGGTTCTGATCGCTAATCGCCATAATGTTCTCGGCAATCAGCTCCAGTGCGTCAGCAGCGGACTTAGCGACATTTTGCGCGTTGTCGGCATTGCCGCTAATCAGCTGCATCGCGTTTACCGCTTCTTTCGCCGATGCCTGCACCTGCTGGATCATCTGCTCAATTTCACCGGTTGAGGTTTGGGTGCGATACGCCAGGCTGCGTACTTCATCTGCCACCACGGCAAAACCACGGCCAGCCTCACCGGCACGGGCGGCTTCTATCGCCGCGTTTAATGCCAGCAAGTTGGTTTGGTCAGCCACACTGCGGATCACTTCCAGCACCTGGTTAATCGACGAGACTTTGTCGGCCAGCGTATTAATGACATTGGTACTCTGGCGCACATCAGCATTCATTTTTTCAATTACGCTGCTGGTTTGCGCCACTTTCTGGGTGCCATCTTTGGCAAGCGTCGCAGATTGTGACGAGGCTTCAGACGTTTTCAGCGCCGTACCGGCCACTTCATCGACCGCCGAGCTCATTTCAGTGATGGCGGTTGCCGCCTGCTGTACTTCGTCATTCTGTAATTGCAAGGCTTTAGCCGACTCATCGGTTACCACGTTTAACTCTTCCGCAGCCGACGCCAGTTGGCTGCTGGAGCTGGCAATATGGCCAATGGCATCGCGCAACTTCTTCTGCATCTGTTTTAATGCTTCAGACAGCTCAGTCAGTTCATCTTTACCTTCCACCGTCAGCGGCTGGGTCAGATCGCCATCGGCAATAAACCGCGCCGACGCTACTGCTTGTGTCAGTGGCTGATTAACACTGCGTGAGATCGAGATGGCAATGATGGCGGCTACAACCACAGCAATAATAATTAATATGATGACAGCCCATTTTGCCGAGTCATAGGTCGCTATAGATTCATTCCGGGCGTTAGCAGCAGCTTTTTGGTTCACTGCCCCTAGCTCTGCCAGCAACGTATTCATCTGATCCGCCAGCGGATTCATCTTATCCAGCATATCCTGTGCAGCGCCTAACTCTTCTTGCTTAAGCAGTTCCAGCGCCTTTGTTTGTAATTCAAAATATTGCAGTTCTACCTGCTCAAATTGCTGAAATAATTTGCGCTCTTCCTCGATATAAATAGTGGCAGCATATTTTTTAACCGCTTGTTGTACATCGGCATTGATACGTTCAATCAGCGCAAAAGTAGCCGTTTCCTGGGTAACATCGATCGCCAGCAGCAGCCTTAACGTTAACGCTCGTGAGCGTCCGGATAACGACTCAACCTGCCCCAGGTAGCTGACAGCTGGCAGTAGATTAGATTCAACAATATCAGCCTGAGCCCTTACTTTGGACAGGCTCTGCAAGCTGAACAATCCGGTAATGGCTAATAATAACGCCAGCGCGCCAAAGGCGGCTAATAATCGTTTTTGGATACTTATGCTGCGTAACATCTATCACCTCTGTTTATGACACTGACAAATTTTGCACTGGCCTATCGTCAACCTGGTAGAAATAGCTTACTAAACAATATTTAGCGGCTATACCGCTCTTTACTTTAGTCAGATTGTTAATCGCTTACCAGTGCTGATATCAATTATCTTCCGTGTAGCCGGCATAAAAAAAGCCGCAGCAGCGGCTTTTTCCGGTTTAGCAGCCAGCGTTACAGTTGCGGGCCTGCCGCTACCAGGGCTTTGCCTTCGTCGTTATCGGTAAACTTAACAAAGTTATCGACAAAACGTTTCGCCAAGTCCTTCGCTTTCAGCTCCCAGTCGGCTGCGTTGGCATAGGTATTGCGAGGGTCCAGAATAGACACGTCATCAACGCCGTGCAACGCTGTTGGCATCGCCAGATTAAAGTACGGCAGCTGGACAAATTCAGCGTTCTCAATGCTGCCATCTAAAATGGCATCGATAATAGCGCGGGTGGCTTTAATAGAAATACGCTTGCCGCTGCCGTTCCAGCCGGTATTCACCAGATAAGCTTCAGCACCGGCCGCTTCCATCCGCTTGCCCAATACTTCTGCGTACTTGGTCGGGTGCAGGCTTAAAAAAGCCGCGCCAAAGCAACTGGAGAATGTCGGTGTTGGCTCGGTAATACCGCGCTCGGTACCGGCCAGTTTAGCGGTAAAGCCAGACAGGAAGTGGTACTTGGCTTGCTCTTTGGTCAGCTTAGATACCGGTGGTAACACACCAAAGGCATCAGCCGTTAAGAAAATAACCTTTTTCGCATGGCCAGCTTTAGATACCGGGGTAACAATATTATCGATATGATAAATCGGGTAAGACACCCGGGTATTTTCGGTTTTTGAACCGTCGTTAAAGTCGATTTCACCGTCTGCCAGCACAGTGACGTTTTCCAGCAGCGCATCACGGCGAATAGCATTGTAAATGTCTGGCTCGTTTTCTTGCGACAGATTGATGGTTTTGGCGTAGCAGCCGCCTTCAAAATTAAATACGCCATCATCGTCCCAGCCGTGCTCGTCATCACCAATCAGCTGACGCTTAGGATCGGTCGACAAGGTGGTTTTGCCGGTGCCAGACAAACCAAAGAATACTGCCACGTCACCATCTTTGCCGACGTTGGCCGAACAGTGCATAGAGGCGATGCCTTTTAACGGTAAAAAGTAGTTCATCATCGAGAACATACCTTTTTTCATCTCGCCGCCGTACCAGGTACCACCAATTAGCTGAATACGCTCGCTCAGGTTAAAGGCGACGAAATTTTCCGAGTTTAGCCCGTGACGTTGCCAATCCGGGTTAGTGCACTTAGCACCATTCATCACGATGAAATCGGGCTGGTAAGTTTTCAGCTCGGCATCCGTTGGCCGGATAAACATGTTCTTAACGAAATGCGCCTGCCAGGCCACTTCGGTAATAAAACGTACCGCCAGCCGGGTGTCGGCATTGGCACCACAGTAGGTATCAACAACAAATAAACGCTTACCTGACAGCTGTTTAGTTACTAACGCTTTCAGATCAGCCCACACCTCTGGTGTAATGGCTTTGTTATCGTTTTTACCTTGATCAGACCACCACACAGTGTCACGCGTGGTGTCATCACGTACTATGTATTTGTCTTTTGGCGAGCGGCCAGTAAAGATACCGGTATCGACTGAAACCGCGCCCAGTTTGGTCAGTTTGCCTTGCTCATAACCTTGCAGATCTGCGCGGGTTTCCTCGGCAAATAGCTGCTCATACGACGGGTTATAAACGATTTCCGTGACATCTGTGATGCCGTATTGGCCCAGATCCAGATCGGACATGATTAACTCCTAAGGGTACTGTAGGTAAGGGTGCAGTCTCTGGCGGACTTAAATTCCTGGTGTTTTTATCACAATTCGACGTTTTTCTGTGCAAAAACCCGGCGGCATAATAGCGTTTTTTCTGCGTAAAAGATAGTTAGCAAAACGTCTGATTTGGCTAAAAACCGCGCCAGCGCTGGTTTTGCCAGGCTATGCATTTTTTTTGCGTAGTTATGAACAATGCGCTGAAAACTTTCAGCCTCAGGCGCTAAGGTCGCGCTCAGTACGACGGGCTTTGATCAGTTGCGGCCAGGGTGTGCTTGCCTGCCCCATCACCATAAAATCGGGGTTGGCCAGCGTATCGCGTTGATTGTAGCTCAGCGGAATAAATTCACTGTCGAGAATTTTGCCACCGGCTTCTTCGACAATCACATGCACAGCACCGGTGTCCCATTCACCGGTCGGACCCAGCCGCAGGTAACAATCGGCTTTGCCTTCAGCCACTAAACAGCTTTTTAATGAACAACTGCCCAGCGCGATATAGTCCACATCGTCTTTGTTGTGCAGTAAATTGACAATCGGTTGCAGCGGCTGGCGCCGACTGATAGCTATTTTTAGCCGGTCACCGGCCTGATGCTGGTTTACCCGGATGCGGTTAATCAAGTTGCGCTGCTGTTTAAAAGCGCCGTTGCCACGGCTGGCATAGTACAACACGTCTTCTTTTGGCCAGTAAATTACGCCCAGCGCCGGCCAGCCATGCTCTACCAGCGCGATGCTGACAGCAAAGTCACCGCTTCTGGCGACAAACTCCTGCGTGCCGTCCATCGGATCAATCAACCAGTACCGCGGCCAATGCTGACGCTGCGCTAAAGGTGCCAGACGCGACTCTTCAGAGATAATCGGAATGTCCGGGGTTAGCTCAGATAAGCGGTTGATAATAATCCGGTTAGCGGCCAAATCAGCCGAGGTTACCGGGCTGGCATCGGCTTTTTGTTGTTGCTGAAAATCACCGCTTTGATATAACCGCCATAACTCTGCCCCAGCCTCACGGGCTGCGGATTTTACGGGATCAAGCAGTCTGCTCAAAAACATCCGGATTCGCTTCCAAATATTGCTGCGCTAATAGCAAGGCAGCGACACTTCTGGCTTCAGTAAAGTCGGCTTGCTGCAACAGTGCGTCACTGTGCGAACGACACCAGCGTACCAGTTCCAGCGGCTCGGGTTCGTCACCCTCTAAGCTTTCTGCATATAAATCAAAGGCCAGAACTATATGCATTGTAGCATTAAAATAGCCCGGGGCTAACGCCAGCGACTTCAAAGCAATAAAACGCCGGGCACCAAAGCCAATCTCTTCTTTAAGTTCACGGTTAGCGGCAGTCATAATGTCTTCACCCGGGTCAATCAGGCCCTTCGGAAAACCCAGCTGGTAGTCATGGGTACCGGCGCAATATTCACGTACCAGATAAAAGTGTTCAGCGTCGGGGCAAGCAATAATCATCACAGCACCGCGGCCACTGCCGCGCATGCGCTCGTAGGTGCGCAGTTCGCCATTGCTGAATTTCAATTCCAGCTGTTCAATTTTAAACAATCGGCTTTGTGCTACGATATCAGCACTTAAGATGTCGGGTTTTTGTTTACTGCCGGGTTTATCATCCTGCCGCTGCGTCATGCTGCCACCTCTGGTACAATCCAAGCCGTTACTATAAAACGATTAACGGGAAAAACCTATGCTGAACTGGGCCGAAATTGATACCGTACTGCTGGATATGGACGGCACCCTGCTTGATCTGCACTTTGATAATTACTTCTGGCTGCAGCACCTGCCCCAGCGCTGGGCCCAGATCAGTGGCATAACCGTCAGTGATGCTAAAGCGCAGTTACAAGCCGAATATGCTGAACTGACCGGCAAACTGGAGTGGTATTGCCTGGATTACTGGGGCAAACGGCTGCAACTGCCGATCAATGAGCTAAAGCGTGAAGTGATGCATAAAATTGCCATGCGTGCTGATGTACCAGAGTTTCTCACGGCACTAAAACACAGTGGCCGGCAGATTGCGCTGGTGACCAATGCCCACCCGGACAGCTTATCGTTAAAAATCGAGCGCACTGAACTGGCCAACTACATTGATACGCTGATCTCAACCCATGAATTTGGCATTACCAAAGAAAACTGGGCGCTGTGGCAAAAGCTGCAGCAGCGGCTTGGCTTTAACCCCGAGCGCACCCTGTTTGTCGATGATAGCCTGCCAATTTTAAAAGCCGCGCAGGATTACGGCATTAAGCACTTGCTGGCGGTCGCCAACCCGGACAGCCAGCAGTTAAGCCGGCAAATTACCGAGTTTCCGGCCATTACCGATTACAGCGTACTGCTGGATGATATCCGTAATTTTAGAAACTGATTGGATAGCGGCCCTGTGCATCGGGTTTGCCAAGAAACTGCATCGCCTGATGCACTTCCTGCGGCATACTGGCATCGGGTTTCAGGCTGCCATTCACCAACAGTTTTTCGGCATTAATGACCGCTTTAATATCCAGCCCCAGCAAGTTGCCACCATCGGTGGTTAATACTACTGTGCCATCAGCGCAGCTTAATTCGCCAAACAGGCTTTGCAACTCCAGCCAGGTACCGGTCGGCGTTTGTAAGCGTGCATCCTGCCAGCTGGCACTGCCGCTAAGTGTCTGGCACCAGGGCTGGCCCTGGCGATACTGACCGATGTCCAGTACCAGCTCACCACTGGCCTGCACCGGTAAGGGCAAGGGTAACATGGGTACCACTGCCGCCACCGGCAACTTAAGTAAGGCGTTATCCATGGCCGCACCATTAAAGCCATAACTGGCATTGCCACTGAAATACGGCAGATCAGCGCGCTGCGCACTGCCACTATTTAGCGCAAATTGCAGCTTAGCCCTGAACAGGCTCCAGCCATTTAAGCGCCAGCTGAGTCTGTCTAATTGCAGTTGCCGGTAACTTAAGCCAGCCACCTCGCCCTGCCACAAGGTGCCTGACACCGGCCCCAATTGCAGCTGTGGTGGCAACGGTGCCAGCTTCAGCCACCAACTGGCCGGTGTTAATAACAACATAAACAGCAGGTAGCTGCTAACGCCAATCAGGATTAATTTATTTCTGCTCATTGTCGCGGCTTACTCCACTACCATCCGTCTAACCCGCACTATGCCGGGTTTGTCTGCCAGGGCAACGTCCAGACTATGTAGCTGCACACCGTGCTGATACTGCAAGTTATGCAACCAACCCAACAGCTGCTCGAAGCTGACATCTTCCAGCACCAGCGTTAGTTGCTCGTTTTGTGGCTGCATCCGGCTAACGCGAATACCACTGTTACGGGCGCTGTTGCTGATAATCTGCGCGACGCTGCCACCGCTGCGGGTGGTGGAGGCGCCAGACGCCTGTAACTGCGGCAACAGCTGCTGTAATTCATGTAATTGCTGCTGTGCGGCGTTAAGTTTTTGCTGCTGCGCATGTTGTGCCTGATGTAATGGCTGCCATAGCAGCCAGTAAAACAGGCCAATTACCACCACCACACCAGCGCCAGCCACTAAGCGCTGCTCACGGCTTTGTAAGCCACCCCACCAGTGTATTAACTGCTGCTTCATACTTTGCCCCGTATCGCGACACTGCCCTGCACCTTGTCACCGTCGTTACTCAGCGCGCCTTGCTCAACGCTAAAACCGGCCTGCTCCAGGGCACTTTTCAGCCGTTCAAAACTTTGAAAACCATCACCTTTGGCCTGAAAGCGCAATTCAACACGCTTGGCATCGAAGCGTAAATTTTCCAGGCTGATGTCCGGCACCTTAGCCAGCTGTTGCTGCAGGCTGTGCAGCAAGGCTAAAAAACCCTGCTGCTGGCCGCCACCTACAGCTGCCAATTTTTGCTGCAGTTGTAACTTCAGATTCACCAGCCGCTCATTGGGAAATGCCTGTTGGTACAAGGCCTGGCTTTGCTGCTGCAATGCTGCACTTTGTCGGGCCAGTTGCCAGTTGTTAAGCCCAAGCTGCAACATATACAGCACCAGACAGGCTGCGCCAAGCAACGCACTGCTTCGCCATAGCTGCAGATGACGGTTTACCTGGCGTTTAGGTTTATACTCGCCCTGCAGCAAATTAAAATCATGCCGCGGCAGCTCTTTGGCTAACAGCGCCAGCGGTAACTCCGGCTCAGCCAGCTGATGGCTTTGCGGCACTTCCTCCGGCCAGGGGCTGTAGCTGGTGAGCATCGGCAGTGCCGCCAATTGCAGATAATCGTGCCACCAGGCGGCATCGACAGCCGAGACCTGCCAGCTGCTTTGTTTTAATAACCACTGTTCATGCAACTGAATACAAGCCGGCAGCTGTTGTTCCGGCAGCAACAGCGCATCCGGTAACATGCGGCTGACACTAAAACCAGCCTGTTGCAACCAGCTCAACCATTGTTCCAGCCGTTCACGTTGGCACACTGCAACCTGCTGGCTGTACTGGCCGTCAAACTGCTCTACCGCGCCCAGTGCCAGAAACAGCTGCTCAATATCTTCTGCCTGCTCTTCTTCCAGCATGTAAGGCAAAGCCTGTAACAACTGCCGGTTCGGTTTAGCCGGCAAATTAACTTGCTTTAACACCACGTCGGATGCCGGTACCAGCGCCACCACCGGGCGGTTGCCGAGCCGGGCAGCCAATTCAGTAAGTTGCCCGGCGCCGGCCAGTTCGCCGCTGGCGATCACTTCCTGCTCATGGCTGGCCCATACCAGCCAGCTGATACTGTGCTCTGCCCGGCTACCTAGCCGGATCACCAATTGTTCACTCACCCCTGGCCTCCAAATCGCCGGGCCAACACTTTGACCTGATTATTATCATTTATTTTTAATACCGACGTTAAGACAAAACCACTTTCCAGATAAGCCGCAGTCGCCGTTACCTGGAAGCTATCTGATTTTAGCGACAGCAGACTTTTGGCGTCGTCCGGCACGGTAATACTACTCAGTTGTGTTAGCGCAAACAGCTCATCCAGGCTGGCAAAGCCCTGTTCCGGCCGTTCGGCTATGATATCCAGCGCCGCTTGCTCGGTTAGCTCTGGGATCACCGCCGCCAACAGTACCGCATTGTCTTCGGTTAAGGTATTGACGTTTATTAGTAAGCTATTATCTTCCGGCACCACACACACCAAAGGTGCCAGCAATTGATAATCGGCCGGTGTTATGTCCAGGATCACTCTGAGCTCAGACACGCTGGCCATCAGAGTATTAGCGCTGTAGTAAGCAAAACGCAGCGCAGCATAATCATCATCCTCAGCGCTACCGGCGCTGCTGAGCAGGCTGTCTTCATCCAGCCAGTCTCCCAGCCGGGCACTGAGGTATTCAGCCGGTATCGACAGCTCTGAGGCTTTTAACTCTAACAAACGTACAAAGGCTTTTTGTGCCGCTGTTTGTTCAACCCGGCCGCCACTGGCCGGTACGACGTTTTGTAGTGCGTTAAGGTTAAAGCAGCTACGCAAATCGCTAATGTCACCGGCAATGGTGCCGTTTTCCACCGGGAAGCTGGCACCACTTAGCGCCCAATCCTGGCCTAAATGCACGGTTTCCTGGCCAGCCAGGGTTCTGCTTAGCAGTACCCGGGCAAATTGCTCCGCCCCCATCGCATACCAGAATGCCTGCTGTTGCTGCTGTATATTTTGCTGGCGCTGTAACTGCAATTGCAGCCGCCCGGTCATATTAACGGCAATCACCACCACTATGGCAATAATCATTAATACTGCTACCAGGGCTACACCTTGCTGCTTGCGCTTCATTCGCGGCCACCTGCACTCACCGCAGCATCCGGTAACATAAAGATACGCTCTATCCGGCCCAAGTTGTCATCCAGCAACCTAACACGTACAGCAGCGGGGAAATTACTGTCTTGCCAGCGCTCCAGCCAATCTTCACCCTGTAAATAATGCACTTCAAAACCGGCTAAACCGCTTTGCAGCAGTTGTACTTTCGGCTCGGTGCCGGTAACGGCATCGGGGTACAAGCTATACAAACGCTGCAAAGTGCCTTCCTGCAAGCGGTAGGCTACAGCCTGAATTTCACTGCGCGGCAATATCATGCCGGGGTTACGCCAGCCCTGACGGGCGAAACTGACACCATGATCTTCACTTTGCAGCAAAAACTTTTCGCCAAACAGCCGGTACTTTTGCGGTGGCTCGCCATCAATGCGCACATGGCGCACACTGATCTGCATAAAATCCCGCTCCAGCATCAGCATAGTGCGCTGCAACTGCGTCAGGCGCTCGCTAGCCAGTTGCGATAACTCATCGCTCTGCGTTACGCTGCTTAGCACCGCCACCGACGCCAGACCGACCAGCGCAAAAATAGCCGCCGCCAGCAGCATCTCAATAAAGGTAAAACCGCCATGCCGCTTAACCACCGGGCTTACCTTTATAACTTTGTAGCTGATATAACACTTGTTCTGGTGTTTCAGCCAGACTGACACTGATTTGCACCAGACGCAGATCATTATCCGGAACCTTAGTTAACTGCTGTTGCCACAGCCAGCTGCGATTGGCCATTTCCAGCTCGCCACGGCTGTTTTCTTTACCGGGCCAGTCGTTATCCAGCATCGCCAGTTGCATCTGGTTATTGGCAATATAGCTGGCGATAGTCAACTCATCTAACTGGCTTAAACTGCGGATATGCGCCGAACTGGCCTGCATAATCGCCATACCGGCGGTAGCAAATATTGCCATCGCCACCAGTAACTCCAGTAAGGTAAAACCACTGCGTTTCATGGCCGTTCCGTCGACACTGCACTGCGCTGCAGTGGAATGGCAAAATCTGTCGACACCGCGCTATACAGCGGCGTTAAGTCTGAGGTTTCGCTCAGCAGCAGCTGAAACGGGCTGATCTCACCGGAGGATAAAATAAACACCTGCGGCAACACCGGTACCTCTGTCTGCTCTTCGCTTTGTTCGTCTTCATCCAGCTGCCAATCTAACTGGCTGAGTAAATTACTGTCTTCACCGGGCAGACCTTCCAGCTCCAGGCTCAGTGTCATGTCTGCCGGCAATTTATACTGCTGCAAACTGGCCGGCTCATCGGCGGGTGCCCATTTGCCGTCTTCATTGCTGTAATATAAGAAACCGTAACGGTCAGGCTGGACGTACAGGCCCCACTCTTGTTGCTTTAACATGGCCGTTTCAGCGACAAACTGAAATAACTGCTGAAAGCGCTCGGCTTCTTTGGCCAGCCGCTCTTCACGTGATTCGCCGCTAAAGTTCATCACCACCGTAGTGGCTAATAAACCGATTAATAACATAACCAGCATCACTTCAACCAAAGTGAAGCCATGCGGGTAACGTTGACTAACCGGGCGACACTGCATTAGTTATTATTGCTCTCGTTGCCGTCAAGGTTCCAGTTGCCAATATCATCATCGGTACCGGCGGTGCGATCCGGGCCCTTACTTAAGATATCAATACGGCCAACCTGGCCGGGGCTGACCAGAATATAGTCTTCATCCCAAGGGTCTTTCGGTAAGCGGCGGATAAAGCCTCCTTCAGGGAAAGAACGTGGTACCGGCTGCGACGTCGGCGCCGTGACTAAGGCTTGCATGCCCTGCTCGGTGGTTGGGTAGAAACCATTGCGTAAGCGATACATATCCAGCGCGCTTTCCAGTTGCTGAATATCCACCACCGCTTTTTGCCGCGCCGCCTGCTCCTGGTTGCCAATCAGATTGGGCACCACCATGCTGGCGATAATACCGAGGATCACGATCACCACCATCACTTCCAGCAAGGTAAAACCGCGCTGTTTGTTGTTCTGTTGCCTTTGCATATTAACCACCACCTACCATATTGTTTAACGCTAAAATCGGTTGCAAAATTGCCATCACAATAAATAACACCATACCGGCCATCACGGCCACCAGCACCGGCTCAAACACCTTTAATGACACCGTGACCAGGGTCTCAAACTCACGGTCCTGCGTATTGGCCGCACGCTCCAGCATTGAATCTAACTGGCCGCTTTTTTCACCGCTGGCAATCATATGCAGCATCATCGGCGGAAACAGCTTAGTTTGTTCCAGCGCATTGCGCAGTGAGGTCCCCTCCCGCACCCGGGCCGTGGCATCTGACACGGCCTGCTTCATATAGGTATTGCTCAGCACATCAGCACTAATGCGCATTGCCTCCAGCAAAGGCACGGCTGACGCATTTAAAATACTTAAGGTGCGGGCAAAACGGGCGGTGTTCAGGCCCTTGGTCACTTTACCCATAATGCGGCTTTGCAGCACCAGTGCGTCCCAGCGAAACCGAAACGCCGGTTTGAGCAGGGCGCGTTTAAACGCCACCAACGCCAGCATAATACCCAGCAGCACCACTATGCCGTAGGCACGTAAAAAATCACTGGCAGCAATTAAAAACAGGGTAGTGCCCGGTAACGACTGGCCCATATGCTCAAACTGGCCGACAATTTTTGGCACCACTGCAGCCAGCAAAATGGAGATCACCAAAATGGCAAAGCAGGTCAGAATAATCGGGTATAACAGCGCCTGTAAAATCTGGCTGCGCATATGCTGGCGCTGCTCGGTGTAATCGGCCAGCCGGTTTAATACCTGATCCAAATGGCCGGATTTTTCCCCGGCAGCCACCATAGAGCGAAACAGATGGTCAAACACATGCGGAAACTCGGCTAACCCCTCCGCCAGACTGTAGCCCTCGACCACTTTAGAGCGCACTGTCATCATCATGTTTTTCAGCCGCGGCTTGTCGCATTGCTCGGCCACCGCCAGCAGCGCGCCTTCAATTGGTAGCGCCGCTTCCACCAGTGTTGCCAGCTGCCGGGTGATCAGCGCCAGCTCTGAGGCAGAAATGTTGCGCTTAAACCACTGGCTACCGGATGCCAGTAATTTTTCCTGCTGCGACGCCAGCGCGACGCTGACCGGTGTCAGCTTTTGTTCGCGCAGTAGCACTCTAGCGTGGCGGGCGTTGTCGGCCTCCAGCACGCCTTTGCTGTTTTTTCCCCGGGCATCCAGTGCCTGATATTCAAAAGCCGGCACTACAGATCCTCTCGGGTGACACGCAGCACTTCTTCCAGCGTGGTTTCACCTTTTAACACCTTACTAAAACCATCCGCGCGGATACTGGGGCTGTGCTGACGTACGTATTTTTCAATGGCCTGCTCGCCTTTACCATTGTGGATCAGCTCGCGGATATGCTCATCGACCAGCAGCAGCTCATGAATACCGGTTCGGCCACGGTAACCGGTAAGGTTACAATGCTCACAACCTTTGGCCCGGTAAATAATGACGTCGTCTTTTTTCGTTACGCCTAGTAAATTGCGCTCTTCTTTATCCGGCTCGTGCGCCTCTTTACAATGCGGGCACAAGGTACGCACCAGCCGCTGCGCCAGTACGCCCAGCAAGCTCGACGATAATAAAAACGCCTCAACGCCCATATCCTCTAAGCGGGTAATAGCGCCGGCGGCGGTGTTGGTGTGCAAGGTTGATAACACCAAATGGCCGGTTAAACTGGCCTGCACGGCAATTTGCGCCGTTTCCAGATCGCGTATTTCACCCACCATCACCACATCCGGATCCTGGCGCAAAATAGCGCGCAAACCACGGGCAAAAGTCATATTCACCTTGGTATTAACCTGCGTTTGGCCAATACCTTCCAGCTCGTACTCAATCGGGTCTTCTACGGTAAGAATATTACGATCTTTAGTATTTATTTCCGTCAGGCCGGCGTACAAAGTGGTACTTTTACCCGAGCCGGTGGGGCCTGTAACCAGAATAATGCCGTGCGGTTTTAAGATCAGCTGTGAGAAGGCCTGCTGTACCGACGGCGTCATGCCTAAATCGGCCAGATTCAGGTGCGAGTTGTTTTTATCCAGTAAGCGCAGCACCACCCGCTCGCCATGGCTCGATGGCATGGTCGATACCCGCACATCAACGGCGCGACCGGCAATGCGCAGGCTAATACGGCCGTCCTGCGGTACGCGTTTTTCGGCAATATCCAGCTTTGCCATTACCTTAATACGCGACACCAACAAGCTGGATAAGCGCCGGTTTGGCCGCAGCACTTCACGTAAAATACCGTCAACCCGAAACCGCACTATTAAGGCTTTTTCAAAGGTTTCAACATGAATATCCGACGCGCCCAGCTTAATGGCTTCACCCAGCATGGCGTTAATCAGCTTGATAATCGGCGCATCGTCTTCATTTTCCAGCAGGTCTTCGCTTTCCTGAATATCATCGGCCAGCGAGGCTAAATTGACCTCATTGCCAATGTCTTCCATTAGTTGCTGGGCTTCACTGGAGTCGCGCTGATAGCAGGCCTCCAGCATGGCTTCAAATTCTACTGCCGATAAACGCTGTAATACGAAAGGCTCAGCCAGCATCCGCCGTACTTCCAACACGGCCGACGGCGCCGTGGCGGTATGGATATATAACTGCCAGCCGTGCGCTTGTTGTTGCAATAACACGCCATGCCGTTTGGCAAAACCAAACGGCAGGCGAATGCGGCTACTGGCCGGTTTTACCTGTTCTGCTTGCAGCGCATCCATCAATCTTGCTTCCCGGGTTTGGTACCATCAGTCACAGGTTGCTGCTGCATATATTCGTCAAAGGTTGGCGGCAGGCTTAGCGAATCGTCCCACTCTGGTAGCACAACTTGTTTGGTGAACGGCATCAAACGAATGCCTTCTTCCTCACGCTTTAACTGCTCAGCGCGGATATAGTTATATTTGGTTTTTGAAATACCGGAAATCGCCGAGCCTTCGCGCACTATGGTGGCTTTGATAAACACCATCAGATTACGCTTTTTCTTTGACACACTGGTCGATTTAAATAAATGCCCCAGCACCGGTATATCCCCTAACAACGGCACTTTTGATTCACTTTCCTGCACATCTTCGTCAATTAAGCCACCCAGCACTACGGTCGCGCCATCATCAGCCATTACCGTGGTTTTAATTTCACGCTTGTTAATGGTGATATCCACTGCTGTGGCGCCACCAATGCTGGAGACTTCCTGCTCTATGGTTAACTGCACCGCATCGCCTTCGTTAATTTGCGGCGTGACTTTAAGCTTAATACCCACTTCCTGCCGGTCAACCTGCTGGAATGGGTTAGTATTATTTGAACCGGTAGTCGAACCGGTGATCACCGGCACTTCCTGACCAACCAGGAAAAACGCTTCCTGATTATCCATGGTAGTAATATGCGGTGTGGCCAGCACGTTGGAATTAGTACTGGTGCGTACTGCCTGTAACACGGCCGCCCAGTCGCCCTTATAGAAGCCGACCATAGCGCCGTTTAAACCACTTAATACAGTGCCAAGTAAAGAATAGTCCCGATTAGAATCCGGTACTTCTGATACTGTTTTTGTGCCATCCGGAGCAACAACTTCAGTTCGCGTGCCTCTGGTGATCTGTGACGCTTGAGCAGCGCCAGCGGCTACGCTGATAATCGGAATAGTATTACCATTGTTAAAATTAGTGCCGCCACCATTCTCATTCAGCCACTGCACGCCCAAATCGGTGCCGTCGCCTTCAAATACTTCCACGATAATGGCCTCTACCAGCACCTGGGCACGACGGATATCCAATTGGCGCAACACTTCTTCTAACGAACGCATCATATCCGGCTGGGCCGTGATCACCAGCGAGTTGCTGTCGTCATGCGCTTCAATACTAATGGCCCGGCCAGTATTTGCTGCCGCGCCACGCCCGCCCTGCGCAGCGGCGCCACCCGCACCGCCCTGGACTTCGGCGACGATAGACTCGCTAACGCCTTTTAATACCGGCACCAGCTCTTCGGCTTTGGCATATTTTAAATAAAACACCCGGGTGTTGCCGCTGGTTTGCAGTTCGCTGTCCAGCCGCTTGGCCAGTTCAATCACGCGCTGACGCGCTTGCAGCTCGCCACTGACAATGACACTGTTGGTGCGCTCGTCGGCGACTATTCTGGGTACCAGGAAATCCGGTTGCTCAGCCCGGCCCTGGCTTTTGTAAATGCTTTCCAGAATACGTACGATCTCTGGCGCTGAAGCATATTGCAGCTTAACAATTTCCAGTTCCTGATCGCCGGCTTTGTCTACCCGTTGAATAATATCCACCAAACGGTTTACCACCGCAGCCGGCCCGGTCATCATAATGACATTTGACGGGTCGTAGTTTACTACATGGCCACCACCGGCCTGGTTACTGAACTGACGCAATAAAGGCGCCAGTTCGCGCACCGAGACATTACGTACCTGCACCACCCGGGTAACCATTTCGTCACCCTGGCCCGGCGCATCGTCGGTTACCACCGGAATATTGCTGGTTTTCGCATCTTTATTGCGCACCACCTTTAACACACCGTTGTCCATTTCAACGACGGCGAAGCTATACACTTCCAGTACATTTAAGAAGAACTGATAGTACTGTTGCTCGTTCAGCATTTCGTAGCTGCGCACATTCACGCGGCCACGCACCTGCGGGTCAACAATAATGGTTTTTTTCAGGTTCATGCCGACAATGTTAATAAACTCATTGATGTCGGTACCTTTAAAATTCGGCGAGTACATCACCTCTTCCTGTGCCACGACAGAGGCAGCGGGAATAACGGTGGTTAACGCGGCCGCCACCAACAAGCTGGCCAGCGAGCGCCGGGAGAAAAGAGAAAGTTGCCCTGATTTCATTATTCTACAACCAATTAATTTTAATAATTATTGTGACAGGCTTACCAGAATGTCTCTGATCTCACCATCGCGTTCTATTTTAATTGCCGCTTCTTTGGCATCACGTAATTCATTAATCACACTCATCGCCTGCTGCATATCGTTTAACGCTATACCATTGATCTCAATTGCCAAATCATTTGGCTGTAAGCCCAACTGGCTAAACAATGATGCGTCTTTACCCGGCATTAAGCGATAGCCAACTAACTGCCCCTGTGGCCGGTGTGGCGCCACCCGGATATAATCAAAAAACCTCATGGGCTCGGCAATCAGCTCATCACGACTAATATCCAGTTTTTCATTCACCTGCAGCGGTTGCATCTCCATCGGCTCCGGTACCGGTGCCATTTCAAGCGAGGCATCATCGGTCATCGGCTCATCTGAGCGGCCTAAGCCGGCATTCGCCTGCGCTATCTTGGTGTACTCGATGCCGTCCAGCATCAGAGTTTCAAAGCGCCCGGCTTGCAGTAGCAACACCCGATCAGTTAATACCTGCTTTAATACCGCATTAGTGCCATCAATAGTGTCATCCACCGCATAGGTTGCTTCACTACCGCGGCTTTCAATAATAGCACTGCCCATCGCCGGGTCGGCAGCCAGCGCCACCACACCGGTCAGCTTAACATTGAGCTGGGTTTTTGGCGCTTCGGTTACCACCGGCTGCGGAGTTTTTACCGGCTCACTGCTGGCTTTGCCAAACAAGGCAAAACCGGTTAACACCGGCAAGCTGATTGGCGCAGTCGCGTTGCTGAGCGCCGCCGCAGGCCGCACTGGCGTTTGGGCATTATTCCCCTGAGCTGGCACCAGCTGCCAGCTAAGCCGGGCCAGCAACCAGGCTAATAGCAAAACCAGCACCAGGTTCAGTACCTGCTGCAGCCGGTTTAGCGGCACTTTTTCCAGTTGTTTTAGCCAATGCTGTAGGTCGGGTAACGGCTTCATCGCACACTTCTGCCTTAAAAACGAAATTTATCTTAACCAGTTGTCATTGCACCAACAAGTCATCTGCACACATTTACAACACATTAACTGTATTTTTGCCTATTCTGGCGCCAAAACCGCTTATTTGGCACTATAATGGCACCCTTAGTTCAGCCAGACCAAAAACATTATGACGCAAGCCAAAACACCTGCTCAGTCTGACAGCCCGCCATTACGTTTAGACAAATGGTTATGGGCCTGCCGTTTTTACAAAACCCGCGCCCTGGCGAAACAGATGATCGAAGGTGGTAAAGTACATTATAATGGCCAGCGCTGCAAAGCCAGCAGAACGGTAGAGCCCGGTGCAACGATACGCCTGACGCAGGGCAGCGATGAAAAAATGGTCATTGTGCTGGGTTTATCTGACAAACGCTTAGCGGCGCCACTGGCCCAAGCGTTATACGAAGAAACCGCAGCCAGTGTAGCGCAACGGCAACAACGGGCCGAGCTGAGAAAAACCAACAGCTTGTTCGCGCCACACCCGGATACTAAACCCGACAAAAAAGAGCGGCGCAAGCTGCTATTGTTAAAGTCGCAGCAGTAAGAGAACCGTATGAACACAGATAGCTTATATCGCTTTTTATTTCAGCAGCGCAATGTGCGCGGCGAGCTGGTGCAACTGTCAGACAGCCTGGATCAAATGCTGTTGAACCATGACTATCCACTCCCGGTTAAGCAACTGTTAGCCGAGCTGGTGGCGGCTACCAGTTTACTTACCGCCACCCTGAAACTGGACGGCGATATCGCCGTGCAACTGCAGGGCGATGGCCCGGTGCGTTTTGCCGCAGTTAACGGCAGCGACCAACAGCAGTTTCGGGCGGTGGTGCGGATGCAGGCCGAAATTTCCGGTACCGGTTTTCGCGACCTGATTGGTGAAGGTTATTTGCTGGTTACCATTACGCCGAAGCAAGGTGAACGCTATCAAGGCATTATTCCACTCAGTGGTGACAGCCTGAGCAGTACACTGGAAGCGTATTTTGCCCAGTCAGAGCAATTGCCTACCCGGCTATACCTTTACACGGATATACAACAACCGCATAACCGCGCCGCCGGTTTGATGTTGCAGGTATTACCGGTAGACCAGGATAAAGCCAAAGCCGATTTTGCCGATTTGGTGATGCTAAGCGACACCCTGACCCGGGATGAAATATTTAGCCTGCCCGCCGAACAGCTACTGTACCGGTTGTTTCATCAGGAGCAGGTTGAATTGTTCCCGTCACAAGCGGTCAGCTTTGTCTGTGGCTGTTCACGCGAGAAATGCAGCGCAGCAATTATCAGCCTCGGCCGGGAGATAATTAACGAGCATATCGCGACGGGCCAGCTGGATATCAGCTGTGAGTACTGCAATAAAACCTATCACTTTGACAAAGCTGACTTGCACGCCCTGCTGCTGCAACTCTAAACCTTAACAGCAAACACCGGCAACAGCGTGGCCCCGGCCTGACGCTGTTAGTCGGTTTGCTGATATTTTTCCAGTTTGTTGTACAGGGTTTTTACGCTGATCCCCAGTTGTAAAGCGGTATCGGTTTTATTACCGTCATTCTCGGCCAGCGTCGTTAAAATGGCAGCCTTTTCCAACTGCTGTAACGGCACACCCGAGGGCACCTGTGCCGGGCAAGATGCCGCGCTATCTTCTGGCATATTCAGTAACAAGTGCTCCGTTTCTATCCGCTGATCGGCCAAAATATACGCGCGCTCTATAGCATGCTTTAACTCACGCACATTACCCGGCCAGCTATGCTCGGCAATCCGCTGCAACGCCTCTGCGGTTAGCCTTTTCTGCTGTTGCTCCTGCGCATTGCGATACGCCAGAAAATGCCGGGCCAGACCGCTAATGTCATCGCCACGATCTCGCAGTGGCGGTACCTGCACCGGAAACTGCGCCAGGCGAAAATATAAATCTTCGCGCAGTATACCCTCTGAAATGGCTTGCTGTGGTTCACGGTTCGTCGCGGCGACAACCCGCACATTTGCCTGATACACTTTGTCACTGCCAACCGGCCGGTACTCTCCGCTTTCCAACACCCGCAGCAATTTTACCTGTTGCTCCAGTGGCATTTCGGTTACTTCATCTAAAAACAGCGTGCCCCCTTCAGCTTGCGAAAACACACCCTGGTGCTCACGCAGCGCACCGGTAAAAGCCCCTTTGCTATGACCAAATAACTCACTGTCAACCAGCTCCGGGCTCAGGGCACCACAGTTAATCGCGACAAACGGCTGCTCGGCACGGTAACTGGCTAAATGCAGCGTATTGGCCACCAGCTCTTTGCCGGCACCGCTTTCGCCACTGATCAGCACATTGGCTTCGGTTACCGCCACTTTACGTAAAGTGCGGTATAGCTTTAGCATCACTCTGGACGACCCCACCAACAGGCCAAATTGGTCCAGCACACTGGTGGCACTGCTAACGCTGTGCTGGTGCGATTGCAATTGCTGATAGAAATCCTGCAGGGTGTCAAAAATACTTGCCATATCCAGCGGCTGGCGAAAATGATAACCCGCACCACAGCGCATTAACTGGTCCAACATAGGATCAGGATTGCCATCGCTGACGACAATAAAATCAATTTCTGCCAGCAAGCGGCTGTCAATCAGGCGCTGGTAGTCGGCTTTGCTGTGTTTATCGGCCTGGATAAAGGCCAGATCGCAGCTCTGCTGCAGCAGTTGCTCAGACCAGGGCATGGCGTCACTACTACGGCTAAGCACAAACTGACGTACCACCGCAGACTGCATAAGCTGGTTGGCCAGCTCCTGGTCTTGTACATGCATAAACAAACGTGGTCGTGTCATCTGTCGGCTCTCAGTTGCAATGCTTAACTTTATGTCAGCACTGTAAATTTAACAATGCCAGCGGGTAAAACTTACCAGCAATGCCGCGCGGCTACAGGCCTTAACAAAAAATACCAAAAAAGATCAGAAACTTACGCCTTGGTATATGAATTGAATATGAACTCTGACAGCAAACAATATGCAGAGGACAGACATTATGGCGCATGGCGGCTTAACCCTACCTGAGCAACAAATTCTGGCTGCTGTATCGGCCACCTGCGAGGCCGCCCGGCATTTCTATCAGCACGCTGCCCAACACAGCGGCGACAGCAACCTACGCTATCATTTCACCGCACTGGCAACCTTGCACCATCATGCTAGCCAGCAATTGGCTGCGTCCGGCGGTATAGCAGTGCCGCAGCATAAACAACTGGCAGCAATACAACAGTGGTATCTGCAACAGGCGGCAACACATCACTTGCCGCAGCCGGCTAAGCTGACAGAGCTTAGCGGCCTGCTGCAACAGCAGTTAGCCGTAATGAAACAGCTGAGCAAAACCGCAAAGCAGCAGCAAATGAAAGCGACACTGGCACACTTGTCAGCGGCGCTGCAAATGGCCACAGACTCGCTGTTCGCGCTATTGCAAGTTTTACCGGGTCATGGGCAAAAAATACAAACAAAAAATTAACAAGAACTGAATAACAGAATAATCATCATTAAAAACAACAAGTTAATTTTTGGCATCAAATTGGCATTATCAACCTTGTCTCACTACAAAGGAGCGACAACATGAAACGTACAACATTAACAATGATGATGGCTTTGGCATTAACGACAACAGCAGCATCAGCCAACGACTGGAAAGACGGCGCTAAAGATGCGTGGATTGACGGCAAAGCCGAAACGACCCTGCTACTTAACGGCAACCTGAACTCATTTGATATCAATACGGATGTTGAAAACGGCATGGTTACGCTAACCGGTAAGGTGACAACTGACGTGGATAAAGCCCTGGCGGAAGAGCTGATTGAAAACCTGGACGGTGTTACTAAAGTGGATAATCAGCTAACGGTGATGGCCACAGACAAACAGGCTGGCGCTAACGACAATAGCGGCTTAAAAGATGCGAAAATTGCGACTGTGGTAAAAACCCGCTTATTGTTTGAATCAGAAGTCAGCGGCAGCGCTATTGATGTCGATGCGAAGAACGGTGTGGTAACGCTGCAAGGCGAAGTAGAGTCTGACGCGGAAAAAGATTTAGCGATCGCGATAGCGAAAAACACCGACGACGTCAGCCGGGTGATAGACAAGCTGCAGGTTGCGCAATAAGCCACTGCTGCGCAGTTAGTAGCGCAATGTAAAGCCAAGCGCCGATCGGTGTTTAACCGCCCGATCGGCGTTTTGCTGTCTGTGCTGGGATCCGGTATGCTTTCGCGACGAAATTCAGCGACTTTTGGCATTATGCGCATCTTGCACACCTCTGACTGGCATTTGGGCCAGCATTTTATTGGCCGCAGCCGCTTAGCAGAGCATCAGGCTTTTTTGCACTGGCTGGTAACACAGGTAACACAACAACAAATCGATGCCATTATTGTTGCCGGCGATATTTTCGACACCGCCACACCGCCCAGCTACGCCCGTGAGCTGTATAACCAGTTTATTGTCGACCTGCAGGGCAGTGGCTGTCAGTTGGTGATCTTAGGCGGCAACCATGATGCCGCTGCCGTCCTGAACGAGAGTAAAAACCTGTTACGCTGCCTGAACACCACGGTCGTGGCCAGCCCAAGCGCTGATATCAGCCAGCAACTGTTAACACTGTACAACCGTGATCAGCAACCAGCGCTGCTGCTGTGCGCCGTGCCATTTTTGCGCCCGCGCGACCTGCTGCAAAGCCAAAGCGGCCAGAGCGGCAGCGAAAAGCAACGTGATTTGCAGCAGGCCATAGCCGCCCATTACCAGCAGTTATTCACGCTGGCGCAGCAGCATAATCAGCAGCACAAACTCAGCCTGCCAATAGTGATGACCGGCCATTTAACCACTGTGGGTATCAGCCAGTCAGAATCGGTGCGGGATATTTATATCGGCAGTCTGGAAGCCTTTTCTGCTGCCGCCTTTCCAGCTGCAGATTACATTGCGCTGGGCCATATTCATCAAAGCCAGCAGCTTAACACCACTACCGACATTCGCTACAGCGGCTCACCGCTGCCACTGAGCTTTGATGAAGCCGGCCAGCAAAAGCAGGCCTGGCTCATTGAGTTTACCCCTGAAGGTAAAAGCGTCAGCAGCCTGGCAATTCCCTGTTTTCAACCGCTGTGCAGCATACACTGCAGCCTGCTGGAGCTGCCGCAGCGCCTTGAGCAGGCCACAGCGCCGCTTAAGGCCGGTGAAACCCTGTGGTTGGAGCTGGTGATCAGCGAAACCGATGCCTATCTAACAGATTTGCAGCAACGGGTGGAACCCTTGCTGCAAGGCTTAGCGGTAGAGCTATTGCGGCTGCGTCGTCAACGTAGCAGCAACAGCACAGCCTTTAGCGCACCCGAGCAGCAGAGTCTGGCAGAGCTAACACCGCAACAGGTATGGCAGGCCCGCCTGAGCAATGAAAGCCTCAGTGACGAACAGCAACAGCAGCTAACCGCGCTGCACCAGCAGGTACTGGCGAGTGTGGAGGCAGCAGAGTGAAAATTTTATCGGTACGGCTACAAAACCTGAACTCGCTGCGCGGTGAATGGACAATAGATTTTCGCCAACCGCCGTTTAATCAAAGTAATATTTTTGCCATCACCGGCCCGACCGGCGCCGGTAAAACCACTATTTTAGACGCGATTTGTCTGGCGCTGTACCACCAGACGCCACGGCTGAAAACCTCGCCTACCAGTAATGAGCTAATGAGCCGGCACTGCAGTGAATGCCTGGCGGAGGTCGAATTTGAAGTCGCAGGCGCCGGCTACCGCGCGTTCTGGAGCCAACGCCGCGCCCGCGGCCACAGCGATGGCAACCTGCAACCGGCCAAAACTGAATTGGCCCGGCTTGATGGCACCATATTAGCCGATAAAACCAGTGATAAACTGCGTTTGGTAAGCGAGATCACCGGCCTGGATTTTGGCCGTTTTACCAAGTCGATGCTACTGGCGCAGGGCAGCTTTGCCGCCTTTTTAAATGCCGACGCCAACGAACGGGCAGAGCTGCTGGAAGAGTTAACCGGCACCGACATTTATGGCCGCCTGTCACAAAAGGTATTTAGCGATTGCCGCGAGCAAAAAACACAACTGGAGCTGTTGCAGGCCAAAGCCGGCGCAGTTGAACTGCTCAGCGCCGAACAGCAACAACAACTTAGCCTTGAGCTTAGCGAGCTGAAACAACAGCAGCAGCAATACCTGCAGCAGTTAACGCAGCAACGGCAAGCACTTCAGTGGCGCCAACAGCTGGACAGTGCCGACAACGAAATGAAGCAAGCCGGCGCGGCCCTTGAAGCAGCCAGGCAAGCCAGCGTTGCACAGCAACCGGCCCTTGCCAGGCTAAGGCAACATCAACCGGCCAGCAAATTGTCACCGCTGTATCAGGCTGTGCAGGCGGCACAGCAGCAACTGGCACAGTGCGTGGCGCAGCAACACAGCGTGCAACAACAACTGGCCACCTTAGAGCAGCAGCAGGCCAGCACGGTGGCAGAAGGTATCGGGCAACTGAGCCACCAACAACAGCAGTTGCAGCAACAAGCCGCCACGCTTAACAGTGCGCAGCAGCAACGCCAGCAACAGCGCCAACACATTATTACTGAGCAGCACAGCGTGACCACAGCGCTACAAGCGCTAACGACAGCCCTCGGCGCAGCCGCGCCGGAGCAATTGCGCCATCAACAGCAGCAGTTGCGTGAGCAGCAGTTTGCGCTGCAGCAAACCCAGCAACACTTGCAGCAGCAAGGCAAGTTACAACAGCAACTGGCCAGCTGTCAGACGCAGCAGCAGGAGACACAGCAGCAACAGCAACAACTGACTACAGCACTGTTAACCCTGCGCCAACACTATAAAAGCCTGAACGAACGGATAAAGGATAAAAAGCAGCTGCTGGCGCAACAGCAACTGATCATGCAGCTATCAGAACACCGGGACCAGCTAAGGCCCGGCCAGCCCTGCCCACTGTGCGGCGCAACAGAACACCCGGCAATCAGCCAATATCAGCAGTTGGATAGCCACAGCACAGGCGCGCAATTACAGCAGTTGGAGCAGGAGCTGCAACAAGTACAGGCGCAGGGTGAAACGCTGAATAAACGCGATGCCGCTTTTCAAGCCACCTTACAGCAGCTGGCTCAGCAGCAACAACAGCTACAAACTGATTTGGCCGAGCTGAATAGCCTGTTACAACCCAGTGGTTATCAGAAGGCACAGGATGTTACCACCGCCTTAAGCCGGCTGAGCAATGAACTTGAGCAAAGCAGCAACCAGCTTGCCAGGCTGGAACAACAACAAAGCTTACAGCAACAGCATAAAGAGCAGCTGCAGCAACTGAGCAATCAGTTGACCGCGCTTGAACATCAGCAACAGCTAGCCAGCCAGCAGGCAGAGCGCATTGACGAGCAGCAAAGGACCCTGGCCAGCCAGTTATCCCAATGGCAACAGCAGTATCAAACGCTAACCTCGCAGCCGCAGCCACCACAGCTGGCAGCGCCTAGCGGCACTGACCCGCTCAGCGATATTGAACACAGGCTACAGCAGCAACAGCAACAGCTGCAGCAACATCTTGGTGAGCAGCAGGCACTGCAGCGTCAGCAGCAGCAGTTAGAGCACACTCGGCTGCAGGCTGAGCAGCAGTGGCAACACGCATTAGCACTAAGCGATTTTGCCGACGAAACCGCCTTTTTGGCGGCACTGTTGCCTGATGATGAGCACAATCGGTTGACGCAACTACAGCAGGACTTACAGCAGCGTGAAGCCGCCGCACAATATTTGCTGCACGACTGGCAACAGCGTCAGCAACAGCTGGCAACACAGCCGCTCACCCGCCTCAGCGCTGGCGAGCTTAGCGCCCAGCTAACGCAGCTTGAGCACCAGTTGCAGCAGCTGACAGAACGCAGCGGCCAGTTGCAGCAGCAACTCAATAGCGATGCACGTCAGCGTGAGGCCCAGCAACAATTATTACAGCAGATCAGTGCAGGCCAGCAGCAATATGAATACTGGCAACGTCTTAATAGCTTGATTGGCTCGGCCGATGGCGCCCGTTACCGCCGCTTTGCCCAGGGCCTGACGCTGGCACAGCTGATTGTACTGGCCAACCGTCAGCTGGCCGTGCTGCACAACCGCTATCAGCTGGCCCGCCATCCGGACGCCGAACTGGAGCTAGTGGTATTGGATACCTGGCAGGCGGATGCCGTGCGCGACACGAAAACCTTATCCGGCGGTGAGAGTTTTCTGGTCAGTCTGGCGCTGGCGCTGGCGTTATCGGATTTGGTTAGCCACAAAACCCGCATCGATTCGTTGTTTCTCGATGAAGGCTTTGGCACCCTTGATGCCGATACGCTGGACAGTGCGCTGAGTGCTTTAGATAACTTAAATGCCAGCGGTAAGATGATTGGCATTATCAGCCATGTCGAGGCGTTGAAAGAACGCATTGCCGTGCAAATAAAAGTCGCGAAGCGCCAAGGGCTCGGCTACAGCCAAATCAGCATTAACCGTTAAGCGGCTGGCTGAGCAAGGCAACAAACTCCGCTGTTGGTAATGGCTTACTGTAGTAGTAGCCCTGGTAGTAATCACACGCCTGCTGCTGCAAAAAAGCCAGCTGTTCGGCTGTTTCAACCCCTTCAGCCAGCACTTTGAAGTTCATGCTGTGTGCCAGCGCGATAATAGCGCTGGTTATTTGTTTATCGTCGTTAGCGTGCGGGATATGTTCAATAAAACGCCGGTCAATCTTAAGTACATCCAGCGGCAAACGTTTCAGATACGACAGCGAGGAGTAACCAGTGCCAAAATCGTCGATGGCCAGCCTGACACCAAGCGCTTTTATCTGCTGCATCAGAGCAACCACTTTCGTTTCATCAAGCAGCAAGGCGCTTTCGGTTACTTCCAGTTCCAGACAATGTGGCGGCATGCCGGTTTCATGCAGTACCTGGCGCAGCTCATCCAGCAGCTGGTCTTTGCCAAACTGATGCGCAGACACATTAACCGCCAGACTAAAGGGCGCACAGCCCTGCGCCAGCCAGTCACTGAACTGGCGGCAACTGTGCTGCAGTACCCAAAGCCCGAGCGCATGGATTAAGCCGCAGCTTTCTGCCAGCGGAATAAACACCGCAGGTGCAATAAAGCCAAGTTCGGCAT
This sequence comes from Rheinheimera pleomorphica, assembly GCF_011634895.1. Lineage (GTDB taxonomy): Bacteria > Pseudomonadota > Gammaproteobacteria > Enterobacterales > Alteromonadaceae > Alishewanella > Alishewanella pleomorphica. The sequence goes on along the minus strand of NZ_SIRR01000006.1, from coordinate 84,734 downwards.
CATGCCAGCGCAGTAATACCTCGGCACCTATTAGCCTGCCGCTTTGAATATCAACCTGGGGCTGATAGTAGCACTGGAGCTTATCACTCTTTAGCGCCTGACGTAGCTTACTCTCCAGCAAGACCCGGTAGCGAGCCTGAGCTGTCAGCTCGTCCGAATAAAATGCGGTATGGTTACGCCCGGCGTGTTTGACTTTATACATGGCGGCATCGGCTGCACGGATCAGATCTTCGCTGTTTATCGCATGATCAGGGTACAAGCTGATACCAATAGAAGCTGTCGTTATCACCTCTTTACCCTCACCCAGCAGGCAGGGTTGTTGCAACTGACTGAGCAACTGCTCCGCCAACGCGGTTAACTGCTCCGGCGAAGCAACCGGACTCACCAGCACAGCAAATTCGTCGCCACCAAGCCGTGCCAGAGTATGGCTGGGCGCACAACAACGCTGCAAACGCTGACTGACCTGCATCAACAGCTGATCACCGGCACTATGACCGTAGCTGTCGTTAATATCTTTAAAGTTGTCCAGATCCATCAACATCACAGCAACCTGGCTCTGCGCTTTGTCTGCTTGCGCCAGCGCCTGGCTAACACACTGATGAAAGTGTTGCCGGTTGGGTAACTGGGTTACAACATCATACTCGGTTAAAAATGCCAGCTCTGCCGCTTGCTGCTTCCGTTCAGTCAGATCGACGTCGATGCAGTAAATTTGCGGCTCAGTGTCAGGCAACTTTACCACCGCATGGCCGGAATAAACCGGCACCAACGAGCCATCTTTGCGCCGCAATACCAGTTCTTCAGAGGGTAATGCCATACCGGTTCCGGCCATCTGTGCCATCGCTTTAGCAACATTAGCCTGCATATAAGAAGGGATAATCAGCTCGAGCAAATTACGGCCAATCGCTTCGTCTTTACTGTAGCCGTAGATCAACTCACTGGCTTTGTTCCAGTAAAAGGTGGTGCCATCAGCGTAATAGCCCTGAATAGCGACTTGCGGTGCATTGTCTAATAAGGTGCGTAGGCGCCGCTCGCTCAGTACCAGTTGCTGCTGTGCTTTTAACTGTGTTGCGCTGAGTGTTCTGACATAATGTTGCTTCTTGCTCAACAAGAGCCAGGCCAGAACCGCCGTCAGCGTGACGTAAAAGTAACCTTTATAACTCTGGTACTGGGTCAGTAAGGAGGTGTCGCTGATCAGCCAGGCCAGCACAGCGTCACTACCCGCTATCCAGGCCAAGCCCAACAACAGATACACCGCAGCACCAAACCAGGGGTTTTGCAGCAGGGTGACAAATTTTAACTCTGGCTTTGTTATCATCAGGTCAGCTATCAGTGAGGGGATAAACGCTGCATAAAGCATAGCGCAAAACGCCATTGCTGCCTGCTAAGTGACGGTTAAACATACTAATGTTAGAGAACGCCCGCACAACAGCACGGGCGTGTGCAGCTTTAGAACGAGTACACCAGTGTTAAAGAAGTTTGAGTATCGGTGCTTTTCTTTAGTTCTGGCACATCAGAGTCGTTTTGCACCAAAAAGGCTGCTTTCATTTGCAGCGAGCCGTTGATTTTGGCCAGCAGTGACGTTTCAGCAATAGTACGGGTGTTGTCCTCACCGTATTCCACGCTCAGTGTTTGGGCAAAACTGGCCGACTCGCTGATCGTCCAGTTAAAAGCTGCCGCACCACGCACGATCATACCATTCTCGGTTTCACCGGTAGAACGCTCACCGCTGAAATAACCCGGACCAATTTCCACATCCAGAGATTTATCTTCGGTATTGTACAAACGGGTACCATAACCGACTGCAACAGTGGTGTATTTCAGGTAAGCGCCAAACTTATCATCGGTGTAAGAGCCAAACACAAACAACTTATCAAACTCAGCATCCAATTTATAAGCGGCTTTGGCCGAAATCAGGTAACGCTCTGCCGAACGTTCAGTGACTTTTTCACCATTTTCCAATTTCTCATCTTCTTTGAAAAACGCACTGAAAATATACTGGTTACTCCATTGTTCCAGCTCTTGCTTGGCGTCAATCTTACCGGTTACCGAGGTACCAACCGTGTTACCCGACGTGGTAATAGCCCCCAGCTCTGCCGAGGTGGTCCACACTTTATTGCTGGCAGCGCTATCATTTGCCTGCACCGACATACTGGCAGCCACAGCGGCCGCCAGAATTGCATAACACTTCATACTTACTCCTGCTTGTCTTGCTTGATATGCACATCCATTTGTGGATAAGGGATGCCAATACCCTGTTCATCAAATGCCAGTTTTACTTTTTCCAGCGTATCCCAATACACTGCCCAGTAATCAGCTGAATTAACCCAGGGCCTTACATTTAAATTAACTGATGAGTCAGCCAGCGCCGCCACACTGACCACGGCTTCCGGCGTTTTCAACACCCGCGGATCGTCAGCCAGCATTTGTTGCAAAATGTGCTTGGCTTTACGTAAATCGGCGTCGTAACTGATACCAATCACCAGATCAACCCGGCGCACCGGCTCGGCTGAAAAGTTAGTAATAGCACCGCCGGTAATTTGGGCATTAGGCACAATCACCAGTTTATTGTCCGGCGTTTTCATGATGGTCTGGAAAATCTCAATTTTATCGACAGTGCCACTAATGCCGCCGGCATCAATAAAGTCACCGGATTTAAACGGCCGGAATAAAATAATCAGAATACCGGAAGCAAAGTTGGCCAGTGAGCCCTGCAGCGCCAAACCCACCGCTAAACCTGCAGCACCTAAAATGGCGATAAAGGATGTGGTTTGCACCCCAACCTGGGATAATGCCATCAGCACGGTGGCGATCAGAATAACGGCGTACACTATACTGGCGACAAAGGATACCACCGCTTTGTCTACCGAACGCGCAAGTAAGGCGCGTTCCATAAAGCGTTTGACGGCTTTGGCGACCATGCGGCCGATATAAAAAATGACAACCGCCGCCACGAACTGCAGCAGATACCCTAATAACACCTCATGGTTTTGCTGAAACAACTGTTCAATTTGCTCCATGTTACGCTCCTGTAAATCACTTAGACTGAACAAACAGCGCAAATAATAGCATATTAGGCCAGCTGCCGGGCGTGAAAAGACGATAGCAAGTGATAGATTTCAGGTACTTCGGGAAAATGCTTGGTTGCAGCGATAAAATTGAGTAAAATAGTCGTCCTTGTGGTGATTGTAGCTCAGTTGGTAGAGCCCCGGATTGTGATTCCGGTTGTCGTGGGTTCGAGCCCCATCAGTCACCCCATCCTTCCCGCACACCCGGTCAGGGTATATTTTTGCTAAGCTATTAGTCACGTTTTTCTAAGCTGATAAATCCGATGGATCTGGCCTCACTGCAGCAACAATTACAACAACCCAATTTACCGCCGGTAGAACGCTGGAACCCAGCCTTTTGTGGCGATCTGCCAATTCATATCGACAGTGCGGCAAACTGGTATTATCAGGGTAGCCTGATCCAGCGGCCAGCACTGGTCAAGCTGTTTGCGTCGGTATTGCTGCAGCAAAACGGTGAATATTTTTTGCAAACCCCGGCAGAAAAAGTGCGTATCAGCGTTGCCGACGCGCCCATGCTGGTGACCGACTGGGCCTGGCATGCGACAGACCAGGGCCCGGCACTGCAACTCAACACCAATTTACAGCAGCAGGTGCTCGTCAGCCCACAGCATCCCCTGTTACTGCAGCTGGACCCACAACAGCAGCTGCTGCCCTATCTGCAGCTGTGGCGTGGTCTTAACGCCAAGCTCAGCCGTAATGTGTACTACCAACTGGCAGAGCAGGCGGTAGCGGTCTATTGTGATCAGCAACAGCATTATCAACTGAAAAGCGCCGGTTACCCTTTTAGCATCGCCATTGCCTGAACCGGCACTGGTCTGCGAAAACCGGCACCTTGTCTCAAGCCGGTTGTCGAACGGCGCCCGGCTGACAACACTGGCTAAGTTCCCACTCATCAGAAGGCTGAAATAATATGTATAAAACGCCGCTTGCCCTGCTGCTCAGTAGCCTGTTTACCGTACTGCCTGCCCAGGCCGCTACCCTTATCCACGCCGGCAAACTGATTACCGCTGAAGATAACAAGGTGTTGTCTGAACAGACGCTGATCATTGAGCAGGATAAAATCGTTGCGCTAGAGCCAGGCTTCCGTCAGCCAGGCGCCCAGGACACTGTGATAGACCTGCGCCAGCATACCGTTATGCCGGGCCTGATGGACATGCATACCCACTTTTACACCCAGTTTAGTCCGACAGTATACAGCGAAGGCTTTACCATGAATGAAGCCGACTACGCCCTGCGTGGCGCTACCTTTGCGGAAAAGACCTTAATGGCTGGTTTTACCACAGTGCGTGAGCTGGGTGACAACCATCAAATCAGTACCGCGCTGAAAAAAGCCATTGCCAAAGGTTACGTCACCGGGCCGCGAATTTTTGCTGCCGGAAAATCGATTGCCACCACCGGCGGCCATGCCGACCCGACCAATGGCGTCGCAGCGGAATTTATGGCCGATCCCGGCCCAAAACAAGGGGTCATAAATGGCGCCGACGAGGCACGCAAAGCCGTGCGTCAACGCTATAAAGAAGGCTCAGATCTGATCAAAATTACCGCCACCGGTGGTGTGTTAAGCGTAGCCAAAAGCGGCAGCAACCCACAGTTTACCGCCGAGGAGTTGACCGCCATCGTCAGTACCGCCAATGACTATGGCATGAAAGTGGCCGTACACGCCCACGGCAAAGAAGGCATGGAGCGCGCCATTAAAGCCGGTGTCCATTCCATTGAACATGGCACTTATATGGATAAGGCCACTATGGCGATGATGCGCAAGCAAGGCACCTATTTTGTGCCGACGATCAGCGCCGGAAAATGGGCCGAGGAAAAATCACGCATCGCCGGTTTCTTTCCTGAGCTGGTCAGGCCCAAAGCCGCAACCATTGGTGGCAAGATCCAACAGACCTTTGCCGAAGCCTATAAAGCCGGAGTAAAAATTGCCTTTGGTACTGACGCCGGTGTATTTGAACACGGCAACAACTGGCGCGAATTTGTCTATATGACCGAAGCTGGCATGCCAGCCCTGAACGCCATTCACAGTGCGACTATCGAAGGTGCCCGTTTACTGGGCGTAGAGGACGAACTGGGTAGTATCAAGGCGGGTAAACTGGCTGACATCATCGCCGTACCGGGCAACCCGCTGCAAGACATTAACCTGATGGGCCAGGTCAGTTTTGTGATGAAAGCCGGCCAAATCTACAAACAATAAGCTGCTAAGCCTTGTTACTGCGCCTGAAACCGCTGTAGCAAGGCGGCCACATCAGCCTGAATAACGTCTTTTAGCTCATGTTCCGCTTTTAGCCGCACCTTATCCTGTTGCCGTGTCAGCGCTTTGTCCTGTGCTTTGCGGGCCTGGTGCGTCGGCATATCTTTCACCACCTGATACATCTGGTGCAACCCCGGATAGCTGAGTACCGGATCCGGTGTCCGCTCGGGTACCAGATGGTCCAGCAACACCCATAAGCGAAGGGAACCTTCTGACAGTTCGCACTGCTCTTCCCGCATTGCTTTGCAAATCAGAATAATGCTATCACGCAGATACAGCGCTTTTTCTGCCTTTTGCTGCTGTAACTGCGCCGCTTGCTGTTGCTGCGCCAATCGTTGCTGCTGCACACGCCAGAGCAAAGTTCCCGCGTAAAATGCCAGCCCGGCAATGATAACGGCGCCAACGACAATGGCTATCAACACGCTAGTATCCAAGGTTAGTCCTCATCGCCCAACAGATCTTTACGCCAATCTTTACTCTCAAAAGCCGCCAGCGGATCAACCTCAGCCTCATCGTCAGATAATCCCAGCTCAGCCATCAGCTGTTCCATACGGGCTATTTTGGCATTAAAGTACTTCGCATCTTTGCCGGTGAGGATCTCGTCCTGTTCCACCCGCTCTAACAACTGCTGTAAATAGCTGTCATTTTCAATAAGTAGCAGCTCTTGCTCTGGGCTCACCGCTTGCGGCTTGGCTTTGGCCAGGCTGGCCTTCGGTTGTGGCACGATCACCGGTGCCACAGCAACATCAGTAACCGGCAGTAACGGGATCGGCTTTTTGCTGCCCAGACGTTTGTCTTTCTTGGCCGCGCTGCCCGTTGTCTCGTTGCCAGACACCGCCACACTATTACGGCTACCGGCTTTTAGCCCGGCACCTTTTTTCTTAGTCTGCTCTTTCGGCTGACGGGTTTTACGAATATCTTCTGCCGACAAGTTCCGCAGGCCGTTGGGGCCGGCAGAGCGCGTTTTTTTCTGACGTGTCATGGTGGTTACCTGTAAAAAAGGGCGCACATTTTAACCAGTTTTGCCGCGAAACACTAATGCTTTATCTGCTTTAACAATACGACATCATCCGACACCAGTTGCAGGTCAAAGCCATCGCGCTCGGCCAGATAAGCAAAGGTCTGAGCTGCGAAAAAACTGATATGCGTCGGGTCCAGTTTATAATGCCAGTTCGCAAAAGCATCGGCACTGGTATAGCGCTTGGTCATAATGGCCAGCGTTGCGCCGGGCTTAAGCAATTGCAACCACAACGCCCATTCCTGCCGTGGGTTAGCAAAGTGCTCTATGGCTTCACTGCAACTGATAAAGTCGTACTGGTGTTGTAACACCGCCGGCTCAGCGGCAAAATACGGGTCCCAAACTGCCATATCATGGCCAGCCTCAGCCAACATTTGCGCTAACAGGGGCCCAGGTCCGCAACCAAAATCCAGCCCGCTAAGCTTAGCTGACGGTAAGTTTGCCAGCAAAGGGCCAGCCAGCCGCTGTAAAAAACGTCGATAGCCCAGGTCCTGTACATCATTCTGATGCAACTGATATTGCGTCAGTTCTTCTGTGGCCGACAGCAAACTGGCACGGTCAGCAAACACCAGCATACATTGCTGGCATTGATAATAACTGCGGCGAACGTCTTGTTGGAAAAAATTTACCTGCTTTGCATCACAAAGCGGACAACTCGAATTAGGCATAACAGAGGGTTTACGTTGAGTAAAAGAAAAAGGCGATAAGAAAGTCTTATCGCCCCGGATATATTTGTGTCAAGTGGACACTTCTCTCATTCGCTGTCATCGTCCTGATGTTGCTGCAACACCCTGTTTTCTTAATCCCTGTTTTATATTGCCTTCCTGGCTGAGGTTTTTTTATTCTTTACGATCTTCCTGATACTTTCGTAACCATCCCTGAGCGTGACATCACGCAGCACATCGTCCCGATGTGGTTAAAACTAAGGCACCGCGCACTTGCGTACTGGTACTGTTACTTCCCTGCGGCGAGTCCCTGTTGTTAAACGTTACAAAGTGTAACTGAGCACCAATTTACTCCAATCTGACCAGATGGCAAGCGCTTGCTGCAAAAAAAAGCACATTTAATCTGTCGTTTCATTTTTAAACGTTTAAAATCATAACGTTAAACTATATTTCAAGCAGCAAAAAAAGTTCAATAAAAATATCAATTCGCTGTTCTCTTACAACCTTTGTGCGATATTTCGCACAAAAATCCAGCCGCCGCAAAGAAAAAACCGGCGATAAACGCCGGCTTTTTTGCGGTAAACGTCGGGGCTTAGTGCAAGCCACCCAGATATTGGGACAACACTTCGATATCTTCGTCTGTCAGTTTCCGGGCGATATCCTGCATCATGCCATTCAGATCATTGGCACGCTGACCGCTACGAAACTCCTGTAAGGTCGTTTTCAGATAATTCGCATGCTGAAACGATATCTTCGGGAAACCACCCAGGCTGGTGCCGTTACCACGTGGACCATGGCAGGCGATACAAGCGGCGATACCACGTTCAGCATCACCACCGCGATACAGCTGCTCACCACGGGCAATCACATTCTCTGGTGTAGTACCGGCTTTCATTTTTTGTGAAGCAAAGTAGGCGGCTAAATCTTTCATATCCTGATCTGACAGCGCCGCCACCATACCAAACATAATGCTATTGTTACGGCCTTGCTTACCGGCGGTTTCCATACCGGTTTTATAGTTCTGTAATTGCTTGTATAGATAAGGGGCATGCTGGCCAGCCAGCTTAGGATACATATCCACCGCACTGTTACCGTCTGCGCTGTGACAAGCTGCACATACTGCCGACTTCGCTTTACCTGCTTCAGCATCACCGTCAAACGCCTGGGCTGTTCCGATTAGACCGAATAACAGCGTCAGTGGAAATAGAATTTTTTTCATTTTTTATCCGTCTCTGTCCGCATTAAACCGCCAGCATACTGGCAACCAAGTGTAATAACCCTAATTTTTATGCCTATTTTACACGAAACTGCCTAAAGTAAAATCCCATAGCGCATGCAAAAGCTTCTGCCGATCTGTCAGATCCGCTACAATGACGTCAAATTATCCGCCGGAGAAGGCAGTGTACAAGTCAAAAATAAACTATCAGCAAGCTACTTTTTTAACCAGTGCTCCCGATATTAAAGCGTTGCCAGCCGATGAAGGCGTCGAAGTTGCCTTTGCCGGTCGCTCTAACGCGGGTAAATCCAGTGCTTTAAATACGCTGACACGGCAAAATAGTTTAGCCCGCACCAGTAAAACGCCAGGCCGCACCCAACTGATTAATACCTTTAGCTTGGATCAGCAACGCCGGCTGATCGATTTACCCGGTTACGGCTTTGCTAAGGTGCCGATGGCAATAAAAGAAAAATGGCAAAAGTCGCTGGCCGAATACCTGATGAAACGCGATAGCTTAAAGGGGCTGGTGGTATTAATGGACATCCGCCACCCACTGAAAGATTTAGATCAGGATTTAGTGCACTGGGCTGTGGGCAGTGAGCTGCCTGTACTGATATTGCTGACCAAGGCCGACAAATTAGGGCCGGGAGCACGCAAGAAAACCTTACTGGAAGTCAGAGAAGCCGCACTGGCCTTTATGGGCGACGTGACAGTACATGCGTTTAGTTCATTGAATAAACTAGGATTAGCAGAGTTAGAGCAAGTACTGGATCGCTGGTACGGCGCTACTGACGACACGGAACGGCCAGCTATAGACTAACAGGCAGAAAAAAACCGACACCCTTGGGTGTCGGCCATAGCAAACGGGGAGAAGCTATAATTTCAAATCAACAGGGTGTCTTATCGCTAAGACAACGTCATTATACAGCAAAATTTCCACGTTTGAAGTATTTGCTCTAAAAAATCTCACAAATTTTCAGTTTCCCAGCCGTAGTGTCAGCTTAAAACAGTGTTTTCACCGCGTTCCAGCCGGATAGCAGACGACAAGAAGCCGTTTTCCGGCAAAAAAAAACGCCCCACTGCAAGCAGTGGGGCGGCTAAATAAGCCTACTTTCATGGGCTGGAGCACTAAAGCTCTGGCGTTGAAAGATAGAACATCTTACCTCTGTACCCTACCCGACAAATTTTAGCCAATCAGCTTTAAATTGCAAGCCTTTTCTGTAATAAAACTACATTTATCGGCTTTTATTTGTTCAAACTGAAAAATAAGGTAATTAAATTACGAAGTGAAACAAAAAAATCCCGCCGATGACGGCGGGATAACGGTTAAAACAGGAGAGAGGGATAATGTAACTGGAATATCAGACCTGGGCCTGTCAATTAAGTTCCATTTTAATGTGCCTGATCCCAATTATCCCCCGCCCCGGCTTCCGCCAGCAGGGGGACATCCAGTGATGCCGCCTGCGCCATGAGTTTTACCAACTGCGGGATCACAGTATCAAGCTGCTGCGCATCAACTTCGAACACCAGTTCATCATGTACCTGCATAATCATAGCGATACTGTCTGCGCTCTGCTGCTGCAACCAGTTATCTACGACGATCATGGCTTTTTTAATAATATCTGCCGCCGTGCCTTGCATAGGCGCATTGATGGCGGCCCGCTCTGCGCCTTTACGCCGCGCCATATTTTGTGCATTAATCTCCGGCAAATACAGCCGCCGGCCAAACAGGGTTTCAACATAGCCTTGTTCATGTGCCTGTTTACGCGTGCGTTCCATATAATCCAGCACACCGGGGAAACGTTCAAAATAACGGTCGACATACTGTTGCGCTTCATTGCGGCTCACACCTAACTGTTTCGCCAGACCAAAGGCTGACATGCCATATATCAAGCCGAAATTAACGGCCTTGGCGCTGCGGCGCTGCTCTGCTGTTACCTGATCCAAGCTGACAGCAAACACTTCCGCCGCAGTAGCACGGTGGATATCCAAACCTTGTGCAAAGGCATCCAGCAGCGCTTTGTCCTGCGACAGGTGCGCCATGATGCGCAATTCAATTTGCGAGTAATCCACCGCGACAATTTTCTTACCCGGTGGCGCAATAAAGGCCTGACGGATGCGCCGGCCTTCTTCAGTGCGGATAGGGATGTTTTGTAAATTAGGATCTGTTGAGCTTAACCGGCCGGTAGCGGCCACGGCCTGATGATAAGAAGTATGTACCCGTCCGGTTGCTTTATGCACCATTTTCGGCAGTTTATCGGTATAAGTAGATTTTAGTTTGGTTAAACCGCGGTGCTCGGTGATCAGTTTCGGGAACTCATACTCCAGCGCCAGCTCTGCTAAGACATCTTCCGCCGTTGACGGCGCACCGGTGGGTGTTTTTTTGATCACCGGTAACTGCATCTGATTAAATAAGATTTCCTGCAGCTGTTTTGGTGACGACAGATTGAACGGCTTACCGGCCTGTTCATACGCCAGCTGCTCCAGCTCGGCAATGCGTTTAGCCAATTGCTCACTTTGCGCCGCCAGTAAGCTGCTGTCAATCAGCACACCGTGGCGTTCAATGCGCGATAAAATATCCACCAGCGGCATTTCAATCTCAGTAAGTACCGATACCAGCTGCGGTTGCTGCTGCAGTTGTGGCCATAATGTCTGGTGCAGCTGTAATGTCACATCGGCATCTTCTGCTGCATAGTGCGCGGCTTTGTCCAGCGCTATCTGGTTAAAACTAAGCTGCTTGGCTCCCTTACCGGCAATATCTTCAAAACTAACCGTTTTATGGCCTAAGTATTTCAGCGCCAGACTATCCATATCATGCCGTGCGGCAACCGAATTGAGCACATAAGATTCCAGCATAGTATCAAAGCGCACCCCATTCAGGCGGATGTTATAACGCGCCAGCACGCTTTGATCGTACTTCAGGTTTTGCCCCACTTTGGCTTTGCTGTTATCTTCCAGCCAGGGTTTAAGCTGTGCCAGCACCCAGTCGCGCTCAAGTTGCGCCGGTGCGCCAACATAGTCATGAGCCAATGGCAGATACCAGGCCTGACCTGCCGTAACAGCGAAAGACATCCCCACCAGTTCGGCCTGCATATAATCCAGGCTGGTGGTTTCCGTATCAAAGGCCGTTAACTCAGCGTCACTGAGGGTTTGCAGCAGAGAAGCAAAGGCGGCTTTATCCAGCACGGTCAGATACTGGCTGGCATTAAGCGGCGCCGGGCTGTTTTCTGTTAGCTGCGGCTCAGCATCATCGGCCAGCATATCCATTTGTGCGGCCTTACTCTGCGGTTTAACGGTTTCGCCGGCAGACAGCACTTCGCTTAACCAGCGGCGGAATTCGCAATCCTTATACAGCTCAGCCAAAGCGGCATTGTCTGGTGCTTTTATCATCAAATCGGCCAGCTGATAAGGCAGCTCAACGTCGGTTTTTATTGTTGCCAGCTGGTATGACAGCAGCAATTGCTGACGAAACTCCTGCAATTTCGCCGCCATTGTTTTCGCACCACGAAAACTCAGCGTCGCTACCTGATCCAGCTGTTGATAAATTTGCTCAATCGACCCGAGCCCCTGCAATAATGCCGCCGCGGTTTTTTCACCCACGCCTGGTAAACCGGGAATGTTATCGACTTTATCACCCATTAACGCCAGGTAGTCGATGATCAGGTCAGGGCCAATGCCAAACTTATCCAGCACTCCCTGCTGATCCAGCAGCGTATTGGTCATGGTGTTTATTAAGGTTACGTGTTCATCAACCAGTTGCGCCATATCCTTATCGCCGGTTGAAATCAGGGTATGCCGCCCCTGTGCGCTGGCCTGACGCGCCAGGGTACCAATAACATCATCTGCCTCTACACCGCTAACACACAGTAGTGGCAAGCCCATCGCTTCAATAATACGGTGTAATGGCTCAATCTGGCTGCGCAAATCATCCGGCATCGGCGGTCTGTGTGCTTTGTATTCACTGTACATCTCGTTACGAAATGTCGGCCCTTTAGCATCAAATACCACGGCCATTTGGCTGGGCTGGTATTGGCGCAGTAAACTTTTCAGCATATTTACTACACCGTAAATAGCGCCGGTTGCCTCGCCGCGTGAATTGGTTAAATGTGGCGGTGAATGATAAGCGCGAAATAAATAAGAAGAGCCGTCAACCAGGATCAGCGGTGTGTCGGGAATAGTAACCATGAGAAAGAATGTCCTGCGCAAATAAAGCCATAGCATGCCACAGCGTATGCTGTACCGCCAGCATCTGGCCTACACGACAACAAGCTGTGGATAACTCTGTGTGAAACACAAGCAAACGCGCCAGCTTTTCTGTCGAAGAGCCAGTGATGGAGTTGTTTAACTTATTGTTTTGATAGATAAAATAAGGGGTGTACTACAGTGCCCATCTTATTATTATAATACTTCCATTTATGTGGAAAACGCTTAGCGGCGTTATCCTGTACCGGGGCTATCAGTCTACTGCTGTCAGCTCACCGGTCGAATAGACTACCATATTGCCGCCAGATGCAAAGCAAAACCGTTAAATAATTTTGCTTTAAAAACACTTTTCAACCTGCAGTAAAAGTATATAAGGCTGATAATGCGGCTTAGCTCCAGATCAACACTAAAATGAGTGCCACATCGATCCTTTGCCGACATCGCACCGTAACACATAGCAACGCAGGGGCTTCCCCTGGCGGCCGCTTGAAGGCTATAATGGCGCAAACTTTGTGCGGACTTGACCACAGGATCAGATAACATGAATAAATTCACCATTGCACTTGCTTTGCTGTTGACCACCTTTGGCATTCATGCCAGCGCAGACGCCGACAAAGAGGCCCTGGCGAAACGCCTGGCGCCGGTTGGTCAGGTATATGTTGCAGGTGCAACAGCGGCGGCTGATGCGGGTCCGGCAGGCCCCCGCAGTGGTGAAAAGGTATACCAGACCGCTTGTTTTGCCTGTCACGGCACCGGCGCGCTGGATGCGCCGAAAAAAGGTGATGCAGCCTGGAAATCGCGGATGGATCAAGGCTTTGATACTATGCTGAAGCACGCTATTGAGGGTATCCGCAATATGCCGGCACGCGGTACTTGTGGTGACTGCAGCGACGATGAAATTGCCGCAGCCATTAAATTTATGACCGATGGCGTATAAGCGCGGTTAAGTCGGCATACCAACCGCTAAGGCCGCTACACAGCGGCCTTAGTCTTTTTAGTTCCAACACCACGTAAAATTTGCTAAAGCAGACCGGCATTTTTGGCTGCATCGCTCTTCCAACTGGTCAATCTTTGTGCATAATGGGCACAATTACAATAAGTCGGGCAGTTTGCCTCGACGATAAAATAAAAAGAGTCAGGGTTGAAGCAAGCAACAGAGCTGAGCAAAAAGCTGAAACAAGCCGAAAATAAGCTACGCCGGCTAACCTGGTTAGCACGGCGCTATAAACAAGCTTATATCACTCAGGGCGCCTTACTAAAATTATCTGAACTGGCCAGCACCATCAGCGATATGCGGGACTTTTATCCTGCCATCCATCAGATGGTGTCGGAGCTATTGCACGCCGAAAACTTCTATGTGGTGTTTTATGACAGCCAAACCGGCCTGTACACGCCGCAATACTTCTCAGACGAAAAAGATCAACAGCTGATTGCTAAGGTGCCCTCCAGCGCTTTCTCCAGCGGTTTAACCGGCTATGTTGCCCGTACCGGCCAGGCCCTATTATGCGATAGCGAACAGTTTAACCAACTGATCGCCAGCGGCGCTATCGAACCCCAGGGTTCGCCTTGTGCGCACTGGCTGGGTATCCCGTTATGCCGTAGCGGGCAAGTGATAGGTGTCATGGCGATACAATCTTACAACGCCCGTCAGTTGTATAAAGACAGCGATTTGGCACTGTTTAGCAGTATCGGCGGCCATACCATTACGGCACTGGATAGGGTAAAAAGCCGCGAGCTGCTCGAAGATACCGTTCGCCAACGCACGCGTGAGCTGCGGGAAATAAACAGCTCATTGCAAAAAGAAATCACCGAACGCACTAACGCCGAACAGCTGCAGGCTGCGCTGTACCGGATATCTGAGCTGACGGCCAGCAGCCGTGATATGGACAGCTTCTACCACGCAGTACATCAGGTCTTGTCCGGCCTGATGCCGGCAGACAACTGTTACATTGCTCTTATCGACAACGAGCGCAGCAAACTGACCTTTCCGTTTTATCTGGACCAATATGCACCGCCTGCGCGCGAACGGCCGCTTAGCCGCGGTTTTACCGAGTATGTTATACGCTGCGGCGATGCCAGGCTGATTAATGCCGACACTGCTGAAAAACTGGTCAGTGCCGGTGAAATTCGCCGCGGCATGGCAGACCCGGCCAAACCGGCGCGGCATTCTACCAGCTGGCTGGGCGCGCCCTTGCTGATTGACCAGCAGGTTATCGGCGTTATTGCGCTGCAATCCTATGACCAGCGCTATGGCTATAGTGACAATGAGCTGAATATACTGCGTTTTGTATCGCAGCATATCGCCGTCGCTATTCAGCGCAAATTAGCCACCGAGCAGCAGAAAAAGCATCAGGAAGAGCTGGAACGCAAAGTGTTTGAAAGCACACGTGAACTGCGCCAGACCAATTTATTTTTGCGCTTACAGGTAGAAGAGCGCAAAAAAGCTGAGCAAAAGCTGTTTTACGAAGCCAACCACGATGCGCTGACCGGGCTGGCCAACCGGCAGATGTTTTTACAGCAGTTAAAACAACAGTTTGCGCTGAGCAAACGCCAGCCACAACTGAGCATGGCACTGCTGTTTATCGACCTGGATCGTTTTAAGCAGATTAACGATAGTCTGGGCCATCATGTCGGTGATGCCTTTTTAATTGAAGTCAGTAAACGCTTACTCAGCGCCGTGCGCGAGCATGACGTTGCCGCGCGCCTCGGCGGCGATGAGTTTGTCGTATTACTTACCAGTCTGGTGCTACCAACCGATGCCGAAGATGTCGCCGAACGTATTATCGATAAAATTCGTCAGCCGTTCTACCTGCAGGGCCAGCAGGTACAGTCGGGCGCCAGTATCGGTATTGCGCATGTCAGCGCTGAGCATAACAAAGCCGAAGCCCTGTTACGCGATGCAGATGCCGCTATGTATCAGGCCAAGTCGATGGGGCGCAACCGCTTTGTTATTTTTAATGACACCATGCGTGAACAGCTGTTGCAGGCGATGACGCTGGAGCAAGTGATGCAGCAGGCGCTGGAGCAACAACAATTTACCGCCGTATATGAGCCGGTGTTATGTGGCCAGGGCCGCAGTTTATTGGGTTATGAAGTACATACCCAATGGCAACATCCGTTACTGGGTACCCAGTACGATTTCAGCCAGTTTAGTACCGACGGCGGCATGACAGCACAAATTGAACATCTGATGCTGCAGCAAGCCTGCCGCCAACTGGCAGTAACTGATGACGACACCGGTTTACTCACCTTACGCCTGAGCATCAGTCATCTGCAGCAAACTGAGCTGTTAAAACAATTAAAGCAGCATATTAGCAGCCTGACGCGACCACAACGCTTGTGCCTGGCGTTTACGGAAAGTGAGCTGCTGCAAGCCGGCGATAGCACGCACAAAGTGCTGGCGCAGCTAAAACAAGCCGGCGTCCGGCTGGCTATTCATCAGTTTGCTGCCGACAGCGCGCCTATGGGGTTGTTATTGCTGCAATTGTTTGACTTTGTCAAACTGGACGCCAGTTTTTGCCGTCAGCTGCCGCGGCATGCGCATAAACGCCAGTTACTGCAAATGTTACAACAACTGGCACACAACTATAAATTCCGCCTGCTGGCCGATGGCATCGACAATGCTGAACTGTTAAATTTGCTATTGGCCGAAGGCTGCTGCTTTATGCAAGGCAAATACGTGGCACAGCTACTCAGCGCCAATGCATTAGCCAATGCGCCTTCAGTGGTTTTTCAGCAACTGGCGTAAACGTTCAATATGCGCCTGGCCGCTTTGCTGGCGCTGCTCGGCGGTCTTCACCACTGTGGCGTTTTGCCAGTCGAGATCATCCTGTGGTAGTTCATACAAAAACCGGCTTGGCTCGGGGCGGATAATTTCACCAAACTGACGCCGCTCTTTGGCATAGGTAAAGATCAGCTCGCGCTGAGCGCGGGTTATGCCAACATAGGCCAGCCGGCGCTCTTCTTCAACGTTGTCTTCATCTATGCTGCTTTGGTGCGGCAAAATGCCCTCTTCCATGCCCACCATAAACACATAGGGAAACTCCAGGCCTTTAGAGGCATGCAGTGTTAACAGCTGCACCTGATCAGCATTGTCGTCCTGCTCCTGCCGCTCCATCATATCGCGCAGTGTTAAACGGGTAACCACTTCGGGCAAGGTCATCGGCTCATCGTCATCCTTGCCCTGCAGCATCTCACTGATCCAACGGTACAGCTCGTTGACGTTTTTTAGCGCCATTTCCGCCGCTTTGGCGCTGGGGCTGGTTTCAAACAACCAGGCCTCGTAATGGCTTTGCCGGATCAGATCGCGGATGGCTTCAGCCGGGTCGGCGCGCTGTACGTTATCGGCAATGCCCACTATCCACTGGGCGAACTGTTTTACCGCATTGTGGGCCCGGGCCGACAAATGCATCGACAATTCACTGTCGCAGCAGGCTTCAAATAAGCTGATGTGTTTTTCATTGGCTAAGTTGCCTATCTGTTGCAAGGTCGCGGCGCCAATTTCGCGCCTTGGCACATTAATAATGCGCAGCAGAGCATTATCATCATCCTGGTTTACTACCAGGCGCAAATAGGCCATCACATCTTTAATTTCACTGCGGGAAAAAAACGACGTGCCACCGGAAATTTTGTACGGAATACGGTTGGTCATCAGCGCTTTTTCAAATAAGCGCGACTGGTGGTTGCCACGGTATAGCAGCGCATAATCACGGTACTGGCTGCGGTTAATAAAGCGGTGCGAAATGATCTCGGCCACCACTTTTTCCGCTTCGTCCTCTTCATGCTTACAGGGGATGACTTTCAGCGGCACACCATAGCCATTTTCACTGAACAGCTGCTTATCAAATTCGTGCGGGTTATTGGCAATTAAAATATTAGCCGCTTTTAAAATGCGCTCGGCCGAGCGGTAGTTTTGCTCCAGCTTAATCACATTTAAATTCGGAAAGTCGGTTTTCAGCAACGCCAGGTTTTGTGGCCGCGCACCGCGCCAGGAATAGATAGATTGATCATCATCCCCCACCACGGTAAAACGCTGGCGTTCACCCACCAGCCACTTTACCAGCTGATACTGGCTGGTATTGGTATCCTGATATTCATCCACCAGTAAATACTGAATTTTTTGCTGCCACTTGGCGCGCACCTCGGCATTGTGCGCAAACAATAAGGTAGGCAGCAAAATTAAATCATCAAAATCCAGCGCATTGTAGGCAGTCAGCTGCTGGCTGTATTGCTGGTAATAATTGGCAAAGCTGATACTTTGCGCATCTTTGGCGTCCTGTATCGCTTTGGCTGGCAGCGTCAGCTCGTTTTTCCAGCTGCTGATTTTGCTTTGCAGCGCCCGCAGTAAATCTTTATCGCCCTGAATATCATTTTCACTGAGCTCTTTTAGCAGCGCCAGGCTGTCCTGATCATCAAACAGGGTGAAATTCGCTTTGTAGCCAATATGCCGGTATTCTTTTTTCAGAATTTCCAGCCCTAGCGTATGAAAAGTGGAAATGGTTAAACCGCGGGTCGCGGTTTTCGGTAACTGATGATTAATCCGCTCGCGCATTTCCCGCGCCGCTTTATTGGTAAAGGTAACCGCTGCAATATGCCGCGCCGGCATCTCACATTGCTGAATTAAATAGGCAATTTTATTAATAATTACCCGGGTTTTGCCGCTGCCGGCACCGGCCAGCACCAGACAAGGCCCGGAAATAAATTTAACAGCAGCATTTTGTTGCGGATTTAACTTCATTGACACACCCTTATAGCCAGGGCGGCATTGTAACGAAATTTGCCGTTAAATAGCATTCGCTATCCGGCTTTTGCTCTGTAGAATAACGCTAATGCTTTGCCACCATGTCGCAAGTAATTGATGCAGCACAGGAGATAACCATGATCGATCCGAAAAAAATTGAAGATATCGCCAAGCAAATTGGCAATGCTATTCCGCCACAACTGCGCCAGTTTGCTGATGACGTGGAAGCCAAAGTAAAGCAGGTGCTGCAAAGCAAACTGACCGAGCTGGATTTTGTCAGCCGCGAAGAATTTGACGTACAGCGCCAGGTGCTGCTGCGCACCCGGGAAAAACTGGAAAAAATGGAACAGCAGCTGGCCGCACTAATGGCAGAAAAAACCCAGGATATGAAAACACAGCCGCTACCCAGCTCGGATCAGGAGTAAAACATGCGCGTGATCAGTGCTCTGAGTTTAATCACGGCGTTATTGGCTGGCCAGGTTGCAGCTGCGCCAGACAAGTTGATTATTGCCGGTCAGCTACTGGATGTGCGCAGTGGCGAATTACATGCTGAGCAGGCTATATTGCTGCAGCAAGACCGCGTTCACAGCATTATGCCGGTTAACCAACTCAGCACTGAGCAGCAACAGCTACCGCGTACCGATTTATCTGCTTATACCCTGTTACCGGGGCTAATTGATATGCACGTGCACTTAACGGCCAATCCGGCACAGCATGGCTACCGCCGCCTGCAACAAACACCGGCGCGCCAGGCGCTGTTTGGCGTGACTGCCGCCCAGGCCACCTTGCAAGCTGGTTTTACCACAGTGCGTAACTTAGGCGCCGCCGGCTTTACTGACGTGGACCTGCGCGATGCCATTAACGCCGGCGAAATCCGCGGACCACGTATGCGGGTGTCCGGCCCCAGCCTGTGCATGACCGGCGGCCACTGCGACAATAACCTGCTACCGCATACCTATCAGGCAAGTAGCGATGGCGTGGCCAACGGCGCCGATGCGATACGCGCTAAGGTGCGCAGCAATATGAAATACGGCGCCGATGTGATTAAGTTTACCGCCACTGGCGGCGTGTTATCACGCAATACCGACGTTAACGCCAGCCAGTACAGCCTGGCTGAAATGCAGGCCTTAGTAGAAGAAGCCAAAGATCGCGGCGCTATTGTTGCCGCCCATGCCCACGGCCTGCGCGGCATTAAGCGCGCGCTGGAAGCCGGTGTTCATTCCATTGAACACGCCAGCTTTATTGACGATGAAGCCATTAAGCTGGCCAAACGCAACGGTAGCTATCTGGTGATGGATATTTATGTCAGCGACTATATTTTGCAGGAAGGCGAAGCCGCCGGCATCTTGCCCGAGTCATTGGCGAAAGAGCGCACCGTTGGCCAACTGCAACGGCAAAACTTTCGCAAAGCGGTAAAAGCCGGGCTTAATATCGCCTACGGCACCGACGCCGGTGTCTACACCCATGGTTTAAATGCACGCCAGTTCAACTATATGGTGCAATGGGGCATGACACCGCTGCAGGCCATACAAAGCGCCACCCTGCACGCTGCAGAGCTATTAAACTGGCGCAACGAGCAAGGCCAGCTAAATGTCGGCGTACTCCAAGCCGGCGCTTACGCCGATATGGTGGCCGTAAAGGGTAACCCGCTTGAGCAAATTACACTGCTGGAGCAGATCCCTGTGGTGATTAAAGGCGGCGAAGTAGTAAAAACGCCGTAATAACAAATATGGCGCCGGCAAATGTAATGCGTTACGCAAACGAGCTGAGAAATTCATGAAAGTTTTCTACCACGACAATTACAATATCGACATTGGCTTACTTAAGTTCTTACATCCGTTTGATGGAATGAAATTTGGCAAGGTCGTGGCGCAACTTCGGCACGAAAAGCGGGTAATTATCGTCGAACCAGTTCAGTGCATTCCAGAGACAGCAGTAAATACTTTCCTAAGTTCGTTGACGCGCAGACTGGTATTACGTAAACGCCCGGTGCTTGAAGCACTGGAAGCGCCCTATATTCCACTGTTACCTTATTCATGGTTGGATAAACGCATACTACAGCCCATGCGCTGGGGAGTTGCCGGCACTCTTGCTGCCAGCCAGACAGCGTTAAAAGGTGAAGATGCCTGGAATCTGGCCGGCGGCTACCACCATGCGGATCAGCACAGTATGGAAGGTTTTTGTATTTACAACGATATTGGTATTAGCTACCAGCAGCTTATCGCCGGCGGCGAGTTAACAGCCGATGACAGAATACTGATTATTGATATCGACGCCCATCACGGCAACGGCAACGCCCGCACCTTTTACGATAATACAAACGTCACTTTGCTGGATGTGTACAACGCTGATATTTACCCCAATAACCCGGTAAGCCGGCGCAGAGTTGATATCGCCGTGCCGCTGCCCAGCGGTACCGGTAGTGAGCTATATCTGAATAAACTAACAGCCGCATTAGACCAGCTAAGCGGCGGCTATAAACTCGCCTTTGTGGTTGCCGGTACCGATGTATTGGCAACCGACCCGCTAGGCGGACTACAACTTAGCGTTGATGACGTAGCACAAAGCCATAAGCTGGTGTATCAGCGTTTAAAAGCACTCAATATCCCCACCGTATTTTTAGGGGGTGGCGGTTATGGCAAGGAGAGTGCAGCGGCAATAGTGGCGGGGATTAAGGCTATTTCTGGTTAACGAAGGGCGGAAAAAGCCAGCGCTGTGCTGGCTTCTATGGGGAGAATGGCTACAGGTCTATACCAATAACTGCTGGCGCAGGTAGTCGTACAGCCGACGCTCTTTTACTGCCTCTTCACCATCGCTTTGCATAATCTGCCTGGCGGTATCCAAGGTTTTTTTCTTATCAAACATCAGGGCATCTTTTAAACCGGCCAGATAGGCATCTACCTTATCGGCGCGGATAACCTCGCGCACTTCGGCTACAGCCTGGTTTTGCACTGCGCTAACACTGATAGCGCCTTGCCAATTTAAGTCATCGACAATCAGGTCCACCAACTCCTGCTCGTTCAGCCGGATTTTGCCGTCTGTGCGGTACATCAGCACGGCCAGTTTCAGCAGCGCTTCGTTAAATGCTTGTTCAGTTGCCATACACTACTCCTTTTTGTCTGCTCAGGCCTTGGGCTGCGCGACTTTTAAAATTTCGGTTAAACCGGCGACCGCACCGCCGATATTGGCCAGTTCGGCCGGTACTATCATGGTGTTGTTGGTTTTCGCCAGGTTGCCGAATTCTTTTACATATTGCTCGGCGACACGCAGGCTGACCGCCTCTGAACCGCCCGGCTGATTGATTGCTTCGGCTATTTTACGAATACCCTCGGCAGTTGCCACGGCGATTAGCTCAATTTCGCGGGCCCGGCCTTCGGCTTCATTGATCTGGCGCATCTTGTCACCTTCAGACAGGTTAATGACTTCCTGCTTCTGGCCTTCAGACACGTTAATCATGGCCTGACGCTCACCTTCTGATTTAGCAATGGCCGCGCGGCGCTCACGCTCGGCGCGCATTTGCTGCTCTAACGCATCTTTAATGCTAATTGGTAGTTCAATGTCGGCTATTTCATAGCGCAGTACTTTTACACCCCAGGGCGCCGCGGCTTCGTCCAGCGCTTTTACCACTTCTTCGTTAATTTTGGCGCGCTCTTCAAAGGTTTTATCTAAATCGGTCTGGCCAATCACTGAACGCATGGTGGTTTGTGCCAGCTGGGCCGAGGCATAACGGTAGTCGTTAATACCGTAGCTGGCTTTGTGCGGGTCGATAACCTGCAGGTATAAAATGCCGTCGATACCGACCTGGATATTGTCGCGGGTAACACAAGTCTGGCGCTGCACGTCGATCACTTCTTCTTTTAAGCTGTGCACATAAGCCACTTTATCGATAAAAGGGATCAGAATATGAAAACCCGAATCGAGCGTGCGCGAGTATTTGCCTAAACGCTCAATAACAAAGTTACTTTTTTGCGGCACCACCCGCGCGGTTTTGACAATGGTAATGATAACCGCCAGCGCGAAGCCAGCCATTAAAATGGTATTAATATCTAATTGCACCTGTTGTTACTCCTTAACGTTTGAAATTAGGCATCCGGCTTAGCGGCCGACACCTGCAGTTTAATACCATGATTAGCCACCACCCAGGCAACATCGCCGGCTTTTAGCGCGTCGGTCGATTCTGCATCCCACTGCACGCCGTTAAGTACAACGCGACCGGCTCCCTGCACAAAATCAGTATGCACAATGACCCGGCTGCCAATATCTTCACTAAAGCATGACGGCTGCTCATTGCTGTCGGCGGTATAACCAACAAACCAGCTTTTAAAACGGCCGCGCACGCTAAACAGTAACAGCAGTGACAGCACGCCAAATATCAAAAACTGCACGCTGTAGCTTTCTATGACACCAAAATTCAATAGCAGCCCCACCACTATAGCGGCGATACCAAAAAACACCGCAACCACGCTGGTGGCCAACAGTTCAGATAAGATCAGCACTATGCCAGCGATGATCCACAAGGTAGCAATATTCACTTAATTTGCTCCGTAACAATTGTTATGCTGCACATTAACGTAAGCCATACAAAGTGGTCAATTGAAACCCGGCATTGCTTTGTAACAGATATTGTCATTACTGAGGCCAAGATGAAGTTTTTACTACGGGCATTGCTATATACCCTGCTGCTGGTTGCATCTTATCAGTTGTTGTTACCACTACTGGGCAAAGATAAGCCAGCACCACAGTTACTGCAGCAATACGCCGACCAAGCGCTGCAACAATATTTATGTCAGACCCCGGTACGCTGGCGTATTGGCCAACTGGACCCGGCGTTTAAGCTGACACAACAGCAAGCTGAACAAGCAGCGCACAATGCCGCCAGCCAATGGAATACCGCGCTGGGTATGGAGTTGTTTCAGTATGACAGTATTGACGGTTTTGCCATTGATTTTGTTTACGATGAACGTCAGCAGCAGTTGTTAGAGCAAGTCCGGCTGACGCGCAATTTGCAGCGCTACGATGCCAATATCGACAGGCGGTTGCAAAGCCTGCAACAACAAGCGGCCAGCCTGACCACACGCCAGCAGCAATTTGAGCAGGCCAACCGCCAGTTTGCTGCCGATGCCGCCGCCTTTGAACGCCAGCTGCAGCAGCTAAACAGCAGCAACCGCAGCCGCTTGCAACAACAACAGCAACAACTGCTGGCGCGCCAACAACAGCTGACACAGCAGGCTGAAGCGTTAAATGCGGAACAGCAACAACTGCAGCGTGAACAAGGCTATTTAAATGACACTGTCGCCGACCGTAATGCGTTGCTGCCAGCACAGCCCGCTGAGATAGCGGCCGCCGAAGTAGGCATCATGCAGATCAGCGCTCGTCAGCGCAGTATGACAATCTTTGCCTATACCTCGACAGCCACATTAGAGCTAACACTGCTGCATGAATTTGGCCATGCGCTGGGGCTGGGCCACACCGACAGCCCAACCTCTGCCATGTACTATGCGCTGAGTGCGCAGCAAAGCGCACTCACCGACGAAGATATCCAGGCACTAAAACAGCAGTGTGGCTTTTAACTCGGCTGCTTTTTACCGGGCTTACGGTTACCCGCAGCTGTTTACTGAGCTAGGAGACGCTAAACAATTTTTGCTCCAGCGTCTGGCCTTTAATCAGGTTACGGTAACCCCAGCCATTGGCTGCCAGACACTGCAACAGTGCCAGATCAAACTGGGCGTTTTGCGCCGGGTTGTAGCTCAATAGCAGCTCTTTTTTCTGTCCCGGCTGCACACTGATAAGCCCGGGCAACTGTTGCAACAGCGCCAGCAAGGCGTCGTCGTGTTGTTGCTCCAGCTGTAGCGTCAGGTGTTGCTGGCCGCTGCTGCTGTCCGCAGCATTAATCTGGCTGCTCAGCTGGCCGTGCTGAATATACAACACCTTATTACACAGTTGCTCCAACTCAAAAATATTGTGCGAGCTGATCATAAAGCTGACGTCACCGCTTAAGCGGCTGATCAGCTGGCGGATGTGCAAAGCATTGGCCGGATCCAGCCCGGCGGTGGGTTCATCCAGCAGCACCAGCTTAGGTGAACCGATAAACGCCTGGGCAATGGCAGCGCGTTTGCGCATACCATGGCTTAACGCCGCCGCTTTGTGCTCTCGTTGGTCCGACAATTCAACCAACGCCAGCACCCGCTCCGTTTCGGCCCGGGCAGCACTGAGGTTTAAGCCCTGCAAGCGGCCATAAAAGTCCAGTTGTTCACCAATGCTAAAAGCCGGGTCAAACTGCGCATCCTGCGGCAAGGCCGCCACTTTGCCAAACAGGCGACTGCTGCCCGGCTGCTGGCCGAAAATTTGCACCTTGCCGCTATCCGGGCGCAAATAACCACATAAAATACTGAATAAGGTGGTTTTACCGGCACCGTTGGGGCCAATCAGTGCCGCCGTATCGCCCTGCTGCAAATTAAAGCTCACCTGCGCCAGCGCAGTTTTACGGCCAAACTGTTTGCTCAGGCCGCTACATTGAATAATGCTACTCATAAGGCTCTCCGGTTAACTAAAACAGTAGCCAGCGTCAGTAATACCGCGCTCTGTATCAGCGGCAGTAATGCCAGCTGCAATGTTTGCCAGCCATGTTGTGGTAGTAATTGCATGACCTGAGCGCCCGGCAGATAGCCGAGTAAAAACAGAAAGTCCGGGAAATAAAATATAAACCAGCTTAGCAGGGCAAAGCCCAGCCCCAAGGTGACTATTGCCAGGCTAACGGCCAGCTTGGCACTGCGTACCAAGGCAGAAAACACACTCATAATGGCAGTAAAGGGTGCCAACACCAGCAGCAAATTAGTCAGGATCACGAAAGTGGCGTTGACTATCTCAAACGACAGCCCGCCACTGCGCCAGGCGGCCAGTGCCAGAGTAGCAATTAAGGTTAGCGTGATCAGACAGCCCTGTACCAGCATCTGCCCGGCAAACCGGCCCAGTACCACCGAAGTACGGCTACTACGCAGGGTAAGAAAACGCAGCGTACCGCGTTCTAAGTCACTGCACAGTTGGTTAGCCGTGAAAAAAAGGCTAAACAATGGCAGCAGTAACAGGCTAAAAAACCAGTATACCGCCAGTTCGGGAGCAGGCCAGCGGCTAAGTTGCTGCAAACCGCTATTGCCAAACAGACCGGCGATAAAGTCGGTAAAGCCGCGCGAGGCAATCAGATCTGCTGCCGGTACTATGGCATAACGAAATAACAGCGCCCAAATAACAATGGTCGCTGCCAGCGTCATCAGGCCAGAGCGGGTTTGCCATAAGCGGCGCAATTCAAAACCGGCGTACAGGCCGATATGGTGAAACAGGGTGTTCAGGTTAGACATAACGGCTTCCTGTGCAGGGTTAACGGTAAAATATACACAAACCACGTTGCAGTAGCAGTATTAATGCCAATAATATTACATTTTAATTCAATTACTTACTAAATCACCCTACCCAGCGTCTTAGCAATTAAGCGAAAAAGTCGTCAAATCCGCTATCAGTATCATATTGCCGCGACAATTTTTATTTCTATTTTCCACGCCGGATCGGCCAATTTAGCCTGCACTGTGGCCCGGGCCGGTGCCTGACCAGGGGCAACCCAGTTATCCCAGGCCAGGTTCATTGCTGCATAGTCGGCCATATCGGCCAGATAAATAGTGGCATCGACCAGCTTCGTTTTATCGCTGCCACAGTGTGCTAATAACGCATCAATCTGCGCCAGCACATCCTCGGTTTGCAGTGTGGCGTCACTGCTGTGAGTGTCCGGTACCATGCCGGCGCAGAAAATCAGTCCGTTTACGATAACCGCTTCAGAATAGCGGGCCGCTGGTAATATACGTTGTATGCTCATCAGTTACTCCTTGTTAATCGTTGCCTTAGCCTACCCTGAGCCGGCGTTGGCAGTAGTCGGATCAGTCATCCCCCCGCAGGAGAGAAAGCTTGCAACAGCTGTGTTAATTGTGGGTGCAGTAAATCTCGCTGGGTGGTAATAATATAAAAGTTTTCATAAACCTGCGGCAGTGTCAGGTATTTCACTAAGCGGCCACTTTGCAGCTCGTCTTTTACGACAACCTCTGGCATGACCGTCAGGGCGCCACTGTCGCGCGCCAGCAAACGCAGCATGGCCATGTCGTCGGCTTCGGCAACCACGTCCGGTTGCAGCTGATACTGTGCCGCCAGAGCGTCAAAGGCGGTGCGGATTGGACTTTGCACCGGTGGCAGCACCCAGCGCCGCTGCTGATACTCCGCCAGATTGTCAGTTTGCGCTGTGCCGGGCGGCCCTATTACCGCCACCGGCTGGCGTGCCAACAAGCGACACTGCCATAGCTGGCTGTCATTGCCCTGCACGGCGATATTACTCAGCGCCAAATCCAACTGATGTCCGGCTAAAGCATTAAGTAACGCCGTCTGGTTCATCGACAACAAACTATAGCGGCTGTCTGCCGTGGCCAGCAGCGGTGCAATAAAGCTTTCGATAAAGTTGCGCGACATGGTAGCCAGCGCGCCAATCCGGATCGGGCTGCGCTGTGGCTGCATGCCTTGCTGCAGCAGCTGCTCCAGCTCAGCGCCACGGCTAAAAATATCCTCAGCATATTTCAGTGTTTGATAACCACTGTCGGTGAGTACCAGTTTGCGCCCCTGGCGGTTAAATAACTGCACCTGCATGCTTTGCTCTAACTGCTTAATTTGAGACGACAAAGCAGATTGCGATATATGCAACCGCTGCGCCGTTTCAGTCAGGTTGCCGCCCTTGGCAACCTGCCAGAAGTAATACAGATGATGGTAGTTTAACCGGCTCATAGTTCTCTTTATGTGAACGATTATTAATTTATTATGTATTTTACTTATGATAGTGCGCTACGCACAATAGCGCCAGTTTCTTCCGGCTTGGGATGTACTATGCAAGGCTTTTTCTCAGTTAATGCCGTGTCACTGCTGTTATTGGCGCTGGTCGCCGTGCTGGCGCTGGTGATTTGGCGCTACAGTGCCACCGCGCTGGCAGGCGAGACGGATAAACCCCGCTTTATGCGGGCGCTGGCCGCCACGCTGGCTGCGGTGGTGTTTACGCTGTTTAGTAATCATTTGCTGCTGTTTTGGCTGGGCTGGGTCGCGATCAGTCTGGCGCTGCAACAGTTGCTGTTGTTTTATCCGCAGCGGCCACGCGCCCAGCTGGCAGCGCATAAAAAGGCGCTCAGTGCACGCTTAAGCGAGTTACTGCTGGCCGTCGCCTTTACGCTGCTGTATCTGCAGTTTGACACTGCCATCATCAGCGACATCAGCGCTGCGGTTGCCGCTCAACCGGCCGGCAACCTGATGCTGCACGGTGCTGCGGTGTTACTGGTACTGGTCGCACTGTTAAACTGTGCCCAGCTGCCGCTGCATGGCTGGTTAATTCAGGTGGTAGAAGCACCTACGCCGGTATCTGCCCTGCTGCACGCCGGCATTATCAACTTAGGCGGTATCTTGCTGCTATGCTTTGCGCCGCTACTAAGTTACAGCAGTCCGGCCTCTGCCCTGCTGCTGGCAGCGGCGCTGTTTAGCACCATACTGGCGGCCCTTATTATGACCACCCGCATCAGTATTAAGGTGCGGCTGGCCTGGTCTACCGTGGCACAAATGGGCCTGATGCTGGTAGAAATTGCGCTGGGCCTGTATACCCTGGCATTGCTGCACCTGTTGGCACACTCCTGCTACAAAGCTTACGCTTTTTTACACAGCGGCAATGCGGTGAACCATTATCTGGCGGCGCAGCTGGCCGAGCAAACCAACCCGGCGGCCCGCCACTGGCTGCTGTCACTGACCCTGGCCGCGGCTATGGTTTATCTGGTGCAACTGCTGATACCGTTATCGAGCTTAAGCAGTGCGGTGTTACTGGTGCTGGCTATTACTGTGCTGCTGGCGCCGTCAGTATATCGCGCCGATAAGCGCCGACCATTGCGGGTGCTGCTGGCGCTGGGGTATGCGCTGGCGTTGCTGGCGTTATATTTTGCGTTAAAAACGCTGCTGCGCCAGGTTCTGCCGACCCCTGAACCCGTGGCATTACTGGCAGATGTGATTACCAGCCTGGCGTTTGCCGCCTTGTTTGTGCTGGCGATACTGCTGCGCTATCACAGCCAGCATAAAGCCGTGAATAAGCTGTTTATCTGGTTAAACGCCGGAGGCTATCTGGACGAGTGGGCGACCCGCATCACCTTGCAAATCTGGCCCTATCATGCCCGGCACACAGCAACCCATCAGCATAACAACAGCCTGCAGGAGATAAAATGAGCGCATTAAGCCTGTACCCAGCCGACACTGACAAAGCCGTGCTCGCGTTAATTCACCAGGCAGCCAGCCAGATTGCCCCGCAGTGGCCGCTGGACCAATTAATTGCTGTTAACCCCTGGTGGCCGAAGCGGCAGCAGCCATTCAGCACAGTTTGTGCCGAGCAACAACAGCTGGCCGGTACCGACTGTTTAATGAGCGCCAGCTGGTATTTAAGCCAGTGGCAACAGCAAATTCAGCCGGGCCATTTACAACAAGCGCTCAACGAGCAAGGCCTGATAATGACGCCGGATGCCGCTGTGGCCGGCCTGAAACAACAACCGCGGCTTAACCGCTGGCAGCGGCTGTCTGAGTTGTTGGCCACGCAACAGCCACAGCAATCCGGCCTGCCCTGGCCACAATTAATTGTGCAGCAGCTAAGTCAGTTTCTGGCGTTGTATCATCAATATCCAGAGCGCTTCAGTGTGGATGCCGACAGTGAACATCACGCCTACCACAGCTGGTTAACCGTAGTGCGCCAGGATAAAGGCCTGCAGGTGCTCTCCTCCACCCGGCTGACAAGTTTATTTGCCGCGCTGCCAGATGCGCCAGAGCAACTCATCGCCACCTTATCACCCTGGCTACGCAGCTGGTGCCCTGACGAACAAGGGCAGCTGGCATATTTCGAGGCCTTATTGCAAAGTTTGTCCGGCTGGGCGGGCTGGCAAGCCTGGCTGGACTGGCAACAGCAATTACAGGGCAACAGCAGCCATCAGGCGGTATGCCAGCTACTGTATATGTTGCTCGGCTGGGATTGGGTACTGTGGCAACACAGCCAGCAGCATAACCAACAGCATCTGGCGTTACTCAGCCAGTTACAACTTCAGGCCAGGCAGCGCAAACAACAGCTGGGCTTGCTGCAGCAGCAGTTACAACTGCGCCAAAGCTGGCAGCGCGCGCTGGAGCTCAGTGTGCAGCAGCCACTGCTGGCACAGATACAGCAACAGCAGCAAATGCTGGCCAGTACCGGGAACCATCGCCCCCGCCTGCAAGCGGCTTTTTGCATTGATGTGCGCTCAGAGCTGATGCGCCGTGCGTTAGAACAACAAAACCCTGACATTCAAACCCTGGGGTTTGCGGGCTTTTTTGGCCTGCCGCTCGCCTATAAAACGGTTGGCAGTAAGTTACAACGGCCACAACTGCCGGGCTTACTGGCGCCGGTACTGACCGTAAGCCAGATAAAGCCCGATGTAGCACCACTATCACGCCAACCGGATCTGGGTTGGAAACAAGGTTTTGATCTGGCTTCATCCAGCCTGGGTATGGTAGAAGCTGCCGGCCCGGCGAAACTGGTTAGCCTGCTAAAACGGGCTTTCTTTCGTCCCCGGCCGTTACATGCGTTAAATAAGCACCTGGATGATAGCCGCTGGCTATTGTGTAAAGATAAGCAACCGTTAAGTAGTGCAGAGCAAGCCGAACTGGCCGCTGCCATTCTCACCGCCATGGGGTTAACCGGCCAGCTGGCGCCGGTGGTGCTGCTGTTTGGCCATGGCAGCGACAGCTGCAACAACCCGCATGCGGCAGCACTGGACTGCGGTGCCTGCGGCGGCCAGACCGGCGAAGTGAATGTCAAAGTGTTAGCGCAACTGTTAAATGACGACGAAGTAAGGCAAGCCCTTAGCCGCCATCATGGCATAAGCATTGCGGCAGATACCCGGTTTTACGCCGGTTTGCATCACACCACTACCGATGAATTACAGCTGTATCAAGCCCCGGCGCAGGCTCAGTGGCAAAGCTGGTTAACTGCCGCATCCACCCAGGCGCGCCGGCAGCGCTCAGCGCAATTTAGCGAGGCTAAGCCTGCTGACAGTGCGCTGGCACGCTTCTTTAAATTACGCAGTACCGATTGGGCCCAGTTGCGCCCGGAATGGGGCCTGGCCAATAACGCCGCTTTTATTGTTGCGCCCCGGGCCTTAACCAAAGGCCTCGATTTACAGGGCCGGGCATTTTTGCATGATTACGATGCCAGTAAAGACCAGGATTTCAGCCTGCTGTACAGCATTATGACAGCGCCGATGATCGTCACAAACTGGATTAACCTGCAGTACTACGCCTCTGTTGTCGCGCCGGAAAAATACGGCAGTGGCAATAAGCTGCTACACAATGTGGTGGCCGGCCACATTGGCGTATTTGAAGGCAATGGCGGCGATTTACGCAGCGGTTTAGCCTGGCAGTCGGTACACGATGGCAAAAAACTGATGCATCAACCGGTGCGGTTAAGTGTCATCATAGCAGCGCCGCGCGACGCCATCGCCAACGTGATAAACCGGGCGGCTGATGTCGCAGCCTTGGTCAATAACCAATGGTTGTTTCTGTATCAGCTCTGTGCTGATGGCAGCATCTGCCAATGGCAGCAGCATAGCTGGCAGCCGGTAATACTATGACACAACAGGTAGCATTACTGACACGACATGACAAAGCACGGTTGATTGCGCCTGCGCTTAGTCAGTTGCCCTGGCAAGTGTCAGAGATACAAAGCTTTGATACCGATGCTCTGGGCAGTTTTTCTGCTGAGCGGCCAAGGTTTATGTCGCCAAACGAGTGCGCACTGCGCAAAGCTGCTCTGGCGGCGGAGTTGTCGGGGTTGGATATCGGCCTTGGCAGTGAAGGCAGTTTCTCGCCTGGCCCTTATGGCCTGGGAACCTATAATCTGGAGCTACTGTGCTGTGTCAATATTGCTCAGGGCTGGGCGGTAACCGGGCGTTTTTACGGCCCCTCAATGGCACAGCAATGGCAGCTAACCAATTTGGCGCAATTGCAGCAGGCGCTAACGCAAGTGCCTGCCGGACAACACCTGCTGTTGCAGCAAGGCTCGCGTATCGATAAGGCACTGACGGCACAACAAGCGTATCAACTTGGCAGCACTCTGCTGGCACAGGGGGCGCTCACACTGAGTTATGATCTGCGGGCACACTTAAGCCCAGAGCGACAAATCCACATTGCAAATGCTGCCGCAGACTTACAGCAGCGTATACTTAGCCTGTGTCCTGCATGCGCCACGCCGGGGTTCTGGCCAGACAAAGCCATACCGGGTTTACCCTGTGCAGCCTGCGCTACGGCAACGTCATTAACCTTACACAAGTTGGCGTGCTGTCAGCGCTGCCAATTCAGCACGACACAAGCCGTTGCCGCGCGCTATGCCGAGCCTCAATATTGTCCGGAGTGTAATCCTTGAATACCATATTGTTAAACGCGCAGCGGGATGCCGATCTGGCCTTAGCGGCTGGCTGGCTTAAAGCGGGCAAGCTGGTTGCTGTGCCTACTGAAACCGTTTATGGCCTGGCGGCGGATGCTTCCAACCCAGATGCTGTCAGCGCCATTTTTACCGCTAAGGGCAGGCCGGCAAATCACCCGTTAATTGTGCACCTGCCAGACAAAACCGCTATTGGCGACTGGGCCTGCAATATTAACACCGCGGCTTATGCGTTGGCAGAAGCATTCTGGCCTGGCCCGCTCACTTTGCTGCTGCATAAAGCGCCGCAGGTTAATCCGGTTGTGACCGGCGGGTTAACGACGGTAGGTTTACGGGTACCGTCACATCCGGTATTGCTGAAGTTACTGCAGCAGCATCAGCTGGCGCTGGCCGCGCCGTCGGCCAATCTATACAAAAAGCTGAGTCCAACGTCGGCAGCACAAGTAATGGTTGGGCTGCAGGGTAAAATAACGGCGGTGCTGGACGGCGGGGAATGTCAGTTTGGTGTTGAATCAACCATTATCGATCTGACGCAAACAGTACCGACTATTGTGCGTGCCGGCCCGATTACGGCGGCACAAATTGAGGCCGTATTGGGGCGACCGGTGGCACAGCCCCGGCAACACAACGTTAGCGTTTCTGGCAATGTCGATGCGCATTATCAGCCAGAAAAGCCCCTGCTATGTTTTAGCCGCGAGGAACTCTTATTGCATTTGCCGCAGCAGAAACAGCCATTAGCCTTGTTGCATTACACCCCCTTCGCTGACTATCCGGGCCTGACACAATTAACCATGCCCACTACGGTGCAGGCCTTTGCCCAACGCTTGTATGCCAGCTTGTTCAAGGCAGACCAGCTAGCAGTAAGCGCCATTTGGTGTGAGCTGCCGCCGGATACCGACGCGTGGCGGGCAGTTAATGACAGGCTGAGCCGGGCCAGTAGCCAGCGACGTTAATAAAAAAGGCGCGCTGTCGGGATGAGAGCAGCGCGCCAAAGTCGTGGTTGGGAAAAGCACACGAAAGTGGTTGCTAGTTAAACAGGTGAAATGCCGTTTTGTTATTCACGCTGACGTCGATTAAATCGTACTGCTGCATTTGCGGTATTGCCTGCTGGATCTGGCTTTCCAGCACATCAAGCTGCTGCAGATTGGTGCACATACTGTCGCCACGCTGCTCCAGTGCTTGCGCTTGCACATCCATCCGCGCTTCTAAATCTTCGCCAAAACGCTCCATCCGCTGGCCAAAGGCTTCCATCCGCTGTTCAAAAGTACCTTCACCGCTGGCCATTGCTTTGCCAATAATCGTAAAGATACTGCCCATCGAGCTGGTAACGGCTTCTTCAATCGCTTGTTCAAATTCCGGGCCAAATGCCTGATCGATATTGTCGAACCGGCTACCGTAGATATTAATAGTGTCACCGCTACGCTCTACGACACCGGCGGTGGTGGTACGAATTTTTTCCAGCGCGGTTTGCAGCGCGGGATGCTGTTGCAGTGTTTCACCGGTTAGCTCTGTCAGCACCGAATTAACCGCGTCGGCCGCCAGCACCAGCGCGTCTTCTACCAGTGCTACCGTTTCCAGCGTTTGGCTACGGATACCGGCCTGATAATCACGTAATAATGCCTGGGTCTGACTATCGGTAGTAACCGCTTTGCCATCTAACCACAGCTGGCCGTTGTCACTAATACGCCACAGCTCAGTGCCCTGCTCCAGCATCGCCACCTGGCTGCTGTTGATGGTCAAATCTTTGTCAAAGCTGATATTGCAGCTATGGTTGTCGTGCGCCATCACAGCGCTGCTAATACTGGTTAACATAAAACCGCTGGCGATAAGTAAGCTTTTCATATTGATTATCCTTGTTGGCATGGCCACTGTTGATTACGCTTCTAGCATTACAAACTTAATGCCAAAATTAACTATTTGTTTTTTATTATTTTTATTAAAAGCCACTCCCACAAAAAGCCCCCAAATTAGTAAAAATGACCAAAAAGTAGTGTTTATTGCTACAGGCGTTAGCAGCATACGGTTGACATCACCGGGAAAAGTTGAAAAAATGCGCAAGTTAATATTATATTAATCAAGTTAATAGAAAGTGTTCCTATAATACTTAAACCCGCTGTTAACGCAGCCAGCCCCACCTCTGGCTTACAGCAATAACAATTAGCCTCTTACTTAAAGGACATCCGATGAAATTTGCGTTACTTGGCGCAGCGTTACTGTTTAGTGTCGCCGCCCATAGCCAAAGCGAACTGTTATTTGAAACGCTGGAGTATCAGCAACATAGCACTAAAGCACTTAAAGGTGCACCTGCTCATGCTGCCAGCCATACTGCCATTAAAGTGCGTATTAACAAGACGTTACTTGCCAAACAACGGCTGCAGTTTAAGCGCTCGGCAAAAACTGCACGCCAACGTGAAGCTTTTAGCCTCAGCTTGCCCGATGGTAGCGTGCATGACATTGTTATTACCCGGGTTACCAACAATACCAATAACGGCTTTTCACTGTTTGGCCATATTAGCGGCCAGCCGCAGTATAAAGTGGCGCTGAACAGTGTTAATGACACCGCCTTTGCCGGCACGGTGATGCTGGATGATATCAGCTATAAAATTATGCCTGCCGGTGATGGCCTGGCGTTAATTGAGCCTATTGTTGGTGAAGAACATCAATGTGGCGGCGGCCAGACCGACCATGCACTGGAGCAGCAAATTAAAAGCCAGCTAACCCCACAGCTGGAGCAGTTAAACCAAACACAGACACTGAACAGCACAGCGCCAAGCCAGATAGATGTGATGCTTATTTATACTGCCGCCGCACGCAGTGGTGCCGGCGGTACTAATAATATGCAAGCACTGGCGCAGCAATCGGTAGATCAGATGAATTTATCGCTGCAAAACAGCGCCGTTAATGCCCGGGTTAATCTGGTGTATGCCAATGAAATTGCTTACCAGGAAACCGGTAATGGCTATACCGATCTGGACTGGGTTACCAGTAACAGTACCGTTGCCCGCCTGCGCGACCAGTATGCCGCCGATTTAGTGGGCATGATCCTGGAAAACCCGGGCAATCTGTGTGGTTTAGGCTGGTATATGGGCACCCCCAGTGTCAGCTTCGCGTCACGCGGCTTTCAGATCACCCGCCGCAGCTGCGTAGGCGGCTGGACCATAGCGCACGAGTTTGGCCACAATATGGGCTTACAGCACGACCGGGCCAACGCCGGCGGCACACCTGGCCCAACGCAGTACAACTATGGGCATATACTGGCGAACAATACCCACACTATTATGGCGTATGGCAGCTCTTGTAACTGGTGCCCGGCCATTAACCATTTTTCTAACCCGGACGTGTACTACAACGGTTATGCCACCGGCAGTGCCTATCACAACAATGCACGACGCTTAAACGATACCCGGGCCATAGTGGCAAACTTTCGCCAGGGCGATAGCAGCACACCACCGGATGACGATTTTCAATACCAGGAAAGCAGCTACCTTAACGCCCGTAGTTACGCCATTATGCCGAAAAACAACTACGGCTATTACTATGCCAAAGCCGGTTTGCAACAAGCAGAACTCAGCGTAAATGCTAATGGCGCAGCCGATTTTGATTTATACCTGCAACGCTGGAACGGCTATCAGTGGGTAACG
This sequence comes from Rheinheimera pleomorphica, assembly GCF_011634895.1. Classification (GTDB taxonomy): domain Bacteria; phylum Pseudomonadota; class Gammaproteobacteria; order Enterobacterales; family Alteromonadaceae; genus Alishewanella; species Alishewanella pleomorphica. The sequence goes on along the minus strand of NZ_SIRR01000006.1, from coordinate 49,425 downwards.
GTTGCCAACAGCACCTCGCCCGGCAATGACGAGCGTATCAGCTATAACGGCAGCGCCGCTTACTATCGCTGGTATATCTACAGCTACGCCGGTGCCGGTACTGCAACCCTAAGTTACAACCTGCCGCAATAATGTATGCCGCCGGCAGTGCCGACGCTGCCGGTAGGCAACCAGACTAGCTCCTAACAGGTGATAATATGAAAACCGCCGTTTCTTTCGCTTTGGCTGCCAGCCTCAGCTTTGGCAGTGCCGCCGCTACCCTACCAGGCACTGCACCACAGAGTATCAGCAAACAACAGTTGCTATACGACTACGACGAAATGTTAAATTTTGACCTGAAGCAATACTTACAGCAGCACGCACCGCATCTGCTGGACCACGTCGAGGCCATTTCACACTATGCCGGTTACTCATCGATCAGCCCGAAACTGCTGCTTGCTTTAATGGAGCAACAATCGGCCGCTTTGTCTAAACCGCACACGGCTGACCAGCTACAGCAGCCTTTTGCAAATTTATCTACCAGGCAAGGCTTTGTTGCCCAACTGGCAGATGTCAGCAACAGGTTGACGCAAGCGTTTTATCAGGGCCATGCCTACCACAAGACCGGAAAAAATGAAAAACACACCAGCGATAAAGATGCCCAGCGTGCTATTGAGCAATTATTCGCTGATCAACATCTTAGCCGCCGCAGCCCGCAGGCGACAGAACTGACGCAGCAAGATTCCCGCCGTTTAACGGCGTTGTACAAAAGGCTGTTTAGCCAAGTGGCTAATGACAGCGACACTTTACCGCCACAACACCAAGCACAACCAACTCAAGTGCAAAACGGTGATATTGCAGATATTAACCAGTATTTTCAGCTGCCTTTTCCAACGGGTGAATACTGGCGTAACGGTGGCAGCCATACTCACTCTGGCAGCGGCAGTTATCCGCAATCGTCACTCGACTTTAACCGCGGTGGCAATTGGGGCGACAACTTAAGTTATATTTGGGTAGCAGCTGCCGCGCCAGGCGTTGTGAAGTATCACTCGTCCTGCTTTATGGAGATTATTCATCAAGATGGTTGGTCTACCACTTATTATCATTTATCAAATATTCAGTACGGCACCGGTGCTTATATTGAGCGTAATGTGCCGATAGCCAACTACGCCAGCTACAAAGGCCAGGCGCTGTGTAATGGTGGCGCGTCCAGCGGGCCGCATTTACATTTTTCAATGAAAAAAAATGGCCAGTACTACCACTTAAATGGCATGCGTTTCTCAGGTTACGCGGTGCAGGCTGGCCGCAGTAGCTACGACGACAGTTGCAGCTATTTCTGGTTAGCCAAAGACGGCTATCGTTATTGTGCTTGGTCGCGTATTTACAACGCCGGCGTAAGCCAGAGCGTGCCGCCGGATAATACTAACCAGTACAGCGGTTATCTGGCGCACCGCGCCAGCCAAATTCAGCCTGACGGCAGCTGGTTTTCTTACAGCGGAGGGCGTATCAGCGCCAGCCTGACCGGACCGGCCAATGCTGATTTTGATTTACGGCTTGAACAATGGAACGGTTACAACTGGTACAGTGTTGCCGTGTCTGAAACACCTTCATCAGCTGAACAGCTTAGCTATCAGGCTGGCTCGGGTTACTTCCGGCTGGTAGTGCTTTCATATGCGGGTGCCGGCAATTACCAACTAACCTTAAGCCGTTAATTGCAACCTGCCTTAATAGCCAGGGTGCTATTAAGGCAATTCTGGGTAAGGTAATTTTCGGCTGTAATGGCGCTAGCAGCCGTTTTTAATTACTTATTGGAATAAAGAAGAGATTTCCATTCTTTTACCGGCATACATATAGATGGCTAAAATGCCCACAATTCCAGTGTGGCAGGATCTATTATGCTTTTATCTTCGTTAGTGGCGCAGGCCAGTCCGTTATCCGAGCAGCAGGTACAACAGCTGCAGGGCTTAGTCAGCCAGTTAAACCCTATTCAGCAGGCCTGGGTCAGTGGTTATCTGGCGGCCAGCGCCCAACTGGCCGGGCAAGTCGCCGGCCAGGCAGCCCCTGCGGTGGCGACAGCCAGTGCCGGCCTGACCATTTTATTTGGCTCGCAAACCGGTAATGCCCGTCATGTTGCTGAGGCCTTAGCTAAACAAGCGCAAGGCAAAGGCATAACAGCTAAAGTGCTGGATATGGCCGAGTACAAAACCAGCCAGCTGAAAAATGAGCAGTATCTGGTTATTGTTACCTCGACCTACGGCGAAGGTGAGCCGCCGGAAAATGCCATTGGTTTGCACAATTTCTTATTCAGTAAAAAAGCGCCCAAACTCACCGGCTTAAAATATGCGGTGCTGGGGCTAGGTGATACCAGCTATGAGTTTTTCTGTAAAACCGCGCAGGACTTTGACCAGCGTTTAGCGGAGTTGGGCGCAACGTCAGTACAAGCCCGCGCTGATTTAGACGTTGATTATCAGGCACAGGCCGATAGCTGGAGCGGCGAAGTTATTGCCAAACTGGAGCCTGAGCTGAAAGCTACTGCCGCGCCGTCAGCCCAGGTTATTGCCTGGCCCGGCGTGGATACGGCCGGCAGCGTCAGCCAGTACAGCAAGCAAAACCCGTTTGCAGCCGAGCTGTATACCAACCAGAAAATCACCGGCCGCGATTCCACTAAAGATGTGCGCCATATTGAAATTTCATTAGCCGGCAGTGGTTTAACTTACCAGCCGGGTGACGCGCTGGGCGTGTATTTTAGCAATGACGAGGCACTGGTACGTGAGCTGCTGTTGTTAACCGCAATAGCCCGCGATACGCCGGTACAACTGGCAGGTGAAACCCTGGCCATTGAGCAGGCGTTAACCGGGCAACTGGAGCTGACGCAGTCTTATCCGGCCTTTGTCGAGAAATACGCCGCAGCCACCAACAACGCGGCGTTATCTGAACTGGCAAGCGACAAAGCCGCACTGCGCGCCTATATCAGTGAGCGGCAGATCATTGATATCGTGCGCGACTACCCTGGCTTACTTAGCGCGCAGCAACTGGCCGATGCGCTGCGTAAACAACAACCACGGCTGTATTCTATTGCCTCGTCACAAGCCGAAGTGGAAGACGAAGTACACCTAACTGTGGGTGTAGTGCGTTATGATGCCTACGGCCAGCCACATTTAGGCGGCGCTTCGGGCTTTTTGGCCGAACGCTTAGCCGAGGGCGACAAGGTTAAGGTGTTTGTTGAGCAGAATAATAATTTCCGCTTACCGGCCAACGACGACACGCCGCTGATTATGATTGGCCCCGGCACCGGCATAGCACCGTTTCGTGCTTTCCTGCAAGAACGTGATGCCCGTGGCGCCAGCGGTAAAAACTGGTTGTTTTTCGGCAACCCGCATTTTACCCAGGACTTTTTATACCAGCTGGAACTGCAGAATTACCTTAAACGCGGCCTGTTAACTAAGCTTAATGTCGCCTTTAGCCGCGATCAGGCAGCTAAGGTGTATGTGCAGGACAAGCTGCGCCAACACGGCAGCGAAGTATGGCAATGGCTGGAGCAAGGCGCCCACCTGTATATTTGCGGTGACGCCAACCGCATGGCCAAAGACGTGCAGCAGGCGCTTATTGATATAGTGCAACAATATGGCGGCAAAACCGCTGAGCAGGCGCAGGCCTATTTAGACGAATTACGTGTCGCCAAACGTTATCAGAAGGATGTGTATTAATGAGCCAGTATCCAATTAAGCCAGAGCTAGTCGCACCGGGTGCACTGTCTGATAACGAACGCTTAAAGGCAGAAAGTGAACATTTGCGTGGCACTATCGCCGCCGATCTGAAAGATGACATCACCGGCGGTTTTAACGGCGATAATTTTATGCTGATCCGTTTTCACGGCATGTATCAGCAGGATGACCGCGATATCCGCGCCGAGCGCACCGCACAAAAGCTGGAACCGCTACACAATGTCATGCTGCGCGCGCGGATGCCGGGCGGCATTATTACGCCACAGCAGTGGCTGGCAATTGATAAATTTGCGCAAGAAAAAACCCTGTACGGCAGCATTCGGTTAACCACGCGCCAGACGTTTCAGTTTCACGGCGTATTAAAGCCGAACATTAAACCAATGCACCAGTTTTTACACAGCATTGGTATCGACTCTATTGCCACCGCCGGTGACGTAAACCGTAACGTGCTGTGTACTTCTAACCCGGTCGAGTCTGAGCTGCACCAGCAGGCGTACCAGTGGGCGGCAAAGATTAGCGAGCATTTACTGCCGAAAACCCGTGCCTATGCCGAAATCTGGCTGGATGAAGAAAAAATTGAAACCACCGAAGTGGAGCCAATTTTAGGCGACAACTATTTGCCGCGTAAGTTTAAAACGGCGGTAGTGATACCGCCGCATAACGATATCGATGTGCATGCTAACGATTTAAGCTTTGTCGCTGTAGCGGAAAATGGTCAGTTAATCGGCTTTAACGTGCTGGTGGGCGCTGGCCTGGCCATGACCTGGGGCGATACTGCCACCTATCCACGGATGGCGGACGATTTGGGCTTTATCCCGCTCGAGCATACGTTAAAAGTGGCCGAGCATGTGGTCACAGTGCAGCGCGATTATGGCAACCGCTCCAACCGTAAAAATGCCAAAACCAAATACACTATCGATCGCATCGGCCTTGACGCCTTCCGCGCTGAAGTGGAAGCGCGCACCGGCGTGGCGTTTGCACCGGTACGGCCTTATCAGTTTACCAGCCGCGGCGATCGCATTGGCTGGGTGGAAGGCATCGACGGTAAGCACCACTTAACGCTGTTTATTGAAAACGGCCGTATTCTGGATTTCCCCGGCAAGCCACTGAAAACCGGCCTGGCAAAAATTGCCGCTGTGCATCAAGGCGATTTGCGCATGACCGCGAACCAGAACCTGATTATTGCTGGTGTACCTACGGAACAAAAAGCGGAAATTGAGGCCATTGCCCGTGCCCATGGCTTAATTGATGACAGCCACAGCGAGCAGCGCAAAAACTCGATGGCCTGCGTCTCGTTCCCGACCTGCCCGCTGGCGATGGCCGAAGCTGAGCGTTATCTGCCAGAGTTGGTCAGCAAAACTGAAGCCTTACTGGCTAAACATGCCATTGCTGATGAGCATATTGTGCTTAGGGTCACCGGCTGCCCGAATGGCTGTGGCCGCGCCATGCTGGCCGAAGTGGGCCTGGTCGGTCGCGGGCCGGGTAAATATAACCTGTATCTAGGTGGTAACCGCGAAGGTACCCGTATTCCACGCCTGTTGCTGGATAACGTCGGCGAGACGGATATTCTGGCCACCTTAGATGGCTTAATTGGCCGCTGGGCTGCTGAGCGCCATGCTGACGAAGGCTTTGGTGATTTTGTAATAAGGGCCGGGGTGGTAAAACCGGTAGTGGTGCCAAAAGATGACTTCCATAGCTAAAGTGGCCGATACCGATTACCGCAATATTTTGCAGCAAGATGGAGCCACACAGCAGGCATGGCTGGCTGAGATAAACCATTTGCTAACACCGCTCAGCGCCGCTGAACGGGTGCGCTGGGCATTGGCGAACCTGCCGCAGAGCCCGATGCTAAGCTCCAGCTTTGGCATTCAGGCGGCGGTGATGCTGCATCTGGTAACACAGCAGCAGCCGGATATTCCGGTGGTGTTAACCGATACCGGTTATTTATTCCCGGAAACCTATCAGTTTATTGACCAGTTAACGGAACAGCTAACACTAAACCTGAAAGTGTACCGGGCTAAGCTTAGCCCGGCCTGGCAGGAAGCCCGTTTTGGTAAACTGTGGCAAAGCGCCGACGGCATTAAGCAGTACAACCAGCTGAATAAAGTTGAGCCGATGCAGCGCGCGCTGCAGGAGCTTGGCGTAGGCAGCTGGTTTACCGGCCTGCGCCGCAGCCAGAGCAGCAGCCGTGCCGACAAAGACATCGTCGAAATTAGCCGCGGCGTGGTGAAAATTCAGCCGATTATCGACTGGAGCAATAAAGACGTGTTCTATTACTTAAAAGAACACGGCTTAAGCTACCACCCGCTGTGGGAGCAAGGCTATGTCTCGGTCGGTGACACCCACTCCACCCGCAAGCTGGAGCTGGGCATGAGCGAAGAAGACACCCGCTTTAATGGCTTCGGCCGTGAATGCGGCCTGCATATCGACGGTGATGGTATCTAGCCATCACCGGCTGTTTTGCTGCTGTGTTTCTGCGCTAAACCGGTATTCAATGTCATCTTTGCGCAATACCAACACCTTATCTTCAACACTTAGCGCAGGTTTGTTCTGCAAAAACTGCATAAAGGCCTGCTCGCGCGCCATTGCCTGCTCGCTGCACGCCATCATGGTACCGGCCAGTTGAGAAACCACCAGCTCGCCCTTATCTACACTGAAGCTGCCCATAGCCCGGTTACAACCGGTAAAACCGCTGAGCCGGTCCTGGTCAAACTGCAGGCTAAAGGCTTTGTCGCCCGCGCCCGGGTTAAGTTGCAAGTACTGGCCCTTGGGCAAGGCAGCTGGCTGACAGGCACCCAGCGTAATGGCGGCGCATAACAACGAGAACTGGCGGATTGAGGTGAGCATAGAAACTCCTGTGGCGTAAAAAGGCCGAACTATGGTGCCTGAGTATAGTTAAGTGCCAGCTGAACAACTGTGATAATTTTTTAATCATAAAAATTGATTAAAGTAATTTGTTTTATTCGTTTTGACAAACATCATCAGCAGGTTAAACTGCATGGCGTTGAAACATGAACTGTTAACTAACCGAAAGGAGCAAGACTATGTCTTCTATTATCAACACTAAAGTTAAGCCGTTTAAAGCGACTGCCTTCCATCAGGGTAAATTTGTTCCTGTTTCAGATCAGGATTTACTGGGCAAATGGTCTGTAGTGGTATTCTACCCAGCTGACTTCACGTTCGTATGTCCAACTGAGCTGGGCGATCTGGCAGATTTCTATGCTAAGTTCCAGGAAATCGGTGTAGAAGTGTATTCAGTATCTACTGACACCCACTTCACTCACAAAGCGTGGCACGATGCGTCTGACACCATCAAGAAAATCAACTACCCAATGATTGGCGACCCAACAGGTACTATTACCCGTAACTTCGGTGTAATGATTGAAGAGGAAGGCCTGGCCCTGCGTGGTACTTTCGTGATTAACCCGGAAGGCGAAATCAAAGTAGCTGAAATTCATGACCTGGGTATCGGCCGTAGCGCTGCTGAACTGTTCCGTAAAGTACAGGCTGCTCAGTACGTTGCTAACCACGACGGCGAAGTATGTCCAGCGAAATGGACTCCGGGCGAAGCCACTCTGGCGCCGTCACTGGACCTGGTTGGTAAAATCTAACTTTGCTACAAGCTGCAGGCAACTGCAGTGCCGGAAGCGGCAAACAGCTCCTGTCTTAAGAAGCTGTTTCCAGCTTCCCCACTGCTAACACCCTTGTTTGCACGGGCTGGTTAACCCCAGCCCGACCTTAGCGGCTGACTTTTTTTCGCACTATCTGAATTACGCACAACGGAGTTACCATGCTAGATACTAACCTGAAGCAAACACTTAAAACCTATTTGCAGAACCTGAAAACACAAGTTGAGCTGGTGGTATCTTTAGACGATAGCGCCAAAGCCAATGAAGTGAACACGCTGGCAAACGAGATTGCCGAATTATCTGATTTAGTGTCATTGCGCCGCGATGACAATGCCCTGACCCGCAAACCGGCCATGCTGGTGCGCTCCGTGGCGAACGATACCCATATCACCTTTGCCGGTGTGCCGCTGGGCCATGAATTTACCTCCTTAGTGTTGGCATTGCTGCACTCTGGTGGCCATCCCATCAAGGTCGAAGCCGATATTATTGAGCAGATCCGCCAGTTACCCGGTAGTTTTGCCTTTGAGACCTATGTGTCATTAAGCTGCCAAACTTGTCCGGAAGTGGTGCAGGCGCTGAATATTATGGCAGCGATAAACCCGAACATTACTAACGTAATGATTGACGGCGCTATGTTCCAGCAGGAAGTGGCCGACAAAAACATTATGGCTGTGCCGTCAGTGTATTTAAACGGCGAGCTGTTTTCGCAAGGCGCCATTACGCTGGAAAAAATCATCCAGAAAATCGACGTTAACGCCGAAAAACGCCAGGCCGAAGCATTAAAAACCAAAGCCGACTTCGACGTATTAGTGGTTGGTGGTGGCCCGGCTGGCGCTGCAGCCTCTATTTATGCTGCCCGTAAAGGCTTAAACACCGGTATTGTTGCCGAGCGCTTTGGCGGGCAGGTAGCCGATACCGTCGGTATCGAAAACTTTATTTCAGTGCAGTACACCGAAGGGCCGAAGCTGGTAAACAGCTTAGAAGCCCATGTGCGTGAATATAGTGTCGATATTATGAATAACCAGCGCGCGGTAGCGCTGCGTAAAGACGGTAAGGTACAGCTGGAGCTGCAAAACGGCGCTGTGCTAAACAGCAAAACGGTCATTTTAAGCCCGGGCGCACGCTGGCGTGAAATGAACGTACCCGGCGAGCAGGAATACCGCGGCAAAGGCGTAGCCTACTGCCCGCACTGCGATGGCCCGTTGTTTAAAGGCAAAAAAGTCGCGGTTATTGGTGGCGGTAACTCCGGTATTGAAGCCGCAATTGACCTGGCTGGTATTGTCGAGCACGTTACCGTACTGGAATTTGCTGCCGAACTGCGCGCCGATGCCGTGCTGGTGAAAAAAGCCAATTCGATGGGTAATATCACTATTATCACTGAAGCCCAAACCACTGAGGTGACCGGTGATGGCAGCAAAGTAAACGGTATTAACTACACTGACCGCAAAACCGGTGACAAACATCATATTGAACTGGCCGGTATCTTTGTTCAGATAGGTTTAGTGCCAAATACCGAATGGTTACGCGGTGCGGTGGAATTATCGCCACGTGGTGAGATTATCGTCGACGAGCGCGGCCAGACCTCAATACCTGGCGTATTTGCCGCCGGTGATGCCACTACAGCGCCGTATAAGCAAATAATTATCGCCATGGGCTCGGGCGCTAACGCCGCCTTAGGTGCCTTTGATTATATGATTCGTAATTAAGTTAGCCGTCACTAACTGATCGTTAACTAAGCAGATTACGTTAAACCTTTAGCTTCACTCTCTCTGTAGCTTTAACGGCAACTTCGGTTGCCGTTTTTTTTGCCCACACTGTCAAACCCAACAGCTGCAAAAAGTTCTGTATATTACAATACTGGCATTCAGGATTTTATCGCCCGTCAACTGCCATAATCAGTATCAGCGTTAACGGCTGCGAACAAAGCTACCGCTAACGCTAACGCTATTGTTGAAGAGTGTTCCATTATGAAAAAAAGTTTGCAAGCAATCAGATTAACTGCGCTATCCGTAATGCTGGGTGCGGCTCTAATTTATTTTAGCGCCACTGTGCTAACAAGCACGGCTTTTGGCTCAACATTCTGGCTAAATAGTGGTTTTGTACTGCTGAATATTTTGGCTTTCATTGAAAGAGAACAACTTTGTAACTCTGCAAGCGCTTTTTTACGCGCAAAAAAGGACAATCCACTGTTAAATACCTTAACTGTGCTAGCCTTATTATGCTTTTGCGCGGCAGTTTATACATATAGCGCATAACACAGGCAGCACTTTAATACCTGCATAGTCTGGTGCACGCTTCAATAGCTTTAATGGCAACTTCGGTTGCCGTTTTTTTGCCGGCGTATTATACCCTGCACCGCTCTTCTTATTCCAAACTTGTCATTAATTCCTTTTAGTTATATCTGAGCGTAATTAACTATTTTATAAAAGCCATGCAGACGGCTATTCTGGCTGGCATAAGCTACATTTTAAACGCCAAAGTGCTAAGTGCCGGAGTCCCTGTGCAGTATTTACCTCTTTTTGTAAAGTTAACCGATAAAGCGGTGCTGATTGTCGGCGGCGGCTCGGTCGCGCTGCGCAAGGCCGGTACCCTGCTTAGCGCTGGTGCTAAGTTGACGGTAGTGGCACCAGACTTCGCCGATGAATTCTTACAATGGCAGCGCGAAGGTAAAGCCGAGCTGATAAACGGCTACTTTGCGCCGGAATTGTTAGACGGCAAGCTTCTGGTGATCGCCGCGACCGACAATGATGCGGTAAACGCCGCCGTGTATGACGCCGCCAGCGCGCGCAATATGCTGGTGAACACGGTAGACGATCAGCCCAAATGCGGTTTTATTTTTCCGTCGATTATCGACCGCAGCCCAATATTAATTGCCATTTCCAGCTTTGGCACGGCACCGGTGCTGGCGCGCCGCCTGCGGGAAAAACTGGAAGCGCTGCTGCCACAGCATTTAGGCCCTCTGGCACAACTGGTTGGCCGCTTTCGCGAACAGGTAAAAGCGAAAATAAGCGGCTTTGCCGCCCGGCGGCAATTCTGGGAGCAGGTATTCGATTCTGACGTGGTGCGTGATGTGCAGACCAATCAGCTGCAAAGTGCCGAGCAGCGCCTGCACACTATGCTAGAGCAGCCACAAAATCAGGCCGGTGAAGTGTATGTGGTCGGTGCCGGCCCCGGCGATCCGGAGCTGTTAACGCTAAAAGCGCTGCAACTGATGCAGCAAGCCGATGTGGTGGTGTACGACTATTTAGTGTCGCCGCAGATCATGGAATTGGTGCGCCGTGATGCCGAGCGCCTTTGTGTCGGTAAAAAAGCCGGCGCCCACTCGGTACCACAGCAGGACACCAACCAGTTACTGATTGATTTAGCCCTGGCCGGTAAAAAAGTCTGCCGCTTAAAAGGCGGCGACCCGTTTATTTTTGGCCGCGGCGGCGAAGAAATTCAGGCGCTGCTGCCACATAACATCGCTTTTCAGGTGGTACCCGGTGTTACCGCCGCAGCTGGCTGCGCCGCTTATGCCGGTATACCGCTGACACACCGTGACTATGCCCAGAGCGTGCAGTTTGTTACCGGCCATTGCCGGCCCGATGGCAGCGAGCCCGACTGGCAGTGCATGAGCAAAAGCAACCAGACACTGGTGATTTATATGGGCCTGATGAAGGCGGCGCATATTCAGCAACAGCTGATTGCCGCCGGCCGCAGCGGCGATACGCCGGTGGCCATTATTGAAAACGGCAGCCGGCCAGAGCAACGCATTGTCACCGGCACGCTGTACCAGCTGGCCGACTTGGTCGCACAACATCAGGTCAGCTCGCCGGCGTTGCTGGTGATAGGTGAAGTGGTGGCACTACAACAAGATTTACATTGGTTTGGTCAACGGCCGCAAGCGGCGGTATTTGGCCAGACTCTTACCCGGATGGCATAAGGATCAACACATGTCTGAGTTAGCAGGTGCGCTGTCGCATTTACAGCAGCTGGAAGCCGAAAGTATCCATATTTTCCGTGAAGTGGCGGCTGAATTTAAAAAGCCGGTAATGCTGTATTCAATTGGTAAAGACTCATCGGTATTGCTGCACCTGGCGCGTAAAGCCTTTGCGCCGGGCAAAATTCCATTTCCGTTGCTGCATGTTGATACCGACTGGAAGTTCCGCGAGATGATTGAATTTCGCGACCGTTTAGCCAAAGAGTACAACTTTGAGCTGCTGGTGCACAAAAACCCGGAAGGCTTAGCGATGAACATCAACCCCTTTGTGCATGGCAGTGCTAAGCATACCGATATTATGAAAACCCAAGGCTTAAAGCAGGCGCTGAATAAGTACGGCTTTGACGCTGCTTTTGGCGGGGCACGGCGTGATGAAGAAAAATCACGGGCGAAAGAGCGGGTGTACTCGTTTCGCGACAAACACCACCGCTGGGATCCAAAAAACCAGCGGCCAGAACTGTGGAATTTATACAACGGCGCCATTAACGAAGGTGAGAGTATCCGGGTGTTTCCGCTGTCGAACTGGACCGAGCTCGACATCTGGCTTTACATTCTGCAGGAAAATATCGACATAGTACCGCTGTATTTAGCCAAGCCACGGCCAGTGGTTGAGCGCAGCGGCAGCCTGATCATGGTGGATGATGAGCGTATGCCGCTGGACGCTGGCGAAGCGCCGCAGCTAAAGTCGGTACGCTTTCGCACCCTGGGCTGCTACCCGCTGACCGGCGCCATTGAGTCAACCGCCGACACCCTGGAAGGCATAGTGGAAGAAATGCTGCGCGCCCGCACATCGGAGCGCCAGGGCCGGGTGATCGATCAGGATCAGTCGGGTATGGAACTGAAAAAACGCGAGGGCTATTTCTGATGACTGTAGTAAATTTCACGCCGGTTACCTCGTTAAACGAGCAACTAAACAGCTTAGGTATTCGTGGCTATTTGCAGCAGCACCAGGATAAAGGCCTGCTGCGGGTGCTAACCTGCGGCAGCGTCGATGATGGTAAAAGCACCTTGATTGGCCGCCTGCTGCACGATAGCCAACAACTGTATGATGATCAGCTTGATGCCTTAAAGCGCGACCATAAAGGCCGCAACAGCGAAGGCGAGTTAGAGCTGGCGATGCTGGTTGATGGCCTGCAGGCCGAACGCGAGCAAGGCATTACCATAGATGTGGCTTACCGGTATTTTTCTACCACCGAGCGTAAATTTATTCTGGCCGACACGCCGGGACATGAGCAATACACCCGCAATATGGCCACCGGCGCGTCCACCTCAGATGTGGCAATTTTGCTGATAGATGCCCGCTACGGTGTACAAACGCAAACCCGCCGCCACAGCTTTATCTGCTCTTTGCTGGGTATTAAGCATTTAATTGTCGCAGTAAATAAAATGGATATCGTCGGCTACAGCGAAGCTACCTATAACGCCATCAACCAGGATGTGCAGGCGTTAATGGCGCAGCTGCAGGTGCCCACCGTAGATGTGGTGCCTATCAGTGCCCTTAAAGGCGAAAATATTTTAACCTTATCGGCCAATATGCCCTGGTATAGCGGCACTGCCTTACTGCCGCTGCTGGAAACCCTGCCTATTCCGCAGCGTGGCGGCGCAGCGACACGCTTTCCGGTGCAGTATGTAACCCGGCCCGACTTAAACTTCCGTGGTTTTGCCGGCAGCCTGGTCAGTGGCCGTCTGGCGGTTGGCCAGGCAGTAACCGCCTACCCGTCTGGTAAAAAAAGCACCATTAAGCAGATTGTCAGCTTCGAGGGTGATCAGCCATCGGCCATTGCCGGCCAGGCCATAACCGTGACGCTAAACGATGAAATTGATATCAGCCGTGGTGACTGGCTGGTGCCGTCAGACGACAGCATAACACTGACCAACCGGGCGCTGGCGTATCTGGTGTGGTTTAACGATCAGCCACTGCAGAGCGGCCGGCTCTACGATATAAAGCTGGCAACGCGCAAAAGCAGCGTCAGCATTAACCGCCTGAACCATAAGGTAAATGTGAATACCTTAACGCAGGAAGCGGCCGAGCAGGTGGCAATGAACGACATTGCTTTGGTTGAGCTGGAGCTGACCGAAACTCAGCCACTGGACACCTTTAAAAACCAGCCGGGTACCGGCAATTTTATTCTGATTGACCGCTTAACCAATGCCACTGTCGCGGCGGGTATTATCCAGAACGTGCTGGCAGAGGAAAAACCGGTTGCCACTGATATCAGTGCCTTTGAACTGGAGCTAAATGCGCTGATCCGCAAACACTTCCCGCATTGGGGAGCACAAGATGTGCGTGAGCTGTTTAACAAAGCATAGTGAGCGCTTATTATCAGCACTGTCGTGCTGGTATGTCTGCCACTGATTTGCCCGTTTTAAGTGATTAGCACAATGACAAATACTGATATTAAATGGCAACAACATGATATTAATGCCCAGCGCCGCGAGGCCTTGTTTGGCCATCAAAGCGCGGTGATCTGGTTTACCGGCTTATCCGGTTCGGGCAAATCGACAGTGGCCAATGCCTTAGAGCAGGCGCTGGCGGCACAGGGTAAACACACCTATTTGCTTGACGGTGACAATGTGCGCCACGGTTTATGCGCCGATTTAGGCTTTAGCGCACAGGACAGAAGCGAAAACCTGCGCCGGGTCGGTGCCGTCGCCGGCTTAATGGTCGACGCCGGCTTACTGGTATTAAGCGCCTTTATCTCGCCCTATCGTAATCAGCGCGCGCTGGTTAAAAGCTTTATTCCGGCCGGTAAATTTATTGAAGTGCATATCGCCACGCCGCTACAAGTGTGCGAGCAGCGCGATGTCAAAGGCCTGTACAAAAAAGCCCGTGCCGGGCAAATCAGCCAGTTTACCGGTATATCAGACCCATACGAAGCCCCAGAAGCAGCCGATTTGGTGCTGGACACCTCAGTTACCTCGCTACAAGATAGTGTGCAGCAGTTGCTGGCGTTGCTGAAAGAAAGACAGATTATAAGCTGATGCCAAGGCGCAGCGACAAGGTGTGCTTTCGTAGCAGCGGCAGGGAGGCCGCACAGGCTGAGACAGCACAGGGACGTGCTGTTGAAGGCGGCGAAGAAAGTATTTCCTTGTCGCTACGCTTAAAACTGAGCTGAAAGCTCCGACAGCCAACAGCACCAAAACTGAAGGTTACTTACATGAACTATTTACCTGCCATTATCGATATCGCTGAACAAGCCGGTCAGGCTATTCTGGCAGTGTATCAGCAAGACAACGCCGCCTTTAACATCACCGGCAAAGCCGATGATTCACCGCTGACTGCGGCCGATTTAGCTGCGCATCAACTGATTGTTAAAGCGCTGACGGCACTCACGCCAGAACTGCCGGTTTTGTCAGAAGAAGCCGCGGATATCAGCTGGGATATTCGAAAGACCTGGCAACGTTACTGGCTGGTAGACCCACTGGATGGCACCAAAGAGTTTATTAAGCGCAATGGCGAGTTCACGGTAAATATCGCGTTGATTGAACACGGCGAGCCAGTGCTGGGCGTAATACACGCGCCGGTACTAAATAAAACCTATTATGCCGCTAAAGGTGAAGGCGCTTTTTTAAAACAAGGCGCCACCCGCAAGGCCATTGCGGTAGCAACGCCCGGCAACACCGTGCGGGTGGTGGGCAGCCGCAGCCACCCCAGCCCCGATTTAGCCGGTTATCTTACGCAATTCCCCAAGCACGATATGGTGCCGGTGGGCAGCTCATTAAAGTTTTGTCTGGTGGCTGAAGGCAGCGCCGATGTGTATCCGCGCTTTGGCCCGACGATGCAGTGGGATACCGGTGCCGGCCATATTATTGCGCTGGAAGCCGGTGCCGGCGTAAGCTTTGACGGTATTGCCGATAAAGTGTACCAACGCGAAAACCTGCGTAATCCGAATTTTATTGTCTCAGCGCTAACGCAGTAAAATAGCGACGAACAAACCAAATTTGGTTACACTGGCCAAATACCCAAACTAATTAAAGTTGTCGCCAGGCAAGCGAGCGAATCCCTATGGGCATAGACATGCTATGTGATTAGGGTGAGAGAGCGCAGTCAACAACGCTGCAGCTTTAAGTAGGACGGGGATTTATAGGTGATGTATGCGTTTAGATAAATTTATATGTGACTGTACCGGCCTAACCCGCAGCCAGGCCGGTAAATTAATTCGCCAGGGGCTGGTTACGTTAAACGGCAACAAGGTAAAACAAGCGGCACTGCAGGTAAAAGATACCGATGTGGTCTGTCTGGATGATGAGCCGTTACAACTGATTGGCCTGCGCTATTTTATTATGCACAAGCCGGATGGTTATGTGTGCTCGACCGACGACCCGGAGCATAACACCGTATTTACCTTAATGGACGAGCCGTTAATCGAACGGCTGCACACCGTCGGCCGGCTCGATTTAGACACCACAGGTTTAGTGCTTATCACCGACGATGGCCAGTGGTCGCATCGTATCAGCAGCCCTAAGCATCATGTGGCGAAAACCTACCGCGTCTGGACTGCCGACCCTATCCCGGCAGACGCCGTACAGCAGTTTGCTGAGGGCGTGATGCTGCGCAATGAAAAAACCGCCACCCTGCCCGCCGAGCTGGAACTTGTCGGCGACAACGAAGCCCTGCTCACTATCCACGAAGGCCGTTACCACCAGGTAAAGCGCATGTTTGCTGCTATCGGTAATAAAGTGGTGCGGCTACACCGCGAAAGAATTGGCGGTTTACAGTTGCCTGAGGATTTAGCTGAGGGTGAGTATCGTATGCTGAGTCAGCAAGAATTTGATCTACTAAAAAATTAACAAACGGGGCTGAAGCCCCGTTTTTGACATTATGTACTGCAGAAATTACTGCTTTTTCTCGCTAGGTACCGGTTGACCATATTTGGGCGATCTAGGACCATAAAGCAGGCCGTTGTGATCTTCAACAAACAGTAAACGGTTAGCGCTGATAGCGGCGATATCAAAACCACGGTCGGTAACAGTTTCAATAATCTGGTTCAGTGCGGCCTCTACTAACATGCCAACCAAACCACCACCACCATTGCCGCGCTGTTCAGCTGAAGAAGCACTGGCAGTGTCTTGCCACAGCACCACACCAGAGCGCAAGTCGACCAGGGTAGCAGACACTTTCACGACTGTTTCACTGGACAGTACAACATAGCTGGTACCATATTCTTCAATAGTCATGTACAGGCCTGTGTCTGCACCGAAAATTTCATGCACTTTCTGAAACGGCACAGCATGAATATCAGCAGCTTCGGTCAAGCCGTTACTGCGGAACGTCTGATTCACCAGGGCCACTGGAAACACATAGTAGCCCGACTCCGCAATCGGCTGGCTAACTTGTGACATCAGGCTGTAAGGGGCGATTACTTCAACGCTGTTGTTAATTGGCGGTAATACCAGTACAGAATGCGGATCAGCATTACGAAATGCGGTGTAATCGTGCGCTGGTGGCGCGCTGACACAACCGGTCAATATGACTACTGTGCCTATAAGGCAAAACTTTAACCAGCTCATATCAGGCTCCTTGCCGGGATTTCAATAAAAAGTCGAGGTACTTAGCCGACTCAGGAAACAGCACTTTTTCTTGCTCAAAATGCTGTTGCCCTAAATCAACATTGCCAGAATCGAAATACAACAACCCAAGGTGAGCATGAATACCGGGAGCAACAGGTTTACCCGCATTGGCCGCAGCCTGAATAGTTTGCTGTAACATACTGATTTGCTCTTCCAGCGTGGTATCTTCTGCCTTGAAATAGGCATACACCGCCTGGTTATAAACACCGTGGTGATATAAAGGCTCAGTGGTCTTACAAGCAGATACTGACAATGCCAGTAATGCTACACAAAATAGTTTTTTCATTTTTAGTTCTCTATTCTGCTTGCCATTGGCCCGACTCTAAGCCGGTTACCAGTTTGTTCACTACTTCGCGGATCGCCAAGTCCAGTACTTTGCCGTTTAACGTTGCATCGTAACCTGCTGTACTGCCAAAGCCGATAACTTCGCGCTCAGACAAACTATACTCGCCCGCACCTTGCACTGAATAAACGACTTCGGATGTCGTCACATCAACTACATTCAATGTCACCTTAGAATAGGCGATTTGCGACTTTCCTTTACCCAGCAAACCAAACAGCTGCTTGTCGCCAACCGATTTACGACCAAACTCTGTCACATCACCAGTAACGACATAACGGGCACCTTTGATTGACTGTTGCACACCGGACAGTCCTGCCTCTCCAGACAACAGCTGCATATTGTCACGGTCCATCACACTAAAACGGTTAGTTTGCTGTAAATGGCTAATCAGGGTCGTTTTGGCTTGATTGCCAAGCATATCAACGCCATTAGAAAAGATACCATTCTGGAAGTTTGAGCGGTTAACAAACTGGCCAATAACCAACTTACTTTTTGCACCACTATAACTAGTGCCATAGCTGGCAACCGTTGGTGTTTCAATTACTTTAGATGACGTTGTTGCACAACCGGCAATTAAAGATGCCGCAACACCGGCCATCACAACAGATAAAACTTTTTTATCTAAATTCCTATTCATATTTGTTCCTTGGTAAGACTAACAATTGTAACGGCACCAGACTGGCGTTAACAAAAACACACTTATAGGCTCTCGCTACCGCCCACATAATATCATTAGCATTAAAACTTGGTAGAGAATTTAACTAGCAAAGCAAATATTTAAAATGACTTCACTGACAAGCTTCATTTCTTTGACCCAAACCTATGTACGATATTCCGCTGCTCCATTTTATGTTGCAGGTGTTAACTGGTAATTTTTCGCGTTAACGCTAGGCTTTAGCTAACCTACTGTCTTGGGTTAACCAATAACCAATGGGAAATTGCGATGAACTTTATACTGTTTTTAATTATCGGTGCCATTGCCGGCTGGCTGGCCGGCACCATTATGAAAGGCCGCGGTTTTGGCTTGTTGGGCAATATGGTGGTCGGTATTGTCGGCGCCTTTGTCGGCGGTTTTTTATTCAGCGCTGTCGGCCTGGCATCGTATGGCTTGATTGGCTCGCTGATCACGGCGACCGTTGGCGCTGTAGTACTGCTGTTTTTAATCGGCTTAATTAAAAAAGGCGGTTAATCTCACTGGCAGCGAAATATTTCTGCCAAAACATCTGTCCTGTGCTGCACGGCGTAACCTTATTACGCGTCTAGTACAGGACTTTGCTATGTCAAAATTTTTGTTAAGCAGCCTAACGGTTGCTGTTCTGGCCGGTTTTTCAGCCCAAGCGCAAACTGCGCCAGCACAACCTAATGATTTTATTCAGGTATTCGCTAAGTTATTTGGCGAGCATCAAGGCGTCCGTAAAGGCCATGCTAAAGGGGTGTGTGCGGTGGGCGACTTTACCCCCAGTGCTGCGGCGGCCGCCCGCTTTGATGCCGCGTTGTTTTCCAGCGCCACTGTGCCGGTTACTTACCGTTTTTCAATGGCAGGCGGCAACCCGAATGTACCGGATTATGCCCGCTCTCCGCGGGGCCTGGGCGCACAGTTTACGCTGGCAGACGGCAGTAAACACAATATCGCTACCCTAACGACGCCGGTGTTTGGTGCGAAAAACCCGGAGAATTTTTTAGGCCTGCTTAAGGCATCCGTGCCGGGCGTTGATGGCAAACCGGACCTGGCGAAAATTCAGGCGTTTCGTGCTGCCCATCCTGATACCCAGCCGCAGGCACAGTGGCTGGCTGCCAATCCGCCACCATGGAGTTATGCCACGGCAGAGTACTTTGGTATTCATACTTTTTATCTGGCAGATAAAAGCGGCGAAAAGGCGAAAATACGCTGGCATTTGCAGCCAAAAGACGGCGTCAAGGGCTTAACTGAGGCCGAGATTGCGCAGCAAAATGCTAACTTTCTCGATGAGCGGCTAAAACAGCGTTTAACCGATGGCGCGGTCGAGTTTGACTGGATCATCAGCTTTGGTGAGGCAAACGATAGCGACATCGACCCGTCGCAGCAGTGGCCAGAGCGGCCCACACTTAACGCCGGTACCTTGCGTATAAAAGCCAGTGGCGATGCCAGCTGTAGCAATATTAACTTTGACCCTAATGTGATGAGCCGCGGTTTTAGCGCCAGTGCCGACCCGGTATTAAGAATGCGCTCGCCGGCCTATGCTATTTCGTTTGGTAAGCGCTTAAGTGGGCAGTGATATTGATAGACCAAACTTGCAGCGCGCGCTGGTAGTTTGGCTTAAAACAACTCCAACGACTCGCCACTTGCTGGTGAGTCGTTATCCTTTTTCGCTTTGGCGTTTAATCTGGCGCGGCGTTGGCTTAGCAGTTTCAAGATATGTGCGCGCTCTTCCACCGGCTTGGCATGCCAGTTAAAGCGCTCTTCGCGCGAGCGTAAGCAGCCAATACAGTAGCCACGGCTGTTGCTTTGGCATACACCGATACAAGGATTGGGCAGGTCAAACAGCTCTAACTGATCCACAGGCCACCACGCAGGTTAACGACTAGCTTAAGTGTACGTCGCCTATCGTATCGGGTGCAAATTGACTATTTTTTAGCTAATGACAAAAATCTGTTGACTTCAGACTGATAGACGGCTATTTCTAATAGCAATTCGATCTGCATGACAGATCAATATAACTAAAACGATTTTTAACCAAGTAAATAAGTAAGAATCATAAAATGCGTTTAGCTGCTGTTCTGAACATTATTGTCCTCGTGGTCGTGGTGATTATTAATCTCCGCGGGGGCGGTGTTTTGGAAAAAAAGTAGCGTAAAAAGCGAATTCCAACAAAACCCCCGCTCCGCAAGGACCGGGGGTTTTGTCGTTTCCGGGCCTTGAAAAAAGCGGTTTAGCATAACAAGGATACAAAAAATGAAAGGCGCAGAATTGGTACTTAAGGTGCTGCAACAACACGGGGTCGATACCATTTTCGGCTACCCCGGCGGTGCCATTATGCCGATTTACGATGCACTGTATCAAAGCAGCGTTAAACACTACCTGTGCCGGCATGAGCAAGGCGGCGCCTTTTCGGCCATCGGCTATGCCCGCGCCAGTGGTAAGGTTGGCGTTTGTATGGCGACCTCCGGCCCGGGTGCGACCAATTTAATCACCTCACTGGCCGATGCGATGCTGGACTCAGTGCCGGTCGTGGCTATCACCGGCCAGGTGTCACAAGCCGTGATGGGCAGCGATGCGTTTCAGGAAATTGATGTCTTAGGCTTAAGCCTGGCGGTGACCAAACACAGCTTTATGGTGCGCAGTGTCGAAGAGCTGGCGGCAACGCTAAACGAAGCCTTTGCCATAGCGCAAAGCGGCCGCCCCGGCCCGGTGCTGGTGGATATTCCCAAAGATGTGCAACTGGCGGATATCGATTATCAGCCTGAAGCTAGCACCAGTGTTAAGCCTGCGCCTGTTGCTACTTCACTGGCCAATGCCGCCAAAGCCCGGGCATTAATTGCTGCAGCAAAAAAGCCCATCGCTTATATCGGCGGCGGCGTACATATGGCCGGCGCTATGGGTCAGCTGCAACAATTTTTAGCCGCCAACCCTATGCCGTCGGTTACCACGTTAAAAGCCATGGGCTCGGTGGCAAAAGACAACGCCCATTACCTGGGTATGCTGGGTATGCACGGCACTCAAGCGGCGAATTTAGCGGTACAGCAATGCGATTTACTGATCTGTTTAGGCGCCCGTTTTGATGACCGGGTCACCGGCAATCTGCAAAAGTTCGCGCCACTGGCTAAAGTAATCCATGTCGATATCGATCCGGCCGAGATAAACAAAGTCCGCTTTGCCGATGCCGCCTTGCTGGGTGATATGCAGCAAATATTGCCGGCCATTTCAGCCGGCACCGACTGCGCAGACTGGCTTAGCCATTGTGCGCAGTTAAAACAGCAATATGGCTGGCGTTATGACCACCCAGGCGAGCGTATTTACGCGCCGCTGATGTTAAAGCAATTAAGCGAGCGGATGCCGGATAACAGCATAGTGTGCTGCGACGTAGGCCAGCATCAGATGTGGGTAGCACAGCATATGCGCTTTAGCCACCCACGTAACCATTTATCCAGCGGTGGTTTAGGCACTATGGGTTTTGGTTTGCCAGCCGCTATCGGTGCCAAGTTAGCCAGGCCGCAGGATACGGTAATAGCCGTTAGCGGTGACGGCTCTTTTATGATGAATGTGCAGGAGCTGGCCACCATTAAGCGGTTTCGGTTGCCGGTAAAAATTGTCATTGTTGATAACCAGCGCCTGGGCATGGTGAAGCAGTGGCAGCAGCTGTTTTTTAACGAGCGTTACAGCGAAACTAATTTATCCGACAACCCGGACTTTGTCGCACTGGCCGCAGCCTTTGCCATACCGGGCCACTGTATAACGCGCAAAGATGAAGTAGAAAGCGCATTGGAAGCCATGTTTACCTGGCCAGGGCCTTACCTACTGCATGTGTGTATAGATGATAAAGACAACGTCTGGCCATTAGTACCGCCGGGTGCGGCTAATGAAGAGATGATAACGGAGACAAAAGCATGAACCATGTACTGAATATCACCGCCAGCAATACCCCGGCTGTAGTAGAACGCCTGTTACAGGTGACCCGCTATCGCGGTTATCAGCTGACCGGCCTGCAAATGACGCCGCGCGCCGATAGCCGCAGTGTGGCGATCAAACTAAGCGTCAGCGGCGATAAACCGATCCATTTATTAACCAGTCAGTTGCATAAGCTGTATGACGTGCAGCAACTGGAACTGGTATCAGCAGAACTGGCTGTATTAAGCGCATAAAGCTGAATTAAACACGCTGAATTAAACCTATACTTTTTTATTTACCGAATACACGGAGTACCGCAATGCCAAAGTTAAGATCCGCCACCGTTACCGAAGGCCGCAATATGGCAGGTGCCCGCGCCCTGTGGCGAGCCACCGGCGTTAAAGATACCGATTTTGGCAAGCCGATAGTGGCGGTAGTGAACTCCTTTGTTGAGTTTGTGCCCGGCCATGTGCACTTACGTGATTTAGGCAAACTGGTGGCCAACAGCATTAATGAAGCTGGCGGCATCGCTAAAGAATTCAACACCATAGCGGTAGATGATGGCATTGCCATGGGCCACGGCGGCATGCTGTACAGCCTGCCTTCACGCGAGCTGATTGCCGACTCCGTGGAGTACATGATCAACGCCCACTGTGCCGATGCCATGGTGTGTATTTCTAACTGTGACAAGATCACCCCCGGTATGTTAATGGCCGCCTTGCGGTTAAATATTCCGGTGATCTTTGTCTCTGGCGGGCCGATGGAAGCCGGTAAAACCAAGCTGTCGGATCAAATTATCAAGCTGGATTTAGTCGATGCCATGGTGTCGGCGGCAGATCCTAAAGTCACTGACAGCGACAGCGAGCAAATTGAACGCAGCGCCTGCCCGACTTGCGGCAGCTGCTCGGGCATGTTTACCGCCAACTCAATGAACTGCCTGGTAGAAGCTTTAGGTTTAGGCCAGCCCGGTAACGGCTCGCTATTGGCAACCCACGCCGACCGTAAAGAGTTATTTGTGCAAGCAGGTTTCAGAATTATGGAGCTGTGTAACCGCTGGTATAAACAGGATGACGCCACAGCCTTGCCGCGCAATATTGCTAATAAGGCCGCCTTTGAAAACGCCATGATGCTGGATATCGCCATGGGCGGCTCCACCAACACCGTACTGCATTTACTGGCGGCAGCGATTGAAGCGCAAGTTGATTTTGGCATGAATGATATCGACCGCTTATCACGCATCGTGCCGCACCTATGCAAGGTGGCACCGTCGACGCAAAAATACCATATGGAAGATGTGCACCGTGCCGGCGGTGTTATCGGTATTCTGGCCGAGCTAAACCGCGCCGGCTTATTAAACCCGAATGTGCCGCATGTGGCCGGTTCAAGCCTGGCCGCGGTGCTGGAGCAGTGGGATATTAAAACAACCAGCAATGAAGACGCCAAACAAATGTATCTGGCTGGCCCGGCCGGTATCCGCACTACGCAGGCTTTTTCACAAAATTGTCGTTACCCAAGCCTGGATGATGATCGCGTAGACGGCTGTATTCGCAGTAAAGAACATGCCTATTCGCAAGATGGCGGCTTAGCGGTGTTGTTTGGCAACCTGGCGCCGAATGGCTGTATCGTAAAAACTGCTGGCGTCGATGAAGAGTGTCTGGTTTTTACCGGCCGGGCGCGTATTTTTGAAAGCCAGGACGATGCAGTAGACGCTATTTTAAAAGGCAAAGTCGTGGCCGGCGATGCGGTCATTATCCGCTATGAAGGCCCCAAAGGCGGCCCGGGTATGCAGGAAATGCTGTACCCGACCAGTTACTTAAAGTCGATGGGCCTAGGTAAAGCTTGCGCCTTGATCACCGATGGCCGTTTTTCCGGCGGTACCTCGGGTTTGTCGATTGGGCATGTGTCGCCGGAAGCCGCTAGCGGTGGCGCTATCGCCCTGGTGCAGGAAGGCGACAGCATAGAAATTGATATTCCCAAGCGCAAAATTGGCATTGCCATTAGTGATGATGAGCTGGCAGCGCGGCGCGCCGCGATGGATGCTAAAGGCAAGCAAGGCTGGAAACCACAGAGCCGCCAGCGCGTTGTTAGCGCCGCATTGAAAGCCTATGCCCTGTTGGCCAGCAGTGCAGATAAAGGCGCAGTAAGAGATCTGTCGAAACTTGAAGATTAAGTGTGTCTATTGGAACAAGCAGCATAACTTGAGACGAAGGGACAAGGTGTACTTTCGTAGCAGCGGCAGGGATGCCGCGCAGGCTGAGACAGCACAGGGACGTGCTGTAGAAGGCGGCGAAGAAAGTATTTCCTTGTCGCTGAGTTTAAACCTGACGCGTTTGATAAATTAACAGCAGTGGAGCAACAATGAGTAACCTGGCAACAGTACAAGCAGAGCAAACAGATACCGACTTAATGCAGCAGTATCTGCGTGAAATTCTGCTGTCGCCGGTATATCAGGCCGCGGTAGAAACCCCGCTGGATGCCATGAGCAAACTCAGCCAACGCCTGGGCCATAATGTGCTGCTAAAGCGCGAAGACAAGCAGCCGGTGTACTCGTTTAAACTGCGCGGCGCTTTTCATAAACTGCACAAAGTAAAACAGCACAGCCCCGATGCCAGTGTGGTGTGCGCCTCGGCCGGTAACCATGCCCAGGGCGTGGCATTATCGGCCAGTAAGTTAGGCCTGAATGCCACTATTGTGATGCCGATCACCACACCCGAGATCAAAGTCGCCGCGGTAAAAGCCCTCGGCGGCAACGTGGTGCTGCACGGCACTGCCTTTGATGAAGCCAACAGCTACGCCATAAACCTGGCCAACACCGAGGGCGCCGTTTATATTCCGCCGTTTGATGATAGCGACGTGATCGCAGGGCAAGGCACCGTAGCCAAAGAGCTGCTAAGCCAGCACAACCAGCTCAATGCGGTGTTTATTCCGGTCGGCGGTGGCGGCTTAATGGCCGGTATGGCAGTGTATATCAAAGCCATACAGCCAAATGTCAAAGTGATCGGTGTCGAACCGGAAGATGCCGCCTGCTTAAAAGCGGCGTTGGCTGCCGGTCAGCCAGTCACATTAGAACGGGTCGGTTTATTTGCCGATGGCGTGGCGGTAAAGCGTATCGGCACGGAAAATTTTAACCTGGCGAAACGTTTTTGCGATGAAGTCATTACCGTTAGCAGCGATGAAATTTGCGCCGCAATAAAAGATATTTTTGATGACTTGCGCGCCGTAGCAGAACCGGCCGGAGCGCTGGCGCTGGCGGGGTTAAAAAAGTACAGCCAGCAGCTGAAAAACAGCACGCTAAGCAAGCCGCAGCAGTTTGCTGCTGTGTTAAGCGGCGCTAATTTAAACTTTGATACGCTGCGCTATGTGTCTGAACGCTGTGAGCTGGGCGAGAAAAAAGAAGCCGTATTTGCCGTAACCATACCGGAAGAAAAAGGCAGCTTTCGCCGCTTTTGCCAGACACTGGGCGGGCGGGCGATTACAGAATTTAACTACCGTTATGCCAGTGATAACAAAGCGCATATCTTTGTTGGCATTAAACTGCGCCACGGCCAACAAGAGCTGAACACGGTAAAAGAGCTGCTTAGCAAGGCTGGTTATGACTATCAGGACTTGTCTGATGATGAGCTGGCCAAACTGCATGTCCGGCATATGGTTGGCGGTATGCCACCGCGTAAGCTGCAGGAGCAGGTGTACCAGTTTAACTTTCCGGAATACCCCGGCGCCTTGATGAATTTTTTAAATACGCTCGGGGAACACTGCAATATTACGCTGTTTCATTACCGTAACCACGGCGCCGCCACCGGCGATGTGCTGGCCGGTTTTGAAGCCGCCAATCACAGTGACATCGCCGCCTATTTAGACAAACTGGGTTACCAATATCAACAGGTAAGCAATAACCGCAGCTATCAAACCTTCCTCACGGCTGGCTAAGCCAGCCAGATGACAGTCATAGCAGTGCGATAAGTGAAAATAATTCACTTATCGCATTTTTTTTTATCGTTTGTCAGTTCTAGTGCTTTTGCTCAAACTTACACATGCAGACCGACAGCGGCTGCCTGGATGGGAAATTGGGAGCAACACACTATGAAAGCGAGAGTAATTAAATTAGGCAGTACTTTGGCGTTGATGCTGATGGCCTCGGGTTCATTTCTCGCATCAGCCAACACCAACGGCTATAAAATGGTCCTTATTGAAGATGCCCCTGGCGTGGCAGCCCTGCAGGCTGGCCAGTTTGATCAGGGTATTACTGAAACATTAAACAGCAGCGTTGAAGTGGATAACTTCTCACGCCAGATGAGCCTGTGCGTTGGCTTTAC
Source organism: Rheinheimera pleomorphica (assembly GCF_011634895.1). GTDB lineage: Bacteria > Pseudomonadota > Gammaproteobacteria > Enterobacterales > Alteromonadaceae > Alishewanella > Alishewanella pleomorphica. Next base: position 23,301 of record NZ_SIRR01000006.1, on the reverse strand, counting down.
CAAGAGCGCCCAGCTGGATAAAGCAGCCACTGCCTGCGACAACGCGGTATCGGCCGCCCAGCAGCTGCACCTGGTTAGCAGCAGCGACAAGCGTGAAATGCGCGCTTATGCCCTGACTAACCGCGGCGTACTGCGCCTGCTGCAAAACAACAACCTGGCAGCTCTGGCCGACTTTAACCGTGCGGCTGAATTAAACCGCAGTGATGTTAGCCTGCATAACCTGCAACGGCTGGAGCTGGCATTAAACAACGCCAGCAACGGCTTAGATGTTGCTATGGTATCGGCTGACTAGCCAACCCCATTCTGCTACCTGCAGATAGTGGCCCGGAGTAAGCGCCCGTGCCACGCCTCAGCTAACAGAGTAAGCGCCTGTTAACTGTTGTTTTAACTACACTCCCCCGTGTGTATACAGCGTTATCCCCGGATAACGCTGTTTTTTTATGCATCGATATATTATGTTTCTCGCATCGAAAATGCATTTTTGTAGGAAAAGAGACGACTCAGATCTGATATATCATGTCTCACTATTAGACGCTTTGTTCTTGATGTAAATCTTTCCAACAACAAAAGTAGCAACCGAACAAAAAACATAAATTAAATTTGGTTCAAAATTGGTAGCAATAATTTTATATACAACCATCATTGCTCCAGAAACACACAAGTACATTAAGTAGAATTGAATAAAGATTTTGCTCATAACCTCATCCCTTGCGGATGTCTAGATCACCAAAATAAGGCTCTAGACATTAATTTTCTTAAAATCAATGCTCTACATAGTGCCAGATTGCTTGATGTGCGCTACCTCCAGCAGCAGCTCCAACGCCACTAAAATAAAAAGTAGCAGCTCTCCCACCTCCTGCCAGAGCGGAAAAGCCGCTAGTCACCGCACCTGCAACGACAGCGCCGCCAAACCCACTCCAAGAAAACGATCCTGTAATCGCAGCACCAATACCATAAGTAACCGCACCGACTGCGGCACCTGCTGCGAAGTTACCCAGTCCACCATTTACCACGTCAACTTGCTCAAAAGTTAAATTTTTCATCCTATCCCTCCTTGAGACATTTTTAAGTTTAAAGGTTTGCTCGTTATGAGCGTAATAGCCGCAAAGTACAGCTGTTATAAGCACGCATTATTTATGCATCAGGATAAGTAAGCTGGCTGGTGTTGCTTTTTCAGCAACACGGCGCCCCAAAATGCGTGTTTAGCCAGCTGATCATATGAAGTAGCGCTTTTAGGGAAACTGTCAGATTTAACAGCCTTTACAGCAGGGAAAACCAAAGCGGGAGGAATAATTCAACAAGTATTGCAATGCCAGCAACGGCGTAGATGTTGCTATGGTATCGGCTGACTAGCCAACCCCATTCTGCATCAAGCTTTGTATTGCCGCCCCCACAGCTAAAAACCGGGCTTTGTGCATACATTTTTGGGGTGACGAATGAGAGGAAATCGGCGAGCATTGTTTTTACATTCATGGTTTGTGAGTTTTGGTGAATGATCTGCTCGGAAACTGCCATGAATGTTTCCTGCGCTTCTTACTATTTTTTATCTACGCCATTCGTGGGAATTCGTCAGAAAGACTACAGAGATAAAAACTCCGCAAGGAGAATTATTCCTGTGATTTTGAGAAATCTTTTTCATTTTTCTTCCATAAGAAGTAACCAAAAGTAAAACCCAGCACTGAACACAAAGGAAGTCCAAGCTTCAAGTCAGAAACCAATCTAGACCAGTCAACCTCATAAAGAACTATATCTACGATGTGCCTGCCCAGAAAAACGCTACAAAATAGGAGCAGTCCCCACGACAGCACGCCTTTTTTAATACAGAACCAAACAAGACCTTGTTCTCTTTCTGCACACCACGGTTTGGACTCAAACATATAACACCCTTTGAATTATTAATATCTAATAAGCCACACTGACGACTCTTAGATCTTGTGTGGCTAAATTTAAAAATTAATAGTTATTTGTATACTACCGTCTTCTCTACACTCTTTATATTGCCACCAACAAATCCAAAGCCTGCAGACATGCCGGCCCCACAGCACCCAGGGCCGCCCCCGCGGGCCCAACTGCGCCACTCACTTTGTCGACTTGATCAAATTTTAGCATTTGCATCCTATCTCTCCTTGAGACGTTTTTAAGTTTAAAGGTTTGCTCGTTATGAGCGTTCTAGCCGCAAAGTACAGCTGTTATAAGCACGCATTATTTATGCATCAGGATAAGTAAGCTGGCTTGTGTTGCTCCTTCAGCAACACAGCGCCCAAAAATGCGTGTTTAGCCAGCTGATCATATGAAGTAGCGCTTTTAGGGAAACTGTCAGATTTAACAGCCTTTGCAGCAGGGAAAACCAAAGCGGATGGAATAACTTAACAAGTATTGCAGCACCGTTACTTGCCGGTAAACTGCTGCAAGACGCCGGCGGCGATATCTGCCTGTGAGTACACCCCTGTGTCCAGCACCCAACCGGTGACCAGTTCAGCGGGTGTCACATCAAAGGCCGGGTTGAATACCGGTGCTTGTTCCGGTGCCCACGTCGCTTGGCCAAAACCACCGCTAACGCCGCGCACTTCATCGCCATGACGTTGCTCTATCGGGATAGCGCTGCCATCGGCGCAGGCCAGATCGACCGTGGTATGCGGTGCCACCACGTAAAACGGTACCTGATGATAATGCGCCAGTACCGCCAGCGAGTAAGTACCCACTTTATTGGCAAAGTCGCCGTTGGCGGCAATACGGTCCGAGCCGACAAAGATGCGGTCTACCTGGCCGCGCGCCATTAGCATGGCGGCCATATTGTCGCAGATCAGCTGATACGGAATACCCAGTTGTTGGCACTCCCAGGCGGTTAAACGCCCGCCTTGCAGCAGTGGCCGGGTTTCATCTACCCACAAGCGGATGTTTTTGCCTTGCTGATGCGCCAGATTTATCACCCCCAGCGCAGTGCCGACACCGGCGGTAGCCAAACCACCCGTATTACAATGGGTTAACAGCTGCTCGCCTTGTTGCACCAGTGCCGCGCCGTGTTCGGCCATGCGCTGACACAAGGCGACATCCTCGGCAAAGAGCTGCTCAGCGCAGGCGATGGCAGCGGCTTTAAAATCATTCTGCGCCAGCGCGGCTATCATGCTATCGAGGTTATTCATCAGGTTGACGGCGGTGGGCCTTGCGGCGCGCAGTACTTCAGCGTCCAACAGTAATTGCTCCCGGCTGTCGCCAACACTTGCCCGATACGCCAGTAGTAAACAGGCACCAATGCCAATGGCCGGCGCACCGCGTAGCTGCAGCGCTTTAATCATGCTAACCATATCACTCACTGTGCTGCACTTTAGCCAGCGTTGCTGCTGTGGCAGTAACGTCTGATCCAGCACATACAGCAGGCCTTGTTCAGTTTTCAGACTCAGGGCGGTTAGGTTTTTCATAGCTTATTCCTGTTTGGCGTTGCAGACGTCTATCAGGTTTGCGATTATGCAGCCCAGCTTTAATCAACACAAGTAAGAGACCCCCTATGGCAGAATACCGCACCTTTACTAATGATGATGCTATGCGCTTTGCTGATGAACACAGTGGCCTGTTTGGCGATCACAGTAAACTTAGCTGTGAGGAGTTTGGTGATGGTAACCTGAACCTGGTGTTTCGGGTAAGTAACGACAAAGGCAGCAGCCTGATTGTCAAGCAAGCCCTGCCGTACGCGCGCTGTGTTGGTGAGAGCTGGCCGTTAACCATAGACCGCGCCCGTATTGAAGCCGAAGTACTGCTGAAGCACCGCAAGCTCTGCCCCGAGCATACGGTAGAAGTTTTGCATTATGATGCTGAGCAGGCCGCCATTTTAATGGAAGATTTAAAAGACTACCGCATTTTGCGCAGCGAGCTGATTGCCGCTAAGCAGTTCCCGCACCTGGCAGAGCAACTGGCAAGCTATATGGCCAACACCCTGTACTACAGCAGCGACTTTGCCTTAACCGGGCCAAATAAAAAGCAGCAGGTCGGCAAGTTTTTAAACCCTGAGCTGTGTCTGATCACCGAAGATTTATTTTTTACCGATCCGTACTGCAACCACGAGCGCAATAATATCCACAGCGGGATTCGTGCTGAAGCACAGCAACTGTGGCATGACGAAGTGTTGCAGGCTGAAGTCGCGCAGCTGAAGGCCGACTTTTTATCTAAACCGCAGGCCTTACTGCATGGCGATCTGCACAGCGGCAGTATTTTTATCAACGATGACAACTGCAAAGTTATCGACGCCGAGTTTGGCTTTTATGGCCCAATTGGCTTTGATGTGGGTAGCCTGCTGGGCAATTTACTACTGAATTACCTTGGCCATTTCGGCCTGACTGCTGATGCCGCTGCACGCGAGACACAGCAGCAGTATTTACTTGCGCAAATCGAAACGCTTTGGCAACAATTTAGCCGCCAGTTTAGCGCGCTGATGAGCAGCGAATGCCGCGAGCCGGCGCTGCAAAACAGCCTGTATCAGCAACGTTTTATGCAGCAGATTTGGGCTGACAGCTTAGGCTATGCCGGCTGTGAGCTTATTCGCCGTACGGTAGGCCTGGCGCATGTTGCCGATCTGGACACTATCGGCGACAGCGCAGTGCGCGGCCAGTGCGAAGCTAAAGCCCTTAAGCTTGGCCGCGAGCTGATACTGCAGCGCCACAGCCTGTCCAGCATGGCACAAATGCTCACCCTGCTGCGCTATCAACAGGGTTAATTGGCAGCAGGATAAGCGCTGGCGGCGCAGCCTAATATTTTACGCTGCAGCCATAAGGTTTAGTCACCGCCGGATCAGGCGTCTGGCCGGTTAATACCGCTTTGGCCGCGTTAGCAAAATAGGGCGTGGCTTTGGCGATATCCTCGACCTTGGCCGAGGGGATACTGTCGATACCGCCCATATACTGCAGTACGCCGGCTTTATCAATAACATACATATGCGGTGTGGTTTTGGCATCATAGGCTTTACCCACTACACCGCTTTCGTCAAACACCACCGCCGTTGGCAGTGCACTGCGGCTGGCGGTTAACTCATCCGCTTTAGCGCCGCTGACATGGCCCTGCTTGCCTGGTGCGGAAGAGATCACGCTGAGCCACACCACATTCTGTGCTGTCATTTCAGCCTGCAATGCCTGCATATTGCCGCTGTAATGTTTTTTCACGAACGGACAATCATGGTTAGTCCACTCCAGCACCACATGTTTACCGGCAAAATCTTTTAGGTTATGGCTGTTGCCTTTGGAGTCAACCACCGTAAAGTCGGGCGCCGGCGCGCCTACCTGTGGTGCGGCCGCCAGCCCGAGTGAAAACACAGCAGCAGACGCTGCCAGCACCAGTTGAGTTAGTTTCATCTGCATTACTCCTGTTTTATCGTGTTGCACATTAAGGTTGCCGACTTAATCGCTCCAGCGTGGTCGCCAGCGTGTCGGGGGTTAAAATTTGCGGCAGCACTTCTGGCGGCTGCCCCGGCCAATACACCACATACAGCGGCACGCCATCGCGCTGATACAAGCGTAAATACTCGGTGATAGCCGCATCACGCAACGTCCAGTCGCCTTTTAAATAGGTCACATCGTACAGTGCCAGCGCAGCTTTACTGCTGTCGGTATTCAATGCCACCCGCTCATTGACTAAACAGGTAATACACCAGTCGGCGGTCATATTCACCAGCACCGGTTTACCGTCGGCGCGCAGCTGCTGCAGTTTTTCAGCTGACCAGCGTTGCCAGTGCTGGCTGCTTTGCGGCTGCGCCAGGGTGGCGGTTTGTGTCGGTGCCCATACCGGCAGCAACAACGCCAACAGCAATAACAATAACGCCAATACCACGCTGACCTTACCCGCCTGCGCCAATTGCTTACGGCCCCATAACCAACAGGCTGCTGCGATACACACAGCACCAACTAATACCAACGCTTGAGCGTCAATACCCACTTGCCGGCCATAGACCCACAGCAGCCATGCCGCACTTAAGTAAAGCGGATAAGCCAGCCACTGTTTCAATGTTTCCATCCAGGCACCGGGCCTGGGTAGCAGGCCGGCAACGCCCGGCACAAACGCCAGCAGTAAGAATGGCAATGCCATGCCCAGCCCTAAGGCAACAAACACCGTAAGCGCCACGGCGGCATTTTGGCTTACCGCATAACCCAGTGCCGTGCCCATAAAAGGCGCCGTGCAGGGGCTGGCCACCACTACCGCCAGCACGCCGGTAAAAAATGCGCTTTTACTGCCGTTGCCAGCCGTTAAACGGGTGCCACTGTTCATTAACCCTAAACCAAACTGCACCACGCCGGATAAACTTAACCCCAGCGCCAATAGCAGATACACCAATAGCGCCACCAGATAAGGGCTTTGCAACTGAAAGCCCCAGCCCACCGCCGCACCGGCGCTACGCAGCGCAAGCAGCAGTAGTGCCAGCGCCACAAAGCTTAGCAGCACCCCAAGGCTGTAAAATATGGCGTCGCGCTGTTGCCGGCTGCGTTGCTGGCTGTTGGCGGCAATGCTCAGCGCTTTTAATGACAACACCGGAAACACGCACGGCATTAAGTTAAGCAGCAAGCCGCCGCTGGCCGCCAGCAATAATATCAGCCACAGTGCAGTATCGGTGTTTTGCCCGGCCGTGATCAGAATTTCGGTACCCACCTGCCCAGCCTGTTGCAGCTGCAGACTGTAAGCACCGTTGTCGGTTATGACTACCAGCTCCAGCTGCGCAGGCGCAGTAGTAAAATAGGTATTTAAAGGCTGCTGCAGCAGGAGCTGACCATTGTGCAGGCTGATTTGCTGGGCCGCGGCGTGATCCACCAACTCAGAGGCAGCGACAAAGAATTGCCGTACCTGAGCGCCTTGCGGCCAGTCCAGCACAGCAGAAAAGGCACCACCGGTGGTATCAAAGCGACCGTCATTGTTAAGCGGTACCGGCTGCTGTTGCTGTGCCTGCGTAAATAAGCCCTGATATTGCTCTGCGGGTAATGGCTCTGCCGCTACCGGCAGAGTAAGGCTAAACTGCGCGTCGGCGGGGATACACACTTCTTCACACACCAGCCAGTCAACCTGTAACTGGATCGGCAGGCTGTCAGCAGAGTAATCCGGCGCTATGCTCAGCTCAGATAACAGTATGGTCTGGCCTTCAAAGCCATAGTTCATCAGAGGTGGCAACGCGATAGCGCTGGGTGTTGGCCATTGAATAGCACCCGCCGTCACCCCCTTGGGCAACTGCCAACTTAAACTGGTCGCCAGGCCAGAATCACCGGGGTTTTGCCAATAGGTATGCCAGTGTTTGTCGGGCACAAAATGCAGCGCCAGTTGCACGCGCTGGCCCGGTGTTACCTGCCGGTACTGGCTGACCAGCTCAGCCTTTAAATGGCTGGCACTTTGCCAACCGCTGCTGACGGCCTGGGCAGGCCCACTGAAGCAGGCTGATAACAACAATGAAAATAGCAATCGCATCAGGTTAGGCATAGCAGTCTCTGGTTAGGTGCCTGTAGCGACTACGAGCCTACACCGGTTTCGATCAGGTTGCTTAGAAATTCAGCGCAAAACTACGGCAAATTGAGCATTTTGCGCGACAAACTGCTATATTAGCCCAGGTTTAGCGTTAATGGCCGCTGTGGTCACTCCAGCAAAATTGCCGTTACCAAACACACACAACTTCGCAAAAACTATCAATAAAAGGTTCACCTTAATGAAGCCATTTACCAAGTCAGCGTTATCTGCGGCGATGCAAGCTGCTCTGTTCGGCGCAGCTGTTGGTCTTTCTCCTGTGCTGATGGCGCAGGAAAGTGACAAAGACCAGGGTGCAAAAGAGCAGGAACTGGAAACCATCACGGTAACCGCGCAAAAGCGCAGCCAGAGTATTCAGGAAGTGCCGATCTCGATAGCGACACTGTCAGGCGAGAAGTTTGATACCATTTTCGCCTCCGGCGACGACATTACTGCACTGGCGATCAAGGTGCCGGGCTTATATGCCGAAACTTCTAACGGCCGTGCTGCGCCACGTTTTTATATCCGCGGTTTAGGTAACACTGACTTTGACTTAGCCGCCTCGCAGCCGGTGTCCATTATTATGGACGACGTGGTAATGGAGAACGTGATCTTAAAAAGCTTCCCGCTGTTTGACGTACAGCAGGTAGAGGTGATCCGCGGCCCGCAGGGCACGCTGTTTGGTCGCAACACCACAGCCGGTATTATCAAGTTTGACAGCGTAAAGCCACGTCAGGAATTTGATGCCTATGTTAAAACCACCCTGGGCACTTTGGGTCAGTTGAACCTGGAAGGTGCAGTCGGTGGCGGTTTAACCGATGAGCTGTCAGCCCGCGTGTCATTACTATCACAACACCGCAGCGATTGGGTAGATAACAGCTTTAGCGGCGAAAGCGACGCCATGGGCGGCTATAATGAACGCGCTGGCCGGCTGCAGTTTTTATATGAAGCTGCCGATTTTGATGCACTGTTAAATGTACACTCACGCAACTACGATGGCACCTCATCACTGTTCCGCGCCAATATCCTCTCCCCCGGCAGCGACAAGCTGAATGACAACTACGACCGCGATACCGTGTCATACGACAACCCCACCGCCAACAGCCAAAGCTATGATGCCTGGGGTGCTTCATTAAAACTGGATTTCCAGTTAGACGGCATGACACTGACCAGTATTTCAGCGCTGGAACGCGCTGACGGTGGCGGTATCGGTGATATCGACGGCGGCACCCCGAATGGCCCAGATTTCATTTTATTCCAGGCCGTAACGGAAGATCAGTTAAAAGACTTAAAGCAATATACGCAGGAAATCCGTTTAGCCAGTGATACCCGTGATGCCTTAAGCTGGCAGGTCGGTGGTTTCTATTTTGATTCCACCTTTGGAGTAAACAGTATCGATGGTTTCTTTGGTGCCACCGAAGTGTTCCATGGCAACACCAGCTGGGCCCTGTTTGGCCAAACGTCTTATAAAATTAACGACAAATTGGATATCACCGGCGGTATCCGTTATACCGACGATGTGAAAACCTTCTCAGTCGGCCAACAGAATGTTGACGCTATAGCATTGATTGTTGAGCCACCGGCGGCGGCGATTCAAAACTACGACCCGATCAAGGTATCAGATGACCAAATTAGCTGGGAGTTAAGCGCCAACTATCGTTTAACCGATAAGACCAGTTTATTTGCCCGTGTTGCTGATGGTTTCCGTGCCCAGTCAATTCAAGGGCGCGATGTCGCCTTTGAAAAATCCCCTTCAGTTGCTGATTCTGAGACTATTACCTCTTTTGAGGTGGGAGCTAAATCAGACCTGCTGAACAACACTTTACGTGTTAACGGGGCACTGTTTTACTACACCATAGATGATATTCAATTATCCGCTATCGGTGGCGAAACCCAGGGTAATCAGTTAATTAACGCTGACAAAGGTGTTGGTTACGGTTTCGAATTCGACTTTGACTACCGGGTATTACCAAACCTGAGTATTGGTGGTGGTTTTAGCTACAACAAAACCGAGCTAAAAGATGATGCACTTACCGTAGCTTATTGCGGAGCGCTGAACCAGAACTTCCAGCCTTACTGTACGCCACTGGATCCAAGCGCCGGAGGCAATCTGGTGTATATTGACGGCAACCCGTTCCCGCAGGCGCCGGAAACCATTCTGACGTTAAATGGCCGTTATGATTTCCCGATTGAAAGCGGTGAAATATACATTTATGGCGACTACCAGCTGCAGGGTAAAACCAATTTGTTCCTGTATGAATCAGCCGAGTTCAAGTCGAACAACAACTACGAAGCCGGTTTACGCGTAGCTTATATCAACTACGACAATAACTACGAAGTAGGTGTATTTGGCCGTAATATCACGGATCAGGACAACTTAAAAGGCGCGATCGATTTCAATAACCTGACCGGTTTTGTTAACGAACCACGCACCTTTGGTGTCGACTTTAAGATTAATTTTTATTAATCGTTGAGCTGCTGCGAATCGACTTGCTCTAAGTCAACCGTTGAAGGCATGGATGCCTGAGTCGAGCCCCCAGGGAAGGGTTTACGGCGCGTTGACGTGGGCGAGCCGGTTTGCAGCTTCTAACCAATAAGCTTCTCCTTTTTGCGTTCACATCACTTTATTTCAGCGAATAGTTCTGCACTTCAACCCATTCTGATTGCACAACCTTACACCGCGCCTTAGTCTGTCTACAGCATAATTATGGAGCACAGCATGGCCGATTTTCGCAGCGATACCGTTACTCAACCCTCTGTTGCAATGAAACAGCGTATGTTCAGCGCAGCGCTGGGCGATGACGTATTTAACGATGACCCCACTACGCTGGAACTGCAATGCACAGCCGCTGAACTGCTGGGTTTTGAAGCCGCGTTATTTGCCCCCAGCGGCACCCAGACTAACCTGATAGCGATGATGAGCCATTGCCAGCGTGGTGATGAGGCCATCGTCGGCCAGCAGTGGCACACTTACAAGTGGGAAGGTGGCGGCATGGCGGTGCTGGGCTCTATTCAGCCACAGCCGCTGGAGCTGCAAAATGACGGCACCTTAGCGCTGAGCGATATTGCCGCAGCGATAAAACCGGACGACCCGCATTTTGCCCGTACGCGCCTTATCGTGATTGAAAACAGCGTCGGCGGTAAAGTATTACCGCTTAGCTATATGCGCGATGTGGCGGCACTGGCTAAAGACGAAGGCTTAGCCTGCCATATCGATGGCGCGCGGCTAATGAATGCTGCCGTGGCGTTAGCGCCACAGCATAGCCTAACGCCACAGCAGATGGCGCGTGAACTGTGCCAGGGATACGATTCGGTATCCTTGTGTTTATCCAAAGGCTTAGGCTGCCCGGTTGGCTCTTTGCTGCTGGGCTCGAATGCGTTTATCGCCCGGGCGCGGCGGGTGCGTAAGATGCTGGGCGGTGGTATGCGCCAAACCGGCATTTTAGCTGCCGCCGGTTTATATGCGCTGCAGCACAATATCGACAGGTTGGCCGATGATCATGCTAATTGCCGACATTTAGCCGAGGGTTTAACCACCTTAAGCGCGCAACTGCCGGCGCTGCAAGGCAAGCTTGTGACATTGCCGGTACAAACCAATATCTTGTTTACTGATGTTGAACTCAGCCTGGCAGAGCAGCTAGTGCCTTACTTAGCCGAACGTGGCATTAAGCTGACCGGCAGTAATTACCAAAGTGCCAATGGCAGCATTAAGCGACTGCGCTGGGTGTGCCATCTGGATATCAGCCGCGATGATATTGAGCGCACACTGCAAGCGGTAACGGAGTTTGCTGAAAGCGACTAACCCTTTTGCCTGTCTATTACGTATAAGCCTTCAGGTAATAACAGACAGAGGTAGTGATGTTAACTCAGTTTATCCGGCTGTGTGCCCTAACCATGCTGTTTAGCGGCAGCGTCATAGCCAAGATGCCCGCTACCGAGCATATTGACAGCATTGTGCTTGGCGCCGGTTGTTTCTGGGGCGTAGAAAAACGCTTTGAAGCCATGCCGGGCGTTATTGATGCGGTATCCGGTTATGCCGACGGTAACGGTGTAAAACCCAGCTACCGCGTGATTACGCAAAAGCGGCATCAGTTTAACCCGAATAATCACGCTGAAGTGGTAAAGGTGCGCTTTAATCCGGCGCAAATCAGCCTGGATACACTGCTCAAGCGCTATTTTGAAATGCACGACCCCACGCAGCTTAACCGCCAGGGCAATGATATTGGTACCCAGTACCGTAGCATTATCTTGACCAACAGTGATGCGCAGGCAGCGACAGCGCGCCAGCTTAAAGCGGAATATCAACCGCTGCTCAGCGCTGCAGGTTATGGTGTTATTGCTACCCAGATCAAACCACTGCGCGAGTTTTTTCCGGCCGAAGATTATCATCAGGACTATATCGCGAAAAATCCCAATGGCTACTGCCCGGATCACAGCACCGGCGTGCGCTTTACTGATACGCCAGTGCCGCACACAGCCAGCGTGGATAACAATGCCTTGTTAAGCGGTAAGCATATACTAGTGATCGATTCTGCAAGCTACTGCCCTTACTGCGAAAAGTTTAAAGCGGATACCGGCAACGCCTATCAGGGAGATATCCCGCTGCATTACCGCTATGCCAGCCAGCTGCAGGGGCTGCAAATCAGCTCACCTACCTGGGCCACACCAACCATTATTTTGTTGCAGGATGGCAAAGAAGTGTTTGGCCGCCAGGGCCTGTTAAGCAGTGAGGAATTTTATCGGCTGCTGGGCAAATTTAAACTCGGCGCCAGCGAGGCCTTTAATGTTGCCTTTGATGAAGGTACCGATGCGCGCTTTTGCCAGCAGTATGAAATCTTTAAAAATACCCCGGACGGCGTCTTTGTCGATAAGCTTAGCGGCGCACCGCTGTTCGACACCCGCCACCGCTTTGACTCCGGCACCGGCTGGCTGTCATTTACCCGGCCGGTCGCCGGGGCGGTAATTGAAAAACCGGATAACCGCTACGGCATGCGCCGCACTGAAATTCGTGCCAAGGTATCCGGCATCCATTTAGGCCATGTTTTTGATGACGGTCCAAATGGCCAGCGCCGCTACTGCATTAATGCCACCGTGCTGGATTTTGTGCCGCGGGGCTAGGACCTGATGCGTGGGAGGGGTAAGATTTACTCTAAGCCGACCGTTGACGGCATGGATGCCGGACAAATTCGTCAGGAACGAATTTGAACAGCTTTGCTGGTCCGCAGGATAAACTTCAAGGATGAAGTTTATAATCGAGCCTACAGGGATCTATCCACGGCGTGTCGGTGTGAGTAAATGTTATCCCTCAGATAGAGAAAACCGGCAGATTATGCCGGTTTTCTTATTTGCTAACGAGCCCCTAACCAGAATTTCGCATACCGGCAGCAATACCGGCGATGGTCACCATTAAGGCACGGCTGATGGTCGGGCTTACCCGCTCCGGTTGATGCCTGACCCGGTGCAGCAACTCAGCCTGCAGGATATGCAACGGGTCAACGTAAGTGTTGCGCAGCATTATCGACTCTCTGATCCAGCTCTCTTTCGCCATTAGCGTATCGCTGTGGATCAGCTGTAGCAGCAGCTCGCGATCGGCCGTTAACTGATCACGCAGCTGCTGGCCTAAGTGCTTGAGTTCGTCCGGCACCAGCACCTTGTCGTAGTAAGCGGCAATGTCGCTGTCGGCTTTTAAAAACACCATTTCCAGCATCGACATGCGGGTGGCGAAAAACGGCCACTGCTGCTGCATTTCATCAAGCAGTTCTGCTTTATTCTGTTCGGCCGCTTTGGCTAAGGCCGAGCCGGCACCAAGCCAGGCTGGCAACATTAGGCGGTTTTGCGACCAGGCGAAGATCCACGGTATCGCGCGCAGGCTTTCTACGCCGCCGGTCGGGTTGCGTTTGGCCGGCCGGCTACCCAGCGGCAACTGGCCCAGCTCTTGCTCGGGCGTGGCGGCGCGAAAATACGGCACAAAGTCTTTGTTGTGCCTAACCACAGCACGGTAGGCTTCGCAGGAGTCTGCAGAGAGCCGGCTCATCAGCTCGCGCCAGCTTTGCTTGGGTACCGGTGGTGGTAATAACATGCCTTCGAGCACGGCACTGGCATACAGCGCCAGACTACGCTCGGCTAATTTGGGCAGGCCAAATTTAAAGCGGATCATCTCGCCCTGCTCGGTCACCCGTAATCCCCCCGCCAACGAGCCTGGCGGCTGGGATAAAATAGCGGCATGCGCCGGGCCGCCGCCGCGGCCGATAGTACCGCCGCGGCCATGGAACAGCGTCAGTTGCACCTTGGCCTGCTGGCAAATCGCCACCAGGGCTTCCTGCGCGCTGTATTGCGCCCAGGCGGCGGCAAACACACCAGCGTCTTTAGCCGAGTCGGAGTAACCAATCATCACTTCCTGTTTGCCGTTAATATAACCGCGGTACCAGTCGATACTCAGCAGTTTGCGCATACAATCGGGTGCGTTTTGCAAATCGCTGAGCGTTTCAAACAGCGGCGCCACCGGCATCGGGAAGCTGATGCCAGCTTCTTTTAGCAACAGTTGTACTGCCAGCACATCGGACGGTTTGCCGGCCATTGAAATAACATAGGTGCTGAGCGCTTCGCTGCCATGGCGGGCGACGATATCGCAGGTGTCCAGCACTTCCTGCACATCGGCTGATGGCTGCCAGCTTTTCGGAAACAGCGGCCGCCGGTTGGCCAGCTCGGCCAGTAAAAATGCCTGGCGGGCGCCCTCGTCCCAGGCGGCATAATCGCCCAGGCCGAGATATTGCGTCAGTTCGCCGAACACCTGAGCATGACGGCCGGCATCCTGGCGGATATCCAGCTTGAGCAGTGTTAAACCAAAGGCGTAAGCGCGGCGCAAGGTGTCGAGCAATTTGCCGTTGGCAATAACGGCCATACCGCAATCAAGCAGCGACTGATAGCACAGCAGCAAGGGGTCAAGTAATTGCTGGTTATGCCAGATCAGATCCTGCGGTCGCTGCAAGCGATCATGCTTTAACGCTTCGGTTAACCAGTCCCGGGTATGCAGCAAGCCGCTACGCAGCTTGTTCAGCACCTGCCGGTAAGGCTCGCTGGCCTCGCCTGCCACCTCAATGAGCGCCGGGCTGGCCTGATACATCGACAACTCGCTGCTGAGCAGGTCTAAATCTTTGGCAAACAAGTCAGCGGCTTTCCAGCGGCTGAGTAACAGCACCTGTCGGGTCACCTTGGACGTCACAAAGGGGTTGCCGTCACGATCACCCCCCATCCAGGAGGAAAACTTTACCGGCGCCGCATCCAGTGCCAGGCCCTGACCGGTTGCACTTAGCAGCTTGCCATCCAGCTCGCGCAGAAAATCCGGTATCGCCTGCCACAATGAGCTTTCAATGACGGCAAAGCCAGATTTAGCTTCATCCACCGGTGTGGGTCGCTGTTCGCGAATTTCATTGGTGTGCCAGGCCTGAGCAATTAACTCACTTAAACGCTGCTCTACCCGCTGTTGCTGCGCTGGTGTTAAATCCTGCTCTAACTCGGTTAAACAGCCGGCAATTTCGGTTAGCTTATGAATAAGGGTACGGCGCGAGACTTCGGTAGGGTGTGCTGTAAGCACCAGCTCTATCGATAAATTAGCCACCGCCTGCTGCACCTTAGCCGTGTCCAGTTGTTTGTCAGCCAGCAAACTAAACAGCTCTTGCAGTGGCTCGGGCTTTTCGATACTGGCATGACCAATACGGCTGATACTGTGATGCTGCTCGGCTAAATTGGCCAGATTCAAAAACTGGGCAAACGCCCGTGCCACCGGCAGCAGTTCATCATCGGTTAAACTTTGCAGCACCTGCTTTAACTTGTCGGCTTGCAGCTCTTCCCCCTGGCGCGCCGCTTTGGATAACTGGCGAATTTGCTCTACCCGCTCCAGCAGCGCGTTGCCTAACTGGCTGCGAATAGTATCGCCCAGCTGGGTGCCCAGTAACCCGACATTGCTTTTTAATGCAGCATAATGATCCATCTTGCTTACCTCAGTTAGCCTGTGTGCTACCACCCTAGCTGGTAATTAACTGGTACTCAACATTGATTGATTACAAAGTGGGCAACGGAATTGGTAAGACCAAATAACCAAAAATAAAAACACGGCGTGCACCGCAAAAAAAGCCCGCCATTACGGCGGGCAAACATCAGGAAGCTGATGAATTAGAACTTGTAGCTTACGCCACCGTAGATCTGGCGACCGATAGTGTCGAACACTTCCGGCACTGTGCCACCATCGCTGCCGTTCGCCACATACGATGGCTCTTCGTCAGTCAGGTTTTTCACGCCCAGCGACACACTTAAACCGTCAGTAATAAAGTAGCTGGCGGCGATATTGTGATACAGCACGGCATCAATGCGTGAGCCGTCAGCCAGGAAGTCGGTTTTACCGATGTAACGGTTAAAGTAGGTAACAGTCCAGTCGCCCTGGCCGGCCTGCAGGCTGAAGTTATTGCGTAGTTCAGCGTAGCCACCAAAGTTACCGTCGATGGTGTTGGTGTAATCAATGCCGTCCTGCTTAAACTTCAGTAACCAGGTGGTGTCGTTGTTGATTTTCCAACTTAAACCCAGTGCATCAAAGCGGTACGCCACGTTAATATCGACACCGCTGGTGTCCTGGTTACCGACGTTAGTCAGCGGGTTGGTAAAGTTAGTCAGGTCACCTGCCAGCGTAATATTAAAGGTGTCACAGGATGCCTGATCGCCGGCAAAACAGTTATCCAGGCCAGCCTGCGCATCTAAACGGGTAATGGCATTGGACACTTTAAAGCGCCAGTAATCGACTGTTAACGATAAACCGTCAATTTGCACCGGTGACAATACCAAACCTGCAGTAAACGACTCAGACTCTTCCGGCTTAATATTGGCATCTGAGGTGTAGTTCACCAGAATTTGCGGGTCTTGCTCATTGCCCCACGGGTCGGTTAAGTAGTCGTATGAGCCGGTGTTACCGCCATACAGCTCGCTGACGTTTGGCGCCCTAAAACCGGTAGCCGCTACCGTACGCAACATTACTTCGTCTGATAATTCATAGGTTAAGCCCACTTTCCAGGTGCTGGCTTTACCAAAGGTTGAATAGTCGTCAAAGCGCAGTGCAAATTCGCCGGTCAGTTTGTCGCTAAACGGTACGCTGACTTCCTGATAGAACGACACTACGCTGTAGCTGCCTTTGGTCGGGTCTTGCTGTGCTGCTGTGCCTTCACCGGCCACAATCACCGGATCCGGGTTGTAGAAACCGGCGTCGCGGCGATATTCTGCGCCGATGGCAAAACCGACAGCACCGGCGTCTAAGTCAAATAAATCACCGTTTAATACGCCGGCAATAATACTTTGCGAGTTACCGCCATCGGCCTGCTCTAAATAGCCAATGTCGTTAACAATAGCGCTGCTCAGCGGTGCGCCGCTGAACCAGGCCGCCTGATTGGCATAGACCGAGTTTTCCATTTGCACGGCGTTAATGGAATTGGCTACCGAGGTATCGGCTTCATTTTTACCGTAAGTGTACGACAGCTCCCAGTTTATGCCGGTGTGTACATCCAGATTACCGGCTAAGGCTGCCGACAAACGCAGGGTGTCGGTGTCCTGCGCATAAATACGCGGGCCAACATCGTTAGTGCGGCGACGGTAGTTAATACGGCCGGTATCATCTGCCGCTAAGCCGCCAGCCAGCATGGCCGGGGTTAAGGTAATGCAGTTTTGCAAGGAGGCACCCGGCGCACCACAGACATCCAGCATAATATCACCCGGCTGCGGCGCTAACTGCTGGTCTGACTTACGCTTGGTGTATAACGCATCGGCGCTCAGCACTAAATCGTTATCCAGCTCTTGCGTGGCATTAGCAAACAGGCTGTAGCGTTTGCTTGGGGTTTGGTACCAGCTGTCTTTGGTAAAGTCGTAACCGCTGCTGCGCGCTACCCATTCGCCGTCGGCATTTTGTACCTTGCCGCCCAGACTACCGGTAGGGATAAACGAGCTGCTGCCCGGCTCTGTCCAGTCACGGTCTGACTGTATTACACCTTTACGATCGGCATAGGTTGCGCCGACAGTATAGTTGCCGCTGTTAGTGCTAAAACCATACAGGGCGCTTAGCTCACCGGTTTCACCATCGCCTTTGTCAGTGCTGCTGGCGTTCAGATCCAGCTGTACGCCGTCGAAGTCTTTTTTAGTGATAATGTTGATTACGCCGGCAATGGCGTCAGAGCCATACACGGCTGAGGCGCCATCTTTTAAAATTTCGACCCGGGCAATCATCGCTACCGGAATGGCGTTTAAGTCTACCGCGCTGTCGGCACCCGAGCCGGAGTTCACCATACGGCGGCCATTCAACAGCACTAAGGTACGCTGGGCGCCCATACCGCGTAAATCTACCTGGGCTACGCCGTCGGCGCCATTGTTAGTAGTTGAACCTACTGCCGCACCGGCCATTGAGGTTTGTGCCTGCAGCAGCTGATCAACAGAGGTAAAGCCTTCAACCCGGATAGCGGCTGCATCAATCACCGTTACCGGCGACGCGGTTTCCATATCCTGGCGCTGAATGCGTGAGCCTGTTACTTCAATGCGTTCTACCTTGGCCACTTCTTGCTGTGCCATGGCCGTAGCCGTTACGCCTAGCGTGGACATTGGTAATGCCAGCATGGCAAAGCGCACGGCTTTACTAACTAATGATTGTTGCATGTAATTCCCCCTGGACGCCGTAAAACGGCTGCCTTTGTTATAAGTGGTGGTTTTTCCGGCGCTGACGCTACTGCCGTTTTGTTGCCAATACCAGCACAAAGTCACCAAAGTGCGGCCTGGCGTGACCAACAGGAGGAAAACTGCAACGAGCCTGGCAGCTGTGTAAATTTGTAAAAACTGCTGCCAAAGCCAGAGAAAATAAGACCAGCGCTATACATTCATCTTTGTATCTTTGTTAAACTGCGCGCCCTTTATGCCCAACGGCACAACCCGCTGACAACACCTAATGCCATCAGCGCCGTATTATTTTTACTTTCCCGGGTCGGATATGAAATTACGTTGTTTAATAGTGGACGACGAACCTTTAGCCAGGGCTGGCATAAGACATCTGCTGAGTCAGCAGCAACAATTTGAAATTATGGCTGAAGCCGATAACGGCACCGATGCCTTACGCCTGGCGCAGCTGCATCAACCGGATATTATTTTTCTCGATATTCAAATGCCCGGCTTAGATGGCCTGAGTGTGCTCAAGCAACTGGCCAATAAGCCAGAGGTTATTTTCTGTACCGCCTATGCCGAGCACGCCGTCACGGCCTTTGAATTAAGTGCCACCGATTATCTGCTAAAACCCTTTAGTGCCGAGCGCTTCCAGCAGGCCTTGTTTAAAGCCTGTAGCAAAATTATTGCCCGGCTCAGTGGCTCAGCGCCAGCGGCAACAACTTATGCTGATCGCCTTACTATCCGCGATCCGGGCCGGTTGCGCATTGTTGACGTCAGCGACATCAGCTGGATAGAAAGCGCTGGCAACTATGTTGATATTCATGTTTATTCGCAGCAAAAAAGCTATCTGCTGCGCGATACCATGGCGGCGATAGAGAAAAAACTCGACCCGGCGCAATTTGCCCGTATCCACCGCTCTAGCATAGTGCGCAAAAGTGATATTGCCGAGCTGCGTCCCGGCGATAAAGGCGATGCTGAAGTGATTTTAAAGTGCGGCGCCAAACTAAGTATGTCGCGACGCCACCGCGCTGCACTGGCCGATTTGTTGGGTCAGTTAAACTAGCGCTGGCAGCAATAAAGCTTGATATACTGGCTGCAAAGCCTTGTTGAGATTGCAATGATGACGACACAACCACAAACCGCACCGGCCAGGAAAAAATCCGGCTTTTTATCTAACTTACTGATAAACGTTGTGATACCGGCGGTCATTTTAAGCCGCTTTAGCGGCGATGATACGTTGGGCCCGGTGTGGGCCGTGGTCGTCGCACTGGCGTTTCCGCTGCTGTTTGGCCTGTGGGAGTTAAAGCAGAGCGGTAAGGTAAATTTTTTCTCGGTACTGGGTATTATCAGTGTGCTGCTAACCGGTGGTATCAGCCTGCTGCAGCTGCCGCCGTCTTATATCGCCATTAAAGAAGCCCTGGTACCGGCGTTAATAGGCATAGTGGTGCTGGTTAGCCAATACACCCCCTACCCGCTGGTTAAAAAACTGCTGATTAACCCCGAGCTACTGGATCTGCCCAAATTAGAACAGGCGCTGGCCGCACAAAATAACAGCGCCCTGTTTAACCAACGCATGGGCCGGGCCGGTTACGTGGTGGCGGCGGCGTTTTTCTTATCGTCGGTGCTTAACTATATTCTGGCCAAAGCCATCGTCGTCAGCCAGCCTGGCACCAGCGCTTATGCGGAAGAGCTGGGCCGTATGACCTGGCTTAGTTACCCGGTAATAGTGTTGCCTACTATGGTAATGTTGATGGGCGCTATTATTTATATGTTTGTGCAAATTGGCCGGCTAACCGGCCAATCGCTGGAAGACTTTATTCTGCAGTAGGCTTTTTCAACTCTGTCCGCAGCTGCACTAACTCTTGCTGCAGCTGCTGCATTTGCACCAGCAGTTGGTGCTGGGTTGCCACATCGGCATCATGCTCGGCTTTATGCTCTTCATCGTGCATGCTTTGCACCGCATTCACGATAACAGCAATAAATAAATTCAGCATGGTAAAGGTGGCGATTAAGATAAAGGGCACAAAAAAGGCCCAGGCATAGGGGAATTGCTCCATCACTGGCCGCGCTATACCCATAGACCAGCTTTCCAGCGTCATTATCTGAAACAGCGTATACAGCGATGCGCCTAAGCTGCCAAACCAGTCCGGAAAGGCCTGACCAAACAGCTTGGTTACCATCACCGCGGCTACGTAATAAATTAGCGCCAGCACCATGGCAATAGACAGCATGCCATTAAGCGACTGAATAAGCGCGCCAACAATTTTGCGCATTGACGGCACAAAGGTCAGTACCCTTAGCACCCGCAGCACCCGTAGCGCCCGCAGCACGGCAAAAGGCCCGCTGGCCGGTACCAGCGCGATGCCCACCACTATAAAGTCAAACACACTCCAGCCGTCTTTAAAAAACGCCAGCCGGTGCACAAACAAACGAATGGCAATTTCTACTACAAACACCACCAGTATGGCCTTATCCAATGCCAGTAAATAAGAGCCAAAGGCTGCCATCACACCGGGCATGGTTTCCATACCCAGGATCACGGCATTAATTAAAATCAGCGCCAGTAAGGTGCGTTGCACCAGGCTGTTTTCAATAAATTGCCTGCATCGCTCTCGCAACGTTGGCGCGGCTATCACGGTGTCACTGCTCATACGGCTACCTTAAGCAAAAGAAGTGGCTAAATTGGCGCTATTGTATGCCAGCGGTAACGGCCGTCAATGGCTTTGCAGTAGTAATAGGTAAAGGCTTTACAGCAGTTGCGACAGCGGGCTTTTTACCCCAGCCGCACCACGATTAAGCACATGGGTATAAATTTGCGTGGTGCGTACATCGGTATGCCCCAGCTGCTCCTGCACAGTACGGATATCGGCACCGGATTCTAATAGGTGTGTAGCGAAGGAGTGACGCAGGGTATGACAGGTGACATTTTTGCTGATACCGGACTTTTTTGCGGCAATTTTAATTTCGCGCCTGACGCAACTCTCGTCCAGGTGGTGGCGGCGCAGAAGCTTAGAATCTGGATCGACGCTAAGCTGCAAAGACGGAAATAAATACTGCCAGCCTAGCTCTTTAGGTGCATTAAGGTACTTACGCGCCAACGCATAAGGCAACCAGCTTCCCGCATAATCGGGGTTTGCCAAATCGGCCTGAAAATATTGCAACACAAACTGCGTTTGTTGTTTAAGTGATGCCACTAATTCTGCGGCCAAAGTTGTACGGCGGTTTTTATTGCCCTTACCCTGCCACACCATGACCGACAGGTAGTCGTAGTCAATATCATGCACACGCAACCTAACCGCCTCCATCAGTCGCAAACCACTGCCGTACATCAACTGCGCCAGCAGCTTATAGCGCGGTTCAATAACCCGTAACAGAGCAAAAACTTCACTGCGGGTGAGCACTACCGGTAGCTTAGGGGAAAGCTGTGAGCGATTAAAGTTCAGGTTTAAAGACAAGGGTTTTTGCAACACCGTTTTATACAAAAAGCTCAGCGCATTAAGCGCCGACGCCTGGGTGCGTGGTGCAACATTACGCTGATTGGTTAAATACGATAAAAAGCGCTCGACATCCTGTTCGGTTAACTGTGCCGGATGCTGTTTTCTGTTAAACAAGATGTACATCTTTATCCAGTACACATAAGCTTCCACCGTCCGTTTAGCATAACGGCGGGCGTACATAAACTCAGCGATATACTGCAAAAACGGCGATGCCATAACATTTCCCTTAAAACAATTTAAATGTACGCATATACAGTAGTAGGTAAATTTATTGTAAGCAAATTAATCGCAAGGTTTAAACCCGCTTTCTACACCTACCGATAGGCAAACCGTTAAAATTCTGTTGATTTGGGTAGGGTTATTGGATAGTTTGTTGCCAATTATTAAAGATAGAAGGGAGCAAGCACTGCGTGAAAGCGTGCAAGCTCCAATTTATTAAGCTGTTATATGCCATGAAACATCAGCTGCTTTTTATAGTTTTTATGAATTTATTCTTGGTTGGCTGCATCGCCAAACCTAGAGGAACTTACTATCAACCTTTTCACCCACTTGGTCAGTCATTGTCTCGTTCGTGCGATCATAATAGCAATAAAGAACGCATTGAAATCCCTATTGTCGAAGGCGTTTTGCTTCACTCCTCTTTAATTGAAGAGAATGCCGGCACCTTTGTGCTATCAATCAGTTTCGTTTTAGAAGAGGGCAAAAGCATAAGACTGCTTTCAGACAACATTTCCGTTCAGACCAATGGGAATAAACCAATGATTTACTCGCTGAAGGAATGGCAAGACGGAGTTTTAGTCGGTGGAGTAGTAAAACAGAATTACCATGAAATGATACTCACCTATAACAAGTCTTTTGGTGAAAAAGTAAATATTGGCGCAAACATCGGTGATACTCTGAAAATCGAAGTTCCAGAAGTTGAAATTTCTAGTGGGCGGATAAAACTTGCTCCAATTGAATTTAAGAAGATGTCTGGGGAGGTACAGTGGCTACCGAAACTGAATTGCTAGCATATAACAAGCGCAATCACAACGGGCCTGCGGCCCTCGACTCACAACAAGTTGCTCGCGTGTGTTGCGGGCGTTATGCAACCAGTGAGCACCGATGAAATATTGCAGTTTAGATAAACATGACAAGCTCTCTTTGAACTTGGACTCTAGCAAGTTTATAGGTATTTATTGTTGTTTCTTTATCTCACTTGCCTTCACTATTGACACACCAAGTGCCGAACGCTGGATTTTTACAGTTGTATTTGCGGTTTCATCGCTTTTAATGTTTTCCTGGGCAAATGAAGTGAAGTTGATGGTAAAGCGCTTGGTGGGTTACCGTTTTTACACACTTACAACATTTGCATTAGTTCCTATGGTTGCAGTGCCTTGGTTTTTTGAAATTCCATCTGGCATCACAATGACACTAACGCTTCTTGTAAGCCTAAATTGCTTAGTATGGCCTTTTGTTACCGTCAGTGAGTATGAGAAAAATTACACTGCAATATTTGGGTTAATGGATGCATAACAATCGCCATCAAAATGCCGCTTCGCGGCTCGACTCGCAACACGTTACTCGCGTTTGTGGCGGGCGTTGGTATGACTCCCCACGTCAAGCAGGTTGAGTAAAAACCTGCTCATTTAAGAACCATCTTTTACCGTTAAAGCGA
>NZ_SIRR01000032.1 GCF_011634895.1 Rheinheimera pleomorphica | reverse complement strand
AAACCCGACGCAAACACCCAATTCAATATGTAAACCCATACCACCGTAGGGGCGCATTATTGCGCCCCCAATATCATTGGGGCCTACAACACCGGCATGTCATCACGCCATCTGCTGCTGTAATAAATACTCCGGTGCAAAACTAAAATACACCCCGGTGCCGCCCTCCTCTCTCGCTCTGATTTGAATGTTACCGCCTAAATGTTTACTACGCTCCTGCATAATAGCCAGGCCATAGTGGTTAAGCTTTTCGGCCGCTTGCGGTATGCCAACGCCGTTATCTTCTACCGCCAGGCTGATACCGTCTTTACTGTGCTGCAGGCTGATTTTCAGCTCGCTACCCTGGCTGTGGTGTACGGCATTCTGGCTGGCTTCGCGGATAATTTGCAGCAGGTGTATTTCTTCATGCGGCGCCAGCGGCACATTGGTCAGCTGATAATCCAGCCGGATCTGCAAGTCAGACTGCTCGGTTAACTGTTTTACCGTGGTTTGCAGCGCGCTTAACAAGCCTGCACCGTCAACTTTTAACCTGAAGGTGGTCAGAAGCTCACGTAGCTGGCGGTAGGCCGCATCCAGCCCTTGTTTCAGCTCAGCCGATACATCGGCAATAGTGGCTTTATCCTCTTTCTGGGTGGCTTTATTTAACCGGGTGACCTGAATTTTTAAATAGGATAACGCCTGCGCTAAAGAATCATGCAGCTCGCGGGCGATTACCGTGCGCTCCTGCATCAGTGCCAACCGCCGCACCTGCTGCTCTTCTGATTTTAAACTCAGTGCCAATGCCAGCTGATCGGCCACCGAGGCCATTAACTGTTGCTGCCAGCGCGCCAGTTGTTGCCCTTCTGGCAACCGCGCCACCAGTACGCCGTACTTTTTACGCTCGCGTTGCAGCAAATAATTATACTGGTGTGTGCTGCAGCCGCTATTCTCGCTTTGGCTTAAACAGTCGCCACAATTTTGTTCTGCGCAGGGATCATTTTCACTGTCCCCCGGCACCAACTGCATATAGGGTCTGTCACCGGCTTCGGTAAACAGACACAGCTCTAAATCATCAAGTTTTACCACCGTTTTTAGCTCGGTAACAATTTTACTGAAATCAACATACTCCGGCACGTGCTCACTGATACGCCGCGCGGTGTTGTATAAAAAGCGTAGAGTGGTATTGGTATGCTGCAGCGCCTCGGTTTGCTGCTCTACCCGCTGTTCTAAGTTGCCGTACATATAGGCAATAGAGTCATTCATCTTGTTAAAGCTGTGCGCCAGGGTGCCCAGCTCATCGTTATTCTCTACACTTAAGCGGTGAGTAAAATCTCCCATCGCGACCCGTTTGGCACCTTGTGTCAAGGCTTCCAGCGGCTGTTGTACCATCACTTTTAACCAGTAGATCACTATCGCTGACAGTAATACTGTCGCCAGCAGTGCCACCAGTTGCAGGGTGCGAAAACTGCGTACCTTTTGCTCGGCATCCTGCTGGATATAAGACACCAGCTGCTCCAGCAACTGGATTTGCTCTGCCAGCGCCACTTCAATCTGCGCTGGCTGGCCGGACAATTGTGCCAGGCGCGGCTCCAGCTGCTGCCAATGATGCTTTGCGGCATCGAACTGGGCCACGATGCGCGCATTGTGCATAAAACGGGTAAATACCGGATGCTGCCAGCTCTCGTTAAACTGTGCTTTAGCCTGTTGCAAATTTTGTTCGTCCTGCTGCTGCGTTAACCAGGCCATACGGTAACTTTGCATCCTGAGCGAGCCAGCAACATTCACCGCATGAGCATCACTGTCGGTTTTATCCGACAACCAATACGATGCCAGCATAGTGCCAATGGCCAGCGTAACAATACAGGCCAGCGCGATATTAATTCGGGTAACAATAGAAAACTGTCGCATAACCACTCCGCATATTTACTGCCTAAGCATACCTGCTTATCTGTTATTACGCCGCTTTGTTATAAAAACCGTCGGCACAATCGAGCTACCCCCTTTTTCCCGTCGGGGTAGCTGGCGCTTGCCACTTGATACCGCAAGGGGTAAACACCCGCCTATTGTCGGCGATTACGGCACTACCCACACTACCACTTTGTAGGTATTTTCGTTTTTTATCAGCCATTTAGCGCTCTGGTTAGCGTGATCTAAATCAAGCATCATCCAGCTGTTGTTTCTATAGTGTGCATACCAGAAAAGCAATATGTCTGTTCATGCAGGACAAGACCAGGAGTAAACCATGAGTCACCTACTCGACAAACTGCGGTTTTTTAAAACCCGCAAAGCCCCGTTCGCCGATGGCCACGGTGTTACCACTAATGAGGATAGAACCTGGGAACAGGGTTACCGCCAGCGCTGGCAGCACGATAAAATTGTGCGCTCTACCCATGGTGTTAACTGTACCGGCTCGTGCAGCTGGAAAATTTATGTTAAAGACGGTTTAGTCACCTGGGAAACCCAGCAAACTGACTACCCACGCACCCGTCCGGATTTACCGAACCACGAACCGCGCGGCTGCCCGCGTGGCGCCAGCTATTCCTGGTATATCTACAGCGCCAACCGCTTAAAGTACCCCAAGGTACGCCAGCAGCTAATGAAACTATGGCGCGAAGCCAAGGCTGCGCACAAGGACCCGGTTAAAGCCTGGGAGTCTATTGTCACTAACCCGGAAAAAGCCAAAAGCTACAAAGAGCGCCGTGGTTTAGGCGGTTTTGTCCGCGCCAGCTGGGACGAAGTCAACGAGCTGATTGCCGCCTCTAATGTCTATACCACTAAAACTTATGGCCCGGATCGGGTTACCGGCTTCTCACCTATTCCGGCGATGTCGATGGTGTCTTACGCCGCCGGCGCGCGTTATTTATCACTGATTGGCGGTAACTGCTTAAGCTTCTATGACTGGTACTGCGACTTGCCCCCGGCGTCACCGCAGGTATGGGGCGAGCAAACCGACGTGCCAGAATCGGCCGACTGGTATAACTCCAATTACATTATTGTTTGGGGCTCTAATGTGCCACAAACCCGTACCCCCGACGCGCACTTTTTAACCGAAGTACGCTACAAAGGCACTAAAACCTGTGTTATTACCTCAGATTACTCTGAAGCGTCTAAATTTGGTGACACCTGGTTAGCACCACGTCAGGGTACCGATGCTGCGCTGGCGATGGCCTTTGGCCATGTCATTCTAAAAGAATTCCATGTCGATAACCCAAGTGCCTATTTTACCGACTATGTAAAACGCACCACCGATATGCCAATGCTGGTGATGCTGGAGCAAGGTGACAAGCATCTGACGCAGGGCCGGTTTTTACGCGCTGCCGATTTGGTTAATAACCTGGGCGAAGACAATAACCCGGACTGGAAAACCATTGCCATTAACAAAGATGGCCGCTTAACCAGCCCGAATGGCGCTATTGGTTATCGCTGGGGCCAGGCCGGCAAATGGAACCTGGAGCAAAAAGATAAAGACGGCGATATCGACTTACAGTTATCGCTAAAAGATAACCGTGACGAGCTGGTCGAGGTGGCCTTCCCGTATTTTGGCGGTGCGCCGCACGAGTATAAATACTTCCAGCATACCGCGCATGATGAAGTGCAACTGCGTAAAATCCCGGCTAAACGCGTCGAACTGGCCGATGGCAGCACGGCGTTAGTGGCTACCGTATTTGACTTAATGCTGGCGCACTATGGCGTAGATAACGGCATTAATGATGCCAGCCGGGCTAAATCTTATGACGACAACGTGCCTTACACCCCGGGTTGGCAGCAGAGCATTACCGGTGTTAACCCGGAAGATGTGGTACGCGTAGCGCGTGAATTTGCCCGTAACGCCGATAAAACTCGCGGCCGTTCTATGGTAATTGTCGGTGCCGCATTAAACCACTGGTACCACATGGACATGAACTACCGCGGTTTAATTAACATGCTGATGATGTGTGGCTGTATCGGCCAAAGTGGCGGCGGCTGGGCGCACTATGTTGGCCAGGAGAAACTGCGGCCACAAACCGGCTGGACCCCGCTGGCGTTTGCACTGGACTGGCAGCGGCCGCCACGTCATATGAACGGTACCTCGTTCTTCTATAACCATTCCAGCCAGTGGCGCTATGAAAAGCTGGATATGACCGAAGTGGTATCGCCTTTGGCGAACAAAGAAAAGTGGAGCGGCAGCATTATCGACTTTAACAGCCGTGCCGAACGCATGGGCTGGTTACCGTCAGCACCACAACTGGGCGTTAACCCGCTGGGCCTGGCCGCTAAAGCTAAAGCTGCCGGTGTCGAGCTAAAAGACTATGTGGTACAGCAGCTAAAAGATCGCAACATTAAGTTTGCCTGCGAGCAGCCCGACAGCCCGCAAAACTTCCCGCGCAATATGTTTATCTGGCGCTCTAACCTGCTGGGCTCCAGCGGTAAAGGCCACGAATATATGCTGAAGCACTTTTTAGGCACCAAGCATGGTTTGCTCGGTAAAGACTTAGGCGAGTTCGGTGGTAAAAAGCCGCAGGATATCGAGTGGGCTGACAAGGGTGCCGAGGGCAAGGTCGATTTATGGGTAACGTTGGATTTTCGTATGTCCACCACCTGTCTGTATTCCGACATTGTGCTGCCTACCGCTACCTGGTATGAAAAAGACGATATGAATACCTCGGATATGCATCCGTTTATTCACCCGTTAACCGCCGCTATTGACCCGGTATGGGAAGCGCGCAGCGACTGGGAAATTTTCAAAGGCATTGCCAAGGCATTCTCCAAAGCCGCCGTTGGCCACTTAGGTGTGGAAACTGACGTAGTCACCACACCAATGCACCACGACACCCCGGCCGAACTGGCCCAGCCTTATGGTGTTAAAGCCTGGTGGAAAGGCGAATGTGATGCCATTCCGGGTATCACCATGCCGCACATTAATATTGTCGAGCGTGACTACCCCAACACCTATGCCCGCTTTACCTCGATTGGCCCCTTGCTGGAGAAAATAGGCAACGGCGGTAAAGGCATCAGCTGGGATACCAAAGAGGAAGTGAAATTCCTTAAGCAGTTAAACCGGGTGCATACCGATGAAGGTGCCAACAAAGGCATGGCGAAAATTGACAGCGCCATCGACGCCTGCGAGATGATTTTATCGTTAGCGCCGGAAACCAACGGCCATGTCGCAGTTAAAGCCTGGCAAGCGCTGGGCAAAATTACCGGCCGTGACCATACCCATTTAGCGCTACCCAAAGAAGACGAGAAAATCCGCTTTAACGATATCGTCGCCCAGCCGCGTAAGATCATCAGCTCGCCAACCTGGTCAGGCCTGGAAGATGAGCATGTGTCGTACAACGCCGGCTACACCAACGTGCACGAGCTAATTCCATGGCGCACCATTACCGGCCGCCAGCAGTTTTATCAGGATCACGAGTGGATGCGCGATTTTGGCGAGCAGCTGTGCAGCTACAAGCCGCCGATTAACTTAAAAACCGTGCAGCCGGTGCTGAACAAGAAACCCAACGGCAACAAAGAAGTGGTACTGAACTGGATCACACCGCACCAGAAATGGGGTATTCACAGTACTTACTCTGACAACCTGTTAATGCTAACGCTGTCGCGTGGCGGCCCTATTGTCTGGTTAAGTGAAACCGATGCAGCCGCCGCCGGCATTGAAGATAACGACTGGATTGAAATCTTCAACGTTAACGGCGCTATTTCTGCCCGTGCTGTGGTATCGCAGCGGGTGCCGGAAGGCATGAGCATGATGTACCACGCTCAGGAGCGCATTGTAAACGTACCGGGCAGCGAGCTTACCGGCACCCGTGGCGGTATTCATAACTCGGTTACCCGGGCGGTAATGAAACCCACCCACATGATCGGTGGCTATGCGCAGCAATCCTACGGCTTTAACTATTACGGCACTGTCGGCTGTAACCGCGATGAGTTTGTTGTGGTGCGTAAGATGAGCAAAGTCGACTGGCTGGACAAGGAGGCATAACCACAACGCATCTGTCACGCCAGCGCGGCGTTGGGCCAGGTCTCAAAATGCTCATTTACTCAAAGGTAAACTGCGCTTTTTCGAACCTGCCCCGCCTTGCTCTGACGAGACATCCATCATTGTGGATTATGCCCCCTAACAAGATTTGAGGAATTAACATGAAAGTCAGAGCCCAAATAGGCATGGTGCTGAATTTAGACAAGTGCATAGGTTGCCACACTTGCTCCATCACTTGTAAAAATGTCTGGACCTCGCGTGAAGGTGTCGAGTACGCCTGGTTTAACAACGTTGAAACCAAACCCGGTATCGGTTTTCCGAAAGAGTGGGAAAACCAGCAAAAATGGAACGGCGGCTGGGTACGCAATAAAAGCGGCAAGCTGGAGCTGAAAATCGGCGGTAAGCGCCGCATTCTGGCAAATATTTTCGCCAACCCGGACTTACCGGAAATTGACGACTACTACGAGCCATTCGATTTTGACTACCAGCATTTACATAACGTTGGCGACACCAAGCACCAACCGGTAGCACGGCCGCGATCGTTGATCAGCGGCCAACGGATGGAGAAAATTGAATGGGGCCCGAACTGGGAAGAAATTCTCGGTACCGAGTTTGCTAAACGCAAAATCGACCAGAATTTCAATGAAGTAGTGCAAAAGGACATTTACGGTCAGTTTGAAAAGACCTTTATGATGTACCTGCCACGCTTGTGCGAGCACTGCTTAAACCCGGCTTGTGTCGCGGCCTGCCCCAGCGGCGCCATTTATAAGCGCGAAGAAGATGGCATAGTACTGATTGATCAGGACAAATGCCGTGGCTGGCGCATGTGTGTGTCGGCCTGCCCGTACAAAAAAATCTATTACAACTGGAAAACCGGTAAATCCGAAAAATGTACTTTCTGCTTCCCGCGCATTGAGGCCGGCCAACCAACGGTGTGCTCAGAAACCTGTGTCGGACGCATCCGCTACTTAGGCGTGCTGCTATACGACGCCGATAAAATTGAAGTGGCGGCTAATACGCCAAACGAGAAAGATTTATATCAGGCGCAGCTGGATATCTTCCTTGATCCGAACGATCCGGTAGTGATTGCCGCGGCCCGCGCTGAAGGCATCAGCGATAACTGGATTAAAGCGGCCCAGCGCTCACCGGTGTATATGATGGCGATGGAGTGGAAAGTGGCACTGCCACTGCACCCGGAATATCGCACCTTACCAATGGTGTGGTATGTGCCGCCACTGTCACCTATTCAAAGTGCAGTGCAGGCTGGCCATGTTGGCATGAACGGTGAAATTCCGGATCTGAAATCACTGCGTATTCCGCTGCGTTACCTGGCCAATATGCTGACCGCCGGTGATGAAGCACCGGTAGTGCGGGCGCTGGAGCGGATGATAGCGATGCGCGCCTTTAAACGCGCGCAGCAGGTAGACGGTGTAGAAGATGCCGATGTGCTGAAACAAGTCGGCTTAACACCGGTACAGGTAGAAGAAATGTACCGCTATATGGCGCTGGCCAACTATGAAGATAGGTTTGTTATCCCTACCAGCCACCGCGCCTATGCCGAAAACGCCTATGACTTAAAATCGAGCTGTGGTTTTAGTTTTGGCAACGGCTGCGGCGATGGCAATAACGGCGTAAACCTGTTTGGCACTAAAGCCAAAGGCGTACGTCAGGTTATCCCGGTTGAGATTAAGGATTAAAGCATGCCAATACTACAACTGTTATCTCTGCTGCTGGATTACCCGAAGCAGCCGCTGGTAGAGGCGAAGGCTGACTTGCTGGCGATAGTGGCTGATGCCGCTATCGCAGCCGAGCTTAAGCAAAACTTAACGGCTTTTATCGAGCATCGCTGCACCAGTGAGCTGATGGACTGGCAGTCAGAGTACGACGGCCTGTTTGAACGCGGCCGCTCATTATCCTTACTGATATTCGAGCATATTCATGGTGAGTCACGCGATCGCGGCCAGGCCATGGTGAACCTGATGGCGCAATATCGCGAAGCCGGGCTGGACATTGGCGTTAAAGAGCTGCCGGACTACCTGCCGCTTTACCTGGAGTTTTTATCCACCCAAGGCGAACAAAACGCGCAAATTGGTCTGGAAGAAATCGCGCCAGTGCTGGCGGTACTGCTGTGCCGTCTTGAGCAACGCGGCTCTGACTACGCCAGTATTTTCGCTACCCTGCTGGCACTGTCTGAAGCTGACGTCGATTTAGCCGACATCAAGCAACAGCTGGCCGGCGAGCAGCGCGACGACACGCCCAAGGCGCTGGACAAGGTATGGGAAGAGGAAATGGTCAGCTTTATCGGTAACGAGCAAGCCAATTCAGCCTGCGGCAGCGGCAATAAACCAACTGACGGTCAGCGCCGCGATCAGTTTATCCCACTCAGCACAGAGCTGCTCGGCAGCACTGAAGCAGGCGCACAACTTTATAAAGCAGCCGCGGCTAAGCGCGCTTAAAGGAGCATTAACATGGCACACTTAAATCTGTTTGCCTTTGGCATTTACCCCTACATTGCCATCGCCATTATGCTGATTGGCAGTTGGATCCGCTACGACAGAGAGCAATACAGCTGGAAAACCAGCTCCAGCCAGCTGCTGGAAAGCAAACAACTGCGCAAAGGCAGTATCGCTTTTCACATCGGCGTGCTGGGCATCTTTTTAGGCCATTTCTTTGGCTTATTAATGCCAAAAGAAATCTGGTATCTGTTTGGTATTACCACCCAAATGAAGCAAATGATCGCCATTGGCGCCGGTGGCTTGTTTGGCTTGATCTGCTTTTACGGCCTAACCGTGCTGATTAAACGCCGGCTGTTTAACCCGCGCATTCGCGCTACCAGTAACCCGATGGACATTGCCATTTTGTTTTTACTCTATGCGCAGTTAATCCTGGGTTTGCTGTCTATTTTTGTCTCGATGGGCCATTTAGATGGCGCTGAGATGCTAAAACTGATGGCCTGGGCGCAAAACACCGTCACCTTTAACAGCTTGGCGGCAGCAGAAGCCATTAGCGGCGTGCACTGGATTTTTAAACTGCATGTGTTTTTGGGCATGACGTTGTTTGTGGTGTTTCCGTTTAGCCGCTTAGTGCACATGTTAAGCGTGCCGGTGCAGTACATCAGCCGTCAACACCAGATAGTACGCCAGCGTTTTGTTCGCTAACTCAGAACTGGCAACAATTGCTCTAGGGCGCAAGGATGCGCCCCTACGGGACACTTCGGTTTCAAACAAAGTGTCGATTTACAATCTGACCATTGTAGGGGCGCATCATTGCGCCCCAATAACCAGCAGATTACAGAGGTTTAATATGATACAAGTCAACCAAGCCAGTATCAGCGAAGCGGCGATAATGGCCGAAATGCAGTACCACCCGGCCAGCGATAAACGCGCGGCTATGCTAAAGGCGGCCGAGTCACTGATTATTGGTGAGCTGCTGCGCCAGCGTGCTAAAGCGCTGGGACTGAGCGTAAAAAGCGAAGCCAACACCGCCAGTGATGATAACTTTCTTGACGTACTGATCAATGCTGAAGTGGCTATTCCGCAGGCCAACCAAACAGAGTGCGAGCAATATTACCGGCTAAACCCACAGCGGTTTCAAAGCTCACCACTGCTGGAAGTCAGCCATATTCTGCTGGCGGCAGCGCCAGAAGATGACAAAGCCCGGGTAGAGGCAAAAACCCTGGCCGAGCAGTTAATTAGTAAGCTACAACAAGGCGAACCGCTGGCACAACTGGCACAACACTACTCGGCTTGTCCGTCAAAAGAAACCGGCGGCAGTTTAGGCCAAATCAGCCGCGGCCAAACCGTGCCGGAGTTTGAGCGGCAAATATTTAATGCCGAACCAGGGCTAATGCCACAACCGGTAGAAAGCCGTTATGGTTACCACATAGTGTATATTGCGCGCAAAGTGCCTGGCCAGTTACTGCCATTTAACGCAGTCGAGCAAAAAATTGCCGACTATTTAAATGAAAAAGTACGGCGCAAAGCGGTAGCCCAGTATATTCACACCTTAATAGTGGACGCTGAAATAGAGGGTTACGACTTTAACCTGTCAGCCTCACCGTTAATGCAGTAGGAGCGCACCATTGCGCCCAGGCAACATAGCAAGCGCTCAGGCCTATTTGCGCCCTGCTTTATTCAATGTTGTATCGCAAGCCTATCCATCTAAACCAGGGGCGCAAATATGCGTCCCTACGCTAACGGCGGTATCGCCACATTATTTACACAGCGACGTTATCTTACGATAGACTTAACGTAACAACTGTATACAGCGAGTAGCGCATGCAAGCACTGATTGTTGAACCCAGCCCCACTTATCAGCGCATTTTATCCCGAATGCTGGAAAGTTATGACTTTCAACTTACCTTTGTCGACTCTGCCACTGCCGGCTTTCGCGCTTTAACGCAACAACAATTTCAGATGATCTGTGTTGCCATGTACCTGCCCGATCTAACCGGTATCGATTTTTGTCAGCACGTGCGTCAGCGCAACAGCGAAGTACCGATCTTTATTGTGACCTCAGAGACGGATCCGGAACTGCTATCATCAGCACTGACCGCCGGTGCCAGCGATATCATCCGTAAAGATGATTTACCGCGACTGGAGGAAAGCCTGCATGCGCTTATTCCTCTGGGGCCGTTTCGTTACAATATCAGCGGCAAAGCGCTGTACCTGGAAGACAGCCTGACAGTAGCCAAAGCGACAGATGCGAAATTAAAACGGCTGGGCTTACAGATGGATCATGCGTTCTCTATCGCTCAGGCACTGCAGTTACTCGACAACAATAAATACGAACTGATCATGACCGACATCGTGCTGCAGGATAACGAGACCGGTATTGATTTTATTCAGCGGCTGCGTGCCGACAGCCGTTTTTCGCAAACGCCGATCCTGGCCGTGACCAGCCTGGAAAGTGTGCACCGCCGTATTCAGGCGCTGCAATCCGGCGCCAATGACTATATTTCCAAGCCGGTGCTGGACGAAGAGTTGTTTGCGCGGATAAATAACCTGATCTCTGCCACCCGTTTAATAGAACAATTAACGCGCGAGCGTCAGCGGCTACTGGAGCTGGCCACCAAAGACCATCTTACCGGCTTATATAACCGCCACTTCCTCACTGAGCTGGCCAAGCGCCGTTTTGCCGATGCCAACCGCCAGCAACAGGCATTAGCTGTACTGGTGCTGGACATTGATCACTTTAAACAGATTAACGATCAGTATGGCCATCAAACCGGTGATAAAGTATTAAAACGTGTCGCCACTGCGTTACAAGCGCAGTGCACAGCAGAGCAATACCTGGCGCGTTTTGGCGGCGAAGAGTTTGTGCTGTTATTACCCGATAGCAACCTCAGTACAGCACACGACAAAGCCCAGCAATTGTGCCAAACCTTGCAACAGTTGCAACCAGAAGGCATTAACACCAGTGTCAGTATTGGTGTAGCTTGCCTTAGCACAGCGCGTGAAGAATACTTCGATGAAGTATTTGCCCGAGCCGACAAAGCGCTGTATCAGGCGAAACAGCAAGGCCGTAATCAGGTGATTGCACTGGCGCCTTAACCTGAACAGGCACCAATTTAGCGCTGCTCTGCCCCGCTTTTGCTCAGCGCCGGAACAAACCAGCCTGACAATAGAACACAAGTCTTTGAAATAGCTATAGTTAGCTAGAAAATCACTCACTGGCACAAGCACTGCTTAGTGAAACCCTGTTGGTACAATATTTATTCAAATGGCAAAGACGCCTGTCGTTTAAGTCCGGTAACGGACTGATAGCGGCCGGCGTTTTTTTATGCCCCTAACAGATGTACTGCAGCAGTACCAACATTAGCACCGGCTTACCGCCTTTTAGGTAACCCTTTAATTAAATTATATAAATTTACTAGCCGCGTTAAGATCAGCCTGCTTTTACGCGGCCCTGACCAAAGGAATACATTATGAAAGCTTTCCCCGCTGTGATGTTATCTGTGTTACCGTTTTGCTTTAGCCCCAGCCTTATTGCCAATGAACTTAGCACTGCACTTAAGCAAAGCAATGTGTCGGCGCAGTTTCGCTACCGTTTAGAATATGTCGAGCAAGATAATGCGCTGGACGATGCCATCGCTTCTACCCTGCGCAGCCGCTTAAGCGTAAATACCGGCAAGGCGTATGGTTTTAGCGCCTTACTACAGGTAGACAACGTTAGCCTGCTGGGTAATGACAACTACAACAGCAGCGTCAACGCTAAAACCCACTACAGCGTAGTGGCAGACCCTAAGGGCACCGATATTAACCAGGCGCTGCTGCGCTACCAAAATGACAACGGCACCACGCTAAGCGCGGGCCGCCAACTGGTGAACCATTTAAACCAGCGCTTTTTAGGCGGTGTCGGTTGGCGCCAGAACGAGCAGACCCTGGATGGTTACCGCCTGCAACAGCAGTTCAGCGACAGTGTGAGTGCTGAGCTAGGCCACTACCATAACGTGAATCGGGTATTTGGCCCCAAGGGCGCCGCGGCCGATCAACACGGTAGCTTTAATACCGCCTTGCTGCAATGGCAGCCCAATACAGCACATCAGCTGGCCGGTTTTGCTTATGATTTCGACTTTGATAACTGGGCGGTACGCAGCAGCCGCACTTATGGCGTCGACTATCAGGGGAAATTAGCCAGCGGCCCGAAACTAAGCTGGCAGCTAGCCCTGGCCAAGCAAGACGATGCGCATAATGCGCCGCTCAGTTTTAGCCACCACTACCACCGTTTCAGCTTAAGCTGGGCACTGGATAACCTAACACTGCAAGCCGGCCAGGAGCGTTTAGCCGGCGATGGCCAAAGCGCCTTTCAAACCCCGCTGGCGACCCTGCATGCGTTTTCTGGCTTTGCCGATATGTTTTTAAACACGCCGGATAACGGCCTACGCGATAACTGGCTAGAAGCCAAAACCAAGCTAAACGACGTTGCCTTAAGCCTGGCTTATCATCGCTTTGACAGCGACCTTGGCAGCGCGAAATATGGCGATGAATGGAGCGCCAGCGCCGGTTATAACCTTAACAAACAGCTGTCAGCGCTGTTAAAGCTGGCACACTACCAGGCTGACACGCTGGCGGTTGACACGACTAAGGTCTGGCTGATGCTTAGCTACCAGTTGTAAATATATGTATCCGTAGGGGCGCATCATTGCGCCCAATCACTTCTCTCATAGCTCCACGTTGGCCAATGTTGTTTTGGCTCCTCTGCACCGCCCCTGGTTTTCAGCGGGCGGTTTTTTTGTTTTTCCATCCTGGGCCTTGGCAAAAACAACTTACCCCCGATGGGGTAACAAGCTCAGCTTTAATGCGCTCTGACGCGGCCATGGCAATTTCAGCCCGGTTAAAACGTGATCCAGATCAAACTTTTGCCGACAGCTAACGCTAAGCTAAAACACAATATCTAGTGCCATCAAGACAGAAAAACACTATATAGAGGACTAAATGCTTAGATTCACCGATGAGCAAATCGTTTTTCAGGAAGTGCCAAATGAGGTGTCACTGGCCTTCACCATAGCCGGCTGTCAACTGGGCTGCAAAGGCTGCCATAGCAGCTATAGCTGGCGCAGCGACCAGGGCACAGCGCTAACGCCGCTTTACTTGCAGCATCGCTTAGACAGCTATAAAGGCCTGATCAGCTGCGTGTTGTTTTTAGGCGGTGAATGGCAGCCTGATGCACTAATAGCGCTGCTGGAGCTAAGCCGCAGTGCCAACCTTAATACCTGTTTATATACCGGCTTAGACGATGTCGGCCCGGCACTGAAACAGCGGCTAACTTACCTGAAAACCGGCCGTTGGCGCTCAGAACGTGGCGGCCTGGACAGCCTGCACACTAACCAGATCTTTACCGATTTACGCACAGGCCAACGCCTGAACCATTTATTTATCCGTCAATAACCTGCTAAGGGATATGCCATGCAAGCGCTTAATTTCTCGCAACTACAACAAAAACTCAGCTTTATCGACAACTACCTGCATGCCACTAATGCCGCCGATGGCTCAAAATTAGATGCCAACGCTAACGTGACGCAAAAAAACATTGCCACACTGGAAGCCGAACTGATGAAAGATCAGTTTATTCAGGTCAACCGCGCTTTAGTTAGCAATAAAATCAGTGAGTTATTTGGCGCTGAGCTAGCCGCGGAATACCTGCGGCAAATAACTGAGCATGAAATATATGTGCATGACGAGACCAGCTTAAAGCCGTACTGCGTATCGGTGACGATGTATCCGTTTTTACGTGATGGCTTAACCAAACTGGGTGGCGAGTCGCAAGCGCCGAAGCATTTAGAATCCTTCTGCGGCTGCTTTGTTAACTTTGTGTTTGCCGTGTCCAGCCAGTTTGCCGGCGCCGTGGCCACGGTGGAGTTTTTAACCTACTTTGATTACTTTGCCCGTAAAGACTATGGCGATAACTACCTGCAAACGCATCGCAAGCAAATCGAAAACCACTTGCAGCATGTGGTATACGCGCTGAATCAACCAGCTGCCGCGCGCGGCTACCAAAGCGTATTCTGGAATATCTCGGTGTACGATCAGCACTACTTCGACAGCATGTTTGGCAATTTTGTGTTTCCGGACTTTGTAAAACCAGAGTGGTCATCTGTTGCTGCCTTGCAGCAGTTCTTTTTAAGCTGGTTTAATAAAGAGCGGGAAAAAACCGTACTGACCTTTCCGGTAGTCACCGTGGCGATGCTTACCGATAATGGAAAATGTAAAGACAATGCTTTTGCCAACGACATCGCCCGCGAGATGGCCGAGGGTAACTCGTTCTTTATTTACCAGTCTGAGAATGCCGACTCGTTGGCCAGCTGCTGCCGCCTGCGCAGTGAAATCAGCGACAATACCTTTTCTTACTCACTAGGTGCCGGCGGCGTCGCCACCGGCTCTATTAATGTGATCACCATTAATATCAACCGCCTGGTGCAGGATGGCCGCGACCTGGCTGTGGAAGTGGCGAAAATTCATAAATATCAGGTCGCCTACCGTAAGTTAATGGAACAATACAAAGCCGCCGGTTTGCTCACCGTATACGACGCTGGCTTTATCAGCCTGGACAAGCAATTTCTAACCATTGGCATAAACGGCATGGTAGAAGCCGCTGAATCACAGGGCTTAACCGCTGGCAATAACCCGGCCTATATCCACTTTGTGCAGCAACAGCTAAAAGTGATCTTTGATGCTAACAAAGCCGCCAAGGCCGAATATGGCTATATGTTTAATACCGAGTTTGTGCCGGCGGAAAACCTGGGCGTGAAAAACGCTAAGTGGGACCGCGAAGATGGCTACTTTGTGCCGCGTGATTGCTATAACTCGTATTTTTATGTGGTAGAAGATGAGCACAGCAATACGCTGGACAAATTTCAGCTACATGGCCGGCAGCTGCTGGATTACCTCGATGGTGGCTCGGCACTGCATTTAAATCTGGCAGAAAAACTCGACCAGAGAGGTTACGTTAACCTGCTGAATATCGCCGCCCAAACCGGCTGTAACTACTTTTGCGTCAACGTGAAAATTACCATCTGCAACAGCTGCGAGGCTATCGACAAACGCACACTGTGCGCCTGTGCCCAATGCGGCAGTAAGGATATTGACTATGGCACCCGGGTTATCGGCTATTTAAAGCGGGTGTCTGCTTTTAGCAGCGGCCGTCGCTTGGAGCATAGCCTGCGGCATTATCAACGACAACAATCGAATAATAGAGCACAGCGTAGCGCCTAACGCGGGTTAAATCTGGGGCGTAATAATGCGCCCCTACCCAACCCGAGGCTAACACCAAATGTCATCGTTAAACCCAGAGCATCGTAGGGGCGCATGCTTGCGCCCTGTTCATCAAATGTGCCGTTGCAACTTCGGGGTGCCAGTAACATGAGAATGGGCGCCCCGTCATATACCATCAAACAAACAGCAGTGGTTTAAACCGGGCCAGGTAAAAAATACCGGCCAATTGTGCCAGCGCCAATACGGCGCACAATATGCGTATTGGCACAGGCAAGCGCTGTTTTAACGCGCCAATACCAAACACAATATAGCCAAGCAACAGTAAAATTTTAAAGCCCAGCCATTGATGCGCAAAGGGCTGCCAGGGGCCTATGGCCAGAAGCGTAAAAGCCAGTGTTAGCAATAGCGTATCGTTAATATGCGGCAAGTGTCGCACCGGGTTTAAGCGCCAACCGGGTTTGCCGGCCATATCCAACAATAACCGCAGCACAAACAAGGCTGCGCTTAAATAAGCGCAAAACATATGCAGTTGTTTTACCGGTAAATAGTATTCCATCTGGCAGCTCTCTTAGTCATCTTTGCGCGCCACCATAAAACAACTTTAGCGCCCTGCCTATATCGCTAAAGAGGTAGAAAACACCAACAGCAATCAGGCTTAGGGTAATTTATACCCTAAAGGTATTTTAAACCCAGCCATGTCAAGGTTAAAACCACCCTAATCTTACGCCACAAAACAGAAAGTCGTTTAAAAACAACTAATTAAAACATGGCTTGGTTCTTGTAACACTCCCTATAGGCGACACCGCCGCTGCTATAAAAAAACAGGAGTGATCTATGACACTTGGGCGCAATAACAATGATGTAAGGGGGCTGTATGGCCGGATATCGTAAACTCTGGTGGCTGCTAATTACCATTTTAGCCATCACCTTTAGCGTGCTGGGCTATTTTGGTGCCGAGGTGTATCGCTCGGCGCCGCCTATTCCGGCAAAAGTGCTTAGCCAGCAAGGCCAGGTGCTGATGACTAACGAGACTATCTTAAACGGCCAGACGGCCTGGCAATCGGTTGGCGGTATGCAGCTGGGCTCTATCTGGGGCCATGGTGCTTACCAGGCACCAGACTGGACGGCCGACTGGCTGCACCGCGAGCTGATGGCCTGGCTGGAACTGGCAGCACAGGATGAGTTTGGTTTAAGCTACGACGCCTTGACACCCGGCCAGCAAAATACGCTGCAATTTGCATTAAAGCAGGCCTATCGCACTAACAGCTATGATAAAGCCACTGATACTCTGGTGCTGAGCGACCGCCGGGTACAGGCTATCGCGCAAACGGCAGAGCACTATATTGCCTTATTTGGCGATGATATTGCGCTTAGCCAAACCCGCGCTAACTATGCGATGAAAAACAATACCCTGCCGTCTTTAAGCCGTCGGCAGGAAATGACACAGTTTTTCTTCTGGACTGCCTGGGCCGCCAGCACTGAGCGCCACCCGGATAGCGCAACCTATACCAATAACTGGCCGCACGAGCCGCTAATTGATAACCGCCCTACCGCCGAGAACCTGATTTGGTCTTTGGTCAGTATTATTTTACTGATCGCCGGTGTCGGAGGCCTGATTTGGGGCTGGGCGTTTTTACGCAAACATGATGAAGAAGAGCCCGCAGCACCTAAACAAGACCCTATTGCACGGCTTAAACTTACGCCATCACAAAAAGCGCTGGGCAAATATATTCTGGTGGTGGTTGCGCTATTTACCTTGCAGGTGATGCTGGGCGGCTTTACCGCGCACTACACGGTAGAGGGTGATGGTTTTTACGGTTTAAACACTACTGAATGGCTGCCATACAGCCTGGCGCGCACCTGGCATATTCAGGCCGCGATGTTCTGGATCGCCACCGGCTTTTTAGCCGCCGGGCTATTTTTAGCGCCGATTATTAACGGCGGTAAAGATCCGAAGTTCCAAAAACTGGGCGTCGATCTGCTGTTCTGGGCCTTAGTGGTGCTGGTAGCGGGCTCTTTTGCCGGTAACTACTTTGCCATTATGCAAATAATGCCCGAGCATTTAAGCTTCTGGTTTGGCCATCAGGGTTACGAGTACATTGATATTGGCCGCTTCTGGCAAATTATTAAATACGTTGGCGTGCTGTTCTGGTTAGTACTGATGCTGCGCGCTGTGGTACCGGCCTTTAAAGCCCCCGGGGACAAAAACCTGCTGGCACTGTTTGCCGCCTCGGTAATCTGTGTCGGCTTATTCTACGGTGCCGGCTTGTTTTATGGTGAGCGTACGCATTTATCGGTAATGGAGTACTGGCGCTGGTGGGTAGTCCATCTATGGGTAGAAGGCTTCTTTGAAGTGTTCGCCACCGTATCGCTGGCGTTTATCTTCCACAGCATGGGGCTGGTATCACGCAGTGTGGCCACCAGCGCCAGCCTGGCGTCAGCGTCACTGTTTATGTTAGGCGGCATTCCGGGCACCTTCCACCATTTGTATTTCTCCGGCACTACTACGCCGGTGATGGCGGTTGGCGCCACCTTTAGTGCACTGGAAGTGGTACCACTGGTGGTGCTGGGCTATGAAGCCTGGGAAAACTGGCGCTTAAAAAACAAAGCACCCTGGATGGGCGATATTAAATGGCCACTGATGTTTTTCGTCGCGGTAGCATTTTGGAATATGCTTGGTGCCGGTGTGTTTGGTTTTATGATTAACCCACCTATCGCGCTGTATTACCTGCAAGGCTTAAACACCACGCCAACCCATGCCCATGCGGCGCTGTTTGGTGTCTACGGCTTCCTGGCGCTGGGTTTCTGTCTGCTTATTCTGCGTTATATCCGGCCACAACTGGTGTTTGATGAAAAACTGATGAAAACCGCCTTTTGGTGGATGAACGGCGGCCTGGTACTGATGCTGTTTAGCAGCCTGTTACCAATTGGTTTTATTCAGTTTTACGCCAGCGCTACCGAAGGCTTATGGTATGCCCGTAGTGAAGCCTTTATGCAAAGCGACATTTTGCATACGCTACGCTGGGTACGCACGGTTGGCGATGTGATCTTTATCATCGGTGCCTTAGCAGTAAGTGGGCAAGTGGTTAAAGGCGTGTTTGACAGCAAAGCCGCCCGGCAGCCACTGCAACAGCTAAGCTAATACTCCTGTTAGTTAAAGACACCGTAGCGTGGCTGCGGTGTCTTACTTGTTAATGCCCTGCTGACATACCCATTTTGTATCATCGTCACGTGGGGAACAAAACCGTACAATTAGTCCGGTTGCCGTAACCAGAGGTTAGTATTATGTCGACTAAACCTGATCTTAAAACCGCAATGCAGCAATTACTGCTTGAGGTTAAAGCTACCCTGCCATTATATGAGCCTGCCACCTTTGTCTGTGGTATTACCAACACCGACTGTCAGGGCTGCCCAAAAAAATTGCTGGAGATGGTGGACGCCGAAGTGTCGTTTTGGCAGCACGCCATTAAAAATGGCCGCACGCCCAAGTTTGATGAACTAAGACGTTTTGGCAAATTATGCCTAAGTGTTAAACGCAGCCTGATCCGCAATAACATCATCGCGGCCGACACTGCCGTTTAGCGCAGCAAATAGCCAGCCGGGCAAATAAACCATATGCGCCAGGGTGCGCGGGTGTCTTTTTTCTGCTAACGGCGTATACTTGTCCCCCTTTTCTCCAAATTCTGGATATCGCCTTGCAACGCCAAGCGAAAAATCTGCTGAGCGCCCTACTGGCACAGCTTAGGCTCATTAAACGCGACAGCCAGCGGCTTTCTGCTATACCACTAACAGAACGGCTAAAAGTGGCTCTTTCAGCCTGTATTGCGCTGTTTATTGTCACCTACAGCAGCTTGCAGCTGGTTGGAGTCATAACCCAGTCGGATCTTATCGCCGCTTTGTTTAATGCCAAACTGGCCTGAGACATCAGGCCAGGGTAAAACGCCCTACCTGTTGTTGTAATTGTTCAGCTAAGCGCGCTAACTCACGACTGGTGGTGGAGGTTTGCTCGGCGCCGGCACTGGTTTGTACTGCTACGTCACTAATATTAAGAATTTTTTGGTTAATCTCATCAGCTACTGCAGCTTGCTGCTCGGCCGCTGAAGCGATTTGCATATTTTTATCATTAATACCATTAATACCCTGTAGCACCTGTGCCAGAATATCACCCGTTTCAGCCACTTTATCGCGGCCTTCCTGCGCCTGACTCAGGCTAATGCGCATCGCATCAGTGGCCTGGATTGCGCCTTGTTGTAAACCTTCTATCATGCGCTGAATATCACCGGTGGACTGCGCCGTGCGCTGCGCCAGAGTGCGCACTTCGTCGGCGACCACGGCAAAACCGCGGCCTTGCTCGCCGGCCCGGGCCGCTTCTATCGCTGCATTTAACGCCAGCAAGTTAGTTTGCTCGGCAATGCCGCGAATAACATCCAGCACCGAGGTAATGGCATCACTGTCCTGTTTTACCTGATC
Organism: Rheinheimera pleomorphica; assembly: GCF_011634895.1. Taxonomy (GTDB): domain Bacteria; phylum Pseudomonadota; class Gammaproteobacteria; order Enterobacterales; family Alteromonadaceae; genus Alishewanella; species Alishewanella pleomorphica. The sequence goes on along the minus strand of NZ_SIRR01000032.1, from coordinate 89,387 downwards.
AATCACTTTAGCGGTGCTGTCGACCTGGCCGGATAAACGCTGAATAAGCGCTATGGTTTGCTCTAACCGGCTTTGCCCCCGGGCTGCACCGGCTTGCACGGTTTCCGACAGCTCTGCCGCTTCTGCTGTGCTGGCGGCAACATCACGCACTGTAGCACTCATTTCATGCATCGCAGTGGCCACCATTTCAGTGTCTTGCTTTTGCTGCTGCACACCTTTACTGGTTTGCAGCGTTACCGCCGAAGATTGCTCGGCGGCGGTAGCGACCTGGGCGGTAGCGCCGCCAATTTCATGAATAACCCGCAGCAGCTGCTGCGCCATATTATTGGTGCTGTCGGCAATGCGACCAAACTCGTCTTTACTTTTATAGTGGCTGCGTGCGGTAAGATCGCGCTTTGCCAGTGCGGTTATAGTGCTTTCAATACTGCATACTGCAGCCGAGATACTGCGCATGGTAATAGCTGCAACAATCGTCAGCACGGCACTTATCAACACAATAGCCGCCGCCAACAACCCTAATTGGCGCACCGACTGCTGCTGCAGCCGCTCAGCAGAGGCGGCAATACCGGCTTTCAGTGCGGTTTCAAATTCAGCCATTTGCGCCAAACGGCTAGTAGCAAGGTCAAACCACTGGCCATCATCCACATTAAGCGGCTCACCCAGTGCGGTGTTAAACGCTAGTTGTTGCAGGTGGGCCACTTTAGCAAAGCTGTTATGCTGGCTAAGAGTGCGCCAGGCACTTTGCTGTTGTGGGCTGACCATACGTAAAAAGTTTTCGGCAAACGCATTATAAGCGCCTAAGTTATTGCTAAAGCGGGCCAGTAATTCACTGTTAAAACTGCCACGACTAAACACCAAACCTAAAATGGCACGCTCGCGCCCGGCGCGCTCTTTCATTTCTATAAACTGGTTTAGAATCGCCAGTTGCTGCGCCATATCCCGATGCGTCAATGCCGCCTCCAACTGATGGTTTTGCGCAATCATGGCAGTAATCAGTGCGGTATAACGCTCAGCCGAAGCGGCATTGTTAATACTTTGCTGGTCAACCTGCCGGCGCAACGCATTAAGCTCGCCAAGCTGTTGTTGCAGCGCACTAAGCTCGGGCAATTGCAAAGCTAAAAACGCCTGTAAACGCTGATCGCTTTGCTGGCGTAATTGCGCCAGACGCTGGGCAAAGCGGTTACCATTGCTAGCCAGATAAACACCACTGGCTCCGCGCTCAGCTTGCAGGGTGGCCACTAAGGCATTGGTTGTGGCTGACGCCTTAATAGCCTGGCTAACATGCTCAGCCAGAGCAACCTGCTGCCAGCTGTCGCTAATCCGGCCCAGCGCCAACCATAACGCCGCCACTGCCGGTAGCAAAAGTAATAACATCAGTTTACGGCTGATAGACAAGTTGCGGATAAAGTGCGTCATAAAACGGCCTCGGGGTGAAAATTACCACCATTTTAGGTAAAAACCACCCAATTGCTAAGCAGGCAAAGGTGACTACCTCTTCAGGGTTAGCCTCTACCCCACCAGAGCCGGTATTTTCACTACACCGGCTTTGTTACACTGGCGAAAACTGTTAGCAGGCGTGAATCATGAATATAGAATCCTACTCCGACTTAATTAAAGCCGCGGCCATGCAGGACGAGCCACAGCGCTTGCTGTTTGTGTTTGCCAAAGCCGAGCTGCCAAACGGCTATACCGACACGCAAAAACACAACTTCGAGCAAGGCCAGGGCGGCGCTTTAGCACCGGTACTGTGTGTCGATAAACTGCCAGATGACGTCAGCGATTTTGCCAGCTTAGTGCAAGAGTCCACCACCACTGGCGTTGACTGGGATATTGCTTTTGTCTCAGCTTTGGGCGGCCGCGGTGGTTTTCCACCCAACAGCGATGAAGCGACACAGCCGCTGAAGATGATGATGGAGAAGATTCAGGGCGGCATGATTGCCGATTTTCTGACCTTTAACAAAGCCGGCGACTTAGTGGCGTTGTATTAACGACAGCCGGAAAACGTAGGGGCGCATCATTGCGCCCTTTGACAATTTGCGCCCTTGTGACAATTAATGTTCTGCCATTTTGCTAAAAATCGGGGCGCCTACTCGGTGTAAATAGCTGCGCCCCCACCAGATTAAACCACTTTTGAATAACGCTGCTGCCCCTGGCTTAAATAGGCATCAAAGCAAGCGCAGATGCTGCGCACCCACAGCCTGCCGGCGTTGGTCACTTTAATGCGCTCAGCGTATACCTCAACCAGGCCATCCTCCATAAACGGCTGCAAGCGCTCCAGCGCTTCGGCGAAGTATTGCCAGAAGCCGTTAAGGCGCCATTTATCACTAAAGGCTTCGACATCCAGCTCGAAGTGGCAAATTAACTGGCTTATCAGCGCAGCGCGCAGTTTGTCGTCGCTATTTAAACTAAAGCCGCGCTCTACCGGCAGCTGGCCGCTGTTTATCGGAGCATAATAGGCTGGCAGCTCTTTGCTGTTTTGCCACAATACGCCACTGACCTGGCTAATACTGGATACGCCAAGGCCAATTAATGCATCCTGGCCGGCGGTGGTATAACCCTGAAAATTACGCTGCAGCTTACCGGCTTGTTGGGCTTTGGCCAGGGCATCGTCAGGCCGGGCGAAATGATCCATACCAATAAACTGATAACCGGCACCGACAAAACGGTTAATCGCCAGTTGCATCAGTTCCAGCTTTAACGGCGCATCCGGCAAGCTACTGTTGTCTATTTTGCGCTGGGCGGCAAAGCGCTCCGGAATATGGGCATAGCTAAATAACGAGATGCGATCGGGATTTAAGCGGATAATTTCGTCGACGGTTTCGGCAAAACTGGCCGGTTGTTGAAAGGGTAAGCCGTAGATTAAATCCAGATTTATCGAGCTAAAGCCCAGCTCACGGCTTAACTGCACCTGATGACGGATAAGGTCGGTATCCTGCACCCGGTTAATGGCAATTTGCACTTTTTCGTCTAAATCCTGCACGCCATAACTCACCCGGTTAAAACCCAGAGTGCGCAAATGTCGCAGCTTGTCGTCACTGCAGCTGCGCGGGTCTATTTCAATACTAATTTCGGCATCAGCTTCAATAGTAAAGTATTGCTGCAACAACGCCATTAAGCGGCTTAGCTGTACTTCGGTTAAAAAGGTCGGGGTGCCGCCGCCTAAATGCAGCTGGTTGATGCTTTTACCCTGCAGCAGTGGCTGGTACAGCGCCATTTCCTGCGCTAACGCATCCAGATAGGTATCCGCCTTATGCTGATGGCGGGTAATCACCTTATTGCAACCGCAGTAGTAACACAGCTTATGGCAAAACGGGATATGTAAATACAGGCTAAGCTCGTTTGGGCTTTGCGCTATCGCCGTTTGAATTTGTGCGCGGTCAAAGCTGGTATTTAGCGCCAGCGCCGTCGGGTACGAGGTGTAACGCGGGCCGTTAATATTGTACTTACTGATTAACTTTTGATCCCACTGTATGGTTTGCATTCTCACCTCGTTGACGGGTTTAGGCCGGCGGCTTGCCATTATAACGACCGCCAAGGCGCATACTTTGATCTACCGCAGGCCAAATTTAATTGGCCACCACAGCAGCGTTGTTGCCAGCCAACTGTTGCTGCTGCGCCAGCCAGTTTAGCCCGAGCTGACACAGCTTAGGCAGACGCTCTGGTCCTATGCTGTCGAGCAGATTTTTGCAGTACAAGCCAAGCTCGGTATCCCCCAGCATTTGCAGACGACGGCGAAAAAACAACGTATCCGGATCGGCCGTATTGCTGATCATCGCCACAAAGTCAGCAAGCTCTGCCTTTAGCAGTAAATCCTGCTGTGCGCTATCTAGCTGCACCTTCAGCCTGTTGCCGCTCAGGCTGATAGCAAACTGCAGTGCTATATCCGCTACCTGCACCACCAGGGTTTTGCCGCGTAAAAAGTCCAGCTCACCGGCTTGTAGCTCCGGGCGGAAAAACTGGTTCAACGCCAACTGTAACACGCCGGCCTGGGCGGCTTTGGGTGCACAGCGGGTAACAGTGCGCAGCATTGTAGGTAGTGCTGCTACCAATTTAGAGTTAACGCTTTTAATATCAAACATATACAAGCCTTGTACTGAGTTATCACCCTATAATAAAACCACAGTACGCTGCTCGGGGCTATGCCCTGTCGGTGGTAGTAAGAAAGCCCAATTAACGCGGAGCCACCCCTATGGAGCTGCTTTGTCCCGCTGGCAGTATGCCGGCCCTAAAGGCTGCCATCGAGCATGGCGCCGATGCCGTTTATATCGGTTTAAAAGATGATACTAACGCCCGCCATTTTGCCGGGCTGAATTTTGATCAGGCTAAACTGAAAGACGCCGCCCGCTTTGTGCACCAGCACGGCAAAAAGCTGCATGTGGCGATTAATACTTTTGCGCACCCGAATAACTACCAACGCTGGCAGCAGGCAGTGGATATGGCCGCCGATGCCGGTGCCGATGTGCTTATTCTGGCGGACATTGCCGTACTGGCTTATGCCGCAGCGCGTTACCCGAAAATAGAGCGGCATTTATCGGTGCAGGCCTCGGCCACCAATGCCCCGGCAATAGATTTTTACCGCCAGTTTGGCATCAGCCGGGTGGTACTGCCGCGGGTATTGTCGATGCAACAGGTACGGGCATTGGCCAGAAGCTGCGAAATCGATTTAGAAGTGTTCGCCTTTGGCAGCTTGTGCATTATGGCCGAGGGCCGCTGCTATTTAAGCTCGTATATGACCGGGCAATCCCCCAACACCGCCGGTGCCTGCTCGCCGGCGGCTTTTGTACAGTGGCAGGATAATAAGGGCACGCTGGAGTCACGCTTAAACGGCATTTTAATTGACCGCTTTGCACCTAACGAAACCGCCGGCTATCCCACCCTGTGTAAGGGCCGCTTTAGCGTAGGCAACGACACCTACCATGCGCTGGAAGAGCCTACCAGTTTAAATACGCTGGATTTGCTACCCGAGCTGTATGCCGAAGGCATTAAGTCACTGAAAATAGAAGGCCGCCAGCGCAGCCCGGCTTATGTGGCGCAAATTACTAAAGTCTGGCGCGCCGCTATTGATGCCGTAATGTCAACGCCAGAGCGTTTTAATGTGCAACCACAGTGGCAGCAGGTACTGGCCGGCTTATCTGAAGGCAGCCAAACCACGCTTGGTGCCTATCATCGCAAATGGAAGTAATCACATGCAATTTTCACTAGGCCCGGTGCTGTACTTCTGGCCCAAAGCACAGATGCTTGAATTTTACCGTCAGGTCGCCGACAGCGACATTGATATCGTCTATTTAGGCGAAACCGTGTGCAGCAAAAGGCGCGAGCTGAAGTTTGATGACTATATGGCCCTGGCACAAATGCTGCGCGAAGCCGGCAAGCAGGTGTGTTTATCGTCGATGACCTTATACGAAGCCCCCGGCGAGCTGCGCGAACTGCGTAAATACGTCGATAACGGTGAGTTTTTAGTGGAAGCCAATGATGTTGGCGCCATCAGTATGCTGCAGCAGCAAAGCTTGCCTTTTGTCGCCGGGGCGGCGATTAATTGCTACAACCAGCATACGCTGCGCCAGCTGGTCGGTATGGGGTTGACGCGCTGGGTTATGCCGGTCGAATTATCCGGCCACTGGCTTAGCGAGGTATTACAGCAAAGCCTGATTGGCGATATCCGCGACTGCTTCAGCACTGAAGTATTTGGCTTTGGTCATTTGCCTTTGGCCTGGAGCGGCCGCTGCTTCACTGCCCGCTCGGAAAACCGCAGTAAAGATCAGTGTGAGCTGTGCTGTATTAACTACCCACAGGGGCGCGAAGTAAAAAGCCAGGACGGCACTCAGGTATTTGTGTTAAACGGCATTCAAACCCAGTCTGGCCAGCGCTATAACCTGGTTAACCAGCTAAACACTATGCAGGGCCTGGTAGATATAGTACGGTTAAGCCCACAGCTAAGTGGCACCTTTGACTGGCTGGCGAAATTTAAAGCCAATATTAACGGCAAAGCGCCGCAGCCACTACCGGCTACCGACAGTAACGGCTACTGGTTAAATTTGGCCGGTATGGCGACAGGGTGATAACACCGTAGGGGCGCATTATTGCGCCCTGTTGTTACGGAACAATGTAATACAGGAACAATAATGACCAACCAAACCGCCAAAATCGGCATCGTTACCGTAAGCGACCGCGCCAGTGCCGGCGTGTATGAAGACTTATCCGGTAAGGCAATTATCGATACGCTAAAAGACTATTTAACCAGTGACTGGCAGCCTGAATACCGGCTTATTCCGGATGAGCAGCCGTTAATTGAGCAAACCCTGCGCGAGCTGGCCGATGAACAAGGCTGCTGTTTAATTGTTACTACCGGCGGTACCGGCCCGGCCAAACGCGATGTGACACCAGAAGCCACCGAGGCAGTGTGCGACAGAATGATGCCAGGTTTTGCCGAGCTAATGCGCACTGAATCATTAAAGTATGTGCCTACAGCCATCTTATCGCGCCAAACGGCCGGTTTGCGTGGCTGCAGTTTAATTATTAACTTGCCGGGTAAGCCCAAAGCCATCCGCCAGTGTTTAGATGCGGTGTTTCCGGCTGTGCCCTACTGCATCGATTTAATGGACGGACCCTATTTACAGTGCAATGAGGCGGTGATTACAGCATTTCGGCCAAAGAATAGCTAAACAAAAAGAGCCCGGTAAGGGCTCTTGTAATAAGCAGCAAAGTGTTCGCTGTTTAAGCAGCAAGTTTACGCCGTAATAGCACCAACCCCAACGCCAATACAGCAAGGCCTGCCGGCTCTGGCACCTGGGCAGGGTCTATTACCGCAAAGAAGGCAGAAGTCGGATTAGTTAAATCTTCAGCATAGGATACCGCCTGCCATTGCCCTGCAGCCCATTCACCGCCCGGCAGGAAAGCACGCATATCAGCGGTATAAAAATCCACAATGTCAAATGCCGGGTTAACTTGCCACTCTTCTACGTCATCCCACTCGGCATAAGCCAGCCATTGCGTAATCGGGTTCCAGAACAAGTCGCCGGTCACGGCATCAGTATCCAGGTAATAAAACACCGTATACCACTCCAAATCGACATCGCTCCAGCCCTGGCCCGGATCGCCGTTATCCGTCGTACGGTCCAGCGCATCAAGATCGAATTGTGTTGCCACACGAATATCGTCGGTTGTAAAAAACGTATTTTGCGGTGTCACTGTGCTGTTTAGTGTGTAAGGCGTAGGATAGCCGCCCATATCGCCTGCGGCCGACGCAATGTAGGTTGCGGTACCCGGCAGTACGTCAGTGCTGCTAACCGGGATAATAGCGGCATATAAACTACTGCTTAACAATGCCAGTGAAGCATACAAACTGGATTTAGTAATTGTTAACATAAGTGAAGCCTCAGTGATGAAATTAACAATTTGCATACATGATACATACCAGTTTGCAACCAAGTGAAATATATGGCTTTTAACTTTCGCTATTGAACAGGGTGTAAATTTTTCTGACATTTTTCACTGGCCGCTGCACAGCAAAACGTCAAACTGTTTAGCGTTTTAATAAAAACAGCCACACCACCAACAGTAAGGTGATAAACCAAAAGCCTGACAATAGCTGCCAGAACAGCAGTGGGTTAGTTTTGTGCTCCTGCTTGACTTCTTCGTGTAAAAACGCCGGATTCGGCTGCTGCAAGTCGGTCAGCAGCTGATTAATGCTTTGATAGCGCTGTGATAAATCCAGGCTGACGCCTTTTTGCAGCGCGCGGTCAAACCAGGTAGGAATTACCGGGTTAAACTGGCTGCTACTACGATAACGCAGCTTGTCGTAATCGGCCGCGCTGCGACATTCCTCTACCGCAGTGCCGTAAGGCAGGTGACCGCCGCTGAACAGCTCGTAGGCAATGGTGGCCAGGGCGTAAATATCGCCCTGCACGCCGGAGTTGTGCCCCAATAAATAGTGCGGATCGGAATAGGCCGCCGTGCCCAGTGCCGCTTCATGCTGTAGCGGGCTGTATATTTCGGCCAGGCCCGCCACGTACACTGAGCCAAAGTCGACAATTTTTACGCTGCCATCCTGTAGGTAAATAATATTGCCCGGTTTTAAATCCTGATGAATGGCGCCCATATGATGAAACGCGGTTAAGCCTTTGGCTATCTGTTTTACCAGCTTAATGGCCAGCGCCGGTTTTAGTGGCTTGGGCTGGCGTTCAAACCATTGCTCCAGGCTCTGGCCGGGCAGATACTCCATTAAATAGTATAAAAAACTGCGGGGCCGCGTTTGCCGTACCACCTTCACCACATAGTCGGATTCAATGCGCAGGCCTATCCACTCTTCGCGGATAAAGCGGTCAATATAGAGCGCATCATCGTCGTAATTCAGTGACGGGCATTTAAGCACCAGCTTTGCGCCACTGGCCTCGTCTTCCACTAAATACAGATGGCTGCGGCTGCTGGCAAACAGCTCCTGCAGCACCTTATAACCATCCAGTTTCATGCCGGGGCTTAACGCCGGCGGAAATGGCAGCCGGGTGAGATGCTGGTTTAAATCATCCAGGCTTTGCTCTGGCAGTGCGGTTATCTGCAGCAGGATCAAACTGATATTGTCATCACTGCCCTGCGCTAACGCCTGTTGTTTTAGCTGCAAAGCACTTTGCTCCAGATCATCAGCTGCTGATACGGCCTGCTGCAGTGCATCCGGGCTGACAAAGTCCGACAGGCCATCAGAGCAGAGTAAAAAACGATCGCCGCATTTGACAGTTAAACTGCCCTGTTGCAGCTCAACCCGGGCATCCATGCCAAGCGCGCGACCGAGAAACTGGCGCTGCTCAGATAATACTGTCGTGTGATCCTGGCTCAGCTGCACCAGTACGCCATCGCGCCAGTGGTACAACCGGCTGTCGCCAATATGAAAAAAATGTGCGGTTTGCGATTTCAGCACCAGCGCAGTAAAGGTTGTCAGATAGCCTTTTTGATCAAGCGCAAACTGGTGGCTCAGCTCGTACAGCTCGTTATTAATCGTTGCCAGCAGCTGCTCAGCGCTGTAGGCCACCGACCAGCTATCCGGTGTCTGGCTGTATTCGCGGCAAAATCGGCTAACTGCGCGCTGGCTGGCCTGCTGACCGGCCTCGGCGGTACTGACGCCATCGGCTAGTGCAAAACAGGCACCTTTGTACGTTAACAGGTGAGGATCTGCGGGGATATGCTGCGCTACCGCATCTTCGTTGGCCGGCTTGATACCGGCCTCACAAAGACTGCTGTAGCGGAGTTTCAGCTCAGATGCGCTCACCCGGGGCTCCTTGTTTAACCTACATTGATGCGGTGCACAGTGCCATCTTCACCCACTTCGGTAATATGGCCTTTGGGATCATCTAAAAACATTACCGCTACCAAGCCCACCAGCGCAGAGGCGGCAATAACATAGAAGAACATACTGTAACTAACATAACTTAGTACCGTTAAATACACCACAGCACCGACATTACCGTACGCACCGGCCATACCGGCAATTTGCCCGGTCATGCTGCGTTTAATCAGCGGCACTATGGCAAATACAGCACCTTCACCAGCCTGCACAAAGAAACTGCAGGCCATGGTGGCCAACACGGCCAGCGGGATCCACCAGTGGCTGTCCATCAGCCCCATCAAAAAGTAGCCCGCGGCCAGGCCGCCAATTAATATCAGCATACTTTTTCGCCGGCCAAATTTATCTGAAAACCAGCCGCCCATCGGCCGTGATACCAGGTTCATAAAGGCAAAACCCGACGCCAGCAAACCGGCTTTTACTGCACTTAAGCCCTCGAAGGTTTCCAGAAAATACAGCGGCAACATTGACACTACCGCCAGCTCAGAGCCAAAGGTAGCAAAGTAAGCAATATTTAAAATTCCCACCTGTTTAAAGCTGTATTTATCGGCTTCTGGTACACCGGCACGTAAATGCTCAGCGTTAATACGCCAGGTTTGCTGGGTTTGCACGATAAACAGCAGCAACAGCACGCCCCAGAGCGCATACATCATATCAGCGCTGAACAGATTGACGCCGGCCGGCGATAAGCGCCAGGCCAGCATGCCCAGCGCCAGGTGCATCGGAATATTCATCAGAATAAGGCCCCACAACGCGCCCCAGCTGGTGACCATCATGGCACCGGTTTTTTTCGGTTTAAAATACACTGAGCCTTTAGGCGTGTTGCGGGCAAATTTATAAAACACCAGCGAATAAACGGCACTAATCACCCCTACAGTACCAATGGCATAGCGCCAGCCATCGTCACCGCCGTAGGCCAGTGCTAATAGCGGTAACGTCATCGCCGCAGCCGCCGAACCAAAGTTACCCCAGCCACCATAAATACCCTCGGCAGTACCCACCTGATGGTGTGGAAACCACTCGCCTACCAGACGAATACCCACCACAAAGCCCGCGCCGACAAAGCCGAGTAAAAAGCGGAATAACGCCAGCGCGGCATAGGTATCGGCAAAGGCAAAACCGATACACAGGCAGGCCGAGATAAACAGCAGCAAAGAATACATAATGCGCGGGCCATAGCGGTCTACCAGCATGCCAACAACAATGCGTGCCGGTATTGTTATGGCGACGTTTAGAATAAGCAGCGCTTTAATTTGCGCATCTGTCAGCGCCAACGCCTGTTTAATATGGATCAGCAGCGGCGCATGGGCAAACCAGATGACAAAGGTTAAAAAGAAGGCAAACCAGGTCAGGTGCAGCATTTTTATTTTTTGTTCAGCAAAATTCAGCAGGTTTAACCCACTGCCGCTTTGTTGTGCTAAAGCAGGACCAGCCATAACATCCTCCACAGGATTTATTGTTTCACTTTGGCCAGTGTAGAGAGGCTGCTGGGCAAAATCATTGATATAAAACAAAGCCAGAAAGGCAATTTTATTCACTAAAACAAGCAGATACCACTTTATAGGTAGCCGCATCTTTGCCACCAACACCAGGCCTGGCTGCCACTTATACCCACTTTGGCTAAAGCGCTAACCGCCGCAAGACGCTGCCGGCGCGTCAGAGGTACACCCTCTTCGTTGCAGCAGCCTCCGGCTTTGGCGTTACACTAAGCAGTAATACTGTTTGCCGGATGTTTTGTTATGCCGCCACCTGCTGCCACCAGCCTGAGTCAGGCCACGCTAAACGGTGCTAACCGGGCGTTATTGCTGGCGACGCTGGCTTTTGCTGCCTGTTTTTCAGTCTGGACACTGTATGCAGTTATGGGGCTGCAGCTACAGCAACAACTTGAGCTTAGCGCGACCGAATACGGCTTTTTATTAGCTGCGCCTATTTTAACCGGTGCGCTATTACGTATACCGCTGGGGATCCTTGCTGACCGTGTCAGTGCAAGGCTGTTGTGGCTATACCAAATGCTGGCGGTGATACCGGCCTTGTTGCTGCTGCCAACGGTGGATAGCTATAGCGGTTATTTATGGCTGGGACTGTGGTTTGGTATTAGCGGTGTGTCTTTTACCTTTGGTGTGCGTTATGTCAGCCAGTGGTTTGCTTCCAGCCGTCAGGGCCGGGCACTGGGCATATTTGGTGTTGGCAATGCCGGTGTAGCCATTACCTTTGTGCTGGTACCACTGGCCATTAACCATGCTGGCTGGCAATGGGTCGGGCCTTTATATGCCGGTGGCATGCTGCTGATCAGCCTGCTGTTTGTCTTGCTGGCGCCAAAAGAGCCGCCGCCGTTCAGCCCCGCCAAACACCAAGCACTTAGCCTGCGCCAGCTTTGCAGTGACGCGCGCATCTGGCGCTTTTCGCTATATTACTACTTTGTATTTGGTAGCTTTTTAGCCCTGCTGCTGTGGCTGCCACAGTACTATATGCAGGCCTATGCTATGGATGCGCAGCAGGCGATGGCCTTTACCTTGTTCTTTGTTGCCACCTCCAGCATGGTCAGGGCGTTGGGTGGCTGGTTTGCCGATCGCTATGGCGGCCGGGCGGTAAACTGGAGCGTATTCTGGGTCTGCATTGTCTGCCTGTTTTTTTTAAGTTACCCGCCAACAACGCTGATTATTCATGGTTTGCACAAAGACGTTAGGCTGGAAATTGGCGTTAATGTCTGGTGGTTTACCTTACTGATTTTTATCATCGGCGTAGCACAGGGCTTTGGCCGTGCCAGTGTGTACAAAGTGATTCACGACTACTACCCACAGCATATGGGCAGCGCCGGTGGCTTTGTTGCTGCCATTGGCGCTTTAGGCGGTTGCACCTTACCCATTTTATTTGGCGTAGCACAGGATGTGCTGGGCATAGTCACCGGTTGTTTTATGATCTTATACGGTGTGCTGGCGCTGTGTATGATCACCATGTTTTTTGCCAATCAGGCCGCACAATATCAGCAACGACTGGCACAGGCGCGCAGCAATAATTTCTTACTTGATGATGACACTTCTGAGCTCGAGGACAACACATGCAAATAACCGATCTGGCTACTGAGCAAAAGCTGTTACCCCTGCTACGCCAGGCGTTTCGGCCAATGTTTTTATTTGGTGCCGCTTTTAGCGCCATCGCCATGCTGCTGTGGGGCCTGACGCTGGCTGGCCAGCTTCAGCTAACCCCCTTTGCCAATGTGTTGTTTTGGCATAGCCATGAAATGTTGTTTGGTTTTGTCAGCGCCATTGTGATTGGCTTTTTGCTCACCGCAGTACAAAACTGGACCGGGCTACGTGCACCGCATGGCAAAAGCTTATTGTTTATCAGCCTGCTATGGCTGGCTGGCCGGTTATTGCTGCTATTTGGCCAGGGTTTGCCGCTGTATCTGGTGGCGGCTGTAGATTTAAGCTTTTTACCGCTATGCGCTTATTTGCTGGCCATACCGCTGATTAAAACCGGCCAGCAGCGCAACCTGTTTTTTATTCCGGTGTTATTGTTACTGACAGCCTGCAACTTACTGATGTATGTCGGCGTAGCAACATCGCGCTATGAACTGGTGCAACTGGGTAGCCAGAATGCGGTGTGGCTTATCACCCTGCTAATGGCGATTGTCGGCGGCCGCGTATTGCCGATGTTTACCGCCAATGGCACCCAAACCAAAAAGGTCGAGGCTATTGTCTGGCTGGATCGCGCGGCGCTGGCATCCTTGTGGCTGATTTTTGTCTTACACTTTTTTGCCCTGACGCCATACCTGCCGCCACTGGCGATCAGCAGTTTATTTGGTTTAAGTGCCCTGCTGCTTGGCCTGCGCTGCCTGCGCTGGAAAATCTGGCTCACGCTAAAGGTACCGCTATTGTGGTCACTGCATGTCGCCTATTGGTGCATACCGCTTGGCCTGGCGCTTTACAGTGCCCGCTACGCCGGCGTGAATATCAGCAACAGTGTTGCACTGCATGCGTTAACCGCTGGCGCCATGGGCAGCATGATTTTAAGCATGATGGCGCGGGTATCCTTAGGCCACAGTGGCCGCCTGTTAAAGCCACATGCGGTGATGTCACTGGCGTTTTTGCTGGTATTGGCAGCCGCCATTAGCCGCACGATATTCATTTGGCTGTGGCCAGCGCAAACCATGCAATGGCTGTGGTTGGGTGTCGGCGGCTGGGTGTTGGCCTATGCGCTTTACGTGCTGGTGTATTTTCCGGTGCTCACCACCCCCAGGCCAGATGGCCGGCCAGGCTAACATTTGAATGCAGAAGCTTACTCTCGAAGCGAGGTTGGAATCCCGATAGCGCAGCCACAGAGTGTCTGAGCCCTGCCGCAGGCAGTAGGGCGAGTTGCTGTGGCGAGCATAGCGGGAATTGCAACCGACGCTATTTAAATCCCCCCTACCTTGTGTCGTTGTGCCAATTTACCCCTGAAGAGGTAAGGCTGCGGCGGCTTTGATTTATATCAAGCCGCCAGCTGCAACAGCTTTTACACTGGGTAAATATCTCTACAACAACGGAGCCCAGTATGAACACCGACTACCAAGACAAACCGCTGGTGTATGCCTGCTCCGGCTGCTCAAACGTTGCCCAACTGGCCAATGACTTAGCCGTAGTGCTTGACCGCGAAGGCTCAGCACAAATGTCCTGCATTGCCGGGGTTGGCGGCAAAGTAAAGCCGCTGGTAAAAGTGGCCCAGTCCGGCCGGCCAATACTGGCAATAGATGGCTGCCCGCTTAACTGCGTAAAACAAACCCTGGCCACAGTAGACGTAGTGCCCACCTGGCATATAGAACTGACCACACTGGGCTATAAAAAACGCGACCATGAAAACTGTGATTTAAGCGACGCCTATAAACTGCTGCAAATGGTACACAGCGATATCCTGCCAAAAGCAACATAGCCGCCAAGGCAGATTACTTACGCTTTATCGGTCATTATCAACTTAATTAGCCCTAACAAAAGCGCTGCCTGTACTCACCGGGGGTGCAGCCAAAAGCGATATTAAACAGCCGGATCAAGCTGCGTGGGTCCTTGATACCCACTTCAGTACAAATACGCTGCAGGCTGTAGCCGTCACACAGCAACAAGCTACGGGCTTTGTCCAGCCGCAGTTGCTGCAGATACTGCACCGGCGCCATAGCAAACCGCTCGCGAAATACCCGGCGAAACTGGCGCTCGCTCAGCGCCACTTGTTCAGCCATATCGGCTACCGTTAAGGGTTTAGTTAAATTAGCCAGCAACCATTGTTGTAATTGGATAAAACGCTGCTCGCCACTGTGTTGAATTTTTAACGGGCTGGCATATTGTGACTGGTCGCCACTGCGGCGCAGATACATCACCAGTTCCCGGGCGACCGCCTGAGCAATGGCTACGCCAAGATCTTGTTCAATCACCGCCAAACATAAATCGATACCCGCTGTCATGCCGCCGGACGAGTAAAACTTGCCCGATTTAACATACAGCTCAGTGGCGTTTACCTGCACCTTTGGATAGCGTGTCTGTAAATCGGCGGCAAAGCGCCAATGTGTTGCCAGTGGCAAACCGTTAACCAAGCCACTGTGCGCCAGCAGATAGGCACCGGTACAGATAGATAGCACCTTATCGGTATCAATACTGCGCTGACACAGCCAGTGCATAAAATCCTGATTGGCCGCTAGCTTTCTGGCACCTGCCCCACCGGGAATAACCAAATAGTCCAGCTTAGGGCAGCTATCCAGTGAGTACTGAGCGGTTAATTGCAGGCCATTTTCAGCACACAGCGGCGCCGTATTCAGGCCAACAATACACTGGCGGTAATACGGTTGTTGCCCGGCTGCCAGCAGTTCCTGGTTCGCCTGACCAAAGCAATCCAGCGCCCCGGCCAGATCTATTGCCTGAATATCCGGATAAATAATAATGCCTACCGTAACCATAACAGCCTCTTCGTCAGCTAATTTTGGCTACTGTAGCAAATAAGCTGCCGGCCGAATGGCCATTAAATTCACTTTTTCGGCCATTTTTTAGGTTTAACATTAGCGGATGGCCAATAGGTAAAATCGCCCAAGCCTGCGGCTATCAAAAAAACGCCGCCTTTCGGCGGCGTATGCTGTGCTAATCGCGGTATTTTTGCGCTTTAAGTGATTTAACCGACTTTACCAGCTTGCTAAATTGCCGCTCGTGGGCGCGCTTTTGCTGCAGTGATGCGCCGTTGCGTGCCTGTTCGGCGTTTAGCTTCTGGTAGTTGGTCAATCGCCTTGCCTCTAAAACCCCTTGCGCAATAGCCTGTTGTACCGCGCAGCCTGGTTCAGCAACATGCTGACAGTCACTGAAGCGGCATTGGCTGGCCAGGGCGTCAATGTCGGCAAACGCGCGGCGAATGCCCTCGTCACAGTCTGTCAGCTGCAGCTCACGCATACCGGGTGTATCAATTACTACGGCGCCGCCGGCAATAAAATGCATGGAGCGCCCTGTTGTCGTATGTCGGCCTTTGCTATCGTCAGCACGTATTGCTGCGGTTTTTTGGCCGCCACTGCCAGTGAGGGTATTCACTAACGTCGATTTACCGACACCAGAAGACCCCACCACCGCTAAGGTGTTACCAGCTTTACACCAGTGCTGCAAGGTACTGCTGCAACTGGCATCAAGCGCATTAACAACCTCGACCATCAGCATGGCGTCCAGCTGTTTAACCTGCTGCAAAAAGGCGTCGACATCGGCGCATAGGTCCATCTTGGTTAATACCAGTAACGGCTCGGCACCAGCGTCGTGCGCCAGGGTGAGGTAGCGCTCTATCCGGCTTAAATTAAAGTCATGGTTTAACGAGCAGACAATAATCAGCGTATCGACGTTAGCAGCAATAAGTTGCTCGGCCAGCTGGCTACCCGCGGCTTTACGTTTAAACAACGACTTTCTGCTTAGCAGCCGGATAAAACCGCCAGCGGCATCTAACAGCAGCCAATCGCCAATGGTTATCGGCGGCAACGTGGTGCTGGCCATTAAACGGCACGGGCCCTGTAGTGTTATCAGCTCATAGCCACTGCGGTGATGTGCCGTAACCCGGGCGATAATGCAGTGTTCAAATTCCTGCAACGTAAGTTGTTGTTGAAAAAAAGCCTGCCACCCCAGGTGTTGTAATGTTGAGGGTAAGTTCATGTCATTTCCTTCTGCCCACAGTGAAGCACTGCGCGCACAGTAAAAATGGTTAGGAGCTCTGGAATAAGACTAAGGTAACCGTATTAAGCGGTTAGCAGAGTTCCCGGTCAGCAGACACCGGGCAAAGGCAGGTTAAGGCAAAAAGGTAAAAGTTTTACTTACGCCGCAGCCTTCGCCGGGTGGGTAATTGCAACAATCATCAAATTATCCTTCTTAGGCTAAATAACGCACAAAAGTATACCGATAGTGAACAGAAAAACCAACCTGGTTTTGTTAATAAAAGATGCTAAGCAAAAACACCCGGCCAGCGCTTTGGTTGCCAACTACACACCGTAATAATGCATAGCCGCTTTATTCAACTTGTTGACAGCGAAAACTCTGCCGGCTGATGTTAACACTGGCCGGCGTGGTCAGTTTAACCTGATACAACAAGTCGTAGTCTTGCTCGGTCAGTGGTGCCATGGCGATACCGCTTAACAACTCAACTAACTCAGGCACCGTATTACTGTGCCCTACCACCAATACCGGCATGGTTTGCGTTTTTAACTGCGCGAGCAAAACCTCTGGCTGACGTGGATCGTACTGCGTGATATCAAGCTGTTGCTGTTTCGCCACCGCCGCGGCCGTTTGCCGGGTACGCTGATAGGGCGTAGCGTAAACAGCGGCCAGTTTAACGCCGGCCAAACTGCTCGCCAGTGCTTCGGCGCGCGCCTGACCACAGGCGGTGAGCGCCGGATCTTTGCCCTCGGCGTGTTTTTCAGCATGGCGCACTACATACACCGTATCAGCCACAGCCATAGAAGATGTCAGCACAACCACTAACAGACTGATGATGTTAAACAGCATAGCTATTGTCCTTTATTGTTCTTTATTGCGCCGGGTTAGTTTGACTGCCGCCACAGACGCTGCAAGCGGGATCTTTTATTAAGTTAAACTGGCGCCACTGGCTGGTTAAACCATCAAACAGCTGTAACTTGCCATACAAGGGGGTACCAACGCCAGCGAGAATTTTTACCGCTTCCAGCGCCTGCATCACGCCGATAACACCGACCACCGGGCTTAAAATTCCCGCTTCCATACAGCTAAGTTGTTGCTCACCAAATAGTTGGCTTAGGCAATGATAACAAGCATCCTTACCCTGCATGCTAAAGCTGGCAACCTGGCCTTCAAAACGGATAGCCGCGCCCGATACCAACGGTACTTTAGCCTTCACACAAGCCGCATTGATGGCATTGCGGGTGTCGAGGTTATCAGTGCAATCCAGTACCAGCGAATACTGCGGCACCAGCGCGGCTAAGTCTGCTGCGCTTAAACGTTGCTGCAGAGCGTCAAGAGTAATGTCAGCATTGAGCTGGCCCAGGCTCGCCGCGGCCTGCTGTGCTTTGCTTAGGCCAATATCGGCCTCACGGTATAATATCTGCCGCTGTAAGTTACTGCGGTCAATGGTATCGTCATCAACCAACGTTATATTACCCACGCCACTGGCGACTAAATAAGGCGCCGCCGCACAGCCTAAGCCGCCCATACCAATCAGCAGCACCGAGCTTGCCAGCAATGCCTCCTGGCCGCGAAAATCCAGTGCCGGTAGCATTAAGTGCCGGCTGTAGCGCAGCGCCTGTTGTGTCGTCAGCTCGGTGGGCTTAGTGGGTGTTGTCATCTTTGAGATCCTGATTAAGCTGCTCCGGCCGCCGCCACAGCCATAGGGCCACCAGCAGCAAAAAGCAAGGTAACAGCAGTTTTAACGGCAATGCTACAGCGGATAACTGCAGCAGCAGTGCACTTAGCAGCATCATGGCACTGGCCAGGTATTTAGCGCGCCGCGGTACGATACCGGATTGACGCCAGGCCAACACCGGTGGCCCCAGCTTGGGGTGCGCCAATAAACGCTGCTCCAGTGCCGGCCAGCCTTTACCGGCCGACCAGGCACTGAGCAAAATAAACGGCACCGTTGGTAATACCGGTAGCGGTATACCTATTAACCCCAGCACCAGGCTGCATATTGCCAGCGTGCGCCAAAACACTCGTCGTATTAACGTCAAATCCCCTCCGTTACAATGGGGTCAGAGGACTCTGCCCCCATTTTATTTAAGGCCTAAGCGCTGTGCCAGTTTATGCAGGTTACTCGGGTCGAGCTCAAGCTGGCGTGCGGCCTGCGACCAGCTGCCATCGTGCTGCGCCAGCGCCTGCTGGATCATCTGCCGCTGCAGCTGATTTACCGCTTGTTTTAGCCCTATACCCTGCTGTGCTGCATTGCCATGCTGCTCGGTATGCACTATGGCCGCTGGAACCGTATCCAGGTCCAGCAGTGCAGCTTCCAGAGTCACTATGTCGCTGCGCAACGCGCCCTGACTCAGCGCTTTTATCGCGGCGCGGCTAATGACATGTTCCAGCTCCCGCACATTACCCGGCCAGCTATAGCTTAATAACGCCAGTTCAGCATCTTCCGACAGCCTAAGCGCACGCAGCCCCAAACGGCTGCGGTTTAGCTCGAGAAAATGGCCGGCCAGCAACGGAATATCCTCCGGCCGCTCCCGCAGCGGGGGGATCGGTAGCGGGTATACCGATAAACGGTGATACAAGTCAGCGCGAAACTCGCCGCTTTTTACCTGCTGCTTTAAATCTCTGTTCGTCGCTGCGACCAGACGCACATTAACGGTGCGGCTTTTATCCGAGCCCAACCGCTGAATTTCACCGTTTTGTAATACCCGCAGCAACTTGGCCTGCACCGCCAGCGGCAGCTCGCCCACTTCATCTAAAAACAAGGTGCCGCCATCAGCCGCTTCAAAACGGCCGGCGCGTTCGCTGTGGGCACCGGAAAAAGCGCCTTTGTTATGGCCAAACAGTTCACTTTCGGCCAGGCTTTCCGGCAGAGCGGCGCAGTTAATATAGATCATCGGCTTGGCGGCCCGCGCCGAGCTGCGGTGCAAATGGCGGGCAAACAGTTCTTTACCCACACCGGTTTCACCCAGTAACAGTACCGGTAAGTCTGAGTTGGCCACCACGGTCAGTTCCTGCAAAATTTGCTTTAGCGCACTGCTTTGGCCAATCAGCTCATAGCGTTGCTTGCTGGCCGGTTCAAACTGTTGCTCGTCAGCCTGATGGTTAAGCCGAAGCGCCCGGTTGGCTTGCTCCAGCTCAGTCATACGCACGGCGGCCTCAACCAGCAAACTGTAGCGCTGTAAGTCTGGCACGGCCGCCGCAGAGAAACGGCCGGCATCCAGTGCATCCAGCGTTAGTACGCCCCAGCAGCGACCTTCGATATACAGTGCGATGCCCATGCAATCGTGTACCGGCAAGGCCTGGCCGGGCTGGTCAGCCAGCAAGCCATCGTAGGGATCGGGCAGCTCAGAGCCAGGCTCAAACCGCACCGGATTGCGGCTGGCCAGAATAGCCGCCAAACGCGGATGCTGCGCCACCACAAAGCGCCGGCCCTGGGCTTCGCGTACCAGGCCATGTAATGCCACCGGTTTGAGGACATCGTGCTCCAGATGCAACAACCCCACGGCACCGCAGTTAAAATGACTGCGCAGCGTGCTCACCAGACGTTGCAAGCGCACGGCGGCGGGCAACTCGGTCACTAAATCGGCAACTAAACTTTCTTCCAGCATGGTGTTTTTTACCCTTGGGTAGATATTACCCTGAATTTTGCGGGTTCAATGTACCACAGCATAAAATAAAGCTATATAAATCAAAGGAGGTAGTTTTGGCCTGACTCTTGCCTTTTACGCTTAACCGCGCCGCTATGGCGCAACGTTACATTACCTGAGCAGGAGTTTTTATGTCAGCTATTAGCAACTTACCTTTGTCACAGCAAAACCTGTTAGATCGCACTTTGGGCCAGCTGGCCACCAGCATTGCCGGTGCCACCGCGGTATTTCATCAATACAAACTGGATTTTTGCTGTGGCGGCAAACATAGCCTGCGTGAAGCTTTAGAGAATAAGCAGCTGGCGGCAGAGCCAATACTCAGTGCACTGCAACAGTTGCAACAGCAAGACGGCGAGCTGACCGACTGGCGCAGTAAACCGGTAAAACAGCTGATTGAGTTTATTCTAGAGCGTTTTCACCAGCGCCACCGCCGTCAATTGCCCGAGCTTAGCCGCTTAGCCCGCCGGGTAGAGCATGTACACGCTGCCGATCCGGATTGCCCAACCGGCCTGGCCGAACATCTGGAAGAGATGTACCAGGAACTGGAAAGCCACATGATGAAAGAGGAGCAAATTTTGTTTCCAATGTTAGCCGGTGGTATTTATCCGTCCGGGCCGATAAGCGTAATGGAAGAAGAGCACCTGCAGCATGGTGATGCGCTGGAAACCTTAGACAGGCTAACCAACAACATCAGATTACCGGCAGATGCGTGCAATACCTGGACAGCGCTGTATTTGGGCTTACAGGAACTAAAAGAAGACTTAATGCAGCATATTTTGCTGGAAAACGAAATTTTATTTGTCCAGCCGCAGGCAAAACCGGCGCACGGTAGCGACGGCCAGAGTTGCTGTGGCGGTTGCCAGTAATACCTAGTTTAATAACTGCAGCTCAGCCAGTTGCTGATACAACGCACTTTGCTGCAGTAACTGCTGGTGGTTGCCCACTGCCACCAGCTTGCCTTGCTCCAGCAGGACAATACGATCGGCATTAATCACTGTACTTAAACGATGTGCAATAATCAGTGTGGTTTTGCCCTGCATTAAATGCTCCAATGCCTGCTGTACCTGCTGCTCGCTAATGGCGTCTAATGCGCTGGTGGCCTCGTCCAGCAACAGCACAGGCCGGTCAGCTAAGATGG
This sequence comes from Rheinheimera pleomorphica, assembly GCF_011634895.1. GTDB lineage: Bacteria > Pseudomonadota > Gammaproteobacteria > Enterobacterales > Alteromonadaceae > Alishewanella > Alishewanella pleomorphica. The sequence continues at coordinate 68,129 of NZ_SIRR01000032.1, read as the reverse complement.
CACGGGCGATGGCAATGCGCTGTTTTTGCCCGCCGGACAAGCGCACGCCGCGTTCGCCCAGTTCAGTGGCGTAGCCCGCACTAAAATCGCGGATAAAGCCATCAGCCCGGGCGGCAATACAGGCGTTTATCACCTCCTGCTCGCTGGCATCAGGCCGGCCGTAGCGTACATTTTCCAGCACTGAAGTAGCAAAAATAACGGCGTCCTGTGGCACCAGCGCAAACTGGGCACGCAGCTGTGCTAAGTCCAGCGTGCTGATATCAACACCATCGAGTAAAATTTGCCCCGCGCCAGGCTGGTAAAAGCGCTGTAACAGCTGAAACAAGGTGGTTTTACCGGCGCCACTGGGGCCAACTAAAGCAATACGCTCGCCGGGTTTAATCGCCATATTCAGCTGCTGCAGCACCGTTTTATCAGCCACTTGCGGGTAGGCAAAACTAAGCTGGCGAATACACAGCGCACCGGCGACCGGCAGCGGTAATGTCGCCGGTACTGACGGCGAGCTGATCTCTACCGGCGCGCTGGCCAGTTCAATCAGGCGCTCAGTGGCACCGGCGGCGCGCTGGATATCACCAATCACTTCGCTGATGGTGGCTGCGCTGCCTGCTACCATTACCGCGTAAAACATAAAGGCGGTTAACTCACCGGCGCTAACCTTACCTGCCATCACATCCTGAGCACCAACCCAGCTTATCAGCACCATGGCGCTGATACTCAGCAGCATTACCGCTGCAATTAACAAGGCGCGGTAAAAAATACGCTGCCGTGCCGCCTGCATAACCTGCTCAATGCGGCTGGCAAAGTGCTGCTTATCAATAGCTTCGTGGCCATAGGCCTGCACGGTATGAATTTCATGCAGGCTTTCATCAACATAGGCGCCAACATCTGCCAGTTTATCCTGGCTGGCGCGCGACAGTTTGCGCACCTTACGCCCCAACACTATTATCGGCAACAGTACCAGCGGCACCGCCAGCAGCACCAGTGCCGTCATTTTCAGGCTGGTTAAGGCCATCATCAGTAAGCCGCCAATAGCGGTTACCGCCGAGCGCAGTGCCATGGACAAACTGGAACCCACCACACTTTGCAGCAGAGTGGTGTCGGCGGTAAAACGCGAGATCACCTCACCGGTGCGCATCTGGCTGTAAAAGGTGGGCGACAGCTTAAGCATATGCTGATACACCCGGTTGCGGATGTCAGCACTAACCCGCTCGCCCAGCCAGGTCATTAAGTAAAAGCGGCAGAATACCGCCAGTGACGTTAGCGCACACAGCAGCAAAATAGCCAGCGTAATCTGGTTTAACCGCGCGCTGTTATTGGCGACAAAGCCTTCATCTACCAATAAGCGCACGCCCTGGCCCAGTGCCAGCCAGCTGAGCGAGCCGAGCAATAAGCACAATAGCGCCAGTATTACCCGACGACGGTACGGCAGTAAAAAGCCCAGCAGCCAGGGCATTACGGCAGAGGGAGCACTCATCATTGTGGCTGCGTCACAACTTCAAGCACAGCAGAGGTGGCTTTTAAGCCAACAACAGACGCACCGCCCAACACATAAACCTGGTTATTCAGCTTTACGGCACCTAAGCCATGGCGTGGCAGTGGCATAGTGCCGGCCTGTTGCCAGCTGTCCGTACCGGCCTGATAGCGCCACACCTGGCGGTACACCCCGCCACCATGGTCAAAATACTCACCGCCAAATACCAGTAGAGCATCGCCAAGCACAGCTGCAGCCAAGCCGCCCTGCGCCTGTGGCATGGCGCTAAGCGGCTGCCAGCTATTTGTTGCCGCATCAAAACGCTGTAACTGTGCCAGGTTAGCCCCGCCGACCTGGCGGCCACCAACAACATAAAACCGGTCATTTAATACCACGCCAGTAGCGCTATTAAACGCCTGCGGCAAGGGTGCAGCTTCGGTAACGCTTAAACTGTGCGGGTCAAACACCCAGTGCCAGTTAACATCGGCCTGATCGCGCCACTGCGCATTGTCGCTGCCAGATGGCGAGCGACCACTGGCCAGATGTACTTTGCCGTTTAACACTACCGCCACCGTTTCCGTCAGCGGCTTAGGCAACTGTGCCACTTTGCGCCACTGTTGTGCTTCTTCGTCAAGTAGCAACACATCGGCGCTGGCGCTCCAGCGCCCGCCGTCGGCAATAATAAAACCACCGAATAAAAACAGCTTATTATCAACCGATAATAAATAGGCATGATGGCGCGGCTCGGGCAACGACGCTGCCATGCTCCAGCGATTCACGGCGGCATCATATACCTGCACGGCTGCCGTCATTTGCTGCACGTCTTGTGTTAACGCATCACTTAAGCCACCGGCGACATAAATTTTGCCCTTGTGCACGGCCGGGTAAATTTCCTGCACCGCCAGCGGCATAGGTGCCAGTGTTTGCCAATGCAGGCTGTCGGCTTTGGCACAACCGGATAACAACGCCACAGATAACAGCAGCCGCTGAAGAAATTTCCACATCTGACACCTCATTTTTTTCAACTTTACAACCTTTGTACCATAATTAGCCCACACTGGGTTGCAGGATGCAGACAATGAGCCATTGGATCCAACATTTTCGTGACAACAGTAACGCCGCTTACCTGATTTACTTAATGTTACTGTTAATCCTTATTGCCGACAGCCAGACCCAGCTCGGTTTTGCTCATGGTGTGCTTTACGCGCCGCTGTTATTGTTAGCCAGTCTGCTCAACCAGCCCCGGGTGCTTAATGTCAGCTTTGTGCTGGCGGTGGCAGCCATAGTGTTGGGTTACTGGTTGTCACCTGCTGCCCCGGCGGGTTTTGCATCAGCCTATGTGCTGGCGAACCGTGCCGGTGCGGCCATTTGCCTATTGCTGATTTACCTGCAAACACGCTCCGCCATGCAATTACAACAGCGCGAATCAGCAATCCGTGACAACTTAACGCAGCAACAGTTAGAGCTGGCTAGCCAGCTGGCCAGGTTTGGCTGCTGGTATCTGGATACGCACAGCAAAATGATCAGGCTCAGTCCGCAAGCCGCTTTGCTGCTCGCAGGCAACACGGATACGCAGCTTACTGTCAGTCAGTTTTGCCAGTTATTTCACCCCGACTATCGCTCAGCACTGCAGCAAGCCCTGACCGCGTGTCAGGAGCAGCACACCGCTTTTGACATTGAGTGTCCATGCCGGCCAGACGCGTCGCCTCCGTGCTGGTTGCGGATTATCGGCCATTGCAGTGCCGACGACAATGCCCTGTTGCAGGGTGTACTACAGGACAGCAATGCCGTACACCAGAGCGAAATGCGTCTGGCACAGGCGCAGCAGCGGTTTCAACAATGGGCCGACAGTATGCCCATAGTGGTGTGGACAGCCGCCAGCGATGGCCAACTGACCTTTGTCAGCCAACTGATGACCGTATTTAGCGGCATGCCAACAGAAGACTTACTGCTAAACTGGCTGGATATTGTCCACCCGGAAGACCGTGAACGGGTCATGTCACATTGGCAACACTGCCTGCAAACCGGCGATCCGTACAATATTGAGTTTCGTTTTCGCCGTTTAGATGGTCAGTATATCTGGCATCTGACCCGCGCCGTCGCGGTATATGACAGCCAAGGCCAGATTGAAAAATGGCTTGGCTCCGCCATGGCATTAGGGGTAGGCAGCAAACCCGGCCAGGCGTTGGTTAGTCCGGCGCAAGTGCCGTAGCACAAAGTATATGTCTGAATTCAGAAATTGACAGGCGCGATAACTAATTTGTTGCCGGCTGATACCAGTCGGTCCAACTGGCTGTTATACGATATACAGCGTAACTGCTAAACTCGGCGGTTAGCTTGCTGTAAAAGTCAAAGTTGCTCAGGTTTACCGTTACAAAACAGTTATAACTGCAGTTTACCTGCCGTAACGTCTGGCTGGAGGTTGCGATAACCTTGCTGGATAAGCCGTGGTATTGTATCAGCCGGCTAACCCGCCAGGCATGAAAGTCACTGCTGACAATATAATCCGGTTTTAGTCCGCGCGCGGCCAGACTGTTAAACTCCTGATAGGTATTGTCGCCACCATTAAAACAATCCAGCGCCAACTCAAGGGGCTGGGCTAACAGATATTCCACATAAGGCTGACAGTATTCGGTCGTAATAACGACACTACTGCGCTTTGGCAACTGGCTAACCAGCGTATCGATGCGGGCTTTGGCACAGGCCGGCAGCGAACTGGCTGAACCACCGCAGCCCAGCAGTAGCGTGGTGCTGTCCGGGCTAATGTTGTAACTGCCAATATAGCCGCTGTACCAGTGCCGAACCTGGTTTGCCAGCCAGGTATTACCGGCCAGATAGTAAAAAGCCAGCAGCAACCACAGGCCCTTTTTGCGATAGCCAATACAGGCAGCCAGTAAGCCCAGCAGTAGCAGATTATGCGGATATAAAAATGGCTCCAATAAATCTTTCATCGTCTGTTAGCAACCTCAGCCTTGGCCGCGCCTTGCAGCAACAGCGCATTACACAGTGCCCACGGCAGCCACAACATACCCGAGCTGAGTATATGGCCTGCCATCGACGCCACCGCCAACAATAGCAAATTTAACAGCAACAACACCCGGCCAACACCCTGTCTTGAGCGCTGCCAGCTATGGCGGATAAACAGGGCAAAGGTCAGCAAAAATGTGGCTATACCCGCGACACCGTAAAACACATACAGATCAAACCAATCCAGCTCGGCGAAGTATTTCTTTAAGTACAGCGCAATTCCGCCCTGGCCTACGCCCAGCATACGCTGCCAATCAGGGTAATGCGTGCTGACGGTTTGCCAGATCTGTTGGGCGTAATAATCACGCGATGACAGCAGTATGCCGCTGATACCACGCTGCTGATAAACAAAACTGAGCTTGTCGTAAATACCCAGCAACCTTAGCAAGGCTTCAGCGTTGGCAAGCAGCAACAACAGTGCCAGCAGTAATAGCGCAGAGAAAACCAGCAACCGCTTTTTTTGTTGCTGCCAAAACGGCGCCGGTTGCAGTAACAGCGGTACCAGCAGTACCAATAGCATAACGCCAAATAGCCCGGTTTTAGTTAGCAGTGACAGCGCCAACAGCAAGGCCGTGATACTGCACAATACATAGGCCAGCTTATGTTGCGGCCAGCTAAGACAAAGCAAGGCCGCACTGATCACCAACAGCACCGCTGACAGCTCGTTAGTGGAATAGAAAAAACCTTTGATCCCAAGAAAAGACTGCGCTACGCCGTCAAGCGGTTGATAGGCGGTAAAACCCAGACCAGCAACACCAGCCAATGCATTGAGCAGCAGCACAATAGCACTGAGCGCCAGCGTATGTTGCAACAGCCGCCTGGCACTCAGTGGCGCGCGTCCGGCCAGCGCGGTCAGGTAACTAAACGCCAGCAATGGGCTTAAGGCTTTTACCGCCAGTTGTACATCGGCCAGTATCCAGCGCCGGGCTAATTCCGGCCAATGTAAGGCCGGGCCGATTAGCATACAAAAAAGCAGCAGTAACAGCGTCAGCGCCCACTTTGCCTGTTGCAGCAGCGTCGCGATGGCCATCAGCGCCAACACGACAATTTTATACCACAGCGACACGCTGAAACTGCTGCCATAGAGTTGTAACAAGGCACCGTTAACACAGTCGACCAGCAAAAACAGCGGGATCAGCCAGCACAGCACAGTGTCGCAGTACTGCTTTAAATAAGATGCCGTCATTGCCCGCTGCATTATTTTTTAAACAACCCGCTAATGCCCTTACTAAACACTTTAATGCGCCAGCGGCTAAGCAGCCCCAGTTTATGTTTCAGATAGTAGCGCCATTTCAGCGTAACCAGACCATAGCGGCTGCTGCTGAGCAGTTGCGGCAATGAAAGCGGTATTTGTTCCATCATCTGCCGATAAAACATCTGATTTTGCAGGTTACGCTCGCTCATATGCACGCGGTGTTTAGCAACAAACTGTTTATGTGCATCCAGCCGCTTGGGTGAGTTAGTAATGCGTCCCAACTCATGGCCGACGTTAACTTTATAGCTGGGCTCGGCGATACGCAGTGCCGGGCCATAGGCCTGCACCACCCGCACCCACATGTCATAATCCTGAAACGCCGCCAAACCAATATCAAAACCGCCCAGCGCCAGCATACGCTCGCGGCGCACCAAGGCCTGATTTGACAGCGTGTGTAAATCCAGCAGCTCGGGTAGCGCCACCACCTGCCTGCTGGCAAACAGCCGTTTTTGCACGCTGCCATAATCCCAGATATAACCGGAACAGACGCAGCTGTATTTATCATCGTACGCCAGATATAAGCTGGTTAAGCGGTGAGGTAAAAACTCATCATCGTCATCTATACCAGTGACAAATTCACCTTTGGCCTCAGCAATCGCCCGGTTACGTGCCGCACAGGCGCCCTGGCCTGTACTTTGGCGGAAAAACCGAATGCGCTCGTCGTTAATATATTTGTTGGTCAGCACCTGCCAGGTATCATCGGTAGACGCATCGTCAACCACCAGCAGTTCAATATGTGGATAATCCTGAGCCAGTACCGACTCGATAGCCCGAATGGCCATTTGCACCCGGTTATAGGTTGGCATGTAAACGCTGATCAGAGGTAAGTGTTGTGCTGTCATTCTTGCTACCTGCCTAAATTTTACCTGTCCAGTACCACCAAAGGTAACGCAATAAACCAAGCTGACGGCCAATACGGCTGGGTTGGCTCAATAAACGATACGCCCATTCCAGATTCAGCTTACACCAAAGCGCTGGTGCCCGTTTCACATTGCCGGTAAACACATCATAAGTCCCGCCCACGCCCATATAAAAACACTCGGGGTGTTGCGCCCGGATCCGTTGAATGAGCAGCTCCTGTTTTGGCGAGCCCATGGCCACACTGACAATACGGGCGCCGCTTTGTTTAATTTGCGCAATCAGCGCTGCTTCATCAGTAAAATAGCCATCGACGGCCCCCACCAGATTAACCTGCTGGCCACGCAGCTTGTCGGCCGTTTGCAGGTTTACTTCAGGTTTAGCGCCAACAATAAACACCGGCACCTGATACTGCGCCGCCCGCAGCATTAGCTGTTGCCACAGCTCACAGCCGGGAATGCGCTGCACCTTGCTGTTTAACCGCTTACGCATGACTTTTACCACGCCTATGCCATCCGCATAGCGAATATCAGCAGCGCGGATCACATCGGCAATGTCGGCGCTGCGCATCGCCGTTAGCACTTTTTCCGGGTTAATCGCAATGGCTGAACCGGCGTACACACTGCCATCATCTTTCACAATAAATTTTAGCAACTGCGTCATATCGGCAAAGGCCGATACCTGCACCGGCCCGACACTCACTTCGGCTATCTGCCCAGCTGCCATTTTTGGCTTACTCATCGCACCACGCTCTGATAAAGATGTTGTAATTCTGTCACCACCGCTGCCAACAAGTATTGTTCAGCACCGGCACGGCCTTGCTGCTGCAGTAACTGATACTGCTGCTCTGACAAGGCAAAAAACTGCTGCAAGGCGCCGGTCAACCGCGCTATGACCTCCGCTTCGTCGCCCTGCTGGCTGACCAGCAAGCCATTAACACCATGTGTTAGCTGCTCTTTTGCGCCATCGGTGTCCGTGGCAATGACCGGCGTATAACAGGCCATGGCTTCCGCCATTACCAGGCCAAAGGCTTCGTGGCGCGATAAGCTTATCAGGCAACGCGACTGCTGATATAACTGCTTTAATGCGGCGCTGTCTTTTGGCCCTACCACCAGCACATTCGGAAACTGCTGCGCACAGCGCTGTAACTTTTCCAGCCAGGGGCCTGCGCCTGCCAGCACCACTTTTTTATCCCGCAGCACCGGCAGCAACGCCAACAGCCGGTCCATGCCTTTGTTCTGATCCAGGCTGCCCACATACAACACATCTATGCTTTTCTGTTGCCAGCTCAAAGGCTCTGCCTGGCGAAACAGCTCGTTAATGCCGGCCGGCAACACCCTGGCCTGTGGCGCTGGCAGGCTAAAATGCTGCGCCAGGGCTTTGCTGGCAAAGATCCATTGATCAACCTTAGACGCGCACCAGCGATATAATCTGCCCGGCGGCTGATATTTATAAATATCACTGCCGTGGCAGGTAACAACAATTTTCACCCTGCGATTACGCAGTACTTTATACAGCAACGCCAGATAAATCGTCGGATAGAAAAAATGCACATGAACAATATCAAAGCGGCGGCGGCTTAAAACATAACGCCAGATAAAATCCAGCGTAAAAACCGGATATTTCAAAAATTTATTCAGCAAAGAGTCACTATGCCAGCGCATATAATGATAACCGGGATTCAGCGCGGCCAGCGCCCATACCTGATTATGCACAAACTTGCCCTGAAACGGTGAGGATGGCTTGGGCCCCATATTGCTGACAATAAGAATGTTAGAGTTAATGCTTAGCACGCTGAAAATTCATCCTGACAGCCGGCATGGCTGTGTACAATACTTGTTGTTAGTAAAAAAAACACTTAGTTTATAGCGCATTGCGCCAGAAACTTAACCCTGACAGATATAACCTGTTGTAGCTGACGCCCGGCTGAATACCGGTATCAGCACAATCACTACAGGATAGGTAAATGCCTGAACACACTCTGCTTTATGTTACTGCTTTATTTACCTCTGCGCTGGCCATCTGGCTGCTGTACCCGGTATCAGTGCGCGTTGGCCTGGTGGACATTCCGCGTGGGCGTAAGCAGCATCAGGGGGCGGTGCCGCTAATCGGCGGTATTGCCACTTATTGCGGCCTGGCAACGGCCCTGCTGCTGTTTGCCGATAGCAATGTGCAACCTTTTTACTATCTCTCCTGCAGCGGCATTATTATGCTGCTGGGCGTATTTGATGACTATCTGGATTTAAGCGTCAAGCTACGTCTGGCGGTACAAACACTGGTCGGTTTAGCCATGACCTGGAGCCTGGATTTGCACCTATCCAGTCTGGGCAACCTGTTTGGTCTGGGTGTGATTGAGCTTGGCGTGCTGGGCTTACCGGTTACGCTGCTGGCCGTAATTGCCGCCATTAATGCCTTTAATATGACCGATGGTATAGACGGTCTGGCTGGTATGCTCAGCCTGGTCAGCTTTAGTACTATCGCTATTTTTATGGCGCTGTGGGGCCAACAGGAATATGCCGCCCTGGCATTACTGCTGGCATTGGCACTGCTACCCTACCTGGCGTGTAACCTTAATCTGATACCCGGACGGCGTATTTTTATGGGCGATGCCGGCAGTATGTTAATTGGATTGTCGGTGATCTGGCTGTTGATCATCGGCACCCAAAGTGAAAGCGCCAGTTTTCGCCCGGTCACTGCGCTTTGGATCATTGCCATTCCGCTGATGGACATGATTGCCATTATGCTAAGGCGCATTCGCAAAGGCCAATCACCGTTTCAGGCTGACCGCGAGCATCTGCACCATATTTCGCTGCGCCTGGGTTTAAGTTCGCGCGAATCGCTGACCTTAATTACGGCGCTGTCCTGTATTTTCGCCAGTATCGGTATTATCGGCGAATATCTGCTGCTACCAGACTGGCTGATGCTGTTGCTATTTTTAATCCTCTTTGCCGGCTATCTGTATCTGCTGCAGCATATCTGGCGTATTATCTCGCACCTGCGCCATAAGCGGCTACGCCGTTCAATACCTAGGGTAGTAAAGTAGTGAAACTGCTGAAAAAAATTCTGCTGGCCCGCGCCACTGCCATGCTGGGAGACAAGCTGGTAAAGCTGGCGGCCGGTGCCGTGCTTACCGTGTTTGTTGCCCGTATGCTCGGTGCCAGCGAGCTGGGCGTGTATTCTATCGTCATGGCCTGGAGCGCATTTTTAGTGCCTATCACCAGCTTAGGCTTGAACAACATCGTGGTACGTCAGATGGTAAAGCATGATCACGGCGTTGATGCCATGACCATGCTGTACAGCGCTATCACGATGCGTCTGGCGTTGGGTTTGCTTGGCGGCAGCCTGATGCTGCTGGCGTTTTACCTGTTGTACCCTGCCATGTTCAGCGGCCATACCGCTATTGCTATTCCAGTGCTGTTTTTACTACAAACGTTTTTTGGTTTTTTGCTGTTTGAATTCTATTTAAATTATCAGGGCACCTTTCGCAGTGTGGCTTATGTCAAATCGGCCATTTCGCTGCTTAGCTTCAGCGCTAAGCTGGCCTTGCTATACAGCGGTTTTGGTATTGCCAGTTTGCTGCTGTTAACCGGTATCGAGTTTTTTGTGGTCGGTATGGCGCAATACCTGTTGTACCGGCGCAAACATCAACCCTATAAAGACGGTGAAACACGCTGGCCGCCTTATCATCCACGTTGGTTTAATTTTACGCAGGCGAAACAACTGCTTAAACGCTCGTCCTGGCTCTGGTTATCCGGCATTGTATCGGTCATTTACCTGAAAATTGATATCGTCATGATAGGCGCCATCGCCGGCACAGAGCAGGCCGGCATTTATGCCGCTGCCAGCCGTTTATCCGAACTATGGTATGTGTTTCCGGCCACCTTAGCCGCGCGTTATTACCCGGATATGATCCGCACCCATCAGCAGGGCTGGGCACCGTATTACCTAAAACTGCGCCGCTTTGCGCTGCTGTTTTTTAGTATGGCGTTTGCCATAGCGCTAATAATGTCGCTGCTGGCACCCTGGATCATCAGCCTGCTGTTTGGTGATACGTTTGCCAGCGCCGTCGAGGTGCTACGGATCCATATCTGGGCCGGTTGTTTTATTTTTGTGCGTTATCTCATCAGCCAGCATTTACTTATTACTGAACAAGAGCCGCTGTCACTGCTTAGCCATGCGGTAGGGGCGGCACTTAATGTTGGTTTAAACCTCTGGCTTATTCCGTCAATGGGCATAGTAGGCGCGGCCTGGGCCACGTTAATATCCTATGCCTATGCATCATTCTTTTTTTTGTTTTTGGCCAGAAGTACCCGCGGCCAACTGTGGCAACTTATTACTGTGCGTCGGCGCAGCAATTAACAAGGTTTTTTTATGAGCAAACCACTTTTCGTTGAGATTAAAGGCGTACAGTTTCGCAATAAAGGTGCTTACTTAATGCTATTGGCCTGTCTGGAAGGCTTAAAAGGCATTAAACAACCGGTTGAACTGGTGCTGTCGCCCGGCCCTAACCTGCCTTATGTTGAACGCGCCCGCTTAGGTGCCTGGCAAAAGTTGTCTTTTCGCCGCGGCGGGGTGGATATCAGCCCGTTAATTGGCAAGTTACCCGGCGCCGTACAACGGCTGTTTAACCGCTACGGCATGGTAAGCGAGCGTCAGGTTGATCTGGTGCTCGAAGCCAGCGGCTTTGCCTATGGCGAGCAGTGGCCACTGCGCTTTTTGCAAAATACCGCCAAAGAAGTGGTACGCTTTGCCAAGGCTGGCAAGCCTTTTGTCTTTATGCCACAAGCCTTTGGCCCCTTTAACAGCGAACATAGCAAAGCGGCGATGCGCGATATTATCCAGCACGCCAAGCTTATTTTTGTCCGCGACCCGGTATCCTTGCAACATCTGCAAAGCTGTGTGCCCAATTTACCAGATTCCGTCGTGCTAACGCCGGATTTCACCATTAGCCTGACACCGCGCCCTAATGACGAGCTGCCACAGATCAGCGGCCCTTATGCCGCCCTGATCCCCAACAACAAAGTGGTGTCTAAATTTAACCATGCCGGTGCCGAGCAACTGCGCAGTGGCTATATCAATGCCTTTGCCGCTGCCGCCAATAAACTGGCCGCTGACGGCTTGCAGTGTGTGCTGGTAAACCATGAAGGCAAAGAAGATGCACAGCTTTGCGCTGAAATTGCTGCAAAAGCCCCCTGCACTATCGTACAAATTGACGATCCGCTGGCGGTAAAAGCCTTTATCGGTAAAGCAGCGCTGGCAATAAGCTCGCGCTTTCACGGCGCCGTAAACGCGCTTAGCCAGGGCGTGCCCTGTATTGCGACCAGTTGGAGCCATAAATATCACGCCATGATGGCAGATTTTGGCATGGCCGATTACTGCGTGGCCGAGCTTAGCGAGCAAAGCTTACTGGCCGCACTGCAACAGCTGCTGGATAACAAAGCCAGCTTAAGCGCAGAGGTTACAGCCAAGGCTGCGGCATTAAAACAGCAAAATGCCGCCATGTGGCAACGGCTGTATCAAGCGATCCGTTAACTCAGGCAACACCCTGCACATACAGCGGCACTTTTAAGGTGTTATCCACCTTATCCGGGCCGCCGCACATTTCATCATAGGCCGACTGATGCACTAAATACGCCTGATAAATAGTGCAACGGTCCAGCGCCTGCTTTACCTGCTCAACGCTTTGAAATTGCTGCGGTTTATTTTCATCATCCACCAAAAAGGCACGCCGGCCGTCGTAGTCGGCTTCGGCCAGATAGACGCCCATTTCAAACGAGTGTATGGTCAGCTCGTTAATACGAACATCCTGATGGTTTAAATGTGCAACGCGATGGTATGGCATAGTTTTGCTCCGCTGGCTTGCTTAACACTGCAATTGGTACGCTAAAGTATAGCGGCTGGATTAGTCACACAGTACTTTACGCTACAGCCTATTCTCCTCTAGTATGGGCTAATAATTGCCGTGATAGTGTAATGCCATGGACGCCAGCTTTTTTAGTTGTAAACAAATTTTGATCATTGATGATTGTGCCCCGGTGCGCACCTCCATTAAGGCCATGGCGCAGCAAATTGGTTTTCAGTCCATCCACCTGGCACGGGACGCCGCCGAGGCCATCGGCAAATGCCAGCAGATCCCGTTCGATTTTATTCTCAGTGACTTTAATCTTGGCGAAGGCAAAGACGGCTATCAGCTGTTTGAAACCTTAAAAGCGCAGCAGCTGTTAGCGCCGCTTAGCTGTTTTATTATGATCAGCGCAGAAAACCAGCGCCAAACCGTACACGGCATGATAGAGCTACAACCCGATGACTACCTGCTAAAACCCTTTACTTACCAGCAACTGGAGCTGCGTATCAGCCGGGCGATAAAAAGCCGCATTGCACTGCGTAAAATTTATATCAGCCTGTTTGAGCAGGATTATCACACTGCCATCACTGAATGTGATAACGCCGTTGCCGCTAAGCCAGAGTTTGCCAATGCCGCCTTGCGCATCAAAGGTGAACTGCTGCTCAAACTAAAGCACTACGCTGACGCCGAGCTGTTTTATCAGCAGCTGTTGCAACGGCAAAAAAACCTGGCCTGGGCCAGGCTGGGCCATGCCGTTGCCTGTTTTTATCAGCAGCGCTGGGACGACACCGAACTGCAACTGGCCGACTTAACCCAATTTGATGAAACCAAAGTAGAAGCACTGGACTGGCTGTCGCGGTTATATGTGAAATACCGCCGTTTTGAAATTGCCCACGACACCTTATATGAAGCGGCGCTGCTGTCGCCGAAAAACATTACCCGTTTAAAAACATTAGCCAATTTGGCGTCCATTGTTGGCGATAAGCCGGCATCTGCGCGCATTAACGCCAAAATAGTCGCCACAGCGCGACATTCGGTAAACGATATTGCCGAAAACTACCTGAACCAGGCGCGCAGCCTGGTCGACGCCGCCTATTGCGGTAATGTACTGGAGCGCGCTGTTACCATTAATAACGCGGCCAAAATTGTCGATCATCTGGCTAAACGCTTCGATGCCAGTAAGTTAAAAGCTGAAATTACCATACTGCGCAGCCGTTTTCTGGCAGCCAAAGGCGAACTGGCCGACGCTAAGCAACTGATTGGCGAAATACCGCTGTCATATCAGCAAAATATAACTATCGACAGCTGTATGGACGCCGCCAAAGCCTATTTTGAACTGGGCGACTTATACGCCAGTCAGGTGTATATCGACAAACTGCAACATATTCTCGATCGTGATGACTTTTTGACGGAAACCCAGCGCATTATGCTGGAAATGGAGCAAAAACGGCACGAGGCGTTAAAAGCCAAACTAAAAATCATTAATGCTGAAGCCACCGACGCCTATCAGCAAAACGACTTTAACACTGCCTTTGACCGCTTTGCTGAAACTTTCGATTATATGCCCACCAACCCCACCATCGCTATCAACCTGATGCAAACCATGCTTAAAGGTGCCAGGGTAAACGAGCAGAGCCAGCGCTATGTGCGCGCGGCGGTAAAGCTGCTGGCCAGAAGTGAGCTGGACGAAGAGCTGACGGTGCGCTTTAAACGCTACCTTGGCCAGTTAAAAGAAATGCACCCGGAGGTTATCCCCAGGCGCCGGCCCAAAGAGCGCGAGGTGTTGTAGCAACAGCTGTCAGTGTTTTTCCAGCCAGCTACGGTAGCGCCGTGTACGGCACTTATCAGCAAGCTGCTGTTTTAGTAGCGCCCAAAGTGGTGATACATCGGGTTTTGGCTTTTTATCAGCACTGAGTTTACCAAGCTGGTACTTTACCAGCGCCATATTTGCTAAAGATGCCAGGGGTTTGTTACGCCATGTAATTGCTGCCAGCTGTGGCACTATCGCGTTGCCTTGCTGCCACTTAAGCGGCAAGTCGGGTGCGATGGCAAGTGCTGTTGCTATACCCACCATATCGACGCCACCTGCCATAACCTGTTGCGCAACAGCCAGGCGTTTAATACCGCCGGTTACCATTACCGGCATAGTGGCGACTTTACCCAGCCTGGCAGCAAACTCAAGAAAGTAGGCTTCGCGCGCTAAGGTACGGCCATCCCGTGCAGTGCCCTGCATCGCGGGAGCTTCATAGCTTCCGCCGGACAATTCAATCAGATCTACCTTTAATTTATTCAGCAGCAAAACCACCTCATGCGCATCTTCTGTGCTGAAACCGCCGCGCTGAAAATCAGCCGAGTTAAGTTTTACCGCAACAGCAAAGCGCGGATTAACCTGTGCCCGAATGCCTTTAACAATCTCAACCAGTAAACGGGCGCGGTTTTGCAGGCTGCCCCCCCATTCATCAGTGCGTTTGTTGGTCAGTGGCGATAAAAACTGGCTTAGCAGATAACCATGAGCGGCATGTACCTGTACCCCACTAAAACCGGCCTGTTCGGCCAGTTTGGCGGTGTTAACAAAACGTCGGATAACATCCTGAATTTTAGCGCTCGTCATCTGTTGCGGCGGGGCAAAATAATGCGACAGCTTGCCAAGGTCGAGTGCTACCGCTGACGGTGCAAAGGTTGGCTGGCCAAGACTGGCCGGCATCTGCCGGCCGGGGTGATTAATTTGCAGCCAGAACTGCGCACCGCCGCTCTGGCCAATGGCGGCCCAGCGCTTAAAACTGTCCAGCGCGGTATCATCTTCCAGCACCACGCCGCCCGGGCCGGTCATCGCTGTGCGATCTACCATAACATTACCGGAGATAATTAGCCCGGCACCACCATCAGCCCAGGCCTGATACAAGCGGAATAATCGCTCTGAAGGTGTATGCTGTGCAGACGCCAGATTCTCTTCCATCGCCGCTTTGGCAATACGGTTGGCAATAACACTGCCGTTGGGTAAGGTAAGGGGGGTAAATAGGCTCATAACGTGGCTCCTGTTAGGTTACAGCAGCCACTGTAAGGTTAAAGTAAACTTTAAGGTCAAGCGGTTTTAGCGGCTATTTTTTCTCTGTACTTATTTGCGCTATGACACGGCGGGCATTATCGGCGCAGGCCATATCATCAGGCTTAGCTTCAATCTCAGCCAGTACACCCAGTAACTGCTGCTTGCTGTGCGCCAGCTTCTGCTGCAGCGCGTCAATATCGGCTATTTTACCTTTTAAGGCGCTAAGCAGCGCGTCATGGCGCCAGTCATCCAGGTTGGCAGGCACCAGCTTTTGCAGCTCGTCCAGGCTAAAACCGGCCTGCTGGCCTTTGACGATTAAATTCAGCGCCAGCTCGGCCTCCGGCGGGTAACTGCGATAGCCATTGGCTTTGCGCTGTACCAGCTTTAGCAAGCCAATATCCTCATAAAAGCGGATTTTAGACGCGGCCAAGCCAGTGCGTTTGGCCAGTTCACCTATTTTCATCTGATCTGCTCCTCCAAACCCGGCTCTGATTTTTACCTACCAATTTTCGCCACCCTGCGCTTGCTGCAGCGTAACCGGGGCATAAAGTGCACTCTGAAATTCCGGCACATATTCATATTTCATCAGCTTACCTAACTTTAGTTGCCTGATATAGCGCGATAAGCTGCCATCCGTTAACGTCAGTTTTACTGCATCCTCATCCGACGTGTCGGCAAATAACTGCAAGCGTGATAAGGCATAACCTGTTGTAACTGCGCCGCTTGCATCAAGATTAACAAAGCTATTTCTGACGACCGGGAAATCTTCCGTTTTCACCGGCAGTGCTGCAGCTTCAATAGTAAAATCGGTAGCGCCAGTCTGTGCATCGGCAATACTCACCACCACCTTGTCGGTATGCTGCTGATAATCAATAGCGGTGGTCCATTTCGGTAAATTATAACCCACAATACCCCTTACTCTGGCAAGCTCGGTATTCACCGGCAGCTTTAACACATAGCCCTAGTAGTCATCGGTTAGTGATTGGCGCAGCAGGCTTAACGGCCCAAGGTGCAGATTTCCCGGTTTTGTCGTGATCACCGACAAGGCAATTTCGTTATAACTGTCGTTGTCACAATAATGATAAGCATAGGCGGTCAGCGCTATCAGGCCCCGGCCGGGCCAAATTTGTAACGGTGTCACCTGCTGCAAAATCTGCGGCGGCATTAAAGCACGCAGCTGCGCTAAATCGGCGGTATACACCGCAGTAATGCGGCTGTTTTTATAATAAAAGTTGGGTGAATAAGAGCTAAAGCCAATATTAACCCGGCTTTTTTCCATGGTGTTAAACCAACTCAGATCGATATCCGGCGCCTGCTCAGCAATCACTGATAACGGCGGGTTGGAGCGGTATTTGTCATACAAGCCGCCCGCTTTTACCGGCACCTGATGGCCGGCTATATCGATAATGCTCTGGGCATCCGTTTGCCGCGCATAACCAGCTGGCAGCCATAACGCCTGCAGCAGCAAGCCGCCTGCGATTATTTTGCGGTTAATAATGTTCATAAACGTCTCCACACTTTACTGTTACTATCAGATAAGTGCAGGCTAACGTTGAACCACGCTTTAAGGTCAATGCCTATCTATAGCGTTTTTCGCTTTACTATCCGCCAATACCCACTGGCAGCAAATGCTGGCTGTGTAACCAGACCAGAGCAATCAGATTTAACAAAGTACCAAAATAAAACACCATCAGAAACGCGCGTTTTTGTGACTTGTGCCGCAAATAACTTTGCGCCAGTAAAGCGCCGGGCCAACCGCCCAGCAACGCCATAAATTGCAAGGTAGACTCAGGCGTACGCCACCTTCCTGTCTGCGCTTTACGTTTATCCAGCCAGTAAGCCATAAACGTAAAGACACTCAGCCCGACGTAAAGCAGCGGCACATAAAGTGGCAGTTTGGCCATAGCAACAGCTGCGCTCAACACTGCAGCGAACACCAGTACAAACCACAGCGGCCACTTTGTAGCGCTTTTTGCGGCTTTAATTTTGCGTTTTTCACCGTCAAAGGTGACCTGCTGCGCCTGCAAGCGGCCTTGCTCATCTTTAGCGATGGCGTAAGTAACCACCTCACCAATCACCGGCCGGCGCGAACGGTTTTGCAGCGCTTTTATATGCACAAACACCCGCTCGCCTTTTAACAGCGGCTGGATAAAACCAAAGCCTTTATCATCATCCCACTGGGTAATTTTTCCTTTAACCAGCATTACTGCTCCTTGTTGTGCCGCCGCTTATATCAGCGTTTTGTTGTTGCAAAAATGTACGACGAATGCTGTCTAACTGGCGCCTATTGTCAGTTCATGGCATCTTTAAAATGACCCAACACAATTTTCAGGTACTCAGTTTTGAATTCATCGGATCCAGGTAAATTGGGTAATGTGTAGAAATCACTAAGGTTTCCATTGTCCAAGGCCTTTTGTATCGCATTAACCACCTTTTCTTGCGTCGCTTTATCAAATTCACGAGTAAATTGGCCGTAAATATTGTACATATATTTATTGGCACGCACATCGTCCAGGCTTCTCACATGAAACAACGCGTACATCACTAAGTTTAAGTCACGGTTAGCATGGTTATTCATTTGCAATCCAAATCTTTATTTCAATAGGCAAACTAAGTCTGAGCAAAGGGCTTTACCGGGTTAGCCGCGCCCTCGCCCACTACCGTATGCCAGGGCTTAACCTGCCAGCTCGTTACCAGGCCGTTGAGTACATAAGGGTCGGCTTTGGCAAAGTTGGTGGGGATATCGGCGCTGTCGCAGTTAAACAGCAGCAGGGCACTGTCTGCCGGTTCGCCGACGGCGCCGCCTAGCAGCAATTCGCCGCGCTGTGCCGCTTGCCAGGCCAGTGCCAGATGCGCTGAACGAAACTCAGCACGTCGTTGCAGGTAATCCGGTGCGGTGTCGTATATTAGCAAAAAGTGCATTGGGCTCTCCTTTTGGCTCAGATGTTTTTAGTCGCGTAAGGTTAGCGTCATAAAATGGCTGTGTGGGTCTGGCTTATACTGGCCAAAGGGGCCGCAGTCGTTAAAGCCAAACTTACGGTATAAGCTTCTGGCCGGGGCGAAATAGTCCTGGGTGCCTGTTTCTAAATTAAGTGCGCTAAAACCCTGGGCTTTGGCATGCTCGATAACAAACTGCAATAACGCCTGCCCTACACCCTTGCCGCGAAAAGCTGTTGCCGTGCGCATTGATTTTAGCTCGGCCAGCTGGTTATCCAGTGTTTTAATGGCGACACAACCGGCTAACTCGCCATCCTGCCAGGCACTGAAAAAGCAAATATTACTGGCTTTGAGCGCGTCAACATCCAGTGCATGCACACTCTCTGGCGGTGAGGTGGCGTACATATCGGCCAGGTGTTCATGTAGTAAAGCAATCACTTCACCGCCGGATAAATCATCGAGATGAATTTCCATCTTAGGTAACCCTTTGAAAAACGTATCGTCAGTGTACAAATAAAAAGTGGCGGTAACACCGCTCTTTTCACTTTTTATTTTAATTATTCAAGCCTTTAATCAGGCCACCGGTCAGTCTAAGCTCAAGCTCGTGGGCACCGCTGACCAACTCGCAGCTACCCACCAACTCAGCAGTCACGTCACTATCCACCAGGTCGTCCTCAACAAAGTGGCACTTTGATTGAATCGAATGAGCTGGCTATATTGATCCGGGTGTTGCGGTCATACGTTAAAGACGCCAACGCCAATGAAATCGCTTACGGCGAATACGGCCAAAACGCATTTTTTCAGAATTAAGGGTACACAAATGTCGAAGCAAAACAGAATGATCATGGTAGCGATTGCAGTATCGTTGGCTGGACCGGCGATGGCGCATGCGAGAGATATTGGCTTTACCTACATCGAAGGCGGTATTGTCGGCGGCTTTGTCAACGACATTGAGACATCCGGCGCAGTCACGGGGAGCGTGCCACTTGATGTTGAAAGCGATGCTGATGGCGGTGCATTTATTGGTGGGGCGTGGCAGTTAACCGATCAGCTGCACCTGTTTGGCGAGTATGCCTCACTTGGCCAAGAGCTTGAGATCCGTAGCGGCACCGACACTGTTGCCGGTGAGTACGACGTGGTGCGTTGGCGCATTGGCGTGGGTTACCAATACCCGGTCTCGAAAAGCCTGGCTTACTACGGTCGGCTAAGCCTTGATCAGCTCGAGTTCAAGGATGCGCGCGCTGCAGGTTTCAATCTGGATGTCGACGCTGACGACAGCGGCCCTGGTGCGGAGCTTGGCGTTATCTGGGCAGCAACGCCGACGTTACATCTGCAGGGCCATGCGCGTTACACCGCGGTTGGTGGCGTCGCGTCCAGCGGTTCAGATCCCTTTGAGTCCGACGTTCTTATCGGTGTAAACGGGCGCTGGCATTTCCACCCCAACATCGCGCTGGTTACAGGCTACGAGTATGGAAAAATCACCACATTGAACGTGGGCGTACGTTTATCATTCTGAGTGCGTCCAAATTGTAGATGAGGCCTACTCAGCTTTGATGGTGGCTTTTTGCTCTAGTTCATGTGTTGGCATCAGTGTTTGGCATCGCCTTTGGTCAGCTGGCTCCAGACAAACACCATCGCGGTACAGGGCGCAACGCCAAGTAAAATCATACCGGCGATATATTCATTGGCACTTTGTGGGTCAACCCAACCGGCGAAGAACACCTTAAAAAACAACCAACCCAGCGCAGCCATAGTAAAAGGCTTAACTAACCAGTTCATCACAAGCGTAAGCACAATGCCCTTAGGCTTTTTGCCCACATCTTTAATTGCACCAAAATCTATCTGCACCATCATCGGATAAATCATTAACCAAATCAGCAGTGCCACCACTAAGTTAATCTGGCCGTATTCAATCGCCGCTATGGCCTGAAACACACCCGGTATCAGGTTGCCAAGCACAACACCGGTAGCAATACATAGCGCCACCCAAACTGATAAATACCGCTCAAAAATACCCATAATTTACTCAATACCTTTAGTACCTAACCTTACTCTGAGAACTTACAGCCGCGCCGATAGTGATACCTGACTGCTGGCAATTTGCTGTAACAAATCCAGTAGCGGCAATAACTTTTCACGGTTAAGGCTGTAACACACTCGCGGGTGTTCTATTTCACCGATAACGATTTCTGCCGCCTTTAATATGCGCAAGTGCTCCGACACAGTTGATTGAGCAAGACCAACTTCACTGGTGATTTCACCACCAATACAGGACGGCTTGCTCAGCAGCAGACGGACAATTTGTATGCGGGCAGGATGTGCAATCGCTTTGGCGATAGCGGCCAGTTGATCATTGGAGACTGAATTTAGCGTGCTGATAAATACTAATATCGTTATTCGACGATAAACGAATATAAGAAGGGGTTAGACACTAGTCAAGTTCAACATGGCATGTTAGCCGCGCCCTCGCCGCGAAAAGCTGCTGCCGTGCGCATTGATGTTAGCTCGGCCAGCTGGCTATCCAGCGCTTTAATGGCGACACAACCGGCTAAGCCGTTGCCTTGCCAGGCACTGAAAAAGCAGATATTACTGGCTTTGAGCGCGTCAACATCCAGCGCATGCACACTCTCTGGCGGTGAGGTGGCGTACATATCGGCCAGATGCTCTCGCAGCAAGGTAATGACTTCACCGCCGGATAAATCATCTAGTTTGATCTGCATTTAGCTAACCTTTTTGGCATAGCTGGCACGGTCGATATCAATCACTTCGACCGTATGCGAGCAGCTTGTAAGCTCAAGCTTAAGCAACTGCTCCAGCACGCATTGCGACAAATGCTGTTTTTGCGCTAAGTTTCGGCCGCTTAAAATTTTTAGCTGCACATGGATAAAATCGCGATGCTCGGCACCGCTGATATGTTGCTGGTAAGGCTGGGCCCGCACTTTAATGTCTGTGCCGCCCGGCTCAAACAGCGCGGATTGTGATGCGCCAGCAAATACCGCTTTTAGCAGTGCTTTAGCATCTAATGCGTCTGAGTGTTCAATAATACAATGCGGCAAAATAGGCTCCTTAATGCTTAAACCGCTGCGCTATGGCTGTTATTCCGCTTTAATGGTCGCTTGCCAGTTTACCGCCTGCCATTGGCCATTTTTACGCACAAAGGTGCCGCTGTTTAAATAACGTTTGGTATCAACACCAGCTCTGGCCACCAGCACAAAGGCGACTACCGCGGTATCACCGTACTGCATAATGCGTACGTCTTCACTGTCGTACACGGTGTCAATTTCATCGGCTTTTAACATGCCGCGGCTGCTAACGCTTTGCATCAGCTCAGCTTTGCCAAAGCGGGTACCGCCAGAGCTGGTATAAATAAGCTCATCAGCCCAGTATTTATTATGAATAGCGGCATCGTTACGGGTAGCGCCGTCTAAAAACTCGCTTAACAGTGCAGTAAGTTCGGCTTTGTCATCCGCCAGGGCAAGCGTTGGCGTTAATAACAACGTGGCGAGCAGCAGGCTGGTTTTCATTGTGGG
Source organism: Rheinheimera pleomorphica (assembly GCF_011634895.1). Lineage (GTDB taxonomy): Bacteria > Pseudomonadota > Gammaproteobacteria > Enterobacterales > Alteromonadaceae > Alishewanella > Alishewanella pleomorphica. The sequence goes on along the minus strand of NZ_SIRR01000032.1, from coordinate 46,160 downwards.
TTCCCCATTGTTTTGGTTAAGATTTTCCAGACGTGAATGTCGCTATACTGTGCCAGTGCTGCTGGCCAAATGTCCACTACTGATTTACCACAGCGCCGGGATATTAATGCCGTCGCTACTGATAATCTCTTTAGCTAACTAAGCTGGTTTTAAGAATAAAATGGCATAGCTTCTTAAACAGTATGCAGGTTATTTTACTTCCAGGTTAAATCAAAACAGCATCAGCGTTAAGTATCGCTGACTCCGTCATGTTCTTTTACAACCCCGGTTATTTCAGCCCTCAGCCGACATTTGACAGAATAACAAGCTGCAACCATATTTCTGTCTGTTCCACAACACCGGCAGTGAGGCTGGCTGTAGTTCCTCTGAGTATGCTGGTCATCTCGTCAAACTAAAGTAGAGGGAGTACAACTAATGGAATTTAGAACATGGAAACACCTTTGCACCGCGATTGCTGCCGTGGCATTAACCTGGTCGGGCACCACCCTGGCAATAACGCACGGTGAGCTGGATGGCGACCAACATCCCGCCGTTGTGCTGCTTATTATGGATGTGAATGGTTCACCGGCCTGGCGCTGCAGTGGTACCCTGATTACGCCACAATTTGTGTTAACCGCCGGACATTGCACTGGTATGCCCGGTGTTGTCAGTGGCATTCGCATTTTTACCGAGTCAGATGTGCAAAACGGCGATAACAATTACCCCTTTGGCGGTGGCAATAATACCGTTGAAGCAGCAGCCTGGGCGACACATCCGGATTACCCGACCGCCTCTTTTGTCCGTAATGATGTCGGCATGGTTAAACTGGCAATGCCAGTTACTCTGGATATCGGGCAATACGGCCAACTGCCTACATTAAATAGCAACGACTTAATTAAATCTGGTCGCAATTTTAGCAGCTTCACTGCCGTCGGCTATGGTTTGCAGCGCATCACTTCAGATCCTACCGGCAATGCACCATACTCCGGGCTGCGTGTCAGAATGCGCTCAAACCCCTGGCTGATCCAATCTAATGTGCCGGGTTTTACCGGCGACTTCTCGTTGCTACTATCGAATAACGCTTCTACCGGCGGTACCTGCTTTGGTGACTCTGGAGGCCCTAACTTTATTGGCAACAGTATGGTTATTGCCGGGGTAACCTCCTTTGGCTTGAACGGGTCTTGTGGCGGCACGGGTGGCGTATTCCGGGTAGATAGGCAAAATGTGCTGGATTTTATCAACGGTTTTATGGCAAACCACTAATTTTAAACTAAAAAAGCGCCCATGAAACCTTGTTCAGGGCGCTTATTCAATAGCAGACTGCACAGCAAAAATAAATCACATCTAAAATACAATTTATTTCATCATAATTTCACGCATTTGATACTCACCGGTCAGCGTTCTTACTTCAGGATACTTAGCCGCGGTTTCATTTGACATTTTCTCGTCTGCCTCACTCCATTTTTTCATAAAGGCATCATATTTCTTTTTGCTGGGCTCCAGATCAGCACTGCTATTAAATGTCACTACTAACAGCATATTAAACTCACCACTGTTAGGTAGATCACTGCCGTATATTTTCCAGTCTTTAATAAAACCCAACTCTTTCTGCAACTTTACCGCCTTTATCCAGCTGTTCTTTAAACCGGCTAGGTAAACATCACCCATATTCGGGTCCACCTTAACGGTGGTAATAGTCATTATTTCCGTACCCAGATCGTAATCTTTGTACACTTCCAGCCTATCTTTTGCCTGCAGGGTACAACTGAACACTATGCTCAAAAGTGCTATCAGAATCTTTTTCATCTTAAATATCCTTTTAATAGTGAAATAATCTGCTCACATTTAATTCAGACACCGAGCACGACAAAGTATAGTAAATCCTCAGACATCTACCGAGTTATTATTACAACCTAAAATAAACAAGACCTTACAACAGCAAAACACAGCAACAAAACAATAAACACCATAAAATAAACACTAAAAAAACACAGGAGCAAAATAAAAAACATTTTAAATAAATTTGAAAAAACCGATTATCATAACAATAAAAAAGGCGCCGCAGCGCCCTTTGGTGTAAATAATCAGGCGATTACATACTAATGCCGCCGTCGATTTCCACTACCCGTCCGGTAAAGAAGTCATTCTCGAATATATATTTAGCGGTGTGGGCAATTTCGCTGGCTTCGCCTAAGCGGCCGACCGGTTTCATTTTCTCTAAACGATCGCGTGCTTCGGGTTTCATTGCATCGGTCATCGCCGTGCGGATAACGCCCGGCGCTATGGCGCCTACGCGAATACCAAAGCGGCCCAATTCGCGCGCCCAGGTGACTGTCATCGCCACTACACCGGCTTTAGAGGCAGCATAGTTGGTTTGGCCCATATTGCCGGCCCGCGCTACGCTGGACATATTAATAATCACGCCCTTAGTGCCGCGCTTTACCATAGCCGCTGCGGCTTCGCGGCCACACAGGAACACGCCGGTTAAGTTAACATCAATCACCGACTGGAACTGTGCCAGCGACATTTTGCTTTGCAACTCGCCGTCTTTGTATTTAAGCAATAAGCCGTCACGTAAAATGCCGGCATTGTTGATCAAGCCATCAATGCCATCAAAATCGCTGTCAATTTGGGCAAAGGTGCTTTCAACCTGCTGTTCATCGGCCACGTTAGCAATATAGGTTTGTACTGTGGTGCTCACACCCAGCTCGGCTTTGGCAGCCGCTAACTGGTCGGCATTCATATCGATTAATGCCAGTTTGGCGCCTTCAGCTGCGCACATGCGGGCCATTTCGAGGCCTAAGCCTTGTGCGCCGCCAGTGATTACGATGGTTTTGTTTTGCAGGTTCATCTTTCTACCTTAATTTACAAGTATTGTTCTGCACCGACAGCCGCTGCGTACATTTTTCGTCGGACACGCCGTAAATACATCCCTGTAGGCTCCTCTTTTTCATCCCTGAAAAAGACGGTCCGCCAAAAAAGTACATCCGCGTCTGCCTTTGAAGTAACGCCCGGCTACGTAAAAAAGCAGTAGTAGCGGATACGGATGTACTTTTTTCTGAGACCGTTGGAGGCCATGGATGGCCGGAATCGAGCCCCATGGACGGTTTATGGCGTGTCTCAGAAAAAATGTACGCAGTAGCCGCGTGACTTCACTACTTAACCAATTACTTCTTTTCAAACAGCTTAAAAATGCTGGAAAAATCCAGTTTGCCATTACCGGCCCGCTGGTGCGCCACGTACAGGCTACGCGCCAGTGCACCCATTGGCGTGCTGCTGTTACTTTGCATCGCCGCTTCCAGTGCCAGGCCTAAATCTTTGGCCATTAAATCGACCATAAAGCCGCCCTGATAACCGTTTGACGATGGCACATTGGGCATTACATCCGGACAAGGGTTATACAGCTCTAATGTCCAGTTACGGCCTGAGCTTTTCAGCATAATCTCTGACAGCACTTTCGGGTCCAGGCCGTTATCCACGCCCATTTGCAGCGCTTCTGAGGTGCCTACCATTAAAATGCTTAACAGCATATTGTTACAAATTTTCGCCACCTGCCCGGCGCCAACATCACCGGCGTGAAACAGGTTTTTGCCCATATTGCCAAGCACAGTTTTCGCGCGCTCAAAATGCGCCGCATCGCCGCCAACAATAAAGGTTAGCGTGCCGGCCTTAGCACCACCGACACCACCGGATACCGGTGCATCGATAAAGGCGATGCCTTGTGCAAAGAGGCCCGCACCGACTTTACGCGCGCTGTCGGCGTCAATGGTTGAGCAGTCAATCACCAATGCCTCTTTACTGATGTTGCCTGCGATGCCCTGCTCGCCTAAGTACAGCCCCAGAACGTGCTTACCGGCCGGCAGCATCGAAATAACAAACTCAGCGCCGGTTACCGCCTCTGCCGCAGTGGCAGCCACCGCAGCGCCCCCGGCTTTTACCTGTGCCAATGCCGCGGCCGATAAATCAAAGGCCGTCACGTTGTGGCCGGCTTTCACCAGATTGATGGCCATAGGGCCACCCATATTACCTAAGCCTATAAATGCAACCTTCGCCATATTTGCTCCTGATTAGTTATCGGTTTGGCCCAAATCGCGCAGCGGGTGCTCGTTAGCTGCCCACGGTGAGCGGAACAGCTCGTCAATTACGCTTTGCGGCACCTCATCTACCGTTTTATATTGCCACTTCGGTTGTAAATCTTTGTCCATTAATAGCGCACGCACACCTTCGGTAAACTCGCCCAGCTTGCCGCATTGCACACTTAAACCCAGCTCCAGACGGAAACTGTCGGCCAGAATTTTGCTCTGCCCCAGCTTTAACAGCTCAAATACAATGTGCGCGGTGATAGGGCTGCCATAGGCCAGCGATTCTTTGGCTTTTTGCAGCCATTTATCTTCACCAGCCATAGTATTAATTGCAGCGATCACGTTTTGCAGATTGTCGTGGTTGGCCAACTGCTCAATTTCACCCTGATGCGGCCGGATATTACTCAGCGGCATCTGGGTGCGGCACTGATCTTCTTCACTACGCAGCACATCGCTCAGCTTCTGATGGTTAAGCGCTATGGTATCGCCCCAGTTAATGCTGAGCAGCTTTTGCAGCAGCGCGTCTTTGCGCTCATGCAACAAGAAGTTATCGGCCAGACCAATAAACTTGGCATCGGCGGCGTTAATAGAGGCACCGGTTAAGCCTAAAAACAGACCGCAACCGGCCGGCATCCGGTTTAAAAACCAGCTGGCGCCAACATCGGGGTATAAGCCAATCGCCATCTCCGGCATCGCGATGCGGCTGCTTGCAGTCACCACCCGATGCGAGGCCCCCGCCATCAGGCCTAAACCGCCGCCCATAACAATGCCATTACCCCATACCAGCACCGGCTTACCAAAGGTGTGGATTAAGTAATCCAGCGTGTATTCTTTGGTGAAAAACTCTTCAACATAGGGCGCATACTCACCCGGCTTATCCAGCATGGCTTTGTATAGATCACGAATATCGCCGCCGGCGCAGAAGGCTTTATCGCCAGCGCCCTGCAGCAATACCATACTAATGCTATTGTCGACTTGCCAGGCTTGCAGTTGTGGCAGCAGTGACTCAACCATCGGCAGGCTTAAAGCATTTAGCGATTTTTCTGAGTTAAGCGTGGCGACGCCAATTTTCTTACCATTCTGAGCTGTTAATTCCTGATACAGCACCACCTCATTTACCGCGCTCATTAGCCGTTCACCCAGTTAGCTTTGCGTTTTTCTAAAAACGCCTGCACACCTTCAACCTGATCTTTGGTATCGAACAAGCCAACAAACAGCTCGCGCTCCAGCGGCAATGCGCTTTGCATAGTGCCACTGCGGCCTTTTTGGATCAGCGTCTTACAAGCGCTAACAGCAGACGGGCTTTGCTCAGCCACTTTTTCCGCCATGGCCAGTGCACTTTCCAGTGCCATACCGGTTGCCACAACTTCTTCTACCAGGCCAATTTGCTGTGCTTTTTCTGCACCGATACGCTCACCACAGAGGATCATGCGTTTCGCCCAACCTTCGCCCACTAACCAGGCCAGGTTCTGGGTGCCGCCAGCGCAAGGCAGTAACCCCACTTTGGCCTCTGGCAGCGCCATTTGGGCTTGTTGCTCGGCGATACGGATATCACAGGCCAGTGCGACTTCTAAGCCACCACCCATGGCATAGCCGTTGATCGCGGCAATCGATACACCACGAAATGCGCTTAAGGTTTCGAACGCTTCGCCAAAGATACGTGACATGTCGCTGGCTACGGCTTTATCGCCGTCTGCAAACAGTTTTAAATCGGCACCGGCTGAGAAGAACTTTTCGCCTTCGCCGGTAATCACTAAGGCATAGATATTTTTGTCGGCATCCAGGCTTTTAACCGCATCACGCAGTTGGGTTAAGGTTTCCGCCGTCCAGGTATTTGCCGGCGGGTTTGACATGGTGATAAGCGCCGTGTGGCCGCGTTTTTCGAGTTTTAGTTGAGCCATTGTTGTCTCCTGATCTGGGCGTAGTTTATGCAACGTGCCCGGTGAAACAGCATTGTCCACACCGACACGCCATAAACCATCCCTGGGGCTCGACTCCGGCCATCCATGGCCTCCAACGGTCGGTTTAGAACAATCCTGTTCCCCCAGATTGAGTTCATCTACCAGTTACAGAATGTCGCCTGCGGCTTCATCCAGTAAACGCCGGCCAATAATCAGCCGCATAATTTCGTTGGTGCCTTCCAAAATCTGATGCACACGTACATCACGGAAATGCCGCTCCAGCGGGTATTCTTTAATGTAGCCATAACCACCGTGCAGTTGCAGCGCCTGATCGCACACCTGGAAGCCAACGTCAGTCGCAAAGCGTTTTGCCATAGCACAGTACGCTGTCGCTTCGCTGTCTTTCTGATCCAGTTTAAACGCCGCTAAACGCACTAACTGCCGCGCGGCAACCAGCTCGGTTGCCATATCGGCCAGTTTAAACTGCAGTGCCTGAAACGCTGCCAGTGGCTTACCAAACTGCTGACGCTCCAACATATAGTTACGCGCGGTGTTAAGTGCCTGCTGCGCGGTACCAATTGAACAGGTTGCGATATTGATACGGCCGCCGTCTAAACCTTTCATGGCAAAGCTAAAACCTTCACCTTCGTTACCTAACAGGTAATGTGCCGGAATACGTACGTCTTCAAAAGTGATCAAGCGGGTCGGCTGCGCGTTCCAGCCCATTTTCTCTTCTGCTTTGCCGTAGATAACGCCCTTGGCATCCGCTGGCACGATAAAGGCTGAAATGCCTTTAGGCCCGGCTTCACCGGTACGCGCCATCACTACCAACACCTCAGTTGAACCGGCGCCGGAGATAAACATTTTCGAGCCGTTTAATACGTACTCATCGCCATCTTTTTTCGCTGTAGTGCGAAGCCCGGCGGCATCCGAACCTGAGCCTGGCTCAGTTAAGCAATAAGACGCCAGTTTCTGGCCTGTAACCAGATGCTCCATCCACTGTGCTTTAGCATCACTGGTACCCCAGTTGGCGATCATCCAGGTGGCCATATTGTGAATGGTCAGCATCGCGGTAGTCGCGGTACAGCCCATAGACAGCTGTTCGAAAATAATGGATGAATCTAAACGTGATAGCCCCATACCGCCGTCATCTTCCGGCGTGTACAGTGAGCAGAAACCCAGCTCACCGGCTTTTTGAATAACGTCTTTTGGAAAGTGGTGATCGCGATCCCACTGGGCTGCGTGTGGCGCCAGTTCTTGTTCGGCAAACTGTTTGGCCACATCGACAAAGGCTTGTTGGTCTTCTGTTAAATTGAAATTCATAGTTGGTCCTGCTTATCCAATCGGCTTTCGAGCTTCCGTACATTTAACATGCTCGCCCGTTCGCCGCTCCGAAATGTCGGATCACCCGGCTCACTCTTGATCGCTCGCTAAGTTAAATCTACTCCGCTCGGCGCCTTGTTAACCGCTTCGAATCTGCATCGCAGAAGGACTGCAGACTTTACTTAGCCGACCGTTGGAGGCCATGGATGGCCGGAGTCGAGCCCCATGGATGGTTTATGGCGTGTCGGCGTGTAAAGTGTGCAGGCCTGAGCCTGACCAAAATCAGGCTCCGTGTTGCCTTAACGCAAATTAATCGACATATTCGGGCCAGACACCTGAATATCGTCATCAAACCAGCGCGCTGTAATGGTCTTCGTTTCAGTGTAAAAACGCACTGCCTGCTTACCGTAGGCATGCTGGTCGCCGTAGAACGAGCCTTTCCAGCCAGTAAACGAGAAGAATGGCAGAGGCACCGGAATAGGAATATTGATACCTACCTGACCCACTTCCACTTCGTGCTGATACTTACGTGCAGCCGCGCCGCTGGCAGTAAAAATAGAGGTGCCGTTACCGTATGGGCTTTCGTTAACCACTTTCAGCGCTTCATCCAGTGATCCTACTGTCATGGTAGACAGTACCGGGCCAAAGATTTCCTGCTTATAAATTTCCATCTCGGTAGTCACGTTGCTAAACACCGTCGGGCCAACCCAGTTACCGTTCGGGTAACCGTCAACTTTACAGTCAGAACCATCCAGTACGCAGGTAGCACCTTCTTTTTTGCCTTGCTCAATCAGTGACAACACGCGGGCACGTGCCTGCGGGCTGATTTGCGGGCCATAGGCAGCGTTAGGGTCGGTGTAAACACCCGGACGTACCTTGCCTATAGCTGCGGCCACTTCCGGGATCCAATCAGCTGCTGCGCCAACAAATACCGCGACAGAAATCGCCATACAGCGCTGGCCGGCCGCACCGACTGAAGCGCCCACTAAGGCATTGATCACCTGCTGTTTGTTCGCATCCGGCATGATGACCATATGGTTTTTCGCACCGGCAAAGGCCTGTACGCGTTTTAGGTTGTCAGTGCCGGTTTTGTAAATGTACTGGCCAACATTAACTGAACCGACAAACGAAATGGCTTTGATATCCGGATGGTGCAAAATGGCATCAACCTGCTCTTTCGCGCCATGTACCACCTGTAATACGCCTTTGGGCGCGCCGGCTTGTACAAACAGCTCGGCAATTTTGTTTACCGTCATCGGATCTTGCTCAGACGGCTTTAAAATAAAGGTGTTGCCACAGGCAATGGCCATCGGGAACATCCACAGCGGGATCATCGCCGGGAAGTTAAACGGGGTAATACCGGCACACACGCCCAGCGGCTGGATGTAGCTGTAGGTGTCGATGCTGCGCGCGACGTTTTCTACCGTCTCACCCATCATTAATGACGGTATATTCGCGGCCTGTTCTACTACCTCGATACCGCGCCAGACGTCGCCTTTGGCATCTTCGACTGTTTTACCCAGCTCTTTACAGATAATGTCAGCAATATCAGCCTGGTGCTCTTTTAATAAATGCGCAAAACGCATCATTAAACGAGCGCGCTCTGATACTGGCACTTCTTTCCAGGTTTTAAACGCGGCCTTGGCCGATTCGATCGCTTGCTCCATTTCACTTGGCGTGGCGCAGGCCACCTGAGCAATCACCTCTTGTGTTGCCGGGTTGGTCACGGCGATCAATTTGTCACCTGTTGGTGCGACAAACTCGCCGTCGATAAAATGCTTAACCTGTTGTGTCATGTTGCTTCTCCCGATTGTTTGGGTGTACTGCCGGCGTTTATATCTGTGTAATTATGCAAAGTTGCCGTCAGTTAATTTGTCTTTATTACTGCAGTTGCCGTGAGCCGGTTGCAAAGCCTGCTATGCTTGCAAACTCTTTGCGTTGTTACAGTACTTCTACCGCCAATGCTACGGCTTCGCCGCCACCGATACACAGTGAGGCAACGCCTTTGCTTAAACCGCGGTTGCGCAGCGCATGAATAAGGGTAACCAGAATGCGCGCACCTGAAGCACCGATAGGATGGCCCAGCGCACAGGCGCCGCCGTTCACGTTTACTTTGCTCTCGTCCAGGCCCAGCTCATTAATGGCCAGCATAGTTACCATGGCAAAAGCTTCGTTAATTTCCCACAGATCTACCTGCTGTTTATCCCAGCCAGCTTTTTGCAGCACTTTTTGCATTGCGCCAACCGGGGCTACGGTAAACAGAGCCGGTTCCATTGAATTTGTCGCATGCGCTACCACGCGTGCCAGTGGCTTAGCACCTTGGGCTTTGGCATCAGACTCGCGCATTAAAATCAGCGCAGCGGCGCCGTCTGAAATTGAGCTGGAGTTAGCCGCCGTAATAGTGCCATCTTTGGCAAAAGCCGGCCGCAGCGTTGGAATTTTATCTACCTTGGCATTGCCAGGCTGCTCATCTACCGCAAAGGTCATTTCACCTTTGCGGGTCTGGAAAGTGACCGGGGTAATTTCGCCTTCAAAAGCGCCAGAGTTGATCGCCTGCTGCGCACGGGTTAACGATTGCACGGCAAAGGCATCCATTTGCTCACGGCTAATGCCTTTCTCGTCTGCTGTCTGCTGCGCAAAACAGCCCATGGCTTTACCGTCGTAGGCATTTTCCAGGCCGTCTAACATCATATGATCTTTAATTTGGCCGTGGCCCATACGGTAACCGCTACGGGCTTTATCCAGCAGGTAAGGCGCGTTACTCATCGATTCCATACCACCGGCCACTACTACATCGGCGCTGCCGGCTTTTAATAAATCGCTGGCCAGCATCACCGCTTTTAAGCCGGAACCACATACTTTATTAATGGTGGTAGCGCCTGCTGTTAACGGTAAGCCGGCTTTTAACGTGGCCTGACGCGCGGGTGCCTGGCCTAAACCGGCTGGCAGCACGTTGCCCATAATCACTTCGCTAACCTTATCGCCGCTTATACCAGCCTGCTCTAATGCTGCTTTAATCGCCGTTGCGCCAAGCACAGTGGCGTCAACATCAGCTAAGCCGCCCATAAAGCCGCCCATGGCGGTACGTTTTGCAGCAACGATAACAATATTTTCGCTAGCCATATAAATCTCCAAAAAAAGCTGTCGGCTAAAAAGTTGCTCCAGAGCCTACACCAAATTTACGTTTACGCCAACGTCAACCACCTAACACTATGGTAGGGTGCTGCGCTTTTGGTTCAGCAAAGTGTACAGTCTGACCAGCGCAAACTGGCATTTTTGCTTTACAAAGGTGGCAAAAATGGCCGTTTTGCCGACTTAGCTTCACGCCATCAGCTTTACCTTTACGTAAACTTCACTTATATTGACTGCGTTTTCGGGGATGGCGTTTATGACAGAAAAAGAAGAAAAAACATACAGTATCAGCGAACTGGCCAAAGAGTTTGATATTACTACCCGTAGTATCCGCTTTTATGAAGATCAGGGGCTGATCACGCCTTTACGTAACGGCCAAACCCGTATTTACAGTAAGCGCGACCGGGTAAGGTTAAAGCTTATTTTACGCGGCAAGCGCTTGGGTTTTAGCCTGGCAGAAACCGGCCAGCTGTTTGAACTGTACGACGCTGATAAAAGCAGCGTCACCCAATTAAGTACCATGCTGAAACTGATTGAGCTGAAAAAAGCCGAACTGCATCAGCAGATGGACGATATCAAAGTAGTGCTGATGGAGCTGGTAACGGTAGAAAAACGTTGCCGCGACACCTTAGCCGACGCCAAACAACATAAAACTGCCTAAGCAGTTGAAGAACATAGCAAACGGGGATCCACAATGATTAGCAGTTATAAAGGGCTTAATTTCGATTTAGGCGAAACGGTAGATATGATCCGCGAGCAGGTTAACGCCTTTGCCCGCGAAGAAATCGCCCCGCGCGCCGCCCATATTGACGAAAAAAATGAATTCCCGAATGAGCTGTGGCGCAAATTCGGTGATTTAGGCCTGCTGGGCATTACCGTCGATGAAAAATACGGCGGCTCAGGTTTAGGTTACTTAGAGCACGTAGTAGCACTGGAAGAAATCAGCCGCGCCTCAGCCTCGGTTGGCTTATCCTACGGTGCGCATTCTAACCTGTGTGTAAACCAGATATTCCGCAACGGCAGCGAAGCGCAGAAGTTGAAATATCTGCCAAAACTGTGCTCGGGCGAGCATATCGGTGCCTTGGCGATGAGTGAACCGAACGCCGGTTCAGACGTGGTCAGCATGAAACTGCGCGCTGAGAAACAAGGCGACAAGTACATTTTAAATGGCAACAAGATGTGGATCACCAATGGCCCGGATGCACACACCTATGTAATTTACGCCAAAACCGACATTAATGCCGGCTCTAAGGGCATTACTGCGTTTATCGTCGAGCGCGGCACTAAAGGCTTTAGCACAGCGCAGAAGCTGGATAAATTAGGTATGCGCGGCTCTAACACCTGTGAGCTGGTGTTTGAAGACTGCGAAGTACCAGAGGAAAACGTGCTGGGCCAGGTTGGCGGTGGCGTTAAGGTATTAATGAGCGGTCTGGACTACGAGCGCGTGGTGTTATCAGCCGGTCCACTGGGCATTATGCAAGCTTGTATGGACGTGGTAGTGCCGTATATTCACGACCGTAAGCAGTTTGGTCAATCTATCGGTGAATTCCAGCTGGTACAGGGTAAATTGGCCGATATGTACACTCAGATGAACGCCGCTAAGTCTTACGTTTATACCGTCGCCAAAGCTTGTGATCGCGGTGAAACCACCCGTAAAGATGCGGCGGCGGTTATTCTGTACTCGGCAGAGCTGGCCACCAAGATGGCGCTGGATGCAATTCAGTTGTTAGGCGGTAATGGCTATATTAACGAGTACCCTACCGGACGCTTACTGCGTGATGCCAAGCTGTACGAAATTGGCGCAGGCACCTCGGAAATCCGCCGTATGCTGATTGGCCGCGAACTGTTTACTGAATCAAACTAAACGCAAGACAAACCTTTCCAGCTATTCTGCACCGGGCCTGCAGGCCCGGTTAAAGGTGACTTAAGTGACCAGAATTACCTCAAAAATCAATCCTCGCGCTGAGGACTTCCAGAAAAACGCCGCCGCCATGCAGGCCGTGGTCGATGATCTGCAAAGCAAAGTACAGCAAATTAAACTCGGTGGCGGTGAAGCCTTAATTGCCCGTCATACCGCACGCGGTAAGTTGTTTGTGCGTGATCGCATTCAAAAGCTGCTCGATCCGGGCTCGCCTTTTTTAGAAATTGGCCAGTTTGCCGGCTGGGAATGCTACGACGATTACGTACCCAGTGCCGGTGTTGTCGCGGGTATTGGCCGCGTTAGTGGTGTCGAGTGCATGATTGTCGCCAACGACGCCACGGTAAAAGGCGGTACCTACTACCCGCTTACCGTGAAAAAGCATTTACGCGCCCAGGAAATTGCCGAGCGCTGCCACCTGCCGTGTATTTATCTGGTCGACTCAGGCGGTGCTAACCTGCCACGCCAGGATGAAGTATTCCCGGATAAACTGCACTTTGGCCGTATCTTCTTTAACCAGGCGAATATGTCGGCTAAAGGCATACCACAAATTGCTGTAGTAATGGGCTTGTGTACTGCTGGCGGTGCTTATGTACCGGCAATGGCCGATGAAAGCATTATCGTAAAAGAGCAAGGTACCATCTTTTTAGCCGGCCCGCCGCTGGTAAAAGCTGCCACCGGTGAAGAAGTCTCCGCCGAAGAGCTCGGCGGTGCTGACGTACATTGTAAAATCTCCGGTGTGGCGGATCACTATGCGTTAAACGACGAGCACGCGCTGCAACTGGCCCGCAATGCGGTATCGCGCTTAAACCGCCCTACCCCACAGCAGATGGATATTAAACCGGCGCAAGAGCCGCTGTATGACGCCAAAGAGCTGTACGGCATAGTCGGCACCGATTTACGCAAGCCGTTTGATGTTAAAGAAGTGATTGCCCGCATCGTCGATGGCTCTGACTTTGATGAATTTAAACAATACTATGGTGCCACCCTGGTGTGCGGTTTTGCGCGCATTTTCGGCTACCCGGTTGGTATCGTCGCCAATAACGGGATCTTATTCTCCGAATCTGCACAAAAAGGTGCACACTTTATTGAGCTGTGTGCCCAGCGCAAAATACCCCTGCTATTTTTGCAAAACATTACCGGCTTTATGGTAGGTAAAAAGTACGAAGCCGAAGGCATTGCCAAGCACGGCGCTAAAATGGTGATGGCAGTAAGCTGCGCCAAGGTGCCCAAATTTACTGTGTTGATTGGCGGCAGCTACGGCGCCGGTAATTACGGCATGTGCGGCCGCGCTTACGACCCCACCATGATGTGGATATGGCCCAATGCGCGTATTTCGGTAATGGGCGGTGAGCAAGCCGCCGGTGTAATGGCGCAGGTGACTAAAGATGGTTTGGCGCGTAAAGGCGAAACGCTGTCGGCAGATGCGGAAAAAGCGCTGAAGCAACCGATTATTGAGCAGTACGAAAAACAGGGCCACCCGTATTATGCCAGTGGTCGCTTGTGGGACGATGGCATTATCGACCCGGCACAGACACGGATGACAGTGGGGCTGGCATTAGCCGCTGCGCTGAATGCACCGATTGAAGAGAGCCGTTTTGGCGTGTTTCGGATGTGATGCCACTATGATGCAGACAATCGCAATCACTCCGTACAACTTTGTCAGAACACGCCGTGAATACATCCCTGTAGGCTCGTGTTTTTCGTCCCTGAAAAACACGGTTCTGAGCAAAGTGCACTGCGCGCTTGCTGCACCGGATATCAAGCGGGTGCGGATGTGATTTTTTCGGCGACCGTTGGAGGCCATGGATGGCCGGAATCGAGCCCCATGGAGGGTTTATGGCGTGTCGCAGAAAAAACTTCACGCAGCAACCGCGATTTCGAAGAAATGCAGTCACAAGTTGCATTAACACTTTCGGAGACAAAATGAACCAGGTTTACACAGAAGTCAGTATCGACCCGCGCGGCGTAGCCACCCTAGCGCTAAACCGTCCCGAGGTACACAACGCCTTTGACGATGCCATGATCGCCGAGCTTATCGCTGTGCTAAAAGACTTAGCCAATAACGATAAAGTGCGGGTATTGGTGCTGGCTGCTAACGGCAAAAACTTCTCTGCCGGTGCCGACTTAAATTGGATGCGCTCTATGGCGCAAAAAGACTACCAGCAAAATTTAAATGACGCCGCTGAACTGGCCACCCTAATGCACCGGCTGGATAAATTCCCTAAACCTACCCTCGCCCTGATAAAAGGTGCAGCCTTTGGCGGCGCTTTAGGTTTGGTTGCCTGCTGCGATATCGCCATTGCCGAAGAGAATGCCAGCTTCTGCTTAAGCGAAGTGCGTATTGGCCTTATTCCTGCGGTGATTAGCCCTTATGTCATGCGCGCCATTGGTGAGCGTGAAAGCCGGCGTTATTTTTTAACTGCCGAGCGCTTTATGGCACCGACGGCGAAAAAGCTTGGTCTGCTGCATGAAGTAGTAACCGAAGGTGAATTAGCCGACAGCGCTGAAACCTTTATCAACACTCTGCTGCAAAACAGCCCGGCGGCATTAACAGCTGCCAAGTCGCTGATCCACAATATTTATAATCGCAAGATCAGCAATAACGTAATAGCCCATACCGAACAAGCGATTGCTGAAATACGGGTATCACCGGAAGGTCAGGAAGGCTTAACGGCATTCCTCGAAAAACGTAAACCGGCCTGGCTGGGCAAGGAAAACGCATAATGTTTCGTAAAATATTAATCGCCAACCGCGGTGAAATTGCCTGCCGCGTTATCGACACTGCACATAAACTCGGTATCCGCTGCGTGGCGGTATATTCCGAAGCCGACGCCAATGCCCGCCATGTGCGCATGGCCGACGAAGCCTATTTGCTGGGCCCGGCGCCAAGTAAAGATTCTTACCTGCGGGCAGATAAAATTATCGCCATCGCCAAACAAAGCGGCGCAGAAGCCATTCATCCGGGCTATGGCTTTTTATCGGAAAACGAAAGCTTTGCCAAAGCCTGTGAGGAAGCCGGCGTAGTGTTTATCGGCCCACCAGTCGGCGCTATTACTGCTATGGGCTCAAAAAGCGCCGCCAAAGAGATTATGGCCAAAGCCGGCGTACCACTGGTACCGGGTTATCATGGTGATGATCAGTCCGATGACTTACTTAAAACCGAATCAGCCCGCATCGGTTATCCGCAGCTGCTAAAAGCCGCCTACGGTGGTGGTGGTAAAGGTATGCGCGTGGTGTGGAAGCAGGAAGAATTTGCTGATGCTTTGGCCAGTGCGCGGCGTGAAGCCAAAGCCGGCTTTGGCAACGATAAAATGCTGATTGAGCGTTATTTAACCAAGCCACGGCATATTGAAATTCAGGTATTTGCTGACAACCACGGCAATGCCGTGTACTTAGCCGAGCGCGACTGCTCGATACAGCGCCGCCACCAGAAAGTGATTGAAGAAGCGCCGGCACCGAACTTTAGCAGCGAACAGCGAAAAGCCATGGGCGAAGCCGCAGTAAAAGCCGCCAAAGCCATTGATTATCGCGGCGCCGGTACCGTGGAGTTTTTATTCGACGAAGACGGCTCTTTCTACTTTATGGAAATGAACACCCGGCTGCAGGTAGAACACCCGGTTACCGAGATGATCACCGGCCAGGACTTAGTAAAATGGCAGCTGCTGGTCGCCGCCGGCGAAACACTGCCACTGGCGCAGGAGGATATTCAGCTTGATGGTCATGCCATAGAAGTGCGGGTCTATGCCGAAGATCCGGATAACGACTTCCTGCCGCAAACCGGTAAGCTGACCTACTTGCGCCAGCCTGAAGCCAACCGTCATGTGCGGGTGGATACCGGTGTGGTAGAAAATGATGAAGTGTCGCCGTTTTATGACCCGATGATCGCCAAGCTGATTGTTTGGGATGAAAGCCGCGACCGCGCCATCGCCCGCATGTTACGTGCGCTGGACGATTACCGTATTGCCGGTGTTACCACTAACTTAAGCTTTCTAACCAGCTTAACCGAGCACCCGGCGTTTAAAGCGGCCGAGCTTGATACCAACTTTATCAACAAACACCAGCAAAGCTTATTTGCGCCGGCCAATAAAGAAAATAATCAGGCTTTGATACTGGCTGCGCTGTTTATTTTGCAGCAGCAAAAAGCACCGCAAGGCTCGGGCAACAGCTTTAGCCCCTGGCAGTTCAGCCACGGCTGGCGAATGAACGAAACACCAACAGTCGACATTGCACTGCAGCATGGTGAGAACAGCAGTTTGTTAAAAGTGCAGCAACTGCAGCAGCATTATGTGATTGACGTGGCAGGCCAGCAGCTATGCTGCACGGCCGAACTTAACGGCGATGAGCTAAGCGCAGTGCTCGGCGATCACCGCACCAAGGTGCGGGTAAGTCGCTACGGCGACACCATCAGTGTGTTTATCAAACACCAGCGTTATGACTTTATCTACCAGACCGAAGTGGCGACAGAAGTGGAAGGCGCCGATCACGCCGGCAGCTTAACGGCACCGATGAACGGCACTATCGTTGCGGTAATGGCCAAAGCAGGCAGCACGGTAAAAGCCGGTGATACGCTGGTGATTATGGAAGCGATGAAGATGGAATACAGCATAAAAGCGCCGAAAAACGGTGTGGTAAATGAAGTGTTCTATGCCGCTGGCGATCTGGTAAAAGACGGCGCCGAGCTGGTCGATTTTACGCCGGAGGAAGCATGAGTTTACCCAAAAACGTTCGCCTTGTTGAAGTCGGCCCGCGTGATGGCCTGCAAAACGAGCAAAGCGTTAGCACAGCCGATAAAATCGCACTGATTGATATGCTAACCGCCGCAGGCCACAGCTACATTGAAAGCGGCGCCTTTGTCTCGCCGAAGTGGGTGCCGCAGATGGCCGACTCTGCTGAGGTGTTTGCCGGTATCAGCCGCAAAGCCGGTGTTACCTATGCGGCGCTGACCCCGAACTTAAAAGGCTATGCAGCGGCTAAAGCCGCCGGAGCCACTGAAGTCGCCATTTTTGGTGCAGCCTCTGAAGCCTTCAGCCAGAAAAACATTAACTGCAGCATCGCTGAGAGCCTGGAGCGCTTTTTACCTGTGGTAGAAGCCGCCAAAGCCGACGGCATTAAAGTACGTGGTTATGTGTCTTGTGTGGTCGGCTGCCCCTATCAGGGTGATGTTGCGCCTACCGAAGTAGCCTTAGTAGCCAAGGCGCTGTTGGAGATGGGCTGCTACGAAATATCGCTGGGCGATACCATAGGTGTTGGTACGCCGGATAAAGTGAATGCGATGCTGGATGCAGTACTTAGCATGGTGCCGGTAGACAAGCTGGCGGTGCATTTTCACGACACTTATGGCCAGGCGTTAACCAATATTTACGTGGCGCTAAACCGTGGCATAGCAGTGATTGACAGCGCCGTAGCAGGCCTTGGCGGTTGCCCTTACGCTGCCGGTGCGTCAGGCAATGTTGCCACTGAAGATGTGGTGTATTTGCTGAACGGCCTTGGCATTTCGCACGGCATCGATTTAACTGCGCTGGCCAAAGCCGGCTGGTTTATTACCGATAAGCTGGGGAAGCAGCCTAGTTCTAAAGTAGGATTGGCGCTAAGGGCCAAGTGCACGCAAACTGGTAGTTAGTTAACAGCAACAACTAAGGTTCTTCGAACACGGTAATCACTCCGTACAACTTTGCCGGAACACGCCGTAAATACGTCCCTGTAGGCTCCTGTTTTTCATCCATGAAAAACACGGTTCCGGTCAAAGTGCACTACGCGCTTACCTTGGCACAGATGCCAGCGGATGCGGATGTGATTTTTTCGGCGACCGTTGGAGGCCATGGATGGCCGGAGTCGAGCCCCATGGATGGTTTATGGCGTGTCGCAGAAAAAACTTCACGCAGCATCCGCGCAGTCGAAGAGCAGTTCGCAACAGATAGTTCAGCAAAGAACAGAGGACAACAAATGGCAGGGTTTAATAAAGTCGTACATAGCTACGAAGACGCCATGGCAGGCCTGCAGGACGGCATGACCGTTATTGCCGGTGGCTTTGGCTTATGCGGTATACCTGAGGGCTTAATCGCTCAGATCAAGAAAATGAAAACCAAAGATCTCACCGTGGTATCGAACAACTGCGGTGTTGACGGCTTTGGCCTGGGTATTTTGCTGGAAGATAAGCAAATTAAAAAAATGGTTGCCTCTTACGTTGGCGAAAACGCCCTGTTTGAAAAGCAACTGCTTAGCGGCGAGCTGGAAGTAGAGCTCACACCACAAGGTACGCTGGCGGAAAAAATGCGTGCCGGCGGTGCCGGTATACCGGCGTTTTTCACCGCCACCGGTTACGGCACCCCCGTAGCTGAAGGTAAAGAAACCCGCGAAATTAATGGCCGTCACTACGTGTTAGAACCGGCGATTACCGGCGATTTTGCCATAGTGCGCGCCTGGAAAGCTGATCGTTACGGCAACCTGGTGTTTCGTCACACTTCAATGAACTTCAACCCGATGGCGGCCACCGCCGGTAAAATCACCGTGGCGGAAGTTGAAGAAATCGTCGAGCCGGGTGAGCTGGAACCGTCACAAATTCATACCCCGGGTATTTACGTGCAGCGCGTTATTAAAGGCAACTTTGAAAAACGCATTGAACGTCGTATGGTCCGTCAAGGTTAAGGAGGCAACAATGGCTTTATCTCGTGAACAGGTTGCCATGCGCGTGGCGCAGGAGCTGCAAGACGGTTACTACGTAAACTTAGGTATCGGTATTCCTACTCTGGTGGCCAACTATGTGCCGACCGGTATTGAAGTAATGCTGCAATCTGAAAACGGCTTACTGGGTATGGGCCCCTACCCGACGGAAGATGAAATTGACGCCGATATGATTAACGCCGGCAAAGAAACCGTCACCGCTATTAAAGGCGCGGCGATTTTCAGCTCGGCTGAAAGCTTTGCCATGATCCGCGGCGGCCATGTCGATTTAACCGTATTGGGCGCCTTTGAAGTAGACCAAAACGGCAATATCGCCAGTTGGATGATCCCGGGCAAGCTGGTTAAAGGTATGGGCGGCGCGATGGACTTAGTCGCCGGCGCACAAAACATCGTCGTAACCATGACCCATGCTGACAAATACGGCAACAGCAAGCTGCTAACCGACTGCACCCTGCCGCTGACCGGTGTAGGCTGCGTGAAGAAAATCGTTACCGACTTAGCCGTACTGGAAGTACGTAACGGCGCATTTCACCTGTTAGAGCGTGCACCGGGCATTTCGGTAGACGAAATCAAACAAAAAACCGCCGGCAAGCTGGTAATCGACGGCGATATACCGGAGATGGTGTTTAACTAAACAGTACTAGAAAAAAGGCGCCGCGGCGCCTTTTTCTTTTGCTCTGGAGCTTAACGCTTTAACCGCGCCGGCAAGCTGAATGTATCCCTGCGGCGGCCGTCCATATCAATAATGGCGCAGTAATAGCCCACTTCGCTATAACGAATATTTTTTGACATATAAATCATCTTTAAATAACATTTCGCGATCTTTACCTCAGCCATAATTACCGGAATCACGGCATGGAAAGCTTATTACCCACTACAACCGCTGACTTAACTGAAAGCGTGCCAGAACAACATACTGCTGATCCGAGTTACATCAGGCAACTTATGTTGCATATGATGATAGAGCAGCAGTACACATTGCTGGCAGACGTAACAGAAGAAGAAATGCCACTGCCTGATGAAGCAGAATGGCTGCAAAAAACCGAACACTGTAGTGATGAAGAGCTTCCGGCTTTGCTGGCAGAGTTAGAACAAAAAGAATTGGAACACCGCTTGGGGTGGCAACCGGTTGGTGGGCAATTTGAAGAGGTAGAGATAACCACTGCTGATAATGACACTGCAATGTTAACCCATACTGCCTTACCTGAATTGTTGTACTTTAAGCGCTATGCTAAGCGCATTTTGGTTAAGTTAAGCCCTATGACTTGTAAGATTGCGCTGTTTATCGACCATAGCGCAGCTAACCTGCCAACCAAACAGGAATGTATACAGCAGGCGATAGTACTACGCGATAACCTGTTGGCAGATAGTGAGACTAAGCCGTCTGGTCCGATGAAGTTTAGTGTGCAATTTGAAGTGTTTATTCTTGGCCAGGATGACAATCGCATGCTGCAGGACGCTAAAAATTTATCCATAAAATTCAACGCAAAAAACCATGTTTTTATCACCTGCCTTTGCATCAACAGCGGTCAACAAACTGCAGCATCACCCTCTCCGCTCAAAGCCTATAGCCGCTTGCGTCAGGTAAGGAACATTTTACAACAACCTGAGTTTACCGCAGAACAAATCAGGCGGGCATTTGCCTTAAACAACTTTAGCTGGCGACGTATTATCGCCGCAGCTTGCCTGTCTTTCTTAGTATTAGTTGTCTGTCGCTGGCTTTTGATCAGCAATGAATTCGATGATTTTGTGTTTTTAACTGATGTACTTAGCCCCTTTCTCATCATCGCCGGTTTCAGCGGCAGTATGAAAAATAAATCCAGACTGTTCGACCAGACTCTGTATAGCTATGTCGGATTTGCGCTGCTGTTATGCAGCTTTATATTCGGTTTGGGCTGGCCGGCAGATATCGGCACTATAATATACGTGTTAAAAACAGTACTGGTGGGCGGCGGCTTACTGCTGTTTTGGGTGCGAATGGTTATAGCTTACGACTAACAAAAAAGGCGCCGCGGCGCCTTTTTCTTTTGCTCTGGAGCTTAACGCTTTAACCGCGCCAGCAGGCTGGAGGTATCCCAGCGGCCGCCGCCCATTTGCTGCACTTCACTATAGAACTGATCTACTAACGCCGTTAGCGGTAAATGGCTGCCGTTTTCACGCGCTTCGCTAAGTGCTATACCCAAATCTTTACGCATCCAGTCGACGGCAAAACCAAAATCGTATTTGCCGTCCAGCATAGTCAGCGAGCGGTTTTGCATCTGCCAGGATGAGGCTGCACCTTGTGAAATCACCTCGACCACGGCGGCGGCATCTAAACCGGCGTTTTGCGCAAAGTTAAGCGCCTCTGCCAGCCCCTGCACTACCCCGGCGATACAAATCTGATTCACCATCTTCGCCAACTGGCCGCTACCTGCCGGGCCAAGCAATTTGGCACAGCGTGAATAGCTCATTATCGCCGCTTCGGCCTTGGCAAAATCGCTGGCTTCGCCACCAACCATCACCGTTAGCACGCCGTTTTCAGCGCCAGCCTGGCCACCGGAAACCGGCGCATCTAAAAAGCCAATACCTTGCTGCTTCGCCGCTTGCGCCAGCTCACGGGCTAAATTAGCTGACGCTGTGGTGTGGTCTATCAGCACTGAGCCTGCCAGCATACCGGCCAACACACCTTGCTCGCCATACACTACAGAGCGCACATCATTGTCATTGCCAACGCAAAGAAACACCAGCGTAGCGCCTTGTGCCGCTTTCGCCGGGGTCTCAGCATAAGCACCGCCATACTGCGCTGCCCACTTTTCCGCTTTAGCCGCGGTGCGGTTATATACCGTGACCTGATAGCCTTTTTGCTGCAGATAACCCGCCATCGGATAGCCCATTACGCCCAAACCGATAAATGCGACTTTGTTATTACTATTAGTTGACATATTAATGACTTAAAACTGTGACATACTGTGGTACAAAGCTTACAAAGTTCCGTAGACAATGAAAAGCATTTAAATAAGGACACAGCATGGCCAACGTGCATCAATACACCATAAAAGACGCGACAGGTAACGAAATCGACTTAAGTCAGTACCGCGGCAAAGTGCTGCTGATTGTTAACACCGCCAGCCAGTGTGGCTTTACGCCGCAATACAAAGAACTGGAAGAACTCTACCAAAAGTACCATGAGCGGGGTTTACTGATCCTGGCCTTTCCGTGTAATCAGTTTGGCGGCCAGGAACCGGGCTCTGACAGCGATATTCAGCAGTTTTGTCAGATAAATTATGGCGTAAGCTTCCCGGTAATGGCCAAATTGATGGTAAACGGCCCCGACGCGTCGCCGCTATTTGAACATTTGAAAGACAGCGCCCGCGGTCTGATGAAAACCCGCGCGATTAAGTGGAATTTCACTAAGTTTCTGGTCAACAAAGACGGCGATGTGGTTAAACGCTATGCTCCACGCACTAAACCCTCTGCCATTGCATCAGCCATCGAAGAATTGCTATAAGTTTGATCCAGCGCTAACTGTAGCGCTGTAAACTCCGTTAAGCTAAACGGCATAGAATGGGAGACATGCCATGAAAGTTGCCGTATTCAGCGCGAAAAAATATGACCGTGATGGCTTTAGCCAGTGGGCAGACAGCAGCCTGCATTTTACTTATATCGACAGCCGTTTAACCGCTGACAGCGTCAGGCTGGCCGCCGGTTGCCACGCGGTTTGTGTGTTCGTAAATGATGAAGTGAATGCCACTGTGTTACAACAGCTATCCGAAATGGGCATTGAAATGGTAGCGCTGCGCTGCGCGGGTTTCAATAATGTTGATTTAAACGCCGCCAAAGCGCTGGGCATTCGCGTGGCCAGAGTGCCCGCCTACTCACCTGAAGCTGTCGCTGAACATACTATTGGCATGATGTTATGCCTGAATAGAAAACTGCATAAAGCCTACAACAGAGTGCGTGATGACAATTTCGCCCTGGATGGTTTATTAGGGTTTAACCTGTTTGGTAAAACAGTCGGTTTAATTGGCACCGGCCGTATTGGCCAGGCAACCGCCAGAATATTGCACGGTTTTGGCTGTCAGCTACTGTGCCACGACATTAGCCCCAGCGCAGTTATTACCGAACTCGGTGGCCGCTACGTGTCACTGGCTGAGCTTTACGCCCAAAGCGATATTATCAGCCTGCATTGCCCGCTAACGCCCGACACCAATCACCTGATTAACCATTACAGCATTGGCAGCATGAAAGATGGCGTAATGCTGATTAACACCAGCCGCGGCGCGCTACTGGACAGCAAAGCCGTTATTGATGGTCTGAAAAGCCGCAAAATAGGCTATCTGGGCCTGGATGTGTATGAGCAGGAAGCCGATCTGTTCTTTGAAAACCTGTCAGAGCAGGTCATTGATGATGAAATATTTAAACGGTTACTCACCTTTCCTAACGTATTAATTACCGGCCATCAGGCGTTTTTTACCCGCGAAGCACTGCAGGAAATCAGCCAGGTAACCAGCGATAACTTACTGGCCTTTGCCAGCAACGCCGCGAGCGGCAACGAGTTGGTTAATTAAACCGGGGCGCTTTATAGCGCCCGAAGCGTTTAGAAAGTATAAACCAGTGATGCCGAGGTTTCGCTATCTGTCTCACGCAGATCACCTTCCGGCCGGGAGTTATAACGCACCACAAAGTTAAAGCGCATCGACAGTTTATCCGCCACTTTGGCAGTAATACTGCTGCGGCTGAGTAAGGTGGAGTTTTCACCATCTAAAGAGACTGCGCTTTCCAGCGTTTGCCGAAAACTGCTGTTATCAAACAGGGCATAATCAAGGTTGGCCGCCAAAAACCAAATCGCACCACTTCTACGCTCACCTGCAGCGGTTTGCTGCTGCGCAAAACCCGGGCCGGTTTCCAAGTCCAGATAATTGGTCAGTTTTTCAAAGATACGGTTACCGTAGCCGGCGACTAATGAAGCCTGCTGCCTGAAAGCACCAAATTTATCATAGGCGTAAGCGCCGCGACCAAAAATCGACTCGCGCCCGGTGACCAGCTTGTAGTTACTCTGGCCGGTAAACGCATAGCGGCTGGCAGTGGTAACCCGGTTACGCTCACCTGTGTTGACATCCGCAACGTTGTTTTTCTGCAACAAACTCTGCAGCTGATAGCGGTTACGGAAGTATTCCAGATCGTGCACCAGTTCACTGTTTGCCCGAATAGCAAAAGCATCAGTGTTGCCTGACGTTAACAGAAAACCTAACTCGACATCGCCGGTAACAGTACCAAAAAAACCAATAGGTTGTAATGGCTCTTCACTGCTGGGTAAGTTGTCGGTTTCGGCGGCTTGTACCCCATACAAGCTTAACATCAGTGCCAAACTGACACCGGTTAAAAAAACATGCATTATATTGCTATCTGACTCCCGTTATCGATGTTTACCCATGAGTAGTATGTCGTCCCGGTTGTTATTATTATTCCTTTTATTCCTTGCGCTGGGCGCGGCCTCATTGTAACAAGCAACAAGGCTATGCCCAGCGGCACCTGACTGAGTATCAGGTGCATTCACCGAAATTGCCAGCGGGTGCAGGCTAACGTTTACTCGGCCGCGCGCTGTTTGACAAACTCAATGGCGTTGGCCAACCGCGTCAGACTGCGCGTTTTGCCGATTAATGCCAAAGTGATATCCAGCGCCGGTGAGTTGCCGCTGCCCGTTACCGCAACACGCAGTGGCATACCAATTTTTCCCATACCAACACCTAATTGCTCAGCGGTAGCGTTAATCACCTGATGTATCGCTTCTTGTGACCAGTCTGCTAATGCCGATAAGTTAGCGAGTACCGCTTGTAATGGTTCCAGCGCAACCGGGCGCAGATGTTTTTTCGCGGCGTCAGCATCAAACTCAGCAAAATCTTCATAAAAATACCGGCTTACTTCTACCAGCTCTTTTAATGTTTTTACCCGCTCTGCCTGGGCTTTTACCAGTTCCGTTAACGCCGGGCCATGGCTGATATCCAGCTTTTGTTCGGCAATATGCCAGGCTAATTGCTTCGCAACCTGCTCTGGCGGCAGAGTTTTCATGTAATGCTGGTTTAACCAAATCAGTTTGTCGGTATTAAAGGCCGAAGGGGCCCGGTTACAGCTTTCTAGATCAAACAGCTGGATCAGTTCTTGTTTGCTGAAAATTTCCTGATCGCCATGTGACCAGCCCAGACGCACCAGGTAATTCAGCAGTGCCTCTGGCAAAAAGCCATTGTCGCGGTACTGCATTACACCCACAGCGCCATGACGCTTAGATAAGCGCTTACCATCGTCACCTAAAATCATCGGTACATGCGCATACTTAGGGATGTCAGCACCTAAGGCGGCCAGAATATTCATCTGCCGCGGCGTGTTATTCACATGATCATCACCACGAATTACGTGGGTAATGCCCATTTTCCAGTCGTCTACTACCACGGTCAGATTATAAGTAGGGGTACCGTCACTGCGGGCAATAATTAAATCATCCAGCTCACTGTTCGCAATTTCAATTTTGCCTTTAATCAGATCATCAATCACGACAGTGCCACTTTGCGGGTTTTTAAAACGGATCACAAAAGGTTTATCTGCCGGATGGTCAGTACGGTCACGCCACATACCGTTGTAACGGGGTTTTTCACCGGCCGCCATCTGCGCTTCGCGCATGGCGTCGACTTCTTCTACCGTACAAAAACATTTATAGGCTTTACCTTCTGCCAGCAGCTTAGCAACAACCTCTTTATATAAATCAAAGCGCTGGGTTTGATAGTAAGGGCCTTCATCGTGATCCAGCCCCAACCACTGCATACCTTCTAAAATGGCATCTACCGATTCCTGCGTAGAGCGTTCTAAATCGGTATCTTCAATCCGCAGAATAAATTTACCGCCATTTTTTCTGGCATATAACCAACTAAATAACGCCGTGCGGGCGCCACCAACATGTAAATAGCCAGTTGGGCTTGGTGCAAAACGGGTAACAAGAGACATAGTTTATCCATCACAGTGCAATAATGGCCATATTGTAACAATGCGCTGCGCCGGATGCACCCGCAAAGGTGGCTTGCTATACATAGTTTTACTGCAACAGCCGGTATAATGTTTACTTTTGCAGCAAGCAAACCACATTTACTAAAATAAGGTTGACAGCTTTTTCGTGCTCCCTATAATGAGCGCCATCAAACAGCGTGGATTGTTAGCTCAGCTGGGAGAGCACCGCCCTTACAAGGCGGGGGTCACTGGTTCGAACCCAGTACAATCCACCACTTGATGTCTTATCATGAAAAGCACCGCCCGCTCTTCACGACGAGACGGTGGACACTGATTAAACCCAGTACAATCCACCAAATCTAAAAAGTTTGATCACAATTTGATACTCCCATGGATTGTTAGCTCAGCTGGGAGAGCACCGCCCTTACAAGGCGGGGGTCACTGGTTCGAACCCAGTACAATCCACCAATTGGGATTTATCATGAGAAGCAGCGCCCGCTCTTCATGACAAAACGGTTGTTACTGGCACAAACCCAGTACAATCCACCAAATAAAAAGTCGTTTGATACTCCCATGGATTGTTAGCTCAGCTGGGAGAGCACCGCCCTTACAAGGCGGGGGTCACTGGTTCGAACCCAGTACAATCCACCAATTCCCTGATTATCATAAGACAGCACCGCCCACTCTTTGCCAAGACACGGTTGCCACTAGCCCAAACCCAGTACAATCCACCAACTCCCTGATTATCATAAGACAGCACCGCCCACTCTTTGCGAAGACACGGTTGCCACTACCCAAACCCAGTACAATCCACCACCTTACTCCCTTACTTGTTGTTAAAAACTTGCTATAGTAAAGCCAATCTTGCCTCTGTCACCTGCTTTATCTCTATGGAAACTGCCGTTAAACGCGACGAACGCATTCTGATTATTGATGAGCAAAGTTTAAGCCAAAGTTATTTGCGCTATGCGCTGGAGCAATTACATTATCAAAATATCAGCTATGCTGACCGCGCGCAGACGGCGCTGACGCTGTGCCGGCAAAATAGCTATGATCTGATTATTTGCGCTTATAACCTGCCCAAAGGTAAAGATGGCTATCAGTTGTTTGACGAGCTAAAAAGCACCGGTTGTCAGAAAATCAGCTGTGGTCTGATTTTTATCAGTGCCGACACGGATCCGGCCCTGGTGCACAGTGTACTGGAATTACAACCGGATGAATTTCTGGCCAAGCCATTTGTGATCCGCGACTTGCAGCAGCGAATTGAGCGGGTATTAAAACGTAAACAGCAACTGCGCCCGGTCTATGATTTACTGGAACACTTTGCCTACGACAAAGCGTTAGCACTGATTGATCAGCAGTTATCCCAAGCCGAACTGCATAAGCTGTTTCCGCTACTGTTAAAGCTCAAAGGCGATATACTGCTGCAGCAACATGACTACAGCACGGCCCTGGCGTTCTTTCAGGCCATGTTACATATCCAACCCTTTAGCTGGGCCCGAATAGGCAAAGTGCGTTGCTTAATACAACAACAGCAAGAGAGGCAAGCCTTTGCCGAGCTTCAGCAGATGTTAGCCCGCTCAGAAACCCGGTTATTTGCGCTGGATTGTTTAAGTGAACTGGAATTTCGCCAGCAACATTATCAGCAGGCACAGCAGCATATACTGGCCGCAGCAGACATAGCGCCGCGTAACCTGCTTCGCCAGCAAAAACTGCTGCAACTATCCCGGCTAAACCATGATTACGAGATGCAATACCGCGCCGCCCGCGATATGGTTAAATTTGCCCGCCATTCTATCCACGAACACGCCGGGCTGTATTTGAATTTAGCCCGTGCCAGTATCGACTTTGCCCTGAGCAGTGAAGACAGCGAGCAGCAAGCGCGCTTAAGCCGTCAGGCGAATATGTCGCTTAATACTGTACAGCGGCAATTCTCTCAGCCTGACCTGATGCAACCTCAGCAGGTGCTACAGGCCAGGCTATTGTATTTGCAGGATCATAAAGAGAAAGCCCGCCAGTTGCTGACCGAGTTAACCAGCGAAGAGCAGATCACTTCGCTGGAAGATGCGCTGGATAAAGCCAAAGCCTTGCACGAAGTTGGCTTAACGGAAGCCTCTAAAACCCTGTTCGTAAAGATCAGCCAGTATTGCCGGCAACAGCAGCCCGAACCGGTGTTGCAAACTTATTTAGCACAGGAACAACAAGAGCGCGCTGCTATGGCGCATGGCCCCCGCGAACTGAACAACAATGCCGTGCATCTGTATCAGCACGGCAACTGGCAGGAAGCTTTTTCAGCGTTTATGCTGGCCTGGCAGGTCATGCCGAAAAATGCCGGTATCGCCTTAAACTTGTGGCAAACCCTGCTTACCTCACCGCGGCCACTGTGCCCGGCCGAGCAGCAACAGCAGCTGTTACAACAATGCCAGCAGCTGATAGACAACAGTAAACTTAAAACTGAACAGCTACAACGTTATCAGCAGCTAAAGCAGAAATATCTAAGCAAACTGGCTTAGTCTTGCTTTGAGGCGGTAACCGGCTCTGGCCATTCGGCAAACACCAGCCGCAGCGTGCGCGAACGCAACAGCCACAGTACACTCACCGACAACAGCACCGGCGTAACGATGCGCCAGGGCGCGTCCAACATGACCTGTGGCGGTAAATCCAGTATGGTAAGGACTAAATCCGCTATCGCGACCAGCAACATCAGCGGTAACGCCAGGCGCCACACCTTACGCCAGGGCGCATAACCTTTGGGTTTACGCTGGCTTAATGCAGCGATAAGCAGCAGCAAGGGTGACGCCACCGCACAGGCCAGCATAAAGTCATTTTGCTGCGGATAAAACAACGCCAGCATGTCGCGCTGCGTCTGTGGCAGTGTTAATACCAGTACCCAGCAAATATAGGGCCTTAGTAATAACAGTAACAACCCATAAAAGCGCAGCGGCACCTTCTGCAGGCCATAATCGTCCAGCACAGGCCAAAGTGGTGGCCGGCTCATAACTGGCGTTTACGTTGTGCCAGCATCGCCAGCAGCACAAAAATGCCCAAAGCGACCCAAGGCAACCATAAATTGCCAAGCTTAGCCAGCTGACTGGCTACCAGCGGCGTCAGGAAAATGGTCAGGGCGCCATAGCCAAAGGCACATAACAGAATAAAAATCAGCGTGCGCCAGATAAAGTGCAGTGCTACCGTCTGACGCCGTACCAGGCGGTTAATATCATCACCAAACACCACCAGCGCTGTGGCAACCATCGCCAGCGCCATATCACGCAGATAAGGCCGGAATAACGCGCCCCAGTCCAGTAGCAACTGATACAGAAAATCCGGCATTTACATCACTCCGTACTGGCTGAATAAATCCAGCATTTGCTGTTCTGTCCACACTGCAACCTTTAGCTCGTTCGCCTTAACCAGCTTAGAGCCGGCATTATCACCTGCAATGACGGCATGGGTTTTCGCCGATACCGAGCCAGACACCTTAGCACCTAAACGTTGTAACCTGGCTTTGGCATCATCACGCCCCATGCTGGTTAAAGTACCGGTTAATACCAGGGTTTGCCCGGCCAGTGGTTGCTCAGTGGCGGCTTGCTGGGCAATGGCTGGCCAGTGGATCCCCGCTTGCAGTAAGGCTGAGATCACGGCTTGATTATGCGGCTCAGCAAAAAAGCTTTGCACATGCTCTGCCACCACAGCTCCGACATCGCTAACCGCCAGCAATTGCTCAAGACTGGCCTGCTGCAAAAGTTCCAGTGTGGCAAAATGATTGGCCAGATTAAGCGCCGTCGCTTCGCCCACTTCGCGAATACCCAACGCATAAATAAAGCGTGGTAACGTCGTTTCTTTAGAGCCTGCAATCGCCGCCAACAGCTTTAATGCTGACTTTTCTGCCATTCGCTCCAGCCCAACCAATGCGGCCATATCCAGCTGATAAATATCAGCCGGGCTCTGAATTAACTGCTGCTCTACCAATTGCTCAACCAGTTTGTCGCCCAGCCCTTCTATATCCATGGCCTTGCGCGAGACAAAATGTTTAATCGACTCTTTTAACTGCGCCGCGCAAAACAGCCCACCGCTACAGCGCGCTACCGCCTCACCGCTTACCCGTTCAACCTGTGAACCGCATACCGGACATTGTGCCGGAAACACGATGTCGCGCACGCTATCTGGCCGCTGTTCCAGTACCACTGAGACAATCTGCGGGATCACATCACCGGCGCGGCGTACCACTACGCTGTCACCAATTTTGATGCCCAGGCGGTCAATTTCATCCTGGTTATGCAAGGTCGCATTGCTAACGGTTACGCCGCCTACCGCCACCGGCTCCAGCCTGGCTACCGGTGTAATAGCGCCGGTGCGGCCGACCTGAAACTCAACATCCAATAAAGTAGTTAACATTTCCTGCGCCGGAAATTTAAAGGCCATCGCCCAGCGCGGCGCCCGGGCGACAAAGCCCAGCGCCTGCTGCTGTGCTAAGTCAGCCACCTTAATGACCACGCCATCAATTTCATACGCCAGGCTGGCACGGCGCTGCAAAATATCCTGGTAATACGCCAATGCCGCTTCGGCGCCGCTCACCAGTTTAATTTCCGGGCATACCGGCAAGCCCCAGGCTTTTAACTGCATTAAACGCTGATAATGGCTGTCGCTATTAAGTAAGGCCGCCGGATCATCAATCATGCCCACCGCATAGGCATAAAACATCAAAGGTCGCTGCGCGGTTATTTTCGGATCAAGCTGGCGTAAGCTACCGGCTGCGGCATTGCGCGGATTGGCAAAAACTTTGTCCCCGCTGGCACGGGCTTTGTCATTCATGGCATGAAAACCGGCCAGCGGCATAAAGACTTCACCACGTACTTCCAGCACAGGCGGTACTGCCGGGCCTTTTAGCTTTAATGGCACCGCCCGGATGGTTTTGACATTACTGGTAATGTCTTCACCGGTATAACCATCGCCACGGGTTGCAGCCTGCACCAGCACACCCTTTTCATAGCGGATGCTGACCGCCAGGCCATCCAGTTTTGGTTCACAGCAAAAACTAAAGTCGGTAGCGCTGTCCAGCCGATCGGCCATGCGCTTACAGAAGGCATGAAATTCAGCCTCATCAAAGGCATTGTCCAGCGACAACATCGGCATGCTGTGGCTTATCTGGCCAAATTTAGCCAGCGGCGCAGCACCAACGCGCTGTGTCGGTGAATCGGCTGTGATTAAATCCGGATGCTGTAACTCCAGTTGCTGCAGCGCACGATAAAGCCGGTCATACTCGGCATCCGGTACGCTTGGGTTGTCCAGCACATAATACTGATAACTGTATTCTTCCAGCTGCTGACGTAGCTGTTGCACTTGCTGCAATGGAGACTGGCTCATAAATTCTTGCCCGTAAAAAATATCTGCTGAGTTTGCCATAACAAAAACGGCAGGACTACTGCCTGCCGTTTTGTCTGATGAGAATTTCGCCGTTAACCGTGAATAAGCTGCTGACGCTGAAATTCGCGGATTTTATCCACGTAGTGGCGTACGGTTTGTACCGTTAATACACTACGCTGGCCGTCCAACACCTGGCCGCCGAACTCTTCAGCCAGTTTTTTCGCGGCATTGTGCATCAGGTTAAAGTTTTGCAGTGGCTCGCCGGGGCCTGGCAATGTCATAAACAAACTGACACCACGGGTGCTCAGCTTGTCGATGTTCTCTAAATCAAAGGTACCCGGATTAAACATATTGGCCAGGCTAAACAGCACCGCGCCAGAACCTGCACTGTCCTGATGACGGTGGAAAATATCCATATCGCCGTATTTAAAACCCAGTGTTAACAGTGCCGACAACAGCTGTGGCCCGGTCATTTCTTTATTTTCCGGCAACAGCACATACAGGATCAGTACTTCAGCCGGCTCTGTCGGTGCCGTGTCGTTTGTCGCTGTGTCCACTGGCTCAGCTGGGGCACTAAAGGCATCCTGTTGTAATTCCTCATCGCTTAACGCGCTGAAGTTCAGTTGCGGCTCTTGCGGTTCATCAAACGGCAGTTCATTTTGTATTTCCGTCGCCGCCGGCTCACGCACCGGCTGCACCCCCGGGTTGGCGCTGCTGGCTTTTACTGCAGGCGCTGTGCTAACCAAAGCGTTATCCGCAGGGCCATGTTCAGCCGTGCTCTGCTGTGCGCCCTTTTTAATCACCCGCACCGGGCCGACGCCCAAATCATCAAAGCCATCGGCTTTTTCTGTGGTTGTCTTGCTGTCTTCATCAAGATAACGGTGCCGTGGCTGACCGGCATTTTTTCGCACTGTCCATAAGCCGTGTAATAACAGTGCACCCAGTACCAGGGCTCCGAGAATAATTAATACTAAACGTAATTCGCTAACCATAAGGCTACCCTTAATTAAGAAGCTGCTGCCATTTTAACAGCATCATCCACATCGACAGCAACTACACGTGATACGCCCGGTTCCTGCATCGTCACGCCCATCAACTGCGCCGCCATTTCCATGGCAATTTTATTGTGGCTAATATAAATAAACTGTACTGTTTCTGACATTTCCCGTACCAGATTACAAAACCGGCCGACGTTGGCATCGTCCAGTGGCGCATCTACCTCATCCAACATACAAAAAGGTGCCGGATTAAGCCGGAAAATCGAAAACACCAATGATAAGGCGGTTAGCGCTTTTTCACCACCCGATAATAAATGTATTGTGCTGTTTTTTTTGCCCGGCGGCCTGGCCATAATAGTGACACCGGTTTCCAGTAAGTCATCTTCGGTTAAGTCCAGGTAGGCGCTGCCACCGCCAAACACCTTCGGAAACAGCGTTTTTAAGCCGTCATTAACCTGCTCAAAGGTATCTTTAAATTTTTGCCGGGTTTCTTTATCAATTTTACGGATCGCCGTTTCCAGTGTGTCCATCGCCGCCATTAAATCGTCATTTTGCGCGTCTAAATACTGTTTACGCTGCGCTTGCTGCTCATACTCTTCTATCGCCGCTAAGTTAATCGGCCCCAACCGGCTTATCGCCTCTGTGGTTTTATCCAGCTGCTGTTGCCACAGCGTTTCATCGGCGTCAGCGGGTAACGCTGCCAGCACCTCTTTCATATTAGCTTGCTGCTCGCGCAGCAGTTCCATCATATTATTGGCCCGCACCCGGTAGCCTTCGGCATCCAGCTGCAGTTCAGACAGTTCACTCCGCTTTTTGTTCAGCAGCTGCATGATCCCCTGCTGGCCTTGCTCTAGCTGACGGATCTGCTGCTCAATATTGGCCAGCGCATCCTGGTGGGCAATCAAAGCTTGCTCGGCATCTTCGCGGCTTAACAGGCTTTCCTGCAATTGTTCCTGCAACACTAGAGGTTCGTCATCCTGCTGCAATTTGCCCTTAAGTTGGCTCACCTGCTCCTGCAATTGCTGCTGTTGCTGCTGGCTGCGGCTAAGGTTCTGCTGCAGCGTAACCAACTGTTGTTGCGCCATTTTATGTTGCATCAGCAGTTGTTGCTGTGCGCTGCGCTGCTGCTCGTACTGCGCCTTAAGTTGCTGTAATTGTTGTTGCTGCGCACCGCTGTGGTGGTGCAATTCGTGCTGCTGTGCCTCATGCAATAACAGCTGCTCACTGCTTTGCTCCAGCGCCATTTCAAGCTGTTCAATGCGCTCTTGCCGCTGCGCTTGCTCTAATGCCTTCTGGCTAAGTTCGGCCTGTAACTTTTGCGATAATTTTTCTGCCTGCTGCAGTTCCTGCTCGGCCAGCAGTTTGGCGGTTTGAGCTTGTTGTACTTGCTGCTGTATTTGCTGCAAAATCTGCTGTTGCTCTGCTTGTTGCAGCTGCAGCGTATCCAGTTGTTGCTGCTGAGCCTGATAGTCGCTGTCAAGCTGCGCGACCTGTTGTACAGCAGTATCAAGCTCGGCAGTCAGCTGCTGCAAGCGCTCAGCGCGCAGCAGGTAGCTATCGGCATTGGCACTGCCGGCCAGCACCGCCCAGTTAGACCCCAGCCAGTAACCTTCTGCAGTAATCACAGACTGGCCTGTCGCCAGTGTTGTTACTCTGCTTCGGGCAGCGGCAGCACTGTCGGCACACAGCACCTGATTAAAATACTCCGGATAAACCCCACCGGTTATTTGTGCTGCCAGGCTACCCGGTGCGGCAGCTTGTTGGTTTGGTAACACTTCGGTCAGCGCACTGTCACTTAGCACAGCATTTATGCTGGCATGTTGTAGTTGCCCCAGCACCAGCGCCACGCTGGCTGCCCAGCCCGGTTTTACCTGCAATTGCTGTAATAGTTGTTGCTGCTCAGCGGAGTGCTGTTGTTGCTGGCGTTGTAACTGTTGTTGCTCACCTTGCAGTAACTGCCGCGCAGTGCGGGCATCCTGTAACTGATGCAACAGGGCTTTAACGGCCTGCTCTTGCTGGACTATCTGCTGCTGCCTGATGTCAAACCGCTGTTGCTGCTGCTCAAGCCTGGTGTTGCTGTCCTCTAAGGCTTCAGCCATCGCCTGTTGTTTGTTCTGCAGCGGAATAAGCGCCAGCTCAGCCACCTCCTGCTGCAGCATTTGCTGCGCAGCGTGTTGTTGTTGCCATTGCTGTTGCTCATTGTGCAGCTGGAATTGCTGCTGCTGTTGTTGTTGTTGCAAACGAAATTGTTGCTGCTGCCATTGCATCTGTGCCTGCTGCTGACGCTGCTGTTCATCTTCAAGCTGTTGCAGTTGCAGTGCTAACTCTTCGACTTGCTCCTGCATGATCTCCAGCTGTGGCTCATCCTCAGTCAATTGCAGCGCTAACGTTTGCTGCTGCGCTTGCTCGGCAGCAATAAAGTCCTGCGCCTGGCTTAAGCTTTGTTCGGCCTGCGCCAGTTGGTCGCTTAGCGTTTGTTGCTGCTGGCGCTGGTGTAAAATTTGCTGCTCTAACCGGCTGATGGTAGCGCCCAACTGATAAAACCGGCTTTGCGCCTGCTCCAGTTGCTGCCGGGTATCCTGCGCCTGTTGTTTTAGTTCCAGCAATACCCGCTGGTCACCCAGCTCCTGCGACTGGTATTTTTCCAGTTCAGTTTGCTGTTGTTGCAGCTGCTGCTCCAACGCATTAAAACGGGTACTGTAATGCAGCCATTTGATGGTGGTCAGTTCGGCTTTTAGTTTGCGCTCCTGCGCTTTTAATTCTTTGTAGCGCTGCGCTGCCGTAGCCTGACGTTTGAGCTTGTCGATATTTTTGCCCAGCTCTTCGCGCACATCAGCTAAGCGGTCAAGGTTTTCCCGGGTATGTTTAATGCGGTTTTCCGTTTCGCGCCGCCGTTCTTTGTATTTAGAGATACCGGCCGCTTCTTCAATAAAGACTCTGAGCTCCTGCGGCTTAGATTCTATCAGGCGCGAGATCATGCCCTGTTCAATAATGGCGTAGCTACGCGGGCCAAGGCCGGTACCAAGGAAAATATCGGTGATATCACGGCGGCGGCATTTGCTACCGTTTAAGAAATACAGTGACTGAGCGTCACGGGTGACAATGCGCTTAATCGAGATTTCGCTGCGATCAGCCAGGCCGCCCGCCAGCCGGCCTTCGGTGTTTTCAAACACCAGCTCAACAGAGGCTTGTGACACCGGCTTGCGCTGCGCTGAGCCGTTAAAAATCACGTCGGTCATTGCATCGCCGCGCAGATTTTTTGCCGAGCTTTCGCCCAGCACCCAGCGCACCGCATCTATCACGTTAGATTTGCCGCAGCCATTGGGGCCAACCACGGCAGTCATCTGCTGTGGAAAGGGCACGCTGGTACTGTCAACAAAAGACTTAAAGCCGGACAGTTTAATCTGTTTTAAGCGCATTTAAGCAATACAGTTTTTATAATTATCATGGCGTTATGCGCAATGTAGCAGCAGGCTAAAAGGCTGTCACGGAAAAATCAGTCTGGCTTTAACCCGGCACCGGTTTTACTGCGCCAGCGCAGGGCTTTTTCCGTCACGTTGTTTTTTCGCGGCAAGCGGCTTTTTTTCGGAAACACCACCACCGGGCGCGAGATCAGTAAATTATTCGGGTACACCACCTGCTCGTTGTCTTTGGTGCGCAGTACCGTGCTAAACAGGTTAATTTCGACAATACGCCCCTCCAGATAATTGCCGCCATCTATTACCCGTACTTCCATGCCCTCAGCAAAGGCTTTTTGCCCCAGCAGAATAAAAAAGGCGGTAATATTGCTAAGCAAACTCCAGGCGGCAAACAATGCCACACCCACCACGGCAATCATCGAGGAGGCCAGCACCAGCAAGCCGCGAATATCGACACCCCAAACCACGCTCAGTACGACAATCAGCAGCAGTACCAGCAAAATATGCACTATTACGCCAGCGCGCTTGTTCATTTCTGCCTTGAGATTACTGCGGGCAATCACCTGATATAACAGCGGCATAATCCGGCGGCTGATAATAAAATACAGCACCAGCACCGCCACGCTGATGATCAGCTGCAAGGTAACCGGACTTAAATGTTGCAGCAACTGCTGTGCCTGTTGAAAAAATGACAAGGTTAACTTCCTGCGGCTTAATCCAGATCGTTCAGTGGCCAGCGCACGATAAAATCTTCAAAGTCGTCCAGATTTACCTGCAACTCTGAAATGGTTTTATTGCGTACCGACATTTGCTTTTTATGCATCAGGCTTTTTTTACCGCCGTTTAACAGTGGATGCCAGTGCGGCAGGCCGCGGCCTTCGTGCAGCCGCCGATAAGCACAGCTGGTGGGCATAAAAAAGATGTCTTTTAAATTGTCTTTGGTCAGTGCAATGCAATCGGGTACCAGCACCGTACGCTGGTTGTACTCGGTGCACTCGCACTTGTGACTGTTTAAATAACGGCAGGCAATATTGGTGTAATGCACCTGCTCATCGGCATGCAATACCGCGGTTGGGCCTTCTTCATCATCGTCGTCGATAAACTTGTTCAGGCAGCATTTAGCGCAGCCGTCACACAGTGCTTCCCACTCTTGAGTTGTCATCTGGTCCAGCGTTTTCTGCTCCCAGAAGCGTTCTGTTAATGTCATGCTTAATCTACTCGGGTTGTCAGGCTGAACACGTCAGCCAGTTGCAGCTGTAGCTCATCACCGCGCTGCAGTGGGCCGACACCGGCCGGGGTGCCTGTCAGCACAATATCACCCGGTAACAGGGTAAAGTGCTGGCTCATTTCGCTGATCAGCTGGCTGATGCCACGGATCATGTTGGCGGTATTGCCATCCTGGCGCAGCTGCCCATTTACCGTTAAACGAAACTCCAGCTGCTGCGGATGCTGCAGCTGGCTTTTTTCAACAAAACCGGCCACCGGGCAGGCGCCGTCAAAGCCTTTGGCGACTTCCCAGGGCCGGCCCAGCTTTTTCAGCTCAGCCTGCACATCGCGCAGGGTTAAATCCAGCGCTAAGCTGTACCCCCAGATAGCGTCATTCACCGTAGCAAAATCGGCTTGCTTCAATGGCTTAGCAATTAACACCGCCAGTTCAGTTTCGTTATGTACCTCACCCTGCGCCTGCGGAATGCTAAAGCCGGGCGTCAGCGCACACAAAGACGTCGCAGGCTTGATAAAAAACAACGCCTGCGGCGCCGTTTTGCTTTGCATCTCAGCAATATGATCCTGATAGTTCTGGCCAATACACACCACTTTGCCTACCGGCAGGTCGATAGCTTGTCCGTCAATAGTGCGATGCTGATAACTCATGATGACTCCGCGGCGACAATTAAATCGGCCAGATAGCCAACACTGGTGACAAAATAATAAGAACGGTTCCAGTGCATCAGTACTTTGTAATTATCATAGGCTAAAAACGCCCGGCCGCCTTCACCATCAGGCAATACCAGTGCAGCATTAATGTCTCTTTGCGGCAAAGCTGTTTTATTTAAGCGTTGCAGCCCCAGATGATTCCAGTCTGCCAGGCTACGTTCAGATTGTGCCCAGCGCCCCAGCCATTCGCTGCGTTGCAGGCTGCCACGGGCAATGGCGTGACTGGCGTCAAAATCTTTTGGTAACAGCACTTCACGGCCCCAGGTTTTACTGTTATCCCAGCCCTGCTGCTTTAAATAGTTCGCAATAGAGGCAAACACATCTAACTGATTAGTCCAGATATCTTTTTTACCATCACCATCGCCATCCTGCGCATAGGCCATAAAAGAGCTGGGCATAAACTGGCTTTGCCCCATAGCGCCAGCCCAGGAGCCCTTCATATTGTCCAGACTGATATGACCTTGCGCCAGAATATCCAGCGCATGGTAAAACTCCTGTTTGAAGAAGGTTTCACGCCGGCCGTCATAGGCCAGTGTCACCAACGCCGAGGGCACAGAATAACTGCCCATAATGCGGCCAAAGCTGCTCTCCAGCCCCCACAGGGCGACAATAAAACGTGGCTGCACGCCATATTTCTGGCCAATGGCCTGCAGCTGCGGCAAATGCTGCTGGTAACGCTCACGCGCCATCCGTATCCGGGTTTCACTGACCCGTTTCGGTAAGTAAGTACTTAGTGTTTCAACAAATTCAGGCTGGCTCTTATCAGCAGACACCACGCGCTCATGGTACTGCAAGCTGGCAAATACCGGCTCAACCAGCTCAGGCGCATAACCTTTGCTTAAGGCTTCCTGCTTTAACGTCGCAACATAATCAATAAAGGCTGGCTTGCTGTCATCTGCCAGTAGCGGCAGGCTGAAAATGGCCGCTGATGCAGCAAAGATAAGGCTGCGGCAACGGGCTTGAAATAGTGTGTTGAAGGTTAGTCTAAACATAAAAAACGCCTGTTAATTGCTATCACGATAAACCGGACAGGCTGGCTTTGTGCTGTGCCAGCAAGTTGTCCTCGGGCGGTGGCAACTGCAGGTAATACCCCTGCTCGCTAAGCTGCTGCCGTACCTTATCGATATCAGCCAGCGCTAAATGTTCCCGTTTGGCTAAATTAAGTAAGGTCACCAGCACCGGCGTACCAAAGGTTTTCAGCAACACGTCGGGCACCGCTGAGAAATCGTCCCGCCGCTGAACATACAAATAGGTGCTGTCTTTTTTCAGACTTTTATAAACCGCACATAGCATCGAATAAAACCACGCCTCAACCTTGCTTAACCAGGGGCTAAACTATAACATGACCGTCAGGTGTTGCGTACCTGCCAGACAGGCGCAGCGCAAATAAAATGCCGGGCTTTGCGGCAAAAAAAGCCAGACCACAGTAAATACTAATAAGTGCGCACGATATTCTTATGTCAGATCAGTCTTTGGAACTAAAAGGCAGTTTATTTCCTTTATCGGTGCTGTCCTGCCCCGACCTCAGCCTTAATGCCTTACAGCAGCAATTGCAGCAAAAATTAGCGCAGGCACCGGCGTTTTTTTATCAGGCGCCAATAGTGCTTAACCTGACCGAGGTGGAACAAGCGCCTGACTTTGATGCGATAAAACAGCTTTTTAATGAGTTAAACCTGGTGCTGGTGGGCGTGTGTGGTGCCAATAGCAGCATAAAACAGCAAGCACAGCGCGCTGGCCTGGCCGCATTGCAGCTGGGTAAAGACGCTAAAACGGTCAAGGCAACAGATACCGCAGAGACGCCGCGCCAAACCACGCTGGTCACCAATAATGTTGCGGTGCCAATGGACAGCAGAATTATTGAGCAAACTGTGCGCTCAGGCCAACAGGTGTACGCCAAAGGCGCTGATCTGGTGGTAAAAGGTACCGTAGGTGCCGGGGCCGAAGTGATAGCCGATGGCAATATCCATATTTATGGCACCTTGCGCGGCAAGGCCATAGCCGGTGCTGGCGGCGATAGCAGCAAACGTATTTTTTGTTACAACCTGCAAGCCGAACTGGTATCCATTGCCGGTAATTACTGGCTTAGCGAAAGCCTGCAGGGAAGTTTTTGGGGTAAGCCTTGTTGTATCAAACTACAAGACGACCAACTGGTATTAGCAGAATTAGTTTAAGGATTTTACTATGGCAAAAATCATAGTGGTAACGTCAGGCAAAGGCGGTGTCGGTAAAACCACCTCCAGTGCCGCCATTGGTACCGGCCTGGCCTTAAAAGGCCACAAAACGGTCATTATCGATTTTGATATTGGCCTGCGCAATTTAGATTTGATCATGGGCTGCGAGCGGCGCGTGGTGTACGACTTTGTTAATGTGATTAACGGCGAAGCTAATTTAAAGCAAACGCTGATCAAAGATAAGCGCATCGACAACTTGTTTATTCTGCCAGCCTCACAAACCCGCGACAAAGACGCCCTGACCAAAGACGGCGTAGAGCGGGTGCTAAATGAACTGGCGAAAGATTTTGACTTTATTCTGTGCGATTCACCGGCCGGTATTGAAGCCGGCGCCATGATGGCGCTGTACTTTGCCGATGAAGCCATAGTGGTCACCAACCCGGAAGTGTCCTCTGTGCGCGACTCCGACCGCATTTTAGGCATGTTATCGAGTAAATCCCGCCGCGCCGAACAAGGCCAGGATTCAATTAAAGAGCACCTGCTGCTTACCCGCTATAACCCGGAGCGGGTAGAAAAAGGCGAAATGCTCAGTGTCGACGATGTAAAAGAAATTTTATCTATCGACCTGGTTGGCGTTATTCCGGAATCACAAGCCGTGCTTAACGCGTCAAACTCTGGCCAGCCGGTAATTTTGGATAAAGACAGCGACGCAGGGCAAGCTTACTTAGATACGGTAGAGCGCCTGCTGGGCGAAAATGTGCCTTTCCGCTTTTTAACTGTGGAGAAAAAGGGCCTGTTAAAACGGATTTTTGGAGGTTAACGCATGTCGTTACTGGATTATTTTCGTTCAAGTAAAAAGAACACCGCCAACACGGCAAAAGAGCGGCTGCAAATTATTGTCGCGCACGAACGCAGAAAGCGTAACAGCCCCGACTACCTGCCACAGTTAGAGCGCGATATTTTAGAGGTGATCCGCAAATACGTAGATATCTCGCCAGAGCAAATTGCCGTCTCACTGGAAAAGCGCGACGACGAGTTGTCGGTATTAGAGCTTAACGTCACTTTCCCGGATGATAAGCGTTAGCAAAATCCTGTGATTAAAGAAGGCCCGCATCTCAACAGATGCGGGCCTTTTTGCTATTTAACAGGGCCGCTGATACGGCCCTTATGCGTTTAATAATGGGTATATTGCTCCGCCGACATCGCCGCTGGTATAAAGCTACCAAGTTCGGCTTCGCTATCTGCATCGAATGCATTTAACGCATCGACAAGACCTGCGTAGTTTCTGTCCAGATCAGAAGCAGCAACGCTAACACCCGACATTAACTGCGAATTGATCTCTGACATAGCCCATATACTGCCATCAGCGAACTGGATCTGATCTAACCGATAAGCACTGGCGCCTGCCTCGGCAAAATAATTCACCACTGCCACACTGGTGTCTGCGACCACTAACAGCAAGTTGTCACCATCACGCTGCACCGCGACATCGCCCGGGTTTATACCCTGCGCAAAACGCAGTACATCAGTACGCCCTGTCGTCGGATCATAATTGTTGATAGTGTTATAACCGTCATTAGCACCAAACAGGTAAGTGTCGTTGCCCCGGCCCCCCAACAAGTAATCATTACCCGCGCCGCCGTTAAGGATGTCATTGCCGTTACCAGCATCGATAAAATCATCGTCAGACGAGCCGACAATGTTTTCTGTCTCACCGGTGCCAACAAACACATTGCCAAAGGCACGCTCATCCGGCAAATCGGTATAGGCCAGCGAACCTTGCGGATTAGGGTTGGTCAGGCCAAAGGCACCAAATATCTGGTTAGCGCTAATTTCGCCGCCGGCAGCAAAACGGATGGTTGGTACGACATAGTCGCCACCAAGGAACCAGTTTTTCAGGGTAACTTTGTCACTGCCGCCACCAATGTTTAATACCAAGTCATTACCCGATTTCATTAAACCACTGGCTACCTGATTAAAGCTGATGCCCTCAAACAGTAGTACATCTTCACCTCCGCCACTGTTATCAATAGTGTCGTGACCACTGCCAGCGCTAAAAACATAGGTATCGTTGCCACGGCCACCGCTAAGCTGATCATTGCCCGTGCCGCCGTTTAATCTGTCGTTACCATGCGAGCCTGACAATATATCTGCCGCGGCGCTGCCATTTAGCGTATCGTTGCCAGCAGTTCCTTGCACAGCGTTCACTACCGGTGCATCAGCAGTAGGCACGGCTAAGCCAAAGGCACCAAAGATTTGTGCGGCACTGATGCTGCCACCGGTTTCAAACTCGAAGTTTTCCACCAAATGCGCACCGCCAAGGAAGAAATTGCTTAAGGTAACGCTATTGTCGTTGCTGCCGTTTACTTTCAGGATTAAGTCATTACCGCTTTTGGTTAAACCTGACGCCACCTGATTAAAGGTAATGCCATTGCTAAAGATGAGCTTATCGGTACCGCCGAGCTCAGTAATCAGATCCTGCCCAGCATGGTAAATGTAGGTATCGCTGCCAGTACCGCCAAATAAGCGATCATTGCCGGCCAGGCCGGTTAATACATCATCACCGGCGCCGCCAAGTAATACATCATTAGCGGTGGTACCGGTTAAGCTATCATTACCACCTAAGCCCGGCGTTATGCTGCCACCCTGGCCAGGTTCAACCGGTTCTGTCGGCTCAGTTGGATCAACAGGGTCGACCGGATCGACTGGTTCAACAGGGTCTGTCGGGTCAACCGGCTCTTCACCTCCAGCGGCAATAGCAGTGGCAATTTGCTCTGCCGTCAGCATATAGCCACCACTGGGTTGCACATAGCTTATGGCCGCATCACCACCTAAGAAGTGGTTTAATACCCGCACACTTTGTGTTTCATCACCATCAACCAGAATAAGCAAATCGTCGCCATCCTGGCTAAAGCTAAGCCGCGATGCATCTATGCCATTGGTAAAGAATACGCCATCAAAACCGCCGCCGGTATTATCAATAGTGTCCTGGCCAGTTTGCGGGTTATAGACATATTTGTCATCACCGGTACCGCCAACCAGTAAGTCGTTGCCCGCGCCACCCACTATGGTATCGCTACCGGCGCCACCATAAAGTTTGTCGTCACCAGCGCGGCCATCGATATAGTCATCCCCGGCTTCGCCGTAAATCACATCCACTTGTGCCGAGCCAAACAAGCTGTCATCGCCTTCAGTACCAAAAGTAACCAGTTGGCTTTCTATTTGCTCAGCAGTTAGCTCACTGCCATCAGTAAAGGTCAGCAGATTTAGCTGGTAATGCGCCGAACCGGCAAACCAGTTTTGTACCGTGATGCTGTCTGTGCCATTACTGTGACGAATAAGCAAATCACTGCCACTGCGGATAAACAGCAAATCATCCGCCGCAATGCCTTCACCAAATTGCAGCGTATCGTTCGATGCTTCAACATTGCTGTAGGCTTCACCCTGACGGCGCTCAATAATTACATCTGCACCATCGCCTAAGTTAAAGATATAAGTATCGTCGCCAAAGCCACCGTAAAGCGTGTCGTTGCCTTTGCCGCCTTCAAGTGTGCTTTGGTTTTGCATCCAGGCATCGCTGTGGGCGATTAGAGTGTCGTTACCGTCGCCACCGCGCAACGTATCAGCGCCTTTGCCTTCAAGCACATCATCGCCAGCGCCGCCATCGAGTAAGCCGGTACCGGTTATAGTGTCGTTGCCGTCTTCACCGTATAACTCGTTGTTGCCTTCTACTGCGTAGATAGCATCATCGCCAGCACCAGCGTGGATAACATCGTCTCCTTGCAAACCATACAAGACATCGTTACCACTAGTGCCTTGTTGCAAGATAGTTTTAACCTGCTCAGCATCCCACACAGTGCCATCAGCAAAACGCACTTCTTCTAGCAAGTAAATACTACTACCGTCTAAGAAGTAGCCATTTACTTTAATGCTGTCCGTGCTATTCGCTAAGGTTAACAGCAAGTCATCGTCTTCGCGGGCAACACGAATATCACTTGCTGATATACCTTCTGCAAACACTATGGCGTCAGTTTTATTGCTATCAGAATCGAAGTTGTCAATTGTGTCCTGGCCCCAACCGCGGGCAAAGTGGTATTCATCGCTGCCGGCACCACCGCTTAAGCGATCGTTACCTGCACCACCTTCTAAGCGGTCGTTACCGACATCACCGGACAAATAATCATCACCGTCACCACCATACAGCTTATCGTTGCCCAAGCCGCCATTTAGGCTATCGTCCCCGGCATCACCATACAACTTGTCATCGCCATCCCGACCATAAATCGAGTCATTCCCGCCACCACCTCGGATAACGTCGTCTGTCGCATAGCCAAGCAAATCATCACTACTATCAGTAGCTTGTATTGCAAAAGCTTTAACCTGCTCAATACTCCACACTACGCCATCAGCAAAACGCACCTCTTCCAGCTTATAGCTACTAGAGCCGTCGTTGTTGAAGTAGTCTTTTACTGTTATGTGGTCGGTACTATCTACCAGCGACAACAACAGGTGGTCACCTTGTCGGGTAACCTGAATATCTGTAGCTACAATGCCCTGAGCAAACACTATGGCATCAGTTTTATCACTGCCAGTGTCGTAGTTATTAATCGCATCCTGGCCCCAACCGCGCGCAAAGTGATACTCGTCACTGCCCGCATTGCCTTCTAGGACATCATTACCTGCACCACCATACAACTTATCATCGCCATCTTTACCAAATAAGGAATCATTTCCTTCATGGCCATACAGTACATCATCGGTTTCAAAACCAGCTATATTGTTGTTTGATGCATCACCGTGTATGGTTCGCACGTCTTGCTCGACCTGTGCTAAATCCAGGCTACGACCATCAGCGAACTCAACTGATTGCAGTTTGTAACTACCAGCGCTGCTAAACCAGTTGTTAACCGTTATGCTGTCCGTGCTGCCCGCTATTCGGAATACCAGATTAGCACCCGAGCGGTAGTACTCC
The DNA here is from genome assembly GCF_011634895.1 of Rheinheimera pleomorphica. Lineage (GTDB taxonomy): Bacteria > Pseudomonadota > Gammaproteobacteria > Enterobacterales > Alteromonadaceae > Alishewanella > Alishewanella pleomorphica. Next base: position 1,307 of record NZ_SIRR01000032.1, on the reverse strand, counting down.
ACATCCTCAAGCACAACTCCATCTTTAAACACAAGTCGGTCATGGCTTAGGGTATTATTATGATCAACTGCGTCGTGGTTATGGATCGTGTCCTGGCCATCCCCTCGGCCAAAAAGGTAAGTATCATTACCCGCTCCACCAGATAGTTGATCATTGCCTTCACCACCGTCCAGCACATCAGCTCCGACACTGCCTTGCAACGTATCGTTGCCTGCTCCGCCGTATAATCGGTCATTACCGGCATCACCATACAGCTGGTCGTTACCCTCACTACCATACAGCACGTCCTGGCCTTCACCGCCATACAGCCGATCATCCCCCGCGTCACCATGCAACTCATCATCGCCGGCCTGGCCATACAAGGTGTCATTCCCCTCTCCACCGTGCAGCACATCATCAGTCGCATAGCCATACAAGCTATCGTCACCATCCGAACTTTGCATCGCAAACTCTTTAACCTGCGCTATATTCCACACCGTGCCATCGGCAAAGCGGATCTCTTCCAGCTTATAAGCACTGGTACCATCACTATGGAAATAGTTGCTTACCGTAATACGATCATTAGTGCCCAACAGTGACAGCACCAAGCTGTCACCTGAACGGGTAACCTGTATATCTGCTGGCGCAATCCCCTCGGCAAACACTATCGCATCAGCTTTATCCGTACCCGTATCGTAGTTATTAATCGTGTCCTGGCCCCAACCACGCGCAAAGTGATATGCATCACTGCCTGTACCGCCGTTCAGCGAATCATTGCCTTCACCACCGTCCAGCACATCAGCTCCAGCACCGCCTTGCAACGTATCGTTGCCTGCTCCGCCGTATAATCGGTCATTGTCGGCATCACCATACAGCTGGTCGTTACCCTCACCACCAAACAGCACGTCCTGGCCTTCGCCGCCATACTGTCGATCATCCCCCGCCTCACCATGCAACTCATCATCGCCGGCCTGGCCAAACAAGGTGTCATTTCCCTCTCCGCCGTGCAGCACATCATCAGTCGCATAGCCATACAAGCTATCGTTGCCAACCGTACTTTGCATCGCAAGCTCTTTAACCTGCGCTATATTCCACACCGTGCCATCAGCAAAGCGGATCTCTTCCAACTTATAAACACCATTAGCATCGCTATCAAAGTAGCTGCTCACCGTAATCCGGTCGGTGCTGCCCAGCAATGACAACACCAAACTGTTACCAGAACGGGTAAGCTGAATATCTGCCGGTGCTATCCCTTCCGCAAATACGATCGCATCGGTCTTATCGCTGCCGGTATCGTAGTTATTAATGTTGTCCTGGCCCCAGCCACG
>NZ_SIRR01000031.1 GCF_011634895.1 Rheinheimera pleomorphica | reverse complement strand
AAGCACGGATACGCATAAGGTCCTGTTATCCGGCCAGGGCCAGCAGGTGAGTTTTGCCAGTGGCGGCGCGGGAAGTTCACAGTCACGCTTTGCAACCTTAGAGCTGGCTGAAGGCTCGGGCAGTAGCGTGCGCTTTGTTACGCCGATGGTGGCACTGCGTCTGGTAAGCCATGGCCAGGCGTTGCAGCCTTTTATGTTAGGGCTGAACTGGACACTGGAGCGCGACGAGGTGATCCAGGGGAATTACCACTTAGCCGGAGGTGAAATTAATCTGGCCGGCCATAGCTTAACCATTAAAGGAGAGCTGTTACATTCTGCTGGGATCATGCGGCTTGGCGGCGGGCGTTTGCTGGTAGAAGGCGATTATCGCCTGCAGCAACGGTTGGAAACCGAAGGCTATGCTGAAAGCACCGGCCAGCTGGTCATGACCAATGACGCTGATTATGTGCTGGTGCAGGGCGATTTTGTAATGCAAAGCCGCAGGAGTCATGATGGGCAACTGACGGCAGGGGTATTGGAAGTAAAAGGTGACTTTACCCAGCTTACGACAAGTTATGCTGAGAGTCGTATGAATTTCTTAAGCACGGATGCGCATAAGGTCCTGTTATCCGGACAGGGCCAGCAAATAATTACCTTTGCCTCAGCTTTATCCGGCTTTAATACCCTTATGCACGCAAACAGCGAGGTGTTGTTTAATGGCTATGTTCGTATAGTTCAGCCGGAGCAGTTCCAGTTATTGCTTAAGCTTGGCGGTGAAGGCCAAAGTAGCATTGTGTCGGCAGATGAAAAGCTGTTGTGCGGTAGTCAATGCAGTGCATTTTACCCGCGTGGAGAAGTCGTTATCTTAAGCACTGCTATGGTTCGCGGCGATGTATTTAATGGCTGGCCAGAACCTTGTACTGTGGTAGACGAGCACTGTCAAATTACGGTTGATAGCCGTATAGCGCTGGAACTGTCATTTGCGCCTAAACCGGCGAAAAACAGACGTAAGTCTAAGCTAATGCTGATGATTGTTGCAGGCCAGGCAAATCAGTAAAGTTAAGGCGCCGCTGTTATTACAGCGGCGCTGTGCTGTTAGTTGCTGTCGTCTTTAGGGATAGCCAGTAACCAGAGTGGGAATTTTCGTGGCACTATTTTGCTAAAGCTAAAACTGACTGCGCAGGCGCCGCTGGCGGCACCGGTTTGGTAGGTGACGCTGTCTAACCACTGTCCGGGCGGGCAGGTGCCGCTAACCTGACGGTTTACCCGGTAGCCTTTGGCCGGTTGTAAAGTAAAGACTGCACCCTGGCCATGGCTTACCACGCCGGGTGCGCTGATAACAGTGCCGCCATCACCGGAGCTGATGTTGATATCGTATTGTTTTAAGGCAAAATGCGCGCTGACACTGCTGTTATCTTCAAGGATAAATTCACAGCTGCCGCTGCCACTGCAGGCGCCAGACCAGTGCGAAAATTCACTGCTGCTGTCAGGCAGGGCGCTAATGCTGATGGGCAGGCCGCGGCTTAGTGTGTAACTACAGCTGTCAGTGCAGGGGGTATAAGCATTTAGCTGCACTGTGCCTGCGCCCTCTCCGGTGCGGCTTAAGCTAAGTTCAAGCTGCGGCGTGAGTAACCAGTTCAGATGGATATCACCGGCGGCGCCAAACATACCATCGACCAGAATGCGGTATTCAGTGCCGGCTACGGCATTAAAACTTAGCTCACTGCTCAGGCTGGTAAAGCTGTCATCGTTAAACGCTACCTGGTCCAGGCGAGTGAAGCTATCGCCGGTGTACACGGCCAGTACCGTATTAAAGCTGCTGTTATGGGTGTTGAAATAGACCGCACCGCTGAAGGGGGCTGTCCAGCGCCACCATAAGGTTTTACCACTGGCGCCGGCAATCACCGGCTCGCCCTGTTCGGTGCTGGCGCGCTGATTATTGTCAGTGATTTGGCCTTCTATGCCGCTGAGCAGGCTGGCTTGGGCAAAACTGTCATGGGCCGGTGGCGGATTGGGTTGCCAGCTAACATTATCGACCCAGCCGGCATCTACGCCGCTGCTAATACTGCCGTCTTTGCTATAAGCCCAGCGCAGTTGGTTGTTGCCGAGCGGTAACGTTATTGTGATCTGTTGCCAGTCGACTTCGCCGGAGATCTCGCTATGTATTTCATTGTTAACATAGAACCGTAGATAATCGAAACTAGCCTCGGACGACACTTTCCAGCGAAAGCTGAAGCTGCCATCCCCGCTGAGGCTGGTTTCCATCAGGCTTTGCTGGTAGTCGGCTATAGCGCCGCTGCGCACAGATGCCGGGCCTTGCGCGCTCTGGCTGGTATCTATTTGCCATTCTGCGCCGCCACCGCTGATAAACTCCAGCTCCGGCGCGTCTGCGGCTTCGGCCAGATTGGCGGGCATGTCGGCGTATATCGCGGTCACGTCGCTATGGCCGCGCAGCGTCAGGCTGCAATCTAAACCGTTGCTGCTGTCGCAGCCCCGCCAGGCAAAAAACGCTATGCCATCGGCACTGGCCGGTGCACTTAAGCTTACCGTGCTGCCCAGTTCAAGCTGGCTTAAGCCGTACGGCGCTGTGCCGCCATGGCCGCTGCTGCTGACGATAGCCGCGCTGGCCGCGCCCGATACGGCAACATTCAGGCTGCCATACACCAGGCCGCGCTCGGCCACTGCAGCTATTTCAAACCGTTTCTGGTTTAAGGCGTAAACGGCATCGGCGCCGTTGACGCTGTCGTTACGGTCAACGCCACAGGGCTGGCCGTTGCAGTCTAAGTCGGGCGAGGAAAACTTAAATACCCGGCTTGCGCCGCCAAAGGCCGACGGGTAGGCCATCACAGTGGTAAAGCTGTTATCAACACCGTGGCCCAGCGCAAAGGGGTAGGTTTTACCGGTATCGCCCTGTTTGCGCGAGTGCAGCAGGCCCATATTGTGGCCCAGTTCGTGAGCATTGACCTCGTCGCCGCAATTGATACTGGTGTGTGACACCATATAGTAGGTGCTGTAAAAACTGCCGTTAGCCCAGGCCTGGCCACAGATGCCGTCGTTAACATAGGGCCGCAGCAGTATCATCACATCGGCGCCGATGGCGTCGCGTATTTGCCGCTGCTCGGTAAAATAACTCTGATCATTATTGCCGGTAACATGGTACAGCGCTTCGGTCGTGTTAAAGCTTTGCGGGTAATCAACTTTGTCGATACGCAGCGCATTTAATTCAATTTTCACGTTGCTGGCGCGGTAAATATCATTGGTTACGGCAACAATATGATTAATGCGGGTCAGGGCACCGCTATTGCTGCCATACAGCTGGCTGCTGGCGTCAGTGTACAAAATATAGGCATCAACAATGGCGACGGCGTCGCTGTTAACATCAGCGCTTTGTTGCTGTGGCGGGCTTTTTTTCAGTACCGGCTGTTGTGGTGGCGCAATAATGTAGTCTTTTTCGCTGCTGCTATGCTGGTGCGCCGGATCATGGCTTTGGTACATCACAGCGCTATTGTCTTTACCGTTGATACTCCAGCTACCCCGTTCGGTAATCACCGTCGCAAAGGTATGGCTGCCGTCAGTGGTCAGTATCAGGCGCTGGCTGCCATTGCTTGCATGCAGCGTACGTTGCTTATCGCGCACTGTTACCCGGTTTACGTTAAGCTGTAATGGCTGGTGAAATAGCGGCACGGCAATTGCCACGGTCGTTTTGGCATTTACCGTGCTAAGCTGTTTAGCATCTAAGCTCAGTGCGATATGTTGAGTACTGTGTACCGGCGTATGCAGTTGTTGCATTGCCGGCTGTGCCGGGTTTAGTTGCCACAGGCTAATGGCCTGCTCAGCGGCAAAAACGCCTGTTGCTGTTACTGTGGCCCATAGCCAAAATGCCAGAAACGATACGGTTTTCAGTTTCATTTACTACACCTGTTTACTGCGACAACATAACAACTTGTTGATTAAACAATCTGATACGTATTTTATTTTTAATAAAGTGGTAAATAGTAAATGAAGAAGCGCTGGCAGGTACAGCAATTTATTTATTATATTGCCGCTCAGATAAACCACTGCTGGCGCTTGTAAGCGAATGCCACTGGCGCTATCTTGTGGCCGAATGAATGCGTAGATACAGGACAGACCATGAAAAAAATACTGCTGTTGTTGGTGCCCGTAGTGATAGTGCTGCTGTGGTGGCAAAGTGGCGATAACGCCACGGAGCAAGAGGCCGCGCCTGACACGGCGGCACCGCTAAAAACGAGCGCTCAGGCGCTGCCCTGGCTGATGCAAGGCAAGGCGCAAAGTGTTGGCAGTGATGCCGCACCTGCAAGCGAGCTGATTAATATTGGCGAGCCGCTGGACCCGGAAACCTATGTCGGCCAGGGCGCGGCCGAGCTGATTAATATTGGTGAGTACATTGACCCCGAGGCCGATCCTAACTTATACACTGCGCCCTCAGAAGTAATTAACATTGGCGACTATATTGACCCTGAAGGCGACCCTAACCTGGGGCGGCAGAGCTCAGAGTATATTAATATTGGCGAGGATATTGACGCCGATGAATACTTTTTTGGCTCTGCTAAAGGCGCCGATAAGCTGATTAATATTGGCGAGCCGCTGGACCCTGAGGCGGAGGTTAATCAGTAGTTCAATAGCAGGCTGTCGTTAAAATAACAGCGCCGGCAAGGCCGGCGCTGGATAACTCAGTTTGGTGTTGCCCCCTGGCTTGGCGGTACCGCCAGCAATAGCCACAATTTGCTACGCCGCTTGGCGCGCTTGCTAAATTCGACGTTAATGGTACAGGCCTCGCTGAGCGGCGCAGTGGTATAGTGCTGTTGCTGCAGGCTACCGTTACAGCCGCTGACACTGCGGATCCGATACCCCGGCGCCGGGGTAATAGTGATACTGGCGCTGGAGTTGCGGGCAACCTCAAAGTAGCTTTTATCGACAGTGCCACCTTCGTTAGTCATAACCTGCAACCAAACGCCATCGGGTATGGCATCAACACCGTCGCTAATACCATCGCCGTCTGTGTCATTGTTTAGCGGGTTTAGCCCCTGTGCTATTTCTTCGCCGTCGAGCAAACCATCACTGTCGCTGTCTGCGTTGTTAGGGTTAGTGCCGAGGTCAAATTCAACATAGTCATTAATGCCGTCGTTGTCGGCATCGGGCAGCGCTGCCCACATTTGCTCGTGTTTAGACAAGTCATACAAATGCAGCACATTAATGCGGTGGGCCACAAAGCTGCCTATTTCAGCCGCTTCGACTACGCCACTGCCATCTAAGTCCTGGCCAAACAAGCCGTATTCCAGTACATAAACCCGGCCCTGCGGGTCGACCTGCAGTACTTCAAAGTTACGCTGGCGTGTGAGATACGCCGATTGATAATTCAGGCTGACCTTATTGCCGTCGACGTTGTAATCCCAGATTTGTCCCATCAGCAGGGATGGCGTGTCACTTTGGAAGGCGTCGGTTGCAATGCCGCGGCGAAGCTGGTTGCCGGGCAGGAACTGATAACCAAACAGCATTTCCGGTTGCAGCATATTTTGCTGCCAGGGCAGCGCATTTTGCCAGGATGATGGCATATAGTTATTCACCGCTGACACCCAGAACTGCGGTAGCCGGGTGACCAGGTTATCGGTAAACAGCTGATGGTTTGGCTCGCGTTTTACCAGCTGACTGGCGTACACCTGATTAAGCTGACCGCCGATATAGTATTCGACCCGGGCCAGGTAAACACTGCCTTGCTGCTGCACCGGCGTCACAATAAACAGGTGTTCGCCATCGCTTAAACGCAGTACGCCGTTAACAAAAGCCCAGCTAAAGTTAAACGCCGAATGCGCTGAGGTGACACTGCCGTTGTTGTGCAGTGTCAGCAGATCGGCAAAACTGCCGTTTTCTAACAAGTTGTTACGGGTGCTGCCATACAGATGTTCACGGTAGGTCAGCAGTGCCCACTGGCCCACCATAGCACTGGCGTTGGTATGGCTGAGCACACTGGCCGGGTTAGCCAGATAGTCATGCACGGTGCTGGTTTCGCTGTAGCGTACCGGTTGCGGTTGCTCGTAAATAATGGCATAGGGCAGGTTTAACCTGTGCTCCAGCTTGGTTATCACTTGTACCTGCTGGCCGCTGGCATCGGTTTTATGTAGCTGCTTTTCAACTTCAGCAGTGACTTCCTGCAGCTCGATGTGTGTATCGATAATGCCCCTATTGTGAAAGTCTATTAACTTATCTGCCAGCGCCTGGCCATAAAGCTGGGCAACTTGTGTATAGGGGTAGGGCTCGCTAAAGGTACGCTCTGACACATAGTTGTCATACTGCAGCGTTACCTTGCCATCCAGTGCAGACCAGTTGCCAAAACTGGTCCGGTGGCGCTCCTGCCACTGGTTGTTGCCAATTATCAGGTTGCCGTCTTCATGTAATATCAGATTATAGGCATCACGCGTCAGCCAGCCCGGCATGGTAGGCTCGGGCAGTGTTATTTTGCTGTTTGCCACTTCAGCCCGGTTAAAGTCGGTAGCTTTGGCCGCCGGTTTTGAGCTGGCATCGTCCGGTGCTGTGCCCTGAGCTATTTCATAGCCGTCAGAATAGCCGTCGCCGTCGCTGTCCGGGTTGCTGGCATCGGTGTTGTACTGTTCTTCAATAAAGTCGTTCAGGCCATCATTGTCGCTATCTGGCAGGCGCTGCCACATCGCGCTGTTGCGGCTCATATCATAGCTGTGCAGCACATTAACCCTTGGTGCTATATAACCACCATCTTCACTGGCATCGATAACACCATCCGAGTTGCGGTCATAGCCATAAGTTGATTGCTCCAGCACATAGACCCGGCCCTCGGCATCTATTTGCAAGATATCCCAGTAACGCTGTTGGCTGCTGTAGTCGTTTTGATAATGCTGGGTCAACTGATCATTGTTCAGGTAATAACCCCACAGAACACCCATGTTATACTCTGGCTCGTTGCTGGCATTGATGGTGGCATAAATGCCACGGCGTACCTGACCATCGGCTTTGAACTGATAGCCGAAAAACCACTGCGGGTTAATTTCGTTATCCTGCCAGGGCGCATCTGTGGTCCAGGCCGATGGTGAATAGTTGTTAATACCGGCAACATACATTGTTGGCAGTGCTGTTACCAGATTATCGGTAAAGGCGCTGATATTACTGTGTTTTTTAACCAGCTGACTGGCATACAGCTGGCTTAGCACGCCATTTTGCCAATATTCTACCTGCGCCAGATAGACATCATCGTCCTGCAGTTTCGGCGTGATGATATACAGGTCGTCACCGGCGTGTAGTTGTAGCTTGCCATCTTGCAGGCTCCAGCTGAACAGGTCGCTTGAGTAGCGTGTGCTGACACTACCGTCTGGCTCCAGGCTGAGTAAATCGGCATAGGTGCCGGCAAGCAACTGACCGTTATTTAACTGGGGGCCATACTGATGCTGGCGATAGGTAAACAATAACCAGTCACCGTGCAGTGCACTGCTGCTGATGTTGTCAAAGCGGCTGCTGTTATCGGCCAGGTAGTCTGACTCGAACTGGCTTTCTATGTCGGCTACAGCTTCAGGCCCTTGCCAGTTCCACTCTGGTGGGATTTGCAGCTGGTAGCGGCTGGTAACCTGATTAAGGACGCGCAGCTTAGTGCCGTCACTGGCGAGTTTACTCAGCTGATGACGTACTATGCCGGATTGTTCATTGATTTGCAGGCTGTAGTTAATATGACCTTCATCAGCAAGGCGGATCATTTCATCGGCGACTGGCTGACCGTAACGGGCAGCAATTTGAAAAAACGGGTAGTGGTGGCTGACAAAAGCGCTGCTGAGTTCTGATAAGGTTACCACCAGTTTACCGTCGCTAAGCTGCCAGCTTATCGGATAGCTGCGGTGGTATTCCTGCCACTGGCTGTTACTGGCCATACCGCTGCCATCGGCAGAAAATTGAAAGTTATAAGCATTGCGTGACAACCAGCCAGGCATGACATCCAGTGGCAGCATGGCTTTGCTGCCGGCAACTTCAACTTGGGTAAATGAAAGTTGCTGTGCGCTTGAGGTAGATACTGGTGTGGCTACTGCACTGGCGTGCGATAGGCTAAAAAGGTTACCGCTTAAGGCGAGTAACACGGTGAAGCATGTTGTTATAGTTTTAAAGCGCATCTACTTTTCTCCCTGACGCGTTTTCAGACAACTATTAAGCATTAGGGCTTAATAAGCGCACTATGCTAATGAAGAAACGGCGAAATACCAAGCAAAATAATATTGTTTTTAGCGTTATATTTTTTGTTAAAAAAGAAAGCAGTAAAAGATAAGGCCGCGATAAACGCGGCCTTGTTCAGCTTAAGATGTTGTCGGTACCACAAATAGCCATTTGGGGATGCCGCGGCGCTTTTTCCTGGTTAGCGTCGGGTCGATATATAAGCGTAAGTTGTAACCATAATTTACACCCGGAGTTTCAATCAGTATGTTCAGGCTAATATGGCCTGATACACCGGCTTTAGGGATAAAGGTCAGTACGCCATTTTGCCAGCTCAGGCTGCCGTACTGACTGTAATCAATGCCGTCCCACTGATTAAAGCTGACTCCTGTTACGGTAGCGCCTTCGTGCTCGGTTAACGCCAGCGAGAAACCATTATCCAGCCGGCAGATATTGTCAAAGCGGTATATCGTTAAATTGGGTTTTGCCTGGGCTAATTGTTCCAGCTCGCTGCAGGGGATTAGCACGTTATCCCATAGCGATACGCTTTCAAGTGATGGCGCATCGAGCAGTGGTAGCACGCTACTGACATAGGTTCCGCCTATACCCAAATAGTTCAGGTTGGCTAAGCTTGCGACAAAATCAATGTTTGTCAGTCTGGAGTTGTCAAGATACAGGTACGCCAGATTCAGGCCAGCCAGGGCTGATGCATCTGAGATTTCTGTACTGCTAAGGTTTAAAAACCATAAATTATCGCTACTAACAAAAGGTAGTACTGAGGTTAAATTTTCTATCGGGTTGCTCGATAAATCCAATGAATACAATGCCGCAGGTAAGCTTAAACCGCTAAGCGATGTTAAGTTTAAGCCGCTTAAGCCTAAAGAGCTAAGGTTGCTCATTTGGCTTACAAGCGTCATAACTTGCCCCAGATTGGCAAAGGGGTTACGTCCGATATACAACTGGCGCAGGCCGCTTAGTTGCTCCAGCCCACCCAGCTGGGTAAACTGGTTGCTTTCTATCGACAGGTAAGCGCCATTTTTGTTAGCTAACAGCTCAACCAGCAGTGGGATTGAGGCTTCTGTCAGCTGGCTGCCGGTTAAGTTAAGCCAGGGATAGTCGTACGTTTCAGAGAATTTAAAGTCCGCTAATGCGGCTAGCATGGCGTCTGTCAGGTTCTGGTAGTAAAGGCTGAGTTCTTCAACTTTGTTAAGCGTCGTAAGCGGTGTTAGATCCGTTAACTGGCTGTCGCTATCATTGTTCCAATAGTCGCCGGTAAAGGTGACATAGCGCAGGTTAACAAAGTGTTCTATTCCGCCTAAGTTATTCACGCCAATACAGTCAATAGCGGTTAGCTGTTCCGCATACTGATAGCCGCTATTCTGTACACACTGACGTAGTTTATTGTCAGCAAACTGTATCTCTGCAATAGGCGTAAAGCCGTTGTATTGCCATTGCAATTCAAAGCTACCAGTGGTGTGGTTTGGATCGCTGACGGCAATGTACAGCGTGGTGCCGGCACTCACCTCAACCTGCAATTCCATACCATTGCCAGTGTCATACCGGCTGCCTTGCTGAACCAGGTTGGCCAGGCTATCGCCGGTAAAGGCCGCCATATAACTGTACTCTCTGGCGCTTAGGTTTAATTCCAGCATGCCGTCGGCGCTGGCAGTATAGCGATACCAAACACTGGAGCCATCGCAAAACCAATCGTAACATTGCTCACCCGGTTCTACGGTTGCTCGTATTGTGCTACCGGTTAACTGTCCTTGCACACCGTTAAGCGCAATAGCATTATTAAAGTTGTCATTGGCTGGTATGTCGGGCAGTGGCACAGGTCGTTGTTGCAACTCATAAAAGTAGCGGTTGTCTACATTGAGATAACTGAGTGCATCTTTTTCAAAATCTTCCAGGTAAAAGGCGGTGTCGTAAAAACGGTACCTGTGTTCAGTATGTACTATTGGCTGACCATTTATGCTGTCGCTGTTATAAAAATCGATAGTACGCGAGCTGTACAATACGCAGTCTGCCTGCGGTGATGGTGAGAACTGCTCTGGAATACACCAGCCGTTTTTACCAGACGCGACACGATAGCGGTAGCGGCGCATATCAATAATAGTGCCTTGTTCTGCGCCGGTATCGGCCCATAAATAGGGGATGACCTGCATGTTGGCGTAGACACCGTTTACCGGCTCGCCCAGGGTTTGGGCGCTGATGCCTGTGCCGTCTTCATAGAGTTCCAGCCAGAAATACTCCTGTTCCAAACCATTTTGTTTAAACAGGTAAATGCCGGGTACACTGCGGTTATAGGCCGGGTTTTTTATGCTAAGCAAACTTTCATAAGCGGTGCTGGCCTGTGTGGCACTGCTGCCCGCCCTTTGGTAAACCACGTTAAGCAGAGGCTGTGGCGTGCCGGGCCGGTTAAAAGCGCTTGCCTGTGCGTTCAGGCCGCTTGGACCACTAAAGCTGGCTGAGCCGTCGGCATTAAACAGCAGGTTGACTGTTTCGCTGACAGTTTCAACGTCGCCTGCGCTATTGATTACCTGATAAGACCAGTTGCCACTAGCGCTCTGGCTGGTTTTTTCTGTCAGTACGACTTTTACGCTTTGGCTATAACTGTTAGCGGCTATGACAATGCCGTTGGCATAGTTAACGTTATTGGTTGTGTCTTGGACTAGGGGTAAATTAAACGCCTGATTAACCGGTAAGATGGCAGACAGGTTAAGCTGATTATTGGCATTGACACCCAAATAGGATTCATTGCTCCAGAAGGTTTCATCGGCATATTCACCATCGGGGTAAACGTGGGTGTAATTAACATCGCCACTAAAAACAATACTGCCATCGGCCTGATATTCTGGCTTAAACTCGATGCTATTCATATAACGCTGTAAACGCACAGCGCTGTTGTCGATGTGTGTGTAGCTTTCATACTGCAACCAGGGCTCTTGCAGTGTCATGATCAGAAAGCCTTCGTCATCGACATGTAAATCAAAGGTGGCATTGCCATGCGATAACCAAATTTGCCCGTCCGTGTTATTAAGTTGCAACCGGCCCCTAGTCAGGTAAGACAGCTCCTGGCCTGTGTGATACAAAAAATAGCTGCCGCTGAAGCTGTTTACGGCATTTGACGTCGGCTGGGCTGAGGCTGACAGCATCAGCAAAGGGCGGCTTTTAGTGGCGGATGCGTTTGTTATAACGGGCCTGACGGATGCGTTAAATAAGTCTGCGTTGGTGCGAAGCTCTGCTGCCGTTTGCGGTTTAACCGTTTTGGTGTGAGCCGGGGTGTACTGGTCATCAGCTGCCGGTTTGGCTGGCATGGCCGCCTGCAACATCCTTTGGCGTTCGATACTGAGTTGCAAGTGTCGATGTTGCAAGTGTCGATCCAGGTCGGAATCTGAGCTGGGGGTTGCATGGGCCAATTGCATGGCGCTGAGCAGAGTAAATAATAACGCGCTGTGTTTTAACGTCATTGAGAGCCATCCTTAGTCTGATTTGAAAAAAATTGCGGTTTCGACAATAGGCACAATTTTAGTTGTTCATTTTTTAGCAGAAAATGTATTACTTGCAAAGAAAAATATATGCTGTGCGGCTTTTTGATATAAAAATATTGAATTGAATACTATAACGGCCGTTTTATTGTGTGACTTGTTATCAGCTGTTGGCTGACGAAGCCGGGGGGCGACAACGCCAATACTTTAGCGCTTTGACAACGCTGTAGCAGTCGACTGCTGCGGAGGTTGTTGTTAAACTAGGGCGCTTTGCAACACTGCAAGTGCGACTTGTGATAAGAGCGCGCTGGCGCTGTCCGTCAGATAGTTTTAAAAGGGATGTCAATGAAAACACAACCGGCTTTTACCCATCTTAAAGCCCTTGAGAACGAATCGATCCAGATCTTCCGCGAAGTGGCGGCCGAGTTTGAAAACCCGGTAATGCTGTACTCGGTTGGTAAGGACTCTTCCGTGTTACTGCACCTGGCGCGTAAGGCGTTTTACCCGGGCAAAATTCCGTTTCCGCTGCTGCATGTAGACACTACCTGGAAATTTAAAGAGATGATTGCCTTTCGCGACGCCATGGCGAAAAAGCATGATTTAGACTTGCTGGTGCATATTAACCCGGAAGGCCTGGCGATGAACGTCGGCCCTTTTAGCCATGGTAGTGCCAAGCACACCGATATTATGAAAACCCAGAGCTTAAAACAGGCGCTGGATAAATATAAATTTGACGCCGCCTTTGGTGGCGCCCGCCGTGACGAGGAAAAATCCCGTGCTAAAGAGCGGGTGTACTCTTTTCGTGACCGGCACCACCGCTGGGACCCGAAAAACCAGCGGCCGGAGCTGTGGAATATCTATAATGGGCGCGTCGATAAGGGTGAAAGTATCCGCGTGTTTCCGCTGTCGAACTGGACTGAGCTGGATATCTGGCAATATATCTATTTAGAGAATATTGAAATTCCGGATTTGTATTTTGCCAAGCCGCGGCCGGTGGTAGAGCGCGATGGCACCCTGATTATGGTTGATGATGAGCGGATGCCGTTAAAAGACGGCGAAAAACCCGAGCTTAAGCATGTGCGTTTTCGCACCCTTGGCTGTTATCCACTGACCGGCGCGGTGGAATCTACAGCGGCCACTTTGCCAGAGATTATTCAGGAAATGTTGCTGACCAAAACCTCAGAGCGTCAGGGTAGGGTGATTGACCACGACAGCAGTGGCTCGATGGAGAAGAAGAAAATGGAGGGGTATTTCTAATGAGTCACGCATCAGAGTTAATTGAACAAGATATTCTGGCCTATTTAAAGCAGCACGAAAACAAGCAGCTGCTGCGCTTTATTACCTGCGGCAGTGTCGATGACGGTAAAAGCACCTTAATAGGCCGTTTACTGCACGACAGTAAAATGATTTTTGAAGACCAGCTGGCCGCCATTACCGAAGACAGCAAAAAAGTGGGCACTCAGGGCAATAAGGTCGATTTGGCACTGCTGGTCGATGGCTTACAATCTGAGCGCGAGCAGGGCATTACTATTGATGTCGCCTACCGTTATTTTTCAACCGATAAGCGTAAATTTATTATTGCCGACACACCGGGCCATGAGCAGTACACCCGCAATATGGCCACCGGTGCCTCAACCTGTGATTTAGCCATTATATTGGTGGATGCGCGCAAAGGTGTGCAAACGCAAACCCGGCGCCACAGCTTTATTTGCTCTTTGCTGGGTATTAAGCATGTGATAGTCGCCATTAATAAAATGGATTTGGTTGACTACTCGCAAACGCGCTACAAAGAAATACAGGAAGATTACTTAAAACTGGCCGGGGCGCTGGATATTCCGGATATCCGCTTTGTGCCGATATCGGCACTGGAAGGCGATAACGTGGTTAACGCCAGTGAAAAGCTAAGCTGGTTCCGTGGTTCGACGTTAATGCAGTATTTAGAAAGCATTGATATTACGCCTCAGGTGGCCAACGATGATTTTCGTTTCCCGGTGCAGCTGGTTAGCCGGCCCAATTCCGATTTTCGTGGCTTTCAGGGCACGGTTGCCTCGGGCAGTGTTGCTGTGGGGGACGCGGTGCGGGTATTGCCCTCAGGTGTGGTCAGTACCGTTAAGCAGCTGATTAGCTTTGATGGTGAGTTAACCGACGCTTTTGCCGGCCAGGCCGTGACGATTACGCTGAATGATGAAGTAGATATCAGCCGCGGCAATATGCTGGTGAAAAAAGATGCGCTGCCACATGTGTCGTCACGGCTGCGTGCCAAGCTGATTTGGATGCATGACAGCCCGATGAAGCCAGAGCGCCAGTACTATATTAAGTTTGCCTGCAAAACGACCACCGGCGAGATAGAAAAACTGCATCATCGTATTGATGTGAATACGCTGGCTGAGAAAGAGGCCGACGTGCTGGCATTAAATGAAATTGGTCTGGTCGATATTAGCCTGACGGAAAACCTGGCCTTTGATGCGTATTTAAAGAACAAGCAGACCGGCGCTTTTATTGTAATTGACCGCCTGAGTAACTTAACCGTAGGTGCTGGCATGGTTGATGCGGCCTTAGTGGCGAGCAGCGAGCCAGAGCAGGAAATTAGCGGCTTGTCGGCCTTTGAGCATGACTTGATTATGCTGCTGCGTAAGCATTTTCCTGAATTGTCAGACAAAGGCTGAGCATGACAGTGTCCGCTTTGGCGCTGCTGGTATTACTGGCAGTGCTGCTGCTGTTGCTGCTGCGCTTTTCGCAGCACTCGGCGGCCGTATTTGGGGCTATGCTGCTATGCCTGTTGGCGGGCGGCCTGGTCAGCACTGCCGATGTATTGCGTAACAGTGCCAATGAGGGCCTGGTAACCCTGGTGCTGCTGGTGCTGATATCCTATGCACTGGAAAAAACCAGCTTACTCAGGCGTTTAGCGCGCTATTTGTTTACCGCGTCGGTAACCGGCTCGGTGTGGCGCACTGTTGGCTTTTCAGCACTGGCGTCGTCAGTGCTGAATAACACTGCGGTGGTGGCGGCCATGTTAAACGCGGTATTAAGCAATGCCAAGGTGGCGCCGTCTAAACTGCTTATTCCGCTGTCGTATGCCGCCATTATGGGCGGCACTCTTACCTTGATTGGCACCTCGACTAACCTGATTGTGCACTCTATGCTTACCGAAACCGGCCATAGCGGCTTTGGCTTTTTTGACTTTACGCTGATAGGGCTGGGGGTGCTAAGCGGTGGCAGTGTGGTGCTGGTGCTGATGACGCGTTTTTTACCCAGTGAGCACAGTAGCAAAGCACAGGTAACCGAGTATTTTCTTGAAGCCAAGCTGTCTGACGATTCGCCGCTGATTGGCCAAACGGTAGAGCAGGCAGGGCTTAGGCATTTAGACGAGCTGTTTCTGGCGGAGATCGTGCGCGGCAATGAACTGATCCGGCCGGTAGCGCGATACGATGTGCTGCGCCGTGGCGATAAACTTATTTTTACCGGCAATGTGCATAAGGTGAATGTGCTAAAGCAGTTTGCCGGTATTAGTTTGTTTGCCGATGATAATGGCCTGGCCACCCAGACATTGACCGAAGTGATTATTAAAGAAGAGTCGGTGTTAAGCGGTAAAAGCTTAAAAAGTAGTGGTTTTCGGGCCCGCTTTGATGCCGCCGTGGTGGCGGTAAGGCGTGACGGTGAGCGGGTAAGTGGTAAACTGGGTGAGCTGCAGTTAAAGGCGGGCGACTTTTTACTGCTGGCCACCGGCGCCGATTTTGCCAGCCGGCATAATATCAGTAAAAACTTTTATGTCCTCTCCGGCATAACACCAGACAATATGCTCAGCGGTTGGCGGGAAAAGCTGACCTGGTGGGGCTTTGGTCTGATGATTGGCGCCAGTGTGATAACCGGTGTGACATTGTTGCAAAGCGCGATATTTTTTCTGGCGGCACTGCTGTTTAGCGGTTGTTTAACGGTAAATGAGATTAAACGCCGCTTCCCGATTGAAATTTGGCTGATAGTCGGCAGTGCGTTAAGCATTGCCACCGCGATGAGCAATAGCGGGCTGGCGCAGGTAATAAGCAACTTTGCCGCCGATGCGCTGGCCGGCCAGGCGCCGATGCTGACCTTTATCGGCATATTTTTGCTCACCTATTTGCTGACTGAGCTGATTACCAATAATGCCGCTGCCGCCTTAATGTTTCCTATTGCTTACAGTATGGCGCAGGGTTTGGGGGTGGATGTGATGCCGATGGTGATGGCTGTTGCCTTTGCCGCCTCGGCCAGCTTTATTACACCTTATGGCTATCAGACTAACTTAATGGTATTTAACGCTGGCAATTATCGCTTAAAGCACTTTTTGCTGGTGGGAACGCCGGTGGCGCTTAGCTATATCGTGCTGAGTATCTTGCTGATACCGTTAGTATTTCCGTTTTAACTTCAGGGCTTTACCTAGTGGCTAATGTAATTGACAGTGCAATAAACAGTAACAATATCGTCTGGCATAATGCTGCCGTAACAGCGGCAGAGCGCCGAGCCATGCATGGCCATAACCCCTGCGTGCTGTGGTACACCGGCTTATCGGGCTCGGGTAAGTCAACCATTGCCAACGCGGTAGACCGGCTGTTGTTTGAACGCGGCTGCCATACCTATTTGCTGGACGGCGACAATGTGCGCCATGGCTTAAACCGGGATCTGGGCTTTGATGATGCGGCCCGGGTAGAGAATATCCGCCGTATTAGCGAAGTCAGCCGTCTGATGCTGGATGCCGGTTTGATTGTCGGCACGGCGTTTATTTCGCCTTTTATTGCCGACCGGGCACAGGCCCGTGCATTGATTGGCCCACATTTTATTGAAGTCTTTATTGATACCCCGCTGGCAGAGTGCGAAAAACGTGATCCCAAAGGTTTGTACCAAAAAGCCCGGGCCGGGGAAATTAAGCACTTTACCGGCATCAGCTCACCTTATGAAGCGCCCCAAAAGCCCGAGCTGCACCTTAAAACGACCGAGCTGACTATTGCCGGCGCCGCAGCACAGGTGCTTACTTATCTGGAGCAACGGCAGATCATTTGTGCGCTGGATATGGAGTAAAAACAATGCATATTGATGTTTTTAACGGCGATGCCGACGGCATTTTTTCGCTTATTCAGCTGCGTAAAGTTAAGCCTGTCGAAGCAGAGCAACAAGTCCTGATAACCGGAGTAAAGCGCGACATCAGCCTGGTAAAGCAAATTAGTGCTGAGCAGGCCCGGGGTGCGGCGATAACGGTGCTGGATATTTCATTTGATAAAAATAACACGGCACTACAGCCGCTGTTAGCGCTTTCAGATTCGGTGTTTTATTGTGATCACCATCAGGCGAAAAGCGTATTTTCGCATCCTAAACTGACTGCGCTGATTGATACAGCGCCGACAGTGTGTACTGCGTTACTGATTAACCAGTATTTAGACAATGCCCAGCCGCTGTGGGCAGTGACTGCGGCGTTTGGTGATGGTTTGGATAAACCGGCTATAGCGCTGGCGCAGCAGCTGGGCTTGACGGGTGAGCAACAAGCGCAGTTAAAGCAGCTGGGTATGTTGGTTAACTACAACGGCTATGGCGCCTGCGAAGCCGATTTACACTTTGCGCCTGCGGCCTTGTATCAGCAGTTAATGACATACGACACGCCTTTTGCGGTGATTGCCGATGCACAGTCGCCTTTTGCTGTACTAAAAGCTGGCTATGACGCTGATTTAGCTAAGGCCCGGGCTTGCCAGCCGCTGCGCGACGATGCTGCGGTGCTGGCGGTGCAACTGGACAATGCGCCCTGGGCGGCACGTATCAGTGGCAGTTACGGTAATATCCTGGCGGCAGAAAACCCGGATAAAGCCGTGGTCATCGCCAGCAGTAATGCCGATGGCAGTTTAACCATTAGCTTACGGGCACCGAAGAATAACCCACGCGGCGCCGCCGATATCTGTAGCCAGTTTCCGACCGGCGGCGGCCGTGAAGGCGCGGCTGGGGTCAATGCCTTAGCGCCGTCAGAGCTTGCACGCTTTATTGACTGTGCGGTTCGGTTTTACAGTTAGCGTTACAAATTCGACTAAGGGTGTTTATGAAGTTTTTGCTGCCAGTTGACTCTCGTGTAAATAATACTCAGGGCTTTATCACATTAGATACCGAAAACCAGCAACTGACAGACTACCCTCTAGAAGAACAGCTGCGCTTTAATCGTAGCGGTTTTCGCGGTGGCTGTATCGTTAACGATGTTATCTATGTTTGTAATTCTTTCTCGGTCAAAGCGTACCGTGTGGTGCAGACTAATACTGATTGGGACTTCACCTTATTATGGCAGCTGCAACTTCCGGAATGGCTAATGGGCCGGGCGGCGAACGCCGATTTGCATACTGTCTTTTTTGACCAGAACAAGCAGGTTCTGCTGGTGGCGAATTCCTATATGGATGCGCTGGATATGATTTCGTTGGATGGCAGGTTTTTGCAACGTCAGTTTCTGTGGGAAATGTCTGACAGTGTGCTGCAGCTTGTTACCAAACGTGATGCTGCAGCGCCGGATTTATGTCATTTTAATCATATAGCCCAAGCGTTTGGCGAAACATTTTTAACCTTGGGTAATCTTAACGCTACAGGACGAGGTGCGGTATTACACAAAGAGTCTGGTAAGCTGGTGATTGACGACCTGGAGCGGCCTCATGATGGGGTATTCTGGAATAATGAATTTTGGATCACCGAAACGTCGGCATACAGGTTAAGAGTGTACACCGATATTTATGCTGTGGAAGATTTTGAAGGTGCTGATTTCAGGATTATTGATTTGTCACATATAGTAAGTGACAACAATAAATTCTGGTGCCGTGGGCTGTATATTACTGCAGATAAGGTTTACCTGGGATGTAGTCAGTTTCAGGATCGCAAAAAGGATAACCCGTTAATGCCGCCATCGCATATTCTGGAAATTGAAAAGTCCAGTGGCAAGGTTATAAACCGTTTCGATATTCCCGGCTCGTCACTACTCAGTCGACCTGTATTGTTTAGCTTGTTGCGTTATTGAGCTGGCACCGAAGCATTAGCGCAACGGCTTGGGCGATATATAAGCGACAACAGAGCTAACCCTATGACTATGAGTAATTTTGGCGTGAAAAATTGAACAATACCATGCTTTTACAAAAGGTTTTTTTAATCACCGGCGGTGCCGGTTTTATCGGCTCGGCCGTGGTGCGGCATCTCATTAATGACACTGAGTATAAGGTGGTCAATGTTGACAAGTTGACCTATGCCGGTAATTTGCATTCACTTAAAAGCGTGGCAGGATCGACGCGTTATCAGTTTGAGCAGGCTGATATTTGTGATGCGCCGGCTATGGCGGCACTTTTTGCTAAGTACCAGCCTGATGTGGTGATGCACTTAGCGGCTGAAAGCCATGTTGACCGTTCGATTAACGGCCCGGGTGATTTTATTCAGACCAATATCGTTGGCACCTACACCTTATTAGAGGCTGCCCGGGCTTATTGGGCAGGCCTTTATGGTGATAAAAAGGCGGCGTTTCGTTTTCATCATATTTCTACCGATGAAGTGTATGGCGATTTACATGGCACCGACGACCTATTTACTGAAAGCACACCTTATGCACCGAGCAGCCCGTATTCAGCCAGTAAGGCCGGCTCGGATCATTTAGTACGTGCCTGGCTACGCACCTTTGGTTTGCCAACGGTTGTGACCAACTGCTCAAATAACTATGGCCCTTATCACTTCCCGGAAAAGCTGATCCCGCTCATGATTTTAAACGCTTTAGCGGGCAAGCCGTTGCCGGTATATGGCGATGGCAAGCAAATACGCGACTGGCTGTATGTTGAAGACCATGCCCGCGCCCTGGTTAAAGTGGCAACGCAAGGCGCAGTAGGTGAAACCTATAATATTGGCGGCCACAACGAAATGCAGAATATCGAGGTGGTGAAAACTATCTGTAGCATCTTGGACGAGTTAGCGCCGATGCATAAGCGTGGTGTCCCATTCAATACTCAACAGCCGGGCGCAATGATGCGCCCCTACAGTCAATGTTACGAAAGTTTAATCACTTTCGTTGAAGACCGGCCAGGCCATGATGTGCGCTATGCGATTGATGCTGGCAAAATTCAGCGCGAGCTGGGCTGGGTGCCAGAGGAAAGCTTTGAAAGCGGCTTGCGTAAAACCGTACAGTGGTATTTAGATAACCCTAGCTGGTGGCAGGCTATTTTAGATGGCAGCTATCAGCGCACTGCCAGCCAGGAATAACGATGCGTAATATCATCTTACTGGCCCCAACGGGCCAGGTCGGTTTTGAAGTGGCGCGTGCAGTAGCCCCGCTGGGGCGCTTGCATACGCTAAGTCGCAATGAGGTCGATTTTGCCGACACGCAAGCCGTGGTGGCTAAGGTGTCAAAGCGTCAGCCGGACATTATTATTAATGCTGCTGCCTGGACGGCAGTAGATAAAGCGCAAACCGAGCCTGCAGCGGCCGCGTTAATGAATGCGACCTTGCCCGCAGCGCTGGCGACAGTGGCGCAGCAGCATGACGCCTGGCTGGTGCATTACTCCAGCGATTATGTTTATCCCGGTACAGGTGATGCACCCTGGCAGGAAACCGATAGTACAGGCCCGTTGTCTGTGTATGGCGAAACTAAGCTGGCGGGTGATGCCGCAATTATGCAGCACTGCGCCAGGCACTTAATTTTTCGTACCAGCTGGGTATATGCTGCGCGCGGTAATAACTTTATGCGCACTATGCTAAAACTGGCACAAAGCCGCGAGGCACTCAGTGTGGTGGCCGATCAGGTGGGTGCGCCAACACCGGCACGTTTAATTGCCCAGGTAACGGCACTGGCATTGCAGCAGCTGCTGTTAACGCCGGCAGATCAGGCAGCAGCTTATGCCGGTGTATACCATTTAGCGCCACAGGGCTATTGCAGCTGGTATGACTTTGCGGCAGAAATTTTTTCCCTGGCACGGGTGCAAGGCATGGCATTGGCACTTAAGCCGGGGCAATTTAAAGCGATAACCAGCGCTGAGTACCCGACAGCCGCGCAGCGGCCATTGAACTCGCGGTTAAATGTAGCCAAACTTGAGCACACTTTTAAACTGCAACTGCCAAGCTGGCAGCAGCAACTGGCGTTAACCTTTGCTGAGTTAATAGCAGATAATTCTGATGGAATATTACGATGATGCGCAAAGGTATAGTGCTAGCCGGCGGCTCCGGCACCAGGTTGTATCCGATAACGCTGGGTGTGTCAAAGCAGCAGCTGCCGGTTTATGACAAGCCAATGATTTACTATCCGATATCGGTGCTTATGCTGGCCGGTATTAAAGATATTTTAATTATCTCAACGCCAGAGGACTTACCCGGTTTTAAAAAGCTGCTGGGCAGTGGCAGCCAGTTTGGCGTCAGGTTTGACTACGCTGAGCAGCCATCGCCGGATGGTTTGGCACAAGCCTTTATTATTGGCGAAGACTTTATTGGCACTGATGCGGTGTGTATGGTGCTGGGCGATAATATTTTTCATGGCCAGGGCTTTTCTGCACAGTTAAAGCAGGCGGCAGAGCAAACGACAGGCGCGACCTTGTTTGGCTATCCGGTAAATGATGCTGAACGTTTTGGGGTGGTGGAATTTAATGCCAGTGGCAAGGCCATTTCAATAGAAGAAAAACCCAGACAGCCGAAGTCAAACTATGCGGTAACCGGTCTGTATTTTTATGACAATGATGTGGTGGAGATTGCCAAAGCAGTTAAGCCCTCAGCGCGCGGCGAGCTGGAAATTACCAGTGTGAATAATGCTTACCTTGAGCGCGGTGATTTAACAGTGCAAAAGCTTGGCCGGGGTTTTGCCTGGTTAGATACCGGTACCCATGACAGCTTGCTGGAGGCCAGCAGCTATGTGCAAACCATAGAGCACCGCCAGGGGTTAAAAGTGGCCTGCCTGGAAGAAATTGCCTGGCGTAATGGTTGGATCTGCGATGCGCAGTTACAGCAGCAGGGCAATAGCTTTAGTAAAACCCAGTATGGTCAGTATTTACTGATGCTGCTGCAACAGGGTAAGTAGAGCAGGATCTATGTTATGAAATATCAACGGCTAGCTATTCCGGATGTGGTGTTGTTAACACCAAAAATACTGGGTGATGCACGCGGCTTTTTTATGGAAACCTTCCGCCAGGACGAGTTTGTTAAGCACTGTGGTAATTACCAGTTTGTGCAGGATAACCACTCCAGCTCAGGCCTGGGTATTTTACGTGGCTTGCATTATCAGCATAAGCAGCCGCAGGGCAAGCTGGTGCGGGTAACCCAAGGTGAGGTGTTCGACGTAGCGGTAGATATGCGCCAGAGCTCGCCAACTTTTGGCAAATGGGTAGGCGAGGTGTTAAGCGACACTAATAAACGCATGCTGTGGGTGCCGCCGGGTTTTGCTCATGGTTTTCTGGTGACTAGCGACATGGCAGAGTTTCAGTATAAGTGTACTGACTACTACGCGCCCGGTGATGAATATGCGCTGCGCTGGGACGACCCGACAGTCGGCATAGCGTGGCCGTTAACGGCCGGGGCACCGGTGCTGTCGGCTAAAGATAGCGCCGCGCGTAGCTTTAAAGACTGCCCCTGGTATGACTGAGTTACAGCCATTATTTGATGCTGCCTGGTATCTGGCACAATATGACGATGTTGCCCGCGCCGGTGTGGATCCATGGCAGCATTATCTGGCACATGGCCGTTTTGAGGGCCGTTATCCCTGTGCTTTAGCGCCGCTGCAGCTGGAAACCCGGCTATGGCAGGCCACAACACCTGAGCCGGTAATCGCAGAACTTACGACAATGCTAAGTGCAGCCGCCCCCTTAGAGGCGGCGTTGGCAGCTTGGGTGCTGGCGCGCTGGCAAGGTAGTTTTGCACGCTGGCAGCAGGTGTTGCCGCTAACCAAGCGTTACCTGCAACAGCCACTGGCGCTGCAGATTATTGGCCATCAGGGGCCATTTTTGCTGGCGTTTTCTGCCTGTTACTACAGCGATAGTATGCAAAGCGCCCGTGCGCTGTTGCAAGATGCGCGCTGGCCGCCATCTGTGGATAAGGCGTTGGCGGCGTCTATGTTGATGTCCGATAAGGAAAAACTACAGGCGTTAACGGCTGTTTATCAGGACAACGGGCTGGCCGGGTTAAACTGCACGGATAACAACGTTAGGCTGGACAGCTTATACAGCAGAGTGAGCCTGCCTTTTCACCAGCGCTGGCACCAACGTATTAGTGCTGTGCCTTTGGTTGCTATACCCTGGCTTTCTGTACCCTTAGTTTCTGTAATAGTACCTTGCTATAACGCGGCAACCACCTTGCCGTGCGCGCTTCGCAGCCTGCTGGCGCAAAGCTGGCGCAATCTGGAAATCTTGGTGGCAGATGATGCGTCAACCGACGATTCGGCCGCTGTAGTACGTGCTTTTGCGGCGCAAGATAAGCGGGTAAAGCTGCTCCGGCTGACGCAAAATAGTGGTGCCTATGCTGCACGTAATCTGGCGCTGGCACAGGCCAAAGGCCATTTTATTACCTGTCATGATGCCGATGACTGGTCGCACCCGGAGAAAATTGCGCGGCAGGTACATGCACTGAAACAACACCCTGAGGCTATGGCGTCGGTGTCACACTGGGTGCGCTGTGATGCAAGGCTGCAGTTTCAGCGTTGGCGTGCTGAAGACGCCTGGGTACACCGCAATGTGTCATCACTGTTGTTCCGCCGTCAGGTGCGGGACAGGCTGGGTTATTGGGACCTGGTCAGTGTGAATGCCGATACCGAGTATTATTACCGGATTAAACAGCGCTTTGGCGCGCACAGTATTACTGAGGTGCTACCCGGGGTGCCACTGGCCTTTGGCCGGGTGGATGCGCAGTCGTTAAGCCAGCACAGCCAGACCCATTTACGTACGCAATATAGTGGCGTGCGTAAGCAGTATATGGATGCGGCTTTCGCCTGGCAACAGCAGGCAGGCAATGAAGGCTTGTATCTTAGCGCGGCACCTGGGCAGCGGCCCTTTGCCGTACCGATGATGATTTGCCGCGGCGAAGATGCTGCGCGTTTACACAATAAAACGCTATTGATACAGGCGGCTGATGCCTTTGATGCCAGCTGGTATTTGCAGCGTTACCCTGACATTGCCGCAGCAGGGGTAGATGCGCTGCAACATTATTTATTGCATGGTGAAACCGAAGGGCGGGACCCTTCGCCGCTGTTTAGTAGCTCAGGTTATCGTTATGCTGCTAATTTGGCTGACGGCGAACCGGCACTGCTAAGTGCGATTGCGGCCGGTGTTAATACTAAGCAGCCACTGCAGGTAGCAGGAAAACTGCCATCAGATAGCCGCACCCCTGACACGCATCTGATGCTTTTTAGCCATGCGACCAGTGGCGGCCAGTTTGGTGCCGAGCGCAGCTTTATAGATGTACTGGCCGCGCTGCAGGGCACAGGTTACCGGCTGACGGTGGTGCTGCCCGGCGCGCAAAACGCAGAGTATGTCGATACAGTGCGACAGTACTGCCATTCTGTGTTGTTGCTACCTTATAGCTGGTGGCAATATCAGCGGCCTGTACAGCGCGCGCAGGTAGCGTATCTAACCGCTTTTATGCAGCAACAACAGGTTAAACTGGTGTATGTAAATACGTTGGTGCTGTATGAGCCTTTGCTGGCTGCCCGCGCCGCCGCTGTGTCGTCGGTAGTGCACGTGCGCGAATTATTGCAGCATGATGCTGGCCTGTGTCAGGTGTTGCACGCGACAGCAGAGCAGGCCCGGCAGCACTTGCTTGAAAGTGCTGATCAGTTTATTGCTAACTCTGCAGTGGTGGCAGATTGGCTGGATGAGCCCAAACGCTGCAGCGTGATTGCCAACGCGGTAACCCTGGCAGAGGTGGCGCCGATGCCTGCTGGTGAGCGGCTGCGGGTGGCGATGTTAAGCAGTAATCTGGCGAAAAAAGGCCTGGCAGATTTTATCCGTCTGGCGCAAAGTGCTGCACGCCAGCAGCTGCCGCTGGATTTTTACCTGTTTGGCCCCCACAGTGCTGATTTAGAGCAGGCTGTCGCTCGTGGTGAGCTGGCGGCCAATGTGCAGCTTTGTGGTTATGTTGCCAAACCTGAGCAAGCCCTGGCGCAGGTGGATGTGGTGCTGAATTTATCGCACTTTCAGGAGTCGTTTGGTCGCACCGTGCTTGAAGCAATGCAAGCGGCCAGAGCCGTGGTGGCTTACGAGTGGGGCGCTTTGCCTGAGTTGGTGTTGCCTGGCTGTGGCTTTTTAGTACCTTATAAAGACATTAACGCGGTGGAGCAGGTGTTGTTGCGTTTACACACCGACAGAGCCTTGCTAAAGCAAACTGCGCTGCAGGCCAGTCGTTATGCCAGAGCGCAGTTTTCGCTACAACGGCTGGGGCAGGGGTTAACGGCGTTATTTAGGAAACATTTTGACGAACTATAACATTAAGCTTGATAAACAGGCGCAGCAGCAGGGGCCAGTTAAGCGCTGGTGGCTGGATTTTCCTGTGGCTGACAGCCCGGCAACGCTGGTTGAGTTAACTGAAACAGGCTTGCTGTTTCAAGGCTGGGTGTTGCTGGAGCGGCCCTTTGCAGTGCAGCTGTATGTTAAGCAAGGCGCGCTACGCTGCTGCTTTGCGCTGGATAAACCCAGGCCGGATGTGGTGCAGGTGATTTTAAAGCAGGATGCGACTAACCACCCGCAGCGCCAGTGTGGCTTTCGCTTTACACTGCCAATGCAAGCGGCTGATTTTGAGTTGGGTGTTTTACATGATGGTATTGAATACCCGTTGTGTATCGGCCATATTAGCGGGCCTTTTAAGGTGCTGCAGGGCAAAGACGGCTGGCTGTTTTTAGATAACGATACCAACAAAAGCGTAGAGCAATTTACCGGAAAATTGCTGCTGGACAACGCGGCAAAGCAGGGGTGGCAACAGTTTATGCAGGCCCTGGTGCAGCAAAGCGCCGCGCAGGGCTGCAAACATGTATTGCTGCTGGCACCGGCGAAGGAAGCCGTGTATGCGCAGTTTCATCCGTATCAAAAAGCCAGGCTTACGCCGGTAGATCAGGTGTTGGCGCTGGCACCGCCGGCACTAACTCTGTGTTATCCGCAGCAGACACTCAGCACTAGCCCACGGCGCAGCTTTCGTTTGACCGATACCCATTGGTCGCCCTATGGCGCTATGCTGGCCAGTATTGACGTCGCCAAAGCATTCGGCTTAGATGCTGAAGCGATAACAGCGTTGTTTGCCCGGGATAACTACCGCGACGTGCTGGCGGGAGGCGATTTAGGGAATAAGATGTTCCCGCCGCAGCGCGCAACAGAGCAGCTGCTGAAAAGTTTTTCTTATCGCAAGTATGTTACTGAAGATAACGGCCTGGCTAATTTTGGCCGTACTATGGTGCTGCACTACGATGCCGCGTTAATAGACGCACATTTGGTGATTTTTGGCGCCTCGTCCAGTTATTCGATGCTGGATTATCTGTGTCGTATATTTAGCCGTATTACCCTGATGCACACTGCTGGTAATGTCGACCCTACCGTGTTAAACACGCTGGCAGCGGACTATTTGCTGTGCCAGACCAATGCCCGTTATGTGGTGCGCGCGCCCGTCGCCGATTACAACCTGGCACAGGTGATAGCGGCAAAACAGTAGGGGGAAATCTCCCCCCGGCCCCCTCTTTACGAAAGAGGGGGAGGAAAAGCGGTAGGGGTGCATTATTGCACCCTATCTTTTAAGCCTCCCTTGAGTAAAGGGAGGTTTGGAGGGATTTGCAATTGACGATATTGTTAATCAATATCAATACTAAAATCTTCCCGTAGCCGGGTTAGATGAGGGCTGTAGCAGGGATCGTGTTTGATGATCTGCGCCCATTTTTGCTGCATGTAGGCGATTTCCTGCTGCTCGCGTTGTTTTTTCTCCGGTGTGTCCTCTTTACCGCGGCTTTTCGACTCGAAGTGGTATAACTCGGCGCGCGGTGTCCACAGGTTGCGATAACCGGCTTGCTGCACTTTTAAACACAAATCGACATCGTTAAAGGCGACGGTAAGGTGAGTTTCGTCCAGGCCGCCGACTTGCTCAAACACACTTTTACGCAGTAGCAGGCAGGCTGCAGTGACGGCTGACAGGTTTTGCACGCTTTTTAGCCGCTGCTGATAGCCGTTGGCGTAGCGGTCATAGTTTTTGTGTGAATGACCGGCCAGGCCCCATAAGCCGAGGATGACACCAGCGTGCTGAATACTGTTGTCAAAGTAATACAGCTTAGCGCCAACACAGCCAATGTGTGGCCGGATGGCATGTTGTACCATTTCGGTCAGCCAGGTGTTATTGATAACTTCGGTGTCGTTATTTAGCAGGCATAGTAGCTCGCCACTGGCTTTGCTGGCGCCAAAGTTATTGATAGCAGAATAGTTAAAAGGGTGGTCGTATTTAATCACCTGTACTTTGTCATGAGCACTGATGGTATTAAACCACGCCAGGGTGGCTGCTTGCTGGCTCTGATTATCCAGTATGATAATTTCAAAATTCGGATAGTGCGTTTTTTGCAATACGCTGTTGACGCAGTTGCGGGTGATATCAAGCGCGTCCCGGGTGGGAATAAGAATGCTGACCTTAGGCAGCGGGCGTGGAATGCGGTAGCGCACGTTAAAACGGTTACTGTTGGCGATGGGGTTAACGCTTAGTACTGCACTGCCTTCACGTGCCGCCAATTGCTGCAGATATAATGCAGCTTGATCGCAGGTGTACTGATTGTAACGCTGGCGCTGGTTTTTTTGCGCTATATGTAACAGCACTAAGGGTAAGTGCCGTATTTGCCGGGCCAGATTGTCGCCGGGCAGCGCCAGTAGTGCTTGTAATAACAGCAGATAATGATGTTGCTGCCACCAGTGGTGCATGCTGTGGGCCGGGGCGGCTTGCTGTTGTAAGCCCTGCTGCAATATATCGGAACGTACCATATAAGCGCTGCCAATATAGTTTTGGCTTAGCAGCAAGTCTGGGTTCCAGTCTGGTTTAAAGTGTGGCGCAATCCGCTGCTGACTGGTGTTTAAGCTATCATGATCGCAGTACAGTAGCGCTACTGGCTGTGCGGCAAACTCTGCGGCAAAAACCTGTAACGCTTGTGGATGCAGGCAGTCACCTTCTTGTAGCAGCATGCTGTAGCTGTGTGGGGCTAAGGCTAAGCTGGCGTTGTCGGCCAGCAGTATGATGCGGCGGTCGCTGGCGATAAGCTGTTGTAACTCCTCTGTCAGGGTATTGGCAGCACTGCACAGGTATAACTGCCATTGGCGGTGTTGCTGCGCCAGGACACTGTGAATACTCAGCAATAACTGCTGCGGCTCGGCTTTAGCGCGCAGCAACAGGCAAAAGTGAATGTTATGCTGTTGTGCCTGCGGGTAGGCAGCCAGAAGCTGCGGCTCTTTGGTTTGCCGCCAGTAGCTGTAAGGTTCGCAGCTGATAAGCTGATGCGCCAGCAGGGGCTGATATTCGCGTACCAGCTTGGCCAGAGCGATGTCGACGCCACTGCGTTTACTGCGGGCGCGGCTGATGCGATAAATATAACTCCAGCTTTGACCGGCGGCTTTGTGGCGCCGCGATACTTGAGCCAGCATGTAAAACCAGGCTTTGGCGCGGCTGATTGGCCGCACTACCACGCTAAAACGGGCGTTTTGGGATGGTGTCGGTAGCTTATGCCATTGCAGTGTCAGGCGTCGCAATGGGTTGTGGCGCAAAAAAACCAGCGCCAGCTTATTGCGACTCTCGGGCAGTAAGTCTGCACCGTGTGGGTTGTGGTTTTGTTTGACAAATAGCTGTTGCTGCGCCAGCAGTTGTCTGGCGGCATCATTTTGCGCAACCAACACCAAGCGATACCAGCCGGGCGGCTGATCGGTGTTCGCTGTCAGCGATACGCTGTAACCGCCTGCTTTGCCTTGTTGCCAGATTGAGCCTTTAAGCTGCAGTGCGAGGGTAGGGAGATGGCTTTGTTCTGTCATGGGCCTGAGTTTTGCTCTGTTCTGTCGTTGTGTAGCTGTCGCCACTGTTGTAACAGCTGATGTTCTGCCAGCCAGTTATGGCGGCTAACCGCCTGATGAGCCGGGGCGGCATAATGATATTGGCCGCTTGCCGTAGTATGGCCAAAACCGGCCAGTTGCAAGACACTTTTAGGTTGCGCCTCGTTTTGCCGGCTGTTGTTGTGCAGAACACTATAGCCGAGAATGCTGGCAATATACTGCGCCGTTAATAGGCCGGCACTGGGTGGCGCTGCCAGTTGCCTTACCAGCTTGCGCCAGTGTACTAACCCAATGCTAAGTAGTTGCATGTCCGGGCGGGTGCAGCATTGTGGCCAGCGCTGTTGCTGCCATACCATATCCGGGCCACTGACCAGACACCACTGAACAGCAGAGGGCGCCTGACCACGAAAATCCGGCGCCATTACCCAGACGTTGCATTTACGGCCACTGTCGCAATATTGGGTGTGTTCACTGTGAAACTGATTAAAGCGGATCACGATATCGGCTGCATCAATAGCCGTACCCAGCAGACTACCGTTAAGTGTCGGGCTGTTACCCACCAGCACCACACTGCCTGCCTGTTGCAGGTATTGGCTAAACTGGGTATGCCAGCGATGCTGTTCTGATCGCCAGTGTCTGACCTGGCGCTGGTAACGCCGGGGCACGGCTGCAGTGGTCACCGCACCACCGCTGTCATGCTGGTGTTCGGCCAGCAAATTACGACATTGACGCAGGCGATGACCATATAATTTATGCCAGATGCGCCGGGGCCAGAGTGCTATAAAACGCTGTAATATGTTGGCTTTGTTCGCGCTAAGCGGGTAGCCCAGCGCGCGGCGAAACAGCAGGTAGGCCAGGTAGTCATGGCCCTTGCCACTTTGCAGCCACAACTTACGAAACAGCCATAAGGTGGCCAGATTGTAATGGCCGGCACGGCTTTGCGAGCTTGCCTGGGCACGCAACTGCTGACAGCTAAGCTGCTGACAATAGTTTGGTCGTTGACAAAAAGGGGCGTGCTTCATGCGGCGTAGATAAACTGCAGCAGGTGCTGCGCTTGCTGGTCAACATTGGCGGTAGCGAGCAGGCGCTGGCGTAATTGCCTGCTTTGCAACGCATAGTAGTCTGGTTTTGTTAATGCGCAAAGTGTATCAAACCACTGGTTGTCATTGTGCGCCAGTAGCGCGCCGCAATGGCTTAAACGCTGCATGTCGGCAATCGGGCTGGCGACAGTGGGGGCATTAAAATAGGCTGCCTCGATCGCTTTTAGCGCCGACTTATGCTGATTAAATTCGGTATTTTCCAGTGGTGCCAGATTAATGCTGCTTTGTGCTACATGATGTGCGTAATCGGCAAAGGGCTGTTTATCATGAATGAATAATTGGCCCGGGCGGCAGCTAAGCTGGCAGTTAAGATGGCCGGTAATGTGCAGCTGCGCCTGCGGGTACTGCTGTAAAAATGCTGTTAGTGGCGCCGCTATGCTGGCAAAATCACGGTCATGGCTGCGGGTGCCGGGGAAATACGTCAGCCGCAGCGGGCGCTCAGCACTTGGTTCGCGGTGTTGATACCAGCTTTGATGCACAGTGTTAGGCAGCGTTAATATCCGGGCTGAGGCGTACTGTTGTTGCAGTTTTTCTGCCAGCGGGGCGGTAGAGGTGCTGATAAGATCAAAGTTGGCCAGGGCTTTAGCATTAGCGCTGAAGTTTTTTAGCGTTTGCGCCAGACTCACTTGTTGGTTGATTACGCCGGGGCTGACCGGGGCATACTGGCTGGAAAAAATTAAATCATCAATATCAGCCAATAGCTTAACACCGCGTTTGCGTAGTTTTTTTACCAGCCAGTTAAAGCCAAAGCGGTAGCTGGGACGATGGAAAATAATGACGTCGTACTGTGCGCGGGATGACAATTGTGTATAGTGCAGCAGGCTGGTGTGATGGCCCTGCGCCGTTAATGCCAGTGCCAGATTTTCGCAACGATAGATAAACGAAGGGTCTTGCATAAACCGTTGCGGGTTTTTATTGCAGGCGACAAAAGCAAAGCGAAGTAAATTCAAAACAGTTCCCGGGCCGGTATTTAGCGGCAAATTGTAAACAATACTGCAGCAGAATAACAATGCTTGCGAAGGCTGCAGCGTAAATAAGCATAAAAGGAGCCAAGGGCGTGGCGTTTTCGGGTACCCGGCTGAGCTATTCTACTACAGCAACATTGCTCAGTTCATCTGCTGCTTTGGCGGCTATTCCACACTTAACCACCTTACTGGGCGCAGCGGCGATTAAACAACAACGTTGGCCGTTTGGTACTGCTGAGGCCGCTGCAGTGCTGGCCTGGGGGCGAAAACCCTCAGCAGTAAAAGCCGGGCAGCTGGCAAGCAGGCTTAAGTTGCCGTTATTACGCCTGGAAGATGGTTTTTTACGCTCGGTGGGGTTGGGCAGTCAGACACCACCTTTATCCGTCGTGTTAGATGATGTAGGCATTTATTATGATGCAACAGCGCCGTCACGGCTGGAGCAGCTGGTATGTCGGGATTTAACGGCGAAACAACAACAACGGGCGCGTGATCTGGTGCAGTTGTGGCAGCGCCTGGCGCTGTCAAAATATAACCACAGCCCGGATTATCAACCTGCCACCTCAGAGCCTTACGTGTTGGTGGTGGATCAAACCTTTGGCGATGCTGCCATTGCTTTTGGTATGGCCGATCAGGCGGCGTTTAGCCAGATGTTACTAACGGCGTTGGCACGCTACCCTGAGCACAAGCTGTTGCTAAAAATTCACCCCGATGTGTTTGCCGGTAAAAAGCGCGGCTATTTCTCTGAGCTGGATGCGGCAACCCGGGCGCGGGTAACTATTTTAGCCAAAGACGTACACCCGGCCGGGCTGTTGCAGCACGCTGAGGCGGTATTTTGTGTTACCTCACAAATGGGGTTTGAAGCCTTGTTATGGCAAAAGCCGGTATTTACCTTTGGTATGCCGTTTTATGCTGGTTGGGGCTTAACCACTGACGCACAAAATGCGCCGGCGCGGCGCAGCAAGGTGACGCTGGAGCAGCTGGTATATGCGGCTTTGGTCGCCTATCCGCGTTATATTGACCCCGAAACCGGGCAATGCTGCGAGGTGGAGCAACTGATGCAGTGGCTGGCATTGCAGCGCCTAGAGCGCAACCGTTTTGACCGACCGTTATACTTGGCGACACCACCGCGCTGGAAAAAAGCTATCTTTAAGCGCTTTCTTCAAGGTGCAGATTTACGTTTTGTCGGCAAAGGCATGCCACCTGCCAGCGATGGTTATCAGGTTGTTTGGGGGGCACAGAGCGGAGAAAATAAGCTGCGGGTAGAAGATGGTTTTATCCGCTCTGTTGGCTTAGGCGCAGATTTAACTCAACCGGCATCCTGGGTACTGGATGATGTAGGCATGTACTATGATGCCCGTTCGCCGTCACTACTGGAAAATATCCTGTCACAACATCAGTTTACTGACGCTGAGCGCGAGCGCTCGACGGCATTGATTGACCGTTTGCTGACGTTAAAAATGACTAAATATAATATTGGTAGCCAGAGCTGGCAGCGGCCGGCAGCAAACAGGGTGCTGCTGGTGCCCGGTCAGGTTGAGTCTGATGCTTCTATTCGTTACGGCTCGCCGGTGCTTAAGACTAATCTGGCCTTGTTACAAGCGGTAAGGGCGGCTAACCCCACAGCTTATGTCGTGTATAAACCGCACCCGGATGTGCAGGCCGGTTTGCGTATTGCCGGTCAGGCAGATTGCGGCGCTGCGGCACAGTACTGCAATGAGGTTATTGCCAATGTCGATATGGCGCACTTACTGAGCCAGGTTGATGAAGTGCATACGCTAACCTCACTGACCGGCTTTGAAGCCTTGTTGCGCGGTGTAACAGTGGTGTGTTACGGCCAGCCGTTTTATGCCGGTTGGGGGCTGACAACAGATATATATCCGCTGCCACGCCGGCAGCGCAAACTGTTGCTAAGCGAGTTGGTGGCAGCTAGTCTGATTCTGTACCCCAGCTACATCAGCGCGACGACCGGTTGCTTTACCACGCCGGAGCGGGTGTTATTGGAGTTGCAGCAGCAACGCAGCGCTTACCGGGGACTGACTGTCAGACGGCGGCTAATGCGCTTATTACAGCGCTGCTGGCGTTTTTAAGGCGCAAAAATCTCGCCCCGGCCATCAAAAGGACTTTTTATGGCGTTATATGTTAAACCGCAATTTATTCACCACGGCGCTGTAGATGGCGTGACCGGCTCTTGTCATGAATACCGCTTAGCGGCTGATTACGGCCTGTTAATTGACTGCGGTTTGTTTCAGGGCGCTGAAGTGTCGAGCTCGGGGGCAGCCGGCGCGCCGCAAATTGGTTTTGATATTAGTCATATTAAAGCCTTGATTGTCACCCATGTGCATATTGATCATGTCGGACGGATACCCTATTTGCTGGCCGCAGGTTTTGGCGGCCCTATCTATTGTACCCAGGCGTCGGCCACGTTATTGCCGCTGGTATTGGAAGATGCGGTAAAAATGGGTATTAGCCGCGATGCAACATTAGTTAACGGCTTTTTAGCGCGGCTGCGCCGTCAACTCGTGCCTTGTGCTTTCAATAGCTGGATAGCTTTGCCGGCGCTTGCCGGTGGTGCGGCTAAGCTGCGCTTTCAACCTGCCGGCCATATTTTAGGTTCGGCCTATGTTGAGCTTAAGCACAATACGCCGCTAAAAAACGGTTATAAAACGGTGTTTTCCGGCGACTTAGGCGCTCCCTATGCACCGTTGTTGCCAGCGCCTAAGTCACCTTATGCCGCCGATGAGGTCGTGATTGAAAGCACCTATGGCGACAGAGTACACGGTGACAGACGCAGCCGGATTAAACGTTTAGAACAGGTGCTTTTGCACTCACTTAACGATAACGGCACTGTGTTGTTTCCGGCCTTTAGTATTGGCCGCACCCAGGAGTTGTTGTATGAGCTGGAAGCTATTATTCATCGCCTGCGCGGGCAGAAAATTCATCAGCATTTGCGCTGGGACCAGCTACAAATTATTGTCGACTCGCCGCTGGCAGCCCGCTTTAATAAAGCTTATGACGCGCTAAAGCCGCATTGGGATGCTGAAGCACGCAACCGGCTCAAACAAGGCCGCCATCCGCTGAGCTTTGAGCAATTACATACTATCGATGGCCATGACCAGCATTTGGCGCTGGTGCAGTTTTTAGCCCAAAGCCGCCAGCCGGCGATAGTCATTGCTGCCAGTGGTATGTGCGAAGGCGGCCGGGTGGTAAATTATTTAAAAGCCTTATTGGCGGACAACGCGCACCAGGTGGTGTTTGTTGGTTATCAGGCGCGCGGTACGCTTGGCGCAGCAATACAAACTCATGGGCCACAAAGCGGCTATGTCGACATTGACGGTGAGCGCATCCAGATAGCGGCGGAAATTATCACATTAAGCGGTTATTCAGCCCATGCTGATAAAACAGGCTTAATTAACTTTGTTGCCCGTATGCGACGCAAACCAGAGCAAGTGCGGATAGTGCATGGCGATAATAGTGCTAAACAGGCGCTACAGAGTGCTTTTTTAGCATTGGGGATTAATGCTATTATTGCCAGCTGATTTTAGTTATTTTAGAAACAAGCCTGTGCAGGCAGGTAAAGGAAGAGTATGTCAGGGGTGAAAATTGCCGTTGCCGGCACCGGTTATGTTGGCTTGTCTAACGCCATGTTGCTGGCCCAGCATAATAATGTGGTGGCGCTGGATATCGTGCCTGAAAAGGTGGCGCTGTTAAACGCCAGAAAATCGCCGATTGAAGATCAGGAAATCAGTGATTTTCTGCGCAATAAAACGCTTAACTTTACCGCTACACTGGATAAGCAACTGGCCTTTGCTGATGCTGATTTTGTCATTATTGCTACGCCCACCGATTACGATCCTCAGACGAATTACTTTAATACCCAAAGTGTAGAAGCGGTAATTAAAGATGTAATAGCGATTAACCCTGATGCCGTTATGGTCATTAAATCGACGGTGCCGGTGGGATACACTGCGTCGGCACGGCAAAAATTCTCCACAGCTAACCTGATATTTTCGCCTGAGTTTTTGCGCGAAGGCCGGGCCTTGTATGACAACTTGTATCCATCACGCATTATTGTTGGCGAGCAAAGCGAGCGGGCGCAGCACTTTGCTGCTTTGTTACAGCAAGGCGCTATAAAACAAGATATACCGCTATTATTTACTGACAGTACTGAAGCCGAAGCGATTAAGCTGTTTAGCAATACCTATTTAGCGATGCGGGTAGCGTATTTTAACGAGCTGGATAGCTATGCTGAAAGCCATGGCCTGGATAGCCGGCAAATCATTGAAGGGGTAGGCTTAGACCCGCGGATTGGTAAACATTACAATAACCCCAGTTTTGGTTATGGCGGCTATTGCCTGCCCAAAGATACTAAACAGCTGCTGGCCAACTACAGTGACGTGCCGAATAATATGATCCAGGCGATAGTAGATGCCAACCGCACCCGCAAAGATTTTATCGCAGAATCAATATTAAAACGTAACCCGACAATTGTGGGTGTGTATCGGCTGGTGATGAAGGCCGGCTCTGATAATTTCCGTGCTTCGGCAATACAGGGCATTATGAAGCGCATTAAAGCCAAAGGTGTTGAGGTGGTAGTGTATGAGCCAGAGCTGAAGCAGGCTCAGTTTTATAACAGCAGGGTTATTACTGACTTAGCTGAGTTTAAACAGCTCTCTGATGTGATAGTGGCCAACCGGCGCAGTGACGCCCTGGCGGATGTCGCCGATAAAGTGTATACCCGCGATCTGTTCGGTAGTGACTGAAACCTGATGGCGCAGTGGCATCAGTGCTATACTAGCGCCAGTTTAAATTGATTTTTGCTGGCCGTACCGGCTGGCAGTGTTGTTGGAGTTATTAATGCTGGCATGGTTGCTGGGGTTGCCCAGGGCAGTAAAACGTTTGATCTCTGTGATTTCAGACATGTTTTTCTTAATCAGTTCTCTTTTTGCTGCCTATGTGTTAACACAGCACGAGGAGCAAACCGATGTCGCTGAAATAGCGTTAGCCTTTGCTATTACCCTGCCAATTACCTTATTTATTTTTACTAAGCTGGGATTGTACCGTGCGGTAATCCGCTACATTGGTCAGCATGCGTTGGGTGCTGTGCTGGCAGGTATTGTCAGCAGTGCTTTTGTGCTGGCGTTATTGTTTGGTGTCTTACAGGTGCAAGACAAAGGTAACCTGATTTTTGTCTATGCTATTTTGTCACTAATCAGCTCTGGCGGTCTACGGTTGCTGGCGCGGATGTTTTTAGTGCAGCGCAATAATGGTCATAAAGAGCGGGTGTTAATATATGGTGCCGGCTCGTCTGGCCGTCAGCTGGCGCAGGCGCTGATGAATGGCGAACAATATCACCCGATAGTCTTTGTCGACGATGATACCACTTTACATCGCTCGACGATTCTGGGGGTGCCAGTAGGCGCGCCAGCGCAGATCACCAGTTTGATTAAATCGCATAATATCAGCCGTATTTTATTGGCGTTACCCTCGGTTAGCCGGGCGCGGCGACGCGAAGTGCTGGATGCCTTAGAGGAGCTGCCAATACCGGTGCAGTCTATTCCGGGGATGAGCGACCTGGTTGATGGCTCGATGCGGATAGACGAGCTGCAGGATGTGAAGATTGAAGATTTACTAGGACGGGATCCGGTAGCTCCTAAAGCCAAGTTGATGCAGGCGAATATTCAAGGCAAAGTGGTTATGGTGACCGGCGCCGGTGGTTCTATCGGCTCTGAATTATGCCGGCAAATTATTACCTGTGAACCCAAAGTTCTGGTGCTGTTTGAGTTATCCGAATTTAGTCTTTATAACGTCGAACAGGAACTCAGCGTACTGATCAAACAGCGTGAATTGGATATTCAACTTATTCCAGTTATGGGCACGGTGCAACGGGGTAGCCGGCTGGAAACCGTAATGAAAGCGTTTAAAGTGCAGACAGTATATCACGCCGCCGCTTATAAGCATGTGCCTTTGGTAGAGTACAATGTGGTAGAGGGAGTGCGAAACAATGTGTTTGGCACCTGGTATGCTGCAGAGGCAGCCATTGCCAGTGGTGTAGAGACTTTTGTACTTATCTCTACGGATAAAGCGGTAAGGCCAACTAATGTAATGGGCGCCTCTAAACGGCTAGCTGAGCTGGTGCTGCAGGCGTTAGCGCAGCGACAAAACAGCACCCGCTTTTGTATGGTGCGCTTTGGTAATGTGCTGGGCTCCAGTGGCTCTGTGGTGCCGCTGTTTCGGGAGCAAATTCGAAAAGGTGGACCGGTAACGGTGACACACAAAGACATTATCCGTTACTTTATGACCATACCTGAGGCGGCGCAGTTAGTACTGCAAGCCGGTGCCATGGGCCAGGGCGGCGATGTCTTTGTATTGGATATGGGCGAGCCGGTGAAAATAGCCGATTTGGCTAAACGCATGATCCACCTGATGGGGCTGGAAGTGAAAGACGAAGTACACCCTAATGGTGATATTGAAATTAAGTTTTCTGGTCTGCGCCCGGGCGAAAAACTGTATGAAGAGCTCCTGATTGGAGAGCATGTGCGTGAAACGGCGCACCCCCGCATTATGGCAGCGGATGAAATATGTTTAAGTTGGCCGGATATGGAAGCATTACTGACGCAACTGGATGTGTTGTGCGATAGCTTTGCGGTGGAAGATATTATCGAACTGATGCGCGTTGCCCCCACCGGCTTTAATTATAGCTGTGCCAGTAGTGATTTAGTGGTAAAGGCGGGCGGTGACCCGGAACAGTTCGCTCCTGCAGCGGTTTCGCTTAATGTGGTGGCTGATAATACGACGAACAGAGCCGGAGCGGTCGCCGCAGGCAAAAAATATTGCTAGCCAAAAGGTTAACAGTAAGCTGCAAAAAAATGCGACAAAAACGCATTTAGTGGTTGAGTAAGCCTTGGCTTTAGTTTAATCTTCCACTAACTGGAAACTTAAGTTTGTTATTGAGGGAATTGCTATGAAAAAATTAATTATTGCTGCTGCGGTAATGGCTTTATCAGCCGGTGTTAACGCACAGGAAGCTGCTGGTGGCGCTAACGCAAAAGAAGGCACTATCGGCGGTGTTGCTACTACTACTGTAGCAGCTGGTGTGGTTGGCGTTGCTGTTGCAGCGGCTGTTATTTCTAACAACCGTGGTTCAACGGTTAACCCAGGCCCAGGCCCAGATGCCGATACCTGTAATGCGGGTGACGGTGCTCCGGTAAACGGCATTTGTACTGGTACTACGGTAACGGGCACTGGCACTAATACCATGACGGTAACTTATACTTATTCAGCCCAATAATGCTAAGTTAGCTGTTGTTTAAGCCGCCAGTTGGCGGCTTTTTTATTGCAAGATAATTAATGGACTATTTAATTTAGCAGGCATTTAACTGTGATGGCTTTTGTTAAAACTGTTTTTAGCGGCGCCTTGCTGCTTACGCTTACCGCCTGTGCTGGCACTTACCACTCGTATATTGATAATTTACAGCTGGCATTTGCCAAATCTGAAGATGTTCAGCTAAGCCTGACTGAGGTCCTCAATGCGCCCTCAGACTTATTGTATGTAAAGCATGGTGAACGCGCCGTGGCTGCTATGGCGTTATATTACATTGAGGCTGGTCAGCATAAGTGGATTTCAGCTGATAATGCGCTGCTGGTGATGGAGCAGGGCCGGTTAGTGCGCACCCTGGGCTTTAGCAATGATTTACTGTATTTAACCAATACCACAGCCGACCCGCTGCGTAACAGTGACAAAATTAGCGCTGACAGCAGCTGGTTACGTCTGGCCGACTGGCAAAGTGGTGAATATGGCTATGGCTTGCGTTCGCGCTTCGAGGTAATACCCGGGCAGACACTAGAGTTTTTTCAGCAGCCGTTGCAAACGACTTTAGTGGTTGAGCATGTGCAGTATGAGAATAAATCAGCGTATCTGCGGTTTGATGATAGCTGGCAAAACCGCTTTTGGTTTGACACTGCCAGCGGCACTCTGATCAAGAGCGAGCAGACATTGGCGCCATTTTGGCAGCCGCTAACTATGACTTATATTAGTCGTATTGCCCGTTTAATACCGACAGTTGATGCCGCAGCTGCGCAGGGAAGTGATGATGCCAAGTAAATTACGAATGAGCGCCCTACTGCTAACGGCAGGCCTGTGTTTTACTGCCCGCTCAGCGGTACAGGTAACGATTGACAATAAACTGTATCAGTATGACAACAAGCCGCGCCTGGCTGAGGTATTAGCGCCGGTGGCGCTTGAGCGCAACTGGTACTGGCCTGCAGCGGCGTTGTATCAGTTAGATAGTCCTGAGCCTGAGCAATTACGTGCAGAGTTGCTGGCGTTGATCGGGGAGTTACTGGCGCAATATCAGGGAGATGCTGCCGCGCAGCAAAGTTTGCAGGCAATAAAAACGCAGCTGACCTCCTGGCGGCTGGCGAAGCGCTTAGCGATCAGTATTGATTACGATGCAGCCAGAATTAAACCCGCACTTAACCCGCGCTTCGGCAATGGAGCCTATTTGTTACAATTGAGCACACGACCTAATCATATCTATCTGTTTGGTGCGGTAGAAACTGAAGTAGTACTGGAGCATCGTCCGGCAACCCCGGTAGTGGATTATATAGTGGCTGCTAACACGACAGCGCTGGCAGAACAGAGTAAAGCGATGATTATCCTGCCGGCTAATAAAATGGCTACCGCAGGTGTGGCGTATTGGAATCAAACATATAGCGAAGTGATGCCCGGTGCCCAACTGTTCATACCACTAAAGACATCGATGCTGGATACGCGTTTTGCAAAGCTGAATCAGGGATTGTCAGAGCTTGCTATGCATAGGGTATTGCCATGAATGTAGTACGAATTCCATTTTGTTTATCATTAATTTCAGCCGCTTTGTACACTATGCCGGCTAAAGCAGAGCAGCGTCAGAGCTGGCAGTTGCAACCTGCCGGGGTGTCGCAAATGGCACACGGCGGCGTCGGCTTAATACAAACACCAACAGCGCGTATGGCACCTGCCGGCGATTTATCAATAAACTATACCGACAACGAAGAATACCGCTTATGGTCGGTTAGCATTCAGCTGTTTGACTGGATGGAATCGACAGTGCGTTATACCGATGTACGAACCCGCTTATACAGTGCTGATCCCGGTTTTAGCGGTGATCAAACGCTAAAAGATAAGGGGATTGATGTAAAGTTTCGCTTGCTGGAGGAAAGCACCTATTTGCCACAGGTATCCGCGGGCTTCAGGGATTTTGGTGGTACCGGTTTTTTTGAAAGCGAATTTATCAGCTTAAGTAAAAAATGGCATAACCTGGACTTCCATCTGGGCATTGGCTGGGGCTACTTAGGCACTGGCGGTAATATTGACAACCCGTTTTGTCAGTTAAAAGACAGTTTTTGCGAGCGCCCAAGAGGGTTTGCCGGGCAGGGCGGCAAAATTGACTATAACCGCTTTTTTAAAGGGCCTGCATCATTATTTGCCGGTGTGGAATACCAAACGCCGTGGCAGCCGCTGCGGTTAAAGCTGGAATATGAAGGCAATGATTATAGTAATGACAGGGCTGGTGATTTACAACAGGACAGCAACTGGAACTTTGGCGCTGTGTATCAGTGGGGGAATTTTAACTTTGATTTGAATTACCAACGCGGTAACACCCTGGGTTTTGGTGTGCATTATAAACTTAATTTACACAGCGCCAGCCAGCTGAAAATTAAACCTGCACCACGTCAGTTGCCCGAGCAGATTGAGCGTACCGAGATTACCGATAGGGATGCCTTACCACAGGCTCTTTACAGCGAAGCGGGTTTTGTGTTGCAAACTGCGCATATGACTGACGATGAGTTTGTAATTTATGGCCAACAGGTTGCTTACCGGGATGGTGCCGAAGCAGTTGAGCGCATAGGCCGTATTTTGGCGACCGAGGTGCCGGCCTATATTAAGCGCTACCGTATTGTTAACTATGGCGGTAATTTACCCTTAGTTGAAACTGTGGTGGATGCTGAGCAATTTATTGCCGCCGCGCGCTATGATTCGCTTGACGCCGATATCAGCTCAACCTATGTCCGGCAACGGCCTGAGCAACATACGCTGGATTTAACCGCACAGCCAGCGCAAACCGGCTTTTATAGCGGGCTGGAGACGTTCTGGATCCAAACTTTTGGCGGCCCTGAGGCGTTTTATATGTATCAGGGCGGTGTATTTGCCAGTGCTGGTTATCGCCTGAGCAGTAATTTGAGTGTAAATGGTACGGCTAAACTAACTTTACTGGAGAACTTTGATAAGTTTAATTTTAAGGTAGACAGCCAGGCAACGCCGTTACCCCGGGTGAGAACCTATATTCGTGAATATGTGACGGGTAGTACAGTGTCGATGGAAAACCTGTATTTGCAGTGGCAGGATCAGATAGCGCCGGATGTGTATGCCCAAGCCTATGGCGGTTACCTGGAAACCATGTTTGGCGGTGTCGGCGGTGAAGTATTATACCGGCCGGTCGATTCGAACCTGGCGATTGGTTTTGATATTAACTATGTACAGCAACGCTCGTACGAGAACGATTTTGACTTTTTTGATTACAAAACCTTTACCGGCCATGTCAATGTGTACTGGAAGCCGGAGTTTTTACCCGACACCCAGCTAACCTTTAATATTGGCCAGTTTTTGGCCAAAGATAAGGGGGTAAATATTGATTTTGCCAAGCGCTTTGACAGTGGCATAGTGGTGGGCGCTTACGCTGCCATCACCAATGTTTCTGCTGAGGAGTACGGCGAGGGCAGCTTTACCAAAGGTTTTTATCTGTCGATACCATTTGATTTGTTCTCGCTGAGACCATCAAAAGGCCGCGGCCGTTTACCATGGATCCCGATTGCCCGAGACGGCGGCCAGCCACTGAACAGGCCTGCCACGTTAATCGATGCGACAGAGCAGCGTTCGCCGTTTTATGATTAATACGGCAAAGGCCGGATAACTATCAGGGCAGCTTCGGCTGCCCTTGCTTTTTACACTGGTTTTTAGCTCGCGCTACATACCTGATTACGGCCGGACTTTTTCGCTTGATACTGGGCGGCATCGGCTTGTTTTATCAGCATTTCGGTGCTGCTGCTTTGGTTGGCAAAGATGCTGCAGTAGCCCATGCTGACCGTAAGCACCGGCTGAATGTCAGAGTTTTGATGCGCTATGCCCAGCTGTGTCAGCTGTTGCTGTATATTGCTGGCAACTTTATGGCACGCCTCGCTGTTGCTACCGGGCAGAATGATGGCAAATTCTTCTCCACCATAGCGTGCGGCCAGCTCGCCCTGGCGTTTTACCTGTTGTTGTAACAGCTGTGCTACTTGTTGTAAGACTTCATCACCGGCCTGGTGGCCATAGTGATCGTTATAATGCTTAAAGCGGTCAATATCCAGCATCAGTAGCCCCAACGGCTGTTGGTTACGGGCGCTACGTTTTAGCTCGCTTTGCAGGTGATGGTCAAACTGACGGCGGTTGGCAATACCGGTTAAGCCATCCTGGCTGGCTTGTTTTTGCAGCTCCTGATTGGCTTGCAGCAGTTGTTGTTGTATCTGTTGCAATGACTGGCGGTAGCGTACGTTCTGCAGGGTTTTCGCAATCATTTCGCCTACCAGTTTCATCCGTCTGAGGTCGTTACTGGTCCAGTCGCGCTGCCGCGCGACCATGTCGCAGCCGACAAAGCCAAGCAATTTGTTATCTGCGTGCATAGCACAACACAGCACTGACTGGATATCTTCGGCGT
This sequence comes from Rheinheimera pleomorphica, assembly GCF_011634895.1. Taxonomy (GTDB): domain Bacteria; phylum Pseudomonadota; class Gammaproteobacteria; order Enterobacterales; family Alteromonadaceae; genus Alishewanella; species Alishewanella pleomorphica. The sequence continues at coordinate 325,498 of NZ_SIRR01000031.1, read as the reverse complement.
CAAATTCTTGCTTTTCGGCCTGGGCGGCCAGTGGTAGTTCAGACACTTTGTTAACGGCAAAAACCAGATCCTGGCGTATTTTCTGATAAAAGTAAGGCAAGCCTTCTTGCGGGATTTGTTGCAACTGATCTTTATGGCTGCTTACACCGGGGCGCACCCATTCGTGGGTGTTGCTCATTTCACTGATGTCGGCATTAAACTGAAATACATAACTGCGATCGGCATGACAAAATTCGCCCACTGCGGCCAGCGCATCAAGAATATGCTGGTCGAGTTTGTCGTGCTGCACATTAATAAGTTCGGTTGAAATCAGTGAGATAAGCTTGTCAAACGCCAGCGCCTCTTCCAGTTCGCTAATATCGGTAGCAGAGCCAGACTTTTCCGCGGCTAAGGCACCGGTGCTGTCGCTGATAAACTTTTGCCCCTGCATCGGCTGTAAGCTTATCAGCACGCTGCTGTGTAAGGTAAAAGACAGGGTAACCAGTTTACTGTGTAACAGCAGCGGCTGGCCCGGATTGTTGCCCAGTATTACCGGCAGTTGCAGCGCTGTGCCACTAAGGGCCAGCAGCAGGGGGTTGTGTAGTAAATCGTATGGGCTGTGGTTATCAGGATTGTATAGCGGTAACTGCTGAATATCGGCCAGCGACAGCTCTGCCAGGGTGGGATCGCGTTGCAGCAGTGTCAGCGCGGCCTGGTTCGCCAAAATACGGCTGCGGCTGTGCTCTTTGTACAGCAACGGGGCTGGCATGGCGTCCAGAATCGGCCAGAAGTGGGGTAAAGCAACGGAGTTTTCAGCCATAGCATACTCAATGAATAATGAGTTTTAACTATAACGGATTTGGCCATTTTGGCCAAAATAGCAACAGTCTAACGCCAGAGCTGCTGGCTAAGGCTGGCGACACTGTCGGTAGCGCCCTGCAGCAACCAGTGGCAGATAGCCTGGGCGACATTGGGATACTGCACGCTGCGGCGGGCCTGATTGCTGTTAAGCCACTGTGCTATGTGCTGGCTGCTAAGCTCGTCGGTGGTGCTGGCCAGATTAAGCTGTTTTAAGGCTAAGGCGTTCGAGTGCTGCTCCATCTGGCCTTGTAACGGTTTGACCATAATGCGTTTTTGCAGTTGCAAGGCTTCGCTTATCAGTTCGAAGCCAGCATTGCTCAGCACATAGCTGCAGCTGGCTAAGTCGGCTTTAAACGGCGCTAGTGCCGGCGGGTGTGTACTAATATGGCCCTGAGTGCCTATCTCGAGGCCAGGACCATACAGGCTGAACTGATAACCGGTTAGCGGTTTAAGCCAGCTGATGACCTGCTGCTGGTCTTCAAACGGCAGATAGACTAACACTTGTTGCGGTTTAACGCTGCTGTGGTCGCCTGTTTCGTCGATAATGGGCGGCAGTATTGGCTGGTTAAAGTGGTGCCAGTGCAACCCGAGCTGGGTTTGCGCCGGCGCAAAGTGCTTAAATACCAGCTGTGTCATCAGATTGGCATCTTGCATTGGGATTTTATGCAAAAAAGCGTACTGATGGCCAATGGCGATGCTACGTTTGCCTGCGCGTCGGGCGGCATGCGCTGTGATGGGTTCGAAGTCGGTAAGGATTAGATCATAGCGGCTGACATCGAGGCTGTTAATGTCATGCTTCAGTTGCAGCAGTGACGCTTGCTTAACGCTTTGCCAGTAACTGACTTTGCCATTTAGTGTCACAAACGTCAGGCCGCGTTTCAGCTGAAAATTGCCAAATTGCTGCATATCAAACAGGCCGGACTCTTCGCGGCCGGAGAACAGATAATCTACCTGTACACCGGCCTGCGCCAGATATTTCCCCATGGCGCGGGCCCGGCTGATATGGCCATTACCTGTTGCCTGCACACCATAGAGAATTTTCATCTGTTACTCCAATTGTTTATCCTGCCAAACCAGGGCTTTAAAATGCGCCCGGCACATTGAAACATAGCTTTCGTTACCGCCAATTTGGACCTGCGAGCCATTGGTTGCGGCGTTGCCCTGTTCATCTAAGCGCACCACAAAGTTGGCTTTGCGGCCGCAGTGACAAATGGTTTTCAGCTCAATCAGTTTGTCGGCCCAGGCCAGCAGCGCTTCACTACCGGCAAAGGTTTCGCCTAAAAAGTCGGTACGCAGGCCAAACGCCAGCACCGGAATATTCAGCTGGTCCACCACATCGGTCAGCTGGCGCACCTGGGCTTTGGATAAAAACTGTGCTTCGTCTATCAGCACACAATCTAAAGCGCCACTGTGCTTTAACTGCTGTATATGGCTGACAAAGTTAAAGCTGCTATCGAAAATATGGGCATCCATTGCCAGGCCGATACGCGAGCTTACCTTGCCAAGACCAAAGCGGTTGTCCAGGGCGGCAGTGTAAATGGCCACCGTCATGCCTCTTTCCTGATAGTTATACGCACTTTGCAGTAAAGAGGTGGATTTACCGGCATTCATTGCCGAGTAGTAAAAATATAATTGCGCCATAGCATCGCTCTGAAAAAAATAACGATGCAGTATAGCAATATCGCTGCAGAAAATATAAAGCCTGAAGATGACAGAATTAAGACGCTGGTAACTTAGTGCAAGCTGCATTAATCTCTGCTGAGATTAATAAGGAGTTGATAATGGAAAAGTTAATTTTACTGCCGGTGTTTATTCAGGTGCTGCTAACCAGCGTGGTGATGGTGTTGATGGGTCGTCGGCGTATTGCCGCGGCGAAAAACAAAGATATTTCGCTGTCGGCATTTCGTACCATGAATTTAACCGGCGCCAGTGAGCAGGTGATTGCCACCAGCCGTAACTTTGATAACCAGTTTCAAATGCCGATGCTGTATTTGTTTAGTGTGTTATTCACGCTGCAGCTGGGGGTGGCCGATTTGGCCTATGTGCTGCTGGGGGCAAGCTTTGTCTTACTGCGTATTATCCATACGGTCATTCATATTGGCAGCAACCATGTGCGTAGCCGGTTTAATGTGTTTTTACTCGGCTGCGCCGTGCTTTGGGCTATCTGGCTGCGTTTAGCCTGGCAGGTATTGGCCAGCTAAAATGGGGTCAGAGCCCTCTGACCTCATTTTAGCTACCCCCATTTTATCGGATGGTGTATTTTAGCCTGTTTTTTAGCGGCCTGCTGGCGGCGACGTTGTTTCCTGCCTCCAGCGAGGTATTGCTGCTGGCGTTGTTGCAGCAGGGCTATAGCCCGTTATGGCTTTTTGTGGCGGCAACTGCGGGTAATACGCTGGGCTCTTGTGTTAACTGGTATCTGGGGCGGCGTTTGCTGGATTTCCAACACAAGCGCTGGTTTCCGGTGTCGGCGCCGGCACTTGAAAAGGCGCAGCAGCAGTTTCAGCGTTTTGGCAGTTGGAGTTTACTGTTGGCCTGGTTGCCGGTAGTGGGCGACCCGCTTACCTTAGTTGCCGGTGTTCTGAAAGTCCCTTTTAGCCTGTTTTTACTGCTGGTACTGCTAGGTAAAGCGGCGCGTTATGCGTTGCTGATAGGGGCCGGCAGCGCCTGGCTTACTTAATTTTATTGGTAAAATGCCCGCAGATCCGTCATCATTAGCGCCATTCTTGCTGCCACTTTAGGAACCTGATTATGGAATACCAATTAACCGCTGACGAACTAAACCGCATAACTGCCCTGGATGCCGAGCAGCGCTATGCCTATTTTATTCAGGCGGTTGCCGATCTGGAGAAGATTTGGATTTTAGTAGACGACGATGGCTTTGTGCTGGTAAGTGCTGAAGACGAGCGCTGCATTCCGGTGTGGCCCCATGCCGAGCTGGCCGAGCAGTGGATTGAAGGTGAGTGGTCACATTGTACAGCGCAGGCGGTTGACGTAGACACCTGGCTGGATAAATGGACGTCAGGCTTAAACGGTGACGAGTTGGCAATTGCTGTACTGCCGGATACCGATGGCCCGGGCGTTGTGGTATTGCCGGACGAGCTGGCCGAGACATTGATTAACGAAATGCAGGATGATGCCTAAACAGCACATTAGGCCGCTGTAACAGCTGTAGGGGCGCATTATTGCGCCCTTTTTATTGCTGCGGCTAAATGCGAATACGATATAAACAGGGGCGCAAATATACGCCCCTGTGATGTGATGCCTATGTATTAGCGGGGCGCCAATGTTATGTGTTCCGGGGGCGCAAATATGCGCCCCTACATAGGGGCTAGTGCAATACGCGGGCGCGCAGCGTGCCCGGAATGGCTTTTAGCTCATTCAGTGCCTGCTCGACATCATCTGAGTCGATATCAATCACCACATAACCAATATCGGCATTGGTTTGCAGGTACTGGCCGGCGATATTGATATTGTGTTTGGCAAAGGCTTCGTTGATTTTAGTCAGCACGCCGGGCTGGTTTTTATGAATATGCAGCAGGCGTGAGCGGCCTTTGTGTTCTGGCAGTGACACTTCCGGGAAGTTAACCGCTGATAAGGTAGAGCCGTTATCGCTGTATTTTACCAGCTTACCGGCCACTTCAAAGCCGATATTTTCTTGCGCTTCCTGGGTTGAGCCGCCAATGTGTGGGGTCAGGATCACGTTGTCGAACTCACGCAGTGGCGAGACAAATTCTTCGTCGTTACCTTTGGGCTCTACCGGGAACACGTCTATTGCCGCACCGGCCAGCTTTTTACTGCGCAGCGCTTCGGTGAGGGCATCAATGTCCACCACAGTGCCACGTGAGGCATTAATTAAAATGCTGCCCGCTTTCATTAATTCCAGCTCGGCTTCGCCAATCATGTTTTTGGTTTGTGGCGTTTCCGGTACATGTAGTGTGATCACATCTGAGGTTTTCAGCAAGGTACCGAAATTGACCTGGGTGGCATTACCCAGTACCAGCTTGTCTTCGATATCGTAAAACTGCACCCGCATACCGATATTCTCGGCCATGATGCTAAGCTGGGTGCCGATATGACCATAACCGATAATACCCAGGGTTTTACCCCGGGCTTCGAACGAGTTGTTGGCGGTTTTTTGCCACTCGCCGCGATGTGCTGCGGCGTTACGCTGCGGAATGCCGCGCAATAACATAATGATCTGCCCAAGCACTAATTCGGCCACCGAGCGGGTATTGGAAAATGGCGCGTTAAATACCGGGATCGCGCGTTTTAATGCTGCGGTTAAATCAACCTGATTGGTGCCGATACAAAAGCAACCAATGGCGACCAGTTTACCGGCGGCATCCAGTACTTTTTCAGTTAACTGGGTGCGCGAGCGGATACCGATAAAATGCACATCTTTAATGCGTTCAATCAGCTCATCTTCCGGTAGTGACGTTTTTAAGTATTCAATATTGCTGTAACCCTGATTTTTAAAGCTTTGCACCGCACTTTGGTGCAAGCCTTCCAGCAGCAGTATCTTGATTTTGTCTTTGGCCAGCGAAAATTTTTCCATGTCACTCTCTTCATTAAATTAAAATAAAATCAGTAAGTTATTATTGTTATTAGTCTATTCTCGTGGGCCCTGTTTTCGGGTTAGCGTATCACTTGGGTACCGTCAGCGCTGCCAACCAGCACCATGTCGGCGGCGCGGTGGGCAAAAATGCCGTTACACACCACACCGACGATATTATTAATTTGCTGTTCCAGCTTTAGTGGATCAGTAATAGCAAGCTGATGGACATCCAAAATAACGTTGCCGTTGTCGGTGGTCACGCCAGCGCGCAACACCGGCTTGCCCCCCAGCTTTGTCAGCTCTCGCTGCACATAGCTGCTTGCCATTGGGATCACTTCAACCGGCAGCGGAAACGTACCCAACACGTCAACTTGTTTGCTCTGGTCGACAATACAAATAAAGCTGTCGGCAACCGCCGCAACGATTTTTTCACGGGTAAGCGCAGCACCACCGCCTTTGATCATGTGTTTTTGGCGGTTTATTTCGTCGGCGCCGTCAACATAAACGCTAAAGCTGTCGATGCTGTTTAAGTCAAACACTTCGATACCCAGCGCTTGTAGTCTCTTGGTTGACTGTTCCGAGCTGGATACTGCACCTTTTATTTCGTGTTTAATACTGGCCAGCGCATCAATAAAATGATTTACCGTTGAACCGGTACCCACGCCCACCACCGTATCGCGCGGGATATATTCTAGTGCAGCCCAGGCAGCATTTTTTTTCATTTCATCTTGCGTCATTGCTGATCCAAAGTCGTTTAGCCATACAGATGGATATTATATCGAAAGGCGTTGCCGACAAAAGGGTAAAAGCAAAAAAAGCCGCCGGGGTGTATATTTGCGCCGGAAAAACACAGCCGCAGCGCAGCATTGTAGGGGCGCATACTTGCGCCCGAATTTGCATAGGTAGGGGCGCATAGGTAGGGGCGCATACTTCGCCCGAGTTTGCATAGGTAGAGGCGCATCATTGCGCCCGAAATAACAAAACCGGGCGCGATGATGTGCTTGAAAAATACAGCTAGGCGCAATGATACGCCCCTACGATTAGGTCAGAAGATAAAGCAGTGCTCTGGCGTAATAATCTGTTTTAAAGGTATATCCCAGGCTTGTGCCGGCACGGCATCCACCTGCTGGCAACTATGCGCCAGGCCAATAACCTGGCAATGGCTGTCCGGGTACAGTTGCGATAGCGTACGATCGTAAAAGCCGCCACCCATACCCAGGCGGTTGCCTGTGGCATCAAAGGCTACCAGCGGCGTAAAAATAATATCCAGCTGGTTAACAGGGATTAAACGCTGGCATTGAGCCAGAGGCTCTGGAATACCAAATTTGTTCGGGAATAGCAGGGTGTTTTTGTCGTAGCGGATAAACAGCAGATACCCTGCCGTAAAGGGGTGCAATACCGGCAAATACACGGTTTTGCCAAGTTGCCACAGTGCCTGTATCAGCGGATAGGTGTCCAGCTCGCCGTCGTTGGCTAAATACAGCGCGATATGCTCTGTGCTGGCTAAGGCGGTTAGCTGTGTCACCTGGCGGATCAAACCGGCTGCTGCCTGTTGCTGTGCTGCCGCACTGAGTTGTTGCCGGCGTTGGCGTACTTGTTTGCGCAGCAGCTGGCGCTGGTTATGGCTATCTGGCACGGCGCTTAACGTCATTACTTAGAAATCATTGCTTAAAAAGAGTGTCTTAGTATGCCTGAAGCGGTGGCGAAGAAAAGGGGTTCTCCAAATTGCCGTGTCTGGTGTTAGCCCTTGAACCATAGGTTCAAGGCGGGAGTCAGATGGCCACCTCAGGCTTCCCGGTACGGGCCGGGCTTGCACACTGGCAGCGCAGAAGAATCCCTTGGTAAAAACAATTATCGGCTCAGGGACATCCACCTGATCACCAACAACCCAGAGAACTGGCTTAAGTATAACACCGCCTTTTAGGCTGTATAAGGTTATTCATCGCAGTTTTCGCCCTGTTTAGGTTAGTTGCATGGTTTTACAGCAACTTTTGTTTACGCTTTGCGCTGGGTCAGTTTTTCTGCCACTAAAGTTGGCGCTTTTTCACTGTGGTGGTAGCATAAAGGCAGTTGATTACAGCACGAATGGTTATATGAGCAGCCCTTTTTTACTGAGCTACGATGAATGGACGTACAAGCTGGATCAGGCCTATGTAATGGCCTCTGCAGCCGAGGTACACGGGTTAATTGCCGGCTTGCTCAGTGCCGGTGTTGAACCTGACGCCCAGCAACTGTTGCCGGTACTGCATGATTTTCTTAACGATGGCCAGGCCCTGCCCACTGAGATGAAACAACATGTGGTGAACCTGATTGAAACGACCAGTTCAGCATTGGCCGAAAACGATTTTAGTTTCGCTCTGCTATTACCCAGCGATGATGACAGCCTGCCAGAGCGCTTAGATGCCATGGTAGAGTGGACTCAGGCTTTTTTAGTTGGCTTTGCCGTACAACAAACTGACTTATCTCTGGTGTCTGAAGATGTCCGCGAGGCGCTGGATCAGCTAACTGAAGTAACCCGTATTGATATCCATACTACCGATGATGGCAGTGCTGAAGAAAATGACGAAGCGTATTTTCTGGTACTGGAGCACATCCGCATTATGGTGCTGGCCTGTTACACCGAAGTGGGGCAAAAATTTAGCGCCAAGCCGGTCAGCAACAAGACACTACATTAATGCCAACTGATAACAGCACCGTGTTTGATATTGTCATCGCCGGTGGCGGCATGGCCGGCAGTACGTTAGCCTGGGCGCTGCTAAAGCTTAATCCTGCGCTTAAATTGGCTATTATCGAACAACAGGCCGATAGTGTCAGCCCAGTCAGCTTTGACAGCCGCAGCATTGCGCTGGCGGCTGCCAGCAGTGCCTTATTGCAGCGCTGGGGGCTGTGGGATGAACTTAGCAGTAAAGCCTGCGCCATTAAGCATATTCATGTTTCGGATCGGGGCCATTTTGGCAAAACCAATATAACGGCAGCAGAGTATCAGCAAAGTGCGCTGGGCTATGTGCTGGAAGTGGAGCATTTGGGCGCATTGCTCAGTAAAAAGCTGGCCGGCCAGCGCCAGCTAAGCCGCTTTGCGCCTGCCAGTATCAGCAGCATTACACCGCAGCAGCAACAGCAGCAATTAACCTTAGCTGACGGCAGGGCGCTGAGCGCCAAGCTGCTGGTAATTGCTGAGGGGGGCTTATCTCGAAGCCGTGCCCTTGCCGGCTTTACGGTGCAGCAGCGCCAGTATCAACAACATGCGGTTATCGCTAACCTGGCATTGGCACAGCCCCATCAGCATAGCGCCTACGAGCGCTTTACTGAGCACGGGCCCATTGCGTTGTTGCCGTTGCCACAGCAACGTTATTCGCTGGTGTATACCGTTGACGATAGCGCTGTTGAGCACATTATGCAGCTGGACGATGCCGCTTTTGTCGACCATGTGCAACAGGCGTTTGGTTATCGGGCCGGCGTGTTTAGCGCGGCCGGTAAGCGGGTGAGTTATCCGCTCAGTTTGCGTTTAAGCGGTGATATTGTGCGCCACCGCGTGGCATTGTTAGGTAATAGTTTACATAACCTGCATCCGATAGCCGGGCAGGGCTTTAATCTGGCGCTGCGTGATATTGCCCAGCTGGTGCAGCAGGTCGCTGCTTATGGCAATGACATTGGCGGCTACACTATGCTGCGTGCTTATCAGCACGCGCGGCGACAGGATATTAATATAGTCAGCACCGCTACCGATGCGCTGGTGCGGCTGTTTTCTAATCGTTCACGGCCGCTGGCGTTGGCGCGAAATGTCGGGTTATTGGCCATGACACTGTGCGATGATCTAAAGCGGCCACTGGCCGAGCAGGCAATGGGGCTGCGTAGTTAATGCAAAATGTTGATATCACGATAGTAGGAGCTGGCAGTGCCGGTTTAACACTGGCTTTGCTGCTGGCGCCGCTGGGCCTGAGCATTGTGATACTGGAGCAAGGCAGCGCGCCCAATAGCGCCGATGTTCGCCATCAGCGGGTGAGTGCGCTTAATTTAGCCTCGCAGCGTTTACTGAGTCACCTGGGCGCCTGGCCGGCAATAGCAACGACGGCACAGGCTTACAACCAGATGCAGGTATGGGATGCTGACAGTTTCGCCGGTATCGAATTTGATGCTGCTACCGAGCGTTTATCTGAGCTGGGCTGGATTTGCGAAAACGAGCAAATCCGGCTGGCGCTGTATCAGCAGTTACAGCGCCATAGCAATGTACATTTCGAGTTTGACTGTACCATTAACAGCCTGGTGCAAAGTGAGCGCGAGGTGCTGGTGAATATTAACCAGCAGCAATTGCTACTCAGCCGCTTGCTGGTGGGGGCCGATGGCGTGAACTCCCGGGTGCGGCGCGATGCCCAGTTAGCGTTAACCCACTGGGACTATGAACAACAAGCTATAGTGGCCACCATTAATACCACTTTGCCACATCAGGCCTGTGCCCGGCAGGTATTTTTGCCGACCGGCCCTTTGGCTTTATTACCGCTGCCCAACCCGACACAATGCTCTATTGTCTGGAGCTGCACGCCAGCACGTGCCGCTGAGCTATTAGCACTGCCACCAGCGCAATTTAATCAGGCACTGACGGCCGCCAGCAACAGTGTGCTGGGCGTATTACAGCTGCACAGTCAGAGGCAGGCTTTTGATCTTAAAATGCGCTATGCCAGTAGCTGGCTGCGCGGGCGCATTGTGCTGGTAGCCGATGCGGCGCACAGCATACATCCGCTGGCAGGCCAGGGCATGAATTTAGGCCTGATGGATGTGGCTGCATTAGCAGAACTAATCAGTGAGGCGGTAGAGGCCAATAAAGACTTTGCCGACAACCGCCTGCTCAGGCGCTACGAGCGCTGGCGCAAGGCCGAAGCGCAAACGCTGATCGCGGCGATGGAAGTTTTTAAACGCGGTTTCAGTAATCAGCAACCGTTACTTAAGCTGGTAAGAGCTGTGGGTATGAGTGGCGTTAATCAATTGCCCTGGCTGAAAACACAGATCATCGCTGCAGCCCTTGGTAACAGTGGTGACCTGCCTAAAGTCGCCCGGCCTCAGACAAAAGCGCAGCACAGCGCTTAGGTTAGTTTTTTTAGTAAGCAGGCTTGTCGCATTACAAAAACTAATTAATCAGGGGCTGTTGGCCTGCCTTAGCTTGCGTTATAATCCGGCTGCCTTTTTATCCGCTTTAACTGTATGGATATGCAAATTGTTCAGCAGTGGCGCTGTGTGTAGAGCGTAAGCGGGCCTTACATTAAGCAGGACATAACAATGGCTAATCAAACTGCGTTACATGGCAAACACCTGGAAGCCGGTGCCAAAATGGTCGACTTCTTTGGCTGGGACATGCCAATCAATTACGGTTCACAAATTGAAGAACATCACGCGGTACGCCGCGACGCCGGTATGTTCGACGTCTCTCACATGACCATCGTTGATTTAAAAGGCGCTAATACCCGCGCCTTTTTGCGTTATTTACTGGCTAACGATGTGGCAAAACTGACGGTGCCGGGCAAGGCGCTGTACAGCGGCATGCTAAATGAAGCCGGCGGCGTGATTGATGACTTAATTGTGTATTTCCTGCAGGAAGATTTCTTCCGTCTGGTGGTTAACTCTGCCACCCGCGAAAAAGATTTGGCGCACATTAATAAAGAAGCCGCGGCATTTAACGTAAGCGTAACCGAGCGGCCTGAATTTGCGATGATAGCGGTACAGGGTCCGAATGCCAAAGCTAAAGTAGCCATGTTATTAACTGCTGAGCAGCAAGCGGCAGTAGCGGGCATGAAGCCGTTTTTTGGTGTGCAGGCCGGCGACTTGTTTATTGCTACCACCGGTTACACCGGTGAAGACGGTTATGAAATTGCCTTGCCAAACGAGCAGGCGGCCGATTTTTGGCAAAAGCTGCTGGACGCCGGCGTAGCCCCGGCCGGTTTAGGTGCGCGTGACACCCTGCGCTTAGAAGCCGGCATGAATTTATACGGCCAGGATATGGACGAAACGGTATCGCCGCTGGCGGCCAATATGGGCTGGACTATTGCCTGGGCGCCTGAAGAGCGCAATTTTATCGGTCGTAAAGCCTTAGAGCAGCATAAAGCCGCAGGCACGCACAAACTGGTGGGCCTGGTGATGGAAGCCAAAGGTGTATTGCGCCACGGTCAGCGCGTAGTGGTTGAAGGTGGCGAGGGTGAAATTACCTCGGGTACTTTCTCGCCTACGCTGGGCTTTAGTATTGCGATGGCACGGGTACCGGCTACGGTAGGCGACAGCGCTGAGGTAGACATTCGCGGTAAAATGGTACCGGTAAAAGTGGTGAAGCCGGCTTTTGTGCGCATGGGCAAAAAAGTCATCTAAACTGTTTTGATGTATAAAAAATAAACTAATTAAAAACGCCAGGTAAGGATTAAATAATGAGCTCAATTCCTAACAATTTAAAATACGCCAGCAGCCACGAGTGGGCGCGCGACGACGGCAATGGTATCTACACTGTAGGTATTACTGAGCATGCCCAGGGCTTGCTGGGTGATATGGTGTTTGTTGAATTGCCGGAAGTGGGCGATGCAGTAACCCAGGGTGATGACTGCGCGGTTGCGGAGTCTGTTAAAGCAGCTTCTGATATTTATGCGCCGCTGTCGGGTGAAATTGTTGAAGTCAATGAGGCCTTAGCCGATTCACCAGAGCTGGTAAACAGCAACCCATATGAAGATGGCTGGATGTTTAAGATTAAAATTGCTGATGAGGCCGAACTGTCTGCCTTGTTAGATGCAGCCGGTTATAAAAACTCCATTGATGAGTAACCACTGACCAATCCCGTTTAAGCCCCGTGTCGTATTAGTTATCAGATAAGCCACGGGGCTTAATTTTAGCAGTAACGCAACCTTACCAGGACATTCAAGGCATGACCAACTCCGCTGTGAAAACCCTGTCGCAACTTGCGAACCACGACGAATTTATTCAGCGCCACATTGGCCCTGATGCGGCTGAAACGGCCGCTATGCTAAGTGAACTTGGCGTAGACAGCATCGAGACGCTGATTGCGCAAACGGTACCGGCCGATATCCGCCTGACCACACCACTAGCCACCGGCGCAGCCCGCACCGAAGCTGAGGCGCTGGCGGTGTTAAAGCAAGCCGCCAGTAAGAACAAGATGTTTAAATCTTACATTGGTATGGGCTATCACCCGACGTTAACGCCGAATGTGATCCTGCGTAATGTGCTGGAAAACCCGGGCTGGTACACGGCTTATACACCGTACCAGCCAGAAATTGCTCAGGGGCGGTTAGAATCACTGCTGAATTTCCAGCAATTAACGCTGGATTTAACCGGTATGGAGCTGGCCAGCGCCTCACTGCTGGATGAAGCTACCGCCGCGGCGGAAGCGATGGCACTGGCCAAGCGGGTAACCAAGAGCAAGTCTAATCTGTATTTTATTGCCGATGATGTGCACCCACAAACCATCGACGTAGTAAAAACTCGCGCTGAAATGTTTGGTTTTGACATCGTGGTGGGTAAGGCCGCAGAAGCTGACAGCCATGATGTGTTCGGTGCCCTAATTCAGTACCCCACCACCAACGGTGATATCCGTAATGACAGCGCGTTAATTGCGGCGCTGCAGGCGAAAAAAGCCATCGTAGCGGTAGCAACTGATCCGATGGCATTAATGCTGTTAAAAGCCCCTGGCCAGTTAGGCGCTGATGTAGTGCTGGGCAGCGCGCAGCGTTTTGGCGTGCCGATGGCTTACGGTGGCCCGCACGCGGCGTTTTTTGCTACCCGCGATGCCTATAAGCGTTCTATGCCGGGTCGTATTATCGGTGTATCAAAAGACCGCCGCGGTAATCAGGCGCTGCGCATGGCGATGCAAACGCGCGAGCAGCATATCCGCCGTGAAAAAGCCAACTCTAACATCTGTACCGCCCAGGTATTGCTGGCCAATATGGCCTCATTCTATGCGGTATACCATGGCCCACAGGGGCTGAAAAATATCGCTGAGCGTATTCACCGCAGTGCCGATATTTTCGCCGCAGGCTTAAAAGCCAAAGGTGTGGCTATTGTTAATGCTCACTGGTTCGATACCATTACGTTCACCGTGGCTAACCGGGCTGAGGTGATTAACCGCGCCTTAGCTGCCGGCGTTAACCTGCGTACCGACATCGCCGATAGCTTAGCGGTCAGCTTCCATGAAGCCACCAGCAGCAGCGATATTGCTGAGCTGTTTGATATTGTACTGGGCAAAGATCACGGCTTAGATGTTGAGGCACTGGACAGCGCTATCGTGACTGACGGCAGCGAGTCTATTCCGACCGATTTAGTGCGTACCGACAGCGTACTGGGTCACCCGGTATTTAACCAGTATCACAGCGAAACTGAGATGCTGCGTTATATTAAAAAGCTGGAAAACAAAGACTTATCACTGAACCACTCGATGATCTCACTTGGTTCATGCACCATGAAGCTTAACGCCACTGCCGAGATGATCCCGATCACCTGGCCGGAGTTTGCCTCCTTGCACCCCTTTGTGCCGCGCGACCAGGCCGAAGGTTATTATGAGATGATTACCCAGCTGGGCGACTGGCTGGTTAACATCACCGGTTATGACAATATCTCGATGCAGCCAAACTCGGGTGCGCAGGGTGAGTACGCCGGTATGGTGGCTATTCGTAAGTATCATGAAAGCCGCGGCGAAGGCCATCGTAATATCTGCTTAATTCCGGTATCAGCGCACGGTACTAACCCGGCCACTGCTGCGATGACCAGCTACGACGTGGTGCTGGTAGAGTGTGACAAGCGCGGCAATATCGACATGGACGACTTAAAAGCCAAAGCTGCCGAAGTAGGCGACCGCTTAGCCGCCATCATGGTAACTTACCCGTCAACCCATGGTGTGTTTGAAGAGAGCATCCGCGAGCTGTGCGACATTATCCACAGCTACGGCGGCCAGGTATATATGGACGGCGCCAATATGAATGCCCAGGTAGGCTTAACGGCACCGGGCTTTATCGGCTCAGACGTATCGCACTTAAACCTGCACAAAACCTTCTGTATTCCACATGGCGGCGGTGGCCCTGGCATGGGTCCTATTGGTGTGAAAAGCCATTTAGCGCCGTTCCTGCCTAATCACGCTGTGGTGGGTATCGACGGCACCGGCAAGGATAACGGCGCGGTATCAGCAGCCCCGTTTGGCAGTGCCGGTATCCTGCCAATCAGCTGGATGTACATTGCCATGATGGGCGGCGAGGGCTTAAAACAAGCCACGGAATACGCTATTTTAAACGCGAACTACATGGCGAAGAAGCTCGACCCGTTATTCCCGGTACTGTACCGCGGCACTAATGGCCGGGTGGCGCACGAATGTATTATCGACATTCGCCCGCTAAAAGAAGCCAGCGGCATTACCGAGATGGACATTGCCAAACGCTTAATGGACTTTGGTTACCACTCACCAACGATGAGCTTCCCGGTAGCCGGCACCTTGATGATTGAACCAACTGAGTCTGAAAGCAAAGCCGAGCTGGATAAGTTTATTGAAGCGATGAGCACCATCCGCAGCGAGATTGCCAAAGTGGAAGCGGGCGAGTGGACAGTGGATAACAACCCACTGGCCTACGCACCGCACACCATGGAAGACATTTTCGACCCGGCGTGGGATCGTGCCTACGAGCGCCAATACGCCGCCTTCCCGGCAGCTTTTGTGGCAGAAAATAAATTCTGGCCAACGGTAACCCGTATCGACGACGTATACGGCGACCGCAACCTGATTTGTTCATGCCCAAGCCCGGAAGCGTATCGCTAAGCGGTTTGCATTTTTGTAGTAGTAACCCAAACCCCGGCCAGCGCGCCGGGGTTTTTTATCAGCGGGTTTTACGCATTGCCGGCCTTTCAAACCTGCTAATGTTTAATTGTGTAAGTAATGTAAATTAAAGGTGTTAAATACGGTGTGGGTAAGGCAAAATTTCCTATCATGTTTATCTGCCGGAGCCTTCGTATGCCATTTCGCCTGGTTGTAGTTACAACCTCCTTGTTTAGTGCGCTTGTAAGCGGCGCGGCATTGGGCACTGCAGATCAAAATGCCAGGGTGCCGCTTGATCGTCTGCAAGCCCTGGCAAACGGTAATCCTGTTACGCCCTTGCCGCCGGCATTTTCAGCGCAGGCAGCAAAAGGTATCGCCAGTGAGCAGCTCGCTATGTATCTGGCCGGTGTTATCGACAGTGGCGAAGGGCAAAGCTGGTGCGTAGCCGCATCTAATGTACCGCCGCATGAAGTTAATCAGCAGCTGTTGGCAGCGCTACAACGTGATTTACAGCAGAAGAAATCTGCCGCCAAAGCCAACTCCGCAGTGTTGCTGGTCAGCAAGCTTAGGGCTTTATTTCCTTGTAGTTAAGAAAGGCATAGGGAAGTGTGTACGCTATGAGTGAATTTACTAAAGAACAACATTCGGCATTTCTGGCGCTGGCAAAAAAGTATGATAAAAATGTGTTTGCACTGTTCGGTAAACAGCAAGGTGCAATTTCAGTAAGCAACGCTGAAGAAGCCGCATTACTGGGAAACTTCTCGGGCAAAGTCTGTGATTGGGTGCTCAACGATAACCCCGATTACGATGCTAAAGATGAAGACATTAACGCTGACGCCGAGATGGTTAGCTTTATGCTCGCAGATATCCTGGCCGATGCCGGCTACTAACCACTGATTGAAGTGGCGGCGCTGGTTTCTAAAGATGCGAGCGCCTTTGCTGCATCAGCATCTTTTAACATCAGGCTGGCGTGTAGTGTTAATACTGCACATCATGCGCAATAAACAGCAATCACGGGCTTTATGTTACCGCCGGCAAGCTAACTTACCCGGCACTGCAGTGATTGAATGTTGGTTGCGTGCAGTATCCGGTTAAATTACGCTATGCTTTGACTTAATTGAAACGCTATCCGTCCGGGGCTGTGACTTATATCGCTCAGATCCGTGCAAGCAAGTTGGAGAGCAAGATGTCTGATGTGAAAGAAAAGATAACTGAGATTGTTCAATCCCAACCGGATGATGCCAGTTATGAAGAGATTTTGCGCGAGTTAGCGTTTGAGCATATGGTTCAGCGCGGTCTGAAAGATGTCCGGGAAGGGCAGGTAGTGTCGAATATGGTAATGGAACAACAAATACGTTCATGGTCGAAATAAACTGGACTTCAGAAGCACAGCGCTGGATGCGCGATATTTACGACTATATTGCAGCCGATAATTCGCTTGCCGCGCAGAAAGTGGTAACAGACATTTTTGCCAAGTCCCAAATTCTCAGCCAGTTTCCTCAGATTGGCTATTTCTATCGTAAAGAGGCTGAAGGTGAGATCCGTATTCTGCTTTATGGCCATTACCGCATAGCGTATTTAGCTCGTCCAACTCAAATCGATATCCTTGGTGTTTTCCACGGCGCCTTAGATATTGAACGCTATTTTCCGGAATCGACATAGGGCAGGTTCTCAAACTGCACGTAATCCGCAAAATTTGGTGTAAGTCCGTGTCAGCGTGTAGACTATTGAAACAAATAATTTGCTACAGGGGTATTTATGTTACCTGCCACTGAGGCGATTGAGTCTGAGGCACTTTATCTTCCTGTGTCGGAACCTGCGGAGCTGATTGTGCATCTGCTGAACAGTCTGGAGCCTTACCCAACGGCTGCTCCTGCTCAGGTTGAAAAATTCTGGGTAAACGAGGCTCATCGACGTTACCAGTCTTACCTGCAAGGAGAAGAGGAATCCTATTCTGCTGACGAAGTTTTCTCAGAATTACGGATAGATGACGATTTAAGTCTATTTAGCTAATCCAACGCCACTGCTTTAATCTGCGCATACACCTGCTGGCCTGCCTGCAAGCCCAAGCGTTCTGCTGATTGTTTGGTTAGCAGTGCCTGTAGTGGTTGGCCTTCGAGTGTTAGCTGCACCAATGTTTCGGCCGGGTGGGGGGCGTTGTTAAAGCCGCTGATGCTGACTTGTAACTGATTACTGACCGAGCTGTCGGTTAGCGGCGTTAGGCTTAGCGCCACATCGCGCGCCTGAATGCGTAAACGGTATGAAGTGGGGGAATAGTTTGCGTTGTCGCACTGTTGCGGTGCTGGTAGCTGCAACTGCTGCTGACCGATACTGAGCTTAAGCAGATGGTTACTGCTGCCGTGGCTTTTTGCGTGCAGCAGCGACATAGCGCCTATAGCGGCAAGCTGTGGTTGCATTAACTGCTGTGGCAGCGGGCCCTGGCTGATAATACGGCCATCCTGCATTAGCACCAACTGATCGGCCAGTTTCACCACGTCATCTAACTGATGGCTGACCAATAGCATAGGGATGCCGGTTTGATTCGCGATACGCTGTAAAAACGGCAAAATCTCATTGCGGCTTTGCTGATCCAGTGATGCCAGAGGCTCATCTAATAACAATAATTCTGGTTGACTAAGTAAGGCCCGGCCCAGCGCAATACGCTGGCGCTGGCCGCCGGACAGCTGCTCTGGCTGCAACGGCAATAAGCTTTGCAGCTCTAATAAGCTGATGACCTGCGCCGGTTCCAGCTGTATTGCACTGTGTTTAACCCGGCGTTTAAAGCCGTACAACAGGTTTTGCAGAGCCGATAAATGCGGCAATAAGCTGCTGTGCTGAAACACCATACCGATACGGCGCTGATGCACCGGCATAAAGTGATTGCCTTGCTGCCAGACGACATCATTGCAGCGGATCTGCGCGTCAGCGTGGCGATCCAGCCCGGCGATGGCGCGCAGCAGGGTGGTTTTGCCACAACCAGATCGGCCAAATAGCGCGGTAACACCGCGTAATGACAAGCTGTGGTTAAGCTCAAGCGTAAAAGCGCCGCGCTTAACTGTCAGTTGTAATTGCAGGCTCTGTGCTGCTGGCGGCTGGCTGGCCTGACGTTCAGGGGTTAAGTGCTGCCAGCCCTGCTGCATTGCGCGGGTTAAGCTGCTCATTACGGTGCTCGTCAGGTTACTCATTATATTGTTCATTACAGCACGGCCTCACGCTCAAAACGCCGGTTTAAACCATAGACAATAAACAGCACCACAAAGGCACTGATTAATAAGCCGAGCGACAGCTGATGCGCCTGGGCGTAGTTCATTGCTTCGGTGTGGTCGTAAATCAGCACTGACAGCACCTGGGTTTCACCGGGGATACTGCCGCCGAGCATTAAAATAACGCCAAACTCGCCCAGCGTATGGGCAAAGGTCAGGGTAGCCGCAACGATAAAGCCGCCGCGACACAGTGGCAGTACCACGCTAAACAGCTGGTCCAGCTTGCCGGCACCCAAGGTTGCGGCGACTTCCAGCGGCCCGGGCCCCATGCGACGAAAGCTTTCCAACAGTGGCTGCACAGCAAAGGGCAGTGAGTAAATCACCGAGCCAATTAAAATGCCGCTAAAACTAAAAGCCAGATGCGATACGCCTAAGCGTTCCAGCGTGCTGCCAACGGCGCCGTGTGGGCCGAGTAGCAACAGCAAGTAAAAGCCCAGTACCGTTGGTGGCAAGACCAGCGGCAGCGCCACTATGGCCTGAATGGCGGTGCGCAATTTGCTTTGCCGCAGCGCTAACCACCAGGCCAGTGGCGTAGCCAACAGCAGTAAAATGGCGGTGGTATACAGGCACAGCTTTAATGTTAGCCGAATGGCTTGCCAGTCTTGCGGGCTGAGTGCGGCGAACAGCTCTGGCATCATTGCGTCTCCGGCTGCTCAACGCCCGGCTGTTCAAAACGCCCTTGTTCAAAACCATAGCGCTGCATAATATCCAGCACTGCTGGCGTGGCGACAAACGCCGCGAACTGCCGCGCGGCAAGGTTATCGGCGCCATGGCGGGTGATCACATAGGCCTGCAGCAGCGGTTGGTGTAGCTCAGTGGGAATAGGTTGGTAGCCCTGACTGGCCAGCTCCGGAAAGCGGGCCAGCGACAGCGCAATAATGGCGATATCAGCGCCGCCGCTTTGTGCCAGTTGCGCGGTTTGGGCGATATTTTCGCCATAGACAATTTTCGCCTCCAGCGCCTGCCAAACGCCGGCGGCCTGCAAGGCTTGTTTGGCGCGCTGGCCATAAGGCGCATGGGCGGGTTGGGCGATGGCCAGGCGGTCAAAATCAAATTCTGCCAGTTGGCTCAGGCTAATACCGGCCATATTTTGTTTTGGGCTCCACAGCACTAAATGCCCGAGTGCATAGGGCCGTGGTGCAGTGGCTGCCAGGCCGTCCTGGTATAGCTGTTGGGCAAAGCTGATATCGGCAGAGAAAAACATATCATAGGGCGCGCCATGGCGGATTTGCGTGCTGAGCTTACCGCTGGCGCCATAAATTACCCTGACATCAAGTTGAGTCTGCTGCTGAAACAGGCTGACGATGTCAGCCATGGCATAGCGCAGATCAGAGGCGGCCGCTATGGTGAGCTTGTCGCTGGTCTCGGCGGTTAAGCTGTAGATAAAGCCCAGTATTAGCAGTAACTGACGCATTGGCTAGTCCCAGCGCGTTAGCGCGTGTTGGTCACTGGTTTTGGCCGCTACCCAGTAATCGCCGTTGCTGGTGTGTTCTTTTTTCCACAGCGGCGCGCGGTTTTTCAGGTAATCCATTATAAACTCGCAGGCGGCAAAGGCGGCGGCGCGGTGCGCGCTGGCAATGCCGACAAACACTATTTGCTCATGCGGCTTCAAGGTGCCAACGCGGTGAATAAGGTGCACTGCGCCCAGTTGCCAGCGCTGTTGTGCCTGTTCAGCAATGGCTGAGAGGGCTTGCTCAGTCATGCCGGGGTAGTGCTCCAGTGTCATGCTGTGCAGTTGGTTGTCGCTAAGCTCGCGTACCAGGCCGCTAAAGGTGACGATAGCGCCGCAGCCTGATTGGCGGCGCAGTTCGTTATATTCACTGGCGACACAAAAGTCATCGCTTTGTACGGCAACAAAGATGCTCATATGCTTTACCACCTGCTAGCCACCAGTTACCGGCGGAAAAAACGCCAGCTCATCGCCGTCCTGCACGTTGGCGCTTAGTGGCACCAGTTGCTGGTTTAGTGCGCAGAGCAAATCGCTGCGGCTAAGTTCCTGCCGCCAGCTATGACAACGGCTTTGCAGTTGCTGCAGGATATCGGTCACCTGCAACATGTTGCCATCGCAACTCAGCAGGTATTGTTCGCAATCAAGCCGCTCGCGCAGGGCGGCGAAAAACAGAATTTTAATCATATTGCCTCCGGTGATTTCTTTTTTCGTTGATACTGATATTGCCCGGTCCTGACTGGCCGGGCGCAGATTGATATCTACTCCGGACTCGCCGCAGCGTCGTTGCGGGCACATCCTGCCCTCCACGCGTGCGGGCCAGCTGACGCTGGGCAAATTCGTTCCCGACGAATTTGCTGCCCGCCTTCGCTATTCGCGAAATGGGTCTGCGGCGATCCTCCGTATATATCAATCTGGCAGAAACCGTCATTTGTTAGCTTCCACAAGGTAGTGCCCGGACTTGCCGCCGGTTTTCTCCAGCAGGCGGATATCGCTGATGATCATCGCTTTATCTACCGCTTTACACATATCGTAAATGGTTAGCGCGGCCACACTGGCAGCGGTTAACGCCTCCATCTCGACGCCGGTGCCGCCGCTTAACACACAACAGCTTTCAATTTGAATTTGGCCTTGCGTTGGCAGTAGCTGAAAATCGACTGATACTTTGCTGAGCATTAATGGATGACATAGCGGGATCAGCTCGCTGGTTTTTTTCGCTGCCATAATGCCGGCAATGCGCGCTGTGGCCAGTACATCACCTTTTTTTAGCAGTGCCTGGGCAATTAACTCAATCACCTGTGGTGTGGTTTGCACCAGGGCGCCGGCGCGGGCCAGCCGGGTGGTGGCTGCTTTGGCACTGACATCGACCATCGCAGCCGCGCCGCTCTGATCCAAATGGGTTAGGGTTGCTGTCATTTTAAGCTCCACAGCTTTTCAGCGGACTGTTTTTAACATGGGCAACAAAGTTGCAGGGTCCGGTTTTGCTATCTAATTGCGGCAAAATCAGCTGCTGCATCGCAAGCGTACAAGCGCCGCCTGAGCCGGGCATGGCGAACAGCAGGGTGCCATTGGCCAGGCCAGCTACCGCACCGGATTGCAGCGCGGCTGAGCCTAGCTGGTTAAACGACAGTTGACGGAACAGCTCACCAAAGCCGGGTACCAGCGTATCGAGCAATGGCGTTAGCGCTTCAACGGTGCAGTTAGTGTGATGAAAGCCAGTACCGCCGTTAATCAGCACGACCTGAATGTTATCGCTTGTGATCCACTGGCTTAGCGTAGCGCGCAACTGATATTTGTTATTGGGTAATAATGAGCGCGCAACTAACTGATGATCGGCGCTTTGCAACAGCTGACATAATAGATCGCCACTGCTGTCATTAGCGCTGGTCCGGCTATCCGACACTGTGAGTACAGCGATATTCAGCGGATAAAACCGGCTTAAATCTGGCTTTGGCATAGGCCCTCCTGCTGTTCCTTGTTGCTGCTGCCCGTGCTGCTGCCGCTATTGAGCAGAGTTAAACAGTGCAGCCAGTCGGCTGGTGTATTGGTATTAAATAATTCTGTGTCTGGCGCCACCAGGCTTTTAGCATTAAGTAGCCTGAGCAGGGCGTGAACCGAACGCTGGCCAGTGCGCAGTTGCGCGCTTATCAGGGGGCTAAGGGCCGGGGTTACCGGCAATACGCAAGGTAGCGGGTTATCGCTAAAATGGCAGGCCGCGCCATTGGCGTGTTGCAGCAAGAGTTGCAGGCTGGTTACCGTTAATAGCGGGGTATCAACCGGCAATACCAGTAACTGCGAACCACTGCAGTATTGCAGCGCTGCCAAAATACCGGCTAAAGGCCCTTGTTGCGGCGTTGTATCGGCAATAAAGCCCGGCAGATTGCGGCTTACCAGCACTTCAACGGCGCCACTGTCCAGTGCCAGTTGCTGCATATGCGCCAGTAAGCTTTGGCCATTAAGTTGCAGCAGGGCTTTATCCTGGCCCATGCGGCTGGACTGGCCACCGGCTAAAATCAGCGCACTAAACGGCATTGTTATGCTCATATTATCCGCCTGTTATCCACCAATCTGGGCTAAATGCCGGGTGCTGCCGCTGTAATCCTCCGCCAACTGGTGGCTAAAGGCTTTGCCTTGCACCGCTTGCTGTAAAAAACGCATTAGCGGCGCGCTGTCATCGCTTTGCAGCAGGCTGCGCATGTCCTGATGGCTGTCGGTAAACAGGCATAAATACAGCTGACCCAGGCTTGATACCCTAAGCCGGTTACAATCGGCGCAAAAGTCTTTGCTGTACGGCATAATCAGGCCAATCCGGCCCTGATAACCGGCATGCGAATATTCCAGCGCCGGGCCGTCGGTGTTGGCTTTGGCGTTTAGCTGCCAACCTTGTGCCAGCAGCTGCTGCTGAATATGCTCGCCACTTAAATGTTGGCGCTGATAAAAGCCGGCATTGTCACCGGTGCGCATCAGCTCGATAAAACGCAGCGCGATATTCTGCTGTTTAACAAAAGTAAGAAAGTCCGGCAGCGCCAGCGCATTGTGCTGCTTTAACAGCACGGTATTAATTTTTACCTGCTTAATGCCAATGGCCCTGGCGTGTGCTATGCCGTCTAAGATGTCGGCCAGTTTGTCCTGACCGGTCACCAGATGAAAAGTCGCCGCGTCTAAACTATCGACGCTGACGTTTACTGCATCCAGGCCGGCTTGTTGCCAGGCCAGCGCATCACGTTTTAGCCGGTAGCCGTTGGTGGTTAGCGCCACTTTTTCAACACCAGGCACGGCTTTGCAGGTAGCAATAATTTCGGTTAAGTCTTTACGCAGCGATGGCTCGCCGCCGGTAATGCGCACCTTGCGGGTGCCGAGTTTGGCAAAGGCGGTGACTAAGCGGCGAATTTCCGGCAGTGTTAGCTCGCTGCTTCGGCTGTTACAGTCATTACCGTCAGGCAGGCAGTAGCTGCAGCGGAAATTGCAGCTTTCGGTGACAGACAGCCGCAAATAGCTAAAGCGGCGCGCATAGGCGTCAGTTAACATAATTCACCTTTCCAAGTGGGGAGGTAAGGCCGTTTCCAGACTTACCCGGTGGCGTTAGTGCCACGGCAAAGGCTTCATTGCTTTTCAGCTTTAGAACGCCTTGCTCGGTGTTATGTGCATAAGCT
This sequence comes from Rheinheimera pleomorphica, assembly GCF_011634895.1. GTDB lineage: Bacteria > Pseudomonadota > Gammaproteobacteria > Enterobacterales > Alteromonadaceae > Alishewanella > Alishewanella pleomorphica. Next base: position 301,956 of record NZ_SIRR01000031.1, on the reverse strand, counting down.
TAAAAGCTTTGTGCCGGTATTGTTATTGCCATTAAGGGGCGTCTGGCTACTCCATTGGGGGTAGCAAACAGATGTAACTAAAACAACAATACGCGGCTGAGATAGCGGCATAGCGGTCCGCGCTTTCTGGTTTAACTTCTGCCGGTTGTGACAGGCTGTGTTACGCTTAATACAGTACAGCAACCACAGGAGAGCTTATGGAAGCCAACCATGTTGAAGTGCGTCACTTAACGCGGGAAGATATGACGGCGCTGCGTAAAGCGTCAGAACAGGTATATCAGGATGCGCCCTTGCTGGCCTGGACTGAGCCGGTGGTCAATACCTTGTTGACTAAGTTTCCCGAAGGCCAGCTGTGTGTCTGTGTCGATGGCAAAGTCGTCGGCTGCGCCTTTTCGTTGATTATCGATTACAGCAAATTTGGTGATGATCACACTTACGAGCAAATTGTCACTGGTTTTTCGTTTAAAAACCACGATCCCAACGGCGATGTATTGTACGGCATAGAGGTGTTTATTCATCCGGATTTTCGCGGCCTGCGCCTGGCGCGGCGCTTGTACGATGCGCGCAAAGAGCTGTGCGAAAACCTGAATTTACGCGCCATTATGGCCGGCGGCCGTATGCCGAACTATAACGAATACGCCGATAAAATGAGCGCCAAGCAATATATCGAAAAAGTGAAGGTGCGGGAAATTCACGACCCGGTACTGAGCTTTCAGCTGGCCAATGGCTTTCATGTGCGTAAGTTACTTAAAGGCTATCTGCGTGGTGATACCCAGTCACAGGAATATGCAACCTTGCTGGAATGGGCCAATATTTACTACACCAAGTCCGTTAAGTTAATTAATGTGCCCAAAGCCGAAGTGCGTTTAGGCCTGGTGCAGTGGCAAATGCGCAATATGAAAGACATTAACCAGCTGTTTGAGCAGATGGAGTTTTTTGTTGATGCGGTGTCTGATTACAAAAGTGATTTTATTTTGTTTCCAGAGCTGTTTGCCGCGCCTTTGATGGAGCATTACAACCATTTAAGCGTAACCGAAAGTATCCGTCAGCTGGCCAAATATACCGATACCATCCGCGATAAATTTGTCGAATTTGCCATTGCCTATAACATCAATATCATCAGCGGCAGTATGCCGTACCTGTATGATGGCAAACTGCATAACAGCGGCTTTTTATGCCGCCGTGATGGCAGTTGGGAGCAATATGACAAGGTGCATGTAACCCCGGCGGAAAAGCGTAACTGGGCGATGACCGGCGGTGACAAGGTCAGGGTATTTGACACTGACTGCGGCAAAATCGGCATTATGATTTGCTACGATGTCGAGTTTCCCGAGTACGCCCGGTTACTGTCTGATCAGGGCATGAATATCTTGTTTGTGCCGTTTTTAACCGATACGCAAAATGGCTACACCCGGGTGCGGCACTGCGCGATGGCCCGCGCCATAGAAAACGAATGCTATGTCGCCATTGCCGGTGCTGTAGGTAACCTGGCGCGGGTGAATAATATGGATATTCAGTACGCCCAATCGGCACTGTTTACGCCGTCAGACTTCGCCTTTCCCACCACTGGCATAAAGGCAGAAGCCACGCCCAACTCAGAAATGTTACTGATAGTCGATGTTGATCTGGATGCGCTAAAAGAGCTACATACGCACGGCAGTGTGAACACCATGAAAGACCGGCGGCATGATGTATATCAGTTGTCTTTAGTTAAACCGCTGTAACCAAACTAAAAAAGCCGCCGCAGAACAGTATCTGCAGCGGCTATATCACTTTTAACTGCGCAGTTATTTAGCTGAACAGTTTGGTCAGAGTCTGTTGACGTTCGGCTGCTGACATCTCGGTCATTTTAAGCACTAAAGAAGCACTTGGGCGCAGTGCAGAGCCCTTTAACGCTTCTCTTAACAACTTCCGTACATCTTGTTGTGCCGAAACAGCGCTTTGCTCATTCACCACCTTAGTGAGAGCCCGGCACTCTTCTGTCGTTGGGGTAAAGCCTAACTTACGGCTGTAGGCGTCTAAAAACGGCGCTGACGCTGTACCGTTAGCTAATTGACAGTATTCAGCGTTTGAATAAACATAAGTATTGTTACTTGCTTCGCTAACTGTGCTGAAAAGTGCCAGTGACGATACTAAAGTAATAGATAACAGTTTCATGGTTTGCCTCTGCAGTGCTTGATTTAATTGAAGTCTATTTTATATAGAGACAGTGACACTTCTGTGTAAGATACACGAGATAAAATAACTGATATCCATTAGATTAATTAATCCAATCATCGCTAGAAGTGACAGACATAGTTTGATGAACTGTAATGTTGCTGCAATATCAGTTGCCTATAATCAGCTCGTTGTTTTCCCGTCAGTTAAACAGGAACAGGCAGTGAGTGTGACTTCAACCAATTATTCAGGTGTAAGCAATGTGCTGAGTCGTTTAGTTCAGCTATGCCAGAGTAAGTTTCAGATTCAACTGTCATTAGCACAGTTACAGGATAACGCCGACTACCGTGCTGCCGTAGTGGCTGAGCTTGCCGCGTTAAAAGATGAAGAGCTTGATCAGCTGTTACATCAATTAGACAAGGCTCAGAATACTGCGACCGACGCCACTATTATGGCTGATACCAAGGTGGTATCAGCCACGGGCAACCGTAATCTGGTATTAGCAGCTTTGGTTGTCAGTGTTGTTGCGCTAATGAGCGCTGGTTACGTCTGGTTTGCGTCAAACCAGGCTCAGCCGTCTCAAATAGTCAGTGCCACGACAGCAGTGACAACACCGGTTGTGCAGCAGATGCAAACTGAAACCGCTGTAACAGTTAAATCAGCAAGCACTGTAGCGTCAGTCAGAACACCTGTACTTAGGGTGCATGGCTCTAATACGGTTGGTGAAAAGTTGGCTCCTGCACTGTTAGAAGCGTTCTTAGCACAGCAGGGAGGCCGTGCTTTCTCCTGGCAGCAAGGCAATTCAGAAGTAGAAAGGCAGCTTCGGTATGACGCCGCCGGGCAAACGGCGGCGATAGAACTGCATGCGCATGGCTCTGGTACAGCCTTCACCGGCTTGCTGGCGGGCAAGGCTGATATAGGCATGTCGTCCCGTCGGGTGACAGCGGATGAAGTAACACAGGCCCGGGCGGAGCTTGGCGATCTGAGTAAAATTGGGAATGAGCATATTATTGCACTCGATGGTCTGGCGATTATTGTTAACCAGAATAATTCCCTGAAGGCCATTTCTACTGAAACGCTGGCAAAGATCTATGCCGGTGAAATATCGCGCTGGTCGCAACTTGGCGGAGTAGACAAGCCGATAGTGCTGCTGGCACGCGATAATAATTCCGGTACCTATGATACGTTTAACAGTTTAGTGCTGAAAAAGCATGGCAAGAAGTTGGCTGACAATGCTAAACGGTTTGAATCAAGCACCGAGTTGTCTGTTGCTGTATCGCAGGATGAAGCCGCAATAGGCTTTATCGGCTTAAATTACATTTCGTATAACAAGGCACTGGCTATTTCAGAGGGTGCTGATACGACACCTATCTATCCCACCCGTTTTACCATCAGTACAGAAGATTATGCGTTGTCACGCCGGCTGTATTTGTACACGCCTACCGCAGCCTCGCAACTGGCGAAAGATTTTGCCCAGTTTGCGATATCAGAGCAGGGGCAGCAATTGGTTGAACAAAGCGGTTTGATTTCGCAAAACATTCGCATAGAAAAAGCCTTTGCCGTAGAGGGGGCGCCAGCGTCATATAACCGTTATGCCGAAACAGGGCAGCGCTTGTCGCTGAACTTTCGGTTTAATTACGGTGAAAATGATTTGGACAACAAGGGTAAGCGTGATTTGGAGCGGCTTATCCGCTTTATGGAACAAAACAGTGGCCGTCGTCTGGTACTGATGGGGTTTTCCGATGCCGTAGGTGCTGTGGCAAAAAATGAGGAGCTGGCGCTGCGTCGCGCCAAAGCGGTAGAACGCGAGTTAACTGCGCGTGGCATACCGGTGGTGGCTGTTGAGTCTTACGGTGAGCTGTTGCCGGTAGCAAATAACGATACAGACGCCGGCCGTGAGCGCAACAGGCGGGTAGAAGTATGGGTGCTTTAGCACCCTAATAGTTACTATAAGGACATCACTATGTACCGGTTTTTATCAGATTCAGCCAATTTAAAAGCGGTATTTGGCAGTTACAGTACGCTGGAGGCTTTGCGGGTTAAATGCAATATTGAGCAAGCTGTCAAACGGCTTAGTATTCCCTCAGCAGCATTATTAGAGCAAATGCAGCAGGAAGGCTTAAACCTGGCTGATATAGAACCGGCAGTAAAAGACAATGCTGAATGGGCAGTGATGTCTGAAACGGTGATCCGAAGCCATCTGCGCAGTACTTTTTTAGCTGAAGATAAGCTATATGCGGCGCTTAGTGCATTAAGTTTGTCGCAACAAGCAGAAGTTAGGGATTTACTGCAGGTTGTGGTTGGTTACCTGCATCTGCCATCAGAGACTCTGCTAAAGCGAATGGCAGAAGAGGGACTGACGCTGGATAAGTTGGGCGTAAAATCCAGTACTGCACAGGTTGATAATGTACGCAATAAGCTGAACGCTCTTAATCAGCAACATAGGGCTCAGGCGCCGCTTGCAGACAATCAACAACGCACTCTGGATGCAGTAGCAGGCATCCGGCAACGGATAAAACAACTTGGTGAAACTCAGCTAAGAGATACTAATGAAAAGCCGTCGGAAACTGTGACGCAAAGTGATGCAAATGATCCCGAGCGCGCCGCAGAGAATGTAGTGACCTTTTCTGCTATGCAGGAAAAACTCAAAGCTAAAGCCTGATGGCATGAGTTCATACCTTAATATGAGTGGTAAACATTAAGCCGGCATCCCGCACGGCTTTGGTGGGGGAGATAAACTGTGCCCGTTCTTCTCCTAATACCGATTGTGCATGCCAGTCGCCCCAATAAAAGGTATGCATTTCGCAGAGCGTGCTCGGATGTTTTTTATCCTAGTCGCTTAGACGACTCGTCAATTCAACTCTATGCGCTTGTTAAAAGGTATCTGGACTACAGAAATGATTGTGTGACTGGATAAATGGCTTATGTAACACTGGCAAAATTATTCTGAAGCTTAAAATAAAAACGCCACCCGTAAGGTGGCGTTTTTATTGGAATTTTTGGTGCGTCCTAGTGGACTCGAACCACCGACCCCCACCATGTCAAGGTGGTGCTCTAACCAGCTGAGCTAAGGACGCACACTTTACGTTGTAAACCGCTTTTCAGTCATGCTGACAACGGCGGCTATGTTATTGTGCTGCCGTCGCCTTGGCAAGTGTTTTTATAACAGAGGTGTGAGTTTGCTGTATTTTTCACCGCTTTGCGTCAGCTGCCAGGCGTTAGCTGCAGTGGGCATTGGCGGTTCAGGTTTTGCCACCACGCCACATGGTTAGCCAGCTCAGTGCGCATCAGTTGATAATTACCGGCAAAACGCTGTTGTAAAGCCGGATATAGCGGGGTGTCCTGGTACAGTGTTTGTAACAGCGGCCACAGCTGTTGCTGATATTTTTCCAGATTAACCGTGTATTGCTGTACCTGGGCAATAAAATACTTACTAAAAATATTACTCAGGATCTGCAGCTGTTGTTTATCCGGCCGTGGTTGGCACAGCTGTTCCGTTTTAATACTGGCCAGCGTCAGGTTGAGCTGTGCCAGCTGGTGGCTGCTCAGGCGTAAGCTGTGTTGTAAACGGCCGACAAAGTTGTACTGATATAACAGTTGCAACTGCTGCTCTATATCAACCTGGCTGGCAGCCTGCCAGTTTTGCTCGCGGATAAACTGCTGTAACCCATTCAGCTCGGTCAGTGCCTGCCAGGTTTCGCTGTGTCCGGCGACATCGTTAAGTGGCAGGCTGTTGCGCACGCCAAGTAATTGTTTACGCAGGGTGTCATCGGTAACCAGCATATTGTGAAACGCCAGCTGAACGCTGTGTTGCTTGTGCTGATACACCTGCTGCAACTGGTTAAGCAGGGCACTATCGTCCCAGCTTTGGGCCAGGCAGTGCTGTAGCCGGTTTAAAAAGCGCAGCTCGTAGCTTAGTTGTTTACTGGCGCTGTATACCCGGCCAAGGCTGGAGTTGCGCTCGCCAATTAAGGTATCCAGGCTACAATGGCGGGTGGCTAGGGTGTCGGTGAGATCCAAGCGCAGGTCCGGCAGCGATTGTTTTAAATCACGCGGTTCGGCCAAAGCCGCATAGGCCGGTACCGGCTGCTGTGCAATGTCGGCGTCAAGTACCCGCGCCAGCCGCTGTTGATAATTATCAAATAGCTTATCGCCGCTGTCTTGGGAGCAGGCAATAAGGCTAAGGGCCAGTAGCGGCAGTAACCATAGCTTCATGTTCCAACCTGTGCAGAGTACGTTTTAGTATAATAGCTAGTAATATCGCCGCGACGCTTAAGCCGGCAATAATGCCAATCCAAAAGCCGTGTGCCCCCATCGGCGCTACCAGCCAGTCAGTTAAGCCTAATACGGCACCCAGGCCAAAGCCGATTGGCCAGTAAGCAATAAAGGTAATAAAAAATACCGGTTTGGTCACTTTCATCCCACGCAGCGCACAAGCCGACACCACCTGAATGGCGTCTGACACCTGATAAAAGCAAGCCAGGATTAACAGCGATGCGGCCAATGCAATCACACTCTCATCCGGAGAATATAAAGCAGCAATACCGCCCCGCAATATATAGGTCAGGCTGGCAATAACAAAAGACATCAGCACCGCCAGCACTATGGCAGTGGAGACGGCTTTTTTCAGCTCCAGTATGCTTTGCTGACCGACCAGATGACCCACCCGGATAGTGGTTGCCATACCGAGGCTGAGCGGCAGCATAAATACGATGCCACTGTAGTTTTGTGCAATTTGATGGCCGGCCACCATAATGGGCCCAAGATGCACTATCGCCAGCGGAATACAGGCAAACAGGGTAACTTCAAAGAAGATAGAAAACGCAATCGGCGTGCCGATACAGATAATTTGCCAGATATCTTTGACGTTAACCCGGTAGCTGTCCGGGTGAGCGCGATAGGCTGCGGTGCTGCGGCTAAACCAGCCGTAAAGCAGCATGGCGGTAAACATTGCCAGAAACACCAACGCTGTGGCGATGCCGCAACCGGCGCCGCCCAGTGCCGGCATGCCGAGTTTGCCGTAAATAAACACATAGTTGGCGGGGATGTTCACTAAAATGCCAACAAAGCTGATCCACATGCTGGCCTTGGTGTTACCAATGCCTTCAAACATGCTGCGCAGCACCATATAGCCGGCGGCCGGAAACAAGCCAAAGCTGACATAAAATAAATAATCCAGCGATTTTTGCCGCAGGGTTTCATCCATATTCAACAAGTCTATCGGTACATGCACATACAGCATCAACACAAACATTGCGGCCGCAAGTAGCAGTGCCAGATACATCGCCTGCACCGTAAAGTGGGTAACCGGTTTAACTTGTTTGCTGCCGTAGTACTGCGCCACTATCGGTGTAAGGGCCAATAATAAGCCCTGCATCGTCATCACTACCGGAAACCATAAACCGGAGGCAACGGCAATGGCCGCCATATCAACCGCGCTGTAACGGCCAGCCATTACGGTATCGACAAAATACATCAGGGTTTGGGTAAGCTGCGCCAACACGATGGGGCCACTAAGTTTTAAGATGGTTCTGGCTTCGAAGCGGGAAAAAGGTAACATATGCAGCTCAGTTGTATCAGCAGCCTTGAGTGGCGCGCAATGTAGCACAAATGGGGGCTTATGTTTACCGGAATAGTACAGACTAAAGTGCAGGTGACTGAAATACGCGACAAGGCGCAGTTTCGTCAGCTAACCTTGCACAGCGGGCCTGAATATTTGCAGCAATTGCAACGTGGTGCCAGTATTGCCATTAACGGTGTGTGTTTAACCGTAACCGATTTTGATAGCACTGCCGGTTGGGTGTGTTTTGACGTAATAGCCGAAACCTTAGGCAAAACCAACCTGGGTAGCATAAAGGTGGGCGATGTCGTTAACTTTGAGCGCTCGTTAAGCTTTGGCAGTGAGCTGGGCGGCCATATTGTGTCGGGGCATATTCAAACGACGGCGACAATAACCGCGCTGGAAAAAACCGCAAATAACTGCGCCATGCGTCTGACATTAGCGCCAGAATATATGCGTTACATTTTAAGCAAAGGTTTTATTGCGGTAGAAGGCTGCAGTTTAACGGTAGGCGAAACTTATGCCGATGGCTTTAGCTTGTATTTAATACCCGAAACACTGGCGATTACCACGCTGGGGCAAAAGCAGCTTGGCGATAGGCTGAATATCGAGTTAGATCAGCAAACGCAAACCATAGTGCAAACGGTAGAGCGGATTATGGCCGAGCGGTTTGCCCACGCAGCGCAGTAGAGGCTGCGCCGCAGTGTTAAACGCTAATAGTACTGCTCATCATCGGCGTCGATAAACAGCTGCACGCTGTGATGCAGCTCGTCTTTGTGTACCCGCACATGAATAGGGTTGCAGCAGTTGCTGCAATCTTCAATGTAGTCTTGATCTTCGTCTGTGACCTCGACACTTAAATGCACTGTGTGGCCACAGAACGGGCAATCTATGGTTTTATTCAGTACCTTCATACGGCTCTCCTTGTTAAGCGCAGTGACAGCTAATTTCCGCCACTGCGAACGCCAAGCTGCCTGCAATCAGGCTTTAGCGGTATTGCCTAAACTACGGCCCCCATCTACTGCAATGATTTGGCCGGTAATATAGGGCGATTGCACTAAAAACAGCAGCGTTTTGGCGATGTCATCCGGTGTGCCCAGCTGCTGCATGGGTATTTGCGCAAGTATAGCTGCCTTATCCTGCTCTTGCAGCGTAACCGATTGCTCGGGCGGCCACAAAATAGCGCCCGGTGCTATGCCATTAACCCGGATGGCTGGCGCCAGTTCTTTCGCCAGGGCTTTGGTCATCATTAACAGCGCTGCTTTAGCCATACAATAAATGCTGTGCTGCGCCAGTGGTTTGTCGGCGTGAATATCAACCATATTGACTATAACGCCATTGTGTTTGGCTAATTCAGGTGCTAACGCCTGAGATAAAAAAAACGGCGCCTGAACATTAGAGCCAAATAAATCCCGCCACTGTGCTGTGGTTGCACTGCTCACCGGAGTAGGGTAAAAACTGGAGGCATTATTGACCAGTGCATCCAACCGGCCAAAGCACCGTATAGCTTGCTGTGCTAAGTGGGGGATGGCTGTCGCGTCAGTTAAATCGGCCTGTAGCACCATGGCGCTTTGTTCTCGCTGTTGGTTAAGGCCCCGTGCCAGGCTGTCAGCCTCAGCGCGCGAATGGTGGCAATGAATAATCACACGATAGCCCTGTTGGTGTAGCGTGGTGATCATAGCCCGGCCCAGCCGTTTGGCGCTGCCGGTAATTAACACCACCGGTTGCTGCTGCGTATTATGCATAATGGTTCCGCTAAAAGCTGCTTAACGTTAGGGCGGTGCTTTGTTGTCAGTGAAGGAGCGGTTAGTGAAACAGCTGTTTAATTAACTCTTGTGCCTGTACCAGATAAGCGCCGCGAAATAAGTAAGCATGGTTTAATACATGGTACAGATTATAAAGATCTTTGCGCTCGCTGTAAGCTTTATCCAGTGGATACAGCTCCTTATAGGCCTGATAAAAGGCTTCAGGGAAGCGGCCAAACAGGGTACTGTATGCTAAATCGGCTTCGCGGTCGCCATAATAGCAGGCCGGGTCAAATATCGCCGGGCTGTCGGCAACAAAGCCGACATTGCCACGCCATAAATCGCCGTGTAATAAACTGGGAGGCGGTTGATAATGCTGCAAACGCTGACGGCATTGCTCAACCAGCTGGTCGATATTGCCAAAACCAAAACCCTGTTCCAGTAGTAGTTGCAGCAGCCAGCCAATGCGCTGCTCAGAGAAAAAGCTGCTCCAGTTACTTTGCCATTTGTTCGGTTGCACTGTACTGCCAAGCATATTATCCCAGTCAAAGCCGTACATGGCTTGCTCGTGTTGCTTATGCAGCAGAGCCAGTTGCTGCGCCAGGTTACGCCAGCCAGCAACCGTTTCACCGGCAAAAGGCAGATATTCCAGCACTAAAAAGGCTTTATCCAGTGTCTGGCCGTGGCAAATAACCTGAGGTACGCGGATACAGTGTGCTTGTTGCAATGCCTGCAGGCTTAGCACTTCGGTTTCAAATTGCTCAACTTGTTCGCGTTGATTAATTTTGACAAAAAATTGCTGGCCCATGCCTTTGATATGCCAGGCCAGATTAATACTGCCACCGGCAAGCTGCTGTTTATGCTCCAGCTGAAAATCACACTCCAGCTCACTGTTAATATGCTCGGTTATTGCCTGCCACATGTGTTGTCTCCGTTAACACTGAAACTCAAGTATGGCTGATAAAGCAGAAATTTCACTGATCGGGATCATGCTGCAGCAGCGTATATCAGGCCAAGCTTATCCAGGCGTTTACGCACTTCATTATTTTAAGGCAATTTACTATGACAGCTCCTACGGCCCGGTTCCGGCTATCTGCTTATAAGATAATGCTGGCAATTAACGTATTGCTTTTTACCGTATCACTTGGTTTGGCGGTATTACATAACAGCTGGTTAGCCGCGATTGCTGTCGGCCTGCCGGCGGCGATAATACCACCATTGCTTTACAAACTGCTCGGCGACCACAGTTTAAGCCGTATTAGCTACGGCATAGGCTTTATGTTTTTTGCTGCGCTGTTTATTCACGAAACCGGCGGTATGCTGGAAATGCACTTTGCCATCTTTGTGTTGCTGGCGGTATTGATTGCCTTTCGTGATTATCAGGTAATAGTGGGGGCTGCTCTGACTATTGCTGTGCATCATTTACTGTTTATGTATTTACAAATGCGAAACGCCGGCGTGTATTTAGTGCCTGATGAGAGCCTGTCACTTGGTATTATTTTGTTGCATGCGTTGTTTGTTGTGGTGGAATCTGCTGTGTTAGTGATTATATCCCGGCAAAGCTTGCGCGAGGCACAGGTAGGACAGGCGTTGTTTGACGCTACAGAAGCGTTAGTTACAAAGGATGGAAAAATCGTGTTAACTCACCGCTGTGATGATATTAAATCTCAAGTGATAAACAGTTTTAATACCGTGCTCGAAACCTTACAACACACCATCAGCACTATAGATGTCGCCAGTAAAGCATTAAACGTAGATGCACAACAGTTGCTGGAAGATGGCAATAATTTGTCCGATAGCATGATTAAAAAACTGGCGGAAGTGGATCGCATTGCCGCGGCGACAGAACAAATGTCGCAGAGCATACGCGAAGTAACAGCATTGTCGCATCAGGTATTGCAAACGGCCACTCAGGCAGAGCAAGCAGCGTCGGACGGTAAGCAATCTGTTAGCCAGACAATTCACTCTGTTTCGGCACTGGCGCGACAGCTGGGTGAAACCGGTGAAAAAGTCAATGATGTAGCGAGTGCCACCGCAGACATCCGTAAAGTGTTGGATGTTATTGAATCTATAGCTGAGCAAACTAATTTATTAGCGCTAAATGCGGCTATTGAGGCCGCTCGGGCGGGAGAGCAGGGCAGAGGCTTTGCTGTTGTAGCTGATGAAGTCCGAACTCTGGCATCCCGCACCCGCGGCTCCACCGACGAAATAAAAGCGATGATTGAGCAATTGGTTGCCAATAGCAGTCAGTCGGTTGCCGTGGTGCAGCGTAGTGTTGAACAATTGCAGGATACCCGTCAACATGCAGAACAAAGCGGCAAAATGCTCGAGCAGATAGTGCAACATGCGCAGCAGGTTGCCGGCTCAGCCGGTGTGATGGCTGATGCACTAAGTCAGCAAAGTACGGCCAGTGCCGAAGTTGCAGAAGGTGCACAACTTATTAGCAGTATGACGTCGGGGCAAAATGCTCAGGGCCAGCGCGTGGTAGAAAGCGCTGGGCGGGTTAGCGACGTTACCCGGCAGCTGGCCAGCGAGTCCGGCAAATTTGCCGTTTGATGTCGCATAAGCGTAGGATCCAGTTGGCGCTTATTTTGTTTGCCAGCTGGATTGTCATAACGTCAGTCCTGCTATTTTATTTGGGTAACCGGCATTACGGTACCTTTGCATCAGAACTGCCGTGGCAAACGACATCGATATCATTGCAGGATCTGGCTATCACCGCTTTTGAACCTGTGCAGTTGGTTCATGTGTTCGATGAGTATTGCGCCTGCAACATACGCGCACGTGCCCACATCAATAAATTAAATAAAAATCAGGCAACTTCTGGTATAGGGCAGCACTTTGTTGCTCCAGCTACACTACAGGCACTGGGGTTCGTATTGCCTGCTACACCGGCTGTGCTGGTTTTTATCGACGGTCAGTTAATCTATGCAGGCCCTTATGCCAGTGGTGTTATGTGTGCGGTGGACGATAGTTTTATTGTGCCTATACTTAAGCAAGATGTAATATTGCCTAGCTTGTGGTTAAATGGTGATACAACCGCCTGTCGCTGTGCAATGCCTTAACACCGGAGAGTCGAATGACGCATTCTCACGCCACCTCTGCAACACCACCGTTGTCACAAAGTTTGTTTGCTGCTCAGCCTATTTTTGATATTAATAATCAAAGAGTTGCAGTGGAACTGTTGTATCGGAATGATAATGGTGTGACCGCATTGGAAATCAGTGACAGTCAGGCGACAACCGAGCTCATTTATAACTTGTGTAGTGGTATTTCCGCGCAGATCGTGCAATACCAGGCTCCGGTTTTTATCAATGTCGATGCCGATTTTTTAATGTCGGGTAGTTTCTTGCCACTGGAGCCAGATAAAGTGGTTATTGAGTTGGTGGAGCGCATTATACCAACGCCGGAGTTTATCGCGTCAGTGTCTGCACTAAAGCAGCGGGGGTTCCGTTTTGCGCTGGATGATTTTGAGTTTACGCCAGAGTGGGAACCGCTAATTGCGCTGACAGATATTATCAAAGTAGATGTTTTAACGTGCTCAATGAGCAAAGTCCGTGAGCACATGCAGCGTCTGAAACGTTACTCTATTGACTGGTTGGCAGAGCGCATTGAAACGCAAGAGCAGTTAACGGAATGCAAAGCGCTGGGGTTTAACTTGTTTCAGGGGTATTTTCTGGCGCGACCTGAATTAGTCACGGGAAAAAGAGTGCCTGTTGCCACCTTGAAACTCGCAGAGCTGATAGACAACTTGTTTCAGCCCGAACCTGATATAGCCAAGCTAAGCCAACAACTTAATGATGAGCCTAATCTGGTGATCGGTATGCTGCGGATAGCCAATAGCCCTTTGTACCGAAAGACACGTGAGGTCAGTTCGGTCAAAGAGTTAATCGTTCGTTTAGGGCTGGATTTGGTCAGAAAGTGGGTGCTGATGTTTTCAGTACTGAATAACTGTAATCCAGCTGCCGCCAGTTTGGTGCTTACCCGTGCCTATACTGCCCAGCAGTTAGCTGATTACTGGCAGTTAAATGCTGCCGAGCAAAGCCAATACTTTTTAACGGCACTTATCTCAGGTGTTGATGTGCTGTTTGCCGTAGCACCAGAAGAGTTTGTTAGTGGTCTAAATGTGGCGGCAGAGATAAAACAAGCTATTTGCTCAGGTTGTGGTGGCGCAGCAGAGGCCGTTGCCATAGTGAAGGCCATTGAGCAATGCTATTCAATGAAAACCCTGGCAGATAATATTAATCCGCAATATTTTAGCTTGTACAACCAGCAACAGTTTGAAGTGCAGCAAAAACTCCGCTTGTTTGCTGGCGATTAGTATATGTCAAGTAATTATGGCTTTTAGCCACTACTAACACCTGCTACTATAGCCGCCAGTTTATTCGCCTAGCTGTCGGCACCTTCTTATGACTTTTCGTGTAAGTCATTAACTGACGGTGTCGTAGCGAGGGTGTCAGCCCTTTGTTTAAAACATGTGACCCTTGGTATGGGCCACCACTGTATAAGGATTTATCATGCCAGTTATTACTCTGCCAGATGGCAGCCAACGCGCTTTTGATCATGCTGTTTCTGTTATGGATGTCGCCAAAGACATCGGCCCCGGTTTAGCTAAAGCCACCATCGCCGGTAAAGTGAATGGCCAGTTGGTGGATGCCTGCGATCCTATTGAAACTGACGCTACCTTAAGCATTATTACCAGCAAAGATCAGGAAGGTCTGGAGATTATCCGCCACTCCTGCGCGCACTTATTAGGCCATGCCATTAAGCAGCTGTGGCCGAATGTAAAAATGGCCATAGGTCCGGTAATAGATAACGGTTTTTACTACGACGTCGATTTAGACCAGCCGATTAGCAGCGACGACTTGGCTAAGCTTGAGCAGCGCATGCTGGAGCTGGCGAAAACTGAATACGACGTTATTAAGAAAAAAGTCAGCTGGCAGGAAGCGGTCGATACCTTTAAAGCCCGTGGTGAGAGCTACAAGCTGGAAATTCTTGAGCAAAACGTCAGTAAAGACGACCAGCCGGGTTTGTATCACCACGAAGAATACATTGATATGTGCCGTGGCCCGCATGTACCGAATATGCGTTTTTGTCAGCACTTTAAAATTATGAAAGTGGCTGGTGCCTATTGGCGCGGCGACTCAAAAAACAAAATGTTGCAGCGTGTGTACGGCACTGCCTGGGCAGATAAAAAGCAACTTGCGGCTTATTTGCTGCAGTTAGAAGAAGCGGAAAAGCGCGATCATCGTAAAATTGGTAAGGCGCTGGGCCTATTTCACTGGCAGGAAGAAGCACCTGGCATGGTGTTCTGGCACAACGATGGCTGGACCATCTTCCGCGAGCTGGAAAGCTTTGTGCGCGAAAAGCTGGGCGAATACGACTACGACGAAGTAAAGGGTCCGTTAATGATGGACCGCGTGTTGTGGGAGAAATCCGGCCACTGGGAAAAGTATGCCGACAATATGTTCACTACCCAGTCTGAGCACCGCGAGTACGCCATTAAGCCAATGAACTGCCCGGGTCACGTGCAGATATTCAACCAGGGCTTAAAGTCGTACCGTGATTTACCGCTGCGTATGGCCGAGTTTGGCTGTTGTCACCGTAACGAGCCATCCGGTGGTTTACACGGTTTGATGCGGGTGCGTGGTTTTACCCAGGACGATGCGCATATCTTCTGTACCGAAGATCAGGTGCAGGCTGAAGTCACCAAATGTATCCAGATGGTATTTGATACCTACAGCACCTTCGGCTTTAAAAACGTCGCGGTAAAACTGTCAACCCGGCCGGCGCAGCGCATCGGTAGCGATGAAATGTGGGACCGCGCTGAGCAAGGCCTGATGGAAGCGTTAAAAGCCAACGATATAGCCTATGATTTACAGCCGGGTGAGGGTGCCTTTTACGGCCCGAAAATTGAATTTACCCTGCATGACTGCTTAGGCCGTGCCTGGCAGTGTGGTACTGTGCAGTTAGATTTTGCCTTACCGGGCCGATTAGGCGCGACTTTTGTCGCGGAAAGCGGTGAAAAGCAAACGCCAGTGATGATCCACCGTGCTATCTTGGGCTCAATTGAGCGTTTTATCGGAATTTTAATTGAAGAATACGCCGGTTTCTTCCCGGCTTGGTTAGCACCAACGCAGGTGGTGGTGATGAACATTACCGATAATCAGGCCGAATATGTACAAAATTTAGTAAAAACTTTCAAATCTCGTGGTATTAGAGTCATAAGTGACTTGAGAAATGAGAAGATAGGCTTTAAAATTCGCGAGCACACGCTTAAGCGCATTCCTTACCTTGTTGTCGTTGGTGATAAAGAAATGGAAGCCGGTGATATTGCACTGAGAACGCGCAAGGGTGAAGATTTGGGTAAAATGTCGGTTGAGGCTTTTGTAGAGAAGCTAACCACTGAGATTAAAACCCGGGTTTAACCAGGTTAAGCGATAAGAATAATTTTCGGAGGAACATACTATTAAAGTAGGAAAGAAGACATTACCTGCAAACCGTCCTAACAGGATCAATGAAGAGATTAACCTGCCAGAGGTACGGTTAATTGGTTTGGAAGGTGAGCAGCTGGGAGTAGTAAGTATTGCTGAAGCCATTCGTTTGGCCGAAGAAGGCGGCGCCGATTTAGTAGAAATTAGCCCGACAGCCGAACCGCCAGTTTGTAAGTTGATGGACTACGGTAAGTTCCTGTTCGAAAAGAGTAAAGCTCTGAAAGAGCAAAAGAAGAAGCAAAAACAGATCCAGATTAAGGAAATAAAATTCCGGCCTGGAACTGATGAAGGCGATTACCAGGTAAAACTACGCAACCTGCGTCGCTTCATTGAAGAGGGTGACAAAGCTAAAGTAACGCTACGTTATCGTGGTCGTGAAATGGCGCATACTGAGATAGGCATTGAGATGTTAAATCGGATTAAAGAAGATTTATCTGACATTGCCGTGTGCGAATCTTTCCCTTCACGGGTGGAAGGTCGCCAGATGATCATGATGCTGGCCCCAAATAAGAAGTAATAAGCGCTTTCAAGTGTAGCCCTGCTCTGTAAAGGGTGGGGTTGACGCCTTATTATTCGTTGTAATTTAACAATGCGAGTTTTTAACTATGCCAAAGATGAAAACCAATAAAGGTGCTGCGAAGCGTTTCAAAAAAACCGCTTCTGGTAGCTTTAAACGTAAGCAATCACACCTTCGCCACATCCTGACGAAGAAGACCTCTAAGCGTAAGCGTCAGTTAGGTCCAAAAACCTTAGTCGCTAAAGTAGACATCGCCGGCTTAGTCCGTTGCATGCCTTACGCATAATTAATTAGGAGTCTGACATGCCAAGAGTTAAACGTGGTGTAACGGCGCGCGCGCGTCATAAGAAGGTGTTAAACCAGGCTAAAGGTTACTACGGTGCCCGCAGTCGTGTTTATCGTGTTGCTTTCCAGGCTGTTATTAAAGCCGGCCAATATGCTTACCGTGACCGTCGTCAGCGTAAGCGTCAGTTCCGTCAACTGTGGATCGCGCGTATTAACGCTGCGTCACGTATGAATGGTCTGTCTTACAGCCGTTTCATTGATGGCCTGAAAAAAGCCTCTGTGGAAATCGACCGTAAGATTTTAGCTGACATCGCCGTATTCGACAAAGCAGCCTTTACTGCTTTAGTTGCCAAAGCGAAACAAGCCTTAGCCGCTTAATTTAAGTTGCTAATAAAAAAGCCACCTTAGGGTGGCTTTTTTTATACCGTTGCTCCGGCGCTATGTCATTTGAAGCGACGCTGCGGTTAGTTAACCGCAGGCTTAAATTGCAAAATCAGCTGATTATTTTTAAACAACTGCAGCTTGTCGCCGTTAACTTCAGCGCGATCTGCCGATTGCAGTGAGCGGGTAAACTGCTGCTCTAACTCACTACTGTCAGCGCAGAATTTACGGGTGCTAACCAGCGGCTGAATGCTCAACTGGCTGGAGCGCTGCTTATAGTTGCCGTTAAAGTTATTACAACCGGCAAAGCCATAAAGCCGCTCATTTTGATCAAAAATAACCCGTACATTTAATTGCTGCGGCACATATTGGTCGGTCAGTTTTTCTGCGCGCCAGACAATACCTTGCATTTTGCCTGGTGGCACCTGATCCGGGCAAACGGCGCCAGGCCAGAATTGCTCAAACTTATCAATAAATAAGGTACCAGCCTGATCGTCCTGGCCTCTGCGACCCAGTAGAGTGGCGATAACGGCCTGTCCTTGATAACGCTCGTCCTGTTGATACTGGCGCATTACTGGTAAATGGTGTTGGGTATTGGCGACATTTAACGTCTCACCGCTGCGACAGCTGGTAAAGCTGGCCTGATTATCGGTTAACTTATACAACCCCAACATGGCCTGACGGGTGTCGAGTTTTTTAAACTCAGCATCACGCTGCAATTGGTACTGCTCGTTGCCAGCGATAGGTTTATTGTTTAAACCTAACATGGCTAAACGTTGGTTAGATAAAAAATGAAAGGCCGGCAAAGTTTGCTGCTGATTAACCAGGTGCAGGCTGCGTTTCTCCAATAACCAAATGCCTTTGACCAGCTCTACCTGATTGCGCTCAAGATACTCCTGGCGCACCTCAAAGCGACCATCACGAAATAAATTCAGATGGTAGCTGATACCCGGACAATCGGCACAAGGTAAAGTACCGGTAAACGTCATATCACTGTCGACAAAGATATGCTCAAAGTCTGTTGCGACAGACTCGGTAGTGTCGGAATTTGCTATCACGACTTCTTCAGCGACGTCGGGCTGTGAGCTTTGGCCCGGCACAACCAGGGTATCAACTTCAGCACTGCGCTCAGAAGGCAACTGACTACAGGCTGACAACAGCAGTGCGGTAAACAATAAGCGCTTTTTCATCTGGGGTTCCAGGTTAAAATTTTCGCTATTATAACGGAATTCCTAAGCCGCATTAACTGCTATTTAAGCTTTGGATCCAGTGATTTGATCGCATCCCGCACTTGCTGTGCAGCTAATGTGGGGTGTTCTTGCATAAAGCAGTGGCCGCCACTGATGCTGGCTACACTGACGGCAGCATTACGTTTTTGCCATTTTTGCACAGCTTTGGCCACAAAGTCATAGCTTTTGTCACCATAAATAATCTGTACCGGCGGACAGGGCTGGGCTAATTGCTGCCACAGTTTGTCCGGATAAGAGGCAAAAATTTCCGCCTCGCGCTCTGGCTGGCATTTTAAACTTAAACCGTGTTCAGTCGGTTTTAACGCATGGTCGATATAGGCAGCCAGGGCATCGGCCTGCCAATTGGCAAACATGCCGCGGTTGGTCAGGTAATGTATGGCACTGTCACGATCGGGCCAGTGCTGGCGGCGACGTAAGGCGGCTTTGGCCAGCGGGTTTTTATGATACAGCCGCACTCCGTTTAACGTGCTCATCAGGGCTAGCATAGTGGGGGTAAATAATACCGGGTCCAATAAGATAGCCGCGCTAAACGGGCTTGGGGTGGTAGTATGAATTAACGCTGTTAATACGCCACCAAAACTGTGGCCGATACCATACACCGCAACACCTGTGTACAAGTGCTTGTGCGCTTGCCAGGCAGCCGCGGCCAGTTCGGCGCTTTTATTCCAGCCGACAAAAGGGCCGCCATGATCGCTGTCACCATGGCCCTGGGCATCGGATAAAAATAAATCAAAATCTTGTGCCAACTGCTGCAGCATAGGCTGATACATGCGACTGCAAAAACCATTGCCATGCAGCATATGCAATACCGGTTTGCCTCGTGTTTCGCTACGGTAACCGCGCAGGGTAAAGCCCATAGCGGTATGAAAAGACCACGGAACTAACTGCAAAACGGGCTCCTTATTTGTATGGTTAAAGCCGAAAATGGTTATTTGGTACCAAAGAGTTTATCACCGGCGTCACCCAGGCCAGGTAAAATATAGCCCTGCTCGTTCAGGCAGCGGTCAATGGCGGCGGTATAGAGTTCAACATCGGGATGTGCCTGTTGCAGCGCGCGAATCCCCTCTGGTGCAGCCACCAGCACCAGGGCTTTTATCTGCTTTGCGCCTTGTTGTTTTAACAAATTAACAGTGGCAATAAGCGAGCCGCCGGTGGCCAGCATAGGATCTACAACAATGGCCAGCCGCTTGTCTAAATCGGCGGCCAGTTTCTGAAAATAAGGCACCGGTTGCAAGCTTTGTTCATCACGATAAATGCCTACTACACTGATGCGGGCGCTGGGCAGCAGCTCAAGCACGCCATCGAGCATACCAAGGCCAGCTCTTAGTATCGGTACTATGGTAACCTTTTTGCCCTGAATTTGTTCAATGCTTACCGGGCCGCTCCAACTGTCGATGCTAACCTGTTCGGTGGCCAGATCGCGCGTGGCTTCGTACGTCAGCAAACTGCCCAGTTCGGCCGCCAGCTGGCGAAACTGTTTAGTGCTGATGTCGGCTGCACGCAGCAGGCCAATTTTATGTTTAACCAGCGGGTGTTTCACTTCGGTCAGTTTCATGTGTTTAATCCTCTGTTTAGCGCAGATTAGCCTGTCGCAAGCGGCTTTTTCTTGCAGTTTAGTGCGAAGCATTATACAAACGGCAGGCACAATTAAAGCAAGAACGCAGGGACACTAATGCAAGTTAAATTACCACGTTTTTTACTGACACTCAGTTTATTACTCGGAGGCGCCGGTATGGCAGATGCAAAGCAACTGGAATTGGAGCGCTTGTTTGCTGATCCGGCACTGAGTGGCACCACACCTCGCTCACTAACGATGGCGCCGGATGGCAGCCGGGTTACCTATTTAAAAGGCAAAGCCGAGGATGCTAACCGTCTTGACTTGTGGCAGTACCATATCAAAGACGGCAAACACAGTCTGCTGGTTGATGCCGACAGTTTAGTTACCGGGGCAGAAACCCTGTCGGATGAAGAAAAGGCCCGCCGCGAGCGGATGCGCTTGTTTGCGTCTGGCATTATTAGCTATAGCTGGTCGAAAAACAGTGATGCTTTGTTGTTTCCGTTAAATGGTGATTTGTACTACTACGAACTGGCCGGAAAAGCGGCAAAAAAACTGACCAACACCAGCGAGTTTGAAACCGACGCGACGATTTCGCCCAATGGCCGTTATGTGGCCTTTATCCGCGCACAAAACCTGTTTGTGCTGGATATTGCCAGTGGCAAGGAAAGCCAACTAACCTTTGATGGCGGCGGTGAGATTAAAAACGGCATGGCCGAATTTGTTGCCCAGGAAGAAATGGGCCGGATGACCGGCTACTGGTGGGCACCGGATGACAGTAAAATAGCCTTTACCCGCACTGATGAGAGCGCTGTGGCAGAGGTGGTGCGTAATGAAATTTATGCTGATGAGATTAAGCTGTTTAACCAGCGTTACCCATATACCGGCACCGCCAACGCGAAAATTCAACTGGGTGTGGTGAGCCTTAGTGATGGCAGCGTGCAATGGATCCCACATGGCGATAATGAGGATATTTACCTGCCGCGGGTAGAGTGGAGTAAAAGTTCACGCTACTTAAGCTATCAGTGGCAAAGCCGTAATCAGCAACAACTTGAGTTGCGACTGGTTGATTTGAACAAAAATCAGCAAAAAGTGCTGCTGACAGAAACCAGCAACACCTGGCTGAACCTGCACGATGATTTGCATTTCCTCAGTGCAGAGCAGGGTTTTATCTGGGCATCTGAGCGCAGCGGCTATAAGCATCTGTATTATTATGACTTTAACGGCAACTTAATGCGCCAGCTCACCTCGGGCGACTGGGTGGTTGATGAGCTGGATGCGGTGAATGAAAAGCAGGGCATGGTGTACTTTAGCGGCCGCAAAGATACCCCGCTGGAGCGCCACCTGTATCAGGTCAGTTTAAAAGACGGCAACATTAGCCGCTTAACCGAAGCGGGTTTTGACCATGCGCTAGTGGTAGCCAAAGACGGCAGCAGCTTTATCGACAGTTTTTCCAATGTCAGTACACCCAATAAGGTGGCACTGCGTGCCATTGACGGCAAGGTGCTGACCTGGCTGGAGCAAAACACCCTTGATAACACGCACCCGCTAACGGCTTATCATGCCGAGCTTAACCCGCCGCGCTTTGGCACTTTACAGGCTGAAGATGGGCAAACGATGCATTACCGTTTGTTTGCGCCGAAAACGCTGACTGCGGGTAAGCAGTATCCGGTGATCGTCAGTGTTTATGGTGGGCCACATGCACAGCGCGTGACTAATAGCTGGAGTGCCCGTGACTTATACCTGCATTATCTGGTGCAGCAGGGCTATCTGGTGTTTCAGCTGGACAACCGCGGCTCTTATAACCGGGGCAAGGCCTTTGAAGATCCGATCTATAAAAAGTTAGGCGAAGTGGAGCTGCAAGACCAAATTCGCGGCGTAGAGTATCTGCGCAGCCTGCCGTATGTGGCCGCCGATAAAATTGCCATTTACGGCCACAGCTATGGCGGCTATATGGCGATAATGGCGATGTTTAAAGCCAGTGATTATTTTGCTGCGGGTGTATCGGGCGCACCGGTCACAGATTGGGCTTTGTATGATACGCATTATAC
This sequence comes from Rheinheimera pleomorphica, assembly GCF_011634895.1. Lineage (GTDB taxonomy): Bacteria > Pseudomonadota > Gammaproteobacteria > Enterobacterales > Alteromonadaceae > Alishewanella > Alishewanella pleomorphica. The sequence continues at coordinate 279,961 of NZ_SIRR01000031.1, read as the reverse complement.
CGAGCGTTATCTGGGCCACCCAGCAGAAAACGCTAAGGGCTATACCGACAGTGCGGTGTTTCCTTATGCTGATGGCTTAAAAGGCCGCTTGCTGATTTACCATGGTATGGCCGATGATAATGTGTTGTTTACCCACAGCACCAAGCTGTACAAGCAGCTGCAGGATAAAGGGTTAATGTTCGATATGATGAACTACCCGGGCAGCAAACATTCAATGTTTGGCCAACCGGTGCAAACGCATTTGCATAAAAGCATAACGCAGTTTTTTGACCGTTATTTAAAGTAAAAAAGCAGGCCGGTGTCAGTACCGGCCTTTCTTTACGCCTGTCAGGGCTTGCCCTGAAGATGATAGCTAACCTGGGCTCTGGGGTTGAGGTATTCTGCAACCTGTTGCGGTAGATGTTGAATTTTCAGTACTTTACTAATACTTAGCTTATCTGCATCCAGGGTCAGTACCGGTGCTTCTAAGCGCGGTACATCAGCGTCGTATACCATTACGTTCGGGCATAACAGGTTGTCGCTGTTAACGGACATAACAATACCGACCCGCTGGTCCGATAGCTGCACTATAGTACCTGGTGGGTAAACGCCCATCATTTTAATCATCACCCGCATTTCCAGCTCAGGCAGTTTACCTTTCATACTGCGATACATATAAGATAGCGCGTGGTGCGGTGAGCGGGCTTTGTTGATATCCAGTGGATGACACAGGTTATCAAAGGCATTGACGACACAAACAATGCGGGCAAGTTTATCAATTTGTTTCTCTTTTAACCCCTTCGGGTAACCGGTGCCGTCAATTAATTCGTGATGCTGCTCTATAATAGGCCAGGCCTCAAGTGGAAAGGTATCGGTCAACCCCACCAGTTCAACACCATAATGAGTATGTAGTTTTAGCAGGTTTTGTTCCGGCGCAGTCAGTGCGGTGGTTTTGCGTAATATTTGCGATGGAATTTTAAGCTTGCCAATATCATGAAACAGCGCTCCCATGCCGACAGCTTTTATCTCTGAGGCACTGAGTTTCAAATTTTTTGCCAGCATCATTGATAAGGTGGCTACGTTCAACGCGTGATAATACAAGCCTTCCTGCTCTTTATTGGCAGCGGAGATTAAATGCAGTATCAGCGAGTCTGCACCCAGTAATACATCGGCCATTGCGCTGATAAGGCTGCTGGCATCGTCAATCGCATTCAGCGGCCGGCCTTTTATCTTGCTCATTAATGCCTTTACCTGGATCAGCGATTGGGCGAAGGCTTTTTCGGTTTTCTGAATATCGCGGCGGTTAGCTTTGGCTTGCTCTATCCGCTGCATTTTCTCCTGCTGTAGCTTTATTTGCGCCTCATTGGCCGCCATATTAAAGCTGGCCAGCTCATCGTCGGATAGCTCAGGCGGTTGCGCCAGTTTTTTGCTTTTATCGGGATAAAAATAAACATAGTCCAGATTTAATGCGCGGATAATTTGTAATTGCTGATGGGTTTCGATCACCATATCACCAGACAAAAAAGGATGCTGCATCCAACTGCCGGGCAACTTCACGGCATAGCCCAGTTTTAACTCTGCTGGCTTAATTTTTAATACAGACAACCAAGATGCTCCAAAGGCGATAACTTTAAATAGTTTAAGCCCGTTAACTGACAATACCAATGATACAGAACAAAAAAAGGCCAGAAAACTCTGGCCTTGGTTGTGGTAACGGCGCTTTAGAAGCGAAGGGTGTAGCGCACCGTCCACAGGCTGCCTATCCAGTCATGCACTGAGCTGGCGTAGCCATTAGTCGGCGAGGACGCATAAGGTGGCTTCTTGTCGGTCAGGTTGCGTACCGATAACAGCAGTGATTGGTTGTCGTCAATGTCATAACCCAGACTGGCGCTAAATACCAGCCAGGCGTCTACGGTTTCGTTGCCCCCAAATTTAAAATCGCCATCACCCAGCTCACTGATATAGTGGGCTGAAACACTGGCAGACCAGTTATTCAGTGTCCAGTCTGTGCCGATGTCAGCGACAAAATCTGGCCGGGCGATCTCGTTGGCCCCACTGAGCTTGCCAAGTAAATCTTCTTTGGCACTGTCCGGCGTAACCTGGCGTTCATAGCTAAAGGTTTTGGTACCGGCCGCGAACAGTTTAAAGCTACCAAGGTTGTTGGTGTCAATACGGTAGTTTACTTTAACATCAAGGCCATCGGTTTCCTGGCTACCTACGTTAAAGAAGCCGGTACGTAAAAAGGTCAGGTCGCCGCCGGCATCCAGGACACAGCCAAATTCGCCGTTTAATGCCGCTATGTTATCTGTAACCGGGGCGGTACCGGCGATACAGGCTTTTAGCGTGGTATTAGCATCAACATCAACGATATCAGTATGTTCATAACGCCAGTAATCTGCGGTAAGTTGCAGGTGTTCTGTCAGGTTCCAGGAGAAACCCAGGTTAACGGCTTCTGAGTTTTCGGCACCCAATCCCCGGTTACCCAAAGTTTCCTGATCCAGCTCCAGCTCGCCGAATGAGGCACCAAAGTCACCGCACAGGGCATCAAAAGGCTGCTCAGCACCACAGTTAATATAGGCTGTACCTAAAGACTCACCAGCACCTAGTTGCGACAATGACGGCGCACGGAAGCCGGTGCTCCAGGAAGCACGCATAATCAGATCGTCAGTAGCGCGATAACGCAATGACAATTTCGGATTAACGTCACCGCCAAAGTCGCTGTAGTGGTCATAACGCAGGGCCGCAATTAAATCCAGACTGTCGCTCAGTGGCACATTAAATTCAGCATAAGCTGCGTACTGTGTACGATCAGCTTTGGCGTCGCTGGCGCCCAGGGCAAATACACCATCCTCTTTGGCGATTTGCGCGGGCTGGTCAAAAATATCTTCGCTACGGAATTCACCGCCGAACACGGCGCTGATATTACCGGCGGAGAGTTCCAGTGGTAAATCACCGGCAATATTGAAATCAACTGAAAGTACTTCAGACTCGCCAAGCCTTGGTGCCAGTTCACGCACCGCAGCAAACGCCGTTTCGCTGTTATCCCGGCCCAGGTTAAACGGATTAAAGCTACCGCTGGCAATGCCCGCAGCCACTTTATCTTTGCCTAAATAGCCTTGCACATGAGTAATTTCGTTTTCAGTTTTGCCATAGGTGGCTGCAGTTTCCCAAGACCAGTCGGCCAGTTCGCCCCGTAAGCCAGCTAGTACCCGGTAGCTGGTCGTGTCGTAATCCTGGATACGTGTTTCGCCGAAGCGCGAACGCAACCGAATGGCGTTGACTTCGCCGTCTTGCGCATCGATATCGCGCGCCCATTGGGGCACCAGCACAGAGTCGCCGTCGACATCAATATCAAAGGCCGCGGCGGCGTCGTAAGCTGAACCGGTATTATTTTGCAACATGGCTTCGGCAAAAAATTCGTTGCCGTTACTCAGGCGGTAGTTGTGGTGTAATGTCGCGCCCAGCGCTGTGGTATCAGGCTGAATGGCACGTTCAATAACGTAGTCATAGCGGCAGCGTGTGCCGCCACTGCTGGTATTGTCACCACACCAGGGTTCTGCATAGTCCACGCCGTCTATGGTTGTGCGGGTGCTGGATGTCAATGTCACTTCAATTGGCCGGTCGCTGTTAAACAGCGCTTCACGATCAAAATAGTCAATCACCAATGTGGTGTTGCTGTTGGTTGTGTTAAAGCCACCGACATAAGTCAGGTTAGTGCGGCCAAAGTTACTGCTTTTGGTATCGTCACCATATGACGCCGAAATTTCATGGCCTTCAACATCTTTACGCAGAATAAAGTTAATAACACCAGCAATGGCGTCAGAGCCATAAACCGATGAGGCGCCATCGGTTAATACTTCTATGCGCTCCAGCGCAGACATTGGAATGGAGTTGACGTTAACAAAAGAATCAAAACCATTGGTAAAAGAGTCAACTGCCACCCGGCGGCCATTTACCAATACCAGGGTAGAACTGCTGCCCAGACCACGTAGACTTACACCTGACGAACCCGCTGGCGCACCATCGGCACCACCAACACCACCGTTTTCGGTAAAGGTACCTGCGCTGGACGCCTGGGGTAAGTCACGCAGGAAAGAGCCGACACTGTCATAGCCACGGTTCGCCATGTCTTGCCGGCTGAAGATTTGCACCGGGTTGGCGCCTTCCATATCCACGCCTTTTAAGCGTGAGCCGGTTACCTGGATTTTTTCTATTTTTTCCAGTTCTACGGCATCCTCTGCTGCCTGCACAGCATAGCCAGATGAGGCCATTAACATGGCCATACTTAGGGTAGATAGCTTCATTTTTGCTTTAACGTACATACACATTCCTCTGGATAATAAACGCTGCCTTAAATGGCAGTCTGATTAAAAAGCAGTAAAAATGCGTCTTAGCAGCGGGATCTGCCATACACGGCCTGATCGCATAGCGCGATGACCAATCAGATCAGCAAATGGATAGCAAGATTGCCCTCTGCCAGACGCAGAGGGAGAACTAATTATTGAACCACTCGGATAAGTAGTAGGGAGAGACGTAATAGCCGTAATGATTAACTGCACATTTTTGCATCGTTACGTCTCCTGTAGTAATGGGGTAGGTTATAGCCAGTTAAGCTCGCGGATCTGCGCGTCAGTGTCAAGCGCTTTTTAACAATTGGCTGAAATGTACCCATATTGCTGCTTATTCTACGACTGAGGTAAGACCAGAAGTGGATTTGTCGCTTGACAGTTGGCATATTCAAACGTACATTTCAAACACTTGTTTAAATATTGGTTTGGTTATGTCGAACAAACTCAGTACACAGCATAAAATACTGGATGCGGCACAAAGCCTGTTTGCTGAAACCGGCTTTAATGGCACCTCTTTGCGGCAGATTACCAGTCAGGCGGAGGTAAACCTGGCATCGGTGAACTATCATTTTGGTTCGAAAAAAGAGCTGATCCAGGCGGTGTTGCAGCGCTATCTGGTGGTGTTAATGCCAAGGTTAGATCAGGAGTTTACCCGACTGTTAGCAGCGCAGCAGCCTAATAGCCTGAGCCAGGTGTTGTCGGTGTTTGTAAAGCCGCTGCTGGAATTAAATAAAGTGCATTCGCACGGCACTCGTATTTTTTTGCAGCTGTTAGGGCGTGGCTATACCGATGTGCAGGGGCATTTGCGCTGGTTTTTTAACCATCATTATGGCCGCGTACTGGATAAGTTGGTGCTGTTGGTGCAGCAGGCCTGTCCGGATTTGCCGGCCAGCGAGCTGTTCTGGCGTTTGCATTTTTCGCTCGGTACTGTGGTGTTTACCATGGCATCCAATGAAGCGCTGGCCGAAATTGCCGAAGCTGATTTTAATGAAAAAGTCGATATTGAAGGCGTCATTTTACGCCTGTTGCCGTATTTATCTGCTGCCATTGCAGCACCCGTACCCCAAGTTGCTCAACTTAGTCAAACTACAAGTCAAACCGCGCCGCTGATGGCGAGTGAAGGAAGGTAATATGTTAGTCCTGTTAATATTAGTTGTTGCTGTGGCGGTGATTTTTGGCGTTGCCGATATTCGCCGTAATCTGATCACTAAACCGGTATTTACCGTGTTTAAAAAGATCTTACCGCCCTTGTCAGATACCGAACGCGAAGCTATGGAAGCCGGTGATGTGTGGTGGGACGGTGAGTTATTCAAAGGTAAGCCAGACTGGCAGCAACTGCACAGTTTCCCTAAGCCTGAATTGAGCGCCGACGAGCAGGCCTTTATGGACAATCAGGTTGAAACCCTGCTGGCAATGCTGGATGACTATAAAATTGTGCAGGAACAACGTGACCTGCCAGCCGAAGTGTGGGACTTTTTAAAGCGCGAAGGTTTCTTCGCCATGATTATTCCTAAAGCTTATGGCGGCCGCGAATTTTCTGCTATCGGCAACTCGACCATAGTGTCGCGCATTGCTACCCGCAGTTTGACGGCGGCCGTTACCGTTATGGTGCCAAACTCGTTAGGCCCGGGCGAGCTGCTAATGCACTATGGCACGCAACAGCAAAAAGATTTTTGGCTGCCAAGTTTAGCCAACGGCACTGATGTACCTTGTTTCGCCTTAACCGGGCCGGAAGCAGGATCTGACGCCGGGGGTATTCCGGATACCGGTGTGGTGTGTAAAGGTGAATTTGACGGTAAAGAGGTACTGGGGATCCGGTTAAACTGGGACAAGCGTTATATCACGCTGGCACCGGTGGCAACGGTGCTTGGCCTGGCGTTTAAACTGTACGACCCTGAGCAGCTGTTAGGCGACAAAGAAGAGCTGGGTATTACCTGTGCGCTGATACCCACCAGCCACAAAGGTGTTGAAATTGGTGACCGCCATTTCCCTATGAATATGGCCTTTATGAACGGTACGACCTACGGTAAAGACGTATTTATTCCGTTGGAGTGGATTATCGGTGGACCGGATTACGCCGGTCGTGGCTGGCGTATGCTGGTAGAGTGTCTGTCTGCAGGGCGGGGTATCAGCTTACCTGCTCTGGCGACGGCCACCGGACATTTAGCAGCACGTATGACCGGCGCTTATGGTTATGTGCGCCAGCAGTTTGGTATGTCTATCGGTAAGTTTGAAGGTGTCCAGGAGTCGCTGGCACGCATCGGTGGCTTAACGTATAGCCTTGAGGCGATGCGGGTAATGACCGCCGGCGCTATCGATATGAAATTAAGCCCGAGCGTGGTCACGGCGATTGCCAAGTACCACATGACCGAGATGTCGCGCACCTTAATGAACGATGCTTTTGATATTCATGCCGGCCGCGCAATTCAGGTTGGGCCGAAAAACTATCTGGCTCACGGCTATATGGGCATTCCCATTTCTATCACGGTGGAAGGCGCCAATATTTTAACTCGCAACCTGATGATTTTTGGTCAGGGCGCCACCCGTTGTCACCCTTATGTGCTGGCAGAGTTGGAAGCGGCGGCAAACCCGGATGCAGAGCAGGGCTTAAAACAGTTTGACAGCTTGCTGCTGAAACATATTGGCTTTGCTGTGGGCAATACCTTTGGCGCGCTGTGGCAGGGTTTGAGCGCCGGTGCTTTTAACAGTGCACCTGTATCGGGTGAAACCGCTAAGTATTACAAGCAGCTTAGCCGGATGAGCCGGGCATTGGCGTTAAGTGCCGATTTCTCGATGCTGATTTTAGGTGGTGAATTAAAGCGCCGTGAAATGTTGTCTGCCCGCTTAGGTGATGTGCTAAGCCAGTTATATATTGCCTCAGCAGTACTGAAGTTTTATGAAGACAGTGGCCGTCAGCAGTGTGATTTACCTTTTGTGCATTACAGCCTGGAGCGCGCGCTGTTTGAAATTGGCCGTGCTTTTGATGGTTTCTTTGCTAACTTCCCTAATCGTATTGTCGCGCGGCTGTTAAAGACACTGGTGTTTCCGTTTGGTATAGGTTACAAAATGCCGGGTGATGATACCGCTATTCAAATCTGTGAGGCCTTATCTAAGCCTGGCGTGGTGCGCGATCGTTTAACGCATCTGTGTTATATCGGTGCAGATGAAAACGATGCTACCGGCCTGATGGAGAGCGCTTTTGTTGCTATGTATGAAGCCCAGCCGCTGCTGAAGAAAATTTATCAGGCGCAGCGCGCCGGGACTCTGGCACGTAAGCAGCCAATGCAGCAGACCATAGAGCAGGCGTTGGCCGCCCAGGTGCTTACCGATGCCGAGGCTGAACAGTTGACACAAATGAATAGCCTGCGTTTTAGCGCTATTAGTGTTGACAGCTTTAAAGCTGGTGAGCTGGAAGCGATGGCGCTGGGCGCTACTGACGCCGCGTAAACAACTTGCTACACTAAAACGCCGCCAGGGTTGTGCCTTAGCGGCGTTTTTTTATTACCCAACACTGTTGTTGGATGATGTGTTATTAATGGAGAAAATTATGTCTGCACAGATCAGCCTACGTTTGGCTACGCAAGATGACCTTGCCACCATTTTAAGCTTTATCAAAGGGCTGGCAGAGTATGAAAAATTATCGGATCAGGTCGTTGCAGATGAAGAAAAGCTAAGGGAAACCTTATTTGGCAGCAAAGCCTATGCAGAAGTCGTCATTGCTGAATATCTGCAGCAGGCTGCTGGGTTTGCGTTGTTTTTCCATAATTACTCGACCTTTTTAGCCAAACCCGGCATTTATCTGGAAGATTTATTTGTATTGCCGGCGTTTCGTGGTAAAGGCCTGGGTAAGTTACTGCTTAGCTACCTGGCTAAATTGGCGGTTGAGCGCAATTGTGGCCGGCTGGAATGGTCTGTATTGGACTGGAATCAACCGGCGATTGATTTTTATCAGTCTCAGGGTGCCCAACTGCTGCATGATTGGCGCATTAACCGGCTTACTGGTCAGCAGCTTGTCGCGCTGGCACAACAGTATCCGACGTCCTGACACTGTGGTATTTTTTGCGTAGCGCCTGAAATATCGTGCCGGCAAAAATAAGCCGATTTTGGTGTGGCAACTCATCTAACTCAGACTAAGCTAAGTAGAGTTATTTCCCGTATATTGCTTGGTCTGAAGGATCAGAGGAGTTCCCATGAAACGTTTAAAAGCGCTGGCAGACAAGCCAATTATTGGTGGTGTGGTTAAAAAAGCCATGGCGTCATTGGCTAGCAACGATGCGAAAACCATTTCCGAGCATTTCTCACAGTACTTAAAGCCGCAAATTGCCGATACTGAACAGTTAAAGCATGAAGTGTATAAGCTGCGGCATAATGTCTACTGCGAAGAGCTGCATTTTGAAGATGTAAAAGCATCTCACGAAGAGCACGACGAGTTTGATAGCCGGGCCATCCATTGTTTTGTCCGGCACTTAGGTTCAAATGCGCTGGCGGGCACCGTAAGGCTTATTACGTCGGCAAATGCAGATCAGCTATTACCGATAGAACAGTTTTGCTCACATGCCCTGACCGATGCCAATTTGCATCCGAAAGATTTTGGCCGGCATGAAATTTGTGAGATTTCCCGTCTGGCGGTACCGGCGGCGTTTAGAAAGCGTGAGATAGATAAATTTTCTGGTGCGGCGACAGGGGCCATTAATGAGCAGCAATATTCTGAGACCGAGCTGCGCTGCTTTCCCTATATTGCAATATGTCTATATTTGTCTGCAGCAGCCATGTCATTGAAGACAAAGCGGTTTCATGTTTTTGTGATGATGGAGCCCCGGCTGGCGCGCAGTTTATCTTTTGTGGGTATTATGTTCCGACAACTGGGCGCAGCGATTGAGTTTCATGGCAAACGCGCACCTTATTATGTCGATGCCCGCGAGCTGAAACGCACCCTTAGCCCAGGCTATCTTAAGCTGCTCCATTCCATGGAGGCGTCGCTCTTTAACACTCCGGCACAGAAATCCAGCCCGGGTTCGGCGAAAAGTGCACCTGGCAATGCCATTTTGCTACGCTAATCTATTTGGCCCCGGCGTGAGATAGCAGCCTTACAGTAGAAATGTATGAACGAAATATGTCTGAATGAAATTAGCCGGGTGCTGAGTGCTAACAGTGTATTGCTGAGCACACCAGAGCAACTGCAGCCGTATCAACTGAATTGCGAAGGGCGTGATGCCAGCGTCAGTGCAGTGGTAAAAATTGCCAATAAAGCCGACATCAAGGCGATTTTGCTATTGGCAAATCGGTTAGCTGACACAGAGCAGGCGTTTTCTGTTTATCCGATTAGCACAGGGCATAATTGGGGCTACACCTCTGCATTGGCAAATGACAGCCGTTCAGTGTTACTGGATTTATCGGCGCTAACTAAGATCAGCCTGAACAGTAAATCACTGGGGCTAGTGACGGTAGAGCCTGGTGTCACCCAGCAAATGCTATGGGACTTTTTCCAACAACAGCAATTACCTTTTTTAGTGCCTGTTACCGGTGCCGGGCCGTCGTGCAGTATTTTGGCCAATGCGTTGGAGCGCGGTTATGGTATTACACCTTTTACCGACCATTTTGCCGCGGTAAATAGTGTAAAAGCTTATCTGGCAGATGGCAGCTTTTATCAATCTGCTATCTCAGAGCTGGACCAGTCTGGTAGCGATTTTATCGATAAAACCTTTAAATATGGTATCGGACCTTATCTGGATGGCATGTTTACCCAATCAGGGTTTGGCATTGTTACCGAGGTTACGCTGCGGCTAAAAGCCCGGCCGCAGGCGTTTGACTCATTTTATATTCAGTATGCTGCTGACAGTGATTTTGAATCTGCCGTTACCACGGCTTTTACGATTTTGCAGCAGTTAGATGGCATTGTCGGTTCAGTTAACCTGATGGATCAGCGCCGCTTGTTGTCGATGATGGCGGATAACCCTAATGGTCGCGCTGTTCATAAGGCAATGAGCGCAGAGCAGGTTCGGCAGCTGGCAAAACAATACGACACGCCAGGTTGGATGTTAGTTGGTACCTTGTATGGTCAGAAAAGTGTCGTCAAGGCTGCCCGTAAAGAGGTTAAAGCCTTTGTGGCGGGTAAAGCGAAGCGGATTATTTTTTCCGAGGGGGCTTTGTTAACCGTGGCAAGGCGGCTGCTGGCATGCTTACCTGCGACCTGGCTGACAGAGATCCGCGGTATGCTAAGCACATTGGATAAAGGCATAGAAGTGATGCTGGGTAAACCTAACCAGGTGGCGTTGCCTTTAGCCTACTGGCGTAACCCGACCTATCAGGCAGGCACTGAGCTTAACCCGGCTGCCGATGGCTGCGGCCTGTTGTGGTATGCGCCGCTTATTCCGATGGATAAAGTGGCGATGCGCCGTTTTATCAGTATGGTAAGAGAAATATGCCCCAAGTACGGCATAGAGCCGCTGATTACCTTTACCAGTTTAAAATACGATACGGTGGATAGTACTGTGCCTATAGTGTTCAACCGGCAGGATCCTGCTGCTGTGGCGCAGGCGCAACAGTGTCTGCAAAAGCTGGTCAACACCGGCTTAAAACAGGGCTGGGTACCTTATCGGTTAAACCTGCAGCAACAACAGCAGTTACTCGACCAGAATAGCGTATTTTGGCAGTTTGCCGGCCAACTAAAGCAAGCGGTTGACCCGCACGATATCGTTAGCCCCGGGCGCTACCAACCGGGTTACTTTAGCAAAGCAGATAAAAAAACCCTGTAATAACAGGGTTTTTTTACAGGACAACAATTATGCTTTTCTGCGCATTAAGCGTAAGCCTAATAAGCCGGCACCAAACATAAACAGTATGCCAGGCTCAGGGATAGTATTGGCTAATACTGCACCGTTACCACCTGATGAAAAGCGTGAGTTTAAGTTGATATCAATTGGGTTGGTACCAAAATAAGCACTACCATTATAGGATAACAACGCAGGGTCAAAATTGTCTGCTGCCTGACCACCAATAATATTGAAGGTTGCAGAAACAAAACCTGACGCCGCACCTGAAATTAAAGAGGTAAATTGTAAATCAGCAAATGATAAGTCCAGCCAGACGTTGCCGTCATGTGCGTTAGCTGGCATGGTGCCGGCATTTAACGTTGACACTGGGATAGCAAAATCCGGGCTGCTGTCGACATAAATTCTTGCCCAGGCGTTGGTTAAATCAAATGACAGATCGTCAAATAATTCTAAACCACCAAAAGCAAATGTCAGCTCACAACCTGGGCAAAAACTACCCAAGGCACCACCAAAGGGGTCGGCAATGGTGACATCATTTAAAGGGTCATTAACCTGATAAAACTCACCTGCACCACTTAAAAAATAGCCGGTAGAATCGCCAGGACCGCCACCTAAACCACCTGCGGCTAAAACATCACCAATGGTAGCGGCACTGGTAGCACTGCCTAATGAGCCCAGCGGATCGGAAACTGTGCTATACCACTGGGTGAAGTTGTAGCGACCAATAAAATCTTGCTCTGATGCCGGATCACCGCCATCTGTCCAATCTGGATCCCAAACCACACCACCAACATTTATTTCGCCAGCTTGCGCAGCGAAACCGGACATAGCAAGTACAGATGCTGCGGCCAGTGTTTTTAAATATTTCATAACGAGCTCCTTGTTATACATATAAAGTTACAACACCCTTACATTAAGCATTATCCGTGCCTGAATTTAATTTTTTTTAACTTTATGAATTATATGAAGAAAAAAGAATCGCTGAGCAATGGTCTTGGCTAGGTGTAAATTTATCTGACAGCTGCTTTGCAACTGGAGATTGCCATGTGCCTGCCAATTAGGTTGCCAGCACATGGCTTGGTGAGTGTTATGGTAAAGCCGCCATTAAGGTTGTTTTACGCGCCATCAGATTGGGATCATCGCTGTTCACGGCGTTTAGTATCTCTTCTGCTTGTTGATAAACTGCGGTTTTTATCAATAATTCGGCATAATTTAACTGCACTTCAGCATTAGCCGGCCTAAGCTGCAGCGATTTTTCATACTGTGCTTTAGCTTTGTCGTACTGGCCTAGCGCGAACAAAATTTTGCCGTATGAATCCAGAATATCCGGATGGTTGGCATTAATTTTCATTGCCCGCTCTATATAGGGTAAAGCGTCTTCCGTTTTACCTGCTTGTTGTAGTACCCAGGCGTAATTATTTAATGAGATAAGGTTATCTGGTTCTTCTTCTACCAGCTTCTGGTAAATGCTGACCGCTTTGTTAACATCGTCCTGCAGCAGCAGGTTGGCATAAAACGCCCGTAGCGCTTTGTTGTCGCCGTGTTTGGCAAAATGCTCTTCAACGAAGGTTACCGCACGGCGATAGGAGATATCCTTTGCCGTGGCTTCGGCAATCGCCAGGGCTGTCACGGGCGAGGGGTGTTGGTTGTATGACTTATGCAGTGACTGCAGCCCCGGTGTGAGTTGGTTGTCCAGCAGTTGGATACGGCCTTTATGATACAGCATATCGGCGTTTTCAATAATGTCAGCCGGCAGTTGTGCATAAGTTGCTAAAGCACCTTTGTAATCTTTATTTTCGGTTTGCATATGCATTTTGGTTTTCAGCAAAATGGCATTTTGCGGGTGTCGCTGTAAGGTGTTATTCACTATCCGCAGCGCTTCGTCATAGCGTTTTGCTGAGGCTAAAAAATTAACATGGGCAAAAGTGGCCGGCAGGCTATTGGGGGTTTCATTTAACCAGCGCTGCGTTACTTTAAGGCCAGGCTCAACTTGATTAAGCGTGGCATAAGCGCGTGACAACAGCAGGTAAAATGCCGGTGGCAGTTGTTGCTGCTGATCGACGACGGGGGCAATCAGTGAAACTATCTCCGCCGGACGTTTATTCAGCTGATACAGGTTCGCTAATAATAGCCTGAGCTGAATATTATCAGGGTGCGCTTTTTGTGATTTTTCTACCAGGGCAATGGCGACTTCGGGCTTGCCCTGGCGGCTTTGTGACTGGTAGTAGTTAGCCAGCGCGGGTTGATAGTCAGAACGTAGCGAAATCGCTGTTAGCAGATGCTGATCTGCCAGTGCTGTATCGTTTTCCTGTTGCGCCACCACCGAGAGCAGGAAATAGGTAAATACATTGTCTTCATCAGCAGCAAATGCTTCAGCCAGCAAGGCTTTGCCGCCGCTGAGGTCCTGTTGTAATAAGGCCAACAGCGCTTTTAGATTGTAACCTGCTGCAGCGGTCTCGGTGTTGTTTATCCACTCATCAGCCAGTGCGGCGGCCTTATCGTATTGCTTCAGCCGGATATAGCTGCCGGCTAAAATAAGCCGGGTATGATGTTGGCTGGGATCAAGCAGTAAAGCCTGCTCCAGAGCCTGAATGCCGGCGGTTTCCTGACCGCTGATACTAAGTTTAAGCCGGCCTAAGGTTTGCAGTGATTCGGCATCTTCGCTGACCACAAATTGCTCATAGCGTGCTATCAGTTCAGCCGCTGCGGCATCGTCGCCTTTTTTTATCAGTTCTAATGCAGTTGTGGAGATTAGCGCCAGGTCCTGGGTAGTTAACTCGGTTGTACTTATCGATTGCGCTGCGTCCAGCGTTTCCCCGGCTTTTAACTGTAAAGCCGTATATAGCCGGTTAATGTCAGGCAGTTGCGGTAAATATTGTTTTACCGCAGATAAGTGCACCAGGGCCTGGGTTTCCAGCCCTAACTGATAGTTGGTTAAACCGGCCAACACCCGGCTTTGCAACGTATTGTGCTTTGCCTGTAAGGCTTTATCGATATGTTCTTTGGCGGCTTGATAATTTTGTTTCTGGTATTCAACAACGGCGGTTAAATAATTCGTCAGGCCATGTTCTGGGGCGGCCTTTTGTAATTGGTTTAGATGGCGCTCTGCTTCGGCAAACTCGCTTTTTTGCACTAAAATCTGCGCTGCCAGCAACCTGACTTTTAATGCTGATGGCATATAGTCCAGATAACGGTGCAGCCCCTCCAGAGCCGCATCGTGCTGTTTTAATATTAATGCGACATGCGCCTGCATTAGCACGGCCTGAAAATACACCGGGCTGTCTGTTGCTATCTGCTGTAATTTCAGCTGGGCGTTGTCATAGCTTTTAGCGCTAATTGACAGGGCGGCCTCGGCGAATAAATTGAGATCAGTTTGTTCAACCAGCAACAGCTCATCAAATAGTGGTACGGCACTGTCAATGCTACTGAGTTCAATTTCTGCCAGGGCCTGATATAACTTGATATAGTTTTCTGTCTGTGGGCTTAGCGTCGTTGTCTCATCTAATCCGGCCAGCACGGCCTGATAATCTTCTGCCAGATAGCGTGCCTGTATCAGCGGAATAGCGACTACTGAGGCATCAGCACCGAGTTCCAATGCGCGTGACAACTCTTTTGCTGCTGAGACAGGGTCACCCAGTTGCAGATAAAGCTTACCCAGAGCCTGGCGGTAGTCGGCTTGCTGCGGTGACTGCTGTATGGCCGATTTCAGTTCGATCACCGCGGCGTTATATTTTTTCTCGGCGATGTAATTTTGAGCATCAGTATAATGCTCGGCGGCGTCTTTACTGCCACAGCCTGTGAGAATGGCCAGCATAACAGCGCTGGCCAGTAGAGTTGTTTTTTTCATCGTACACTCCCTGTAACACGTAATAAATTAACTAACCGAAAATCCCTCTGGTGTCGATAACGACTTTAGTGGCCACATCAGCAGGGTGTAGTGTTTTAAATTGTTTATGGTCAACCAGTACCACCAGAATATTCGCCTGCTCCAGCGCTTTCGGCAGCGGCGTCAGCCGTGCAGAGTGCTTGGCATGTTTGTTTGGCAGTTGCTTAATATTCGGTTCTACCAGCAGGATTTCGCCAACGTCACTTTCCAGCAATGCCATGGCGATATCCAGTGCAGGGCTTTCACGCAAATCGTCAATATCGGCTTTAAATGCCAGACCTAAACAGGCTATCACCGGCTTTTTAAATTGGTCAGCTGCCTGTTTAATCTTGTCGATGACATAGTGTGGTTTACTATCGTTTATTTCGCGAGCTTTACGGATAATTTGTGCCTGTTCTGGCGCTGAATCGACAATAAACCAGGGGTCAACGGCAATACAATGGCCGCCGACACCAGGGCCGGGTGACAGAATGTTCACCCTCGGGTGACGATTTGCCAGTTTAATCAGCTCCCAGACGTTGATTTTTAAATGGTCGCAAATCATCGACAGCTCGTTGGCAAAGGCAATATTGACATCACGAAACGAGTTTTCGGTTAGTTTCGCCATCTCAGCGGTACGGGCGTTGGTTAGCAAGCATTCACCACGGACAAATAAATGGTACAGCGCTACCGCCTTTTGCGCACAGCGCTCGGTAATGCCGCCGATGATGCGATCATTACTGACCAGCTCTTGCAATACCCGCCCAGGTAGCACCCGTTCCGGACAATGCGCAATATAGACATCCGCTTTATCAGGGTCTTGGTGAGGCATCACCAGATCCGGGCGCAGCTCTGCCAGCCAGGCTGAAATTTTATCTGTGGTACCCACCGGGGAGGTAGACTCCAGCACAATCAGATTGCCTTTGCTAATCACTGGGGCAATATTTTCCAGCGCCGCTCTGATATAGCTTAAATCAGGGCTTTTATTCTCTTTAAAGGGGGTTGGTACCGCTATCATAAAGGCTTCGGCCGGTTCGGGGCTAAGCGATGCTTTGAGCTTGCCGGTGGTTACTGCCGCCTGCACCAGCATGTCTAAGTCCGGTTCAACAATATGAATTTTACCCTGATTAATAGTGTTAACTGCGTGCTCTGATACATCTACACCCAGTACTTCTATGCCACGTGAGGCAATAACCGCCGCTGTCGGTAAGCCGATATACCCTAAACCGATAACTGAAACTTTGGAGAATGTCTGCATACTGTTTCCTAAAGCGTTAATTAGGTTTTGATAATACTGTTGCCCGGACAGAAGGCTTCTCAGGCGGCTTGCTTTTGTTCAACAAATTTACGCAACTGACCAAAACTCTCAAACACCTCAGCGGAGATTTCGTCGTCGTTTATTTCAATACCCAGCTGGTCTTCGAGTTCGGTAATGACGGCGATAACCGCCATGGAGTCAAATTCTGCGATAGCACCGAGCAAGGGTGTGGAGTCGGTAAATTGTTTATCAATTTGCAGTACATTGCGCAAAATATCGGCGAGCAGTTGTTGATACGACATAACGCTTTTCCTTAAGTGATTTATCTGTTCCTGTATTTTGCAATACCGGGCCTTGCGCTAAATTAATGACGAAGACGCTAAATTCCAGTCGGTTTTTTTGCAAAACTGTTTTATTATTGCACACAAAAGGATGAAAAGTGAAAGGTCTGAAGGACGCTATGACCAAAAATATCTACCAGCTTATCACCCAGTCTGCTGCGCGTTATCCAACACGTCCAGCGCTGCATTTTAAACACCAGACGTTAACTTATGCTGAATTGCAGCACGGAGTCAGCAGTACAGCCGCGCTGTTACAACACTGCGATGTGCAGCGCTTCGACCGCGTCGCGGTGTATTTACCGAAACAGTTTGAAACGGTATACAGTTTATTTGGCAGCGCCATGGCAGGTGCCGTTTTTGTGCCGGTAAATCCGGGGTTAAAGGCGGCGCAGGTAGCGCATATCCTGCAGGACTGTAATGTGCGGGTGCTGGTGACCAGTAAAGCGCGCTTAGCCGACATTGAAGCTGAGCTGCACCTGTGCACTGATTTACATACTGTGCTGTTAACGGATGCCAGTTCGGCGGATATTGCACCGCTGGCGCATATCCAGGTTAAGGCATTTGCGCTTAACAACGATATGATGCCCAAGGTACAGCCTCATGCCACTGATGCCGATATGGCCGCGATACTCTATACCTCAGGCAGTACCGGCAAACCCAAAGGTGTGGTGCTGTCGCACCGCAATATGCTGGTGGGTGCGCACAGTGTAGCCAGTTACCTTAATAACACCTGCGATGATGTTGTGCTGGCGTTATTGCCGCTCAGTTTCGACTATGGTTTGAGCCAGCTGACGACCGCCTTTTTAAGCGGGGCCGCTGTAGTGTTGCTGGATTTTTTCTTAGTACAGGATGTGGTGCGCGCCGTGCAAACCCATCATGTCACAGGCATTGCGGCCGTGCCACCCTTATGGGCACAACTGGCCAAAGCCAACTGGACTGCGGACAGCAGCAAAAGCGTGCGTTACCTGACTAACTCAGGCGGCGCCATGCCATTACCGCTACTTAATCAGTTGCAACACATTTTTAGCCAGGCTGAGCCGTATTTAATGTATGGCTTAACTGAGGCATTTCGCTCAACTTATCTTGCGCCAGCCGAGCTTGCTAAGCGGCCGGGCTCTATGGGCAAAGCAATACCGAATGCAGAAATTGTGGTGGTGCGTGAAGATGGCAGCCTGTGCGGCCCGAATGAACCTGGTGAACTGGTTCACCGTGGTCCCTTGGTTAGCCTGGGCTACTGGAATGCGCCGGAAAAAACCGCTGAGCGCTTTAAGGCCGATCCAGTGGCCCCCAAAGGTATTCAGCTACCGCAACTGGCGGTGTGGTCAGGCGATACCGTGCGCTATGACGAGGAGGGTTTTTTGTATTTTATTGGCCGGCGCGATGAGATGATTAAAAGTTCCGGTTATCGCATTAGCCCGACCGAAGTGGAAGAGGCCGTATATCAGTTAAGTCCCTTGTTGCAGGACGTCGCTGCTATTGGTGTACCGCATGCCGAGCTTGGTCAGGCTATTTTGGTGTTATTTGCCTGTAAAGATGGCCAACAGCCTGACACCGACAACTGGAGCAATCAATTAAAGCGCAGTTTGCCCAATTTTATGCAGCCTAAAGCCTTAGTTGCTCAGGCAGTACTACCGAAAAATGCCAATGGTAAAATTGACCGTAAATTGCTCTCAGAGCAGTATCAGGACTATTTTAATGAGGCAACAGTATGAGCCAGACGATAGCGGTGCAGCATGAATCGATGTCGCAGTTTTGCCAGCATAACAATGCGCTTATGCTGGGCGGCTTTAGTTTACAGCAAATCAGTACCATGCTGGATAAAGACGTGTTTTACGCTTACGACAAAGCGGTGATTCAACAGCAGGTTCAGCGTTTTCGTGCGGCGGTGCCGCCGCGGATTAAGTTGCACTATGCTATTAAAGCTAACCCTTATTGGCCGGTAATACAGTATTTGCGCCCACTGGTTGATGGTTTTGATGTGGCGTCGCAAAAAGAAATGCTGCTGGCGCTGCAAAGTGGTATGGCGGTGCGGGACATCAGCTTTGCCGGCCCGGGTAAAACGGATGCTGAGCTAAGCGCTGCGATTTGTGCTGGCGTGACGTTAAACGTTGAATCTGCAGGCGAGCTAAACCGCTTGTGTCAGCTGGGGCGGCAACTTCAGCAAACCCCGCAGGTAGCACTGAGGGTTAACCCGGCATTTGAATTAAAAGCCTCTGGCATGAAAATGGCCGGTGGCGCTAAGCCGTTTGGTATTGATGAAGAGCAGGTGCTGGAGTTGCTGGCAAACATCGCTGACATGCCGGTTAATCTGCGCGGTTTTCATATTTTTTGTGGCTCGCAAAATTTAAAGCCTGAAGCACTGATTGAAGCGCATCAGCTTACCTTTGCCCTGGCGGCAAAACTGGTTGCTGCCTGCCCGTACAAGCCTGAGCTGATTAATCTGGGCGGCGGTTTTGGTATTCCCTATTTTCCCGGTGAGAAACGGCTGGACTTAACGGCAGTATCCGCCTCGTTGCAGCAATTATTACAGCAGTATAATGAAGCGTTCAACGATATTGAGCTGGTGATTGAGCTGGGCCGTTTTCTGGTGGCAGAAGCCGGTATTTACGCCTGCAAGGTGGTGGATAAAAAAGTATCGCGAGGCACCACCTATCTGGTGTGTAACGGTGGTTTGCATCATCATTTGGCTAACTCGGGAAATTTTGGTCAGGTGATCCGCAAAAATTATCCGGTGGCCATCGGTAATAAACTCAGCAGCGACACGACAGAGCAGGTGACTATCGTCGGCCCTTTGTGCACGCCGCTGGATATCCTGGCCGACAGAGTCACCTTACCGCAGGCAAACGTGGGGGACTGGGTAGTGGTTTACCAGTCTGGTGCTTATGGCCCCACGGCCAGCCCACAGGATTTTCTCGGCCATCCGGCGGTAGCGGAAATTCTGCTGTGATATCGGTCACCTCGGACAGTCGTCTGGCGACCTTCAGCCGGTTTTTGCTGACCGGGGGCCTGGCAACGGCGATACAGTTTTTGTTGCTATGGCTTTTTGTCGATATGGCCAAATGGAACCCAACATTTTCTTCGGGCCTGTCCTTTGCACTAAGTGCCTGTGTTAACTACGCTTTAAGTTACTATTTTACCTTTGCTGCCAAGGTGTCACACCGTACTGCTACGCTTAAATTCGTGGTTATGGTGTGCATAGGGTTATTGTTAAATACGTCGTTTTTTCACTTGTTCAATTATTTGTTATCCGGCCAATATTTATTGGCCCAGATGGTATCAACACTGCTTGTCATACTTTGGAATTTCAACATCAGTAGTAAATGGATATTTAACAAAACATGAAGGGAGATACTTATGACGCCAGGCCCTGCCAGCAAGCCCAATCTTGCTATAGTTATACCTTGCTATAACGAAGAAGAGGTATTGCCGATAACCGTTGAGGTGATGTTGGCCAAAGTTACCGATCTGATTAAACGCGACAAAATCAGTGCTGCCAGCCAGATTTTTTTTATTGATGATGGCAGTAAAGATCAAACCTGGAGTCTGATACAGCAATATGCAGAAAAACATCAGGCTGTCAGGGGGATTAAGCTGTCACGAAACAAAGGCCATCAAAACGCCCTGTTAGCGGGGTTAATGACGGCAGAGGGTGATATTTTAGTCAGCATTGATGCGGATCTGCAGGATGATATCGATGTTATCGAGCAAATGATAGCACGCTATGCCGATGGCTGTGATGTGGTTTACGCTGCCAGGGCAAAACGGCAAACCGACACGGCCTTTAAAAAGATGACTGCAGAGCTGTATTACGCCATCTTGCACAAAATGGGCGTAAATGTGGTATTTAACCATGCTGATTACCGTTTACTGAGCAGAAAGGCGATTGAATCTTTAAGAACCTTTAGCGAAGTAAACTTGTTTTTACGCGGTATAGTGCCGCTGCTGGGGTATAAGTCAGACACCGTTTTCTATGACAGGGCACAGCGTGCAGCGGGCGAATCTAAGTATCCGATTCGCAAGATGCTCGCTTTTGCTATCGAAGGCATCACGTCTTTTTCTAATGTTCCGCTGCGCCTTATTACTTTTCTTGGTTTTAGTGTGTCGGTTTTCGCCTTTGCAATGATTTTTTGGGTCGGTTGGATTAAATTTTTTACCGACACGGCCGTTCCCGGTTGGGCGTCAATTTTGATACCGATGTTTTTTCTCGGTGGCGTACAACTGCTTAGCCTGGGGGTGATAGGGGAGTACATCGCTAAAATCTATATGGAGACCAAGCGCCGTCCAGCGTACTTTATTGATAAGGTGGTCTGAATGTTGCGCGTCTTATTTTTTCATTTACACAGCTTTGTGTTAGCCAGCTTACCCTGGCTGGCGCTACTCAGTGTTGGCTTTATGATTGTCAGCCAGTCGGGCTACAGTGATCTGCAAGCTTATACGGTGGCAGCTATGGTTACTGTACTGCTATTTTCGCTGCTGAGGTTATCCGGCATAAAAAATAAGCAGCCGCGGTTGTTGGCCCCGCTCGTTGTTAGAGTGTTATCTGTGCGACTTAGCGTCTGGCCGCTGGTGATTGCCGGCGTATGCTTACGGCTAATCTGGTTTGTGGTTTTTGACGTGCAGCAGGTATCCGATTACAGCACCTACACCTTGTTAGCGAATAAGCTGATTGCCGGGGCGCCCTATGAAATAGCCGGAACTAAAGCCTATTGGCCTGTTGGTTATCCCGCTTTTCTGGCGGGGACGCATTTAGGCCATTTTCCGGTGACGGCGTTCAGTATTTTTTTACTGAATATCCTGCTATATCTGCTTTCCAGTTATTTTATCTACCATATTGCCAAGCGGCTTTTTAATACAGAAACCGCTGTGCTGGCGCTGGTTATCGTCACGTTTTGGCCGTCAAACTTTGCTATGGTTGGTATGGCGTTTAAAGAGTACCTGGTTTACACCCTGTTAGCCGCTTCAATCTATTTATACCTTACTAAAACGCATTATCTGTACTTTGTTATCAGCGGAGTATTGCTTGGCTTTTCTGCTTTGGTGCAGCCTGGCACCCTGTTATTTGTCAGTGTGTTTATTGTGGCAGCCTGGGCGGCGGCTAAACCGGTTAAAAGGCAATTGCTGCAAATACTTGCGCTGGTTATTGGTATGGTGATCGCCATATCCCCCTGGACATACCGGAACTATCAGACGTTTGATCAGCTGGTGTTAATTAGCAGCAATGGCGGGTCTAATTTTTTCCGGGCGAATAATGATCTGGCTCATGGCGGTTATCTTGAATATTTTCTTGATGACATTGAAGCCCTGCCTGAAGCAGAGAAAGATAAAGCCTATAAAGCGTTGGCGATAGACTGGATTAAGCAAAACCCGGGCAAATTTTTAAGCTTGTCGTTACGTAAAGTCATGCTGTTTCTTGGTGATGACAGTACCGGCTTTTATCTTTCGCTTAAACAAGCGGCAGAGCAGCCGGTAACCAACCTGGTGTATCTCGTTGCCAAACTGTCGGCCAATATGTTTTGGTTACTGCTTTGGTTGTTGCTGTTGTTGCGGGTAAAACAGTTTAATACGTTAGCGAAACAACAGCCTGAACTGCTTACGCTAACCTTAGGCTTTATGTATTTTTTAACCATCCATGCGGTGTTTGAAAGCAATGCTAAGTATCATTTCCCGGCCAGTTGGATGTTAGCCATCATGGCGGCGGCATCGTTATCTATGCGGGGTAAATCAGCCAGGGACGCTCAGCTAAGTAGCGTAAAGGACGACGAATGAAACATATTTTGCTTTTTGGTATGCCTCGCTCGGGCACGACCTGGTTGGGAAAACTCTTTGATGCGCAGCGCCAAACCTATTACCTGCATGAGCCGGACAGTGTCGATGCCAATATCGCGATACCTTTACTGTTACCTGTCGGCCAAGCGATGAGCAGCGAGTTGCCGGCGCAGCTGCCACGCTGGTTAGCGAGTAAGGCTGAAAAGGTTATTGCGTCCAGACCGTTTTTTAATAAAGACTATTTAAATCCAATCAGTTGGGGGCTATTTCTGGCAACATCCTATGCCACTAAGGCAGCAGGGCGCCTGGGGCTAAACGGTTTACTTAAACCGGTGCGTCTGCAGTTTGGCGCGGCGCCGGTGGTGGTGTGGAAATCCATTGAGTCTTTGGGCCGAATGGCGGCTATCCGTCAGTTAACAGAGGCGCGCTGTATTCATATTTTACGCCACCCCTGTGGCCATATTGCATCAACGCTAAAAGGCCAGGACGCCGGTTTATTTGACGGCAGTTTACCTATTTGGCAAGACTGGGATTTGTTTGACAAACTGCTGCAACAAAGTGGTGATACGCGCTTTACGCTTGACGATGTAAAGCAAATGACGAAGGAGCAGCGGCTGGCGCTGCGCTGGGGATTAATTAACGATTTTGCGCTGGCACAAGCTGACGAACAGCACACTATGGTGCTGGTGTATGAAGATTTATGCAAGGATCCGGCAGAAGTGTTTCAGCGCTGTCTGGCATTTTGTCAGCTAACGCCGGATAGGCAATGTCTGGATTATTTGCGCAGCTCAACCCAGGGCAATGACGACAGCGCGTATTACAGCACCACTAAAGATCCGCTGACATCGGCCTATAAATGGCGTAAACAGCTGAGCGCAGCGGTGCAACAACAGATTTATGACGTCATGATCCAGTTTAACGCCGGGCGTTATTATCAGGATGATTTTTAAGCACCGTTTTACCAGATAAACCGCAGCGGGTTGGTGTAAAAGTAGTAGCGCTGCCCCTGTGGGTTTACTGTGTAGCCACGTAGCCTTACAGCGGTATCGCTGCTGGTGCTGTTAAGCTGATGCTGTGCCAGCCAGCGGCCATCAGTTTGCTGCTGTAAAGGCAGTACCAGGCTGCTGATGGCGTCTTGTTGTATCACGATAAGCTCGGCCTGCGGCGCACCGACCGGCTGACCTTGCCAGTCAGAGTTGTTTAAGTGCAGTGACAACGTAAGCGTTAGCGTCGAGTTCGGTGCAACGGTTAATCGCTGGCCAACATAAGCTGTTGTGCCCTCAGCGGTACTGGCATAAAAGTCAACTGTGGCAACCGCATTACCGTGTGAACCCCAGAACTGGCCTTTTCGCAGCGCGTCAAACACGGCGCGGCTGGTGTTGACGTTGGAAAAAATATGGGTGCGGGAAAACTGGCAGGGCGCATAGTCGAGCGTGTCATTGTGATAATCTGAGTTGGCCAGCGCGCCCCAAACATCCAGGCCTTGCTGCAGTAATTTATCCCATTGACCACCAACAATGGCTACGGCCGGGTCCCAACCGTGCACAGTACGATAATGATAGGTGTAGCTGCCATTTTTTTTGCCTTGTTGCCGCTGATGGCCTGGGCCGCCTTCAAACCCAAGTAAGTTGCTGGCTTGACTGCGCCATTGCAACACATCAAACAGGTTTTCTGCGCCAGACAAATCCTTTCTGCTGGGATGGTTATAAAACAGTATTGCCTGTTGTTGGCGCAGCGCCGGTTGGTTGTTTAGCCAGTCCAGCGCCTGTTGTGCGCTGTAGGGCGTGTTAGCGCCACTGTCAAACTGCTGGCGAAATTGTTGTAACAGGCTAGCGGCATCATCGATATCTGGCAGCAACAGCCCCAGATGTTCGCGGCCTTTAAACGGCAGTACATTCCATTCCAGGCCGGTAATGACAGTGAGCGGGGCAAAGCGCGCTCTGGCTGCTAGTATATCCTGCTGGTAGCGGCTGGTATCAAATTTGTTTAAACCACGATCCGAATGGTCGGTCAGGGCAATGACATCACAACCTTGTGTTTGCGCCAGTTCGGCCAGATCTGCAATAGTTCGGGCCCCATCTGAGTAGCGGCTGTGCAGGTGTAAGTCTGCTATCAAGGCGCGGCTGGCCGGGCGGCGGTTGTCTGTTATACCCAGCGTACTTATACCGGGCCAGGGTTGAGCCTGCTGGTACAGTTTTAATTGCTCCAGCCTGGTTTGAATTTGCTGCTCCAGTGCCTGAAAGCCGCTGCCCTGATAGCCGCCTAACCGGCTGATAACCTGTTGCTCAGACAAACGCTCGGGTAAGTCATGCACAGCCGGCATCATGGCTATTTCCATATCGTCAGTGTCGAAGTGCGCTAAGCGAGCGCTACTGATACTGCCTAAACGCTCAGCGAACATAATACCGGCCCGGTCGGCGGCTAAATCGGCAAAACTAAAGCCGGAGCCGCCGCTGTCGGCATCGAGAATCTCTTTTAAGTTACCAATCTGGGTTGAAATATTCGCATTGCCCAGCTGCTGAAATACGGCGGAGTATAAAAAGTGCAGCGCTAAATCGTGCCGGCCCAGCAGGGTGGCTTTGGGCAGCTGAGGCACCTGGCTGATGTCGGCCTGTGGGTCGGCGTAGCGGATAAAATAGCGGTTGCCAAAGCCAACCGCCAAGGCCCACATAGCCTGGCGGTATTCACGCTCGGTATTGCTGTCATCGGCGTGGTTGGCGGCAAACAGTAACAATTCGCGGCTGAAAAACGCCAGCCGTCGCTCTTCTGGGTGTTGTAGGCTAAGCTGCTGCAGATGGTTAAGGTATAGGGCGATGTCCGGCGCAAACTGCGTGTCGCCCTGTAGCAGGTCTCGCGCCATATTACGGGCACTGTATAACTGCGGGTTTAAGCGTATTTTCAGCGCACTGGCGTTTTCATCAACAAAATGTAGTTTTCCTTGCGCCAGTTCGCCTTTGCGCAGTAATGACAACAGCTGTTGATCAGCCGGCGATGCCAAAGCCAGTTTTACCGCGCCGGCTAGCATGGCGTTGGCAATAACGCCCGGCAGCGCTATTTTACCCAGTTTGCAATGATCGATGGCAAAGCCATCATCGCCTGGCAGTAACAGGCAATACGCGCTGATCATCCGGTTAGACGTCAATTGCCAGTCACTGCGAATGGCAACACCAAAGTCGGAAATTACACCGCTAAACTGCAGCGGCGCTGCGGTATAGCTGGCCACATTCATCAGGGCATCGAGCTGAGCCTGTTCAAAGCGCAGTTCAATCCTGTCATCAGCCTTACCTAGCTGGCGTAAAGTGCCACTGAGTACTTTACGGGCTGTGGTGACATCTTTGCTGCTAATGCGGTTGCTATTACTCTGGCCGCTAGTGGTTAGCAGCCACCACAAACCGGCCAACAACGCCAGCAGTATCAGTAGCCGGCGTAGCCAGGGGTTAACAAAACGGCGGTGTTGCTGTTGTCCGTTGCGGCTGGCCATAGTGTATTGCCTTGTTGGCTAGGTTAACTGTTGCAGCAGTGTTAGCGTGGCCTGTTCTACCTGTTCGCGCCATAATCGGCTGGAAAAAGTATGGTTGGCATCGCTTATCTGCAGATGTTGTGCCTGCGATAAACAGTCCGCCCAGGGACTGTCAGTGGCGCATAGCTGTAAAAACTCTTGCGCAGTTAAGTCGTTACCACTGGTAATTAACAATACCTTACCGCTGAATTTTTGCCAGCCACTTAGCATCAGCTGGACATAGTTCTCTGCGCTGGCCTGGCTGGTGTGCTGCGCCGGGCGCTGTTTTGCCTTGCGTTGCTGCGCCGTTTGCCACAAGCCGGTGACACTCTGACGCAGTGCGACACCACCACCGAGTAGCTTTTGCCAGAATTGGCGGCTAAACAGCCGTTTTACATAGTAATGTTTCAGCATCACTTCAGCATGGCTATGTTGCTGGCGAACCCAGGGGTTTAACAGTATAGCGCCGCTAATACGTGGGTCAGGGGTGTTGGCATATAACAAGATAGCGCTGGCCGCATCGCAAAGGCCCCACAGCACCAGATGCTTTACATCAGGGCAGTGCTGGAAAAAGGCTGATATAGCTGCTGATATATCGGCATCCTGCTGGTAAAAGGCCTGTTTTTCCCCCGAAGCATCGCCCATGCCGCGGCTATCCAAACGCATAGAAGCAATACCTTGTTGTGCCAGCGCGCGGCTTAATTTAATAAACTGGCGGTGACTCCCGACCCGATATTGCGGCCCGCCAACAATTATCAGCACGCCGGTGTGGTAGTTAGTGCCGCTATCTGCGCTGTGCAGCACTGCGCTAAGGCTGGCATCAGCGCAGGCTATGCTGATATAACGCGGGCTCATGCTCTACCCTCACAAATTTGCTGTACGGTTAACTGAATGAGTGCATCGGCGCTGGCTAACTCACTGGTTTGCCAGTAAGGCTCGGCGTTTAGCTGCACAAAGTTTACCGCAACAGCTTGTTGTAACTGTTGTAGCTGCTGTTGTACCGGCAGGGCAATGTTGTCTAGCTGTGAGGTTTCAAACCAGCTCAATTCAAACTGACTCAAGCAGGTGGGCAGGGCGGTGTGCATTTGCAGCAGGCTGTGATAAAACGGCGTGCTGATCGGGTAGCCGGCTATTTCAATAAGCTCGCCCTGGTTTAATTGCTGCTCTAAGGCTTTTTGGCTTATTTTAGTGCCGGCGGCCATGGCTTCAGCCACTTTAATCCGCACAAATTGCTGCCAGAACTTCTCCACACTATATAGCGGCTGCCAGAAAATCAGTTTTCCCGGCGTAAGCGGCAGCGGATGCTGATTCAGTAAATCGAACAGTTGTAACACGCCAAAGCGAACGGCGATAAAGCTGACTTGCGCAAAGCCCTGTTGCTGCAACAGGGTAAGTAGTTGCAGCAAATCTGTGCGCCAGATAGCGGTGGTGGCGCTGTCTAAGTCGCCGTCACTATCGCCGGTGCCATAATTATCCAGCATAAAACAGCTGTGGCCCTGCGCCGCCAGTTGGCGCATTAAGGCGCTTAGCAGATGACGGCTTTTGTTCATTTCTTCAGCGAAAGGCGGCAGTATGACGATCGCCGTGTTGGCAGTTAACTGCAGCGGCGCATATAAAAAGTTATGGCCGGTACTCATTTTAATAAAACCGTTTTGCAAAGCTGCGCTTGCTGCCGGATCCTTTTGCAATGTTGCCTCCTGCGTCCATATGCCTTAATCAGTTATCAGCAAAAATAGTAACCTGCCTTAACCTTAGCGCCAAGTGTTAAAACGACCCCGCGCATTTTAACCGGATGTTGTGTCCGTTCAGAAGTTAGTGTTAGCATTGGCGGGAGGTTTTTTTGGGGTTAGCACTACATGGATGTTAAATTTGCCCCTGTCATTGCAAACTCGATTAATTTTCCTGAGGCCAGGATCCGGGCGACGCCAGGGTTTAGTCTTACGGATATTCGAACGCTGTGGCAGTCTGATGCGCTAAAGCAATGCAACTATACCCGTAACGGCCGGGCCGCCATCGGTATTGCTGCACAACAGCTGATGCAGACACAAGGTAGCAATGTTGTACTGTTACCAGCCTATCATTGTCCGGCATTGGTCGAGCCCTTTCTCTGGTTAGGTTATCAGGTGCGGTTTTACCCGGTGCAGCCTGATCTATCTGTCGATGCCAATCTGTTTCAGCGTATGCTCACCGCTGATGTCACACATTGTTTGTTGGTACGGTTTTTTGGTTTTAAGCAAAATATTGAACAATTAATTACGCTCAGTAGTGCGGCAGGTAAAGTCATCATTGAAGACTGCGCGCATGGCCTGCTGGATTTTGTCAGCGGCGTACAGCAACCCGATCCGCGCGTCGCTGCCCGTATTTGCAGCATCAATAAAATTCTGCCCACCATAGATGGTGGTTTGTTGTATATGTATGCCCAGCCCGCCCAGCAACCACAGCACTGTGGTTGGTACGAGGAGTTAAAAGGCGTTGCCTTTTTATTGAAAATTCCGCAGTTGCTACAGCGGGTGCGTAAACGCCGTAATGCGACCAATACACTAACGCAGGATCAGGCGCAGCCCTCAGCCTTTAAATACTTTCGGCCAGCAGATCTAACGTCAGCCAGCTTCCGGCACACTAAACTGATCGTGCAATCTAGTCATTTCCCCGACATTAAAGCTAAGCGACGAGCCAACTACCGCTATCTGGTGCGCGGCCTGGCGGCAGCCACCGCCGGTAGCTGTTTGTATCCTACCATTAGCGATGAGGCGCCTTATGTGTTGCCATTTGTACTGCGCGATGAAAACGATTTTCAACGTCTGCGCATGCAAAGAATTCAGGTGCTGCGCTGGGAAGAAATTGCAGACAGCGGCTGCGTGGTCAGCGAACGTTATCGTAGCCGGCTGGTCCAGTTACCATGCCATCACAAATTAAAACAAGCCGACTTAGATTATATTATCAACGCGGTGTTAAAACTGGCGGACAAGGGATGAAATGTACAGTTTATACTTCGGATCACTTTGCTCATTTTAGTCAGCAGTGGGATCTGCTTAACCAACAGACAGTAAAGCAGGCAATTTTAGATGCCGATTTTATTCTGAGCCTGATACGGTACTTTTTTACAGGCCAGGAAAAATTGCTGGTTGTCGAACAGGCAGGGCAGGTGCATTTCATCGGCTTTTTGCAGCGCTGTGGTGTTGGTCGCTGGCAAAGCGTCATGCCATCACAGGCCCCGCTGGGATTATGGTTGGTGGCAAAGCAACATGTTGATGAGGCGTTGTTGCAGTGCATTGCCCGCGCATTGCCAGGGCCAGTGCTGCAAATTGACTTACTGCAGGCAGACTCGCGCGGCCTTGTCGTGGCGCCCTCGGTGTATCAGCAATTTTACATTGAAACCGGTAACCGGCCGGTACCAGCCCAGTTTGAAGATTTCGCTAAAACCATCGGTAAAAATCTGCGGCAGAATTGCAATAAAGCTTATAACCGGGCTGAACGCGATAACGACACCTTAGCCGCCAGGGTCGTTGACAGCGTGAGTGATATTGCCGAGGGCGTATTGCGCTATGGCCAGATAGAGAGCCAGAGCTGGAAAGCCAAAGAAGGCACGGCTTTAAGCCCGGATAACCAACAGGGCCGGTTTTATCAGCAGATGATGACCACACTGGCACAGCGCGATGCGGCCTGTGTCTGGTATTTTATGGTATCTGGCCAGGTTGCGGCGGTGGATTTGTGTGTTAAAAAAGATGCAAACCTGATTATTCTGAAAACCACTTTTGATGAGCAATATTCGCGATATTCACCGGCTTTGCTGTTAAAACTGGAGATGCTGAAATATTATGCAGCCCATCCTGAGTTAGGGGTGCAAAACATTGAGTTTTATGGCAAAGCGATGGATTGGCATAAACGGCTAAACTCAGAACTACGGCCAATAGTGCATCTGAGCTGGCAGCGTACCCGCTTGCTGCAGTGGCTGGTGCGTAAACTTAAGCAGTACCGCAAGCCGAAAACGTCGTTAGCGGCAGACTGATTAAAAGCCTGGTTGACTAAGACACCATATTTTTAATCAGCCGCAGATGAAACCGGGCGGGTGTTTTATCCCAGGGGGTAAACCGCTTTAGCAAGTGCGGCGCAGTGTTAGCATCTGAGACTCCCCAGTTTGTGACAACCGCACTGGCAAAACCGCTGCGTTTTACTATTTCCGTCGTCGTATCATCAAAATCCACACCTTGTACGCCATTCGGATAAGCAAAATGTTGTACGCTTTGCCCCAGCCATGCTTCCAGTTGTTGCTTAGAACGGCTGATTTCCTGCTGTTGCTGTTCTTCAGGCAGCACTTTTAAGATCGGGTGATTCACCGTATGGGCGCCGATGGTTACACCATACTGCGCCAATTGTTTAATCTGCGCCGGTGCCATCATCAAGGGTGCTTGCTCGGTAGCCTTATTTTGCTGATAAAACTGGTCAATTTTTGCCAGCCGTTCGTTAAGTGGCAGATACTTCAGTTTTTTCAGCCATTGCTGAGCCTGGCTGCGGCGGTTTTGCCAATCGCCAAGCGTGACTAAGTTGTCATCCAATGTCAGCTGTTGCCGTGTCGCATCGGCAAACAGATGGATTAACCGGTCATTCCACATATTAAGGCCATTGCTAAAGCCGGTAGCCACATACACTGTGGCCGGAATGGCGTATTTCGCCAATATGGGTTGCGCGACCGTCAAATTATTCAGATAGCCATCATCAAAGGTGACACAGACTGCATTGGCCGGCAGGGTATTATGCTTAAGGTGTTGTAATGCCTCATCCAGTGACAGCGGGGTAAAATAGTGGCGCAGCAGCTGCATTTGCCAGTCAAAGACCTCGGCAGTGGGTTCGCTTGGCCGCATAGGATCCGCTTCAGCTAGCACCTGATGATAAATCAGAATGTTCAACTTATGCCGGCCACAGTACTTCCCCGCCAACTGCAGGCTATGATGTAGCAGGGCATTAAACATGGTTTACTCCATGTTGTTGTAGCCAAAGCTCTAAAACCACAATAATCCATACCAGTTCGCCATAGTAGCCGGCATGGCCGTTTTCAAAGGTCTCTATGGCCTGGTCAATAAACGCCGGCTGTAAAATATCACGCTGTTTAAAGTGCTGTAGTGCTTCTAAGGCAAGGCTATGCAGATCAGGCCGTTGTTTCATCCACACGCCAAACGGCAGGCCAAAACCATGCTTACTTTTACTTAATGTGGCGTCTGGCAAGAAGCCGCGAAAACTGTTTTTATAAAAATCGCGCAGTTTTTGCCCGGGGGCTTTTAACTCAGCCGGGACCGTGCAACTAAAATCGACCAGTTCTTTTTCGAATAGCGGAAAGCGCACCTCGACACCGGCCAGTTGGCACATTTGGCTTACCTTAACTAAATCGTTATCGGCCAAAGTAAACTTCCAATCCAGGTACATCATTTTATCTACAGCATCGTCCGAGCGGCAGGCATGGTAGCGGTCACGTTTTTGCTGCGCAGGTTGGTTAGTATCGATGTGTTGCAATAACGTCGGGCTGAACATTTGGGTTAAATCGAAGCGGTTTAAAAAGTTGTAGCTGTCTAACCTGTCAGGCAATGGCACTTTGGCCTGGCGTACATAGCTGCTGGCCTTTTTCAGCAGCGGCAGTTTGTCGGCCAGGCTGTTGTTCAACCCCAGGTTTAACAAAGTTTGCAGCGGGCCAGGTAGGGCGCTAAAGCGCTGAAACACTTTTTGTTTTACGTAACGCTCGTTACCGGCAAAAATCTCATCGCCGCCATCACCGGCCAGCATTACTGTGATGCCATCTGCTCTGGCTGTTTTGGCGCAAATATAAGCTGCCATCGCCGATGAGTTGCCAAAGGGTTCATTGAAGTAACCGGCTACTTCGGTAAAGTGCTTTGCAATTTCATCGGGTTGTAAATAATGTACCTTGTGCTCAGTTGCAAAGTGTTTAGCGGTAATTAACGCATACTCGGTTTCATCATAGCCTTTGGCTTCAAAGCCTATGGAGTAGGTTTTTGCCGTTTTAGCTAACGTCTGCTGATGGTTAGCCAGCATACCGGCCACTGTCGAGCTGTCGAGGCCGCCGCTTAAAAAAGCCGCACAGTTATCATCGACGTTACGCCGTACGGCTTCTGCTATCAGCTGGCGACAGCGCTGCATTAACTGCTCGGGGCTGTTTGCTGAGCGGGTAAACGCTGGCTGGTAATAGCGGTTTTGTTGCACGTTACCATTGCTATCGATATGGGCCATCACCCCCGGTTCCAGCTTACTGATACCCTGATAAACACTGAGCGGAGAGGGTATGCAGTGGAAAAACAGATAGTTGAACATGGCCTGGGCGGCCAGTGGCGGCTGAGTGGCTGACAACGCCGGTAAATTATCGCTGATAGCCACACTGCCGTCTGTTTGTTGTCTGATATAACAGGGAATGCTGCCAACATGGTCGTTAATAAGGTAAACGCTGTCTGTTGTTTTATCGGCAATAAGTAACAAAAAGAAGCCGGCAAGCTTATCAGTCACCGCATCAGTGTGCTGTTGATAGCAGTTAAGCAGCCACTGTGCTGCATTGTCCTGCAGATAATCTTCGCCGTAAGGCCTTACCCTGCCTATAACTATCGCTATTGCTGTGGCCGATTCAGCCCATTGGCATGGCAGCTGACAATGTAACTTCAGCTGTTGTCGCTTGGGATGTGTTAACAGGATATGCTGTTGCTTATCCTGTTGCTCAATAGTGCAGTGCCAGCTCATTCTCGTATCCTTACTTAAACTGTCTATAGCTGCAGCAGCAATTGGCGGAGTTTTTTGGCCTGTTGCTGGCGGGAAAACGCTGTTATTGCTTCGTCACAGAGCGGTTTGTAACGCTGGGCGTCGATATTTTGTATCAGGGCTACCAGGGCATTTAAAATCTGCCCGCTGTCATTTAATGACGCAATTTCGGCCATGCCGCTTTGTTTTACTAACGCCGCAGTGTCACCGCTATCATCGGTTAATGCCAGTATAGGCCGTTTCGCACGAATATATTCATAGGCTTTGGCAGGCGTTTGATAATTGCAGTTACTGGCTTGTAATAACAACAATGCATCAGCAGTCAGCATTTCTTCCAGGGCTTCGACATAGTTTAATGACGGTGTCAGAGCGACAATATCGGTGATATTCAGCCGCTCTATCATGGGTTGAAACAGGCTATCATGGCCACTGGCCCGTAACACTACCTTGAGCCTTGCTGCCCGCTGTGGGTGGTTTTGTTTTAATTGCGCCAAGGCGTTAAAGAAATGTTCAGGGTCGCGCTCTGACGGGTAAATGGTGCCACTGTGGAGTAAGGTTATGTTGTCAGTTTTGCTGTAGCGGACATGAGCCGCGCGGGCAAAGAGGTTTTCATCATAGCCGTTTGGCAACACTTGCCATACCGACTCTGCCACTGCCGGATAGCGCTGGCGATATAATGCCAGCGCTCCGGGACTGGTGAAAATAATGTATTTGCAGTGTTTGGCGATTTTTCGCTCTATCCAGGCAAAAATTTTTCGTACTGCCGGATTGGCGGGGTAGTCCTGCTGTAACATTGGGTCACGCAGGTCTGCAACCCAGGGGACACCGCTGAGTTTATGCAGCAGGTAACCAATGATATGGGCAGAGGCAATAGGGTAAGTGCTGATAATCACGTCTGGCTTGTGTTTGCGAATATAGCGCAAACCACTGATGACGCCGCCGACTATCCAACTTTGCCAGCGATCGGGCCAGGCCATAAAACCCAGATAGCGTTTACGAAATGCGAAGTGCCTGGCGGTATCGCGCGCATAAGCGTTGATCACTTTGATGCTGTCGGGGATCAGTTGCACATTTTGCTCATCATAGTGTTGATAAGCGGCTTTATCCGCGCTGAGCACGCTAACAGTGTCGCCTTGCTCGGCCAGATAACGGCTAAACGCCAAAGTGCGGTGCACGCCGCTGCTCATTTGTATTGGCGGAAAGTGAAAGGCGATATATAAAATATGTTGTGTCACAAACCTTCCTTGTTTGCATGTAATAGCGTCTATTAGACCGTTTTGTACTGCAGCTTGCAACTATTGTGTATGGCTGAAGATCGTTGACTTGAGATATAAAATGTCTAGACTAAGCTAGCACAGGCTAGTCAGGCTGTTTGGAACGCAGTGTTTTGTAAAGGATTACATGATGACCCGCTCAATATTTTTCTATATAGCAGGCTATTTGTTGCTGTTTGGCGTCACTCCGCCTGCTATGGCAAATCGTTATAACAATAACACCTGTGATATTAT
Organism: Rheinheimera pleomorphica; assembly: GCF_011634895.1. GTDB lineage: Bacteria > Pseudomonadota > Gammaproteobacteria > Enterobacterales > Alteromonadaceae > Alishewanella > Alishewanella pleomorphica. The sequence continues at coordinate 245,870 of NZ_SIRR01000031.1, read as the reverse complement.
TCCCGGTCAGCCGCTAACAAATGCCTATGGTCCCTTTAGCGCCACCAATCCGGCTCATGCAGATAAACTCCCTATTGTCCTGGGCGCACACTTTACCCCTGAGGTTGAGCGGTTAATCAGAGGGAATCGGGGCTCGATAATTGGCGACATCAACTATACGCTTAAAGCTATCCCTAATTATCACCGGGCTTTGGCGGCTATGGCTAAGTACCAACGTCGGGAAAAAATAAAGTTAGCCCCACAAGATGAATACTACACTGCAGATTGTTATTTTCGTCGAGCAGTTTATTTTCAGCCTGATGATGTGACGGCCAGAATGCTTTTTGCGATGCATTTACACCTGACCGGCCGTTTAGATGATGCTGAAAAGCAATACAAGCAGGCGCTTAGCTATGAACCAGATTATAGTGAGTTACACTATAATTATGGCTTGCTGCTGGTGCAGCTGAAACGTTATGACGAAGCGCTGGACTATGCCAACCGGGCTTATGCGAAAGGCTTTCCGTTGCCAGGTTTAAAAAATAAACTGGCGGAAAAAGGCCGGACAGTGACAGTGGAACAGCGCAATTGAATCCTTTAGTGAACGCTATTTCCGCCCGTTTTTACTTTGAAAATGATGAACTTAAATGTGATGGTGTAGCAAGTGCTCTGATGGGCTATCGCTATGCTGATGGCGGCGGTGTGTTTAATCAGTGGCAGTTGTTGCCAGATAAGGTGGTTGTTTCAAACGACTTTTTTGGCTTTCGGCCGCTGTACTACAAAGCAACGGCCGACAGCTTGCAGATCAGCGAAGACATTAATCAGTTGATTGCACCAGCTGAACCCTTTAATTTCAGAGCCTTGGCGGTGTTTTTACGCAGCGGCGATTTTCTTGGCGAGCAAACGCCTTTTCTGGCAATTAAGGTATTGCCACCCGATGCCAGGCTTACCTTTGATCGCAGTGGGCTTAGCCTGCAGCTGAAACCGAAACCGGTCAGTAGCAGTTTTACCTTGCCGGCGGCACAGTTGCAGCACGACTATAAGGCTATTTTCTCGGCCAGTATTGCCCGCTCGCGGCAGTTAATAGGTCAGCAAAGCTGTCTGGTGCCGCTGTCAGGTGGCCGGGATTCCCGCCATATTTTGCTGGAGCTGCATGCTCAGCAGCAGACGCTAAGTTGCGTGACGGTGAAACATCAACCGCCTAAATCAAACGAAGATTTTCATGTCGCGGCTTTGCTGGCCCGGCATTTAGCGCTGCCTCATATCGCGCTTAAGCAGTCGCTGTCCTATTTGTCGGCTGAGCTTAGCAAAAACCGCCTGACCAGCTATTGCGCGCTGGAGCATTCATGGTTTTTGCCACTTTATAACTATCTTAAAGACAGTGCGACACCTTTTGTGTTCGATGGCATAGGGGGCGATGTACTGTCTACCGGCTCATCACGCTTAACGGCTGCCCGATTGGCGCTGGCCCGCGCCGGGCGCTGGGAGGCGCTGGCAGAAGACTTGCTGGGGCCAGAGGGATATTTAAGCCAGATGCTGGCACCTTCACTGTTTGACAAGCTGCCGCGCGCGCAAGCCGTGGCAGATATGTCGCAGGCGTTGGCACAGTATGCCGATACTGCTAATCCTATTGCACAATTTTATTTCTGGAACCGCGCCCGGCGCACTATTGGCAGCTCGGCATTCGGTATACTGGGACGGGTTTCTACACCGTTGGCGCCATTTTTAGATCAAGCGTTGTATCAGTTGCTCAGTGCCGTACCGGCAGAGTACTTTTTGCAACAAGGGCCAAAGCAACTGCATGATCAGCTTATTGCCAATTGTTATCCACAGAGTGCCGGCATCCGGTATGAGGATAAATCTGTGGCAGATAACCATAGTTACCTGACGACACGCATAGCGCAGAACCTGCAGCAGCTTGGTTATTTAAGCTGGCATAAACCCGCGGGGCTGAAAATGGCACCATTGCTGCTGCGTTTGCCCAAGCGGATTGTTAACGCCCAATTTCATTATAGTTCTGCCGCACTGGTCAGAACGGCTTTGTATCTTCATACGCTGGAGCAGATAACTGATCATGGCTTTATCTGAACTGGCCGGAAAAATCGTCAAAGGCAGCTTATGGACAGTGTTAATGCGCTGGTCGTCCAGGTTGCTTGGTATTATATCGGTGATTATTCTGGCGCGATTATTATTGCCGGAAGACTATGGTTTAGTGGCAAAAGCGGTACTGTTTTCCAGCTTGTTGGAACTAATGACCCAGTTTGGTTTTAATACCGCGTTGATCCGCAATAAGCATGCGACCTCTGAACAATACAATACCGTCTGGACACTGAGCATTTTACGCGGTGTCGCACTGGCACTGATCGTATGGAGCTGCGCAGGAATTGTCGCTGATTTTTTTGATGAGCCGCGTATCTATCCACTGATCCTGGTTTATGGGGTTACTATATGCATTAACGGCCTGACAAATGTCGGCATAGTTGATTTTCATAAGCAAATGCAGTTTAACAAAGACTTTAAACTGACGATCTTGTCCAGGCTGACTTCCTTTACCGTTACGCTGACCATTGCGGTGCTATATCGCAGTTATTGGGCATTTCCACTGGGCTCCCTGGCTGGCGCCTTGGTTCATCTGCTGGCGAGTTATCAGATGTCGTCATTTCGGCCATGGTTTAGCCTGAGCGCCTTTAGCAGTATTTTCAATTTCTCTAAATGGTTTTTTCTGTATGAATCCTTCAGTGCTCTGGCCACTAAATGTGATACGTTTTTGCTGAGTAAATGGGGCAGTACGGAGGAGTTGGGGCTGTACACAGTATCCAGCGAAATCGCAGGTATGCCGTCGACCGAAATTGCGATGCCGGTGGCCAGAGCCTCTCTGCCTGCCTTGGCGCAACATGCCGATAACCTTGAAAAATTCAGGCAATTGTATACGCAGGTACTGGTTTCGGTGTTGTTTTTTGCTGTACCGGCTTCGGTTGGCCTCAGTGTGTTGGCCGATTATGTGGTAGTGGTTGTGTTAGGAACGGCCTGGGCCGGCGCCGCCATTTATATCAAGATCCTGGCATTTATTGGTATCTCCAGAGTGAATGTCGCCTGTGCCGTCTCTGCACTGGCTGCCGCGGGTAGGGCGGATATGCTGGGGCGCTATTCGATGCTAATGTTAACAATTAAGTGCGTTGCGATGGCCGCTGGTATGTACTGGTATGGCGCAGTAGGCTTGGCGTGGGGGGCGTTGCTGGCCAGCCTGCTGGGGATGCTCCTGATCCATCAACTGCAAAACCAACTGGGTTTAATTGCATTTTCCAGCTTATACCAAGGTTTGTGGCGGGTTGTGCTGGCGGCTGGTGTTATGTGGTCTGTTTTATACCTGGTGTTGCAGCTACAGCTGGTGCAGCAGTGGGATGTCTCCTTGGCTGTTACGCTGTCGCTGGTGTTGACCGGTGTGGTGCTGTATGTACTGGTACTAATGTCGCTGTGGCTGTGCGTTGGCCGTCCTGAAGGACCCGAGCATAAGGTGGTGCAGATGATAGCAGAGAGGTTTTCACGTCGATGATCAGTATCGCTTTTACCGGAGATTTATGTCTGTGGGGTGTCAAAGAGGCACCATCTGAAACGGTGACCCGGGCATTTCAGGATATTCATGACGTGCTTAAACCCTACGATCTGGCGGTGATGAACCTGGAGTGTTCGCTGTCTTTAACCGCCCGGCCAGAGCTGAAAATGAATATTCCAATTAACCGCTGTCCACCATTAAGCGATATGTCTACCGGCGTGTATTGCCTGGCGAATAACCATGTTAAAGACAGTGGGCCTGAAGCGCTGATGCAAATGCTGGACTTTGTGCAGCAGTCAAACGCCGATACCGTCGGCGCGGCAGCAGATGTACATACAGCCTACCGGCCATTACGCAAGACTATTCAAGGTATACAGCTTGCCATTATTAATGTCACCGATGCCAGCCATTACGGCGCAACATCCAAAGAACCCGGCGTTGCCAGCTTAAAGCCCCGGGCATTGCTGCGACAGGTAAAGCAATTATCAGCCGAAGTAGATGCCGTTATCGTGGTGATGCATGCCGATCTGGAGTTTTCCAACTATCCGGCCCCCTGGCGTGTCAGGCTGTCACGTAAGCTGGCGAAATACTGCAAACTGATAGTGCAGCATCATTCGCATACGCTGCAGGGCATAGAACAGTATCAAGGTTGTATTATTGCCTATTCGTTAGGCAATTTCGTGTTTCCGGCACAAGAATCGGCCTATATGCACAACCGCCCCGGAGGGGTAGACGAAGGCTTGGTACTGGTTGCGGGATTAACGCGTACTGCAACGGGCGTGCAAGCGTCAGTATTGCATACGCTGCCAACCCGGATTGGACGTTGGGGGTTTTTACAGCCGGTGTCGCCGGCCGATGCTCAGCATACGTTGCAAAAACTGTCGTGTTATTCCGCGCTGTTGTCAGATGCCAAAGCGCTACGGCGTCACCATGCCGACCTATGCTATCAGGCGGCACGGCATCTGATGTTGAACACCTGGTACCGCCTGCGCCGTGGGCAGCTCCGTCAGGCATTTAGCTATCTGGTATGGCATGTTAAAACCGACCAGCATCGTAACTGGTTACGCGGTGCCCTGAGTTTTGGCTGGTTGTAACCCCGTGACCTTAACCGCATCATGGCCAGAGTGCTCAGTTAACAATTCCTGCCGGCGTAAACTGACAACGGCAATAAGGCCATACAGCGTATACGCCAGGTCAAAATAAGCCAGACTCACATTAGCACCGGTCACGGCGTAGCCGATAAGTGACAAATATAGCGCTGAGCACAGCTGTATACCCCAATCATTTTTATGTTTTCGCATCAGTTTAAGGCTTTGGTTGCTGGCGAGAAAGGTACTGAGCAGCAACAACATAAAAATAATAAAACCGACAACACCATGATCCCCCAACACCTGAAAATACACATTGTGTGCCGCTTTAGGGGCTTTATCCGCTGGAATTTCCGGTGTGTCTATCGGGCCAAACACCGGGGTGTAGGGCGCATAACTATGCCAGAGTATAGGGTCGGTAACGGCACGGAAGCCACCACCGGTAAGGGGGTCGTCCCGCGCAATCATGCTGGAAATTTTCCAGGCCCAAAGCCGGCCAATAAAAGAGCCATCCTCCGTGGCTGCCGTTTGTATTGTACTTTGCCGCTCGCGCCACTGCTCTGGCGTATACTGGTAGGCTACTGGCAACACCAGCGCTGCCAGCAGCAGCCAAATCAGCTTATGTCTTGACCGCCACCAAAATGCCAGTGCCAAAATAGCAAGGCCAATAAAGCCACCGCGCGATCCTGTGCCTATAATAGCAATTACGTTTAAGCCCAGTAGCAGCCACAAGCCATGGCGGACCAACCGATGTTTACTGCTTTGAATAAGATAGACAATAAAAGGGATACACATGTTAATAGCGACGGCGAGATCATTCCGGTCGATCATAATGCCGGCGCGGCCAACCACTTTATGGCCACCGCCAGACAGAATAAACTTAACGGCTTCCATTCCGGCATAAGATGAGACTGACAGTATCAGCGCCCAGATAATAGTGTCGATATGCAGACGTTTTCTCACTATTAGAACTAAAAAGAAAAATAGCGCAGCCACTTTCAAAAATTCTGTAAAGATATACCAAACGTATGATGGGCTGGAGTTATTGTTAAACAAGGTTGTTATAAAAGTCCAAAAGCAAAACAAGATGACTAACATGCCTATGCCGCCGAGTTTAAACGATTTCTGCTTTTGTACAAAAACATAAGCCAGGGCGGTTACCAGCACGATAGTTAAGTTTAGCCGGAAGTCTTGCGAGAAACCAAAAGCCCAGTTAGCCGGGGCCGTCAGTGCTATCCAGACCCAGGCAGCAACCCCCAGATAAGGCCGTTTAAAGGCATAAAAGATAGCGACAAATAAAAAACCAACCAGTAATAAATCGCGCATCAGGATTTATCCTGCTTATCAGCCCAATAGAATAAGTAACACACCGATATGATGGAGACGAGAAGGTAAAGGCTGTCTATCATGCGGTCACCTTGCTAATAACATAGCGGTACTTGCCGGATTTTTCCGGCGCGATTTCGTCCAGCTGTTCAAATGTGATTTGCACCTGCGGCCCCAGCCTGGCCTGAAAGCCCTGCTGGATTTGCTGTTGCACAGCCGGCGGCAGTGCGCCATCAGGCCATACCAGCTGCACCCGGGTATGCAAAAGTGACTCTTGCACAATTTTAAAGGCGGCAACGCCCTTGATATCACGCAGAATGTATATCAGCGCCAGGCCGTGCATCATGGTGCCATCGGCTGCGACGACAAAATCGGTACTGCGCCCCTCAATCGACTCCAGCAGCGGCAGGCTGCGGCCGCAACTGCAGGGCTGTGGCGATAACGTGGCGATGTCACCGGTACGATAGCGGATAAACGGAAATTCTGACGTCGCAAGATGGGTGACCACGATTTCTCCGGCCTGGCCGGCCGGTAAGACGGCGCCGCTGGCAGGGTCAACAATTTCTACTACTATATCTTCAAAGGATAAATGCATGCCACCCGCTGGGCATTGGTGGGCAATAAAGCCGGCATCGCGTCCGCCATAGCCATTGGCCACCGGCGCGCCAAATACGTTTTCTATTAGTTCGCGCTGATACGGATACAATCGCTCTGAGGTGACAAACACCACCTTAATGCCCAGATCATTCATCGCAATGCCCTGTTTTTGTGCCGTTTGTGCCAGTAAATGATACACCGAGGGGTAGCCAAACAGCATCTTAGGTTTGTTGTCGCGAATGCGTTGCAAAAATGCCAGCTGCTTTTGCTCGCTTAAATCAAAAGCGGCGATAAGCTGGGAGCGAAACAGTACATCACGGAAGATGCGCACTCTGTCCTGGGCACCAAGCTCAATGGGCGAGCCCCAGGCAACGATTTCTTTGTCACCAATATCGACACCCCACCAGCGGGTGGCGCGCCATTTTGCGGCCACATCATGTGATACCCGCTCGTTACCCAGCAGGAAGATTAGTGGCTGACCGCTGGAGCCGCCGGTGTTAAAGCGTTTCAGTGGCCCGGCGTTGTCTGCTTTTAACTGGTCAAACTGCTGGCGGATAATATCCTTAGTTAAAAATGGCAGCTTGGCCAAATCGGCAACGCTTTGAATATCGGCGGCGGTTAGCCCTAGTTGTTGCAGGGTATTGCGATAATAAGGCACATGCTGACAGGCGCTGCGTATAAAGCGCTGTAATTTTTCTGCTTGCTGTTGTTGTAAGCTGGAAAGCGGTAGCCATTGGCTTTGTTCCAGCTCGCCTCGCCTGCGTACACTGCTGTGCTTTTTCAGATACTCTTGCAACGGAAAAATGATAGTGGCGATAAATTTTGTGTATAGCGATGTCATACTTGCTTATCCTTTGCCATTATCACCGCCTGGTAGTGCGCACTAAGTTGCTCACTGACGGCATTCCAGTGAAAGCGCTGGCTGTTTTGCAGGCCATTTTGCACCAGTTTGCTTCGCAGTTCAGCCGAGTGTAGCACTCTGACGGCCTGATGATACATCGCCTGGTGATCGCCGGCGGCGCATAGCAGGGCATCGTGCTCGTCTGTGACCAGATGAGTGATACCGCCGACATTGGTAGAGATAATCGGCACGGCACAGGCCATGGCTTCAATGACCGAGTTTGGCGAGTTGTCGACCAGGCTGCTGTTAAACATGATATCGGCGCTGCGGTACAAGTCGGCCATTTGCTCCGGGCTTAATCTGCCGCTAAAGGTGATGGCGTGATCAAGGCCCAGCTGTCGGCTTTGTTGTTGTAAAGCGCCAAGCAAAGGGCCGCTACCGGCGATGGTTAAGCGGGCCCCGGGGTACTGCCGCTGAAGCAAGGCAAAAGCCGAGATAGTCGTGGCGACATCATAAATGGCTTCCAAATTACGGGTGATGATGCAATGTGGCGCTGTGATCTCGCCATCAGACAGGGCGCGGGGCGTTTTGGCCGGATAAAATACATTGTGCTGCAAAATATTGGCCACGATGGCGCTGCTTTGCTGATAGCTGGCAAAGACTTGCTGTAAAAAGGCAGAGGGCACCAATACCATACTGGCCCGACGCAATGAAAACTGCACACTCCGCCAGCTGTTAGCAAAAAAGTCCGGCGCATGGCCGCCACGATAATTAATGATCACCGGGGTGTCTCTAAGCCAGGCCAGCCAAATAGCCGGCGCGGCGAACAAATGCCAGGACCAGCCGGAGTTGGCCATCACGTGCAATAACTGCGCCCGGCCAGCGGCCTGATATAGGCGTATCATATAAGGGACTAAACGAAACAGCGCTCTTAACCCTGGTATCCGGCCGACAATCTCCGGGCGATAAGGAGCATTGACGGCGATCAGCTGCACTGATGCGCCGTCTTGTGTTAACAATTGCTGCAGTTGCCGGGTTTGGTTGGCCATGCCACCGGCTGGCGGCGGAATGGGCCCTACCAACGCAATGCGCAGCCCTTGTAATTTACTGGCCATGCAGCAGCCTCGTGTACAGCACCTGATATGGGGCAGTGGTAGCCGCCCAGTTGCGCTCGGTCTGAATAAAGTGCCTGGCATTGTCAGTAATACTGCTGTCAGCACCGACATTGCTCAGTGCCCGTATCGCTTGCTCGGCTAAATCCTCTATATTGTCGCGTTGAAACAGCCAACCGGTTTTGCCATGCTCAATTAACTCAAGATGACCGCCAACATCAGATGCCAGCAAGCGCATGCCCTGTGCCATGGCTTCCAGCGGTTTCAGTGGTGTAACCAGTTCGGTTAAACGCATGGCTTTACGCGGATACACCAGCAAATCAACCAGGCTGTAGTATTGCATGACGTCGCTATGGGGCACCCGGCCGGGCATTATCACCGCATCGGTCAGATTAAGCTCGTTAACCAGTTGCTTTAATGCCGCTTCTTGTGGCCCGCCACCGATTAGCAACAACGTGGCTGATGGCAGTTTTTGCCGGATCAGCGGCAAGGCCCGGATCAGTAAATCCAGGCCCTCATAGGCATAAAATGAACCGAGAAAACCCAGTACTAATTTATTTTTTAGTTGAAATTGCTGTTCTAAACGCGGGTTTTTCTCGTGGATAAGCGCAAACTGATTAGGGTCTACCGCGTTGGCTATCACGGTAATTTTATCGCTTTTTATACCGCGGCTGATTAAATCCTGCCGCAGCCCCTGGCATATGGTAGTAACCGCATCGGCTTTTTTCGCGACATAGCTCTCTAAAGCCCGGGTCAGGTTGTAGCGTAAGTCGCCTTCTGTGCAGCTGCCGTGGTCGACAGCTGCATCTTCCCAAAAAGCGCGGATTTCATACACCACGGGTAACTTCGCTTGCTTTGCGGCCCATAACGCCGCCAGTCCATTCAGTGCTGGCGAATGCGCATGCAGTACAGCGGGCTTTTCCAGCCGGATCACCTGCGCCATGCGTTGTTTCAGTGCCAGGACTACCGCCAGCTCTTTTAGTACCGGTAAACGCCAGAACCAGCTGCTATAAGCTTTCGTGCGGTAAAAACTAAAGCTTTCAGCCTGTTCTATGCTGTGCTCCGTTGCCGGATGTTTCGGGCTGGTAATGTGACAGGTTTGGTAGCCCATATTATGCTGTTGTTGCAAAATGGCACGTGAGCGAAAAGTGTAACCACTGTGCAGCGGCAATGAATGATCAAAAATATGTAAGATTTTCATTAGCCAGCGCGCTCCAGAAAAGCTGCAAACATCAGCAGCGTCCAAAGCGGTGCGCTGTTGTCTTTTACGCCGCGCTTATGATCATCCAGCAGTTGCTTTAGCTCGGCAACGTTAAAGTAACCGCTGTTAAGCATGGCATCTGACAATAATTTGTCCTGCAGTTTTTGCTGCAACGGGCCGCGAAACCATTCTGCCAACGGCACAGCAAAGCCCATTTTTTTCCGGTACAACACGTCTTGTGGCAGGTACGGCTGCAGCGCTTTTTTCAGGCTGTATTTGCCAATACCCTGTTGCAGATTGGCGGCTGAATCAGCGGTGAAGGCCCATTCAACAAATTTATGGTCTAAAAACGGCACCCGCACTTCCAGTGAATGTGCCATTGACGCACGGTCTACTTTGGTCAGAATATCGCCAACCAGATAGGTCTTCATATCCAGATACTGGGCAATTTTCATTGGATCAAAATGTTTAACCTTGTCACCGTAGCGACGAAATACCTCAAGTGAGCTATAGCCGTTCAGCCGCTGTTTAAAGGCGCTAGAGAATAGCCGGTCGCGCTGATCCTGACGCAAAATGGCGATAGAGTTGTGATAAGCCGCAACGGTATCCAGCGCCAGCGACTGAAAGGTGGTTTTAGCCCTTAAAAAGCGCGGCGCCCAGTCCAGTTTGGGATAGATTTTACCCAGCACACCAAATAACGGTCGGCGCAGCGCCAGCGGCAGCCACTGCCTGAAGCGTTCTTCATGCAAGTGCAATTTGTAGCGTCGGTAGCCGGCAAACAGCTCATCCGCGCCATCGCCGCTCAGGGCAACGGTAACGTGTTGCCGCGCCATCTGACAGACGCGGTAGGTCGGAATTGCAGAGCTGTCAGCATAGGGTTCATCATATAAATCGGCCAGTTTATCCAGCAGCTCAAAATCATTCTGGCTTACAATATCTTCATGGTGATGGGTATGGTAGCGCTGGGCGACCTGGCGGGCAAAATCGGTCTCGTTAAATTCCGGGCTGTCAAAACCGATTGAACAGGTATTGACCGGATCCTGTTGCAGGCCGGCCATCATGGCGACGACGGCGCTGGAGTCAACGCCGCCGGATAAAAAGGCGCCCAGTGGCACTTCGGCGACCAGACGGATATCAACGGCTTCGCGAAAACGGCTGATGATCTCAGCCTCCAGTTGCTGCCCGCTTACGCTATGCTGCCACTGGGTTGGTATATCCCAGTATTGTTTCGGCTGGGGTAAAGTGGCATCACCGTGGCGTAACAATAAGCTGTGGCCGGGCGCTAATTTGTAGCTGTGCTGATAAATGGTGTAAGGTTCGGGCACATAGCCAAAACTAAAATAGTCTTCAATGGTACTGTCGCGCAGGGTGCTGACAAAAAGCGGATGCTGGCGTAATACTTTAAGCTCGGAGCCGAAAACAAATTCGCCGTTTTCCAGCAGCGAGTAAAACATCGGTTTAATACCCAGCCTGTCGCGGGCCAGAAACAGGCACTGACGTTGACGGTCCCAAATCGCAAACGCAAACATGCCGCGTAGCTGGTGCACGCAGTCTTCACCCCATTCCAACCAGGCATTGAGTATGGTTTCGGTGTCGCCGTGGGTGTTAAACACATAGCCTTTGTCTGACAACTGCTGGCGCAACTCACGGTAATTGTAGATCTCACCGTTAAACACGATGCAGGCCTGCTGATTGGCACTTTGCATCGGCTGTGGGCTGCCGGCAATGTCGATAATAGACAGCCGCCGGTGCGCCAGTGCTATGGTCGGTTGGTAGAAATAGTCACCTGCATCGGGGCCGCGGTGCCATTGGCTGTCATTCATCTTGCTCAGCGTTGCACTGTCTGGCGTCGCCTGCGTTTTTAGCTGATAAATTCCTGCTATACCACACATGGTTAGGGCTGCATCCTTGTCAGTTCATAAAGCTCACGATAACGGTTTACCATCGTATCTATACTAAAGTGCTGATGGCAATGGTTTTTTACCAACTGCGCATCAGCCTCTAATGCTTGTGGTTGTTGCAGATAGCGCAGCATGGCGTTGGCCAGCTGGCTGGGGTTGCCTGAAGCTACCAAATTCGTCTGTTTTAATGGTTCAGGTAACAAATCCGGGTTGCCACCCACGTTGGTGGCAATCACCGGTGTGCCGGCGGCCATTGCTTCGAGTAGGGTGTTAGAAATGCCTTCTGCCAGTGAAGGCAACACAAAGACATCGGTAGCCTGCATAATTTGGGCAATATCGTCACGCTGACCGGTAAAGCTTACCAGGTCGCTTAATTGCAGCTGTTGGCATTGTAATTCCAGGTTTTGTCGGCAGGGGCCATCGCCAACGATAACCAGCCTTGCCCGGTTACAATATTGCGGTTGCTGTTGTAACAACAAGGCAAAGGCATCCAGCAGCAAGGTGTGGTTTTTCACCGGTGCCAAGCGGCCAACACTGACAAACAGTAGTGGTTTGTTGCCATCAGCAGCCTTGTCCAAGGCGATATCTGCCGCTAGCGCATTAGCAAAAAGGCCGGTGTCGACACCGTTACAAATGCGGCTGATGCGGCGCTTTTTTATGCCGATGATCTGGTTAAGGTAGTGCTCGGACTCGGCTGATAAACAAATAAAACGCTGGGCAAAACGCTGGAAAATACGCCGGATAAGCCGGTTTTTTCTGTTGCTGCCGCCGACATCGTTAACGTCCCAACCATGCTCGCCATGCAGGCGCAGTGGTATGCCACGCCACCAGCCGACGGCTTGTAGCTCCAGGGTGGCAAGGTTGCGGCTGTGCAGCACGTCAGGCTGCAGCTGTTTTAACAGGCTATTCAGGCGCGAAAACGTGCCCCAGTCGTGTCCGGGCTTTTTATGCAAGCAATAGAAATTAACGTTATTGGCAGTAATGCGTTTAACAAAGTCCGTATCGTGCCCCGTCAGGGTAATAATACTGTGTACATAATCAGTTTCTGGCAGATGATTAATCAGATTGACTACGCCATTTTCCAGCCCGCCGGTACTAAAGTGCCAGATAAGGTGAGCGATATGCAGCGGTGTGTGTTCAGTCATCGGCAGCTCCTGCACTGAGCTGTAGCCGGGTTAAATCAGTACCGGCTAACAGCCTTGCGGCCTGATGCAGCCGTTGCAGCTGCGCTTCAGACGGGGCGGCAGCTACTGAAACGGCAAACACGCTGGACGTTGAGTGGTCATCAGATAAATAATTACATGCCTGGTGCAGCTTGGTGTCAAACTCAGACACGCTGCGCTGTTTCCCTACCTGATACCAATACAACAGGGTACGATGCTGCCCGGACAGGCTTTTTAGCTGCAAGATGGCATGCTCAGGGCCAAGAATACGCTGCTGCACCTGCCAGCGCTGCTTATCATAAAGCTGATTGTGCCAGCTGATTAGCTCACCTTGTTGCTGCTTATTGGCATACTGGGCAATAAAATATTCAGTACCAGCGCTATCTTCGCCCCTTGCCTGCAACAGGCTATCTGTAAAGTGGATGCCCCAATTGCTTGCCTGTGCAGCTGCGTTGGCAAAGGGCAGCGGTATAACGTTGGCGGTAACCGGTGGCACTGTTACCTGTAATGACAGGCGATAGCTTAGCGTTAGCAGCAACGCCACGGTGGCTGCGGTTAACGCTAACCTGTGTACTGTGGTGCTCGGGTAATCCACTTGGGTGCGCTTGGCGCCGGTATCCGTTATCTGCGGATCGGCAAATCTGGCGCCAAGCCAAAAGCCGGCCAACAGGACCAAGCCAAAAAATAACCATCCGTACAAGTAATGGTCGGCACCAAAACCCAGTTGCATGTTACTTTTTTCGCCGATATACACCAGCATAAAAGCCCGTATGCCATTGGCCAGCACCGACAGCAGTGCCATAAAAACAACAAAGCAGCATTGCTTATACAGTTTGCGGTAATGCAGATGCGCAAACAGCACTGAGATTGCCAGAGACGCGATTAAAAAACGCAGGCCAGAGCAGGCTTCGGCCACTTCAAACAGGCCTGCCGGCGTGGCCAGGTATAAACCCTCGCGGTAGATGGGTACCTGCACCAGATGCAACATGGATACCGTCAGATCGGCGGTAATATTTTGTAAAAAAGGTGATAGCTCCTCACCAAAAGGCACCAAAAATAGCAAATATCCCAGAGCAAAGCGCTGCTGGCGGGCACGACTGTTGCCCAATGCCAGCCAAATTAGTGCTTGTAGCGTCATTACCGCAGCAACATGCATAAATAAGGCAATATCTGCCGCGTAGCCGAATAACCACACCAGCTGCAACAGGATCAGGCTGCTGGCTGGCAACCAGAGCCAGTGGGATGACTCCACCGCGCCATGGCTAGCCTGGCGGTTACGGTAAAAAAAGTACAGGCTGATGGGCAGGATCAGATAACAGTGATTATAGGTCGCTGAACTGCGCCAGACCCGCTCCATGTCCAGCCAAGTTGAGCTGTATAGCATCAGATAGGCCACACTTAGCACGCTTAACAGCACAACCAGCAGCACAGTATGTATTTTGCCTGCCCCGCTGTTCATGCAAATGGCTCTTGTTGTATTAGCTGATGTAACGGCGCCAATGTTTGTGGCCAGGTAAAATGCTGCAGGATCCATTGCCGGTTCGTCGCTGTCGGTGTATCGGCATGTAGCTGTTGCAAACAGGCCTGAGTAAATTGCTCAACACCACTGGCAACAACAGTGTTCGCGTTTATTGGCGCATTAATGCCTTCCATTGCCATTGGGCTACATACAACGGCTTTGTCCATGGCCATCGCCTCGAGCACCTTATTTTGAATACCGCGGGCGATCAGCATCGGGGCCACAGCAAAGCGTGACCCGGCAATATAAGGTCGGACGTCTTTTACCCGCCCGGTAACCACGACGTTGTCGCGCTGGGCAAGCGCCTTTACCTCTGTGGTCGGGTTACCGCCGACAATCAGAAAATGCAATTGCGGATAATGTTGCTGTAAGCGGGGCCAGACATGCTGACAAAACCAGCATACCGCATCAACATTGGCCCAATAATCCATGGCACCGGTAAACACGATATAGTGCTCGGGCAGTGGCTGTTCGGCGCTGGTGATCGCGGCATCGGGTGAGAAATAGTCGGTGTCTACTCCATTGAGCAGGCTGTGCACTTTGGTTTGTAACTCCGCTGGTAGCAATTGGCGAAACGCCTTGGCTTCGTCGTCAGAAACAAATAGGCTGCAGTTAAAGCGGCGGCAGATAGCCTGTTCATATTGCTGAAGTAAGCGGGCCTCGCGCTGATAAAACCAGCGTTTGAATCCTGTGGCTTTGGCGGCATACTGGCGCCATTTGTCTGAGTCGATATCGACAAAATCGATTACCCGGGTCAATGTTTGATAAGCAGCGTTATCAACGTATTGCGCCATCGACGACGAATACACCAATATTTTATCAATGCGGTGCTGCCGCTGCGTTTGTTTAACCCAGGTTGCCATAGCCGGGTGATAGTAGTAGGGCAGGGTAATGGCGTTGTGGCTGATAAAGCCACTGAGGCCGGTAAGCATCGCCCGCCATTTTGTCAGGCGCAGGCAGCAAACACTTTCGCACCACTGATCCAGGCTACTGATGTATTGCTGGTCAAAGGCATCATCGTAAAAGCAGCCAAGGTGCACCTTGTATTGTGTGCTTAGGGCTTTTAACAGATTAAACGAGCGTATTTTATCGCCTTTATTCGGTGGATAGGGAATTCGGTGCACCAGTAACAACAGATCCGGTTTTGTCTGTGTCATGCCAGATACCTCGATAACATCGGCCCCAGCCACTGACTCACCGCCAGTGGCAACTGCTGCCATACTTTAATCAGCAACTGATATTTTGGGTTATTTGGGCTAAGGTTCGGCAAGCTCGCTGCTGTTATCAGTTTGTACTGATAAGGTAGCTCTGTGGCGGTCATGCCCCAGTGTTTTTTGTATTGGTAAGCACCGGACTCCAGTTTGCTGCGACCAAAATCATAATGGCTACAGGCTTTGTTAGCTTTGGCATGACACATTAACTGGTAATACATAAAGTCGTTACTCTTTAGCGATTTAGCCTCAAGGCTGCCACCGCCATAATAGGGTAGCACTTCGTTTTTATAGTAAAAACTCAGTACTGACGACACCGCTTTGTCATCTTTACGCACGGTGAGGATCTCACTGTGCTCTGCAAATACCTGGCGGATTTTGCGGAAAAAGCGGCGGCTGAATACCGGCGTACCAAGGTTACGCACACTTTCAGAGTAAGTTTGATAAAAGTCGTCTTCGTGTTGGTCCAGCGTGTAGTGCAGTGGTTGGTTTAGGGCGTGGCGGATCACCGCGCGTTGCTTTTTCTTTACGTTCGCCAGAATTTGCTCCGCAGTGTCGGCCAATTCGCAGGCAAAATAAGCATGCTGGCAGCGGGTAATAAAGTCATTATCCTGGGCGGTTTTGTAGCGCAGCTCCAAGTGCTGCACCTGTAATGACTCGGCCAGTCTTACTGCTTCCTGCTCTAAAAAGCGCTTTACCCCGGCTGGCCCGACAGCGCCACCATAAACGCAAAAAGGCGTAGAGACCAGCGCATCACCAAATAGCAAACTGCGCACCCGAGCCAGGGGTAAGACACCAACAATGACATTATTTTCGGTGGCATACAGGTAGTAACATTGATGACCGGCGTCAGCAATAATATGCTGCCAGCCAGACAGATGAAAAAACGTTGCCTCGTCTGTCGAATTAACGAAATGGTCCCATGCAACTGCGCGCTCATCCGTGAGCGACAATGTATTCAACTGATACATTTACTTCCCTTAACGGTTAAACAAAATACGGCTGATACACTTCAGAGATGCTGCGCCACTGATAATCCTGCAGCAGACGCACCAGCTTTGCTTCCATTTTGTCTAAATTGGTGTAGTGCCTGAATCTGGATTTTAATGGTGCTTGGTCAAAGCGTGGCTGCTGCGGGTCAATCTCCCACGGGTGAAAATAAAACATATAGGGCGCATCGCTTTGCTTAAGGTAGCTATCAATGCACTTTTTACTCAGCCAATAGGGTAATAAACGGAAATAACCGCCGCCGGCAATTGGCCATTGCTTGCCGGCTTTATTCAGCACCGGCATCGGGCATTCCCAAATGCCTTCATCGCGTTTGTAGGGCTGTTGCGGCCAATCGGGCGTGCCATAATGGTCGTGCACTACAGGATAAGTGCTGGAACTATAAAGATAACCTTCTTGTTGCAGCGCGGCAAAAGCCCATTGGTTGGTTTTATCAATAGAGAAACTCGGCGCCCGGTAACCCGTTACGGCGGCGCCGGTGATGTCTTCTAAAATGGCTTTCGCCCGGCGAATGTCCAGCTGAAACTCAGCCGCTGTTTGCTCTGACGCTTTGGCGTGGGCATAACCATGACTGGCGACTTCGTGCCCTGCAGCATGAATTTTTCTTACCAGTTGCGGGTAACGTTCAGCTACCCAGCCTAAAATAAAAAACGTGGCTTTCGCCTGATAAGTCGCAAACTGTTGCAGCAGAATTTCGGTGTTACGCTCAACGCGCTGTGGTAACGCTTGCCACTGCGATGGTGACACCGTGGCATCAAAAGCGGCAACATGAAAATAATCTTCAACATCGACAGTAAGCGCATTACTTCTGATCGGGGCTAACTGCATTGTGATCAGCGTCCTTTACCAAACAGCACTATCTCTACTGTCCTGACCAGAATCATCAGATCCAGCATCAGGCTACGATGTTTTATGTAATATAAGTCAAACTTTAGCTTTTCCTGAGCGTCTTCGGCGGTAGCACCATAAGGATATTTTAACTGCGCCCAGCCTGTAAGGCCTGGTTTAACATTATGCCGTTGATTATAGTAGGGAATATCCTTCGCCAGTTGGTTAACAAACTCTGGACGCTCTGGCCTTGGGCCAACAAAACCCATTTCTCCGGACAACACGTTCAGTAATTGTGGCAGTTCGTCGATACGATATTTACGAATGATACGTCCAACCCGGGTGACTCTGTCGTCATTCGCGGTTGCCCAGCGTGCGCCATTTTTTTCGGCATCTGTACGCATACTACGGAATTTAACAATGTAGAAAGGTTTACCGTCATAGCCGACGCGTAGCTGACGATACAGTATCGGTGCGCCGGTTTTGCGGCCGTCTTCCAGATAGATCAATAAAGCAGTTAGCAGCATAATAGGCCAGGTTAACGCTAACATCAGTAAGGCTAATACCACATTTAATTTGTAATCCAGATTTGTTCTAAAGCGTTGATTCAACTCAAAGCCGTTAGCATAAATTACCCAGCTTGGGTAAATAAGGTTCACTGCAATCTGGCCGGTTTCACGTTCGATAAAATCCAGAATTTCAATCACGTCTATACCGCGAGTTTTACATTTAAATAAATGCTCAACGGGCAACATATTGCGACGCTCGTCACAAGCGATCACCAGCTGATCAATCTTGTGCTCTATAACAAACTGAAACAGATCGTTCTTGTAATCAAACTGGGTCAAGCGGTGTTCGGGGATAGCGGCATCTTTATCGCCCTCAATAGGAACGAAGCCCACGATTTCGAAATTGCGCTTGTCGACATTACGCCGCATGCGCCGCTCAATGATGGAAGCACGCTCACCAGCGCCCAGCACTAATACCCGGCGCCGGCTGATCCGGGTGATATCATGATAATGAAATAAGGCTCTGAACGCCGACAGTAGTACAGCAGCCAAAGCAGATGCTGCCGCCAGATATGCAGTACCGATATGTAGCGAAGGAAATAACTGGAATACAATTAGTTCAAGCAACATGGCATTAAAAATCAGTGTCATGACAACACGTTTAATAATGCCTTTTTGCCCTTCCCGCAGCTTTTGGTCGTACAAGCCTACTGATAACGCACACAGCATCACTGATGCCGAAAACAGCACGGCGTTTAATAGCTGCTGCTCCAGCGAAACCGAGAAGAGATAAATATTGTGAACATAACTGGCCAGAAAACTGGAAAGCGACAACAGACAAACTTCACCCAGTAAAAAGAGCTTATCTGCAATCGTATTTCGTCCATAACGACTTGCTTTACTCATAACGACATCCTTGTTGCATCCATTGCGTTCAGACCGCTGCAGTGAGGCAAAACAGCCATACTGCAAAGCTTAGCTCGTTAATTATACTATTTTAAAAAAAAAACAGAAATTAAATTTTCATTTTTTGCAGCACAAGCGTAAATTTTTAAGTTATATTATCTAGGCATCAGAAAAAGGATTAGTACTATGATGGCAAAATCTGCGAACGGAATATGCGGTGTTTTAGCGTTGTTATGCCTGTTGCTCAGTGGTTGCAGCAGCAACACACTGCCTGGCGCTAAGGTACAAAACTCTCTTACTACTTCAGTTGATAATTACCAATATCTGATAGGTCCGCTGGATAATGTGTCTATTTTTGTCTGGCGCAATCCGGAATTATCGGGCAGCTTTATTGTGCGCCCGGACGGTAAAATTTCCACTTCGCTGGTCGAGGACGTGCCTGTCAGTGGTAAAACACCGACGCAGGTAGCACGGGACATGGAAGCTATACTGAGCAAATATATTCGCGATCCGGTTGTTACCGTGTCTGTTAGTAATTTTGTCGGCCCGTACAGTGAGCAAGTCAGGGTTATTGGCGCGGCGACTAATCCAAGAGCGATCAACTACAATCAATATATGACGCTGCTTGATCTGATGATTGAAGTTGGTGGTTTAACCGAATTTGCTGATGGTAACAGTGCTAAATTGGTGCGGGTGATTGAGGGACGTCAGATAACCTATGATTTGCAGCTGGACGATCTTATCCGGGAAGGAGAGATCAATGCCAATGTTGATATTTTGCCGGGCGATATTGTCATTATACCGGAAGCCTGGTTTTAACCAGGCAAAGACAGCAGGATTAAGCAGTAACGGTTCAGGGAGTGATATATGAGAGAACTGCAGCAGGCGATAGAGCAGCTTCAGACTTATTTACAGGGAGTATGGTTAAGACGCAGATACATCGTCATTACGGCCTGGCTGGTATGCCCGGCCGGTTGGTTTTTTGTCTACAATATGCCACCTACCTTTGAAGCGAATGCCAAGCTTTATGTCGAAACCAGCACCGTATTGCAACCCTTGTTGCAGGGCCTGGCGTTAAGAACCAACAGTGACGATGAAATAAAACTGATGGCCCGGACGCTACTTAGCCGGCCCAATCTGGAAAAAATAGCCCGTGCCACCGATCTGGATATCCGGGCTAAAGACGACAAAGCCTTTGAAGCCTTAATCGATCAGTTACAGTCCCAAATTAAAATAGCCGCCTCGGGCCGGGAAAATATTTACGTTATTTCTTACAGTAATCCGCAGCCGCAGCTTGCGCTTAAGGTGGTGCAGGAGACCTTGAACAATTTCGTAGAAGGGCGTTTGGGATCAAGCCGGGCAGACTCACAGACAGCTGAACGATTTCTTAACGAACAAATCGCGGACTACGAGCGTCGTTTGATGGAAGCTGAAATAAGGTTGTCTGATTTTAAGAAAAATCGTTTGAGTTTGTTGCCAGGTAATGAAACGGACTATTACAGCCAAATCAGTAACGAGAAAAAACGTTTGGAAGAGGCCAGGTTAGTGCTTCGTGAACTGGAAACCCGGTTAAGTTCTGCCAGAAGCCAGCTGGAAGGCGAGGAGCCGGTATTTGGTGTTATGCCTTTTGCTGGCAGTGCCGGGCGCCAGCCAACGCAGTTTGACGACAGGATCAGCAGTTTACAGTCAAAACTGGATGATCTGTTAATCCGCTACACCGAGTTTCACCCGGATGTGTTGGAGACCAAGCGGTTACTGGCACAACTTGAACAACAACGAGATGAAGAACTGGCATCACTGGCGCAGTTTTCTTCTGAAAACCCACGCCAGGATCTGGGCTTAAATCAGAATGCGGTATATCAGGAACTCAGGATAAGTGTATCCCGGCTGGAGACGGAGGTGGCGTCAACGAAAGTCAGGGTTAAAGCTTATGAAGATTCGGTTGCGATGCTGGAAAGCAAACTTAACCTGATCCCGGAAATTGAAGCTGAATTTACCGGGCTCAATCGCGATTATGATATTACCAAATCTAAGTACGAAGCTTTGCTGGCCCGGCGGGAGTCCGCAGAGTTATCACGTCGTGCCGACGCGTCAGAGCAAGACGTGCAGTTTAATGTGATTGAACCTCCGCGCGTGCCGTTAACGCCGTCTGGGCCAAACCGCGGGTTGTTTTACTCATTGGTGTTAGTGGTGGGCATTGGTGCCGGCGTCTTTATGGCTTTTTTGCGCAGCTTAATTTCGCCGGTTCTGACCAGAGCATCGCAGTTACAGAGCATTACCGATTTACCGGTATTTGGCGTCGTGTCTCATACCGATAAAGCGACTATCTTGAAGCAGGTCAGAATGCATTTTGTTTACTTTACCTTGCTCAGTGGTGGTTTGTTACTCTGTTATGCGGCACTGCTAAGTAACGAAGTGTTGTTTGGGCGTTCGGCAGAACTGTTATTGAGGGTGATCCGGTGAGCATTATTGAAAAAGCCATTAAAAAACAGTCTGAAGCCAGCCATACACTGCGCGAAACTTCTGTTGAGCGCGCTCAAAGCCGCAAGGCTCCAGAGAGCGTAAACGACGCTGAACCCATAGCCACTTTGGCTGTTGCAGCTGAACCAGCGGCTGCGGTAGCAGCAAATGCGGGTGTAGCCAGAGAAAACAAGGTTAGTGTAAATTTAGATTTACAACAATTAGCGCAGCGTAATTTTGTATCCTTGTCCAGCGATCGGCGGCTTATTAATGAAGAATACCGGGTCATTAAGCGGAAGCTGATTAATAATGCGTTTGGTGCCTTAAGCCAGACCCTAAAACATCCAAACCTGATCCTCGTTAGTAGTTCACGCCCGGGGGAGGGTAAAACGTTTTCGGCGGTTAATTTGGCTTTGAGTATCGCGCTGGAGCAAGACAAAACCGTATTACTGGTTGATAGCGATGTATTGCGGCCAAGTGTCGCCAAAACGCTGCAAATTACCCATGATGTTGGTTTAACCGATTATCTGCTGTCCGATAAAGTCAGCGTATCTGATATTATGCTTAGCACCAATGTCGAGCGGCTAAAAATTATCACTGCCGGACGGCCGCATCATCTATCGACCGAGCTATTGGCCAGTGAGCGCATGGAAATGCTGGTAAACGAATTTGCCACCCGCTACCACGACAGGATAGTCATTTTTGATGCGCCGCCACTGCTGGGGGTTAATGAAACCGCCGTGATGGCATCAATGTGTGGTCAGGCTGTTATAGTGGTAGAGGAAAACCATACCAAGCTCTCTGAAATAGAGCAGGCTGTTTCGTTGTTGCCCAAAGATATCGCCACCGGGTTCTTGATTAACAAAGCACATCGTAATCAGGGTAAAGGTTACGGTTATGGCTATTACTATGGCGCAAATTAATGTTGTGTTGAAACATTATCAGCAACTTTATCGCACGGCTTTACTGCTTGGTACCAGTTGTAGCTTGTTTTCTTTGCAAGCTGCGGAGCTGGATATTAAACCGTCGTTAACCGCCAGTTCTTATGCTTTCTGGTTAAGGGAACAGCAGCAGGGTGATGCTTTGGATAAAGGGCTGGCGGGGTTGTTGTCACCCATGCTGGCAATTAACAGCACCTCTAAGCATTTAACATCGGCGCTTAGTCTGAAAAATGAGTCAGTCTGGTATGATGATGCCCAGCGCTCGCATAAAAGCTTATCCAGTTATAACTGGCGTGGTGGTGTATCGGGCTACGACGGCCGACTGCGGTTCGGTTTAAACGCAAACTCTGCGCACAGGATCCGTAACTCGCGCGCCGGAGTGTTCTCTGACATTATTACCGGCGCAGAGAACTTATCTAAAACCTCAAGTTATGGCAGTAGTTTGGATTTTTCCACGCTTGAAACTGCCGATACTTACCTCAGGTTAGGCTTAAACTACCGTAATATTCGTTCGAAAGAACCTGAGCTTGCTGATGGTGTTAGCGACTTCGAAAACGATGCTTATGGCGCAGCGCTGTCGTTGGGAAGCGCTGACAGGCAGTCGGTGCTGTTTTGGCAGTTTTCTGGCAGTTATGATAAAACTGACCGGCAAGTGGGACAAAATTTTGTTGCCAAACAAGCCAATGCCAGTGCAGGCGTGCCGTTGTATCGCAACTTATCTGCGATTGTCAGGGGCAGTTATGACGTTAATGATGGCAGCCGCAGTTTTAATAATGACTTTCGCTCTTACGGCGTAGGGTTAGAGTACAAATTTGGCCGGGCGTCACGCATCAATATCAGCCGCAATAAGTCAGTCACCAGCAGTGTTGGCGCTGCAGAGCAAGATATACGTGATACTTACACTGCCGCCGAGGTGGTATTAGTACCGACCCGTCGCACGTCATTAAGTTATTCGTTAGATCGCCGTTACTTTGGCCGTACAGCAAGCATTCAGGGCAGTTATCAATTGCGCTTTATCAGTGCCCGGCTGTCTGTGACAGATAATGTGCAAACCTTGTCGCGCTTTGAGCAGATAACAGAGGATCTGGGCATTTTTGTTTGCCCGGATACGGCAGGGCAGTTAAGTGATTGCTTCAGGCCTCCTAGCAGCAACTATCAGCTGGAAACCGGAGAAGCTTTCCGGCAGCTGTTTAATACGGAACTTGAACTAAATGAAGAAATTGTAAAGCGGCGTTCTGTTGCTTTTGCTGTTGGCTATGCGCGCAACCGACTGGCGCTGAATATACTGCTTAACCGCAGTGACGATGATTACGTTGAGTCTGTACGAGAAAGCGAGCGCACTACGCTATCTTTGCAAAGTTCCTGGCAGTTGAGTCCCCGCAGCAGCGTGTTATTTAACATTCGTCATTACGGCATTGATTATGGCGACGACAGGGAAGATAAAAATTTAGCGCTGGACGGCGGCTTGAAATACAAACTCAATAACAATGCCGATATCAGTGCCTTGTTTCGGCGTGTTAAACGGGATTCAACGCTTAACGACCTTGATATCGAGGAAAACCGGCTCTGGCTGAGTTTAACTCACCGCTTTTAATCGCGCCGTTAATCGGCGCTGTCCTTACCGTCTCTGCTGTTTAACAGTTGCTGTTGGCGTTTAAGTAACGCGTCCAGCTCTTTAGCCATTTTAAGCTTTTGCTCCAGCTCATTATCCAGCATAGTGGTGAGTTCTTGCAGCATGGCCTGAGACGACGATGCAGAGGGGGGCCTTTCTGTCACCACAGGGGCTGCAGGAGCCAGATTGGCTATCTCCTGTGACATTTCATCCAGCACCGCCAGCACACTGTCAACATCAATGGTGGGGCGCTCTTCCAGATACCCAAACAATAATATTCTGTCCATGACCGTATTGATCTTGCGGGGTATGCCTCTGCTGTAACGTTGGATTAATGCAAAGCAATCGTCTGATAACAGTGCGCTGTTGCCGCCGGCCTGAAGTAAGCGGTACTGAATATAGGCTTTAGTGTCGTCTTCGGCGAAGGCAGACAAATTAGATGAGGCAATAATACGCTGACGGAACTGTTCCATATTCGGCGCCTGAATAATAGCGTTCAGTTCGTTTTGGCCCAGCAGAAAACTTTGCAAGAGCGGTTTACCGTTCAGCTGAAAGTTTGACAGCATCCTGAGCTCTTCAATGGCCGCCAGCGGTAAGTTTTGCGCCTCGTCGACCAGTAATAACGCTCTGCGATGCTGTGCATGCAGCCGTTTTAGGTAGTTATATATGGCGTCAAGGTAGCTGGCTTTGCTGTGTTCGGTAACAACCAGGTTAAAACATGAGGCTATCATCCGGATTAAATCATCAGGCTCCAGTTTGGAGGTGACAATTTGCTTCGCAATAATCTCATCCTGGTTCAGTTGCGCTAATAATTGATTGGCGATCGTGGTTTTGCCGGTGCCAACGTCACCGGTGATAACGATAAAGCCTTCACCTTGCGATAAACCGTACTGTAAATACGCCAACGCACGTTTGTGCAATTTACTGGCATAAAACAAATGCGTGCTTGGTGTAAGCTGGAACGGGCGCTCCTTAAACCCATAGTACTTTTCGTACATAACAGATAATCCTTTTAATCCTTTCAATAGCTACCGGGCTATACCCTGTTGTTAGTTTATACAAAATTTGCTCAGAACACGATCCGGCACGCCTATCAATAACGCGGTTTTTTTAAGTTACTTAATACTATCTGCAAAAACCAAATTAATTTTTCTGGCTAAGCCGTTATAAAAGCGGCCTTTTTTGCTGTTTTTTGCTTGGAAAATCAGCGTTACGTTTAAAAAATGGCCGAACAGATAAGCTGTTAGAAAAAACTGTTGACACATTTTCAGTGGCACCCTAGAATGCGCCCCGTGTTCAGCGCTAACGCAAGTTAGCAAAAAACATAAAAGTGTGGGGCTATAGCTCAGCTGGGAGAGCGCTTGCATGGCATGCAAGAGGTCAGCGGTTCGATCCCGCTTAGCTCCACCAAGATTTTTTAGTGCGTCCCCTTCGTCTAGAGGCCTAGGACACCGCCCTTTCACGGCGGTAACAGGGGTTCGAATCCCCTAGGGGACGCCAATAAATCTACACTTTTTTGAATGAATGTCTTTGCGTCCCCTTCGTCTAGAGGCCTAGGACACCGCCCTTTCACGGCGGTAACAGGGGTTCGAATCCCCTAGGGGACGCCACTTCATCATTCATTGTCATCTGTTACTGTGTCCCCTTCGTCTAGAGGCCTAGGACACCGCCCTTTCACGGCGGTAACAGGGGTTCGAATCCCCTAGGGGACGCCACTTCGCGTCAAATATCTCAACACTCAACACTCAACATCAATTAAAAGCTCGTCCATCAGCTGATGTTCTAGGGTGTGGGTAAATCCTGCAGCAAAGCGGCCACAAACTCAACAATCAACGGCTGTGCCTTCGTGTTAGGGTGTATGCCATCTTGTAACATCAGCTCACTGTCCACTGCTATCTTGTCCATAAAAAACGGCCATAAGGTTATCTGAAATTGTTCTGCGACCGCGGGATATATTGCGCTGAATTGTTGTCCATAACGTGGTCCATAGTTTGGTGGAATGCGTATTTGCATTAGTACCGGCATCGCATTATGCTGCTGAACTAACCTAATGATTTGGCTTAAATTCGATTTTATAGTGTCAATTGCAAAGCCACGCAGGCCGTCGTTACCGCCGAGCTCAACCAACACGGCATCAGGTTTATGTTGCTGTAGTAACGCCGGTAAACGGGCCAGACCGCCCGCTGTGGTTTCGCCGCTGATGCTGGCATTGATCAGCTGCCAGTCGGTACTTTGTTGCAGTAAATGAGGCCATCCCTCCTGCTGTTGCATGCCATAGGCGGCGCTTAGGCTGTCGCCAAGGATCAGCAATTTCTGCGCAAGCAGGTTATGGCTGAATAGTCCGATTAACAACAAGAAGATAATACGCATAATGAATACACCTGAAGTTCATATCAACGCGGTAAAGTTGGCTAAGACGGTCAAACTTACCGAAGGTTCCTTAACTATCCTGCATGATATCAGCCTGACGATCAATCGTGGCGAAACGGTTGCCATTGTCGGCGCTTCTGGTTCCGGCAAGTCAACCTTGCTCAGCTTACTGGCAGGGCTGGATTTACCCAGCCACGGCGAAGTGTATCTGGCCGGACGGCCATTGCATACTTTATCAGAGGATGAACGGGCTGCAGTAAGAGCGGCAGATGTTGGTTTTGTGTTTCAGTCATTTTTGTTACTGCCCAGTCTGACGGCACTGGAGAATATTACTTTACCCGCTGAGCTTGCCGGAATAAAAGATGCCCGCAGCCGTGGCCTGGCGTTGCTGGAACAAGTGGGGCTGTCGGCGCGGGCCGATTTTTTCCCGGCGCAACTTTCCGGTGGTGAACAACAACGCGTGGCCATTGCACGGGCTTTTATCACCCGGCCTGCAGTGCTGTTTGCCGATGAGCCTTCGGCCAATCTTGACGCGGCAACCGGGCAAAAAATTGAAGATCTGTTGTTTACATTAAATGCTGAGCAGGGCACGACCCTGGTACTGGTAACCCATAACAATGACCTGGCACAGCGCTGCCAGCGGCAATACCGCATGCAAGCAGGCCGTTTTATTGACAGTGACCTGAAAGGATTGGCGAATGTGGGCTAGTATTGCATGGCGTTTATTCTGGCGTGAATTAAGCCGGGGTGAATTGTGGGTTATTGCTTTTGCACTGTTTCTGGCGGTCGGCTCGGTTGTCAGCTTAAGTGGCATTACCGAAGGCGTAAAAAGCGCATTAATGCAGCGCAGTGCTCAGTTTATTGCTGCCGATAAGGTACTACGATCCAGCCAACCGTTTGAGCAACGTATTGTCGATAAGGCAGAGCAACTTCAGCTGAAAACGGCGCAGCAGATGCAGTTTGATTCGATGCTATTTGCCGGGGATAACTTGCGTTTGGCCACGATTAAAGTGGTTAGCAGCAGTTATCCGCTGCGCGGCGAGCTGGTGTTAAAGCGTGGTAATGTCATTACAGCGACAGAAGCCGCAACCTTGACCCCAGGGCAACTGTTCCTTGAAGCCAGATTGTTTGACTTACTTGGTGTGGCGGTAGGCGATGAGATTGAGCTGGGCATGAGCCGGCTGCAGGTTGGTGGCGTCATTGTCAATGAACCTGATGCGCCTTTGAGTGTATTTGGCGGCGCGCCCAGGGTGATTATGCACCTGGATGATGTTGCCGCCACAGAAATAGTGCAGCCTGGCAGCCGAATTGGTTATCGCTATCTGTTTGCCGGTAGCACCGAAAACCTTCAGCAATTTGAAAGCGAGCTGACACCGCAGCTGAGTGTGCATCAACGCTGGCAGAAAATGGATCGTGAATCAGCCATTGGCAGTGCGCTGCAGCGGGCTGAGCGGTTTTTATTGCTGGCCGGTCTGCTGGGAATAGTATTGGCTGCCTGTGCTGCCGCGGTGGCCGCCAGCCGTTATAGTCAGCGGCATACTCAGGCGGTTGCGGTGATTAAGGCATTAGGCGCGACCACAGCACAAATCCGGTTGATTTACGGTAGCCATTTGTTACTGGTGGTGCTGTTCAGCCTGCTCTGTGGCCTGATAGCCGGCCAAGTGGCTATTGGTGCCGTGCAGTGGGGAATACAGTTGTACCTGCCTGACTATCGTGCCGAGTTCAGTATGCGGCCATTATGGCTTGGTAGCTTAACCTGTATGATTTGTGCGTTGTTGTTTGCTGCCCGGCCGATGTGGCGTCTGGCTGCAACGCCGGCAATAGAAGTGTTAAAACGGCCGGCAGCGAAGTTTACGCTTGATACGTTGCAGTGGCTGACCGGTGCGGCAGCGATTTGGGCATTGATGTGGTTGTTCAGTGGTGAGTTGGTGCTGAGTATTGGCTTGTTTTTACTCTGTGCCGGTTTTGCCGCGATATTGATGGCAAGCGCTGCCGTGCTGGTACGGCTGGCTAAACCTATGGCAGCAGGGCAGAGCAGTGCCCGCAAGCTGGCGCTGGCAAATTTAAAGCGCCGCTTATGGGCCAATAGTTTTCAGCTTATTACCTTTAGCCTGGCAATTTTCCTGGCGCTGCTCTTGTATTTTCTGCGGGCTGAACTTATCGGGCAGTGGCAACGGCAGATCCCCGTTGGTGCTCCCAATCAATTTCTGGTGAATATTACCGAGTCACAGCGTAGTGTGTTGGATAGCTTTGCCGCTGAACATCAGTTGGAATTGGGACAGTATTATCCGGTAGTCCGTGGCCGGTTAACGGCCATTAACGATGAGCAGTTGCAGCAGGAGGCAACCAAAGACGACCGCAGCCAACAGCGGGTTGGCGTAGGGCGCGAGCTTAATCTGACCTGGTTGTCACAGCTGCCTGATAATAATCAGCTGCTTAGCGGTAGTTGGTTTAGCCGCGACGCTAAAGCTCAAGTCTCTGTCGAGGCTGAAATTGCCGAGCGGCTGGAGGTAAAGCTGGGGGATAGTCTGGTATTTTCTATTGGTGGCCAAATGGTAACAGCCAAGGTCAGCAGTATCCGCAAAGTAGACTGGAACAGCTTGCAGCCTAATTTCTATATGATTTTAAGCCCGGATTTACTGGCAGATTTTCCGGCAACCTACATTAACGCTTTTTACCTGTCAGCTGAGCGTACTGCTTTGCTTAATCAATTAGCCCGGCTGTTACCAACGGTAACGGTGATCAGCGTAGATAATATTATTGCTCAGGTGAATGATATTATTGCTCAGGTCACCATAGCATTGAGCTTTATTCTGCTGATTATTTGTATTGCGGCGGCACTGGTATTGGTGGCGCAGGTGCAGGCCACGCTGGAGCAGCGTGAGCAGGAGCTGGCTATTTTACGTACTCTGGGCGCGCGATATGCCTTTTTGCGTAATGCGCTGTTACTGGAATTCGCCTTACTGGGGGCGATGGCCGGAGGTTTTGCCACCCTGCTGGCCGAGGTGATGCTGTTAACGGTGCAACAGCGGGTGTTTGAGTTGCCATTTTCGCCGCACTATAACCTGTGGTGGATGGGGCCGGTACTGGGGATAGTCATGGTCACGCTATTGGGCTGGTGGCAGTTAAAGCGCTTATTGCGTATTCCCGGTGCACAGTTAATGCGTAAAGTGCTGCAAGGCTAATCAGCTTTGCAGTAAATCCTTTAGCGCGGCCGGCAGGGTGTCAAATTGGAACTCAAAGCCTGCTTTAATCAGGTTTGCCGGGATCACCCTTTGGCCGGTAAGCAGTAAATCGGCCATTTCTCCGAGCATTAACTGCAAGATAAAAGCCGGCATTGGCAGTATCGCCGGGCGGTGCAGTGTTTTTGCCAGGCAGCGGCTAAACTCTGCATTGGTGACCGGGGTAGGAGCTGTGACGTTAAACACGCCACTGAGCGTAGGTTGTAACAGTAGAAAGTCGATGATGCGCAGCATGTCGTTTATGTGCACCCAAGACATATACTGCTCGCCGCTCGCTACCGGCCCGCCAAGGCCTAATTTAAACGGCAAATACATTTTTTTCAGCGCCCCGCCGTTAGCGGCCAGGACAATGCCAGTGCGCAGCAGACAAACGCGGGTGTGCTCACTGCTTGCCTGTAGCGCAATTTGCTCCCAACGCTGACACAGCTGATGGGTAAACTCAGCATGGTAATGGGTAAAGTCTTCGCCAATCAGCGTTGCCTGCTGGCGGCCATAAATGCCAATAGCAGAACCGCTGATAAACACTTTAGGCGGCGTTGTCGCGGCATTAATGCCACTGACTAATTGCTCCGTCAGATCCCAGCGGCTATGGCACAAGCGCTGTTTTTGCTCTGCACTCCAACGTTTGTCGGCGATAGGCTCACCGGCAAGGTTGACCACGGCATCAAGCTGATTAAAATCGACCTGTGCCAGTGAGGTGACCGCTTTTATATCAGCACCAAACAAGTCGGTAACTTTTTTTGCGCTGCGCGACAACACCCACAGCTGATGCTGCCCCCGCCATAAGTTCACTAAACCAGAGCCAATCAGGCCTGTACCGCCCGTCAGTAAAATATTCATCATTATGGCCGTATCATTACACGCACTGCGATAAGTATAGTGGTTATTTATTGACCGATAGCGTCAGCGATACAGAATCGGCAAAACGCAGGGCGTGCGGCTTGTCAATTTCCACTTCGGCATAGCGCACGGACGGGTGCTCTGCGGCCAATGCCAGTACCTCTGCAGTCAGTTTTTCCAGTAGTGAGAAGCGCTGCTGTTCAACCAGGGCGATAATTTTTTTGGTGATAGTCCGGTAATTTAAGGCGTTGTCCATGTTGTCGGTGTTGGCTGCATCGGCTGCGCTGTAGTGGATTTTGGCATTAATCACGACATCTTGTTTGTTATTTATTTCATCTTCTTTAATACCAATGTAGGTGCGAAGACGCAGGTTTTTTATTTTAATGACAGCAGGATTGTTAAGTTGCATCAATGGGCTTCCGCTTTAAGAGTGTTGTTGTGTTGCTATTACGCCCATTTGGGCCGGTACGATCAGCAAAACGTGCATTAAGAAAATAGCAGGCGAAAACGCGCGCCACCAAGCTCACTGTCATCGAGCTGTAACGAGCCAGCATAAGATTGTACTAACTCGGCGACGATAGCAAGACCCACACCATGGCCTTCATGGTAGGTATCTAACCTGGCACCGCGCTGGAATAACTGTTGCCGCTTATCAGCCGGTATACCCGGGCCATCATCTTCAATACACAAGGTTAGCTGCTGCGGTGATGTACTGATTGTCACCTGCACCGTGTTGTGACAGGCTTTACAGGCATTGTCCAGCAGGTTACCCAGTATTTCCATTAAATCTGTCTCATCACCACGAAACACGCAGTCATCTGCGCAGTGTAGCTGGATGTTAATGGCTTTATCCCGATAAATTTTACTTAACGCAGCAATCAGTTTTTGCAGCAGGGGCTTAATTTCAATTTGCTTTTTCCACACATCCTGCCCTGAGCTGGCGGCCCGTTTCAGCTGATGCTCTATCATCGAGGTAATACGGTCTAGCTGTTCTTTTAACTCAGGTTGTTGGCTAAGTGGCGAGGTTTGTAATACGGCGACCGGTGTTTTCAAGGCATGTGCCAGATCGCTTAGGTGATTGCGATAACGTTGCTTCTGCCGGTTCTGATTAGCCAGCAGCAGGTTAAGATCTTCTTTGATGATACTCAGCTCCGCCGGATAGCGGCCGCTGAGTTTTTCCTGGCTGCCATTTTCGACCCGGCGGATTTCATTGTCCAGCCGAGACAGCGGTTTGGTTGTCCAGTAGTAGGCTAATAACATCAACATCAACAGCATCAGACTAATGCCAGCAAACCACTGTAGCAGGGTGGCGCGAAATGCCAGTTGTGGCGCCATCAGGCGTTCATCGGTTTGAACAATATGAATGGTCAGCGGCCGGGTATAATCTTCGGCGTCAAACAACAGGGAAATAGACAGCACCCAAAACTGGCCGCCGGCTTGCTGTATCGGACGGAACAGATGCTCGCCCGGCGGTAATTGTTGCCAGGGCGGACTAAATTGCTGATTTAATGAAGAATCACTTTGCCAGACCATGGTTTGTTCATGGGTAATATAGGCACTCAGGCCTGAGTCTGGCCGGTAAAAATCCGGTGCCAGGGCGTTATTTAACAGCTCAACCTTGTCTTCTGACACACTTAATTCAGATAACACCGCATACAGATGCACTTCAAGCTTTTGTTCGGTATTGGTGAGTAACTGAGTGTAAAAGGCGCGATCTATCGCAATGAAAGAGCTGGGCAACAGCAGCAGTAACAAAAAGACACTTACCAGCAGTTGCCGTAGCTTTAAAGACAAAGACATATCAGGCCACTGTCAGGGTAAAACGGTAGCCTCTGCCGCGCAGTGTTTCGATCGGTTTAATATCGCCGTCAGGATCGAGTTTCTTGCGCAGTCGCAATACAAACACTTCAATCACATTGCTGTCTAAGTCAAAGTCCTGATCGTAAATATGCTCGGTTAGCTCAGTTTTCGAAATCACCTTAGTTGGGTTGAGCATAAAGTACTCTAATACTTTATATTCGTATGCCGTTAAGCTGATCTCATCTTCATTTAACCAAACTTGCTGGGTGCGGCTGTTCAAAGCGATAGGGCCGGCTGACAAGGTGGGTTCAGGCTGGCCTGCCGCACGGCGTATTAATGCATTACAACGGGCTAATAATTCTTCAGTATGAAACGGCTTGGTCAGATAATCATCAGCACCGGCATCTAAGCCTTCTACTTTCTCCTGCCAGCTACCGCGGGCGGTCAACACGATAATCGGCGTTTTTAACGCTTGCTGGCGGGCTTTGCGGATCAGGGTTAACCCATCCATCTTCGGCAGGCCAATATCGATAATCGCTAAGTCATAAGGATACTCAGACAGCTTAAACCAGCCGTCATCACCGTCTGTGGCGACATCAACACTAAATTGCTGCTGTTGCAGCTGATCTTTGATTTGCTGAGCGAGTAAGGTCTCATCTTCAACCACGAGTAGGCGCATTAATTTCCATCCCTTTTAACACGGCCAGACTGGCCGTCGACTAATACTGTAATAACCCTGCCGTCTGGTTGCACAACTCTGATACGGTAGTTATGTCTGTCTGACTGTACTTTAACAATCTTGCCCGGATAGTACTGTTGCGCCAGTGCTGCAGCTTGTTCACGACTAAGCGGCTTTTTTTCTGGTTGGGTACTGGCTTGAGATAGCGCACCGAATAACAGTGCTGCCGTTAGCAATAATACTCTGGTGCTAAACATGATTCTCTCCGTTTGAACAAGCGATACTGTACCGAACTATTGATTCTACAGCAATTGTTTAGATTGACACTTTGCCAGGCCGCACAGCTGAAACAGTTTGCTGCCGTAGTAGTAAAGGCAAGGGTAGGCGCAGTAGTCTTAATTAACGCTGAATAGTTGTTAAACACGACAATACAGCAATGTTAAATAATATTTGCAAAAGTTAATGTATTGACTAAATTTAATTTGTTGGCAGTTAAATCTCCGGACACTGGTTGTGTGGCTTGCATTTTGGTAACAGCGCCAACCCAGAAAAATCAGGCTGAGGTACAGGATGTCATCAGAAAACGGGGTAAATCTAAGGATGATAAAAATGAGAAAATTATGTTTTGCACTGGGTATGACTGCGTTGAGTTTAACCGCTAACCTTTGTGTTGCTGATACCACGCCAACCGCACTGAGCAAGGCCAGTGCTCAGTCGCATAGTGTGCAAAAAGTGTCCATAAATAAGGCTACGCTGGAGCAGTTAGATGCCATCCCGGGTTTAGGAAAGAAAAAAGCTCAGGCTTTACTGGACTATATAGCGCAAAATGGCCCGATTAAAGATCAGGCGCAATTGACTCAGGTTAAAGGCATAGGCGATAAACTGGCAGCGAAAATCAGCCCTTACCTAAGCTTTAACTAAGCGCTGACTAACACCCTTGGCCCTGGGTTAATCACCCAGGGCTTTCATTTGTTCATTGGCCCATTGTACGGCAGTGTGATAAGCGTCCGGTACCTTATCATTTGCCAGACCCAAGCTGCTGATGGCGGCATTGGCTTCTTGCCAGTGCGCGGTTTCATAAAACTGGATTAGCTTAATATAGTCTGCCAGGACACCTTGTTTATCAACCAGGGCTTCTTTAATTTCTTTGGCCAGCGGCAACTTACTCATGACACTGTCAATCGGCTCATCCAGAATAGCGTCCATTAACGACATCAAACCGGTTAGGAAGGCTTTGGCAGTATCTACCTTGCCGTGTAGCTCAGCCAGGCCTTCAGCAAAACGGGCCCGGGTCATCGACATGCGCATTAATTCTGCCGGCTTATCACTGCTGATTTGCGCCGTGAACAATAACGACAAAAACTTTTTCAGCTCTACCTGGCCCAAAACAACCAGCGCTTGCTTGATGTTTTCTATTTCGGCCCGGCGTTTAAAAATAGCCGAGTTGCTGTAACGCAGCAGCTTGTATGACAGGTGAACGTCGCGTTGAAAAACCTGGGTAATTTTACTCAGGTCCATATCGGCTTTAGATGTCTCATACAGCAGCTCTGCCAGCGTCATCTGCGCTGGCGATAAGGCTTTACTTTGCATCATCTCGGGCTTGGAGAAAAAATAGCCTTGAAAATAGCTAAAGCCGAGATCCAGTGCTAACTGAAACTCTTCATTTGTCTCTACTTTTTCTGCCAGTAGTTTAATGTGGTTAAAGTCAGCAATTGCCGCTTTAATCTCATTTATCGTATCGGTAGAGGTTGAGCGAAAATCGATTTTGATAATATCGATAAAGGGATAAAAATGCCGCCATACCGGTTGGTGCACATAGTCATCCAGTGCCAGCATATAGCCTTGTTGCTTTAAGTACTGGCATTCGGCCAGCAGCCTTTTGCCAGGTTGCACCGTCTCCAAAATCTCTACAACTACTTGCTCTTTGGGCAACATGCCGGGATATTTCTTTAGCAGGGTGTCCAACGTAAAGTTAATAAAACCTGGCTTATCACCGAGAAAATCATCCAGGCCAAAACTGAACTGGCTGCCTTCAATCATGCGTGACGTGGCTTCGTCACCGTCTATAGCCGGGAAGGCATTTTCCAGGCCATCACGAAACAGCAGTTCGTAAGCGTACAGCTCTTTGTTGCGGTCAAGTATGGGTTGGCGGGCGGCATAAAAGTACATAAATGTTCTATCTCAAAAATGAACACTAAAACCGTAATTTAGCAAAGATCCGTCAGCGGGGCACACATATTTTGTGTTGCCCCGTCAATTTAGTTCGTGCTACCCGCTCAGGCGTGTTTAATGCTGTGCTGCATTCTTTCAAACAGCGTGATCACATCTGGTGCCGGCGCTTTTGTCAGGCGGCTAACGATAATAATGCTTAGGGTGCTGATGATTACCCCAGGGACAATTTCGTAAACCAGGCTACTCAAGCTGGCACCATTTTCCAGTACCGGCGCATAGATCCAGAACAATACGGTAGCAGCACCACTGATAATGCCGCTTAACGCACCGGCAAATGTCATACGCTGCCAATACAGACTCAGCACAACCAAAGGCCCAAAGGCGGCACCAAAACCAGCCCAGGCATTGCTCACCAGTGACAAAATAGAACTATCGCGGTCGTATGCCAAAGCAATAGCCACCAGCGCAACGGCCAACACGGATAGACGGCCGACCAACACCAATTCTTTTTGGCTGGCATCGCGTTTTACAAAAGCTTTGTAAAAATCTTCTGTTAATGAGCTTGATGTCACCAGCAATTGCGACGAGATAGTACTCATAATGGCAGCCAGAATAGCGGCCAGTAAGAAGCCGGAAATTAACGGATGAAATAAAAACTGCGAGAAGACGATAAAGATCGTTTCCGGATCGGCTAATGTCATCTTTGTATTGGCAACGTAAGCAATACCGACCATGCCAGTCATCACGGCGCCGATGATCGTAATTAACATCCAGCTCATGCCAATACGGCGGGCAGCTTTAATGTCTTTAACTGAACGTATCGCCATAAAGCGCACAATAATGTGCGGCTGGCCAAAGTAGCCAAAACCCCAGGACAGCAGCGAGATAATACCCAGAACAGATACCGCCTGCGCCGTATTAGCGTCTACAAAAGGGTCAATAAAGTTGGCGTTAACGGCGGTGACCTGAGACACCACTGAGCTAAAGCCGCCAAGGTGATCCACTGCCACCAAAGGTACTAACACCAGCGCGACAAACATAATGCAGCCCTGGACAAAGTCGGTAATGCTGACCGCCATAAAACCGCCAAACAGGGTGTAAGCGACAACAACACCGGCAGTAACATAGAGCCCCAGCTCGTAACTCAGACCAAAAGAGCTTTCAAATAATTTACCGCCGCCAACAACACCCGATGAGGTGTAAAGCGTAAAGAAAATCACGATGACCACTGAGGATACAACACGCAGTAAACGGGTTTTATCGGCAAAACGTTTTTCAAAATAATCCGGCAGTGTAATTGCATCATGTGCTACTTCGGTATATACCCGCAATCTAGGGGCGACGATCAGGTAGTTAACATAAGCGCCGATTAACAAGCCTACCGCTATCCAGGCGCTGCTGATACCCGACAAATACATAGCACCGGGTACACCCAGCAACATCCAGCCACTCATATCGGATGCACCGGCCGACAAGGCTGTTACACCCGGGCCTAATTTTCGGCCACCCAGCATATAGCCTGACACATCAGCGGTAGAGGTTTTATAGCCATACAAACCAATGGCCAGCATGACCAGAAAATACAGCCCCAGGGAAATAATAGTGCCTGTTTCCAAAACAGTTTCTCCTTATTTAAGCGCGGCTGAGCTTTGCTTAAGCCAACCCTAAGCAAAGCTCAGTATAAAAAAATACCTGATACGGGATCAGGTTTCAGCTCAGCACTCATGCTAACAAGTTGTCGCCAGCCTTACCAGTGTTAAGCGCCGGGCGTGCTATCTGCCCGGACGATTAACCTCGCGACTGGCTATGTCGTGGTTTGGGAGGTGGCGCTTTACGAAGGATACAGTGGGGACAATGGCGTTGTTGCGGTTGTCGTCTGCTGCTTATGATACTGCTGCCAGGCGTGCCAGAAAGCATCACCTTGCCAGGGCTGCGGTGAATTGGCGTATAACGCCCGGTTTAGCGCGAGGATTTCAGTGTTAAGTGCCTCAGAAGCAAAATGCTGGCTCAGTTGGCTCAGAGCAGTGTAGCGTTGGTCAAATTGCTGATGGGCAAAGCGCAGCAGCTCGGCTTTGGCGCGCTGGGCATCGCCTTGCTGACAGGCCTGCTTTAACACCGCACTGTTAAAGCGCACCCGGCTTGGCGTCGGGTTTATCTCTGGGTGCACTGTGTTAAGTTGCCAGTACAGATAGACGGCAAATAGACTAAGCAGCCACAATGCCAGTAGCAGCCAGCTCAGATAATTCCATTGCCAGTGTGATACTGCGGCCTGACCATTTGCTGGGGTTGTCGTGTTTAGCGCCGCAGTCGGTTGCTGCGCTTGCATTGTCGTGCTTTGTGCTGCTTTTGCCTGAGCTGACGCAATAACCTTCAGCGTGCGCTTAGGTAAACGGGCATAGTCCAGCTGGTTGGTTTGACTGTTCCACCAAGGCAGTACGACTTCAGGTAATTCAATGCTACCGGCTTTATTGGCGATCACAGCCGTAGTAAAAATTTTCTGTGCCACTAAGCGGCCATTGCGCTGGGCGCTTTTACTTTGCGGTTGTTCCTGATACAACCTTAACCCTTCCGGGAAATCTTGTTGTAGCTCGGGGAGCTGGTTTTCTGCGACATCCACGGCGGACAGCGTAATGGTTCGGGTAACAGGTTCACCTTGCTTTAATTCGGACAGCTCAGGGCTCCATTCTTCAGTTAGCGTCACCAGACCAGCGATCAACCAGTTACCGGGGAAAGTATCCGGCAGTGGTTTCACTGTGATATCAATAGGTTGTGCCTGCTGTACTACCGTTTTGGTGCGGGCAAAGTAGTTATAGCGGGCGCTGTCACGGTCGATCATTTCGCCGCTAAAGGTGGGTGGCGTTATGCTGAAGTTACCGCTGCGCTGTGGCGTAATGGCATAGCGGCGGCTAATGGTGCGATAACGCATACCATTGACCAGCTCTGTGCCTTCGATGTCGTCACCCACCTGGCTGATACTGGCGTCTGCTAACTGCGGCTCTGATAAGGAGCCGCGTTGTAAGTCACCATTGAAGTAAATGGTTACCTGATAATAGCTAAGTTGTTGTACATACAGCTGTTGTTGCTCGATGCTGGCCTGTAAAAACAGTTCGCCTTTATTGCTGCTGCTCTGTGGTGTTTCATCTAATACCTGTAAGGTAATAGGCTCGCTGCTTAGCCCCTGCAACGTAAAAGCCGGGATAGTAAAGCTACCGGCGGTTTTTGGCAGCAGGACGACTGTCCAGCTGGTGCTCTGGCTGGCCTGGCCGTTGATAATCTGTGAGCTGGTGCTGACAGAGGGC
The DNA here is from genome assembly GCF_011634895.1 of Rheinheimera pleomorphica. GTDB lineage: Bacteria > Pseudomonadota > Gammaproteobacteria > Enterobacterales > Alteromonadaceae > Alishewanella > Alishewanella pleomorphica. The sequence goes on along the minus strand of NZ_SIRR01000031.1, from coordinate 207,713 downwards.
AGCATTACGGTAAAATCCTGCTCCAGTGCGCGAAAATTTATTGCATCGGCGGCGACTTTTGCGTTGGCTTTCACTGTTAAGGTTACTGATTCACCCCGCAGTGCCGGGTTTTTATCTACCTGGGCACTTAACTGGGTTAGCGCCTGCAGCGACATACTTAGCAGCAATAGCACAGATAGCAACAAACCTTTTACCATTGTTCATCAACTCCACTGGGTAAACGCTGTTGTTGGCGTTTTAAATACTCAAGATACATTTTATTGCGCAGCAGCAGGGCAGGGTCGTCCTGTACTTTGCGCAGCAGGTTATCCAACTGCTGTTGCTCTTCGGCGCTGGCATTGGGCCAGGCTTCCTGTATAGCGGCCTGCTGGGGTTGTGCGCTGTCATCCTCTGTTTCAGCTTGCTGTTGTTGCTCTGCAGTGGCTTGGGGCTCAGCTTGTTGTGGCTGCTGTTCAGCGTCATTTTGCTGAGCGCTATCTTGCGGCTGTGCTGCACTGTCGCTATCGCTCTGGCTATCTGAGCTGCTGTCACTTTGGCTGTCGCTGGCGTTCTGTGATTGTTGCTGTTCACCGTCTTGTTGCTGTTTTTCGCCATCCTGCTGTTGCTGCTGTTGCTGCTGTTGTTCTTGCTGGCGCATTAATTGCTGCATTAAATCAGCATTTTGTTGTGCCGGTTTAAAGTCTGGCTGGTGTTGTAGTGCGTCGGTGTATGCCTCTAGCGCTTCCTGGTAACGCTGCTGTTGCGCCAGGCTGTTGCCCAGATTATGCAAGGCGGCAGCATCAGGTTGTGCCTGCACAGCCCGGCGATAGGCTTGTTCAGCGCCTTGATAATCGCCACTGCGGTAAGCGGCATTGCCTTGCCATAACGGATCGGTAAATTTTTGTTGTGCGCTGCTAAAGTCACCTTCGGCATAATCTTGTTTTGCCTGTTGCTGTTGGGTCTGCCACAGGTCGCGCCATTCAAACGCTTCAGCCTGGTAAGGCAGCAATAGCAAGGCGGTCAGGCTCAGCAGATGGCTGTATTTGCGCTGTAACAACACTAACGGCAACAGTAACCACACCAGATAAATGGCACTGTCCTGCCATTGATCACCCTGAATATGTTTGTTGGCATCGGCCTGATCCAGCGCAGATAACGGCGGCAAGTTCAGCAAGGCGCTAACCGGCTCTGTCGTTGCCAGCGCCTGCACATAGACACCGCCACTGTGGCGCGCTAACGAGCTGAGTTGTTGCTGGGGTAGCCGCGGTAACACAACGCCTCCGGCAGAATTTTTCAATAACTCGCCGCTTTCCAGTTTCACCGGCGCACCGTCTTCAGAACCAAAACCCAGGATAGACAAACGGTGCGGCCAGTTATTCAGCAAGTCCTGAATATCACGCAGGCTGTTGTTGTCATACCCGTCAGTAAACACCACCACATCGCCACGCGGATAGCCCGCCTGGCGTAACAACTTATCGGCTTGTGTCAGCGCGGCCAATAAATTGGAGCCCTGCGCTGGCATGATCTCAGGGGTTAAATCGGGCACCAGCAGGCGAATATTATTATGATCCGGTGTTAAGGGCGAAATCACAAAGGCATCACCGGCAAAGCTCAGCAGCGCCAGTTCACCTTCTTTTAACTGGTTGCTAAAATCCAGAGCGGCGAAGCGCTGCTGAGTTAAGCGGTCGGGCGCCATATCGGTGGCACGCATTGACAGCGACATATCCAGCACCAGCACAGTGGCTTTTTTCAGGGCAAAGGCCGGCTGTGGCAGCTTTTCAAAACTGGGGCCCGCCAGTGCAATGGTGGCCAGCAGCCAGCTTAGCGCCAGCAGCGGTAACGCCAGCGGCTGTTTGCTTTGTAGCAGCTGGGCTCCCAGCAACACCGGTTGTAAGTGCTGCGCAATCAGGTTGTGCCAGGGGCTTTGCGAGCGCCGGTGATAGTACAGCAGAGCCAAAAACAGCATGACCGGCAGCAGCGCCAGCAAAAACCAGGGCCGTAAAAAATGAAAATCAGCCAGCATGTTTAATCACTCCACGCCAGTATATGTTGCGCGCTGCCAGCACAAAAGACAGCAATAAGGCGAACCCCAGTGGCCAGTGCAGCAGGCTGCGTTGTGGCCGGTAGGTAACGGCATCCCGTTCTATAGGTTCAAGCTGATCAATCAACTGGTAAATCTGGTTTAATTCAGTTAAATCACGGGCGCGGAAATAGCGGCCGCCGGTATCTTCCGCCAGCTTTGTTAACAGGCGTTCGTCCAGATCCTGCGATGGGTTAACCATGCGCCGGCCAAATATGCTTTGTTGCAGCATTTGCTCTGCGCCGACACCCACTGTATGAATTTTCACACCGGCGGCTTTAGCCAGTTGCAGGGCTTCTAACGGCTGAATATTGCCTGCGGTGTTAGCACCATCACTAAGCAAAATAAGCACCTTGTTTGAACTGTCGTAGGTATTCAGTCGTTTCACGGCCAGACCAATAGCTTCGCCAATCGCCGTGCGGGTACCCACCAGACGTAACACGCTGTCATCCAGCATCTTTTGCACGGTAACCAAATCAAAGGTGAGAGGGGTTTGTTGGTAAGCTGCGTCGGCAAATAAGATCAAGCCGATGCGATCGCCCTGACGGCGCTTAATAAAGTCAGACACTACCATTTTAACGGCATCTAAGCGGTTTATGCTCTGGCCCTGGTGCTGCATATCGGCAATTTCCATCGAGCCGGACAAATCCAGTGCCAGCATTAAATCCCGGCCCTGTTGTGGCAGCGTGACCGGCTCACCCAGCCAACGCGGTTGGGTGGCACTAAGTACCAGCAACAGCCATATCAGTAGTGCCAGCATTGAGCGCAGGTTAACGCTACGGTAATGCTGTTGCTGTTGCTCAGACGCCAGCTTGGCCAGCGCAGGTAGGGTGATGGCTGCGTCGGATGCCGGGCGGCGCTTAACCCTTAGCAACAGCGGTGCCAGCACCAGCAGGGCCATCCACGGGTAGCTAAAATCAAGCACTGGCGACCTCCGGCTTATCCAGTGTCAATACCGCTTTGCCGCGGTAGGCGGTTAACCAGGCCCGGGCGAATTGATACAGCTGCTCATTGGCCTCAACATCTTGCCTGCCCTGGTATAACAACTGCGTCAAGTCTGGCAGCGGCAGGGGGTGCTGCTGAGCCAGCCAGTGTTGCCATTGCGTTGTACTGCAGCTTAACGCCGGATGACCGGGCTGGTAATGTTGCAGCACACGTTTTAATAACAGATTAATCTGCACCGGCGCATCGTTTTGTAATGCAAGCTGCTCCAGCAACTGCAGCGCCTGACGTTTGGCAGCAAAATAGCGCCAACGCTGGTAAAGCGACAGTAGCAGATAGACGGCGCCAGCCAGTACCAGCGCAAGCAGCAACCACCATAAGGGCGCTAACGCAAAGTGCTGTAGCGTTTCAGGTTCAGCGATATCAGCCAGTTGTTCCAGCGCTGAATGTGTATCAGCCATACCATCTTCTCTCTAATTGGTTTAACACCGGCTCTGCAGCGCTAATCGGTAACCATTTACAGCCTAATTGACTAATATGGTGCTGCAGCAGCTGGCTGGCGCTGAGCTGCTGGCTGGCATAACGCTGTTGTAAGACGCTGCTGCCCAGCTCAATATAGCCGGTAGTGCGACCATCACTGATAGCTGCCAGGCCGTGGCTGTTTGCTGGCAGGGCAATGTCCAACGGATCGGAAATAACACAGCAGCTGACTTCATTGTGCTGGCGGATAGCACGGATATGCCTGAGGCCATGTTGGTTAAAATCAGCAAAATCGGACAGGATATAGACCAAACTGCCGGGCCTGACCAGACGACGCAACTGGCTAAGTGCATCATTTAAATTCAGGCCTTGTGCTGTTTTACCGCTTTGGTGCACTGCGGTTAAGGCATTAAAATAGCGCAGCACACCATGGCTGCGGCTTTGCGGTTTTAACTCAAAATGTTGTTGTTGGCTAAATACCAGGCCGCCGAGTTTGTCGCCGCGTTGTTTTACATGCCAGGCAATCAGCGCCGCCAGATGCGCCGCTTGCACAGACTTAAACAGCAAGGTAGAGCCAAAGCGCATGGTGCTGCCAAGATCGGTCAGAATAAATACCGGCCGCTCTTTTTCTTCACGAAATAACTTAGTGTGCACCTTGCCGGTGCGTGCGGTAACGCGCCAGTCGATAGTGCGCACATCATCACCGCTTTGGTAATGCCGTACTTCATCAAACTCCATACCACGGCCTTTACTTTTTGCCAGGTAGGTGCCGGCCAGCTTGCTTTGTATTGCTATACCCGGCGTTAAATCCAGCACCTTGGTATAACGCTGATACCATAACAATTCCGTCAGCCCCAGCTCAGTGCCGTTGGTACCGTTTTGCGCCAGCCATTGCTCAGCAGTCAGGGTAAAGCTCATATCAGGCCGAGGGTACCAGACGCAGAATCTCAGTCAGTACGTCATCAGTACTGATGCCCTCTGCTTCGGCAGCATAGGTCAGGATCAGCCGATGGCGCAGCGCATTATGAAATACCGCCTGAATGTCGTCCGGCGTGACAAAATCGCGGCCGGCCAACCAGGCTTTAGCGCGGGCGCAGCGCTCCAGCGCAATGGTGGCGCGTGGGCTGGCACCATAGCCAATCCAGCTGGCCAGTTTGTCGCTATACGCTTTGGCATTACGCGTAGCCATAACCAGCTGCACGATATATTGCTCCAGGCTGTCGGCCATATGCAGTTGTAAAATGGCTTTACGCGCAGCAAAAATATCAGCCTGACTAATCGGGCTAACCTCTGCCTGTGCGCCGGTTAAGGCTTCACCACGGGTGAGTTTTAAAATTTGCAGCTCGGTGTCAGCGTTTGGATAGTCGACTTTTAAGTGCAGTAAAAAGCGGTCTAACTGGGCTTCCGGTAGCGGGTAGGTGCCTTCTTGCTCCAGCGGGTTTTGTGTCGCCATCACCAGAAATAATTCCGGCAGCGGATAAGTATTACGGCCTACGGTAACTTGTTTTTCAGCCATGGCTTCCAGCAGTGCAGATTGCACTTTGGCCGGCGCGCGGTTTATCTCGTCGGCCAGAATAATATGATGAAACAGCGGGCCGCTCTGAAATTCAAACTGGCCGGTTTCCGGCCGGTAAATATCGGTACCGGTTAAGTCAGCCGGCAGTAAGTCCGGGGTAAACTGAACCCGGTGAAACCGGCCTTCAACGCCATGCGCCAGCGCATTAACCGCACGGGTTTTTGCCAGGCCAGGCGGCCCCTCGACCAGCAAATGACCGTTGGCCAGCAGCGCCAGTAAAATACCTTCGGTCAGTTCGGATTGCCCCAGTACCTGGCTATCGAGATAGGCTTTTAAACCAGAAAACGCGTTTACCATCATAGTATCAGTCTTAATTAATTGGATTTATTGGTTGTTTTATCGCCAAGCGCCACTAAAACGGGCTAGGCTAAGACGTTATAACCTATATAAGGTTCCGTTTGCATTAAAACAAGTGTTTTAATTTTCAACGACTGTCGCTACAATCGGTGTTAATAATACAGGTCAGACCTGTAATTTTAATAAGAGGAACACTATGAGCTCGCCAATTAACCTTAGTACCCGCAGCGGCGATCGCATCGCTATTGTCTCAGGTTTACGCACCCCCTTTGCCAAGCAGGCAACCGAATTTCACGGCGTCTCTGCGCTGGATCTGGGCAAGCTGGTGGTCAATGAGTTGCTGATCCGCAGCGAGTTGGATCCCAAGCTGATTGAACAAGTGGTGTACGGTAAAGTAGTGCAGATGCCCGAAGCGCCGAATATTGCCCGTGAAATCGTGCTGGGCACCGGCATGAATGTGCACACCGATGCTTTTAGTGTCACCCGGGCCTGTGCCACCAGTTTTCAGTCGGTGGTCAGTGTGGCTGAGTCGATGATGGCCGGTATTACCCAGATTGCAATAGCGGGTGGTGCCGATTCAAGCTCGGTGTTGCCCATTGGTGTCAGCAAAAAACTGGCCCGCGCCCTGGTTGATTTAAATAAAGCCCGTACTTTTGGCCAGAAACTGGCGATTTTTCGCCGCTTAGGTTTAAAAGATTTGCTGCCCGTGCCGCCGGCGGTCGCCGAGTATAGCACCGGCTTGTCGATGGGCGACACCGCTGAGCAAATGGCGAAAACGCACAATATTAGCCGCGCCGATCAGGATGCACTGGCGCATCGCTCACACACTCTGGCAACACAAGCCTGGCAAAGCGGCGTGATGAAACATGAAGTGATGACAGCCCATGTTGAGCCTTATTCGCGTTATTTAGACATGGATAACAATATCCGTCAGGACTCAAAGCTGGAGTCTTACGCCAAGTTAAAACCGGTATTCGACCGTGCGCATGGTAGCGTTACCGCCGCTAACGCCACCCCACTTACCGATGGCGCCTCAGCCGTACTGATGATGACAGAAAGCCGGGCTAAAGCACTGGGCTACACGCCGCTGGGGTATATCCGTAGCTATGCATTTGCTGCCATCGATGTGTATGACGATATGCTAATGGGACCGTCTTATGCCACGCCAATTGCGCTGGACCGCGCGGGTATGTCGTTAAATGATCTGACCCTGATTGAAATGCATGAAGCCTTTGCTGCGCAAACACTGGCTAACGTAAAAATGTTTGCCAGCAAAAAGTTTGCCGAGGAAAAGCTTGGCCGCAGCCAGGCCATTGGTGACATTGATATGACTAAATTTAACGTACAGGGCGGCTCTTTAGCTTATGGCCACCCGTTCGCAGCTACCGGCACCCGCTTAATCGTGCAAACCTTAAATGAATTAAAACGTCGCGGTGGTGGTATTGGTTTAACCACGGCCTGTGCAGCAGGTGGTTTGGGCGCAGCAATGATTGTGGAGACAGAATAATGACAAGCAGCAACAGTTTTAGCCTGCAAATCCGTGATGATGCCATCGGCGTTATCACGATGGACATTGCCGGCGAGTCGATGAATGTACTCAAGGCCGCCTTTGCTGATGAGATTAGCCAGCTGCTGAGCGAAATAAAAGCCAATAGTCAGCTTAAGGGCCTGGTGTTTATCAGTGGTAAGCCAGACTCTTTTATTGCCGGTGCCGATATCAGCATGCTTGATGGTTGTAAAACCGCTGAAGAAGCGCAAGCCATAGGCCGGATGGGCCAGCAAATGTTCGACCAACTTGAGCAATTGCCTATTCCGTTGGTGGCGGCTATCCACGGTCCTTGTCTGGGCGGTGGTTTAGAGTTGGCATTGGCGTGTCATGCCAGGGTGGTGACGTCAGATAGCAAAACGGTATTAGGTCTGCCAGAAGTGCAGTTGGGCTTACTGCCAGGTAGTGGCGGTACCCAGCGGTTACCTAAGCTGGTGGGCTTACAAAAAGCGCTGGACATGATCCTGACCGGTAAACAACTACGCGCCGCGCAGGCAAAAAAGGCCGGTCTGGTTGATGATGTGGTGCCCAAAAGCATTCTGCTTGAAGCCGCAATTAAGTTGGCACTAAAAGGTAAGCCCAAGCGCGACCCGGCTAAGCTGAATTTGGTCGGCAAAGTGCTGGAGCGCACGCCATTTGGTCGTAATGTGCTGTTTGGTCAGGCGCGTAAGCAAACGTTAAAGAAAACCCAGGGCAACTATCCGGCGCCGCTGAAAATTCTTGATGTGATTAAAACCGGAGTTGACAGTGGTATGCAGGCTGGTTTAGCCGCTGAAGCCAAAGCCTTTGGTCAGTTATGTATGACCAAAGAATCGGCGGCCCTGCGCAGCTTATTTTTTGCCACCACACAAATGAAAAAAGAAACCGGTGCCGGTGATACCAAGCCTGAAACCGTGCGTAAAGCGGCGGTGCTGGGCGGAGGCCTGATGGGCGGTGGTATTGCAAATGTTACCGCGACCAAAGCCGGTATACCGGTGCGGATCAAAGATATTAACGAGCAGGGTATCAGCAATGCGCTGAAATACAGCTATTCGCTGCTGGAAAAGAAACTTAAGCGTCGCTTTATTAGCAAAGCTCAAATGCAACAGCAACTGCTGCGGATGACAGGCTGCACAGATTACAGCGGTTTTCATGATGCGGATATCGTGGTGGAAGCCGTGTTTGAAGATTTAGCGTTAAAGCAGCAAATGGTGGCGGATATTGAACAGCATTGCAGCGAAAAGACGATATTTGCCAGCAACACCAGCTCGTTACCGATTAAACAGATTGCCGCTAAGGCCAAGCGGCCAGAAAATGTTATCGGCCTGCATTATTTTTCACCGGTAGATAAAATGCCATTGGTTGAGGTGATAGCACACGAAGGCACCTCGGCGCAGACCATTGCTACCACCGTGGCCTTTGCCCGTAAACAGGGCAAAACCCCGATAGTGGTAAAAGACGGTGCCGGTTTTTACGTCAATCGTATTCTGGCGCTGTATATGAATGAAGCCGCCAGTATTTTGCTGGAAGGCGAGCCGGTAGAAAAAATTGATCAGGCACTGGTTAAATTCGGCTTCCCGGTTGGGCCGGTAACCTTGCTGGATGAAGTGGGTATAGACGTCGGCGCTAAGATATCGCCTATTCTGACCGCGGAGCTGGGTGAGCGTTTCGCGGCGCCAGCGGCCTTTGATAAGTTGCTGGCCGATGGCCGCAAAGGTAAAAAAACAGAAAAAGGCTTTTATCTGTACGGCAAGGCTGCGAAAAAGGGCAAAAAGCAGGTGGATGCCAGTGTATACGGCGTACTGGGCGTAACTGCAGCGCCCAGGCTAAACCTGGACGAAATCAGCAGCCGCTGTGTAGTGCAAATGCTCAACGAAGCCGTACGCTGCTTAGAAGAAGGCATTATTGCCAGTGCCCGCGACGGCGATATCGGGGCTATCTTTGGCATCGGTTTCCCACCGTTTCTCGGTGGCCCGTTCCGTTATATTGACCAGTTAGGTGCCGACAAGCTGCTGGCACAATTACGCAACCTGGAAAGCCGCTTCGGCAGCCGTTTTGCCCCGGCGCCACTGCTGCAACGTATGGCTGAGCAGCAACAACGTTTTTATCCGTAACGGCGGTTAACGGCCTTTGCTTGAAATACAACCAAAGGTTAACAGCAATAACTAACACAGGCCGGTATAATAACCGGCCTGGTGTTTTATATTTCAGAGGATGTCTGGTGTTAATGTTACCTGTTGTGTGGCTGCTGACAGCCGCAGGTATTTATGTTGCGGCACTGCGCAGTGGCATGACCGCGCTAAAATGGGCGCTGGCAGCCATCCTGACCGGGCCGTTATTATTACCGCTGTTTAACAGCCATAAGCGGCTGCTGCTGAGTAAAGCCCATGGCCGTAATACGGCGCTGTTTAAACCTTAATCAGTTACTGTGTAGCAGTTGGCGTAACTGATAGACAATATCGCTTATCTGCTGGCGCTGGGCTGTTTTGGGCAGTGACACAGCAAACAGTTCACGCGTCATCACCGGGGCATCGCTAATCAGGGTTAAGCTGTTATCGGCCAGCAAATGACTCACCATGGTTTGGGGCAGGTAAGCTGAGCCACCACCTTGCTGCATCAGCTCCAGCGCAATACGGGCGCTGCCGGTGCGTAAAAACGGCGGCGGCAACTGCGGGAAACAGCGGCTATGCTGAATATCAAAGGCCGTACCCCAATCGACCAGAATATAGCGCTGTTGCATGGCCTGTTCGCTACTGCGGTTGCTAAAAGTGGTTACCGGTAACAGTTTGATATCTCCCAGCTTGTCGATCTGCATTTCGTCCACTTTAGGGGCATCAAACAACACTGCAATGTCCAGTTGCCGCTCTAATACCTGGCGGGCGATTTGCTCTTTGCCCATAGACTCGGCACGCCAGCATAGCTCTGGCAACTGCTGCTGGATCTGAATAAAGCCCTGTAACAAAAACGCTTCCCAAACATTGGCGCTGGCAGCGATAGACAGCTGGATACTTTGTTCTGCACTGACAGCCACATCTTGTCTGGCGCGTTGCAATGCCGTTAGCATGGCTTCTGCATGCGGTAATAAACGTTCACCGGCCGCAGTAAGCTGAATATTATTGCGATAACGGCTGAACAGGTTAACGCCAAGTTGCTGCTCAAGCTGGCGGATACGAAAGCTGACGGCTGACTGGGTTAAGTAAAGATTTTCGGCGGCTTTACCAAAATGCCTTGTACGCTGAACTTCTATAAAGGTTTTGAGCAGTTCGGTATCCAAATTAAATCCTTTGATATTTTTATGGTGTCGATAAAAAATATTTGTTTTACGACGGGAATTTTGTTAACCATACTCCGCACAGTTTAAACAGGCTGGCTTGATATTCAACGAGATTAGAGGAAAAAAGTGATGCAGCAAAGTTTTGTCGCTAACCGTCGCTTTTTCGATGACCGTAATTTCCCGAAAGGTTTTACGCGGTCCGGGCGCTTTACTCTGGCAGAAGGTAACATGCTGGAGAAACATGGGGTGGCAATGCAGGAACTGGAGCAGGGTAGCCGTGCCCCGGTGAATGATGAAGAAAAACGTTTTGTTTCAGTGTGCAAAGGCGAGCAGCCGGCCACAACAGCGTTTGAAAAAACCTGGCTGAAATACAAACAGCGACTGGCAGAGAAACGTAAGTTTCATACAGTGTTTGGTAAGAAACGCATTGCTGATGGCAGTGATGATTTCTCTTATGTCGAGACCGACACTGACTAGCCAAAAAGCCCCGTTTTCGGGGCTTTTTTCTGGCTGCTAGCTAACAATGCTTACCAGTGCTGGCTTGCTGCGTTGTTGTTTTAACTGTTGCAAGAATTGGCTGAGCTCAGCGGCAGACAACGGCTTACTGTAATGATAGCCCTGGATCACATCACAGCGCAGTTTGCGTAACATATCCAGCTGTTCATCGTCTTCTACGCCTTCGGCCACCACATTCAGACTAAGATTATGCGCTATGGTCATAATGGTATCGACCATATTGCGGCCGCGGGCGGTGCGCATATCGTCAATAAAGGCTTTGTCTATTTTCAGGGTATTAAGTGGAAATTGCTTGAGATACGCCAGTGATGAATAGCCAGTGCCAAAGTCATCCATCGCCAGGTGAATACCGCGGGCACGTAATTTTTTCATCGTTTCAATCGCCTGCGGTGGCGACTGCATAACTGTGCCTTCGGTAATTTCCAGCTCCAGATGGTATGACGGCAGTTCGGTTTGCTGCAAAATATCGTCGATCAATTCGCATAAAAAGGGCAGGCTGAACTGGCGCGACGATAGGTTAACGGCAAGCCGGCCATGAAATAAGCCCTGATCGATCCAGCCTTTCACTGCCTGACAGGCTTTACGCAGCACAATTTCACCAATTTCAATAATTTGTCCGGTTTCTTCGGCCACCGGAATAAAGCTGGCCGGACTAATGATGCCACCTTTGGGGGTAATAAAACGTACCAACGCTTCCATACCGACTAACTGGCCGCTGGCAATATCCATTTTGGGTTGATAATACACGGCAAAGTAATCTTCTTTTAAGCCGTGGCGGATCAGGTTTTCCAGCTGTAGCCGTTTGACGGCTTGTTTATTCATGGCGTCATTAAAAAACAAATAGCGGTTAGCACCCTGATTTTTAGCGTGATACATTGCCGTGTCAGCGTTTCGCAGCAGGGCCTGGGGGTTATGGCCATCGTCGGGGAACAAGACTATGCCAACGCTACTGGTGATGGCCAGTTCATGCTGCTGCACCAAAATAGGCTTATTAATTAATTCCAGCAAGGCTTTGGCTAACGACGTAATATGGTGTAAGTCGTTGGTCTGATCCAGCAGCAGGGCAAACTCGTCCCCGCCAAGCCGATACAGGCGGTTAGTGTAACTGCTGAAGTGGCTCAGACGCTGTGCCAGCTTACATAACAGGTTATCGCCCAGCTCGTGTCCCAGTGAGTCATTAATTTTTTTGAAGTTGTCTAAGTCAAATACCAGCAAGGCATGTTGTGTTTTACTGGCAACCAACTGCGCCAGCTTTTGCATAAACAAGGCGCGGTTGGGCAAACCGGTGAGTGTATCGCTGCTTGCCAGCCGGCTGAGCTCGGCTTCGCGCTGCTTACGCTCAGTAATATCAGAAAAAACTGCCACATATTGGCTGATATGGCCCTGATCGTCTTTAATCTGATCAAAGGTCAGCTCGGCCTGATAAATGTCGCCATTTTGACGCTGCTCGCGTATTTCACCGCTCCAACTGCCGTTGCTGGCCAGCGACTGGCGGATGTCGTGCATAAAACGGCTGGGGTATAAGGTTAATTCGAAGCGTTGTTGCAAGCATTGCTCGCGTGTTCTGCCGGTTACCCGGCTAAAAGACGGATTAACTTCTAAAATAGTGAAGTCGGTGTCACAAATAACCACCGCATCAGATATATTGTGCAAACAACGGGCAAACAGCTGCAGCTGCTCCTCGGTTTGTTTTAGCTGATGAATATTTTTTAAGGTGCCTGTCATCCGGCTGGGCTTACCGTCGTCACCAAAAGCAACGGCTTTGCCGCGGTCTAATACCCAGGTCCAGTTGTTGTCGGCCGTTTTTATCCGGTAGGTCGCTTCAAAGTGCGCTGTTTTCCCATCAAGGTGGTCCTGCAGTAGCTTTGTTACCCGGCTGAGATCCTGTGGATGGATTTGCGCTTTATTCGGGGGGAAATCTTTACTGTCTGGCTGTAATTCAACCGGATGCAACCAGGCGCTGGAACGGTATAATTCGCCGCTGCTGATCTTCCAGTCCCACAGCTCATCGCCGCTGCCCCACAACGATAAGCGCAAGCGTTCTTCACTATGCTCGAGTTTTTGCTGATAACGGCGCATTTTTACAATGCTGAAATGTGCCAGTATTAAGGCACCAAATGAGCACAGCAGCACAGCGCTTAAGGTGTAAGGCTGTAGTGGGTCCCAACTGATAGCAAACAGGCTAAAAGGTAAAACAGCCAATAGAAATGCGCTGATTATTATAATAATTTTTTGTTTTAATGACACTTATGGCAGCTGGTTAACAAGACCAGCGCTCACGTTATATAACTTTAGCCTTAGTGTCAAAAGCATTTTGTAATTGCCGCTTCAGGCTGGCACTGTCGCTAAAGCGTAAATGGCTGTGCTCTGGCTTACCATCGGTGGCGAGAAAGATGGCATCGTAGCTGGGTAGCAACAACTGCTGCAAAAAGGCGACAAAGCTGGCCAGCGTCAGGTGTTGTAACGCTGTAATAATCTGCTCGTTTAGCGCAAAGCTGTGGTCCTGCTGCCCCAGTGCCAGCCAGAAGCGTTTAGCGCGCGCGCCCAGGCTGTTATCACGCTCATTCAGCTGCGATAGCAAGCCTTGCTTTACATGGTTGAATTCGTCTGACGACAGATTTTCTGTATCAGCCAGAAAACTGCGGAAAAACATCACCGTAGCCTGGTACAGGGTTTCGCAATCAGCCGAAGGTGATTGAATGTAAAACGCAATACCCGGCAGCGTATTAATAGGCACATAACCGGTTCCCACCAGGTAACCTAATTGTTGCTCGGTACGCAGCTGATGAAAATATTCCGGTGACAAGACATGGTTAGCCAACATAAAGTGTGCCATTTGCTCGGCACTGGCCTGCTGTGCCGGCAGATAAATAACCAGCGCATGATCAGTGTGCTCTACATCCAGTTGTAACCACACCGGCCCCATGCCTTGCATGTTAAAGGTGGTATTGGCCAGCCGCGCTCCGCAACTGTGTAACTGCGACTGCCATTGCTGTAGCTGCCTGGTCAGTTGCGCTGCCTGTTCGCTGGTCCAGTTGCCCAGCAGCAGGCTTTCAATATGTACGCCGCGTAATAACCGCTGGTGAAAGGTCTGAAACTGACTAAAACTCAGGTTATCCAGCGCCTCGGCCAGTTGGTCTATTTCCGGGTTCAGTGGCTGCAGCAGGGCTGACAGCTGGCTAAACAGGCGGGCTACCGGCTTATTTTTACTGCTGTTACGCCAGTGCCGGCTTAGCTGACGTTTAAGCTCATGAAAGCGGCTTTCGCTAAACTGTTGTTGCGGCATTTGCTGCAAAATATCGCGCAACAACAGCAGCTGATTGGTGGCCAGGCCAGTAGTATGCACGCTGATCCCCTGACGCTGCACATGTATATGGTACATCAGGCCGATGGTCGTGGCGGCATAGAGCTGCTGGTTAATATTGTCCTGAAACAATTCAACCCACAACCGGGTTGCGGCCATGTGCTGACAATTGTCGATACTGGCGGGCAGGCTTAGCTGAACAAAAATATGGCCTTTGGGGCTGCCAAATTCAGTGTCCGCTTTATACCAGACGCTCAGCTTGTCATCGGTATACACCTGTGACGGCTTTATCATATGTGCGCCGGGCGCCAGCAAGCTGATATCCCCCTGTAAATAAGGGTTTGGCTGTGGCAAATAGATATCTGGCAGCGGTGCCGCGTCACAAAGCTGTTGTAATAAGGCCGTTGGCAGTGCTGATACACTGTAAGGGGTGTGGTACCAGCGTGCCTGGCGGTCAACATTGACCCCCGGCGCAATCAGCATCAGGCGCATATTATCTGGGGTGAAATAGCTTAGCACCTGTTGATATAGCGCTTCTGAGGGCAATTCCATCCGGTAGTCGCCGAAAATAATATCGGCCAGCGGATAATGCTGCATACTTACCGATAAATGGTTCGCTGTTTGCAAAGCGGTAGCGGGCTCCTGATACAAATAGGCCCAGTGCAGCAGTTTTTGCCGCTCGGCAAATAAGGTCGCTGGCAGAGGTTGACTTTTTAGCATTGCCAGGGTGCTAAACAACGCCTGCAAGATAGTGTCGCGTTGCTGCAGACCGGCATCGGTGAGTTCAAACGCAATAGTGAAGTCTTTATAGTTACTGCCGTCGATACCGCCGCCGGCACTTAGCTGATTGACCAATTCTTGTTGTTTCAGGTAGCTTAGCAGCGAGCCAGGCCCTTCATCTCCCAGTAGATGGGCAATAAAGCTAATCAGTTTGTGCCGGTACCAGCGCTGAATATCGGGCAGGGCAAAGCTGACGACCAACTTTTGTGTATCACGATGTGGCTGAATAGCTAACTGTATTGCCTGATGCTCGGCTAAATACAGCGGCACGTCCAGTGGGGCTTTCGCCGGCAAGTGGCCGCTCAGCTGCCGGAAATACTGCTCGGCGTACTGGCGTTGCTGTGCCAGCGGCAGTGATGATACCAGGGTTAGCGTCATGCGTTTGGCGCTGTATTGTTGGGCGAAAAAGTCCCGTAATGCCTGCTGCAGTGTGCTGTGCGGGTTGTCAGATAGCGTGGTTAAATTACCGACAGAAAACTTGGCAAACGGATGCGCCGGATTGATAGTTTCTTTATGCACCTGATAAATGCGCCGGCTATCGTCTTTTAACTTTAGTGAAAACTCGGCTTCAATAGCATGGCGCTCTTTATCAACATAGTCGCTGGCAAACAGCGGTTGGCAAAACATATCGGCGAAGCGTGCCAGCGCCTCGGCAAAAAATGCGCTGTCGATATCAAAGAAAAAACTACTGTGCTCGGTGCCGGTCCAGGCATTGTGGCTACCGCCATGATGGTTGATAAATTGCTGGTAATCCCCGGCATTGGGGTAGTTTTTTGAGCCCAGAAACAGCATATGCTCTAAAAAATGCGCTAGCCCCTGACGATCCAGTGGATCATCAAAATGGCCAACATTAACCGTCAGGGCCGCCGCGCTTTTTTCACTATCCGCTTGTTGTACCAATAACACCGCCAAACCATTTTCCAGTGTCAGATACTGATACTGGTTCTGATCGTTAGGGCTTTGCAAAATTTGATTATTTTCCAAAATGGCTACCTTTTTAGCTGGTACCGGTCCGGCTGACACCTGTATGGTCATAGCGATAAGTAATAAACAGCGTATGTCTTATGCGTTATTAGCAGTTACTCTTGGCGCTAACTTTCATTATCATAGCGCACAATTTTTACCCGGCGTATGGTTATCTGCCTACTATCAGTTAACACGAAACCCAGAGCAGTATGGTGTCAATTACATGGTAAATCTCGTTATTATGCGTCACGGTGAAGCAGAGCCTATGTCCGCGCAGGACAGTCAGCGTCAGCTTACCGCCAGAGGCCAGCACGATGTGAACCAGATGGCGCTGTGGTTACAGCAACACTATGCCGCGTTTGACTGGGTTTGGGCAAGCCCCTATCTTCGTACCCGGCAAACAGCAGAATTAATGTTAGCTAAGCAGGCGCCGTTTAGCCAGCTGGAAATTGTGCCAGAGCTGGTGCCTGATGGCGATGCGTCATTATTTAAAAGTTATTTTGATGCCAGAATAAGTGATAAACCAGACGCCAGGGTGTTGTTGGTGTCGCATATGCCGCTGGTCAGTTTTCTGGTAGAGGCCTTTACGCTACCCGGCCAGGCGCCGGTGTTTAACACCGCTCAGCTGGCCTGCATTGATTACCGGCCAACGCAGGGTGGACGCTTACTGGAACGGTTATCACCGCAGGAGCTGGCGCTACTGAGTTTTTAGTCGTTCAGTTTCAGCAACAACAATAAGGCACCGTGTTTGCCCCAGCTTTTCGGTGCGGTATGAAAGGCGCGCACATTAGGGTGCTGTATCAGCCAGTTTGGTACTTTCTTTGCGAGGATGCCAAGGCCTTTGCCATGCACCACGCAAGCACAATTAAACTGATGTTTTTCGCAATAGGCCAGCAGGCCTGCCAGTTCGGTTTTGGCCTGCAAAGTGGTCATGCCATGCAAGTCCAGTACGACTTGTGGCTGAAACTCACCGCGGCGCAAACGGCCGCTCAGGTGCGGATCATCGCCGCTTTGCACCCAGCTTAGCGTAGTACCCTCGGCGATATAGCCTTCGAACTGATCGGAAAACCAGAACAAATTTTCATCAAGCTGTTGTGTTGAGACGTCTGTACGTCTTTTTTTCTTGCGAGGCGCCGCAACTGGCGGTATCTTGTCCTGCGCAATAGGCTGCGCGCCCGTTATCGACTCGCGAAACAGCTGGCTGTCTTCGGCACTGATGCCGTGGGATGCTACACTGACTTTCTTTTGCATGGCGCAAGTCTACTCAAACTGACCGGTTATTACAAAAAGAGCTTACATCCATCATGTCCGATACTGGCGAACTGCTGTTTACTCCACACCTTATTAGCGACGCTGTTGCTGAACTTATTACCGTGCATGACTGGCTGCGTTTTGCCGTTAGCAAAATGCATCAGGCCGATATTTACCTCGGGCACGGCACCGACAACCCCTGGGATGAAGCTGCCAGCCTGCTTGCCTTTGTGCTGCATATGCCGCCGCTGACAGACGAAAAATTATTTGCTACCCGGCTTATCCGCGCTGAGCGCGAGCAATTTATCGGTTTGTTGCAACAGCGGATAGAGCAGCGGATCCCGGCTGCCTATTTAACCCATCAGGCGTACTTTGCCGGTTTACCGTTTTATATTGATGAGCGGGTATTGGTACCACGCTCACCGATAGCTGAGCTGATTGCGGATAACTTCAGCGCTCAGCTGCAGGGCAGACAGCCGCAACATATTCTGGATTTATGCACCGGCTCGGGTTGTATTGCTATTGCTTGTGCTTATGCGTTTGAAGATGCCCAGGTGGACGCGGTGGATATCAGCCCGGATGCACTGGAAGTGGCTCAGCTGAATATTGAGCAACATGGCCTGGAGCAGCGCGTATTTCCAATATTGTCTGACGGCTATGGCGCACTGGCAGGTGCCCGGTACGATTTAATTGTTACCAATCCACCTTATGTCGATGCCGAAGATATGGCTGATTTGCCTGATGAATATCGCCACGAGCCTGAATTAGGCCTGGCATCTGGCGAGGATGGTCTGGCACTGACACGGCGCATTCTGCGTGAGGCCGCCGCACATTTAACCGACGGCGGTGTGCTGGTCTGTGAGGTGGGCAACAGTATGGTACAGCTACAACAGGATTTTCCTGACGTTGGTTTTGACTGGCTGACGTTTTCGCATGGTGGTTTAGGTGTCTTTGCCATTACTAAGGCTGAGCTGGAGCGTTGCCAGCATCTGTTTAAAGACGAAATATGTTAAGGAGTCACTATGGCGGGTAATAGCATCGGGCAGTTATTTAAAGTAACGACTTTTGGTGAGAGCCATGGGCCGGCCATTGGCGGTATCGTTGACGGCTGCCCGCCGGGGATGACGCTGACAGCGGAAGATTTGCAACTGGACTTAGACCGGCGTAAGCCCGGCACCTCACGTTATACCACGGCGCGGCGCGAAGAAGATGCGGTTAAAATTCTGTCCGGCGTGTTTGAAGATACCACTACCGGCGCCAGCATAGGTTTACTGATTGAAAACACCGATCAGCGCTCGCAGGATTACTCCAATATTAAAGAGCAGTTCCGCCCGGGCCATGCCGATTATACCTACTGGCATAAGTTTGGTATCCGCGATTACCGCGGCGGTGGCCGCTCGTCGGCGCGGGAAACGGCGGTCAGAGTGGCAGCCGGTGCCATCGCGAAAAAGTATCTGCGCGAGCAGTGCGGTATCGAAATTCGTGGTTATTTAGCTCAGCTTGGCCCGGTCAAAGCCGACTTGGTCAGCTGGGATGAAGTGCATAACAATCCGTTTTTTTGCCCGGATCCGTCCAAGCTGGATGCGTTAGATGAGTATATGCGCCAGCTAAAGAAAGACGGTGACTCAGTCGGCGCCCGAGTCAATGTCGTGGCCAGCAATATGCCGGTCGGCTGGGGCGAGCCGGTGTTTGACCGCCTGGATGCCGATGTGGCCCATGCCATGATGAGTATTAATGCGGTGAAAGCAGTAGAAATAGGCGATGGCTTTGCCGTGGTCGAGCAGCGCGGTTCAAGCCACCGTGAC
The DNA here is from genome assembly GCF_011634895.1 of Rheinheimera pleomorphica. Lineage (GTDB taxonomy): Bacteria > Pseudomonadota > Gammaproteobacteria > Enterobacterales > Alteromonadaceae > Alishewanella > Alishewanella pleomorphica. The sequence continues at coordinate 188,938 of NZ_SIRR01000031.1, read as the reverse complement.
GAGTTAACGCCACAAGGCTTTAGTGCCAACCACGCCGGCGGTGTACTGGGCGGCATTTCCTCCGGTCAGGACTTGCTGGTAAGTATGGCGCTTAAACCCACCTCCAGCATTAGCATTCCGGGCAAGAGTATCAACATTCATGGAGAAGTTATTGATATTGTAACAAAAGGCCGGCACGACCCTTGTGTGGGTATCCGGGCGGTACCGATAGCAGAAGCTATGCTGGCGATAGTACTGATGGATCACTATCTGCGCCACCGCGCACAGAATATCGACGTAAAAGTAAGTACACCGGATATTGCCCGCCAGAGCCGGGAGTAAACCAGAGTTAATGACCGTTATGTCCGCCCGGCCAGCCTTAGTGCTGGCTTATTTTACCTATTTTGGTGTGCTGGGTATTTTTGTACCTTACCTGGGGTTGTTTCTGGATGGTAGGGGATTAAGCTCAGCCGATATTGGTTTATTGCTGGCTATTGTTACCGCCAGTCGCATAATTGGCCCCAATATCTGGGCCTGGGTGGCGGATAAAACAGCCAGGCCGCAACGCGTAATGCAAGTTGGCGCAGTGTTGGCGACTTTGGGCTGGTTTAGCAGTTTTGTAGATATCGGCTTTTGGCCCTTACTGGCAGGTTTTGCCCTGTTTAGTTTTTTCTGGACAGCCATTCTGCCGCAGCTGGAGCTGACCACATTAAACTATCTGAATGATGATACCCGGGCCTATAGCCGTATCCGTACTGCGGGCAGCGTTGGTTATATAGTACTGGTTATGCTGGGCGGTTGGTTGTTTGAATGTTACGGCAGCGAGTTTCTGCCATTATCGGCATTACTATTTTTACTGTTATTGCTAATCACGCTATTTATGCTGCCCTCAGTCGCTTCAACAACAGCGACGACAGAAGATACTGTGCGCTTTAGCCAGCTGTTAAAGAACTCCGTGTTACTACGTTTTATGGCGGCGGCATTGTTGCTACAAGTGAGCTTTGCGCCTTTTTATGGTTTTTTTACCCTATACAGCCGTGATTTAGGTTATAGCGGTAGCCAGACGGGGCTATTCATCGCCATCGCTATTGCTGCTGAAATTGTGGCATTTTATTTTGCCGGTAGTCTGATGCGTAACCGTAGTTACGCTAAATTATTGGGCATTTGCTATGGTGTAACGGTATTGCGTTGGTGGTTGTTGGCTGAGCAGGCCGATAACTTATGGTGGCTGAGTTTCAGTATGTTGTTGCACGCCGGTAGCTTTGCCATTGCCCACAGCTGCGCTATGCAGTTTATCCAGCAGTTTTTCCCCAAACATCTGCGCAGCCGCGGTCAGGCGTTGTATGCCGGCGTTATATTTGGCGGCGGTGGCGCCATTGGCGCCTATGGTGCAGGCATACTGTGGCTGGACGGTGCCGGTGCCAGCCTGACATTTCACCTTGCAGCCGGCCTGGCGCTGTTGGCAACCTTGTTGGCTGTCAGTTTGCCCGGTAGCCAACATCAGACGAAGGCTTTACAATAGCCGCCATTTTTAATCGGCGTTAGGTATAGCAGTATGGCGAATCGGTTTCGGCTGGGGCTTATTATTAACCCGTTGGCGGGGCTGGGTGGCAGTGTCGGCTTAAAAGGCTCAGACGGCCAGGCAGAGCAGGCGTTAGCGCTGGGGGCTACCCCTCAGGCGATGAACCGCGCCAGCACAGCACTTAACGAGCTTGCTGCTTTAACTGACAAGTTTGAGGTGCTTACCGTAGCCGGCGATATGGGCGGGCAGCTTTGTCAGGCGCTTAATCTTAACTATCAGGTACTGTATAGCCCGACGCAGTGGCCTTCAACCGCTGCCGATACCGAAGCCGCCGCGCGAAAAATAGCAGAGCAGGGCGTGGATTTGCTGCTGTTTGCCGGTGGCGATGGCACTGCTCGCAATATCTGCGCGGTGGTGGGCGATAGCACCACAGTGCTGGGTATTCCGGCCGGGGTGAAAATTCACTCTGGCGTGTATGCCATATCCCCGCAGGCCGCCGGTAAGCTGGTGGCCAAGCTCATTGCCGGTGAACTGGTGTCACTTAGCGAAGCGCCGGTAATGGACATTGACGAGCAGGCATTTCGTCAGGGTGTGGTTAAAGCGCGCCGCTACGGCGAAATGCGCATACCGGCGCAGCTACGCTATGTGCAAAGCGTAAAAATGGGCGGGCGCGAGAGTGAAGAGCTGGTGCTGGCTGATTTAGCAGCTTATGTGGTAAGCCAGCTTGAAGACGATGTGCGCTACGTGATGGGCTCTGGCTCTACCGTCGCCGCAGTGATGGCAGAGCTTGGCCTGGATAACACCTTGCTGGGTGTTGATGTTATCGAAAACGGTGAGCTTATCGGCAAAGATGTCAGCGCCAGCCAGCTACTTAAGCTGGTGCAGGGCTATCCGAGCAAACTGATTATTACGTTAATTGGCGGCCAGGGCCATGTATTTGGCCGGGGTAACCAGCAGCTGTCGCCGGCAGTTATTCGCGCCATTGGCCGCGACAATATTCTGCTGATCGCCAGCAAAGCTAAGCTGCAGCAGCTTGAAGGCCGGCCACTGTTGGCCGACACCGGTGATGTTGAACTTGATCAACAACTTACCGGCTTAATTAATATCCTGACCGGCTACAACGACTATGTGATGTACCGTTTGGGCTACGAGGATGAAATCTAATATGACAGCAGTATCAGCAGAGCCGTTTATTGAGGCGGCCGCCAATTTATTTGATGCCTTAGTGCCGGTAGCCAGCGATGATGAGCTGTTTGCTTCGGGTTATCTGCGCGGCCACTTTGATTTAGCCGTAGGCACCTTAGAGGTGGCGGCACAGCCGTTTTCTGCTGCTGACGTGGTGCAACAGGTTAATGATACCCTGCACCAGGCTATTGCCAACGGCGAGCTTAGCCAGCAAGACCAGCAACATGTCGATGCCATCTGGCAGCGCCTGCAGCAATTGACAGCTTGAGCCGGCAAGACATTCGCACGCTTATGCGCTAGTATAAGCGCACTTTTAACCCAAAGCCGTCAGGCTTTTCCAGCATAAGTGGAACTCATGTCAAAATATACAACGCTTGAACAACACGCCAGCTATGGTATTGGTTTACAAATGGGCCAGCAACTGGCCGACAACCCGTTTGACGGTTTAGATATTGATGCGGTAGCCGCCGGTGTTATTGCTGCTTTTACTGAGCAGGCGCCAGAAGTAACGGACGAGCAAATTCGCGCAGCCTTTACTGTGATCAGTGAGCGTATGCAGGCAGAACAGGCCGAAAAAGCCGAATTATTAGCCGGTGCCGGTGAAGCCTTCCTGGCAGAAAACGCCAAGCGCCCTGAAATCACGGTAACGGCTTCAGGTTTACAGTACGAAGTATTAGTGGCCGCTGAAGGCGACAAGCCAACGCGTAATTCAACGGTGCGTACGCATTATCACGGTACCTTAATCGACGGTACGGTATTTGACTCTTCTTATCAGCGCGGCGAGCCGGCAGAATTCCCGGTATCAGGCGTTATCGCCGGCTGGACCGAAGCCCTGCAGCTGATGTCGCCTGGCAGCAAACTGCGTTTATACATCCCGCACAACCTGGCCTACGGCGAGCGCGGTGCTGGTAACGCTATAGCGCCATTTAGCGCACTGATTTTTGATGTAGAGCTGTTAGCGATTCTGTAACGGCTGTTGCGCTTTTGCATAAAGCCCTGCTTAGCAGGGCTTTTTTATGGCTGCAGCTTTAAGCGGTAACCGACACCGGGTTCGGTTTTCAGATAAACCGGTGCGGCGGGGCTGTGTTCCAGCTTTTGCCGCAGCTGCGCCATATGTACGCGGACATATTCCGGCCGCCCGGTATAAGCATCGCCCCACACCTGGCTTAAAATCTGGTTGTGCGTCAGTACCTTATCGGCGTGGCGCAGTAGCAGCAGTAAAATATCATATTCGGTTTTGGTTAGATGTACGTCAGCACCGTCGCGACTGACTTTGCGTTGTACCGGATCTAACCGCACTGTGCCAAAACAGAATACCTGCTGTTGTACGTTAGTCTGGCGTAAGTTTGCCCGGATGCGAGCTAACAGCTCTGCTGCACTAAACGGCTTGGTGACATAATCATTGGCGCCGTGATCCAGCGCCTGCACTTTATCCTGCTCAGTCTGGCGGGCAGAGATCACAATAACCGGCGTATCACACCAGCCGCGCAGCTGCTGCAGCCAGTGCTGGCCGTCCATATCGGCCAGGCTCAAATCAAGCAAGATTAAATCGGCCGCTTGTTCGGTTAAATACTGCAGCGCACTGATGCCATGCGCGAAACTGTGGGTGTTGTATTGTTTACTTTTTAGCAGTGTCGTTAAGAAGCTCTGCATGGCCGGATCATCTTCCAGCACCAGTATGGTTTCAGCCACGTTTTGCTCCTGCAGTAGTGGTGTGCGGCCAGCTTAAGCGGGCGATAAAGTGCTCTGATGCAGCATTGATCTCGGTAGTAAACTGGCCTGCGTGTAAATGCATCACCGCCTGACATATCGCAGTACCCAGTCCGGTACCGCTGTCGCGCTGTGCGGTGGCCTTAGCCGTTGTGGCATTGCTGACGCTTAAACTACATTGGCCATTGCAGTTGCTAAATGCAATACGCACCGGTTGCTGGCCATGTTTCACGGCGTTTTCCAGCATATTGGCCAGCGCAATTTCCAGCAAGGTTGCATCAGCAGCACAGTCTGCATCAGCCAGCTCAATGGCGAAGCTCTGCTCAGCCAACACCGGCGCACGCCTTGCAATGGCAGCGGAAATAATATCAGACACGGCTACCGGCTCAATTTTCATTGAGCTTTGCATCTGTTGCACCCGGCTTAACTCCATCACTTTATCAAAATGCTGGCTTAATAAACTGCTTTGCTGGTAAATGTTAGTGGCTTGCTCGCGGATCTGCGCCTCGCTTAAGCTTAATTCGTCGTCGGCCAGCATACTGGAGGCGCCCATAATGGTGGCCAGCGGAGTGCGTAAGTCATGTGATAACGAGCGCAGCATCATAGCGCGGCTGTGCTCCAGTTCAGCCTGAAGCTTTGCCTGGCGGGTTTTGTTATTTAATAACTGGCGCTGGCGCATATATTTTTTCGCCCGCGCCAGCTGTAAACGCAAGCGGCCGGACAAACGGGCAATAAAAATACCCAGCAACAGCATAACAACAAAGGTAATGACATAGTCGCCCTGGTGCACAAACAGGGTGTAGTAGGGCTCAACAAACAATAAATTGAGTAATAGCACACTGCTAAAGGTGCTAATGATGGCCCAGCGCTGGCCGGCATATTGTGCCACCAGCGTAACCCATAACAGCTGCAACATCGCAACATCGGTTGTGGTGGCAATGGCACGGGCCGGTAGTAACAGCAGCGCCAGCAGCACAGGCGCAACAACCGACAGCAGCAACAGCTGCCAGAGGGCAAAGCGTTTGTTGTGGCGTAATGTCTTCACCGGGTTTGCTCAGTAGCGCCAGTACATAGGGGTAAATAACAATAACATAGTTAAAATTTCCAGTCGTCCCAACAGCATACCCAGGGTTAAACTCCATTTTGCGCCATCCGGCAAGCTGGCAAAGTTACCCGCCGGGCCGATAATATCACCCAGGCCCGGGCCAACATTACTCACTGCCGTCGCTGCACCGGTAACGGCAGTGACTATGTCCAGTTCAAACATCGATAACACCAGTGCCAGTACCGCTATAGTGGCAAAATAGATAAAGGCAAACGCCAATACTGCTCCGAGCAGGCTATCATCGACTTTCTTACTGCCGTATTTTTGTGTCCAGATAGCATTGGGGTGAATAAGCAAATTTAACTGTTTTAGCAGTAAATACCCGGCCAGCTGGGTGCGGAAAATTTTTAAGCCGCCCGATGTCGAGCCAGAACAGCCGCCGCTAAAGGTTAAGTAAAAAAACAGCACCACCGCCATGGCGCCCCAGACTGAGTAATCTTCAGAGGCATAACCACAAGTCGTAATAACCGACACCACATTAAATAAGCTGTGGGTCAGGCCATCTAGTACCGCTCTGTCGTGGTGCCACATCTGATACAGGGTCAACAGTAGCGTAACAGCCGCAACTATGGTCAGAAACGCCTTTACCTGAGGGTCGCGTAGCAGGGCCCATTTATCGCCTTTGGCCATACCAACAAACAGCACAAAAGGCAGCGCTGCCAGCATCATCCACAGGCTTGCCAGCCACAGCAGCCAGGGTTTGTCATTAAAATGGCCAAAAGAAGCATCGTAGTTGGCAAAACCGCCGGTAGCCGCCGATGTCATGGCATGGGTAATGGCATCAAACCACGACATGCCGCCGATGGCGTAACTTAACGCCGCTGCGGTGCTTATGGCCAGATACACCAGTAAAATATAGGTCGATAAACTGCTGCTGCGTGGCAGGATTTTTTCGGAAATATCTGAGCTTTCAGTTTTAAACAGCTTCATACCGCCAATTTTTAGCGCCGGTAAAATAGCAATCGCCATGACGATAATACCGATACCACCAATCCATTGCAGCAGTGCGCGCCAGAACAGTACGCCTTTGGGCATAGTATCCAGGCCACTTAATACGGTAGAGCCGGTGGTGGTAATGGCTGACACGGTTTCAAACCAGGCATCGGTAATGCTAAGGTCTGGCACGCTTAAATAAAGCGGTAAGGCGGAAAATACGCAGATACTGAGCCAGCATAAGGTGGTAAGTAAAAATAGAAAGCGTTTTTTAAGCTGCACGACGCCACCAGAGCGCATGATCAGCACGCCACCGCAGCTGGCCGTGATGAGCGCTGACAGCAGAAAATTCCAGAACGATCTATCTGCCAGGCCAAAACTAACCGCTGTAGTCAGCAGCTGCGCTCCGCTCAGGCTTAGCAACAGGTAGCCAATAACGCGGTAGAAAAAGTGCTTGGTTCTGGCCTGGCTATCGGCAAATGAATAAGAATAAGTAGACATGAGATACAGCAGTCAGCCTTCTGATATCGCATAGCCTAACGTTGGCGGACAAATACTGCTGTTAATCTTTTCTAAAGATTAGTAGGGCTGATATAAAGATTTTATAAAGACAAGTCTGTTATGCTGCGACGATTTCTTAGCTGAGGCTACATTATGTACCACATTCGTCCTTATCAATTTGGTGAAGAGCCGCTGCTGCGTGAGCTGTTTTATAACACGGTGCACAATGTTAACCAGCGCGATTACAATGAAGCGCAGCGCCATGCCTGGGCGCCGGCGCAATACGATGAAAACGCCTGGGCCATGCGCATGCTTGAAAGTGAGCCCTTCGTCGCGCTGGATAATGACACTATCGTCGGTTTTGCTGACGTACAGAGTGATGGCTATATCGACTTTTTCTTTTGCCACCATGCCTATCAGGGCAAGGGCGTAGGCAAAGCCCTAATGCAGCATATTTTAAAAACCGGCAAGCGTTATGGTGTAAAGCGCTTTTACGCTAATGTCAGCCTTACTGCTAAGCCATTTTTCCAGCATTTTGGTTTTGACGTCGTCAGGCAACAGCAAAAGGAAGTACGCGGCGTGGTGCTAACCAATTTTTTGATGGAAAAGCGTTAAAGCCTGTATCGGAGCGAATCAAGCTTACAGCGCGTGCTACAACGGGATCCTAAACAATAGTACCCGGAAAAATGGTAGCAACAAGGCAGTGGTGCTGCTTGGTGGTCGGTTTGAAAAAGCTAAGATAGTTCCAGTTATAGACAAACATTCCTTTAGTTAACACAAGAGCAGAAACACAAACATGGATCAGAAGTCACTGGAACAGAAAATCAAAGACATTATCAGTATTTCATTGTGGCAATTTGAAGGATTGCCTGATCGAATTACCAGCGCATTTGACGACCTACTCACGACTTACCGCTGTGATCAGGTTATTTCGGCGATAGATAGCCTGATGCCTAAGTTACAAATAGAGGAAGCCAAAGCACGGCAAGGCGCTGGCAATTCCGGTATGGCAGGCGAGTACCATATGGCTATAGGCATGCAGCTTTACTACCTGCAACAATGCTTAAGTCTGATCCGCGAAAAGCAATTGAGAGCCAGAGATGAATAAAGACGAGGATTATCTGGCATACATTTATTATGTTTGGCAAACGCCTTCTATTCAGCAAGCCCTGTTGAAACGGTGGACAGCCTAAACTGACTAATTGGTCTGACATTAAAGCGAATGATGTTGAGCTGCAAAAAATCACGCTATGGGCTAATTCTGCAGGCAAGTCGTGAATGGACCTGACGGCGCTGAAAAGGGCGGCCAATAATGTTATTGCCGCCAGTACCACAAGTTGGCGGTTCAGCCTGCCAGCCTCAACAATCTAACGCAATAATCTGCTTAGTATCTGTAAAGGTTAGTAAGTTGTCGGCAAACAGCAAATTTGGCAAGTGGTAACCAAATTGCAGCGAGTGGCGTTTAAGTGCATGGGTAGCAGCGTTATAACTGACAAGCTGTGTTCGGTCTGGTGCGCGGCTGACAAATTCCAGTAACAGCACCGAGTCAGAGTTTTCATTCCATAGCCAGCAGCCCATAAAGTTGTGACCCAGCAGATGACCGTTTACGCTAACGGCTCCTATCATAGGCCCACCCATACCAACTTCGCCGTTAGCCATAAAGGTTAAACTATGCTTCTTGTTGGGTGACAAATCTGGCATCTGCTATCCCTGTGTCGGTAATTTAAGCGTCAGCGTTATCGGCGGAGTTTTGCTGGACAGCTGTACTTTGCAAAAATGCTAACGCGGCATCGCAGTTATACAGTGCTTCACGATATGGCAGAGAAAGCTCGTACGCCAACATACCACCGCACCGCTGCGTAAAGCGGCTTAAACGTTCTTTTTCTGCGGTAAGTGCAGCAATAATATCGGTAATACGATAGTGACCGGTTAAGTGTGCAATAGCCTGTATAGTCAGCTCGCGCGTGTCCGGCTTTTCAGAGGCAAAAGGGTTGTCTGTGGTCGCTATACAGCGTTGTACTGCCGTTGCTAGCTCAGCTAAGTCTGTGTTGTGGTTCATGCGGCTGTTGCCAGGTTAGAAGTCAATGTCGTAATTTATCACAGTATTTTTACGTCACAAGAAAATAGCGTCAAGCGTCTGCTAAGAGCGCAGGCTGCGTAAAAACTTAGTATAAACGCGGCGTTTAATTTTGATTTGCCCCCAATTATTTAGGCCAATAGGGGTTAGCAGCGTTATGCCTTAGCGCTTAACCAAGCCCTTTAACCACTTAATGCCGGTACACAGCAGCTGTTGCAGGTTTACCGGTATTAACACCATAAGCGCTGTGCCGTTATCAAAGTTGGGGGTTAGCTGGCAGTAAAAGGCAATTTCAGCTTTGTTGCTGGCTTTTAACCTTGCTATGTCGTCTTTGCTGTAATTGGTGGTGCGGCCGACGGTTTTTAGGCAGTTAAGGCCGTGCCAGGTGCTGGGTTCGGCATCGGGGACCAGAGCGTGGTACATGGCAATATCGGCTTGGCTCATGCCGGGGTTGGGGTAGATAAAGGCGACTTTTTTGCCCATCGCCCGGTACATGGCCGGGCTTAGCATGGTATCCAGGTAATACACCTTATGGTTGAGATGGTGCAGCCAGGTGCTAACCGCGGCTAAAAAAGAAAAGCCAAAGGTACTGTTGTTGCCGCGATAACCCGGCGTGAACGCCGCTGAGGCGCCCATCACTATGCTGTTGTCGGCCGCTTTACGAAATGTCAGCAAGCAATAACCCTGCAACAGCTCATCCTGATAAAACAGCCGCACGCGGCGCAGGTAATGCTGCGGGTTGGCAAAGTAGTGGCTGAAATACTGCTGGCTGTCGACACCGTTAAAGCTCGCGGCAATTAACGCCGTGATCTGCTCAGCCTGGCTGGCCGTAAGCCAGTTATTACTGCTTATTTTATCTATCTGATAGCAATGCATTATCGGGCACTGACGGAAAATGTTAGCCTTATCAGGCCAGTTTTTCGCGCCAACTGCAATTATTTTTGCCGGCGCCCTTGAATATATACCGAATGGTACAAATATTGAGTTGGATGCTGTTGCACTCAGCTATCTATCCAGATGCCGCAGCTAAATGAAACTGATTACAGGAATTATTATGCCAACCTTATTTGACCCAATCCAAATTGGTGATTTACAGCTTGCCAACCGTATTATAATGGCGCCATTAACCCGTTGCCGTGCCAGTGCGGGCAGGGTGCCGAATGATTTAATGCGTGAATACTATGTACAGCGTGCCAGTGCCGGCCTTATTTTAACCGAGGCGACTTCGGTAACCCCGATGGGCGTGGGTTACCCTGACACACCGGGCATTTGGTCAGACGAGCAAGTGGCTGGCTGGCGCAAGATAACTGACGCCGTGCATCAGGCCGGCGGTAAAATCATGCTGCAGCTGTGGCATGTCGGCCGTATTTCAGACCCGCATTACTTAAACGGCGAGCTGCCGGTAGCGCCCAGCGCTATTGCCGCTGACGGTCATGTTAGCCTAATGCGGCCGAAAAAAGCCTTTGTTACGCCGCGGGCGCTGGAAACTGCTGAAATTGCCGGCATAGTAGAGGCGTACCGCAAGGGCGCGGAAAATGCCAAATTAGCCGGTTTTGACGGCGTAGAAATTCATGGTGCCAATGGTTATTTGCTCGATCAGTTCCTGCAAGACAGCACTAACAAACGTACCGATAACTATGGCGGTAGCATTGAAAACCGCGCCCGTTTACTGCTTGAAGTTACCGATGCGGTAGTAGGAGTATGGGGGCCAGGCCGGGTAGGTATGCACTTAGCACCGCGCTCTGATGCCCACAGCATGGGCGACTCGCAGCGTGCCGATACCTTTGGTTATGTGGCCGCACAGCTGGGTAAACGCGGTATTGCTTTTATCTGTGCCCGTGAAGCCCAGGGCGAGGATAGCCTGGGCCCTCAATTAAAGCGCCAGTTCGCTGGTGTTTATATCAGTAATGAACGATTTGATAAAGCGTCAGCCCAACAGGCGTTAGATAAGGGTATTGCTGATGCGGTGGCTTTTGGTGTGCCTTATATTGCTAACCCGGATTTAGTCGCGCGCTTTAAGCAGGATGCGCCGTTAAATCAGGCGAACCCCGAGCTGTTTTATAGCAGTGGTGCTGAGGGCTATACTGATTATCCGTTTTTAGCGCAATAGGCTGCACTTTAAAACAACAACACCGGCCTTGGCCGGTGTTGTTGTTTTACCGATAAAAACGTTAGCCTTGATAAGGGTTATTGCTGATACGGGTAAATTGTGACAGCAATAACAGCGCTGCGACTATGGCATAGCCCCATAGCGCAAAGGCGCTCCAGAATGCCATACTTTGGCCCAAAAACTGCCAACTGGTATCGCCGCAGCTGCCGGTTGGCTCAAATACGGCGGGTAGCCATTTGTCCAGTGGCAGCCAGCTTGGGAATTCAGCAAACAGCGAACAGCTGAAAAAACCACCTTCGGCCAGCAATTGCTCAATCTCCAGCAATTCATAGGCTTGCATTATGCCAAATACGGCTGCACTTAGCATACCCAGCAATGCCAGCAACCGCAGTAGCATATTCGCTGGTGCCAACAAGCCGATAATACCCGCCAGTAAAATGCCGGCAAAGCCTGCGCGGACATAGATACACTTAATACAGGGCTGCATATGCAGGCCGTGCTGAAAGTACAGCGCCGTGCCCAGTAACGCCAGGCACGACAGTACCACCAGCGCCCAGCCCCAGCGCTGCATAGATAAACGTTTGATTTTTTGTAGCATTTTATATCCTTCTAACGGGGATTTTTTTCTAAGCTTATCGTAATCTACGGTATTTGTGCACAATGTACAATCGGCTGGCATAGGCTGGCTATTTTCAGGCGGTGACTTGTTAACTGATGGCGCTCTGGTACAATCAGTACAAATTTCTGAACAAGAAGACGGACAGATCCGCATGACTAATCTGATTAAAGCGCAAAGCCCGGCCGGGTTTGCTGAAGAGTACATTGTTGACTCGATCTGGAACGGTAAATTTGCGCCAGGCTCTATTTTGCCGGCAGAGCGTGAATTATCTGAGCTGATAGGGGTAACCCGTACCACTTTGCGTGAAGTACTGCAGCGTTTAGCCCGTGACGGCTGGCTGACTATTCAGCATGGCAAGCCGACAAAAGTGAACAACTTTTGGGAAACCTCTGGCTTAAATATCTTAGAAACGCTGGCGCGGTTAGATGAAGAGCGGATGCCAGAGCTGGTTGATGAGCTGTTGTCTGCCCGTACCAATATCAGTGCTATTTATATTCGTGGTGCGATTAAAAACCATGCCCAGCAGGTGGTAGAAATTTTTGCCGGTGCTGAAGCCCTGGAAGATACCGCTGAAGCCTTTGCCGAGTTTGACTATAATTTGAACCACGAGTTAGCTCTGCATTCGGCTAACCGGATTTACGTGCTGATTTTAAATGGCTTTCGTGGCTTGTATAACAAAATTGCCCGTTTTTACTTCTCACACCCTAAGGCGAGGGAGTTGGCACGCAAGTATTACCACCAAATTAAACTGTATGCCGAGGCCGGCAAGTTTGACGAAGTGGTGTTTGCGGTGCGCAAATACGGTAAAGAAAGCGGTCTGGTGTGGTCAGAATTACGGCCGCAAATTCCTAAAGATCTGGTCGAGTAATACGCCAACACAAACCGCCTTCGGGCGGTTTGTTGTTCTCAGCCCTTGAGCCTGTTATCTAAGCCAGTTATTATTGTGAGGAATATCTTATTCTTTTCAGTTATAAAGGTGAGGCATGTTAAGCGCTCAGCAAGAAATTTATCTGGACAACAATGCCACCACACCGGTACTGCCGGTGGCGGCCGCAGCGGCAATGCATACCATGCAGTACGGCTTTGGTAACCCCAGCAGCAGCCATGCTACTGGTATTAAAGCCAAGGCCGAGCTGGAAACCACCCGCAGTTTAGCCCGGCAACTGATTGGCGCCAGTAGCGGGGATATCGTGTTTACCTCGGGTGCTACTGAAGGTATTCAAACCTCAATAGTGTCAGCCTTGCTGGCTGCCCGTGAGCGCGGCCTGGCGGGGCCCGACACCTTATTGCTGTATGGTGCTACTGAACACAAAGCAGTACCGGAAAGTTTAAAGCACTGGAACCGGGTGCTTAACTTTAATGCCACTATCATGGCGATTCCCGTTGATCAGCATGGCTTGCTTGATCAGGCGTTTATCCGCCAGCACCTGAGTAAAACCGCGATGATTTGCACCATGGCGGCCAATAACGAAACCGGCGTAAAACAAGATTTAACTGCCCTGGAGCAACTGATCCGCCAGACGAACCCTGAGGTTTACTGGATGGTCGACTGTGTGCAGGCCCTGGGCAAGATGGCGCTGAATATTGCCGCTACCAGCATTGATTATGCGCCCTTTAGTGGCCACAAACTCTATGCCCCCAAAGGCATAGGCTTTTTATATATCAGACAAGGTGCGCCTTATCAGCCGTTTATTGCCGGCGGTGGCCAGGAAAGCGGCTTACGCTCTGGCACCGAAAATTTGCCCGGCATTGCCGCTTTGCATGCCATATTTACCGAACTGGCCAAAGAGACAGGCTCAGTGTTTCAGCCTGAACGCATCTTGTGGCAGTACCGCCAGGCCCTGCTTAGTGCGTTAAAACAGGTATTTCCGGCGCTGGTGTTAAACAGTGATGCACCTTATGTGGTGCCGACGACGATTAATTTTTCGGTACCGGGGTTTTACAGCAAAGATATTATGGATTTATTTGATGCCGCCGGTATTCGGGTCAGCTCGGGGTCAGCTTGCAGCTCAAAAGTGCCCAGCAGCTTTGTGCTGGATGCGATGGGGCTGGACAGCTGGCGCTCTCAGGGGGCTATCCGTTTATCCTTTGGTCCGGCGATGACAAAGGCCGAGTGCGACCGCGCCTGTGCGGCAATTAGCGCGTTGCAGCAGGTGGTGTGCCAGCATTGTCTGGTGCTGACCGACGCCACCCCAACGTTAGAAATTCATGCCAGTGGCCTGATCCAGTTGAAACACGAGGCATTGTGCAGCTATTTACTGATCTGTCCGGATAGCCGCCAGGTAGTGGTTATCGATCCGGTATTGCCTCTGGCCGGGCGTATCGCCAATATTATTCAGGGCCAGGGGCTAACGGTAAAGGCAATTTTAGATACGCATTTACACCGTGATCATCAATCCGCGCGGCCGGCGTTACTTGCCTTAGTTGGCAACGCCTGCCCGGCAGAGTCATGTGATGTGCTGGGGTGGCCAGAGCAGGTCAGGCAGTTACACTGTGGGCCCTTTCAACTGACCAAGTTAGCCACGCCGGGGCATACCCCGGAGGCTGTAAGTATAATGTTGCACCATAGCGATACAGCCCATGGCGATAAAGTGCGTGCCGTGTTTTGTGGTGATGTACTGCTGCCAGGCGGCATTGGCCGCAGTGATTTGCCGGGCGGAGATATGTCGGCGCTGGCAGACAGTATCCGGTTACTGGCTGCAACCTTGCCGGATGACTGCCTGCTGTTGTCCAGCCATGACTATGCGCAGCGCTTTTTTACCACCTTAGCGCTGGCGCTGAAAGAGCAGCCCCTGCTACAGGATTTACTGCACAACAGCGCCAACTCCGACTGGCCACTGCAATTACAGCAACAGGCCGCCTTATTGCAACAACATAGTCAGCACTTGTGTGGCTTGGTTGAAGTCAGCTTGTCTGATGCAACAGACGTTATCGCGCCGCAGCGGCTTAACCAGTTTATGGCGCAGCGGCCGGACGTACAAATAGTCGATGTGCGCGAGCCGCATGAGCAAAGCGCCGGGGCCTTAACGCAATACTTACAGCAACCCTATGCGGTGCTGGAAATGCCATTGTCTAAATTGGCTGATGCCGTAATGACACAACGTTTGCGGCCAGAGCAGCCGTTGTTGCTGGTATGCCGCTCCGGCAATCGTAGCCTGGTTGCCTGTAAAGTGCTCGGCCGTCTTGGTTTTAAGCAGGTGTTCAATTTAAAGGGCGGCACGGCACTGCTGCAGTAATGTTGCATGCGATAAAAAAGCGCCGCCCCTGTGTTAACCAGGGGCGGCGCAATCACTTCCTGCCAATTAAAACGAGTTTTACTGCACCGGGTTTACTTAGACATACTTAGTAAAAAAACTGCTGCAGAGGGTTTAGCAGCCGGGTTAAGCCCTTTTTAAACTGCAGTGGCGCACTGAGTACCGACAAACATAAGCAGTCTTCGTCTGCCAGGGTGCGCGGCGTATGGGTATCATCCGGCGAGTTAATCAGTAAGTCACCGGCGCCATATTCGCCGTTTTCGTCAACAATTTTACCGGCCAGCACCAGTGTCATTTCCAGACCTAAATGGGTATGTTGTGGCACTTCGGTATCTTTATTTATGTACAGCAAAGAGACATGATGTTCGCTACCGGCGGGCAGTTTTGCTGTGGCAATGCCGCCAAGGGTTAACCACTTGCCATGGTTTGCCGCCAATCGCTGCAAGGCGCGAGGCAAAATAAACTCGCGCTGATTAACCACTATACTTTGTTGTGCGGCCTGACTACGCTGGTTCGCACTCAGTTCAGCTTTGCTTAGCTGCGGCTGCTCAACGATAGCTGACAGCATGGTGCTCCAATCGTCATTGGTTTTTTTAACGTTTTGCTGCACTAGCTGGCTGCCTAAGTCGGCACTGATGTCCTGGCTTAAACGCTGGCAATGTGGACATAAATCAATATGCGCTGCCAACGCCAGCGCGACATCGCCGCTTAAGCTGCCATCAACAAATTGTTCCAGCAATGTCATGCCGGGATGAAACTTAATTGCGTGCGCCATCTAATGCCTCTCTTAATCTGTCCAGCGCTAAGCGGATCCGCGACTTTACCGTGCCCAGTGGAATCGCCAGTTCATATGACACTTCCTGATGCGATTTTTCCTGCAAATAAACTTTCTCCATCACTTCACGCTGCGCCGGTGGCAACTTGGCAAAGTGGGGCGCGAGCTTTTCTGTTAGTAGCTGGTTGTCCCATTGTGCCGCATCATCGGCGGCCTGAGGCTCAGGGTATTCACCGTTAAGCCAGAGATCATCCGCACTGATATCATCTTTGCGGCTTTGCTTTTTGCGTAGCATGTCAAAACGCACGTTGCGCGCTATGGTGAAAATCCAGGTGGAAGCGCAGCCGCGCGAGGCGTCGAACAAGGCAGCTTTTTTCCACACGTTCAGCATAGTGTCCTGCACCATTTCCAGCGCCTGCTGCTCATTACCAAACATTTTCATGCCAAAGGCCTTTAAACGTGGTGCAAAGTAGCTGAACAATTCCGCGTAAGCATGTTTGTCCCGCTGCAGCGCAACGAAGGTTAATGCTTCTTCCCACTGGCTGCTGTTGCTTTGTTGCCCTGTCATAGGCTCACAGGTATCCGTAGTAGGTTGGGGGAGCCTATCATGCCTTGGTACGCTAACTGACTTCAACATGTTTCATGTTCCTGATTAGGTCGCTCACCGACAGTCGTGTTGTTATCTAATACTGTTTTACGCAGCCCACCGAGTTACCGATCTCTGTTTATAATAATAAAAAATCGAAAGGTAACTGTGTTTTTATCTGATTTTCTTCCTAAAAAGATACGTTATGATTGTCGCATCAACTCACAGGAGATCAGCCATGAAACAAATTCTTTTAATTAACAGCTCTATAAACGGTGATAAAGGCCATTCAGTTCAGTTAGCGCAGCAGTTTATTGCGCAGTTGCCAGCAGGCAGTTTTACGCTGGACACGCTGGATTTAAATGCCACGCCGCTGCCGCATCTGGATATGACTGAAATGGCGGCCTGGATGACCCCAGCCGAGCAGCGTAGTGATGAACAGCAACAACTGGCGGCAATATCAGATAACGTGATTGCCCGCATTAAAGCGGCAGATGTGATCATCTTGGGTGTGCCAATGTATAACTTTGGCGTGCCGTCGCAATTAAAGGCACTGCTGGATCGCGTGGCCAGGGCAGGTATTACCTTTAAGTACACCGAGCAAGGCCCGGTGGGCTTGCTGGATGATAAACCGGTGGTTATTTTTGCTACCCGGGGTGGTGTGTATCAGGGCACTGAGCTGGACAGCCAGACGCCGTTTTTGCAGACGTTTTTTAATTTTGTCGGTTTAAAAGATGTGCATTTTGTTTATGCTGAAGGCCTGAACATGGGCGCCGACGCACAGCAGGCGGCGTTGACCGCAGCTAAGGCGCGTTTAGTTGAAATCAGCGCTAAAATCGCCGCTTAACTTCTCCACAGCTGTTCGAATAGTTGCTATTCACGCTGTTTTCTGCCGGCCCGGTTTGGGCCGGTTTTTTTATCCGCTTAATCTTATCTGCTTTGCTGTCAGCCGCATCCTGGCGTTGCTCTGTTGCGTTAGCGCATCAGGCTTTGTATAAAAGAGCGTCTTTCATCAGTATAAGAATGTTTTATGACTCAGCTTCGATCCTCTTTAGTGGCCGTTGCATTGTGCAGTCTGGTGTTAACCAGCCCGCTGCAGGCAAAAAAAGCCGAACCGCAAACCTATCAGACGTCAGCTGTCAGTGTGCCGGTTGCATTTACCGGTGATAGCAGTATTAAACTCAGCCTGGAGCAGATCATGGCCGATCCTGACTGGCTGGGCCGCCAGCCTGAAGAGGCGCACTGGAGTGCCGATAGCAGCCAGGTGTATTACCAGCGCAAGCGCGAAGGCAGCGAGCTGCGTGACTGGTACGCCCGGCCATTAGATGCCAGGGGTAATGGTGACGCTGTCGCATTGGCGCAGCTGCATCAGCTAGGCTCCGATGCCGCCGTGTATAACCGCGATCGCAGCATGCAGGCCTGGGTGTTTGAAGGTGATGTGTTTGTGCGCACTATGCAAACAGGCGTCGTCAGCCAGTTAACCCGTGATAATACCGAACAAAGCGCACCACAGTTTTTACTGGATGGTCAACTGGCTTACCGTGAAGGTTGGACTTACTACGCGCATGATATTGCCTCTGGCCAACGTGTCGAGCTGGCCAGCCTGAAAACTGAACAGCAGCCTGAAGCACCGGCAAAGCCGGCAGGCTACCTGGCGCAGCAGCAGCATAAGCTGATTGAATTTATTGCTCTGGAGCAAAAAAATGCACAGCAGCGCCACGACGCGCGTCAACAGCTGTTGCAGCAAAATGCCAGTCTGGCACCAAGTGCTTTCTATTTGGGTAAAGGCCAGCAGATTGTGGCAGCGAGCTTATCGCCGAAAGCGGATTACTTGCTGGTGTCGGTACGCAAAGCCACTAAGCGCAACGACAAGGATATTATGCCTAACTACATCACCAGTAATGGTGATATCGCAGCAGAGCCGGTGCGGGCGCGGGTAAATGATGTTACACCGCAGCCACAACGTATTTTATTATTAAACCTCAGCGATGGCAGCAGCACTGAACTGAGTTACAGCAGCTTGCCAGGCTATAACGACGATGTGCTGGCTGAGGTAAAAGCTGAAAACGCCAAAGCACGTGGCGAAAAATACCAAAGTAGCAAGGTGATCCGGGATATTGGCCTGATGACCGACTGGTACTGGAGCCAGAGCGCCATGCGCTGGCACAGTAGTGGTGAGCAGGTAGCCTTAATGCTGAAGGCGCTGGACAACAAAGATCGCTGGATCGCCACTGTCGATTTTAAGCAGAAAAAGCTGGTGCCACAGCACCGTCTGCATGATAACGCCTGGGTTAACTATGCCTTTAATGACTTTGGCTGGTTAAACAACAGCGACAGTCTGTACTATTTGTCAGAAGAGTCGGGGTATTCACACCTGTATTTAAAGCCACTAAAAGGTAAGGCGAAAAAACTCACCCGCGGCACCTTTGAAGTCAGCAGCCCGGTACTGACGCATGACGACAGTTATATCTATTTCCAGGCCAATGTGAAGCACCCGGGTAACTATGAAGTTTACCGCACGGTAATGGCCAGCGGCGATATGCAGCAACTGACCGATTTAGGCGGCAGCACCAGCTTTACGCTGTCACCGGACGAGCAAAAACTGTTGCTGAATTTCTCGACTAATCTTCTGCCTAACGAGCTGTATGTGGCAGATGCTAAGCCTGGTGCTGTCGTGACGCGGCTTACCGATACGGTATCTGAGCAATTTAAGCAATTGCCTCTGGTCGCACCTCAGGTGGTGGCTGTGCCGTCAAGTCATGGCAAGCAACCGGTGTTTTCTAAAGTGTATTATCCGGCAGATTATCAACAGGGCGAACCACGGCGCGCGGTGATCTTTAACCACGGCGCTGGCTATCTGCAAAACAGCGACCTAGGCTGGTCGGGGTATTTCCGTGAGTTTTTGTTTCATAACCTGTTGGCGCAACAAGGCTATGTGGTGATGGATATGGATTACCGGGCATCAAAAGGCTACGGCCGCGACTGGCGCACCGCCATTTATCGCCGCATGGGCACACCCGAGATTGAAGACTTAGCCGACGGGGTTAACTGGTTAGTCGACAATGCCAATGTCGACCGCAAGCGTATTGGCACCTATGGTGGCTCTTACGGCGGCTTTATGACCTTTATGGCACTGTTTACCCAGCCCGATTTATTTCAGGCTGGCGCGGCGCTGCGGCCGGTAAGTGATTGGGCTTACTATAACCATGCTTATACGTCGAATATTCTGAATACACCGGCGATTGACCCTATTGCTTATCAGCGCAGCTCACCAATTTACTTTACTCAGGGGCTGACAAAACCCTTACTGATTAATGCGCCTATGGTAGATGACAATGTGTTCTTTCAGGACGTGGTGCGTCTGGTACAGCGCTTAATTGAGCAGGAAAACAGCAACTTTGAAACGGCTATCTACCCGGTAGAGCCGCATGGCTTCCGCCAGCCCAGCAGTTGGCTGGATGAATACCGGCGGATCTATAAGTTATTTGAGCAGAATTTATAACGGTGTAACGATACGGTCGCAATACCCGCTCTGGCTCGCCGCAGCAACTCGCCCTAATGCCTGCGGCAGGGCTCAGACACTCTGCGCCGACCAGATCGGGTTTCCGACCTCCTTTAGGAGACGTTTTTTATTCAGTTAGCGTGATTTAAGCAACGTTAGGGTTTTTTCAGCAAATCACGAATTTCGGTCAGCAGCGCAATATCAGCCGGAGGTGCGGCGGGTGCCGGTTCTGGTTTGGCTTCTTCTTTTTTCTTCATTGAGTTCATGGCTTTAACGCCAATAAACACGGCAAAAGCAATGATCACAAAATCAATGATAGTTTGTACAAACATGCCATACTTGATGACCACTTCAGTCTGCGTTTCTGTTGCCTGCTGAATAATGATGGCCAGGTCACGAAAATTAACCCCACCCAGCAACACGCCAATGGGCGGCATAATGACATCGTTGACAAAAGATGACACTATCTTGCCAAAGGCAGCACCAATAATAATACCGACTGCCATATCTACCACATTGCCGCGCATGGCAAAGGCTTTAAACTCTTGCAGCATACTCATCGTTAAGCTCCTGTTTTATTATCGTTATTGGCTGCTTGCGGTTAACCGCTGTCGGGCCGGGCAGCTTAAAAAACTATAGCCAGCAAATTGCCATTTACCAGGGGTAACAATGGTTATTTTTACTGTTTAGTCAGTAAATTAGCTGGCCCTGAGCGGTAACAAAATCACTGTCGGCGCTAAACTGCAACGCAGTGCCATGATAAGGTTGCAACACTTGCAGGCTGGCCGCATGCAGCAGTAAACGCGGCGCGGCGTGCAAGGCGTCGTTATCGGCATAAAAGGCATCACCAAGAATGGGGTGCCCCAGATGCAACATATGCATCCGTAGCTGATGTGAGCGGCCGGTAACGGGCAGCAATTCAACCAAAGCGCGATCGGGCAGTTGCTGTAGCAGGCGGTAATGCGTAATGGCCGCTTTGCCGCTGCTAAAACACACTTTTTGCTTCGGCGGGTTGTCGGCGTCAGCAATTAACGGCACATCAACCGTGCCCTGGGCGCGGTTTAACCGGCCCCACACCATGGCCAGATAACGTTTTTTTACACTGCGCGCGGCAAATTGTTGCTTTAATGCGGCTTCGGCTTTGCGCCGCAGCGCCATTACCACCACGCCAGAGGTGGCCATATCCAGGCGGTGCACGAGCAAGGCCTGCGGGTATTGCTGCTGTACCCGGCTCAGCAGACAGTCGGCTAAATGCGCACCCCGGCCGGGATTAGTCAGCAAACCGCTGGGTTTGTTCAGCACAATCAGATCTTTATCCTGATACAGGATATCAAGCCAGGGCTGGGTCGGTGGCTGATAAATAAAAGCTTGCGTCATGCGGTATAGGTTCTACTGAAAAGGCCCTAAGCTTAGCCGAATTTTACCGGCAGACGAAGTGCTTTTACGGCATAATACGACGGTTAAACACGGAGAGCCGAATGAGCGATACGATAACAGAGCTGGCAATACTGCCGGCAACCAATGCGCCTTATCAATTGGTTTACCAGGATGATGTATTGTTGGTGGTAAATAAACCGGCACAGTTGCTGACGGTGCCAGGGCGTCATCCGCAAAATCAGGATTGCCTTATTCGCCGCGTACAGCGTGAGTTTCCTTTTGCTGAAGTGGTTCACCGGCTGGACTATGACACTTCGGGCTTGCTGATCGTGCCGCTAACCAAGCGGGTATTATCGGACATCAGCAAGCAGTTTCAGGCCAGAACCATACATAAGCACTATGTGGCGGTAGTCGCCGGTAAGCTGGCTAAAACGCGTGGTGATATTGAGTTACCGCTAGCAGCAGATACTGAACGGCGGCCGCTGTATAAAGTGTGTCAGCAAACGGGCAAACCCTCGCTGACCCGCTATCAGCTGCTAAGCTATGACAGTGAGACTGACCAAAGCCGGGTTAAACTTGAACCGGTCACCGGCCGCTCGCATCAGTTGCGGGTACATATGCTGGCACTGGGGCACGCTATGCTGGGCGATTCCTTGTATGCGCCAGCAGATATTGCCGCTAAAAGCCGCCGTTTACTGCTGCATGCTGAACATATCAGCTTCGTGCATCCGCTTAGTGGTGATGTCATGTCGTTCAACGCACCGGCGCCGTTTTAACCTTAACGTTTAGACTTACCAGCCGTTAGCGTGATATCAGTTTTTAAGGAGCATGGATGACACCACTTCAGCTGATTACCGCACTGATGCCAGTGTTAAGTGTGTTTGTGCTGCTGGTGTTGCTGCGGTTGCCGGCACGCCAGGCCATGCCCCTTAGCTTATTGTGTTCCGCCGTTTTGGCTCTGCTGGTCTGGAAGATGCCGCTGTTGCAATTGTCTGCCGCTATCGTTGAGGGTTTATTGATTGCACTGACCATTGTCTGGATCGTGTTTGGCGCTATTTTGCTGCTGAAAGTGCTGCAACACACCGGTTCAGTAGAGGTAATTAAGCAAGGATTTAGCCAGATCAGCAGCGATAAGCGGGTACAGCTGATTATCATTGCCTGGCTGTTTGGTAGTTTTTTAGAAGGTGCGGCCGGCTTCGGCACGCCGGCGGCAATAGCGGCGCCTCTGCTGGTGGCGCTGGGTTTTAGCCCGTTGGCAGCCGTTGTGCTGGCGCTGATTGCAGATTCTTGCGCTGTCTCCTTCGGCGCTGTTGGCACCCCGGTGCTGGTAGGGCTGGCACAGGGGTTAAATGGCGCCAGCCAAAGTCATTTGCAGCAAATTGCGTTAACCGCTATCAGCATTGATATTATGGTCGCCTCTGTGTTGCCGCTGATTATGGTACTGCTGTATTGCCGGTTTTTCAGCAGCGTGCCCAACTGGCGCGCCGGTTTTGCTATTGCCCCTTTTGCGTTGCTAAGTGGTTTAGCCTTTACGCTGCCGGCTTACCTGGTGGCATTGTTGCTGGGGCCGGAGTTTCCGTCAGTGCTTGGAGCATTAATCGGCCTGGTTATTATTTGCAGCCTGGCCAAACGCGGTATTTTACTGCCTGCTGCTTTTGAACCGGCAACAACGCCGCTAACGGCAACCACGGCTAATTTTGGTTTGCTACGGGCCTGGTTACCCTATTTACTGGTGGCGTTATTGCTGGTGTTAAGCCGGATGCCACAACTGCCGTTTCAGGCTCTGTTGCAAAGTGTCAGTTTGCACTGGCCGCAAGTATTCGGTTCAGCCATTAGTGTGCGGATAGTGCCACTGTACTTGCCAGGCACCTTATTTGTCATTGCTGCGCTGGCGGCATTGCTACTGCAGCATGGCCAGCGCCGTCACTTTAACGCTGCACTGAGCCAAAGCGGGCAGATGTTATGGCCGTCACTGATAGCCTTGTGTGCGGCAGTGCCTATGGTGCGTATTTTTTTGCATTCGGATGTTAATGCTGCAGGCCTGAGCGCGATGCCGATGGCACTGGCGCAACTGGCAGCAACAGAGCTCAGTAGCGTCTGGTTGTGGATAGCACCGCTGGTGGGGGCTCTGGGCTCTTTTATCGCCGGTTCAGCGACCTTTTCAAATTTAATGTTTGCCAGTTTTCAACAGGCTATGGCGTCAGAGGCCGATATAGCACCACAGCTGGTATTAGCATTGCAAATGCTGGGCGCCAATGCCGGTAATATGATTTGTGTGGTTAACGTGGTGGCGGCCGCCAGCGTGGTAGGTTTAAGCGGGCGGGAAGGCGATATTATCCGCTATACCGCCTTACCTGCTTTGTACTATTGTCTGGCTGCCAGTGCGGTAGCCTGGCTAGTTTTTGTCTGACGGCGCGACCACAAGCAAGAGCAGGGCAGTCGCCAGGCCGGCCAGCACACCATACAGGTGTGCATCTATGGCGACGCTGGCGTTAATTAAGTCGGCCAGGTCAGCATCCGGCCCTTGCCATTGCTCCCATGCGACTTTTGCCAGTAGCCCTGCCAGTAACAGGGTGCCGGTGGGCTGTTTTACCTGCATATCTTTTATTGCCCCCAGTGTCAGCATCGCATGCAGCACGCCGGACAAACCAACATAAAGTCCGATGTCTGGCGAAAAACAATACAACAACATGCTGATCAACACGGCGCAGCCCAGCCAGTTTAACAAGGTATACCGGGGCGAATAGTAATGGCTGTGCAGTAACATAGCCAGCAGCAGGCCCGCCAGGTTCATTACCAGATGCCAGACGTTAGAATGCAGCAAATGGCCGCTTAGCAGGCGCCACAGCTGGCCATGCTCAATAGCGGTGCGTTGGTAGCTCAGCCACTGTTGTAGTGGCTCGGGTAATATAGCCAGGCCGGCGAGCAGCAATGCTAATACTAAATAGGGCTGAAAATGTTTGGCAATTAAGGGGCGCAAAGTAAGGCTTACCGCTGTAATAGATGGGCTTATGCAAAACGATCTGTAAGCTGGCGTCAAGCAGAATCTGTTTCTTTGCTGCAGGCTAGCCGTTAAAGCTGGCAACTGGCAGTGCTGATATTGATCTTGCTGCCGTATCTGGTTAGGGTGTAGCCATCTGCTGTAACCCGATGTGAACTATCTATGCGAGCTCTGTCTTTTGTCTGTTCCGGTCGCTATGCCGGCATATTGTTAAGTTGTGTGTTAACGGTTAGCCCGGTGCTGGCCCAGCAGGAAACCCGCGAGCCGGAAGCGGCAACCGGCACCTACCAACAGCAATTGGTCACGGCGAAAAGCTATATGGTGTCAGCGGCGCACCCTATGGCCACAGAAGCCGGGCGTGCCATACTGGCCAAAGGCGGCAGCGCGGTAGACGCGGCGATTGCGGTGCAACTGATGCTGGGGTTGGTTGAGCCGCAAAGCTCTGGCATTGGCGGTGGCGCTTTTATGCTGCACTGGCAGGCGAAGCAGCAGCAACTGACTAGTTTTGATGGCCGTGAAGTGGCACCGGCGGGGGCAACGCCAGCGTTGTTCCATGTAGAGGGTAAACCACTGGACTGGCGAGAGGCTTATGTTGGTGGTAAGTCGGTTGGCGTACCCGGGGTCATAGCGATGCTGTATCAGGCGCATCAGCAATATGGCAAATTGCCCTGGGCAGAGCTGTTTAACGATACCATTAAGGCTGCAGAGCAGGGCTTTAGTGTTTCCAGCCGTACGGCAAGACAGCTGGCAATGGGCTGGAACAAAGGCGTATCGCAGTTTTATGAGTCAAAACAGTATTTTTTTCCGCAGGGTAAGGTGGTAGCAGAAGGCAGTATCTTAAAAAATCCGGCGTATGCAGCCACCTTAACGGCAATAGCCACTAAGGGGCCCGACGCCTTTTATCGCGGTGAACTGGCAAAAGCCATCAGTGAACGGGTACAAACCGCGCCGGTCAATCCGGGCACTTTATCCGAAGCGGATATGGCGGCTTATCAGGCGGTGCAGCGTGACGCCCTTTGTATGCCGTATCGGCTATACAAAGTATGCGGTATGGCACCACCGAGCTCAGGCGGGGTGACGGTGCTGCAAATACTGGGCATATTACAACAGTTCGATATTAAGCGCGTGGCAGCTGACAGTGTGCAGGCGACCCATCTGCTGGCTCAGGCGGCTAAGTTAGCCTTTGCAGATCGCGAGCGTTATCTGGCCGATCCGGCTTTTGTTAGCGTGCCGCTAGCCGGTATGTTAGCGCCGGAGTATTTAGCCCGTCGTGCGGCCTTAATTGATTTGACGGCAGCCGGTGCCGCGGCGGAAGCAGGTGTGCCTGAAGGTGCGCCGGCTCTTGTTAGTGCGCCATCGCCAGAGCTGCCAAACACCAGCCATTTTTCTATAGTGGATGCGCAAGGTAATGCCGTAAGCATGACCAGCAGCATTGAAAACGTCTTTGGCTCTGGTTTAATGGTTGGCGGTTTTATGCTGAATAACCAACTAACCGACTTTAGCTTAAGCCCGGTGAAAAACGGTCATCTGGTGGCGAACCGGGTTGAGGCGGGCAAGCGGCCACGTTCGTCAATGGCACCGATGATGGTATTTGATGCCAATAATAAGTTAGTGCTGGTCATAGGTTCACCCGGCGGCAGCCGTATTATTAACTATGTTGCACAAAGCATCGTTGCCGTATTAGATTGGCAGCTGGATGTGCAGCAGGCATTAAATTTACCCCGGGTTACCCATCGTAACGATTACCTGGCGCTGGAAAAAGGTACAGCGTTGGCAGCGCAGCAGGCGATACTGGAAGATATGGGTTACAAAGTACAGCTACAGGATTTAAACAGTGGTTTGCATGCCATTATGTTAACCGACGGCAGCCTGCAAGGCGGTGCCGATCCGCGCCGTGAAGGCAGCGTGGCCGGACAATAACAGGACAACATATGAGTGATATTACCCAGCACTGTGAAAATGGCGTATTGCAGCTAAGCCTGAACCGGCCACAGAAAAAGAATGCGTTAAGCCAGCAGATGTACCGGCAGCTGACCGCCGCCTTGCAGCAGGCAGAGCATGACGCTGCGGTCAAAGTGGTGTTATTACAGGGCAGCAGTGACTGTTTTAGTGCCGGTAACGATTTGCAGGATTTTCTTGGCGCCGGGGAGTTAAACAGTCAGCATCCGACCGTACAGTTTTTGTATCAACTGGCGCAGTTCTCTAAACCTTTAGTGGCTGCAGTGGCCGGGCTGGCGATTGGCATTGGCACCACGGCATTACTGCATTGCGATTTAGTGTATGCCGCCGACAACGCCCGTTTTCAGCTGCCATTTACCCAGTTAGGTTTATGCCCTGAAGCCGGTTCCAGTGTGTTGTTGCCAAACGTAATGGGCTATCAGCGTGCGGCACAATATTTATTGCTGGGCGAGGCCTTCGGTGCGGCAGAGGCGCTACAACTTGGCTTAGTAAACCAGATAGTATCAGCGCCGGAGTTACTGGCGTTGGCGCAGCAAAAAGCGCTAAAACTGGCCAGCTTACCCCCCGATGCCGTACAAAGTAGCAAAGCACTGTTAAAACGCCAGCATAAAACCCTGACTTTGGAAACGATTGCCGCCGAGCTGGTGCAATTTCAGCGCTTGCTTAACAGCCCTGAGTGCCAGACACGGATAGCGGCGTTTTTTCAGCGCTAGCGGGCGCTGCTGCTGAATTTATCCACTTGCACCATTTTTATTACCCAGCGGCCTTTGTGTTGCACCAGCTCGACATTACGTAACTCGTCAATTTGCTTACCGTTGTGCTGACCGGTAAGCAAAATGGCAATTTCGGCTTCGTTTTCGTATTGCTCACGTAAATTGCCGCCGCTGCGATTTACCCGGATTTCTACACTGTCAAACGACATATTCATTAAGGTACGCCCGACCTGGCGCACGCTGCCATAGGAGTCTAACAACGCCGCATATTCGGGCGTGCACAGTGCTTTGGCATTTTCCAGATCTTTATCGTTATATAAAGCCTGAAAAAACTGGCTGGCAATATACTCTGGTGTGCCCCATTGCGCATTGACTTTCGGGCTGTCGTCGCTACAAGCACTTAACAGTAGCAGTAAGGGGAGGATCCAGCGTAACGTCATAGCAGATATCCGGTTGAAAAAGACGAAGCTCAGTGTGGCGGCTTTTTCTGGCTCTGTAAAGAAAAGAGCAAACAAAAGGGCAGCCGGAGCTGCCCTTAATTTTACGAAGTGCTTTGATTAAGCTTGTAATTCTTGCTCAGTAAAGACATCAGCAAACAGTGGGCTGGTTAAATAGCGCTCTGCCGCACTGGCCAGAATCACCACGATATTTTTACCGGCGTTTTCCGGCTTGGCTGCCAGTCGCTGGGCAGCCACTAAGGCGGCACCAGAGGAAATACCGGCCAGTATGCCTTCTTCGCGCATCAGGCGGTGGGCACCGGCAATAGCGTCATCGCTGCTGACCTGTTCAACGGCATCAACCAGGGATAAATCCAGATTGCCGGGAATAAAACCCGCACCTATGCCCTGAATTTTATGCGGGCCAGGTTTTAACTCTTCACCGGCTTTGGCCTGAGTGATAACTGGTGATTCTACCGGCTCTACCGCAACGCTGAGCAATGGCAGGTTTTTCTCTTGCTTTAAATAACGGCTAACACCGGTAATGGTACCGCCGGTGCCGACACCGGCAACGAAAATATCCACTTTGCCATCTAAATCATTGAAAATTTCCGGCCCGGTGGTATCAAAGTGAATTTGCGGGTTAGCCGGGTTTTCAAACTGACCTAAAATAAGATACTTAGACGGGTTAGACGCCTGAATTTCTTTGGCTTTCTCAATAGCGCCTTTCATGCCTTTCGGCCCTTCGGTCAGCACCAGATTAGCGCCTAAGGCTTTTAGCAGCTTACGCCGCTCCAGGCTCATGGTAGCGGGCATGGTCAGCGTAAGTTTATAACCACGGCTGGCGGCGACAAAGGCCAGTGCAATACCGGTGTTACCTGAGGTTGGTTCTACCAGTTCGATATCTTTGGTTAACAGGCCTTTTTTCTCGGCGTCCCAAATAAGGGCGGCACCTAAACGGCATTTTACGCTGAAGCTTGGGTTACGCGCTTCAATCTTGGCGTAGACATTGGCGCCGCCTTCAATAGTCCGGTTTAATTTGACCAGCGGGGTGCGGCCGATAGACAATGAGTTGTCTGCATAGACGTTTGCCATAAAAAAACTCCGTTTACGATAAATTGGTTATAAGAATACGCCTGCGTGGCAAAAATTAAAGTAGCTTTTGGCTATAAGATATTACGTTTCACCACAAGCCTGGCAGGCTGTAACACAGCAGGCTTTGGTCATAAGCATAGAGGGTAGTGATGGCCTTTGTAAGTACTGACAACTATATCGTGTCTGATGAACTGGCGCTGGCAGTAAATGCCGCCGTGACACTGGAAAAACCGTTGCTGATTAAAGGCGAGCCCGGCACCGGTAAAACCCGGCTGGCTGAAGAGTTGGCGCAAAGTTTAAACACCGAGCTTATTCAGTGGCATATTAAATCGACCACCAAGGCGCAGCATGGCCTGTACGAGTATGATGCGGTATCGCGCCTGCGCGACAGTCAGCTCGGCAGCGACAAGGTGCATGATATCAATAACTATATCCGCCCTGGGAAGTTGTGGCAGGCCTTTACAGCAAATAAGCGCCCGGTGTTGTTGATTGATGAAATTGATAAAGCTGATATTGAGTTTCCCAACGATTTACTGCACGAGTTAGACCGGATGGCATTTTATGTGCACGAAACCGGCGAGCAGGTAAGCGCCACTGAACGGCCGATAGTGATTATTACCTCGAACAATGAAAAAGAGCTGCCGGATGCGTTTTTACGCCGCTGCTTTTTTCACTATATCCGTTTTCCGGATGCCGATACCTTGCGTGCCATCGTGGACGTGCATTT
The DNA here is from genome assembly GCF_011634895.1 of Rheinheimera pleomorphica. Classification (GTDB taxonomy): domain Bacteria; phylum Pseudomonadota; class Gammaproteobacteria; order Enterobacterales; family Alteromonadaceae; genus Alishewanella; species Alishewanella pleomorphica. The sequence continues at coordinate 159,771 of NZ_SIRR01000031.1, read as the reverse complement.
CCCGCAGATCCAGCCACAGCTGTTAAGCACGGCGCTTGAGGTGTTTTTTGAGCTGCGCGAACTGCCCGGCTTAAAGAAAAAGCCGTCGACGTCAGAGCTGCTGGACTGGTTAAAATTATTGCTGGCCGAGGATATACCGGCAGAAGTGTTAACCGACAAGCAGCAAAAAGGCGGCTTAATGCCAATGTTTGGCGCTTTGCTTAAAAACGAGCAGGATGTCGCCCTGGTAGAAAAACTGGCGTTTTTGGCAAAACGTCAAGGGCGATAGAGCATGTCGGAGCTTTCTGCAACATTCTTTGGGTTCGACAGCGATGCCAGCGAAGGATCAGAACCTTGTTCCGGTCGGCACAGAGTGTCTGAGCGAGGGCGGCAGCCCGAACGAGTTGCTGTGACGAGCCGGGGCAAGTGTTGTGAGCCGCAGCGAGGAATAAACTGCGGAGCCGGGCAATGCTGATTGACTTCTTTTTTACGCTGCGCAAATACGGCTTAAAAACCAGCATTACCGAACTGCTGGACTTACTTAATGCGCTGAAACAGCAAGTGATCTTTGCCGATACCGAGGCTTTTTATCAGCTGTCCCGCTTGTGTTTGGTAAAAGATGAAACCCAGTACGATAAGTTCGACCGTGCCTTTGCCGATTACTTTGAGGGTGTCGCCGAAATAGACATCGCCGCCAGCATACCGCCTGAGTGGCTGATACCCGAGGTGCTGCGTAAACTCAGCGACGACGATAAAGCCAAACTGCAGGCGCTTGGTGGCCTGGATAAGCTGCTTGAAACCCTGCGTGAGCGGCTAAAAGAGCAGCAAAAAAAGCACAGTGGCGGCAATAAATGGATTGGCACCGGCGGTACCTCGCCTTTTGGCGCTTATGGTTATAACCCCGAGGGCGTGCGCATTGGCCAGCAGGGCAGCGGTGCACGCCGGGCCGTAAAGGTGTGGGATAAACGCGAGTTTAAAGATTTAGACACCGACAGCGAGCTGAATAATCGCAGTATTAAACTGGCGCTAAAACAGCTACGTAAATTTGCCCGCAGCGGCGCTGAGACAGAGCTGGATTTACATGGCACCATTCAGGCCACGTCAGAGCAGGCTGGCTGGCTCGACTTACGCTTTATGCGTGAGCGGCACAATGCCATTAAATTGCTGGTGTTTTTTGATATTGGCGGCTCGATGGACGACCATATCGAGCAATGCCAAAAACTGTTTGCGGCGGTGAAAAGCGAGTTTAAGCATCTGGAATTTTTCTATTTCCATAACTGTGTGTATGAAGGCGTGTGGCGCGATAATAAACGCCGTTACACCGAGCAGTTAAAAACCGACGATATTATTCATACCTACGGCAGTGACTATAAGCTGATCTTCGTTGGTGATGCTACTATGGGCCCGTACGAGATAGAATATCCCGGTGGCAGTGTTGAACATTTTAATGAGCTGCCGGGCAAAGTCTGGTTACAGCGCTTGCTGGCACAATATCCCAAAGCGGTGTGGCTAAACCCGCAGCCCAAACAATGGTGGCAGCATTATTACTCTATTGGCCTGATTGAACAGATTATGCAAAAACGCATGTATCCGCTGACACTGGATGGCCTGACGGCCGCTATTAAAACCTTGTTGTAATTAAGGATTAAACGTGACCCGCTTAAGCGTAGAACACAACACCGGCCTGGCATTGGCGCAGTATGCTGCCCAGCCCCTGTTTGACACAGCTAAAAGGCGTGTAGCGCTGGAATTACTGCAACGGAATAAAACGGCGATAGTGCCACTGATGCTGGATAACGTTAGCAGCGACGATTTAGCGGCGCAGTGCCAACAACTTAGCGATTATATGGTGCCTTATCGCACTGTGTTAGTGCTGCGGCTAAGCTTGCCATTGTTGCTGGCGCGCAAAACCTTAGCACTGGAGCCGGCCAGGGTTGTATTGGCGCTTGATGCGCCAGCGCCGGCCAGCCCGGCATTGCTAAGTGCGATAGTGCATTACAAAGCACAGGGCTTTCGTTTTTTGCTGGATGATGCCTGTGCTGATACCGACAGCCCGGCGCTGATAGCGCTGGCAGATATTATCCGCATTGATATGGCACGCACGCAGCTGACTGATATTGAACGGCATAAAGCATTGTATAGCCGTCCGGGGCTGCTGTGGCTGGCCGACAAGGTAGAAACGGATGCCCAGTTCGCGTTGTATAAAAGCCTGGGCTGTGATTGGTTTCAGGGCTATTTTCTACCGGATAAGCTCACCGTTGCCGGTAAGCAAATCGAACCCAGTGCGCTTAAGCTGGCCGAGATTATTGCCTGCTTATTTGTTGAAGAGCCGGATATTAATACTTTAACGGCCTTGCTGCAGGATGAGCCGGCCATCGTGATCGGGCTGCTAAAGCTAGCCAATAGCCCGCTGTATCGTAAAACCCGGGCCGTCAGCTCGATAAAAGAGATGGTAACCCGGCTGGGGTTGACGCTGGCGCGAAAATGGGTACTGACTTACGCTGTGTTGTCCGGCACTAGCGCCGCGGCGGCCATCACGGTGCTGACGCGTGCTCACTGCTGTCAGCGCATTGCCGCGCAGTGGCAACTTGGCCAGCCGCAAGAACAGCAATATTTTCTTGCCGGGCTTATTTCCGGCACCGATATGCTGTTTGGTGTCGACAGTGAAGCATTTCTGGCTAAGCTGAATATCAGCAGTAGCATTAAACAGGCGCTGCGCAATAACAGCGGGCGTATTGCCGAGGCTTTAACCCTGGTGCGCGCTATCGAACGTGGTTATGCGCTGGGTATTAACGCCAGTGCGGCAGAATTGCCTTACCAGATGTTGTATCAGCAAGAGCTGGCAGAGGTACAGCAACGTTTGGCGCAGGCAGGGTATTAGCGCCGACAGGCGTCGATGGCGTCTGTTGCAGTGCTGCTTTTAGCAGAAAACCACAAATAGTGGCGGTTATCTGCGGCACATCCATGTAGAATGCGCCTTTAAAAGCTGGCTCAGCTTTTACTCTTCAGCACAGCTGTGTAGGAATTTGATGAAAAAGACATTTGCCTTAAGCCACCCTAAGCATAAACCTGCCCGTTTGGTGGATTTAATTAAACATGAGATTAAAAAATACCTGAACAGGGAGCGGCGCAAACCGTTGCCGCAAGGTAAAGATTATTGGACCTTTGACTGTCGCTTTGGTGCAACAGAGGACAGTGCGAAGACAATCTTCACCTCGGAGATTAATAAGCAAATTGATGCGGCAGTAGCCCAGGGGCTGGCCAGCTTCTATGTTGAGATCCTGGCGCGCGCTGCAAACCATAAACCGCGTGCAACTGACGATAGCACAGCGTAATTTTGTTTTTTTCAACTGTAGCGTCGCTACAGAGGAACGGTAATGCAATTTTCATCTTTAGATTTAGCAGCAGACTTACAGCGAGGCCTGTTGGCATGCGGCTATCACACTATGACACCGGTACAGGCGCAGGCCATAGTACCGGCACGTCGCGGTAAAGATTTACAGGTTACAGCACAAACCGGCACCGGCAAAACCGCTGCTTTTGCTATTCCGCTGTTGCAGCGTATGTTGGATCACCCCAAAGCAACAGCAGAACGTCGCCCGCGCGCCTTGGTATTGACACCTACCCGTGAATTAGCCGAGCAAATTGCTGACGCTTTTAGTCGCTATGCGCAGTTTTTGCCATTGAGTGTCGCGGCCTTATACGGCGGTGTCAAAATGGGGGGGCAGGCCAGTAAGTTAAAAAATGGCGTGGATATCGTTATCAGTACGCCGGGCCGTTTGTTAGAGCATATCGCCCTTGGCAACACTATCCTGTCTGATGTTGAGTTTGTCGTGTTGGATGAAGCCGACAGGATGCTGGATATGGGCTTTAGCACTGATGTGCTGCAGCTACTGCAACTTACGCCTGACTCGCGGCAAACTTTGTTATTCTCGGCGACGACGTCAGCCGCCGTAAACGAGCTGTCACATCGTATGCTGCGTAATCATCAGCAGATCCGGGTGGCGAAAGCCAACAGTACGGCCGACACGGTAAACCATGTGGTGTATCCGGTAGAGGAAAGCCGCAAAATTGAATTATTCGAACAACTGCTCGCGGAACATAACTGGTTTCAGGTGTTGGTCTTTACCAGCACCAAAGCGCAGGCTGATCAGCTGCTGGCCGGCTTGCAACAGCGTAAGATAGACGCCGCGGTGTGCCATGGCGATAAAAGCCAGGGCGCCAGACGACGCGCTATTGCTGATTTTAAATCAGCCAAATTGCAGGTATTAATTGCCACAGAAGTGGCGGCCCGGGGTTTAGATATCCAGGGGCTGGATTTTGTCGTTAACTTTAATCTGCCGTATTTACCGGAAGATTATGTGCACCGTATTGGCCGTACCGGCCGGGCGGGTGCCGCGGGAAATGCGGTGTCTTTTGTCAGTCGTGAAGAAGAGCAAACCTTAGAGCGTATCCAAAAGCTGATAGGCAGCGACATTAAACGCATTATTAAACCCGGGTTTGAAGTCAGTAACCGCCAGTCGCTGTTAAAGAGTATTTCGCGCAAGGTGTTGTCGGGGCGGGCCAATAAAGCCAGTGCCACTGTGATAGCACCGGTAGGTGGCAGTAAAGCCGCGGCTAAAAGTAACGCTAAAAGTAAAACGCGCCGCCCGCGTTAAGTGGTCGCAGCAGCGGGGCTAAGCCGCCGCTGCAGGCGGGCGCTCAGGTGAGGGTTACAGGGCTAAATACTGCGGCCAACCCAGTAGCGGGTTGGTTAAGCCTTGTTTGCCTTCAAAGGCATCCAGCTTTTCCGGTGATGCATCGCTTTGCAGCAATGCCTGATAGGCTTTGGCAAAGTGCAAGGTGCGTAGCAGTGCCGGTATAAAATGCTGGCCCAAATCAGCGCGGATGGCATCTGCATTGGCCGCAGGTAACTCTGCCAGGGTGGTGTCGGTTTGCAGCTGAAAAAACGCCTCATTAAACCAATGCGGTTGCAGCTCGATACTACGCAGGCGCTTTTTTAAATCCTGCCGAACTTTATCGCCACCGCTCAAGGCGCGATAAAACACCACTTCGGCTAACACTTCTTCTAAGCTGAAATGTTCAAATTCATCAAACTGCTGCCGGGCGTAAAAATGTTGTTGCAGCAGCTGCATCGCCTGGCCACGCCGGTGCTCAATCAGGGCTTGCTGATATTGCTGGTAGCCGTTCCAGTCCTCGGCGTCCGGTGGGGTAGAGATGCTTTGCAGTAACTGCTCGGCCACATCACCGTATAATGATGTTTTACCGGTTTTTTTGCTTACTGTTGCCAGCATACTCCAGCCTTTTTGAAACGCTTTAACCACGCCATCCTGGGCCAGTAACAGGGCCAGTGCACGCTCGCTGTCATTCTCACTAAGCTGCTGCAGGCCCAGGCTAACAATGCCGATAACATCACAGGCCGCTTGCTCTAGCAGGTGCATCTTGTATTTGTTGTAAAACTTGTCAGCAAATTTCAGGCTCATCAGCACAGCTTTGCTTTTAATCTGGCTAAGCTCAGCCGCACTAAGTTTTTCTTCAGCGCTGGCATTGTTCAGCACCTGGCTTAAAAACGGCCCTGAGCTGCCATCACGTAGCATTAACTGCATGGCGGTAAGTCCTTAATCGAGAAAGCTGAACATGTCGTCCACTTCGCTGTATTCATCATCCGTGGCCTGGTTTTTCTCTTTCGCCTGCAAGACCAGTTCAGAGGCAAACTTGCTGATAATGCCTTCCCAGGCTGAATTTTCGTTGCGAATAAGCGCTTTTATCGCAGTTTCCACTTCCGGCGTTAACTGGCGGATCAACGCCAGCAGGCTGCGCGGGTCATCAAAACCCAGATTATGCGCATCTTCAGTTTGGCTGCGTTCTGTGTAGGCTTCGGCTTCTTCTAGGTGCTCTTCATCCTCGTACAGTTTATCTTCCCAGTAGTTTTCATATTCCAGGACTTCTCCCCGGTACAGCTCGATAAAGGGAATGGATAAGTAGAACAAGCCGGCCGGGTCTTCAGCAATGCATTCCAGCACTTGTGCCTGTTTGTCTTCACTGTCCTGGCTGCGGATTAAATAGGTTAAAAAATCAAAGGTATGCTGTTTTAGCTCATCAGCATTATTTTTAATTTTTTCTTCCCAGTACAGCGGCTGCTGGCATACTACGTCGCGAATACGCTCCGGTGTCATCAGCTCAGACATCAGAGACGGAAAAGAGATATCGTGCTCGCTGTTAATTTGGGTCAGGGTAACAATATCAATCTGTTCAATGACTTCCGTTAGCTGTTCATCGCTTAGGGTGTTGGCAATCAGCTCAAATTTTTTACTGGCCTGTTTCGGCTCTATTACCGCCAGTTCTTTAATTTCGGCAACGGTTATCTCAATTAAACTGGTGCTCATTAAGGTTTCTCTCCGTTAAAGCGAATATCGTCGTACTGGTCGTCATAACCTTCTTCATCGCTGTCATCATCAGCGCCATAGCCATCATTATCATCATCACTGTGATAGCTATCCTCAGCGTCATCGGGGGCTGTATCGCCATCTTCGTTATAGCTTTCACTGCCATTGCGGCGTTTAGCGCTGATTTTGCCGCTGCCATCAAGTAAAAACAGTACAGCACAGGCCTCGATAAGCTGATCTTCAGAATGCGAACGGATGGCTTTTACTAATTCCAAATCGGCGTTGTTAAAAGCAACAGAGGTTTTAAACTCGTCCCAGCTTGGCGCTGTGGCCTTATCCAGCCATTGTTGCCATTTTAATTTGGCGGCCGGCACAAATTTTACCCGGCCATACAGCGCCATGGGCAAATATTCCGGTACTGAGTCGAGTATTTCGGGATCGGCCAGTAAAATAGCCTTCATTTTTGCAGTAAATTGCTCTAGCGCTTTGGGGGTATCCGGGTCCATGTAGGACTCAATATTTTCCATTGCATCGGTTTGCAGCGCGCGAATTCGCGCCAAATTCAGTTTTTGTGCCATAACCTGCTCATTAGCATCAGTTTTTATGAAAAGTATAGTGCCAGCAATAGCAAGCTGTCAGGAATAGTATTGATCCCACAGCTCCTGCATTGCCGCAGTTGGGTCTGTGACAATGACATTATTAAAATCTTTAATAAAGGCAGCCCGCTGCTTCGGATCAGACAATACCTCATACGCCACCTTTACCCGTTGTAACTGGCTGGCGGCGGCGTCTTTTTCGTCATCCGTTAAGCCATGTAGTTTATCCGGATGAAACTTATTGGCTAAACGCTTGTAGGCTTTTTTTATATCGTCATCGCTGGCATTGGTTTTAACGCCAAGAACGCGAAAATGGTTAATCATAGAGTTTCCTGCGCAAACAATATTTTATGCCTGTACTGTGCACTTTGGTCTGTATTAGCCAAACTAGCAAACAGCCGGCCATAATAACAGACGCAAAGCGCTTCACCTAGCTAAGCTTAACGCTGTCTAATAAACCAGCGTGGGTCAACCGGCAGCGTAAACAGCAGTGGGGCAAATTTGCTAAAGTTAGCCGCGTTGGCCGGGCAGCTAATGTTATCCGGGTAGCGCTTTTTCCAGGCGTCATTGACCAAATAAACGTTATCGCCATGCACGGCTACACCCTCAATTGCCGTTTGCACCATCTGCTCATACGCCGGGCAGGTACTGTCGGCGGGGGTTGGCGCATAGTACGCCATTTGCTGCACAAAAGGGGCTTGCTGCTGGCTTAAATCAATAATCCATAACTGGTCGTCATTCCGTGCTGCAGCCACTAAATAGCCGGGGTGGCCGGCTTTTTTGGCTGGCAGATAATCCAGGCCGTTGATCGGATGGTCTTTAGCATCCGGCACCGGCAGTACAAAGCCGGTATCCTGCACCTTGACATAGCCGTCCTGTTGCCAGAATGCTTTATCGTAAGGGGCGCTAAAAATCATTGGCGCATTCGCCGCGTTTTGTTCCAGCGCCAAATACAAATTGCCGGCGTTATCGATGGCTAAACCTTCAATGCCATCGTTTGGCGCATTGCCAACAGCAGCAGCGGCAGGAAATTGCACCGGCCGTACTGCGCTAATTTCAGCCCGGCTTAACGCCTGGTCTGTGTCAATTTTCACCAGTAAAGTGGGGTAGTCCGTCGAGTGTGTTTCGCCATAGCGTGCTTGACACTCAGGGCTTAACTGCACAAAAGAGGAATCCTCGGTCACACTGATAAAGACCGTGTCGTCTACTCTGTCCCAGGTTAAAGATTCAAAATCCGGATAGCGGCTAAACAGCTCGCCAAAGCAGCCATTGAGCACGTTAGCGGCCACACTGATCTGCAGGGGCGGCGCGTTAAGCCGGGCGGTCTGTGGGTTTATCCGCAGCAATTTATTGCGCATCGGCGCTGCGGCGCTGTTATCACCCAGATGAATAAGCTCGTCATGGCGCAAGGTAAAACCGGAACTTTGCGGATCGGTTAGGGTTTGGCCCTGTAAATCGGTGATCCACTTACCGGCGACCGGTTGCTCCGTCGCACCGACAGCGACGGCGAAATATAAACTGGCTAAGTACAAGCTGGGCTTCATAGATGTTCTTCATGGTTTTTAATGAATAGTATTTTGCCAGCCGAAGATGACAAATTAAACCCTGTTAGGTTTAGCAACGCTTAGGGCAGGTTTAACGGCCGGCCGCCATCCAGCGCTATCACTTTACCGGTGATATAGTGACTGTTTAACAGATACTGCACGGTATTGCTCATTTCCTCTGCACCAGGCTCACATTGCAACAAGGACTTTTTCAGCGCTTTTTGTCGATATGGCTCATCGTCATGCTGATTAAACATCAGTAGCGCCGGTGCTATGGCATTTACCTTTACTTTCGGCGCTAAGGCACGGGCAAAGCTGTAGGTTAAGTTCTCCAGTGCCGCTTTGGAGGCGGCATACGCCATATGCTTGCTGCTGCCGACACTGGCGACAAAATCGGTTAAATGAATAATATCCGTTACGCCATCCTGCGCTTGTAATAAAGGCGTAAAGGCGCGGTTTAGCAAATAAGGGGCCCTGGCATGCACGGCCTGCATAGCATCGTATACCGCTGCATCTGCGATAACTGCATCTGTGCTGCTGTCGTTTAGCGGCGCATCTTTTTTCCAGTCAGACGCATTGTGGATAAGTGCTCTTAAGCTGTGATGTTGTTGTTTAACCCGTGCAATAAAACCGGCCAGTTGGGCCGGATTGGTTACATCCAATTGGATACATTGCACACCGGCATCCCGCAGTTGTGCCAGGCCGGGTTTGTCGCTGCGCCAGGTGGCAATGACCTGATAACCGGCTTGCTGCAGGGTTAACGCACAGTGCAACCCAAGACGCTGGGCGGCACCGGTAATAATAATGTTGTTTTCCATCAAAGAAGTTCCTGTTACTGGCTGCTAAGCTAAAGGCTGTAACTGTTACGTGACAATAGCGCTTTGGTTTAGTGTTTGCGGCAAAAAGCCCGACTAATCCAATTCCGGTTCACTACAGTAACCAGCAATATAACTAAAAGTGTTTCGCGCTAAGTGAAACAGCAAGTGCAGCAAAACAATAAACAACAGCAGAGGCAATATTATGACCAATAGCAGAAGACGATTTTTAAAACTGTCCGCCGGCGGTGTGGTGGGCTTAAGTATGGGCGGTATCAGCTTAAAAGCCTTCGCTGCCGAGCAGGTAGACCCAGAGAGCCCGCAGGCCAAGGCACTGCAATATGTGCATAAATCGGCCAAAGAAGGGCAAAATTGCGCCAACTGCATGTTACTGCAGGGTAATGAAGGTGATGCCTGGCGGCCTTGCGGTATCTTCCCCGGCAAATTAGTTGCCAGTGAAGGCTGGTGTGCCGCCTGGGCGAAAAAGCCAGGTTAACTGAAACAATCAGGCCCGCTGTAGCGGGCCTGATTGTTTGCTGGTAGCAGCATTAACACTCGATAATATTCACGGCTAAACCACCACGCGAGGTTTCCTTGTACTTGGTCTGCATGTCCTTGCCGGTATCCCACATGGTTTTAATCACTTTATCCAGCGACACCTTATGATCGCCGCTACCGCGCAGCGCCAACCGTGATGCATTGATGGCCTTAACCGAGCCCATCGCATTGCGCTCAATGCACGGCACCTGCACTAAACCACCCACCGGATCGCAGGTTAAACCCAGGTTATGCTCCATACCAATTTCCGCTGCGTTCTCCACGTGCGATGGCGTACCGCCCAGAATTTCGGTTAAGGCTGCCGCTGCCATGGAGCAGGCTACGCCGACTTCACCCTGACAGCCGACTTCTGCACCAGAAATAGACGCGTTTTTCTTATATAAAATGCCAATTGCCGCCGCGGTCAGCAAATACTGCACGGCGATATCCGGTGTCACCGGCTGAATAAACTTATCGTAGTACATTAACACCGCCGGAATAATACCGGCGGCACCATTAGTCGGGGCGGTGACGACCCGGCCGCCGGCGGCGTTTTCTTCGTTTACCGCCAGCGCAAACAGGTTAACCCAGTCCATCACCTGCAAAGGATCACTGCTTTTTTCCGCCATCAGCTTTTTATACAGTGCCGGTGCGCGGCGTTTTACTTTTAAACCGCCTGGCAAGATGCCTTCGGTTTTAATGCCGCGCTCAATACAGGCACGCATCGTTAGCCAAATATTGTTCAGCTCATCGGTGATTTGCGCCGGGCTGCGTAATACTTTCTCGTTTTCCAGCATTAAGCCGGCAATCGACAGGCCGTTCTCTTTGCACAGCGCTAACAGTTCAGCACCCGACTCAAACGGAAACGGCGGCGGGTTATCGGCAGCAAACTGACTGGCGGCTTCTTTTTCTTTGGCAAAATCTTCGGCTTTAACAATAAAGCCGCCGCCAATCGAGAAGTAGACATCGCTTAGTACGATATTTTTATCTTTATCATAAGCAATTAACTCCATGCCGTTGGAGTGCTCTTTTAAGGTTTTACGCCGGTGAAATACAATGGCGCCTTCACGCGGGAAGCTAACCGGTTGTAGTTTTGCCAACCGGATTTGCTGCTCGTCACTAACTTGTTTTAACAGGCCGGGCACTGCATCCGGGTCAACTGTTTCCGGCAGATAACCGGCTAAACCTAAAATCACGGCTTTACCGGTGCCGTGGCCTATACCGGTTTGGCCCAGCGAGCCATAAAGCTCCACTTTAACGCTGGCGACTTTTTCCAGCAGGTTTTGCTCGGTTAAGTCATCGGTAAACTTTTTCGCCGCCCGCATCGGGCCAACAGTGTGAGAACTGGACGGCCCTATGCCGATGCTAAACATATCAAAAGCGCTGATAATCATAATTAATTCTGTTTGGTCGTTATCAAAGTTGCACCATTGTAGCCCAAGCAGCGCTGTTCTGTAAGTCAGTTGGTAACTGGTCAGCGCTTATTACAGATGAGAAAAACTAATGGGAAAAGCTAATGGCATTAATTAATTCACTAAGCTTTTAGGCCGATTAAAGCCTGTTGCTTTGCGGTGTTACCTTAACTATATTCAGTATTGTTATTTTTGAATATCTGAGGTGTGTTATGGCAACTACCAGCCTGAGTTTGGGCGAGCATTGGGAAGCCTTTATCAAGAATGAGATAGCCAGCGGGCGCTATGGCTCGGCCAGTGAAGTGGTGCGCGATGCACTGAGAACATTGGAAGAGCGTAAGAGTAAACTAGACGCCTTACGGGGGCATTTAGCTGAAGGCGCAAAGCAAGCCGGTAAGGGTGAATTTGTCGAAAATTTCAGTATGGATGCGCTTATTCACGAGCTGGACAGCGACATTTAATGGTCCGAACGGCAAAAAAGCACTATCGGGTTACCCGCAGGGCGCGCGACGACTTGCTGAATATCGCGCGCTATACCGAAAGTTTATGGGGCAAGAAGCAACGCGATATTTATCTAAAACAACTTGAAAAACGTTTTGCCTGGCTGGCTGAAAACCCTTTACGAGGTAAACACCGCACGGATATCCAGCAGGGTTACTACAGTTTTGTGCAAGGTCAGAATGTAATCGATATTATCGGTGTGCTGCACCAACAGATGGACGTGGTTGGCTACTTTAACGCACCGCTTTAACAGCTAAGCCAGCTGCAAACACAATTTATGCAAAATGGCCGCCGTTGCCCCCCAGATAAACTTATCCTGATATGGCATCGCATGTAGCTGCTGCACTTTACCGCGTAGCCTCAGGCTGAATTGATGACGGTTTTCCTGTTGCAAAAAATGCGTGAGTGGTACTTCAAAAATACCAGCCACTTCATCGGCTTGCAAAATCCAGCTGCGCTGCGGCTTAAGTAAACCGACCCAGGGCTGGATGGTAAAACCGGTGCTGGTGCTTTGCAGCGGCAAACGGCCGAGTAATTCTACTGCATTTGGGGCTAAACCGATTTCTTCGTGCGCTTCGCGCAGCGCCGCAGTATGGCTTGGCTCGCCAGGCTCTATGCGCCCGCCGGGAAAACTGATTTGCCCCGGATGATGGCGTAAATGCAGCGCGCGCTGGGTAAACAACACCTGTAGTTTATCGCCGTAAACAATTACCGGTACCAGTACCGCCGCCTGGTGTTTATCCGTGGCCGCTATGGCGCCGGCTTTGGCGGCTGTTTGCAGAATAAAACGCTGACGAAACTCACCGGCCAGCATGTTCAGGCTCCAGCCTGGCCAGCACCGGCAAAATTTTATTTACCTTATCTAAGGTTTCCTGATATTCACTGTCGGCATCGGAGTCGGCGACGATGCCGCCGCCGGCCTGGCAGTGAATGTGACCGTCGCTGCAAATCAGGGTGCGGATGGCAATATTGGTATCCATATCACCGCTGCTGTTTATATAGCCAATAGCGCCGCAGTACACTGAGCGCCGCTGCGGCTCTAACTGTTCAATAATCTGCATCGCTCTAACTTTGGGGGCGCCGGTAATCGAGCCACCCGGGAAGGCACCGCGTAATAAATCGCATGCGCTGTACTCAGGTGCCAGAGTGCCGGTTACCGTGCTGACCAGATGATGCACGGCCGGAAAGCTTTCAATGGCGAATAGCTGCGGCACGGCAACGGTGCCTGGCAGGCACACTTTGCCTAAATCGTTACGCAGTAAATCGACAATCATCACATTTTCAGCGCGATCTTTTTCTGAATGGCGCAGGTTATCGGCTTCCACCTCGTCTGTCATCGGGCAGATGCCGCGCGGCCTTGTGCCTTTTATCGGTTTGGTTTCTACCTTGCCGCCATGCAGCTGCAAAAAGCGCTCGGGTGAGATACTCAGCACCGCACCTTGCGGCAGGCGGATAAAGGCGGAAAAGGGCGCGGCGTTTTTATCACGCAGCTGTAAATAGGCCTGCCACTCATCGCCCTGATACTGTGCTGAGAAGCGCTGCGTCAGGTTTATCTGATAGCAATCTCCGCTTAGCAAATACTGCTGCACCTGGTTAAACCGCTCGACATAACTACTTTTATCCATATTGGCCTGCCAGGGCGAGCTTAGGCTGAACGCTGCGCTAAGCGGCGCTTTTTGCTGCAAGCGGCTGTGCAGTTTTTGCCAGCCTTGTTCGGCCTTACCCCGATAATCGACGTACCATAACTGCCTAAGTTGCTTATCTAATATCAGCGCCCAGGGGTAAAGGCCTACCGCCATATCAGGCAGCTGAATATCGGCGCTTGCTGTTGCCGGTAAGGTTTCAATATAGCGGCCCAAGTCATAGCCAAAGTAACCCAGAGCGCCACCAATAAAGGGCAGGGCGCTGTCAACCGCTACAGGAAAGTAGCGCTTTAACGCGCAGTTAAGCACGGTAAAAGGGTCTTCAGCATAAGAGTGGGCGCCATGTTCGTCGGTTAATAGGCAGCGGCCATGCTCAGCGACAAGCGTGGCCACAGGCTCGGCCACTAAGATGTCATAGCGACTGTTAACATGCTGCGGTGCGGCCGAGTCAAGTAACATCGCCCAGGGCTGCGCGGCAAAATAACTGAAGTAACTGAGTAAATTGTCCGGCGTATCGCCATAAATTTCCGCTGGAATAAGGTACTGCTGCATGAATGGGGCTAGCCGCTGTTTCTGATGCGCGCTATCATACCAGCACCGACACTAATAGTTAAACATGGCGCTGCCACAGGCGTCAGAGGACAGGTAAAACATGACGGTTATTCGCCAGCAAGACTTTATCGACAGCATCGAAGATGCGCTGCAGTACATCTCTTATTATCATCCGCTGGATTTTATCAAAGCACTGGAAGTGGCCTACCACAAAGAGCAAAACCAGGCGGCTAAAGATGCCATCGCGCAAATTTTAATAAACTCGCGCATGTCGGCCGAAGGCCACAGGCCCATTTGTCAGGACACCGGTATTGTGACCTGCTTTGTTAAAATTGGGATGGATGTGAAATGGGATAAAACCGATATGACGGTGCAGCAGATGGTGGACGAAGGTACCCGTCGTGCTTACTTAAACCCGGATAACCCGCTGCGTGCCTCTATCGTGGCTGACCCTGCCGGCGCGCGTAAAAATACCAAAGACAATACGCCCTCAGTGGTGCATATCGATTTAGTGCCGGGCCATCATGTTGAAGTGATGATTGCTGCCAAAGGTGGCGGCTCAGAAAATAAAACCAAGATGGTAATGCTTAACCCGTCTGACTCTATTGTCGATTGGGTGCTGGAAACCTTACCGAAAATGGGCGCAGGCTGGTGTCCGCCAGGCATGTTAGGCATCGGTATTGGCGGCACGGCCGAAAAAGCCGCGGTGCTGGCCAAAGAAGCCCTGATGGAGCCGGTGGATATTCAGGAACTGATTGCCAAAGGCGCAGAAACGGCTGATGAAAAGCTGCGTTTAGAGCTGTATGAAAAAGTCAACAAACTGGGTATCGGTGCCCAGGGCTTAGGCGGTTTAACCACCGTAGTGGATGTGAAAATTAACAGCGTGCCAACCCATGCTGCCAGTTTACCGGTGGTGATGATCCCCAACTGCGCCGCCACGCGCCATGTGCATTTTCATTTAGATGGCAGCGGCGCTGCTGATATTCAGCCGCCAAAACTGGAAGACTGGCCACAGGTAACCTGGGAGCTGGGTGCTAATGTGCGCCGGGTCAATTTAGATACGGTAACACCAGAGGAAGTTCAGACCTGGCAGGCCGGTGAAACCGTGCTGTTATCCGGCAAGATGCTAACCGGCCGCGATGCCGCGCATAAACGCATTGCTGACATGCTAAATAAAGGTGAAGCACTGCCCGATGGCGTCGACTTTAAAAACCGCTTTATTTACTACGTAGGCCCGGTGGATGCGGTGGGTGATGAAGTGGTAGGCCCTGCCGGCCCGACAACGGCAACGCGGATGGATAAATTTACCGATATGATGCTGTCACAAACCGGCTTACTGGGCATGATTGGTAAGTCTGAACGCGGTGATAAAACCGTGGCCAGTATCAAGCAGCACAAAGCGGTGTATTTAATGGCGGTAGGTGGCGCGGCCTATTTAGTCTCCAAAGCCATTAAGAAAGCCCGCGTAGTGGCCTTTGCCGATTTAGGTATGGAAGCCATTTACGAGTTTGAGGTGCAGGATATGCCGGTTACCGTAGCGGTAGACTCAAATGGTAATAATGTGCACCAGCAAGGGCCGGCTATCTGGAAAGCCAAAATTGAAGATCTGGATGCAGCGTTAAAAGCCTAATCCTTACTCAGGCTGTAGCATTGCTGCAGCCTTATTTTTTTCAGCCTATAACAAAAAAATCCAAGGGATACGCATGAAAAAGACTTTATTAACTCTGGCGCTGCTGTCATCAGGTTGCGCCATGGCTCAGGGCCCATTAACGGTAGAGCATTTAAACCGTTTTAATAAACTGCATGATGTGGTGTTATCACCCGATGGCCGCTTTGTTGCCTATGGCCAGACTAACGCCGGTTTTAGCCCGGCTGATAGCTCGTCTGACTTGTATCTGATGGATTTATCCAACTTAAACAAAGTGACCCGTTTAACCCAGAGCGAAGGACGTGAAAGCCAGCTGCAGTGGGGCCATGATGGCCAGAGCATTTATTTTGTGGCTAATCGCAGTGGCTCGAACCAGGTGTGGCAATTACCGCTTTATGGTGGCGAAGCGCTGCAGGTTACCGATTTACCGCTGCCGGTAGAGGGCTTTAAAGTATCAGACGACGGCAAACACATTGCGCTGGCGTTAGCGGTAAAACCCGGTTGTCAGAACCTGCAATGTACACTGGACGCCAAAGCGGCCGATGCAGCGAAAAAAGACACCGCTATGGCCTATGACCAGCTAATGGTACGCCACTGGGATCACTGGTTAACGCCGTATCGCAGTCATTTGCATGTCGCTGCGCTGGGGCAGGGGCCGGTAAAAGATGCTACCAACCTGATGAGTGAGTGGAACACCAATATTGCCGGTATGAAGGAAGTGGCCTTTACGCCAGATAACGCGCGGTTGGTGTTCAGCGCTAAGATCCCGGCCAGCGACCAGGCCTGGCATACCAATTACGACATCTTTATGGTGCCGGTAACTGGCGGTGAAAAGCAGAATTTAACCGCGGCAAACCCGGCCTGGGATGCACAGCCGTCGTTCTCCAGTGATGGCCGCTTTATGGCGTATAAAGCCATGAGCAAACCACAGGCCGAAGCGGATAAATTCAGCCTGATGTTGCTGGATATGGTGACCGGGCAGAAAAAAGAGCTGGCGCCCGAGTTTGACCGCTCAGTAAGCGATTACAAATTTGGCCCGGATAACCGCACTGTGTTTGTTACCACGCAGGATGTTGGCCAGTACAGCATTTATGCCATTAACACTGGCTTTGGCGATGTGCGCAAAGTGTTTGGCGATGGCACCGCCGGCGCGCTGAATGTGGCCAGCGATAAACTGGTGTTTACCAACCACAAGCTGGACATGCCAGCTGAAGTGTTTCAGTTAAACCTGGATGGCAGCAATTTAACCCAGCTGACCGACATTAACGCCGACTGGCGTAAAGCAGTACAATTTGGTGACTATGAGCAATTTAGCTTTAAAGGCGCCAATGATGACACTGTTTACGGTTATCTGGTAAAACCGTGGAACTTTGATGCCAAGAAAAAATACCCGATGGCATTTTTAGTGCACGGCGGCCCGCAAGGCAGTTTCGGCAATATGTTTAACGAGCGCTGGAATGCGCAGATGTATGCCGCTCAGGGTTATGCAGTGGTGATGGTCGATTTTCATGGTTCTACCGGTTATGGTCAGGCCTTCACCGATTCAATTAGCCGAGACTGGGGCGGTAAGCCGCTGGAAGATTTGAAAAAAGGCTTTGAGTACATCGTAAAAGCCCAGCCCTGGATAGACGGCAATCGTGCCTGTGCACTGGGGGCGTCGTACGGTGGTTATATGATGAACTGGATTGCCGGCAACTGGCCAACCGGCTTTAAGTGTCTGGTTAACCATGCCGGTTTATACGATATGCCAAGCTTTTACGGCAGCACCGAAGAGCTGTGGTTTCCGGAGTTTGATTTAGGCGGCCCGGCTTGGAACGCCGACTCTGACTATCAGAAATTTAACCCGGCCGCACACGCCGACAAATGGCAAACGCCAATGCTGGTTATTCACGGCTTAAAAGATTACCGCGTGCCTTATGCGCAAGGGTTAGGTGCCTTTACTAACCTACAGCGTAAGGGTATTGATTCGCGCTTAGTGATTTTCCCGGATGAAAACCACTGGATCTTAAATAAAGATAACCGTGTGCGCTGGTACAACGAAGTGTTTCAGTGGCTGGATAAATACACTAAACCATAAGTTTGTTTGACAGAACCCTGCATAATGCAGGGTTCTGAGTTTCGTGCAGGGGCAAATCGGGTTGTACACGCCGACTCGCCGTGAATACATCCGTGTAGGCTCCTCTCAGGCATCCATGCCTTCAAGGGTCGGCTTAGCACAACCCGATCCGCCCTGTCAGATAAAGGAGTGCATTCAATGTTCGACTTTCAACAATGCCGTGATCATTGCCTGATGCAACTACAAAGCGTAGAAGACTTTCCCTTTGGCCCGGATATTTACGTATATAAAGTCGGCAAAATATTCGCCATTCTAAGCGAACAGGATGGCGTGGCTCGGGTGAATTTAAAATGCGATCCGGCAGAAGCCGTCATGCTGCGCGATATTTTTCCGGCTATTACGCCCGGTTATCATATGAATAAACAGCACTGGAATACCGTGTTGCTTGATGGCAGCGTGCCGGATAACGAAATAAAACGCCAGATAGAAAACTCGTATCAGTTAATCGTAAACAGCCTGCCCAAAGCGAAAAGGCCGCTGTTAACACAATAGGAAAAGACTATGCCGTTATCTGATGTCGTGATCCTGGCCGGTGCCCGTACCGCTATTGGTAGCTTTGGCGGCAGTTTAGCCGGCTTAAGCCCGGCGCAGCTGGGCACGGCGGCGGCAAAAGCTGCAATACAGCGCGCTGGTGTGGCTGCAACAGATGTCGATCATGCCGTATTTGGCCATATTATTACTACAGGTGCAGAAGATGCCTATTTAGCCCGGCATATAGCGCTAAACAGCGGCATGGCAGCCAGCTCTGCCGCCTTTAATGTCAACCGTTTATGTGGCTCGGCTGTGCAGTCGGTGATCTCGTCGGCGCAGTTGATACAACTGGGGCAGAGCAAGATTGCTGTAGCGGGTGGTGCCGAGAGCATGAGTAACGGTGCTTATCTATTACCCAAGGTGCGGCGCGGCCTGAAAATGGGCCACAGCGCTATCACCGATTTAACCCTGGGCATTCTTAGCGATCCTTTCGGT
Source organism: Rheinheimera pleomorphica (assembly GCF_011634895.1). Taxonomy (GTDB): domain Bacteria; phylum Pseudomonadota; class Gammaproteobacteria; order Enterobacterales; family Alteromonadaceae; genus Alishewanella; species Alishewanella pleomorphica. The sequence continues at coordinate 141,076 of NZ_SIRR01000031.1, read as the reverse complement.
AGCGGCCATATGGGCATTACCGCGGAAACCATAGCGGCGCAATATGGTTTTAGCCGCACTGATTTAGACGCCTTTGCGCTGCAAAGCCAGCAGCGGGCGGCCTATGCGCAGCAGCAGGGCTATTTTGACCAGCAGATAGTGCCACTAACCGTACCAGCAGGCCGCAGCGAAGTGCTGTTTAATCGCGATGAGCATATCCGTGCTGATACCAGCCTGGAAAGCCTGGCGCAGCTTAAACCGGCATTTAAAAGAGATGGCATAGTTACCGCCGGTAACGCCTCAGGTTTAAATGATGGCGCGGCGGCGCTGCTGCTAACCAGCCGGTTTGAAGCGGACAAACGCGGCCTTAAACCACAGGCGCGCATTGTTGGTTATGCCTTTGCCGGCGTAGAGCCGGGCGTAATGGGGCTGGGGCCGATACCGGCGGTGCAGCAGGTGCTGGCGCAAACAGGTTTAACGCTGGCCGATTTAGACGTGATTGAATCTAACGAGGCGTTTGCCGCCCAGGCGCTGGCGGTAAGCCAGACCCTGGGGTTTGATAACAGCAAGGTAAACCCCAACGGCGGCGCTATTGCTATGGGGCATCCGGTAGGTGCAACCGGCTCGATTTTGATTATTAAACTGCTGGCGGAGCTTAAGCGGATAAATGGCCGTTATGGCTTGGTGACCATGTGCATTGGTGGCGGCCAGGGCATAGCGCTATTGCTAGAAGCGCTTTAACAACGGCTCAGGTAAATAGTGGGGGTTAAATAAAAAACACTTAGCGCAAATATATTGCGCTAAGTGTATATCAGATTACGCCTGCTCTGCGGCAATCTGTTTTAACGCTGCAGCTAATTGCGCCGGCTCTTGCGCACCGGAGATCAGGTATTTGTTATTAATAATAAAGGCCGGTACAGACGAGATACCGGCTTGCTGATATTTAGCAATATCCTGCTGTACTGTGTCGCGGTAGGCATCGCTGGCTAAGATGCGTTCTGCTTCTGCGCTATCCAGAGCGGCGCTCATGGCACAGCCGGCTAATACTTTTGCATCTGATACATCTTTGGCTTCACCAAAATAGGCATCAAACAATGCCAGTTTCATTGCCGTGGCTTTTTGCTCTGTCGCCTCCGCCCATTTTACCAACCGGTGTGCGTCAAAAGTATTGCAGGTAAAGCGCTGCTGCATTTTGGTAAAGTTAAGTCCCAGCGTGCTGGCAATTTGCATCATATTGGCCTGGGCTGCGCGCATTTCCTCTTCACTGCGGCCATATTTACGGCTTAGCGCCGGTAAAATAGGCTCTTGCGGCGCATTTTTATCCGGGTTTAGCTCAAAGGCATGCCACTGAAGTTCAATTTGTATATCCGGCAGACTAGCCAGCGCCTGCTGCAATCTGGCATAACCAATAGCACACCAGGGGCAGGCGATATCGGATACCAGATCAATTTTTATGCTGCTCATTGTGTTTCTGCCTCTGTTGGTAGGCTCAGCAGGTAGTTTACCAGTGCATTGAACTGCTGTTGTGAGGACACGGCGCTGATCTTGACCAGGTACTTGTTGTTGACCACAAAGCTGGGGACTGAGCGGATATTCGCCGCCGCTACGGCATCATCATATTCAGTCACCATGCTATTGACGGGGAGGCTGTCAAAATGCGCATCAAGCTGAGCCGCTGCTATACCAAGGCCGGCAAACAGCTTTGCGATGTCGCTGCGGTTTTGTGGCGGTTTACGCTGTTGGTGAATTTGGTTAAACAGTGCTGCGGCAAAGGCATCTTCAACCTTTAAAAGCTCGGCAGTAGCATGGGCTCGCTGTACCGTAGCGGCCATATTGCCGCCTAAAAATGCCACCGGCACCTTATGTAGCGGTGTGCCTGCAGGCAGGGCTTTTTTCAGCTCGGCGACGATAGGCTCGAAGTTATAGCAAAACGGGCAGTAATAAGAGAAGTACTCTACCACCTGGGCACTTTGGCTTACCGGTGTGTCCAGCAGCTGATAATGCTCGTCTTGTATAAAGCTATCGCTGGCGAAGCTTAGCTGGCTGGCGAGTAGCAGTAGGGTGGCAAAAAGAAATTTCATCGTGTGTCCTATAGCAAATGATGTTAACTGAAACGCTATCACAGCGCAGGCGGCGAACCAAGTTGGCTGGCCAGATAATCGACCAAAACCCGCACTTTTGCTGACAAGTGCCGGTTTTGCGGGTACAGCGCCCAGATGCCATCATCCGGTTGGCGCAGCTCGTTTAGTACGGCAACCAGTTCGCCGCTGTCTAATTTATCGGCGACATAGTAGTCGGGCAGTTGCACCAGCCCCAGCCCTTTAAGTGCAGCGTCCAGCAGCGCTACGCCGCTGTTGCAGACAATACGGCCTTTAGGCTTAAACTGGACCACTTTGCCCTGCTGCATAAAGCGCCACTGTGCGACCGTGCCGGTTATGCACTGATGGCTGGCCAGCTCGGTTAAATTGGCCGGGGGGCCGTATTTGGCCAGATACGCCGGTGCGGCTACCACATACTGGGTGCGGCTGGCCAGTTTACGCGCAATCAGGCTGGAGCTTTCCAGTGTGCCCAAGCGAATGGCCAAATCAAAGCCGCCCTGCACTAAATCCAGTTTGCTGTTACTTAGTTGCAGGTCGAGCTCGGTGTCAGGGTAGTGCTGCATAAAATCATGCAGCAGCGGTGCTATGCGGGTTTCGCCATAAAATACCGGCGCAGTGAGTTTAATTTGGCCGCGCGGCGTGGCCTTTAGGTTAGCCAGCGTGCGGTTAGCTTCGTCTAAACTGGCCACCAAATGTTTGCAATGCTGCAAATACAGCAAGCCTTCTTCGGTTAAGCTGACGCTGCGCGTGCTGCGATACAACAGTTTAATCGCCAGGCTGGCTTCCAGCTCGGCAATATTGCGGCTTACCTGCGCTACCGAAATGCCCAGCTGCCGGGCGGCTTTGGTAAAGCTTTGCTGCTCTGCCACCGCCACAAATTCGCTAATACCTATCCACTGTTTCAATTAAACCTTCTCGTATTAAATCGGCTTTGCTGAAGGAAAGCTGCAGTCCTGAAATGCAGTCTAAGGCAGCGGTTAGAACCCCGTTCTGGTTGCCACAGAGTGTCTGAGCCCCAGTAAAGCGAGCGACAAATTCGTCTGGAACGAATTTGAACAGCTTTAGCTGGCCTCTGGTGTCGGGCAGGACAGCCCGACATAGTTGCTGTGGCAAGCCAGGGCGGGCGTTGTAACGCAAGCTGCCGTGCTTTTCGCTTGCATGTTTTTGCATATATGAAAAACTGATTTGTATTTTACTGCTATTGGTACGGATATGGCAAAAATAAAAATCAGGTTACACTTGCTGGTAGTCAATTTGATGTCTGTGCAGTTAATTAAAAGGATAATGCAATGCAAATGATCAAAACACGCGCCGCTGTGGCCTGGGGCCCGGGCCAGCCATTATCGATTGAAGAAGTAGATTTAATGCCACCGCAAAAAGGTGAAGTACTGGTACGTATTGTCGCCAGTGGCGTGTGCCATACCGATGCTTTCACCTTATCGGGCGAAGATCCTGAGGGTATTTTCCCGGCCATTTTAGGCCATGAAGGCGGCGGTATTGTTGAAGCTGTGGGTGAGGGCGTTACCTCTGTTGCTGTGGGTGACCATGTTATCCCACTGTACACACCAGAGTGCGGTAAATGTAAGTTTTGTTTATCGGGTAAAACTAACCTGTGTCAGGCCATTCGTGCTACCCAGGGTAAAGGCTTAATGCCGGATGGTACTACGCGCTTTTCCAAAGACGGTAAGCCGATTTATCACTATATGGGCACCTCAACTTTCTCGGAATACACCGTATTGCCGGAAATTTCGCTGGCGAAAATCAACAAAGACGCACCACTGGAAAAAGTGTGTTTGCTCGGCTGCGGTGTTACCACCGGCATGGGCGCTGTGGTGAATGCCGCTAAGGTAAAAGAAGGTGATACGGTTGCCGTATTTGGCTTAGGTGGCATTGGTTTGTCGGTGATTATTGGTGCGGTAATGGCCAAAGCCGGCCGTATTATTGCTATTGATATTAACGAAGATAAATTTGATATCGCGAAAAAGCTCGGCGCCACTGATGCAATAAATCCAAAGAAATTCGATAAGCCCATTCAGGATGTCATTGTGGACATGACCGATGGCGGCGTCGATTACTCCTTTGAGTGTATTGGTAACGTGAACGTGATGCGCTCGGCATTGGAGTGCTGTCATAAAGGCTGGGGCGAGTCGGTGATTATCGGTGTCGCCGGTGCCGGCCAGGAAATTTCGACCCGGCCATTTCAGCTGGTCACCGGTCGGGTATGGCGCGGTACTGCTTTTGGTGGCGTAAAAGGCCGCTCGCAGCTGCCAGATTATGTCGAGCGCTACTTAAACGGCGAGTTTGAGCTGGACACCTTTATTACCCATACCATGCCATTGGAGCAAATCAACGAAGCCTTTGATTTAATGCATGAAGGTAAGTCGATTCGGACGGTGATTCATTTTTAATAAGGAGCAGATGTGAGTGATGGACGGATTAGAACCCCGTTCTGGTCGGCACAGAGTGTCTGAGCCCTGCCGTAGGCTGGCGACAAATTCGTCCGGAACGAATTTGAACAGCGTTAGCTGGCCGCAGGTACCGGGCAGGAAAGCTCGGTATAGTTGCTGTGACGAGCCAGGGCGGGTGTTGTAATCTGTCCTATCTACACACTATGGGTAGATTATGACAACTTCAGTATTAACCAAAGTGAGTGAACAGCTGTGTTTTGGCGGCAAACAAATCCGCTTTAAACATCCATCATCTGTACTGCACTGCGAGATGCAGTTTTCAGTGTTTTTACCGCCGCAGGCAGAAACGCAAGCCGTGCCGGCGCTTTACTGGCTGTCGGGTTTAACCTGTACCGACGAAAATTTCTCCAGCAAAGCCGGTGCCCAGCGTATCGCCGCCGAGCTTGGCATCGCGCTGATAATACCAGACACCAGCCCACGCGGTGACGGCGTGCCGGATGATGACAACGGCGCTTATGATTTTGGCTTAGGCGCTGGTTTTTATGTCAATGCTACGCGCGAACCGTTCGCCCGGCATTACCAGATGTATGACTATATCGTTAGCGAATTGCCACAACTGGTAGAGGCAGAGCTGCCGCTGTCAGATAAACGCAGTATCAGCGGCCATTCAATGGGCGGCCATGGTGCCTTGGTGATTGGCCTGCGAAATAGTGAGCGCTATCGCAGCATCTCGGCGTTTTCGCCAATTTGTAACCCGGTAAACTGCCCCTGGGGTGTGAAAGCCTTTACCGGCTATTTAGGCGAAGATAGAAGCCAATGGCAGCAATATGATGCCTCGCTGTTATTAGCTGCAGCAGAACAGCCGCTGCCAATTTTGGTGGATCAGGGCACAGCTGACAGCTTTTACCCCGAGCAGTTACGTACCGACAGCCTGGTTGCTGCAGCAAAGCAAAGCGGCGCCCCGGCACAGATCCGTATGCAGCAAGGTTACGACCATAGCTACTACTTTATCGCCAGCTTTATTGAGCAGCACCTTAAGTTTCACGCAGGATATTTGCTCAGTTAAAACGCTTTGCTGCAACACCCGCCTTGGCTCGCCACAGCAACTCGTCCTAATGCCTACGGCAGGGCTCAGACACTCTGTGGCGACCAAAGCGGGGTTCCAGCCCGCGTTTGAAAGCTCATTAGTATCGTCAAAGCTGGTTTTATCGCTTCAGTTACTGGCATACTTGGCTAATTATGTCCGCACAAAGGAACACTGCATGAGCTACGATAACAACAATATTTTCGCCAAAATTCTGCGCGGCGAAATCCCCAGTTTTAAAGTGTATGAAGATGACTACACGCTGGCCTTTATGGATATTATGCCGCAGGCCGATGGCCACACCCTGGTGATCCCGAAATTTGCGGCGCAGACCCTGCTGGATATCCCAGCAGACCAGCTTAGCCATACGATGATCACAGTGCAAAAAGTGATGTCAGCGCTAAAATCGACTTTAGGTGCTGAAGGTGTGGTACTAATGCAACTGAATGGCGAAGCCGCCGGACAAACCGTGCCACATTTACATTTTCATTTAATCCCAGAGCATTTATCGAAGCTAAAAGGCCATGGCGCGGCGATGGGCGATATGGAAAAAATTAAAGCCCTGGCGGAAAAAATTCGCGCCGCGCTATAATTCAGCTTAAGCTTGCTCTGATATAACAACAATAATAAGCCGCTATGCCGTATTTTTATCACACTTTATCTGAGTTAACCCGGCAAATGTCGAGCTCAGTGCTTTGGCGCAACCTGCTGTTGGTTGTGCTTTGGCTAGCGGTGTGGATGTTAGGGCTGCTGGTAGAATACACCGAACATGCCAGTGTTTGGTTTCCGGCGGCCGGTTTAACCTTTGCAGCACTGTTTATTGTTGGTGTAAGAGTAGTACCGGCGCTGTTGCTGGCCTGCGTGGCGATTACTTACTGGGCCGGACATTATTATCAGCTACCGCTGGGCTTTGGGAAGTTAACCCAGGCCGGACTCCTGTTTGCTATCGCCCATATTTTGCCGTACTACGCTGGCGCCCGTTTGCTTAGGCATATTGCACTGAGTGCGGCTTTTAATCTGCCGCTGTTTGTCATTAGCTTTTTAGTGATAGCGGCGCTTACCGCTCTGCTGGCAACCGCGCTGGTGCTCTGTGCTTTGGTGCTGTCGGGCATGATGCCGTTCGCTGAGGTTGGCCGTGCCTGGCTGCCGTTCTGGATTGGTGATATGGCCGGCGTTATTGTGATAGCGCCACTTTTTGCCAGTTTGCTTAGTGTGTTATACCCCGCGCCGAAGTTTGTGTTAGATGATGTGCTTGGTCCGCAGCAACGTATTGCCAGCGCGCAGTTTAAGTACAAGTTGCTGCTGAATATCAGCCTGCTTAGTTTGGCGATGCTGCTGGCCTGGTATGCCGATACGCCTGAAAGTGCCTTTGCCATTTTCTTTTTAGTGATCCCGCATATGTGGATCGCCAGTACCGAAGCGCCGTTTTACAACGCGGTCAGTGTGGCGTTAAGCAGCTTTATGATTGCCTTATTGGTAAACCTGCTGGCGCTGATGGATTATGTGATGGTGTATCAGTTTGCCATCAACGTGATTGCCGCCAATGCCTTGTTTGCCCTGGCTGTACCTGGTTTAACGGCGGCCAATCAGCAGCTAAAGCGGGTGGCCTCCACGGATAGCCTGACTCAGGTCGCCTCACGTGAACATTTGCAGCAACGGGCTAATTTGGAGATCAGCCGCAGCCTGGAGCAACACCAGGCGCTGTGTTTAATGGTGTTTGATATTGACCATTTTAAACAAATTAATGATAAATACGGCCACAGTAAAGGTGATGAAGTACTGCAACAGGCGTGTCAGATTGCGCAGCAGATATTGCGGCCAACCGATGTGATAGGCCGCTATGGTGGCGATGAGTTTGTCGTTATCCTGCCGCATACTGAGCAGGATGCTGTGGTGGCAATAGGGCAGCGTATTATTGAACGGCTGCACCAAATTGAGCTGGGTGAGCAGCTAACGGTATCGGCCAGTTTTGGTGTTGCCGCGCTTCAGCCGGATGATAGTTTTAGCAGCTTATTCGAGCGCGCCGATGCGGCCTTGTACCGCGCTAAACAGCAAGGCCGCAGTCAGGTCGCCTGGCATTAGGCGTTTATTGCACAGTGTCATGCTATTATCACTTGAGACCAACGCCTTTTCTGCTTAAGGTGGCCGACCGTTTACTGTTTTCCGTCAACAATACAGGTTTAGTCTTTATGCGCTTGCTGCAAACTGCGTTATGTTCAGTGTTTTTTCTTGTCGGCTGTGCCGCACCATCCGGCGTTCAAAGCGGCCTGACGCTTCGCCTTATCCATATTAACGACACCCATTCGCATTTTGACCCAAGCCCGGCGGCCTTTAAAGCCGGTAATGGCCAGCCGGTTTATACCTATATTGGCGGTCATCCGCGTTTGCTGACAAAAGCTGAGCAATTGCGTCAGCAAGCCCGGCAAGATGCAATACCCGCGCTATTTTTACACGGCGGCGATGCCTTTAAAGGCAGCGCCTATTTTGAGCTGTTTGAGCAGCGCATTAATATCGATATCCTGAACCGGATGAATATTGATGCGATGGCGCTGGGCAATCACGAGTTTGATATTGGCCTGGCTAAACTGGCCGATTTTGTCGACAAGGTAAACTTCCCCGTGCTGGCGGCCAATGTCGACACCTCGAACGAGCCGCTACTGGCAAAGCGTGCTAATTTAACGCCTTATCAGCTATTTGCATTAGAAAACAATCAATTAACTGCGGTCGAATCCGTTAGTGCAGCAGCAGGGCGTGAGCTGGTGGCGGTATTGGGGTTGGCACTGGAAGATATGCGCGCTATCTCGCCGGACACCGGTGCCCTGGTGTTTGACAGCGAAGTGGCTTCAGCGCAGCGCACCGTCGATAGCCTGCAGCAGCAGGGCGTGAAGCATATTATTGCACTGACGCATCTTGGCCATCAGCGCGATTTGGCGCTGGCAGCAGCGGTTAATGGTATCGATGCGATAGTCGGCGGGCATTCGCACAGCCTGCTGGGCGATTTTCGCCACTGGTATTTAGGTCAGCAGCGGCCCTATGCCGAGGTTGTTACCAATCCTGATGGGGTTGGCCGCACCTGTGTGGTACAAGCCGGTCAGTTTGCCCAGGCAGTAGGGCAGGCCGAGCTGAGCTTTAACCGCAGAGGGCAGCTAACCTTTTGTACAGGCGGCAATACCTTACTGGCCGGGCGCGATTATTTCAGCTCAGCGCGACGTAGTGAAAACAGCCGTATTGATACGCAAACACAGCAGGCGACGGAGCGTTTTGTCGCTAACTTATCGGGCACGGCGGTTGTGGATGAAGATGTCAGGCTGCGCGCTGTGCTGGATAACCACTATTTGCCAGCGGTGCGAGCGGCCTATGGCGAGATAATCAGTGTAACCCATGCCGAAATACCCCATGTGCGCCTGCCTGGCTCGGGCGGCAGTGACCAGCATGGCTCCAAGCTTGCAGGTCATATTGCCGATGCCATGTTATGGTACGTCAATACTGATGATGTGCAGCATCTGATGAAAAAGCCGGTGCAGCTGGCGCTGATCGGTGCCGGTAATATCCGCGCGCCGCTGCCAGCCGGTGAAGTGCGTGAGGGCAATATCCGCCTGGAGGTGTTACCGTTTAATACGCCGCTGAGTGTGCTGAGTATTAAAGGCAGTGAGCTTAGCGCCTTACTGACCGGCATTATCAGTCAGTCTGTGGTGGCAGGTGCTCATACCGGTAAATATCCTTATGTTGCTGGCATCCGTTATATTGCCAAACAAACCGGGCCGGCTAGCGTACAGCTTACGCAATTGGATATTCAGCAAAACGGGCAGTGGCAACCGCTTGAACATGATGCCCGCTATAGCTTAGTCACCACCAGTTATCTGGCCGATGGTAATGACGGCTGGCAGTTGTTGCAGCAGTTACAGGCAGCGCAAACTGATCGGGTCGATATGATCCTGCGCCAGCAGCAACCCGCGTTGTATCCGGTAACCAAAGTTGAAGCAAAAGCCGATAGCAGTGGCAAGCCGTCGTTTAGTGCCCGTTATCAGAATCTTCAGGCTTTGCCATGCGATAGCAAAGGCGTGGATTGCAAGGTTGCCGCTCAGGCCTTTATTGCCTATTTGCAAGCCAGGCCAGAGCTATGGCGGCAACAACGCCAGCCAACAGTAACATTACAACAGTAAGCGGCTAGCGACAGAGAGTGGTTATTTTACACCCGCTTACAGTTTTCTGAGGCATTCATTCGCTAAACAAATTGCTAACCAGCGGCTACTTCCTGATAATCAAAGGCTAACGTCTTTGCCGGGCGAAGCCGTTACGGGCGGTGACAATAATAAGTACAGTAACTGCTTGGTTTTTTTACCGATTTTTATGGCTGCGTCCGGGTGGCGCAGCTTCGACAACAGGACGCTTGCATGATTGAAATTAAGGATTTGGCGAAAGCCTTTGCGCTGAGTAAAAATAATAAGTTATCCGACACGGAAAAACAGGATGTACGTTATAGCAAAGACGCATTTCACTCCGTGCGTAATGTCAGCTTTCATTGCGGTGAGGGTGAGGTATTAGGCCTATTGGGCCCTAATGGCGCCGGTAAAACCACCACCTTACGCATGTTATCTACCGCATTAAAACCGGATGCCGGCTCAGTGCTGTTAAACGGCGTAGATGTGCTAAAACAGCCGGTCAAGGCACGCCAGCAGATAGGCTTTTTATCCGCCGATACCGGTTTATACGGCAAGCTTAGCGCCTTTGAAAATATCGCCTATTTTGGCCGTTTACACGGTATGAGCGAAAAAGCACTAAAGCAGCGTATCGATGAGTTATTTAGCCTGTTAAATATGCACGATTTTGCCAACCGCCGTGCTGACAATATGTCGACCGGTATGAAGCAAAAAACCGCCATTGCCCGTGCTGTGGTACATAGCCCGAAAGTGGTTATTCTGGATGAGCCAACCACAGGGTTGGATATCATGACAGTGCAAACGGTACTGGATTTTATTAAAGGCTTAAAAGCCGCGGGTACGCCGGTTATTTTTTCTACCCATCATTTAGATGAAGTGGCGTCTTTGTGTGACCGCGTGGTGGTGATTGATAAAGGCGTGAGTGCATTTTCCGGTGATATCACGCAATTTAAAACGCTATCGGATAACGGTGATCTGCGTGAAGCCTTTTTGTCTGTGCTAAATGGGACACAACAATTACAACAGCAAGGAGCAGCATAATGTGGCAGGTGTATTTTAAAGAGCTTACCGAGCTGATGCGTGATAAAAAGACACTGATTTTTGTGATCCTGCTGCCGATTTTTATCTTTCCGGTTATTTTCGGTGTGATGGGGCTGGTGCTATCCAGCACCACTAACAAAGCCATGCAAGAGCAGCACCGCTATGTCATTGTGAACGCGACACAGGCACCACAGTTTGCTGAGGCGCTGTTTTACCATAAGAACTTTAAGCAACTGACGACCGAAAAAACCAGCCAGGCGGATTTAATTGCCGCTATTCGCAATGATGAGTTTGATGTGGCCATTGTTATCCCAGCTGATTTTAATACCAAACGCGCCAACGTCGAACAGGCGCAGTGGCAAATCATTTATAACCAGTCGTCGCAGTTTGACTTTATGTACCGTTATTTCTCTGAAATTGTCGCCGACTTTAATGAACAATTGCAGCGTGAGACGCTGACGCAACTTAATGTCGACCCGGCTAAGCTAACCGCGATTATTAAACCGGTAGATGTGCAAAAAGTGGATACCGCCGCCAAACGGGAAAATATCGGTGAAAAGTTTGGCGCTATTATCGCCTATATCCTTATTCCGCTGTGTCTGCTGGGGGCGTCATACCCGGCAATAGATATGGGCGCCGGTGAAAAAGAACGAGGCACGCTGGAAACCTTACTGATTTGCCCAATCAGCCGGGTAAGTATCGTGCTGGGTAAGTTTTTAACCGTGTTAACCACCGGACTGGTAGGTGCGCTGATCACCGTCGGTAGCTTCGGTATCTGGGGCGCTATTATCGGCTCTTTTGCGGGGATGGCGGTAGTACAAGAAGCAATGTCGGCTATAGCTATCACTGAGCTGGTGCTTATTTTCTCGCTGCTGTTACCGATATCGGCCGTATTTGCCGCCTTGTTGCTGGCAATATCGATTTATGCCCGCACCTTTAAAGAAGCGCAGAATTACATTAGCCCGTTATCGATTATGATTTTTCTGCCACTGGTTGCTGCCATGATGCCGGGGGTTGAGTTAAATACTAAAACGGCACTGGTACCGATAATGAATGTGGCGCTGGCAATTAAAGAACTGATCAAAGGCACGGCGGATTATATGATGCTGGCGCTGATTTTTGGCTCTACACTGCTGCTGGCGGCGGCGGCTATTGGTTTCTGCGTACACTGGTTTCAGCAAGAGAAAGTGTTGTTCCGCTAACACTGACATCTTGCTATGACAGCACAACGCCCGCAAAAAGCGGGCGTTGTTATTAGTAACAGTTCAACTTCACAAATACTATTGATAATAGTTCTTAATAATATTAAAATGCTGGCGTACTGTTACCGGAGTGCTGTTATGTACGTCTGTTTATGCAAAGCTGTAACTGATAAAACCATTAAGCAAAAAGTGGCTGAGGGCGTATCCAGCATGCGTGAGCTGAAAATGTGCACCGGTCTTGGCACTCAGTGTGGCAAATGTACCTGTCAGGCCCAGCAAATTTTGCATAACGAGTTAGTGCGCTTAGCCGATAATCGCTTTGATTTAGCTCAGCCAGCTGCCTAGCGACTAGCCTTTGTCGAATTTATATTCTATAAAACTGCATTTTAATTCTTTATCTATTCTTTTTTAGTCGCGCTCTGGTCATAATACCGCCTTTGATTTAGGCTAAGCTCAGGCTTAGCATTAGTTACTGGGGCATGCAAAGTGACAGATAAAATACAACAAGTCGCTATTGTTGGCGGCGTTCATGGCAACGAGTTTTCCGGCATTTATTTAATTAAGCAGTATCAGGCCCGTCCTGAGCAAGCTCATCGCAGCAGTTTTAGCACTGAATTGCTGTGGGCTAACCCGGAGGCGCATTATGCCAATAAGCGCTATTTACACAGTGATTTAAACCGCCAGTTTAAAACTGCCGATTTAGCCAACCCGGCATTAGCTGACTATGAACAAAGCCGTGCTAAGGTGCTTAATGCGCAGTTAGGCCCCAAAGGTAATGCCAAAACCGATTTACTGATCGATTTACACAACACTACCAGCAATATGGGCGCCTGTTTAATTTTGACCCAGGCCGGGGTTTTTTATAACAAGCTGGCGGCTTACGTAAAAATGAAAATGCCTGAAGCGATTATCTCGCGCGATGAAGACCACTTTGCTGCAGACGATCATGCACTAATGTGTACCCTGGGCCGTTATGGTGTGCTGGTGGAAGTGGGGCCGCAACCGCAGTCAGTGCTGCGCCAGGATGTGCTTGAACTGATGCACCGCATGACACAGCATATTTTGGATTTTGTCGAACTTTACAACCGCAACAATCTGCCTGAGCTGCCAAAGCATACCGAGGCGTTCCGTTATCTGCACAGCATTAAACTGCCAATGAATGAGAAGGGCGAGCGCATTGGTATGGTACATAAAAATGTGCAGGACAATGATTATCAGCCAATACATCCCGGCGACCCCATTTTCACCCTGTTTGACGGCACGGAAATCTATTACGACGGTGATACCACGGTATACCCAACCTTTATCAATGAGGCAGCCTATTACGACAATAACCTGGCGATGTCGTTGAATGAAAAAGTGCTGATTACGCTTGATTAACAAAAGCCCAATTTTTGCTGTACGTGCTACTGTCGCATGTGATAAAAACTTTGTATTCTTAGTGCTTGATTTTAAAGACAACCCGGTGACGGATGAACGGTACTATCCGACTAATATTTGCTCTATTGTTAACTTTTTCTGCCACACCGCTTGCGCTGGCAGCTGAAACGACAGTATCTGTTCGATTATTAACTGAGCATAGCCCGCCGGGTCAGTATCTGAATGCGCAGGGCGAAGTAAGCGGGGTAACCGTTGAGCTGATCAAACATGTACAAAGGCAGCTGGGGGAGTCTGGCACACCAGAACTTATGCCATGGGGGCGGGCGCTGAGTATTGCCCGCAATGCCAATAATGTAGCGTTGTTTGAAACAGTGCGTACGGCAGAGCGGGAAAGCTGGTTTAAATGGGTTGGCCCTTTGATGCACTACAGCATAAAGCTGTATGGCTTAAAGCATCGATTAGGCATAGAGGCGACGGAGTTGTCGCTGCCGGGTAAACTTATCGCCTGCAGTTATCGTAATGCCGTAACAGCACAGGACATCAAACGCTTTGGCTTTACCGAAGGGCGTAATCTTATCCTTACCAGTAAATCAGGCGAATGTCTGGATATGCTGATTTACGGCCGGGTTGATTTGATGGCGATCACTGAATATATCCTGCCAGAATACAGCAAAGATGTGACCCGCGCCGGCTACGAACTGGTTGCCGTGCGCCATCTGACGGAGCGTAAACGTTACCTGGCCTTTTCTCCTGATGTGTCTGACGAACGCATTCAGCGCTGGCAGCAGGCACTGGAGCAAAGTTACCGTGATGGCACTATGCGCAAGTTGTATCAGCCGGTTTATGCCGAGCCGATTATTCAGCGTTTGGAGGCGTTCGCGCGTAAACAACACAAACGAACGCCTGACTAAGTATTACAGCTTATCGTAATGGGCTTTTTTCTGAATAAGCTCAATAGCGTAATTATCCGGGTCACGTACAAAAGCAATCTCGGTGGTGCCGCCTTTTACCGGGCCCGGTTCGCGGCTTATTACGCCACCTTTAGCGCGAATTTTATCGCAGGCGTCATAAACGTTATCTACTTCCAGCGCAATATGGCCAAAGGCAGTGCCTAAATCATAGCTGTCGGTGCCCCAGTTGTAGGTCAGCTCCAGCACGGTGTTTTCCGTTTCATCACCATAACCAACAAAGGCCAGCGTGTATTTGTACTCGGTATTTTCCGACTGCCGTAATAGTTTCATGCCCAATACTTCAGTGTAAAAGGCGATAGATTTTTCCAGGTTTCCCACGCGTAGCATGGTATGTAACATTCTCATAAAAACTCCTGTTCGTGCACGGCGCGATAAGCGCAAAATGGGGCTGTCAGGCAGTACCACTCTTAGTGTTGCTGTCTGGCCCGGTAGTGGAGGAAATTGTAACACAGCCTTTATAACGGCTAAGCGCAGATAGGTCTTTTCGCCACATCTTATCGATAAAAGGTAACAGCACTATGGTGGCTAACATAAACAGCCCCATGTGTTCCGACAGCGGTATAAAACGTTGCGAGCTGTTGAGCGCGGTATGTAACAAAATGGCGACCAGCACATTACCGGCAGTGCGGTTGTAAAAAAAGCTGAAAATTACCGACAAAAATATGCATAAACCGACCTTGGCAAACACCATCTGTGGTGGTTCATTGTAGCTACCGTTAACAAACAGTGGAAAATGCCACAGCCCCCAGGCAATGCCTAACAATACTGCACTGACAAGCGGTGAAAGGCGCTGTTGCAGCGCCGGTAACAGCCAGCCACGCCAGCCGAGTTCTTCACCTATTGCCACCACCAGCAAGGTAAAAAGCACTGAGCGGATACTATAACCTAACCAGGTAAGCCAACTCAGATCTGCCATAATGCCAGCGGGCGCTTCGCCTTGCAGATATGCAACCATCAGCCCGGCTACCAGCCAAAGTGCTGGCAGCAAGCTGGCAAACAGTAGCCACTTTACGCCGCGTGTCAGGCTCAGATAGCCACCGAATACCGGTGTTTCGCCGCCCAGCGTGGCCGCTACGATAAAAGCACCAATACCGGCAGATACGCCACTAAGTAGCAGATTCACCGGTGTAACACCTGGCGGCACCGCCTGCATAAAAGTAGCGGCATTGATGCTGTCTCCGGTTAGCAGCATCGACAGATAGCTGATAAACAGCAGAATAAAGCTGCTGCCAAACCAGAGCCACCATTTTCGACTATTTTGCAGGCAGCGTTTACCACGCAGGGCACTGAGCACAATGGCAGCAATAGCCGGGCCAAAGCCCATACCGGTGATAATTTTGCGTATTGCCCAATCGTCGTTAAACAATAAGCTGCCAAACCAGAATAGCCAGGTCCAGCCAAAACTCAGTAGTAAAAACAGCGAGATAGGATAGTTCAAACTGGCCCGTTGTAATGGCGTCATCGAGCTTTCCTTGTTAGTTAATCAGTAGAACACGGGCGATAGCGCGCTGTAAGCGGGATAAGGCCGCCGCCAGATAAAGCGATAATGTCAGGCCAATGACACCGGCTGGCAGGCACAGTGGTAACCAGTACCAGTTAATATCAATCGGCAGGGTCGGCCAAAAGTAGTGCAGCACAGGGTCTACCAGCGGCGACAACAACAGCAGGCATGCGGTCAGAAATACACCGACACTACAGAGCAAATACACGCTGCTAAGCGGCAATTGCACGGCGCTGTATAGGGTTATTTTCCAACCCAACGGGGTAGATATATAACCAAGCAGTTTTTCGCGGATGCTGGTGCTGCGTTTTGCCATCAGGGCGGTATCTGGCCGTCGTGGCATCCGCTCACCGAGCAAGCTGCTTATCAGTTTGCCTTCGAATAAGCCCAAATAGCGCTGCAGTTTAAGGTATAGCGCCAGTACGGGCAGACCAACTCCGAGCAGCGACAGGGCCATCGTCGGTATGCCAACCAGCATAAACCAGGCAAAATAGGCCAGGCTAAGCGGCCAGGCAAGGAAGAAGTAGCCTAGTGCCTGGTAATTGCGGCTATCAAACAACGGCTGAAAAAAGCCATTGGCACGGCGTGCTGCAGGTGTACCGGTTAAAAACTGTTGCGTTTGCAGCTCCAGTGCTATGTATTGCTGTGCCACCTCTGCTGGCGAGCCGTACTGGCTGGCGATGTCAGAAAAATTCAGCTCACTGTGCTCTGCCATGGTCTCTTGCAGGTGGTTTCTGGCGTCGTAAAGGGCATCCTGCATCAGTGCCGGGCTTTGACCGCTCAGGGCATCTTCCAGTGCTGCCAGATAGTGTTCTAGTTGCTGTTGGTTAGTTGTCATAGTGTAACTGCCCATTGATTATGTTATTGACCTGGTGTTGGGTGGCTTGCCAGCTGGCTAGCCACTTCGCTAAGACTTTCTGGCCCAGAGCGGTGATGGTGTAGTACTTACGGGGCGGGCCGCTGTCAGAGGTTTTTACCTCACAGTGAATTAATTGCCGTGCATGCAGGTTGCGTAGCACCGGGTAGATGGCGCCCGGCTTTTCATCATGCTGATGTTGCAACTGTTTGGCTATTTCATAACCGTACAAGGCTGTTTTGGCCTGATCAAGAATCGACAACAGCACCAGCGATACCAGGCCGGAGCTGAGTTCTTTCTGAAATTTTTTGGTATGTTGCGTAACGAGTTCATCGTCATTGGCTCGGGTGTCATCTTGCATAAGGTTTCACTAGTATTGGCTTAACACTAGTGTGAAGTTATCACTAGCTTTGCTCAGTCGCTAGTATTAAGTTGTTACTAGATGTGTTTCCTTAATTGAATACAGATGACAGAACGTATATTCGGGTCATATTATCCCTGATTCGCTTTACCGCAACGATATAGCCTTCATTCTGATGACAAGACTAAAGTGCTTAAAAATATAACAACAGCACGGTAGCGATACCGGCAAAAAATTAAGCACACCTAAAGGGGAAGGACGACATGCAGAAGCTTAATGCTATAACCATCGCTATGGCCATAGCGTTTTCATTACCTGCTGCGGCGCAAAATGCGGCAGCGGCAACAGATACCACAGCAGCAAAAGCCGAAAACAATGATATTGCCATTGAAGTGATTTCGGTAACTGCTACCAAGCGTAAAACCAAATTAATGGAAACGCCGGTGGCTATTTCGGCATTAAGTGAAGCCCAGCTTAGGCAAAGCGGTGTCAATAACGTGAAAGACATTGCCGATTTAGTGCCGGGGCTGGATATCTCGACCGCGACCGATCAGGCCGCGCCGGTGATTTCAATGCGTGGTGTACGTTCGACCAACATCACCGAGCTTGGCGATCCGGCAGTCGGTGTGCATTTAGACGGTATTTACTCGCCGCGGATGCAGGGCGCACTGGCGCTGATGTATGACGTCGAGCGGGTTGAGGCACTACGCGGGCCCCAGGGCACCTTATTTGGCCGTAACTCTACGGTGGGTAGTATTAACGTTATATCAGCTAAACCCGACTTTAGCGGTTTTGCCGGTAATATTAATGCCGAAGCCGGCCGCTTTAACAGTAAAAACCTCGGTGGTTTTATTAATATTCCGCTGAATGACGAATTTGCTGTACGTATTGCGGCCAAAGGCTTAAAGCGCGATTCATACCTGGAAGGCTACTGGGACCCTAACCAGTATGACACCCGGCACCTGAGCGATGAGGTACTCAATGCCCCGGTTATTTCGGAAGACTCTTATCAAGGCGTTGGTTCAACGGTAACCCAGCGGGAAAACTGGTGGATAGATGGTGCCGGCACTAACCCTGAAGCGCAGCGCGTGCGGGCGCTGACAGCGGCGGATAAAAGCGACTTTTACAATAATGCCAATGAACATTCTTTTCGTATCAGTACCTTATGGCAACCGGCGCACGGTCTGTTCAGCAACCACACGGTGTTTCAGCAATACGTCAACGACAGTGCCGGTACGCTGGATTTAGTTAACTGTGATCAGCTACGCGGCCGCCCGGCAGAGTTCGGCGGCGATTGCTCGTCGTTTTTACCCAGCGATAATACCTATCAGGCTGTGGTTAACGTGCCGGGCAAACTGAACCTGGATATTACTTACCTGCGCAATACGCTGAACTACACGCTAAGCGATGAGATGAGCCTGGTATGGCAGTTGGGCTACGAGGACATGGACAGATCGTCGGCGCAGGACAGCGAAACCGGCTTAGACCCCTGGGACGGCGCTATTTATTTCCTCAAAGGTACCGGCGCCACATCTTATTCGACAGAGCTGCAGTTGCAGTCGGACGAGTTTGGCGATCTGGTATGGATTGCCGGTATTAATTACTTCCACGAAAAAACCACCACATTGGGCTATTACGACAACCCGATGGACGACAAAGCGTTCTGGGATCAACCGGATCGTTCAACCGAAGCTTATGCATTATTTGGCCAGGCGACCTACAATATCACTGACGATTTGCACGCTACCTTTGGCTACCGTTTCAGCCACGAAACCAAACAGGATAAAGGCGGCCGCACTTATCGCTGCTCCAACGCCGATGGCTGCGCGCCGGGCTGGTTAAACCGTACTGTCCTTAGCGAGTTACCGGTGGACTATTTTAATGACCCGTCGATCTACGCTTCGTACTTTGCCAACGACAATAAAGGCCAGTGGCGTAACCACGACTTCAGAGTCGGGCTCGATTACAACCTGAGCGCCGATACCATGCTGTACAGTTATCTGGCGTCAGGCTTTAAAGCCGGCGGTATCGGCGATGTATTTGAAGTCGTCAACGACAGAACCGGCGAAGTCAGCCGCTTTGAAACCCAGTTTGACCCGGAAAAAGTGCTGACGTTAGAACTGGGCGCCAAATCCAGCTTTTTTAATAACTCATTGAACCTGCAGGCCGCGTTTTTCTACACCGACTACACCGATATGCAGTACGCTTCTGTTGGCTCTATCGGCAATGTCGAGCGTTTATCACCTGTTGAGGATGAAAACGGTGCGCCCATTCTGGATGAAAACGGCATGCCGATACTGGATTATCAAAACCAGCCGGTGATTGCCTACTATACGCAAAACGTGCCGGGCTCGACCATTAAAGGTATTGAGTTCGAGTTTGACTGGAAGCCGTATCAGAATGGCCGTATTACCGGTTACGCCACCTGGACCCATGCCCGCGTTACCGAGGACTGGATCACCAAGTGGGATTACGACCCGGAATACCTGTTTGGCTTGTCGTATGAAGAGTCGATAGACCCACAAAACACGCTGCTGACCACCAACCTCAAAGGCAATGACCTGGCGATGACACCGCGTTTTACGGCCAATGTCAGCTATACCCACAGCTTCGACTTAGGCCGGTTCGGCTTTGTACACGGCTGGTTTAATGTCAGTTTTAAAGATAAGTCCTACACCACCATCTGGAATCTGGATAAGCATCTGGACGATATGGACTTTAGCGTCAGCGACGAAGCCGCACTGTACATTACCGATAAACGCGATGCCTACACCATGTTAAATGCATCATTAAAATATGAACCGCAAAGCCAGGCCTGGTACGCCGAAGTGTTTATCAATAACGCCACCGATGAGCTGGTGCAGTACTGGAATAACACCGGCAAAGGCATCAATAAAGGCAGCTTTGGTATGCCACGTTATTACGGGATCCGGGCTGGTTTTAATTTCTAACGCCGCTCTTGTGTAAACGCAGCGCCCGCAGCCGCAGGTTTTCGCTTCGGGCGCTTTATGCCGCAACAGACAGGACCTCATGATGAAACACACAACTACCAACGTCATTTGTGCTGCTTTTTGTGTTGTTAGCACAACGCCAGCCCACGCCGGTTATTTTAAAGACGACTTTAGCTGGGGCTTTAATAGCGGGATCTGGTCTGCCAGAACGGGCAGCAATGGTTCACCCTTTGGCTGTGCTTTTACACCGGCTATGGTGTCACCAAGCTCGCATGGTATTACGCTGGCGCTGAGCCAGGGCAGCTGTGCTGAGCTACAAAGCCGTGCCAGTTACAGCTATGGCAAAGTGCAGGGCGCGCTGAAAACCGGCAATACGCCGGGTACTGTGGCATCGATTTTTACCTACACCTCCTGGTGGGACGCCCCCGGCAGAGCCTGGCAGGAGATTGATATCGAGTTTTTGCCTTCGCTTGGCAATGTGGTGCATACCAATGTGATTTATCAGCCACAGGGCGGCACTTATCAAAGCTGGGAGCAGGACATCGATCTTGGCCAATACGGCCTTAACATTCAGCAAAACCTGCTAACTATCGGTTTTGATTGGAGCCCAAGCCAGATCCGCTGGTATCTGTATGACGCCAGTGGCAATGAGCAAACCTTGCGCACGGTTTACAAAGATAATGGCGATGGCTATCTGGCAAACGACGAAATACCGGCTTATGCCTGGCCGGTCGACAATACCAGAATCATGATTAACCACTGGCATGGCGACAATTCGCAAAGCGGTTTTTACTTTCCTGGCCAGTACTTTGCTGACACTGCCTGGGCTTATTACGACTTTATTGAATACATTCCCCATTAAGTACAAGTGTCTGCAGTAATGCCACTGCGGCATTGCTGTACTGCAGACGTATAGGATTTCACTATGTTTTTTGTTTCATATTCTGCGCTTACTAAAACCCTGTGTGTATGCTCGGCGCTGCTGGTTTGCCATTTTAACGCTAACGCGGAAAACCTTAGCTGGCCTAAAGTGAACTCTGTGCTAAAGCCCGATCCGGCTGTAGAACAACAGCTGGATGTGTTGCTGGCCAGCATGACGATTGAACAAAAAGTGGCGCAGCTCATTCAGCCTGAAATTGGCTATTTAAGCGTGGCGCAAATGCGCAAATATGGTTTTGGCTCTTACCTGAATGGCGGCAACACCGCACCTTATGGCCAAAAGCAGGCCGATGCCAAAACCTGGCTTCAGTATGCCGATGAAATGTATGCCGCCGCCATCGACAGCAGCGAAGATGGCAGCAGTATTCCTACTATCTGGGGTACTGATGCGATGCACGGCCATAGCAATGTGTATGGCGCCACCTTGTTCCCGCATAACATCGGCCTGGGTGCAGCGCGCGATGCTGCTTTAATTCACAAAATAGGCCAGGCGACGGCGAAAGAAGTGGCGGCAACGGGCATTGAATGGATGTTTGCGCCCACCGTAGCGGTGGTGCGGGACGATCGCTGGGGCCGCACTTATGAGAGCTATTCTGAAGAGCCTGCCATAGTCGCAAACTACGCCGGCGCTATGGTAACCGGGGTGCAGGGCGAAATTGGTGACACGTTTTTAACCGATTATCGTCGTATCGCCACCGCGAAACACTTTGTCGGTGACGGGGGTACTGAAAATGGCATCGACCGCGGCGATACGGTGGCGACAGAGCAAGCACTGCGCGATATTCATGCCGCCGGTTATTACACCGCTATCGGCGCCGGCGTGCAGTCAGTGATGGCGTCCTTTAACAGTTGGAATGGCAAAAGGGTGCATGGTGATCACTACCTGCTGACTGAAGTACTGAAACAGCAAATGGGCTTTGACGGCTTTGTGATCAGTGACTGGAATGCGCATAAATTTGTTGATGGCTGCGATTTAGAGCAATGCGCCGCTGCTTTTAATGCCGGTGTGGATGTGATGATGGTGCCGGAGCACTTTGAAGCCTTTTACCACAATACCCTGCAGCAGGTTAAAGACGGTGTTATTTCCGCTGCCCGGCTCGATGATGCGGTAAGGCGGTTTTTACGTGCCAAAATACGCTGGGGCGTGTTTAGCCGGGGTAAACCTTCAACCCGGCCGGAATCGGCAAACCCGCAATGGTTTAATGCCAAAGAACACCGTGAATTGGCCAGAGAGGCGGTGCGAAAATCACTGGTGTTGCTAAAAAATAACGATAATCTGCTGCCGCTGTCGCCCAAAAGCAAAGTGCTTATTGCCGGCGATGGCGCCGATAATATCGCCAAACAGGCCGGTGGCTGGAGTGTATCCTGGCAGGGCACTGATAACACCAATGCTGATTTTCCCAATGCTACCTCTATCTATGCCGGGTTACGTCAGCAAATTGAAGCCGCAGGCGGTACGGTAGAGCTGAGTGTCGATGGCCAATACCGCAACAAACCCGATGTCGCCATAGTGGTGATTGGCGAAGAGCCTTATGCCGAATGGTTTGGCGATATTCAGCAACTGGAATATCAGCACGGCAATAAACGCGATTTGGCGCTGCTGAAACGCTTAAAACAGCAGGATATTCCGGTAGTAACGGTGTTTTTATCCGGCCGGCCGCTGTGGGTGAATAAAGAGCTGAATGCGTCAGATGCCTTTGTCGCGGCCTGGCTGCCCGGCTCTGAGGGGCAGGGCGTTGCCGATGTACTACTGACCACCAGCGCAGGCGCTATTCAGTATGATTTTCATGGCAAACTGAGTTTTTCCTGGCCCAAATTCGATGATCAATACCGGCTGAATGTCGGTCAGACGCAGTATGAGCCGCTGTTTGCGTATGGTTATGGCCTGACGTATGCTGATGAGGTTGTGCTGGCGCCCTTATCTGAAGCAACACGGGCACAAATCGCAGAAGATACCGCAGAGCAAACACCGCTGTTTGTCAGAAACTTAGCCGCTGGCATGTTATGGGCATTATCAGATAGCAGCGCCCCGTTACAGACATTTAATACAGCGTCAGCCGTCAGTGCCGATGGTAACAGTATCACCATGCAGTCGGTTAATTTGGCCTATCAGGAAGATGGCAGAAAATTTGTCTGGCAAGGTGCTGACAATACGGCCGCGGCCAGTTTAGTCTACGCCGGGGCGCAGCAATTAACTGACGCTATCCGCAGCCAATTTTTACAATTGAGTATCCGGCTGGATCAGGTTGCTATCAAGGATGTGACCATCGCCGCGATGTGCCAGCAGCAAAGCTGTCTGCGTACGGTATCGCTGCAACCGCTGTTACAGCAATTGCCTGCAGGCAAATGGCATAGCCTGGCCTTGCCGCTGCATTGCGACGCTGCAAGCACTGTGCAATCAGTAGAAGAGGCTGTGCGCTTTACGGCCGCACCGCCATCGAGCCTGGCGGTCGCCGATATCGCCTTGGTTAACAGCGTGGCGTCATCCACGCTCGTGTTGGGATGTGAGTCCTAACGGTGCAGCAGGCCCGGCAAACCTAGCTGTCGGGCCGCAATTTAAGCTAAAGGTTATTGATTGATAAAGCTCGAATCGAAAAGGCAGTTGTTTTGGTTGTGCCAGTACTGTGGCTGGCTCGCTTACGCCTTACTGACCGAACTGATGATTAAAATGCCGGGGCAGGAGCCCTGGCTTATTCATCTGCCACATCTGCTGCTTGACACCTGTTGCGGCTTTTTTATTACCTTGTGGCTGAGAAAGCTCTATGCGTCGTTCAGGCAGCGGCCGCTTGTGCTTAGCGCGGCTTTGCATATTGTCTGTTTGCTGGCTGCCGCCCTGCTGTGGACGCAGTTTAAATGGCACAGCTTGCAGTGGTTTTATGGCAGCTGGTGGCAGCCGATGACCTGGTTTGATTTTGGTACCTGGACATCCGCCTCTATGACGATGCTGGCGACCTGGACCGCCGGTTACTACGGTATAAAAGTGTATCTTGATAACGCCGAGCAGCGCCATCAGGCGGCAGAGGCGTTGAACCTGGCAAAAGAGTCGCAGCTAAAAATGCTGCGCTATCAGTTAAACCCGCATTTTATGTTTAACAGTATCAATGCTATCTGTACGCTTATTTTGAAACAGCACAACGCCAATGCGGTGGCCATGTTGGAAAAGCTCTGCGATTTTCTGCGTTACAGCCTGTACACCGATCCGCTGGCAAAAATCACGGTACAGGACGAAATTGCGATATTGCAAACCTATGTTGATATTGAGCAGTGCCGCTTTCAAAGCAAACTGAATGTCAGTATTGCTGCAGATCAGGCCTGTGCTAATGCACTGATGCCATCACTATTGCTGCAGCCTTTGGTAGAAAATGCGTTAAAGCACGGCATCGGGCAAAAAAGCAGCATTGTTATTGCGGTAAACTTTAGTTGTAAAGGCAACCGCTTACACATTTGTGTTAGCGATACCGGCAGCGGCTTTGATCTTCAGGCCAAGGCAGCAACGGGTGTCGGCATGAAAAACTGTCAGGATAGACTGCAGCTGATTTATCCCGGCAACAGTCAGTTTACGGTAAGTAATAACGACAATGGTGGGGCGCAGATCAGCATTGCTATCCCGCTGGAAACGACTGAGAGCATTAGATGAAGCCGCTTAAAACCCTGCTGGTAGATGACGAATACAGCGCTATCGAAGGGCTGGCCATCCGGCTGGCGGCGTTTTCGCAGATCAGCATTATTGGCCATGCCGCCAGTGTCGATGAGGCCATGGCACTGATCAGTCAATCGGCACCGGATTTAATCTTTCTTGATATCGAAATGCCGGGTCAATCGGGCTTTGAGCTGATAAAGCAGTTACAACCAGAAAACTGCCCGGCCATTATCTTTGTTACCGCCTTTCATCAATATGCAGTGCAAGCTTTTGAGGTGAGGGCGCTGGATTATTTACTTAAACCGGTAAAGAAAGAACGGCTGGCCGAAGCGATAGCCAGAGTCGTCGCCAGGGCGGAGCCGCAGCCCAACAAGCAACAACTGCTGGAAGTGGCTGCTATAGTGCAAAACGCTGCAGCCACGCCGCCAGTTGACACAACCACATACCGTATTGAACAGGAAAAGCTGCTGATCCAGGACGGGCACCACCCGGCGCAGTTAATCCCGTATCGGGATATTTTATGGATTGATGCTGTCGGTGATTATATGTGCGTGCACACCAACGCCGAGACCTTTGTCATGCGCGCCAGAATGAAAAGCCTCATTGACGAGGTGTTACCGGACGGCTTTATCCGCATTCATAAATCAACCATTGTTAATCTGCAGCATGTTGCCAAGCTCGAACCCTTGATTAACTCAGAGTACAAGCTGACCTTAGTTAATAATAAAGCGCTAAAAGTCAGCCGCACCTACAGCAAACAGCTAAAAGAGAGTTTGTCGGGTTAGGCGGGTTAACCCGTATTTGTCGCTAGCCAAATGTCAGCTGTACCGATAACTTATTGTAAGTTTTACAGAAGCAGTGTAGGGTTCAATACATTAAATTTACAAAAACAGGTTGACCCGGGTTTAAGTACGGGTTGACCGGCCGAATAAGCGTTGTGTGTCACCTGTCCATACAGCCTGTTTACGTAGTCACTCAGGAGAGTACGTTGAGAAATACAAACAAGCATGGCCTCTCACGGAATATTCCAGCAGCAGTAAAACGCGAAGTTAGACAGCGCTGTGGCTTTGGATGTGTAGTCTGTGGCTTAGCAATTATTCAATATGAACATGTTGATCCGGAATACGCTGACGCTAAAGAGCATGACCCCAACAAAATTACGGCGCTGTGCGGAGCATGCCATGACAAGGTGACCAGGCGTGTTTGGTCTAAAGAGAAAGTGATACGTCACAACGAAAAGCCAAAGTGCGTTGTAGATGGATATGCGTCTGACTTCTTCGACATTGGGCAGAACGTGCCCAAGGTTGTTTTTGGAGGTACAGAATGGATAGAAACACCAGTCATAATCGAGGCGCTTGGAGAAACAATTCTAGGATTGGCCCGAAACGATGATTCTGGAATGGTTGAGATGTCCGGGGTCTTTCGCAATGATGATGATCAAGAAATATTCAGAATTGAGAACAATGAGTGGAAAGGATCGGCAGATAATTTTGATATTGATGTTGTAGGAAACGTACTCACCGTTAGAAAAGAAAAGCGAAAAATCGCTCTAAAGATCAGAGTTGAACCGCCCAACGCTTTTATCGTTGAGGAGATAGATATGCTCTTTCGAGGAGCAAGAATCTCAGGAGTTAGAGGCCAGGGCTTCAATGCTGTAGCTCCAGATGGTTCAACGATTGTAGTTGCCGGCCTGAAGGCAGAAAACTGTGCCGCCGGCGTAATTATCGGAGAAACGAGCGTCAGTTTAGGTCAGAGGTGTAAAAAGCTAAGGCTATAGCCTTTCGGGCAGGGGCCTTGTCACACAACAAATCGGTCAACCGGACGCCAAAAGCGTGGTGCTTTTGGTTCCCTCCGCTGGCGCTCCGGCGCCGGTTATCATCAGTGTTAGGCATCCGAAAGAGGTCAGAAAATGCGCGCAGTATTTCCAGATGAAAACCAAATCATGGAATTGGTTCAATTTATCCCCCTTCTTTACCGAGATGGTTTTGATCCCATTAAAAAATGGTGTGGTGGAGAAGAGAGAGATGGTGTTTTCACTATGCCATGGCCAGAGTATGAAGAAAACGTAGAAAAGTTTTTACGGGTAGCATCGCAAGAGCACTGGTGCGACTACGGGTATAGCCCAAAAGAAGCAAAAAAGATGATCGAAGATAAAAAATTAATCGAATCTTCTGGCCTCGACGAAATCAGGACTATGCTGACCTACTGCGTTCGTGGTGAACGGTTTTGTGATGGGCACATGGGTGCTATGATTCGTGAGGGTAAGATTGGATTAATTCTCAAACGGCTAAATGAATTATCAAGCAAAAATGCCTAACACATATGAGCCTTCTCGGAGTCAATAGGTAAAACCGCTCTTCTGGCCGCGTTAGCGGCCAGTCCGCTGTTCCATCTGTAAAATAGACTGCTTTATCTGTCATCATGGTTGCCTGGCGATAGTTTGCAACATTGGTCGCCTGATACTGCTTATTGCTCTGTCTTGTCTTTAAACTCACACAAGTCTTCAATAATACAGCTGCCACAGCGCGGTTTACGTGCCACACAGGTGTAGCGACCGTGCAGGATAAGCCAGTGGTGCACGTCGAGTTTAAACTCGGCCGGTACTACTTTAAGTAGTTTATGCTCGACCTCGTCGACATTTTTACCCGGCGCCAGTTTAGTGCGGTTGGATACGCGGAAAATATGCGTATCGACCGCTATAGTCGGCCAGCGAAAGGCAGTATTCAACACCACATTAGCGGTTTTGCGGCCAACGCCGGGCAGGGCTTCGAGTGCTTCGCGGTTCTCCGGCACTTCACCGCCGTGTTGCTCTATCAGAATACGGCAGGTTTTAATCACGTTTTCGGCTTTGGTATTAAACAGGCCGATAGTTTTAATGTAATGCTTAACACCGTCAACGCCTAAATCCAGCATTTGCTGCGGCGTGCGCGCGGCCGGAAACAAATGTTTGGTTGCTTTGTTCACGCCAACGTCTGTTGCCTGAGCGGACAGCAGTACAGCAATTAACAGCTCAAACGGCGAGCTGTATTCCAGCTCGGTGGTGGGCTTGGGGTTGGCCTCTCGCAGCCGGCTTAATATTTCAATGCGTTTTTGTTTATTCATTGTACTTACTGTGCCGTGCCGGTAACCCGGGCCCGGGCGATACTACCTTTTTCAACAGCTTGTTTTTGCTTAAGTTTGTTGTCTATGGTGTTTTTCAATGCGATTAACAGGCCCATGGCAAAAAAGGCACCCGGCGGTAACATCGCCAGCAAAAAGTGACTGTTGACTTTAAACAGTTCAATACGCAGCGCTTTGGCCCAGTCACCAAGTAGTAAGTCGGCGCCGTCGAATAAGGTACCCTGGCCGAGTATTTCCCGCATCGCACCCAGTAGCAATAACACCAGCATAAAACCCAGCCCCATCATAAAAGCGTCAATAGCCGAAGGCAGCACGGCGTTTTTCGAGGCAAAGGCTTCGGCGCGGCCAATAATGGCGCAGTTGGTAACGATTAACGGGATAAAAATGCCCAACGACTGGTATAAACCGAAGGTATAGGCATTCATCAGCAGCTCTACCGCGGTGACCAGGCTGGCGATGATTAGCACAAACACCGGGATGCGAATTTCGCTGGCAACATGGTTACGCACCAGAGAAACGACAATATTAGAGCCCAGTAGCACCACTAAGGTGGCAATACCCAGCCCAAGGGCATTGGTAATAGTGGCGGTAACGGCTAATAACGGGCACAGGCCCAGCAATTGCACCAGACCGGGGTTATTTTGCCATAAGCCCTGTAGAGTCAACTCTTTAAATTGGTTCATCAATATCTGGTACCTTATCAAACCGCACAGTTGGCTGGCATAGTGGCCAGCTGCGGGTGTTGCTGCACATACAGTACGGCATTACGCACCGCATTAATGACGGCGCGTGGTGTAATAGTCGCACCGGTAAACTGATCAAAGTCGCCGCCATCTTTTCGTACTGCCCATTTATCAGCATTGTCAGGGCTTACCACTTTACCGCTGAAGCTATAAATCCAAGGTGAACGGCGTGTTTCAATTTTATCGCCAAGGCCGGGGGTTTCTTTGTGCTCCAGCACGCGGCTGCCCAGCACAGTGCCATCGGGGCTTAGGGCAACAATTAAATCGATATTGCCACTGTAGCCATCCGGTGCAGTAGTTTCAATAATATAAGCACTAAGTTCACCGTTCTGACGCCAGCGATACAGGGTTTGGGCACTGGTTCTGCCCAGCAGCTGTGCGTCGGTTACCTGCAGACAATCCTGCAATAATGCCTGACCCGCATCAGCATTGGGCAGCACTTCCGATAAAATGGCCAGTTTGGCGGCCAGCCGCTGCTCGCTTATGCGCGCAGCAGTTTGTTGATTAACCAGGCTGAGTATGGCGACGCAAATTGCTGCCGCAGCACCTAATGCCAGTGCATTTTTACTGATAGCACGGATCATTTCAGTTCGCTCCGCGGGCGGTGGCCATAAGTGCGTGGCCGGGTGTAGTAGTCAATCAGCGGTACGACCATATTGGCCAGTAACACGGCAAAGGCATAAGCGTCGGGGTAACCGCCAAAATTACGGATTAAAAACACTAACAGACCAATTAAGCCGCCGTAGAGTAAACGGCCTTTATTGGTAGTTGAAGCCGATACCGGATCGGTGGCAATAAAAAATGCAGCCAGCATAGTGCCGCCACTAAACAGATGAAATAACGGTCCGGCGACAGTGTCAGAACTGGCCAGGCTGGCAATGCTACTTAGGACAAACAGGCTGCTCAGTATTGCTAGCGGGATGCGCCAGCTAATGATTTTTTGCTGAAGAAGCAGTAAGCCTCCGGCCAGATAGGCCAGGTTCACCCACAGCCAGCCTGCACCGGCGAAGCCATAAAACACCGGTTTTTGCAGGCTTTCGTCCAGCGTCAGACCGCGGTTAAGATCGGTGCGCAAGGTATCAAGCGGGGTTGCCATTGTTATGCCATCAATACTGCTTTGCAATTGTGACAAACTAAAGCCGCTGCAGCTGTACTGGCTAAATACCGTACATAGCGCATCAAGTGGTGTCAGGCTAACGCTTTGCAGTGATAAAGGCGGCAGCCATTGTGTCATTTGCAAAGGAAAGGATATCAGCAGCAACACATAAGCGGCCATGGCCGGGTTAAACAGGTTGTTGCCCAGGCCGCCATACAGCTGCTTTACGATAATGATGGCAAAGGCCGTACCGATAACAACCAACCACCAGGGAGCATAAGGGGGAATAGATATCGCTAACAACACGGCTGTTAGCAGGGCACTGTTATCCTTTAAACTTGGCAGCACCGCTTTGCCACGCAGTTTTAATACTGCCGCTTCACTGAGCCAGGCGGTGACGATGGCCAGCAACAGCTGGATAAGCACACCGTAGCCAAATAATACCGCCTGGACCGCGATGCCAGGCAGGCAGGCTAGCGTGACGATACGCATAATTTGCGCTGTGCTGCGCGAAATCCGTTGATGCGGTGAGCTGGCGATTTTAAAACTCATGAGTTCTCACTGTCGGCTTGTTTTTTAGCTTTTGCTCTGGCAATGGCGGCGGCGATAGCCGCTTTACGTGGATCTTCAATAGCTTGTTCAGCTGCAGCTGCGTCGGTAGCCGGCTCTGGGCTAGTCGCGTGCCCGGCGGCCTTTTTGGCTTTCGCCCGGGCTAAGGCTGCAGCCACGGCTGCTTTGCGTGGATCCGTCGTGCTAGTATCCGCTGTGCTTATCTCAGGCGCAGGGGAGGTGGCGACTTCAGTGGCGCCAGCCTTTTTAGCCTTGGCTCTGGCAATCGCCGCGGCAATAGCGGCCTGGCGTGGGTCTGTTGTGCTGCTATCTGCCGCCGGTTTATCTGTCGCTGTAGCCGGGCTGATGGCGTCGTCAGTTTTCACACTGTCGGCGGCTTTTTTGGCTTTAGCCCGGGCGACGGCAGCGGCGACGGCAGCCGCTTTGCTGTCAGCGTCAGACGCCGGCTGTGCCGCAGGCTCAGTGTTGGCGGCGGCTTTTTGCTGTTGGTATTCCCGCGCTTGCTGTTTTTTCTGTTCGCGCTCTGCCTGGATCACGGCTTTATCAGGGCCAGCGGCGCCGTCAGTTTGCTGCGCCTGGCGCGCTTTAATGCGTGCCAGGGCATCTGCAACGGCATCGCTGGCACCACTGGCCAGTTGCTGCTGTTGTCGTGCCGCGGCCAGTTGCTGGTTGCGTTCAGCCCGTTGTTGTTTCTCACGCTCTAATCTGGCGTTGCGGGCTTCAAAGCGCGCTTTGGCCTGCTCGGCTTTTAAAGCTTCGCGCTGCTGCTCACGGATCTCTGCTTTAGCCACGCGATAATATTGCACCAACGGAATTTCACTGGGGCAGACATAGGCACAGGCACCGCATTCAATGCAGTCAGCCAGGTTATACTCGGCTAATTTGTTCGTGTCTTTCGCTTTGCTGTACCAAAGCAATTGCTGAGGCAGCAAGCTGGCGGGGCAGGCATCAGCACAACTACTGCAGCGGATACACGGCATTTCTTTTGTATCTGCAGGCAGCTCTTGGGCGCTGGGTGCCAGAATGCAATTGGTGGTTTTTACCACCGGTACGCTTAAGTCGGCCAGTGCAAAGCCCATCATAGGGCCGCCCATTATTACCCGTTGGGAAGATTCAGGCTGAAAACCGCAAAAATCCAGCAAAGCCGATACCGGGGTACCAAGCAGTGCCAGTACATTTTGTGGCTGGCTCAGGGTATCACCGGCAACAGTGACAATACGTGACAGCAATGGCTGGTCGTCCAATACCGCTTGCGCTATGGCAAAGGCGGTGCCGACGTTTTGCATCACTATACCTATATCAACCGGACGCCGGCCATTAGGCACTTCTTTGTTGGTCAGCAATTGGATAAGTTGCTTCTCACCACCTGATGGGTATTTAGTGGGCACTGTGCGCACCAAGTAATTTTCGCGCTGATTACAGGCGGCCATCATAGCGGCGGCGGCGATGGGTTTGTCATCTTCAATACCAATAAGCACGGCTTTAGGGTTTAACAGCCGGCACAGAATATCAATGCCTTTGACAATAGTGGTGGCCGCTTCCTGCATCAGTAAGTCATCGGCACTGATGTAGGGTTCGCACTCTACTGCATTGATGATCAGATAATCTACCGGCTGCGTCACACCGCTTTTTAAATGAGTAGGAAAGCCGGCGCCGCCCATACCGGCAATGCCGCTGTCCTGGATCCGGTTTAGCAACGTCATTTTGTCACTGGTGGCAAAATTTAGCGGCTCACGTGGCCGCCACTGCTCCAGGCCATCGGGCTCAAGCAGCAATGTCAGCTCAGGTAGGGCTGAAGGGTGCGGGCTGGTATGCGGCATAATAGCGCGCACTATGCCGGAAGTAGGGGCATGTACCGGCACGGCCATAGAGTTATCGGCGGCCGTTAATGGCTGGCCTTTGAGTACCTGATCGCCGGGTTTTACCAGCAGCTGGCCAGCTACACCAATATGCTGGCGCAGCGGGATATACAGCCGATCCGGCAACGGCATAACCGCAACCGGTTTTTGGCTGGTTTGTTGCTTACGTGGCGGCGGGTGCACGCCGCCGTGAAAGTCCCAAATAACACCGGCTTGAATTTGCTGAAATAAACTTGGCATCTTACTCCACCACCTTGACCGGTATCGCGGTTAAATCCCATTTCCAACGCTCTGGCGTAGCGGACAGCGGTACCATATCGATACAATCAACCGGACAGGGTTCAACACACAAGTCGCAACCGGTGCATTCGTCTACCAGTACGGTGTGCATTAATTTTGACGCCCCGACAATGGCATCTACCGGGCAGGCTTGAATACACTTAGTGCAGCCAATACATTCATCTTCACGAATGTACGCTACCCGTTTTACCGCTTCGGTTTGCGCCGCATCAAGCGGTTTAGCGTCAACGCCCATTAAATCGGCCAGTTTGCGGATAGTGGCTTCGCCGCCGGGCGGGCACTTGTTAATATCATCGCCATTAGCAATCGCCTCAGCATAAGGCCGGCAGCCGGGATAACCACATTGCCCACACTGGGTTTGCGGCAAAATATCATCAATTTGCTCTACCAGCGGATCACTTTCTACTTTAAAACGGATAGCGGCATAGCCCAGCACGGCACCAAAAATCAGGGCCAGGCTACCAAGCGCTATCAGGGCGGTCAGCAAGGTCATCAGATTTTCACCAGCCCGGTAAAGCCCATAAAGGCCAGTGACATTAAGCCTGCGGTGATCATACCAATGGCGGCACCTTTAAAGGGTACAGGTACATCGGCAGCAGCCAGACGTTCGCGCATGGCGGCAAACAGGATCAGTACCAACGAAAAACCGACGGCGGCGCCAAAACCATATACAACGGAGTTAATAAAGTTGTGCCGGGCATTAACGTTAAGCAGGGCAACCCCCAGCACGGCGCAGTTAGTTGTAATAAGCGGTAAGAAAATGCCGAGCAGCCGGTACAGTGTCGGGCTGGTTTTATGTACTACCATTTCCGTAAATTGCACCACAACAGCAATAACCAAAATAAAACTCAAGGTGCGTAAATACAACAAATCCAGCGGTGCTAATAAATAATGATCAACCAGATAACTGCACAAGGATGCCAGCGTCAGTACAAAGGTAGTAGCAAGTGACATACCAATAGCCGTTTCCAGCTTGCCCGATACCCCCATAAAGGGGCACAGACCAAGAAACTTTACCAACACAAAGTTATTCACCAGTACGGTGCTGATTAACAACAGCAGAAATTCAGTCATCGTGGCGCTCAGGGAAAAATAAGGGCTATATTATGCAATTAAGCTGGCATCGACACAACCGGATAAAAGCTAAGGGTATTGCTGTTTGGGGCGTTGCGACACGCCCCGACACGGCTTGACTGATTCGCGCTACAGTGGGGCAGGTTTACCGACGTAATAGCCTTGGTTACCATCGATAAACAAGGATTCCAGCATATGTTTCTCTTCCTGGGTTTCTACGCTTTCAGCAAAAACACCAACACCGATGCGGTGCGCCAGATCGATCATCAGCCGCATAAAGTATTGATTGTTCTTATCGTCATTAATGTGACGGGTGTAGCTGCCGTCCATTTTGACGTAATCGGGTTTTAAATCGCGGAAAAATTTAAACGAGGTAATGCCAACGCCAAATTTTTCCACCGTTACCCGGGCACCGGCCCGGTGCACCATATCAATAAAACGCTTGCTGGTTTTCAGGTTTTGTTGCAAACCAAATTCAGTTACTTCAAATATCAGTTTGGCGGCAATATGGGCATCTTTTAATAAACGCCGTTCCAGCCAGATCACAAACTGGTCATCGTGCACGCAGCGTGCAGACAGGTTAAGGCCAAAGTACTGATCCTGTAAGTTCTTATTTTTGATTGTTGTTAATGCGGTTTCAATGATTAACCGATCTACCGCGACAATCCGATCCAGCTTTTCTGCCATCGCCAAAAAGGATGCGGTAGGCAGCGTTTGTCCTTCCTGGGTTTTAAAACGCACCAGAATTTCAGAATAGGCTTTGGACGAGCGATTAGACGGTTGTATTAACTGCGCTAACAAGCTAATTCTGTGATTACTTAATACATCATCAATCACGTTGCGCCAGTTCTGGTTGCCGTAGCCGCCACTGGACATCTCCAGGCCAGCCGATTCTTTTTGTAAATGCCAGGAATTAGACTGTTTAGTTTGCGCCAGACTGATAGAGGTATCGGCTACTGCCAGTAGCTCGCCAAGTGCCTTGCCGGATTCGTAAGTCACCAGACCGGTGTAAGCAACGGAGTCCAGCTCGGCAACTTTCTGATATTCATTCAGCCGGCTTTGCAGTTGCAGGGCAAAATTTTCGGCTTCTTTCGGCGTCACCCGCGGCAATAAAATACCAAAATCTGAGCTGTTAAGCCGGTATATTTTATGGTCTTTATAGGTACCGCTTAGTTTTTTAATGACGCCAGCCACTTCGCGTATATAGTTATCACCTTCCTGATAACCCCGGGTTTGGTTTAATGTTTGCAGCTCTGTGCAGCGGGTAATGGCAAAAACACCAAACTCGTTGTTTTCATTCTGGCGAATGTTTTCTTCGTAATATTGCACAAAGCGATTGCGGTTGGGTAACTCTGTGACCGGATCTTTATAGGCCTCTTCAGCGATTTGATGCGCATTGCTGGCCATTTGGTTATATTGACTGCGGGTATAGTTCGCCAGTTTCTGCAAAGCGGTATTAATGTCGGCAAATTCGGCCGGAATTTTCTGCCAGTCAGGTTCTGCTTTTTGCGGATCTTTAATAAAGCGGTCTATCAGTTCATTGACAGCAGTAGTGGTGCGCCGGTAACTGCGGCTGATGCTGCTTTTACTCAGTAACACCGGCAACCAGCCCAGCAGAAAAGGCAACAGCAGTAATATCAGTAACATTTGCTGAAACTGCTGTAACCGGGCACTGAAATCCAGCTGGTAGCTCAGCTGAATATTTTGTTGCTGGTTACGCACTGTTTGCGCTTTAAATTCGCTGCCAAATAACTGTAGCAGCCAGCTGGCTAGCGGCGCATGGTCACCGTTCAGGTTTTGTTCGTGCAGTACGGTACCGTCAAGCTGGCTGACACGCAGGCTTTTCAGGCTGAAACTACGATCTAGCTGACGGCTTAATACTTTGCCATCTCCGGTAATATGATGTTCGAGGATCTGCTCCATCGCCGTCCTGGCACTACGCTGAGCTGATTCCAGTTGTTGCTGGGTGTAAAACACCAGTATAACCAAAGCGGCACCGGCCAGAATAACGGCTGATAACAATTGGCTGATAAGCAGAGTACGCAATATTCTCATAAGCTGTGACCACCAGACATAACCAGTTTCCTTGTCCTAATGCTTAATATAGTTTAGGTATACGTAATAGAAAGCTAATTAAATCAAAAAAATAGTGATAAATATAGCAATAACGACAGACGGAGGAAAAAACGGGAGCTGTGGATGGCTCCCCAGACTGGACTCGAACCAGTGACCTACGGATTAACAGTCCGCCGCTCTAACCAACTGAGCTACTAGGGAATAGAATAAAACAGAGAAATTGGCTCCCCAGACTGGACTCGAACCAGTGACCTACGGATTAACAGTCCGCCGCTCTAACCAACTGAGCTACTAGGGAAGGGTGTAACCTGAAATCGTGTTTGCTGTTGGCTCCCCAGACTGGACTCGAACCAGTGACCTACGGATTAACAGTCCGCCGCTCTAACCAACTGAGCTACTAGGGAACAGCATTCAACGGGGCGCAATACTAATGCCAGCTATACCCACTGTCAACACTTTGCCACAGGGATTTTTGCCTTGTTGTATCACTTGCGTAATGTTTGAACAAAGCCAGAGTGATTGTCAGCCAGCCTGGCCTGATCAGGCGCAAAAAGCCGCCCGTTTTATCCTTAATATAAAAATAGAGCGGGCAACAGATGTCTGGTGATAGCATTATGACAGCACGACGCTATACCCCACGCCCACTACACAGAGTTACCCACAGAATCTGTGGATAACTCTGTGTACGGCCAGGGTGTTAACGGGGGCAGGGCTTATGGTTATTGGTTTAGCTGCAGGTCAAGCAACTTGCGACGAAAATATATATCAAGTTAAATCAGTGGCTTAGCAAAAATTTGTCACGGGGGCTTTTTAATCGACTGGTTGCAGAACTGGCACAAATTAAGCACGGCGGAATTGTGAACTGTTTTTAGGCTGTGGTGCGTATCAAGGACAAACGGTCAATTATTAACGGCAGATACGGCCAAATTAGCATAGTGTGTGCCCGTGCTTTTCTCTACAATAGCGCCATGCCGGAATAACTGTGTATTTATGACCACTGCCACTTCTTTAACACAAGACCCGATTAAACCAACGCTGGTAGCGATGACGTTGCCGATGCTGGTGGGCATGATCACCCTGATGACCTTTAATCTGGTCGACACCTTTTTTATCAGTATGCTCGGCACAGTGCAACTGGCCGCCATCAGTTTTACCTTTCCGGTATCTTTTACCCTTATTAGTTTATCGATAGGTTTAAGCATTGGTACCTCTGCGGTTATTGCCCGGGCACTGGGCGCCAAACGACTAACCGAAGCCCGCACAGACGGCCAGGTTGCTTTGTGGTTGGGGGCGGCGCTGGTGGCCTTGCTGGCGTTAATCGGTTACCTGTGTACCGTGCCCTTGTTTACTGCGCTTGGCGCAGGTGCTGAGGTAATGCCTTATATCCGGCAGTATATGGATATCTGGTTTGCCGGTGCGGTGTTATTGGTGTTGCCGATGGTAGGTAATGCTGTACTGAGGGCGGCGGGTGATACCAAAACGCCAAGCATGATTATGGCCGGTTCTGGCCTGGTCAATGCTGTGCTTGACCCGCTGTTGATATTCGGCCTGGGGCCGATCCCCGCACTGGGCATGCAAGGCGCGGCTATTGCAACGCTGATCTCCTGGATAGTGGGGTCAGTGCTTATTATCGCGTTATTGCTAAAACGGGACCTGATAGCCACACGCATGATCGCGCCAGCCGCGCTGTTTAGTATCTGCCGTAAAATTTTACGCATTGGCCTGCCAGCCGCAGGGGCCAATATGCTAACCCCTTTGGCGATGGGGGTACTCACTGCCATTATGGCCAGTTATGGTGCAGCAGCCGTGGCAGCCTTTGGCGTTGGTGCCCGGTTGGAAAGCATCGCCTGCCTGGTGGTGCTGGCCTTATCAATGACCTTGCCACCTTTTGTCAGCCAGAACTTTGGCGCCGGTTTAATGCAGCGGGTTCAGCAAGCGTATCGTTTATGCGCCCGCTTTGTGCTGCTGTGGCAGTTTGCGATTTATCTGCTGCTGGCGCTTGGCGCCATACCGCTGGCCAGGTTGTTCAGTGACGAAGCCGAAGTTATCAGTATTATCAGTCAGTTTCTGTGGATAGTACCGCTTGCGTATGGTTTGCAAGGCATTATTATTCTGACTAACTCGTCGTTTAATGCGCTGCATCAGCCCGGCAGTGCGCTGATTTTAAGTGTTATCCGGCTATTTGTGTTTTATGTGCCACTGGCCTGGCTGGGCGGTAAACTGTATGGTGTGACTGGGTTATTTATCGGCTGCGTGCTGGCAAATATTTTAACCGCAACGCTGGCCTGGTTTTGGTTTAACCGTGCCGTGGTGCGCACGTCACAGGAGAGTATGGTATGAGCCGCGACTTTGAGCTTCGTTCACCTTATCAACCTGCCGGTGATCAGCCCGAGGCCATAAATAAGCTAGTGGATGGTTTGCAAGCTGGCCTGGCACATCAAACCCTGTTGGGGGTTACCGGCTCTGGCAAAACCTTTACCATGGCCAATGTGATTGCCAGGGTGAACCGGCCAACGTTGATTATGGCGCACAATAAAACGCTGGCGGCGCAGCTGTACGGCGAAATGAAGGAGTTCTTTCCACATAACGCCGTGGAATACTTTGTCTCTTACTATGATTACTATCAGCCAGAAGCCTATGTGCCCTCAACTGATACCTTTATTGAAAAAGATGCCTCTATTAATGAGCATATAGAGCAGATGCGTTTATCCGCGACCAAAGCACTGATGGAGCGGCGTGATGTTGTCATTATTGCTTCGGTGTCGGCTATTTACGGTTTGGGCGATCCTGAGTCCTATATGAAAATGCTGCTGCATTTAAAAGTCGGGGATATTGTCGATCAACGCTTTATTTTACGCCGGCTGGCCGAGCTGCAATACAGCCGTAATGATATTGAGTTTCAGCGCGCAACTTATCGGGTACGGGGAGATGTCATCGATATTTTTCCGGCAGAGTCAGACGATGTTGCCGTGCGCGTAGAGCTGTTCGATGAAGAAATTGAACGTATCAGCATCTTCGACCCGTTAACCGGTGCGGTGGAAAAAGTCGTCACCCGTTATACGGTGTATCCGAAAACGCACTATGTTACGCCCAGAGAAAAAATTCTTGCGGCGGTAGATGAGATAAAGGTTGAGTTAAAGCAGCGCCGCGACGAGCTGATGGCGAATAATAAGTTGGTAGAAGAGCAGCGCCTGAGCCAGCGTACCTTGTTTGATATCGAAATGATGGTCGAGCTGGGTTACTGCTCGGGTATCGAAAACTATTCGCGCTATTTATCCGGTCGCGCCAATGGCGAACCGCCGCCAACCTTGCTGGATTATTTTCCCGCCGATGGTCTGATGTTTATCGACGAGTCGCATGTCACTATTTCGCAAATCGGCGCTATGTATAAGGGCGATCGCTCGCGCAAAGAAAATCTGGTTAATTATGGCTTTCGTCTGCCGTCGGCCCTAGATAACCGGCCGCTGAAGTTCGACGAGTTTGAAGCCATAGCGCCACAGCGTATTTATGTCTCGGCTACGCCGGCAGCTTATGAGCTGGAGCACTCTGCGGGTGAAGTGATAGAGCAGGTGGTGCGGCCAACGGGCTTGGTTGACCCACAAATTGACATCCGGCCGGTAGCGACACAGGTGGATGATTTGCTGTCAGAAGCATTTGACCGGGCGAAAAAGCGTGAGCGGGTGCTGGTGACCACCCTGACCAAAAAAATGGCCGAAGACTTAACCGATTACCTGAACGATCACGGTGTAAAAGTGCGTTACCTGCACTCGGATATTGACACCGTAGAACGGATGGAAATTATCCGTGACTTGCGTTTGGGTGTGTTCGACGTGCTGGTAGGCATTAACCTGTTACGCGAGGGCCTGGATATTCCTGAAGTGTCATTAGTGGCGATATTAGATGCGGATAAAGAAGGTTTCTTACGCTCTGAACGTTCGTTAATTCAGACCATAGGCCGGGCGGCGCGTAACCTGCAGGGCAGGGCCATTTTATATGCTGACCGCATTACCGGCTCGATGCGCCGGGCGATAGATGAAACCGAGCGGCGGCGCGCCAAGCAGCTGCAGTTTAATTTTGAACATGGTATTGCACCGACGGCAATAACGAAGAAAATTGCCGATGTGATGGACCTGGGCCAGGACGCTAAGGCATCCTTACCTATGGTGGCGGAAAAAGTGAAGCTTATCAAAGGTAAAACACCGTATCAGGTGGAAGCTGACATTAAGCAGCTGGAGCAAAAAATGCTGCAACATGCCCGCGAGCTGGAATTTGAACAGGCTGCGGCACTGCGCGACCAGGTGCATTTATTAAAGCAGGCGTTACTGGAAATTTAAGTTTAAAGCAGCAGCTTGGTGCTTTATCGACACAAACCCGCTGTATATAGCGGGTTTTTTCTTACCGGGGTAAAAAAGTTGCTGTGAGCCAATGATTTTTAAGGTTAAATAAGGCGATCTGGTCAGACTTGGCTAAGCTTGCTCTGTACCTTGCTTTTGTTACCGTTTCAGGATGATACCTATGTCACGCTGCTCGCCATTATTGCTTAGTGTTTTTTCTGCTGTTATTGCGTTATCTGCCTGCTCTAAAGTTGAACCCGAGCCATTACCGTCACCAGTGCGACCTGTGAAGTTGCATCAGGTAAGTGCTGAGGCGCAAGGCGCGGTCAGGCAATTTCCGGCCGTGGTAGCGCCAACAGAACGCGCCAGCCTGACGTTTCGTGTTAGCGGTAAGCTGGTGCAATTAGTTGCCCGTCCGGGGCAAATGGTCGAGAAAGGTGAGCTGCTGGCCAGGCTGGATGACACTGATTTTAAGTTGAAGCTTGACCAGGCCAAGGCCCGTTTTGAGCTGGCGCACACCCAGTTTGTCCGCGCCGAGCAGCTGATTGAGCAAAAGCTGGTGTCGCAAGCGGTGTTTGATGAAGCCAAAGCCCAGCTGCAGGTAGCGCAAGCCGATTTATCTACCGCCGAAACCGCACTGAGCTATACCCGACTGGAAGCGCCTTTTGCCGGCAACATTTCCCGTCTGCTGGTTGAAAACCACGAAAATGTCGCGGCGCAGCAGGGCATAATGGAATTGCAGGTGCGCGATCAGGTTGATGTGGTGATCCAGGTGCCGGAAGATGTGATCTCCAACGTGCGTAAAGATTTTGATTATCAGCCCGAAGTGGTGTTCGACTCTCATCCGCAGTACCGCTATCGAGCCCGTATCCGCGAGTGGGATACGCAGGCCGATCCTGCTACCAATAGCTTTAAAGTGGTATTTAGCATGCCCACACCAACCGAATTTAATGTGTTGTCCGGCATGACGGCCAATGTTATTGCTGAGGTCAGCAAAATAAGTACGGCGTACACTGATGCGTTATTTATTCCTGCCAGTGCCATCTTTATGCCAGCAGATGTGAGCCTGGCACAACAGCATAGTTTTGTCTGGGTGTATGACGCCAATACGGGCAGTGTCAGCAAGCGCCAGGTCAGTGTTAGCAGCCTGACCAGTGCCGGTGCAGCGGTAACTGCCGGCTTGGCCGCCGGGGAGCAGGTGGTCAGTGCCGGGGTACAGCAATTAACAGAGGGGCAGAAAGTCAGGCCCTGGGTGCGTGAGCGGGGGCTGTAACCATGGATCTGGCCCGTTATTTTATTCGCTACCGCACCTCTTCGTGGTTGTTCGCGGCTATTTTGCTGTTTGGTGGCATTGTCTCTTATCTCGGTCTGGGGCGGTTGGAAGATCCTCAGTTTACGCTGAAGCAAGCGTTAATTATTACCCAGTATCCCGGCGCGTCACCTACCCAGGTGGAAGAGGAGGTTACCTACCCACTGGAAAACGCCATTCAGCAACTGCCGTATGTTAATCATGTCACCTCCGTGTCCACTGCCGGTTTGTCGCAGCTGATGGTGGAAATGAAAGATACCTACCGCGCCAAAGCGTTAAAACAAATCTGGGATGAATTGCGGCATAAAGTCAACGATCTACAGCCGCAGTTGCCGCCCGGTGTGCGGCCACCGCAGGTAAAAGACGATTTTGGTGATGTGTACGGTATCTTGTATGCCGTCACCGGTGATGGCTACAGTGATGATGAACTCAGAGACTATGTTGACTTTCTGCGGCGGGAATTAGTGCTGGTGCCCAGTGTCGGTAAAGTGGCGGTTGGTGGTGTACAGCAGGAGCAGGTGATCGTTGAAATTTCCAGGCCGCGCCTCAGTGCACTTGGCATAGCGCCACAAACCTTATCGGCCTTATTGCAAAGCCAGAATATGGTGGCCAATGCCGGTTCAATTAAAGTAGGACCGGATCGGCTGCGCATTTACCCTACCGGCGAGTTTCAGTCGGTGTCGGAGCTGGAAAGCCTGATTATCTCCAGTCCGGATTCAAAAGAGCTGATTTATCTGGGCGATGTGGCCCGGGTGTATCGTGAAAATGCCGAAGTACCGGCGCAGTTGATCCGCTTTGCTGGTCAGAATGCATTAACGCTTGGCGTATCTTTTTCATCTGGCGTCAATGTGGTGGAGGCCGGTGCGCAAATTCAACAACGTTTAACTGAGCTTGAATATAACAAGCCGGTGGGCATGGAACTGCATACTATCTATAACCAGCCGGATGAAGTGGCCGGTTCC
The DNA here is from genome assembly GCF_011634895.1 of Rheinheimera pleomorphica. GTDB lineage: Bacteria > Pseudomonadota > Gammaproteobacteria > Enterobacterales > Alteromonadaceae > Alishewanella > Alishewanella pleomorphica. The sequence goes on along the minus strand of NZ_SIRR01000031.1, from coordinate 99,061 downwards.
GTCAGGGGGTTTATTGTTAATCTGGCCGCTGCCGTAGCCATCGTCATAGTAGTATTGCTGCTGTTTATGGGGTTGAAAAGCGGTGTGCTGATTGGCCTGATTTTGCTGCTGACGGTGCTGGGCAGCTTTATTTTTATGCGGCAGATGAATATTGAGTTGCAGCGGGTGTCGCTGGGGGCGCTGATTATCGCGCTGGGCATGCTGGTCGACAATGCCATAGTGATCACTGAAGGTATTTTAATCGGCATGCAGCGCCGGCTGAAGCTGGCGGACGCGGCCAGTTTAATTGTCAAACAAACGCAATGGCCGCTGCTGGGCGCAACGGTTATCGCCATAGCGGCGTTTGCGCCTATCGGTTTGTCCAGTGATGCCACCGGTGAATTTGCCGGTAGCCTGTTCTGGGTGCTGCTGGTGTCTTTGCTGTTAAGCTGGGTGACGGCGATTACGCTGACACCCTTTTTTGCCAGTATGTTGTTTAAAGACAAAGTACAGATGGAGAACAACGCTGAGCAACCACTATATCAGGGCGCGCTGTTTAATGCTTATCGTACGGTGTTGATGTTGGCGTTGCGCTATCGCGCGGCAACCTATGCGCTGACCATTTTGCTATTGATCATGGCCGTTGTCGGTTTTACCAAGGTAAAACAGGTGTTTTTCCCACCGTCGAATACGCCGATTTTTCTGGTAGATCTATGGCAGCCTGAGGGCACCGATATCCGTCATTCAGCGGATGACGCCGTACGGTTGATGAATTATCTGGCCACGTTAGAAGGGGTTAGCCATGTTACCAGCACCAGCGGCCGCGGCGCTGAACGTTTTATGCTGACCTACCAGCCAGAGAAAAACTTTGCTGCCTACAGCCAGTTAATCGTGCGGGCCGAGCAGCGGGAACAACTGCCGGCTTTGATGCAACTGACCCGCAGTTATATCACCGAACATCTGCCGCGTTTGCAATATAAGCTGCTGCGGCTTGAAGTGGGACCATCAACACCGGCGAAAATAGAGGCCCGTTTTAGTGGTGCGGATCCGGATGTGCTGCGCCGCCTGGCAGAGCAGGCCAAAGCCATACTGCTGGCCGACGGCCGGGCGGTCAGTATCCGCGATAACTGGCGTGAGCGCACTAAGGTGATCCGGCCGCGCTTTAACGAGGCCATGGCTCGCCGCGCCGGCATCAGCAAACAGGACATTGATGAGGTGCTGTTAAGCAGTATGTCTGGCCGTACTGTCGGTATTTACCGCGATGGCACTCATTTATTACCCATAATTGCCCGCTCGCCACTGGCCGAGCGCGACAACCTGGATGCGCTTTACGACTTACAGGTTTACAGCAATAAACTGCAGCGCTATGTGCCGATAACCCAGGTGGTCACCGGTTTTGATTTGGTGTGGGAAGATGCGCAAATCCAGCGTCGTGACCGCAAACGCACCATTACCGTGATGGCCGATCATGACAACCTGTCGGATGATACGGCTTCTGCACTATTGGCAAGAGTAAAAGCAGATATTGAAGCCATCGCCTTGCCGACCGGTTATTTTCTGCACTGGGGGGGGGAGTTCGAAGCGCAGCAAAAGGCACAAAAAGCGCTGTTCAGCTCGTTACCGCTGGGCTATCTGATGATGTTTATTATTACGGTATTGCTGTTTAACTCAATGCGCAGTGCCTTAGTGATCTGGGCGTGTGTGCCGCTGGCGATTATCGGCGTCAGTTTTGGCTTATTACTGCTTGGTGCACCGTTCGGCTTTATTGCGCTGCTGGGCTTTTTAAGTTTGTCTGGCATGTTAATCAAAAACTGCATCGTGTTAGTGGAGCAAATCAAGCTGGAACTGGAAGACGGTAAGGACGCTTTTAACGCCGTGTTTGACAGTGCCGTCAGCCGGGTAAGGCCAGTGTCTATGGCGGCCATTACCACCATTTTAGGCATGCTGCCGCTGCTGGGGGATGACTTTTTTGCCAGTCTGGCTGTGGTCATTATGTTTGGCTTAGGCTTTGCTACCGTGCTGACCTTAGTATTTTTACCGGTGCTGTATTGCAGCATGTTTAACATTAAAACCGTACAGGAACCACAATGAAACTGTTCGTTGCTCCAATGTTTTGTGCCGGCCTTGTGGCTTCGGCTTTGGCCAGTGCCGCAGAAGACTGGTTACCCCCGTTACCGGCCTGGCAGGGTAGCAGTGAGGCACTGATAAAAGGCCGTGCAGATAACTGGGTCACTCCAGCCGAATTGACTGGGCTCACCGACAGCCCGGATTACGCAGCAACGTTGGCCTATATGCAGGCGTTGGTTGACAGCTCTGATTGGTTACAACTGGAGCAGTTTGGTGTCAGTCCGCAGGGCCGGGCGTTGTATTTGATTAAAGCCAGTAAGGCATTGCATAAAATCGCCAACAATCCGGCCCGGCCACTTTTGCTGGTGCAAGCGGGTATCCACAGTGGCGAGATTGACGGTAAAGACGCCGGTCTGATGTTACTGCGCGATATTGCCCATGGCAGTAAAGCGACGCTGCTGGACAATGCTGATCTGTTATTTATTCCGATTTTATCGCCTGATGGTCATGAACGGCGTGCTTTATATAACCGCATGAATCAACGTGGCCCGCTGCAGCAAGGCTGGCGGGCCACGGCACAAAATTTAAACTTGAACCGTGATTACGCCAAGGCCGATGCGCCGGAAATGCAGGCGCTGCTGGGCGTGATTAATCAGTATCAGCCCGACTTATACATTGATGTGCATGTTACCGATGGTGAAGATTACCAGTATGATGTTACCTATGGCTTTAACGAGCCCTTTGCCGCTATCAGCGTAAATTCGGCCAGTTGGCTGGCTAAGGTGTATCGCCCGGCGGTTAACACGGCGCTGGAGCAAGCTGGCCATATTCCCGGTCCGCTGGTGTTTGGTGTGGATAATAAAGATTTTAGCAAAGGCTTAAGCGGTTGGACGGCCAGCCCGCGTTTTTCCAATGGCTATGGTGATGTGCGCCACTTACCAACAGTTCTGGTAGAAAACCACAGCTTAAAGCCGTACCGGCAGCGGGTGCTGGGCACCTATGTGTTGTTGCAGCAAAGCCTGAAACTGTTAAATGAGCAGGGCAAAGCGCTGATACTGGCTCGCCAGGCCGATATGCAGGCGCGGCCAAAGCGAATGACATTAAGCTTTAAAGCGGCGGAGCAGGCCGATGTTATCGATTTTAAAGGTATCAGTTACGAGCTGCGCCAATCTGCGATCAGCGGCGACAGCTACGTCGCCTGGACCGGTCAACCAAAGCTATACCCGCAACTGCCGGTATATTGGGACAAGGTAGCTGATAAAGAGGTTGCCATACCGCAAGCCTACTGGATACCGCCAGAGCAACAGCTTGTCATACAGCGGCTTAAGCTGCACGGCATTGCAATAAGTGTATTAGACAAGCCGCAGAAAATCAGTCTGCGACAGCTCAGTGTTAGCGACTATCGTTTTGCTGACAAGCCGTTTGAAAGCCGGCTTATGCTCACTGACGCCAGCTTTGATGCGGCGGTGCAAAGCCGCAGCCTGAGTGCAGGTTGGGTTAGGGTCAGTACCGATCAACCGTTGGGACGGCTGGCGGTAGCTCTGCTGGAACCGACGGCACCGGATTCCTTCTTTAGCTGGGGCTTTTTCCCGGGCATGTTTGAACGTACCGAGTATTTTGAGCCCTATGCCATAGAGCCGTTAATTGCCCGTATGCTGGCGCAGCAGCCAGCGTTGCAGCAACAGTTTGAGCAAGCACTGGCAAAGGATGAACAGCTGAGAAACAACCCGCGTGAGCGTTATAACTGGTTTTACCGCCAAATGCCGTTTTATGACCAACAGTACCTGAAATACCCGGTATTCATTGAGCCCTAACCTTAGCCGTTACAGCGCCAGGCCCCAGTCGGTGCGGGCCTGCTCGGTTAACGCGGCGCGAAATTGTGGCGCCGCAATGTTAATCAGCGCTTGCGCCCGTTCAGTCAGGCTTTTACCGCGCAGGTTCGCTATGCCGTATTCGGTGACAATATACTGCACATGAGCGCGGGTGGTGACCACGCCGGCGCCGGGGCTGAGCATGGAGCTGATGCGCGACACGGTGCCAGCGGCGGCCGTGGCGGGCAGGGCGATAATGGCGCGGCCACCTTCCGATAAGGCTGCGCCGCGAACGAAGTCCATTTGACCGCCAACACCGGAATAAATTTTTGTGCCCAGTGAGTCGGCGCAAACCTGGCCGGTTAAATCAACCTGCAATGCACTGTTAATGGCCACCACTTGCGGGTTTTGCCGGATCACAGCGGTGTCATTGGTGTACTCTACATCCAAAAAGACCACCTGCGGATTGTCATGTATAAAGTCATACAGCTTTGGGCTACCCATAGCGAAGGTGGTGACAATTTTGCCGCGATGTTTGCGTTTATTCTGGTTGGTAATAACGCCTTGCTCTATCAACGGCAGCACGCCGTCAGAAAACATCTCGGTGTGTATACCCAAATCTTTTCGATCTGTCAGGCAACTTAGCGTTGCATCCGGAATAGCGCCTATACCCATTTGCAGACAGTCACCATCGCGAATAAGGCTGGCCACATGACGGCCAATTTGCCGGGTAATATCATCCTGTTTTGCAGCCCTGTGCAGTGGCATAGCGCTGCTATGTTCGACATAACGGTCAAACTGGCTGATATGCACAAAAGAATCACCGTGGGTGCGTGGCATTTGCGGGTTAACCCAGGCGATCACTTTTTTCGCTACCTGCAGCGCAGCACGGGTGGCCTCTACTGAGACGCCCAGGCTGCAAAAGCCATGCGCGTCCGGCGCGCTGACCTGCACCAGTACCGCGTCCAGCGCTTGCTCCTGGCTGCGAAACAGCTTGGGCACCTCTGATAAAAATATCGGCACATAATCGGCCTGGCCGCATTGCACCGCAGCGCGGGTGCTACTGCCAACAAAAAAACAGCGTTGCCGCAAATGGCCGCTAAGCGCTTCGTCGCAAAGTATCTCGCTGTGCTCTGTATGCAGCTGTAATAACGTCAGGTTGCGCCGTTCAAGCGCCACCTTGGCCAGTGCCTGTAGTAAAAAGTAAGGGGTAGCGGCCATCGAATGGCACCAAATCGTATCGTTATCCTGTAAAACACAAAGCGCTTGCTCTGCGGTATCAACGCGCATAAAAACTCCGGGCTATCTTAAACGGCTATATTGGGCATTAGCCTAACAGTGTAGCGGGGGAAAACTATGATGGGGATCAAGCGGTGGTATCCAGTGCGGTAAATTCAAACATTTTTAGGCAATAAAAAAGCCCCGCTGTGTTACCGGCGGGGCTTTTTCTAGCAGCTAGAACTTAGTTTTTAGCGGCTTTCTTTTCTTTTTCTTTGGCAATTACCGCATCCGCTACGTTAGTAGGACAAGGCGCGTAGTGTGAGAACTCCATAGAGAACTGACCACGGCCTGATGTCATAGTACGCAGGGTAGAGATATAACCAAACATTTCTGAAAGTGGTACGTCAGCTTTAATACGTACGCCAGTCACACCAGCTTCCTGGCCAGAGATCATGCCACGACGACGGTTTAAGTCGCCGATAACATCACCTACGTGATCTTCCGGCGTGAACACGTCCACTTTCATGATTGGCTCAAGCAGCTGTGGACCTGCTTTAGGCATAGATTGACGGAAAGCACCTTTAGCGGCGATTTCGAACGCGATAGCAGATGAGTCAACCGCGTGGAAGCCACCGTCGAACAGTTCAACTTCAACGTCCAGTACCGGGAAGCCAGCCAGAGGACCGGTTGCCATCATAGACTCGAAGCCTTTTTCGATAGCCGGGAAGAACTCTTTTGGTACGCTACCACCAACAACGGTAGAGGTGAACTTAAAGCCAGAGTTCTGCTCGCCCGGACGAATACGGTAGTCGATTTTACCGAACTGACCCGAACCACCAGACTGCTTCTTGTGGGTGTAGCTGTCTTCAACTTCACGGGTAATGGTTTCGCGGTAAGCAACCTGAGGCTGGCCTACTACTAACTCAACACCGTAAGTACGCTTTAAGATATCTACTTTGATATCCAGGTGTAATTCACCCATACCTTTAAGGATGGTTTCACCTGAGTCAACGTCAGTTTCAACACGGAAAGTTGGATCTTCAGAGACCATCTTACCGATAGCAATACCCATCTTCTCCACTGAACCTTTATCTTTTGGCGTAACAGAGATAGAGATTACCGGCTCTGGGAATACCATTGGTTCCAGTGTGCAAGGGTGCTTAGGATCACACAGGGTGTGACCGGTCTGGGTGTTGTTTTTCATACCGACGATGGCAATGATGTCACCAGCCTGCGCTGTGGTCAGGTCAGTACGGTCATTAGCGTGCATTTCAACCATACGGCCGATACGCTCGGTTTTACCAGTGAACGAGTTCAGGATGGTATCACCCTTGTTCAGTACACCAGAGTATATACGTACGAAGGTCAGGGCGCCGAAACGGTCATCCATGATCTTGAACGCTAACGCGCGGAACGGCTCATCTGGTGACACGATAGCGTGCTGGCCAGTCTCGTTACCTTCTTCGTCAGTCAGTGGCTGTGGAATAACTTCAGTTGGTGACGGTAAGTAATCAACAACAGCGTCTAACAGTAATTGCATACCTTTGTTTTTAAAGGCAGAACCACAGTACGTTGGGAAGAATGCCAGGTCGCGGCAACCTTTACGGATACAACGCTTGATATCTTCAATTGAAGGCTCTTCACCTTCCATGTAGGCCATTAACAGGTCGTCGTCTTGCTCAACGGCAGTTTCGATCAGTTGCTGACGGTACATTTCAACGTCATCAGCCATATCAGCTGGTACGTCGGTGACAGTGTAGTTTTCTGGCTGGCCAGAATCATCCCACACGTAAGCTTGTTTGGTTAACAGATCAACCACACCGGTAAAGGTGTCTTCGCGGCCGATTGGCAGCGTCATGATCAATGGGTTAGCGCCCAGCACTTTTTTAACCTGTTCGGTTACGCGGATGAAATCAGCACCGATACGGTCTAATTTGTTTACGAAAATCAGACGTGATACTTCAGCGTCGTTCGCATAACGCCAGTTGGTTTCTGACTGAGGTTCAACACCGCCAGAGCCACAGAATACGCCGATACCGCCATCCAGTACTTTCAGTGAACGGTATACTTCAACCGTGAAGTCAACGTGACCCGGGGTATCGATAACGTTGAAACGGTAACCTTTCCAGTAACAGCTTACGGCTGCTGACTGAATAGTAATACCACGCTCTGCTTCCTGCTCCATAAAGTCAGTAGTCGATTCACCTTCGTGAACTTCACCTAATTTATGGATCTTACCGGTCAGTTTCAAAATACGTTCGGTAGTTGTGGTTTTACCGGCATCAACGTGAGCGAAGATACCAATGTTTCTGTATAACGATAAATCAGCTGCCATAGTCATCTCTATAAGCTTGGGGTTTGAAAATAGTGCGACAATATACAGGATTTTAAATCGATTTGCCCGAAAAAAAATTATCCTGCAGTGCAAAATTTTTCGCTTAGCGTCAAAGCAGCGCTACAGTGCCGACTTTAGCAAAGGGTAAGCAAAGCTTGCCTGGCTTAGCCGGTATCCCGGTGCTGATATAACTTTGATGGGGCAGCGACATTTTAGTCACGTTGGCTTTGCTAACCTGGCAGTGTTGCATCAAGCAAACACAGCGGATGGTTGAAGGAGAGCAAGATGGGCAGGCAATTGAGACAAGTATCGGGGTTAATACTGTGTGCAAAGGGCGCGTTACAGCTTAGCAGCAACCCAGCTCACCAGCACCAGTCGGGCGGGGCGTCATCTCATGGTTATGGCCTGGGCTTGGGAATCGTGCAACGGCTGTGTGAGCGCCATGGCTGGTTGTTTGCGCTGCACGTTGACGGTTCGCGAGTAGCCGCCAGTATTTCATGGTGAAGATGCCAGTTTTGATGCATACTTATGCTTTATCTGATGTTGAGGTCGATATGCGTACCACAGTAACCATTGACGATGAGTTATATCAACAAGCGCTGGCGTTGGCTGAACCGGATATGGATAAAGCTGAGTTGTTTCGTGAGGCGATAAAAACCTATATTCGGGTGCAAGCCGCCCGTCGACTGGCAGCACTGGGCGGTACCGCCCCCGATATGCAACAACCTAAACGGCGCCGTGCTGAGCCTGCCGGGGCATGAGCGTATTAGTCGACACTTCTGTTTGGGTTAGTCATTTTCGGCAGCACAATTTGGTGCTGGTAGAGTTACTACAGGCTGATCTGGTTTTAACTCATCCGCTTATCGTATTAGAGCTGGCATGTGGTACACCACCGGCACCCCGCCAGCGAACATTAGCAGCGTTGCGGTTGTTACGTCAGGCTCAGCAGCCGGCCTTACAGGAAGTTGCTGATTTTATTGAACGCGAGCGACTCTACAATCAAGGTTGCTGTTCGGTTGATATGATATTGCTTTGTGCCACCTTATTAACTCCGGGCACAACACTTTGGACACAAGACAAAAGCCTGCAGCAATTAGCTAAGCGTTTTGGCATAGCGTTTAAGCAACATGACTGATAATACTGCCCCGGTACAGCGTCAGTTGGATGCGTACAATGCTAAAGATCTCGCCGCCTTTATCAGTTGCTACCACAACGATATTGCTATTTACCGTATGCCGGCAACGCAGCCTTCTTTAAAAGGCCGCGCTGCACTGGAAGCCTTTTATAAAACCGAACGCTTTAGCATAGCCGCGCTGCGCGCCGAAGTACTGCAGCGTATGGTTGTAGGTAATAAGGTTATCGACCACGAAAGGGTATATGGCATGACCGAGCAACCGTATGACGTAATGGTGGTGTATGAGGTACAAGACGGCCTAATACTAAACGCCTGGTTTTATCCTGTTGGGTGAATAGCGTCGGAAACGATCTTTATGCGTCAAAAGCAGTTATGCAACTTAATTTTGTTTGGATCACCAAATTTCTGCCACTCAAATTTAAGCTATCAAAGTTGGGTCACAGAGTAAAACTACCGCGCTGGACAGCACCAATTTACCTAATTTAATTATTTCTATGAAATCCATAGCAATTGTTTCTTTTGGTGTTTTGTGTATATTTAGGTTTAATTAAATGTTTTTTTTAGGTTAAAGTGAGGGGTGTTCACTGGCAAAGGAGGTTTCACGTGATCAGTTTCGAGCTGCTTTATATTGAAAATTTTGAAGAGCTACAACGGCCGCTGTATCGCAGTGGTAATTCTGTATCACCCGGTTTTAGCGAAAGTCGGGCGTTAAAAGATATTGTTACGTACGAGCGTGCTGGTATAGCTTACGTCAAGGCTAATGGTAATGGGTTCTCTACGTTTGATCACATCACTACAGGTATGAAACGCCAAGGAAAAAACGTATGGATGATAAAAAAGGGCATTCCGATTCCTGCTGGCTTGAAGATAGTGCATGATAGAACACCAACCAAAACAGGGCATTTTATGATTGCACCGGAAACTGATATGCCATTGATGAAGTACATCGGGCTGTTGCAGGAGCTTGGAGGGGATATGTCTAAATGTGTAAAACTAACACCGCAGGAGATTTTAAATGGCTAAGTTAGATGGTTTGGCAATACCGATGATCAAGGGTGACTGGCGTTTAGTTATAGAAGCGCTTGAGCAACGTTTGGCGTCAAACTTAAGCATAGATCTGGATAGCGTAGATGAAGATGAAGCTGCTGAGATATCAGAGGATATAGACCGGCTTGAAGGTATTCTTGGTTACCTGAAGTCTGAATACGAAAAAGAGTATGGTCAGGTCTATTAAGAAACAGGCAGTTAGGGCTGCCTGCTTGGTCTGGTAGGTAGGACATCGCGCCGAGCCAACATGATCTAAAAGGGTCCTGATTATGCATAATTGCTTAACCACAAAAAAGACTTAAATTACGCGCCGCTAACAAGTAATTATTATCGTCAGCTAAAAGCGCTGCCTGCGACGTCAACCCGCTGCGCGACTTTCCGCGCTAAATTTAGGCGTTCTACGCAAGGAAAGTCATGACTCCAGAGCATAAGTTCCATTCATATGTAACGACATTAACAATCATGGTTATGTATTTTATTATTTCAGAATTAGTTCCGATTATTGATGGTGTGGGCGATAGCTCAATGTACTTGAAACCTCTGGTGAGTGTTCTTTCGGCGTTCGGGCTATATGGGTTATTTGCAAAGGTTATGAATGGCATCGCATGTAACTGGAATTGGCTTAAAAGACATCTACTGGGGCCGACTTATTTGAACGGCACTTGGGTAGGAAGATTTATTAATAGCCAAAATGAGGAAAAGATTACGGTAGAGTTTTTTGAGCAAACTATGTCATCCCTTACTATCCGTGGTGAAGCCTTCAATTCAGATGGTTCAACGTATGCTCAATGGACATCTATTGCGGCATCAATTAATGAGCGCAATGGCGTTCTCACCTACACCTATACATGTGATTCACACATCGATTATTCTACGTTTCAGGGGATAGGGGTCTTTAGTTTCGAGCGTAAAAGCGCTCATCTGCCACCGACCTTTATCAAAGGGTATTCGGCAGATATCAACGATGGTGTCAGAACAGAAAACCGAGAAAAACGCATTTCAGAAAAGTTACTTGAATTACATGAGGCTTACGAGCTTGCCAGGCAAAACGTATAACACGTTGGCGAAGACATTTCTGAAACTAAAGTGCTGTGCAGTCAGCTAAGGTTTAACTGGCTGTGGCACAATGTTGCGCATTACAATTGCCCCCACCTTAGAGATTACAGCGCTGTGCACACGGAGCCTTTATTGCACCAACACCAATCGATAGGCGTATTTGACTCAGGCGTTGGTGGACTGTCGGTGGCGTGGGCTATTCGTCAGTTATTACCGGCAGAAAGCTTGTACTATTTCGCCGATACCGGCTATGCACCTTATGGTGAAAAAACCGATAGCGATACTTATCAGCGTATGCAAGCGATTACCCGGCATTTGCTGGCCTGCGGTGTAAAGGCGATAGTGGTGGCGTGCAACACGGCAACCACGGCGGCGATTAAAGAGTTAAGAGCGCAATATTCGCTGCCAATTATCGGCGTAGAGCCTGGCGTAAAACCGGCGGTACTGGCCAGTACAACCGGCGTAGTAGGGGTGCTGGCTACGCCGCGCACTTTGTTAACACCAGCCTTTGCCAGTTTAAGCCAGCGCTATGCGGGTAAGGCCCGGGTATTGCTGCAACCTTGTCCGCAGCTGGTGCCAATGATAGAGGCGCTGGAGCTAGATAGTGCAGTGATGCGCGAGCTGGTAGCTGGCTATACTCAGCCGCTGCTGGCACAGGGCGCCGATACCCTGGTGCTGGGCTGCACGCATTACAACTTTATTGCCGATGTTATCGCCGATGTTGCCGGGCCTGGCATCAACATAGTGCGCACTGAAATGGCGGTGGCAAAACAGCTGCAGCACCGCTTGGCACAAATGCAGCTGCTAAACAGCGGGGCAGTTGGCAAAGCAGACTGCTTTTACAGCAGCGGTGATGCTGGCCTGTTTCACCGCCAGTTGCGGCGGTTATGGCCTGCTGCTGCCACCGCTTTGCCGCTGTAATGCCAATAAAAAAACAGGCGGCCTAAGCCACCTGCTGCGGTTGTTTAAAGGCCTGCGGTTATTCGGCCACCGATGCCCATAAGTCGTATTCGTCGGCTTCTTCTACCACGGCGTCGATTATATCGCCCGCTTTAACCTTGGTTAAACCGTTTAAATACACCGCGCCGTCAATTTCCGGCGCGTCGGCAAAGCTTCGGCCAATGGCGCCTTCGTCGTCTACTTCGTCAATCAGCACTTTAATGGTTTTGCCAATTTTCGCCTGTAAGCGGGCAGTGCTGATAGCCTGCTGGGTTTGCATAAAGCGGTGGTAACGTTCTTCCATTACCTCATCCGGCACCGGATCGGGTAAATCATTGGCCTTAGCGCCTTCTACCGGGCTGTATTTAAAGCAGCCGACGCGGTCGAGCTGGGCTTCTTTAAGCCAGTCAAGCAGCAGCTGGAAATCTTCTTCGGTTTCACCGGGGAAGCCAACAATAAAGGTAGAGCGGATGGTCAGCTCTGGGCAGATTTCTCGCCATTTTTTAATCCGCTCTAATACTCGGTCGGCCTGGCCCGGGCGTTTCATCAGCTTTAAAATACGCGGGCTGGCATGCTGAAATGGAATATCTAAATACGGCAGTACCTTGCCCTGTGCCATCAGCGGAATAATGTCATCGACATGTGGGTAGGGGTAAACATAATGCAGACGTACCCAAATACCCATCTCACCCAGCGCTTCACACAAGGATTGCATTGAGGTTTTTACCGGCTGGCCATTCCAAAAACCGGTGCGGTGTTTTACATCGACGCCATAGGCGCTGGTGTCTTGCGAGATAATCAGCAGCTCTTTTACACCCGCGTTTTTTAAGCGCTGTGCTTCATCTAACACTTCACCGACCGGGCGGCTGACTAAATCGCCCCGCATCGACGGAATAATGCAGAAGGTACAGCGGTGGTTACAGCCTTCAGAGATTTTTAAATAAGCATAATGCTTTGGTGTTAGTTTCACGCCGTGATCCGGCACCAGCATGGTAAAAGGGTCATACTTGGGCTTAGGCACAAACTCATGTACCTGTTTTAATACGTTTTCATAGCTGTGCGGGCCGGTAATGCCCAGTACACCCGGGTGTACTTCGCGGATTTCATCTTCGCGCGCACCCAGGCAGCCGGTCACGATCACTTTGCCGTTTTCGGCTAAGGCTTCGCCGATGGTTTGTAATGACTCCTGCACCGCGCTGTCGATAAAACCGCAGGTGTTAACTATTACCAACTCGGCGTCATCGTAAGTTGGCACTATGTTGTAACCTTCGCTTTTAAGCTGGGTAAGAATACGCTCTGAATCCACCAGGTTTTTCGGGCAGCCAAGGCTGACAAAGCCGATGGTATTACCTTGGCCGCTAGCAGTTTTTGCCTGTTGGCTCAAGGTTTTACCGGCGGTGTCTAAGGTTGTGGTCTGGCTGGGATCAAAGGTTTGTACTGTCATAGTGTCTCTTAACGTCGGCTTAGCCTAAAAAAAGTCGGCGGATTATACCTGAAAGCGTGGCAAGAAACAGGTCGTGCTGGTTAAATTTTGACCCGTTTGCGGTTATTTTGCTGCAGCAGCGTAGAATTGCTGAGTACGGTTAAGCATAACGCTAACAACGGCAGACACAGCAACAGGCGGATAGCCGCGATGCTATCCGCCGGGAGTACGGTGTTGCCGGACGTTAGATGCTGGCCTGCTGGCCGGTTTTACTGGTGTGTTGATGCATCAGCCGGTACAGCGCCGGTAAAATAACCAGCGTCAGCAAGGTTGAGGTAATAATACCGCCAATGACAACGCTGGCCAGTGGCCGCTGAATTTCGGCGCCGGTACCGCTGTTAAACGCCATCGGCACAAAGCCAAGACTGGCTACCAGCGCCGTCATCAGCACTGGCCTTAAACGCTGCACTGCGCCTTGTGTAATCGCATCGGTCAGCGCCATGCCTTGCTCGCGTAGCTGTTTGATCATCGCCATCATGACCACGCCGTTAAGCACAGCGATACCGGATAACGCAATAAAGCCCACCGCAGCCGAAATAGACAGTGGCATATCGCGTAGCAGCAATGCAGCAATGCCGCCGGTCAGGGCAAGGGGTACGCCGCTAAACACGATCAGTGCATCTTTGGCAGAATTAAGCGCGCTAAATAACAGGCCAAAAATTAACAGCAAGGTTAGCGGCACCAGCCACTGTAAGCGAGCTGTTGCCGACTGCAGCTGCTCAAAGGTGCCGCCGTAGCCCAGCCAGTAGCCGGCCGGCAGGCTGAGCTGGCTGTTCAATGCCTGCTGCGTATCTGCGATAAAGCTGCCTAAATCACGCTCTGCTACGTTAGCTGTTACCACTATATTGCGCTTACCACTTTCGCGGTTAATCTGATTCGGCCCAGTCGATTGCACCAATTGCGCTACTTCCCCAAGTGGCACATAGGTCATTTCGCTGGCGGCATCTGTTGGTAACGCCACCGGCAGGCGCGCTAACGTCGCCAAATCAGTGCGCTGCGACTCGTGCAATCGCACCAGCAGCGGAAAACGCTTATCGCCATCGAAAATCTGCCCCAGCACCAGACCGCCAACGGCGGTTTGCAGCGTTTGCTGCACTGTGGCAACATCAATACCCAGTAACGCCAGATGCTCGCGTTCTGGCTCAACCGACAACAGCGGTAAGCCGGTCGCTTGCTCCATGCGCACATCTATCGCTCCAGGCACAGTGGCTAAAATAGCACTGGCTTGTTCGCCCAACGCTTTGAGCTTTTCCAGATCATCGCCATAAATACGCACCGCCACGTCGGTTCTGACACCAGCGATAAGCTCGTTAAAGCGCATTTCAATCGGTTGGGTAAACTCGTAGTTATTGCCGGGTACGGCCTGCACTTTTTGCCGCAGTAACTCCACAAAGGCGGCCTTGCTTAACGCCGGATCCGGCCATTGCGCCTGCGGTTTGAGGATAACAAAGGTGTCGGCCACGCTCGGTGGCATCGGATCGGTGGCAATCTCAGCAGTCCCAATTTTTGAGAACACCCGCTCTACCTGTGGTAACGCCATGATCTCCTGCTCCAGCATCTGCTGCATTTTTACCGCTTGCTCAAGGCCGGTACCAGGCACCCGCAGTGCATGCAGCGCCACATCACCCTCATCCAGTTGGGGCATAAACTCGCTACCCATTTTCGCCGCAGCATAGCCGCCCAGCCCAATTAGTAGCAGTGCCAGTAAAGCTGCCGTGCCACTGTAATGCAAACTAAGCTTAAGCACAGGCTGATACGATGCTTTAAGGCGCGCCAGCAGGCGGCTATCCTGTTCAGCGACTTTGCCCCGTACCAACAGCGCAATGGCGGCCGGTACAAAGGTAACCGCCAGGATCAAGGCACCTAACAAGGCGGCAATAACAGTAAAGGCCATCGGATGAAACATTTTGCCCTCAACACCGGACAAGGCAAAAATCGGCAGAAACACCAGCATAATAATCAGCACACCAAAGACGGCAGGGCTGAACACTTCCCGGGTGGCGTGATATACCACCTCAAGCCGCTCAGCTGCGCTTAGCAGCCGTTGCTGCTGATGTTGCGCCATACCCAAACGGCGCAGGCAGTTCTCCACCACGATAACAGCACCATCGACCATCAGGCCAAAATCAATCGCCCCCAGGCTCATCAGGTTACCGCTAACCCGGTTCAGCGCCATACCGCTGATGGCAAATAGCATGCTAAGCGGAATAACCAGGGCGGTGATAAAAGCGGCGCGAATATTCCCCAGGAAGATAAACAGCACGACGATAACCAGCACGGCACCTTCAAACAGGTTTTTTTGTACCGTCTGGATAGTTTTATCCACAAGGCTGCTGCGATTGTAAACAGCAACGGCCTGCACACCGTCAGGCAAATGCAGATTAATTTGCTGCAGACGCTGTGCAACGCGTTGTGAAACGGTGCGGCTGTTCTCACCGCGTAGCATAAACACGGTGCCAAGCACCGTTTCTGCACCGTTTTGCAAGGCGGCACCGGTGCGCAGCTCTTTGCCGATAAACACCTCAGCGACATCACGTACCCTTACCGGTGCATCATCGCGTTTTGCCAGCACCAGATTAGCAATATCATCGATACCGCGCAGTTGGCCCGGCGAGCGCACCAGCCACTGCGCGCCGTGGCGTTCAATATAGCCTGCACCGACATTGGCGTTATTGCGGCTAAGCGCGGTTGCTAAATCATCCAGCGTCAGTTTAAAGGCCAGCAGTTTGCCTACATCCGGTGCCACCTGATACTGGCGTACATAGCCGCCAATTGAGTTTACTTCGGTCACACCACGCACTTTTACCAACTGGGGTTTAATGGTGTAATCCTGCAAGGTGCGTAGATCTTCCGGGCTGTAACGGGTGCCGTCCGGCTTACGCGCATCGGGCGTTGCTGTGACCGAGTACATCAGAATTTCGCCCAGCCCGGTGGTTATGGGCCCCAGCGCCGGTTCGGTTTCTGGCGGTAGCTGTGAACGTACACTTTGCAGCCGTTCACTGATTTGTTGTCTGGCCCAGTAAATATCGGTGCCATCTTCAAATACCACCGTCACCTGCGACATGGCATAGCGTGACAAAGAGCGGGTATATTCCAGCTTTGGCAGGCCGGCCATGGCATTTTCAATCAGCAGGGTAAGCCGCTGCTCTGTTTCCAGCGGCGAGTAGCCGGGGGCTTCGGTGTTGATTTGCACCTGTACATTGGTAATATCCGGCACCGCATCCATTGGCAGGCGCTGTGCATGCCAAATGCCAAGTGCTGCCATCAATAAAGTCAGGCCCAGCACCAGATAACGCCTAGACAACGCGAATTTTAAAATCAAATCAATCATGGCAGGCGCTCCTAATGATCATGGCTGGCGCCAGCTTTTTCAACGTCTGCTTTAAGCAGGTAACTATTGTCGGTGGCGTATTCGGTGCCCGGCTTTAAGCCCGACAACACTTCAATATAGTCATCATCTTCTATGCCAAATTCAGGCATCCGCACTTCAAAGGTGTTACCGATGCGGGCAAACACCACCGGCCTATCGCGAAATGACTGAATAGCACTTTTACGCACGGCAATGGCCACCTCACGCTCAGCCACCAGAATATCCGCTTTGACATGCATACCTGGGCGCCAAAGGCCGTTGCTGTTATCAATCACGGCTCTGGCGCGGGCGATATGGCCATCGGTCATGGCGGGGGCAATAAAGCTGAGTGTGCTTTGTACACTCTGAGCACGGTGCAGGTTAAATACTGTCACTCTCTGGCCTGACTTAAGCTGTTGCAAATCAGAAGGGAAGGCTGATAATTCAACAAACACCCGGCTGAAATCGACAATTTCCAGCAGGCTTTCGCTGCCAACGACCTGGCCCGGATTAACCTGCCACTTAGTGATAACGCCGTTGGCCGGTGCTGTTAGGGTAAATGCCTGTAATGTGGTGGTATTGAACAGCTTTAGCAGTGGCTGGCCTTGTTCTACCTGCTGTCCCAATTCAACCAATACCTGTTGCACCTGAGCGGCATAGGGCGACTGCACCTGATATTGCCGGCTCGGGTCAACAGCAACCACACCAAACAAATGCACTTGCTGCGCCAGCAAACGCGTTGTAGCCAGCTCGGTTTTCAGCCCGCTAAGCTGTATCATCCGATCGCTCAGTTCCACCCGGCCTTCAAACGAGTCGTACTGCCACTGAAAGGTTTTGCCCTGATAGCTGGCGCTGACGGATACACCGTAAGAATGGGGCTCTGCAATGGTAGTATTGCCTAGCAGATAGTTATCCTCGGGCATAAAGTTAAGCACGTTCTGCTCGCCATCCAGCCGTGACAGCGTGACTTGCAGCTGCACATGCTCAGGCGGTACCGCGGTGCCTGCCTGATAGCTAAACACCCGCATTTCCGGTGGTACGCCGGATTCGAAAATACTTATTTCAACAGCAAAATCATCTTGTTGTAACAGACGGCCGCCGTGTGGGCCTTCTGGTGCTTCCTCAGCGCTATGCTCTTCAGCATCGTGATGACCTGGTCCGGCAAAGGCGCTTTGTAATAAGGTACTTAACAGCAGCAGACTGACAATTAAACAACGGTTAAAAATAGGCATAACATCACTCCAAAGCAGATAGACGAACCGGGCCTGATACGGTAAGGCTCTGGCCGGTTAAGCGTTCAAGTTCAAGTAGTTGCAGATGAAAGCGGCTTTGTGCGCTAACCAGGTCCACCTCGGCCTGGTGCAATTCCTGCTCAGCAGAGAGCAAGCTAAATAAGTCCACCTGTCCCTGCTGATAACCCCGCTCGCTGAGTTGTTGTAACTGCGCAGCCTTGGGAATAAGCGCGCTTTGCAATACGCTGGCGTACTGGCGTAACTGTTCCAGCTCCAGATAAATTTGCTGTACCAGCAATCGCAAGGCCGTATGAGTTTGCTGTTGCTGCAGTTGGCTGAGCTCAATGTGCGTGTTGGCGGCTAAACGTGCGCCAGCACTGACATCATTTAACTGCCACGGCATCGAAAACCCTAATACAAAAGCCGTGTCGTTATTGCTCTGTGTGCGGCGTATGCCCGCAGTTAGACTGATATCGGCGCTTTGCCCGGCCTGGGCCAGGCTTAACTGCGCCTGGTGCAGGCGGCTTTGGCTAACAAACTGCGCTAAGCTGGGTGACTGCAACAGACTGCGTTGTAGCTCAGCCAGTGCCGGCAACAGCGGCAGCGACTCCAGTGAGCCTTCGACCTGGGTAAAGTTGGCCGCTTCACCCCAGTGTGCGGCTAATTGGGCGCGGCCAAGTTCCAGCGCATTATCTAAGGCGGTAAGCGCCAATTGGCTGCGAATAAGCCGCAGCTCCAACCTGCTGACATCGGCGTCACTTAAACTGCTGGCCGCCGCCCGTTGTTTGGCCAGCGCCAATAAACGCTGTTCGCGTGCTAAGCGCTGCTGCTGCAGTTGCTGCTGTTGCTGTAGCGCTACCTGATGAATATAGCTGCGGGTGGTGGCCGACAACACATCAAGCCGGCTGATTTCAAACTGTTGCTGTAGCAAAGTGTGTTGCCACTGGTTTTTTTCCAGCCGGTATGTCCGTTTATCCCCCATTTCAATTAACTGACTCAGGGTTAGCGTCAGCTCCGCATTTTTCAACCCACGGCTGCTACCGGTGCCGGCAATATTTTCCAGGCTGACAGCAAATTCCGGGGTGGGGGTTAACGCCGCCTGCAGCTGCTGCGCTTCATTTAAACGCAGCTGATAGGGGTACTGTTGCAGCGCCGGTGCCTGTTTAAGGGTTTTCTCCAGCGCCTGCGCCAGGCGTAATGCCTCGCCGGCCAGCGCTTGCGGTAACACAAGCCAAGATACCAGACACACCATGACGGCCGTCATAGGTGCGGTAAATCTCATACGCATAGGTATGCTCCTGATTAATATTCAACAATAAAGACAGTGAATTAAGCAGGATCAGGCATTAGGTGGTGGTACGGCGGGCTGATAACTGATGGCGTTAAAAGACGGGGTAATAGCGGCTATCGCGCTGGTATTGGCTGGCGCTGCATCAAACCGATAATAATAAGCAATATGGCAGCTAACATGGGCGTGATGCAGATGGTTGTGCTCGTCGTCTTGTGCTGTCGTGTCAGCATGCGACGCAGACGCTGTCGTTGGCTCATGACTGTGTGATGAGCTGGTGTAGCTATGATGGTGATCAGGCAAGTGCATTACCATAGCATCACAGGCTAACACTGCATGGTTTAGCATAATTAACAGCAGTAGTATTAAGCCTGAGATAGGGCGCAATGATAATTTCCTGAAAACATGACGGCGTTATAGTAGCCTTGTAGCGTGCTGGCGGCAAGCATCATGACGCCAGCTAGCGCTACTAGCGGTATTTTCGCTGTGCTTTACGTTTACGCTCGGCTTCGCGCTCGGCTTTTTCTTTGGCTTTTGCGCCTTCCTCCGCTTTCGCGTCAATTTGTTCCTGGCTCACCATTTCCGGCGTTTCCAGTGTAATGGGGCCCAGGTTACCGGCGCGCAGCTCGGTAATTAAAATGCTGCCGGCTTTTTCTAAATCAACGATACCGCCTTTGCGCATCGCGCCGCGTTTTACACCTATGGCATCCATCAGGGCTAAATCGTTTTCTGGTTGCTCTGTTAAGCCAAAGCGTTGCATAACTGCTGCCGGGTAGGCTTTTAGCAGGTAGTCGGCGGCAAACATGGCAATATCGGCATAGTCAAATACTGTGTCTTTAATGGCGCCGGTCACCGCCAAACGGTAGCCACAGGTAGGCGGGCTAAGCTTGGGCCATAAAAAGCCCGGCGTGTCGGTTAAAATAACATTATTGTCCAGCTTAATGCGCTGTTGCATCTTGGTGACACCGGCTTCATTGCCGGTTTTGGCAATGGTGCGCCCGGCCAGGGTGTTAATTAAGGTGGATTTGCCCACATTAGGAATGCCCATAATCATTGCCCGGGCACCGCGAATGTCCAGGTTACGTTCGGGCAGCATGTCGTTACATAACTGCAATAAGGCTTTAATTTGTTCCGGGTTTTGCTGGCTTATCGGTATGGCTTTAATACCGGACTGGCTGTCAAAATGCTCAACCCAGCGTTTGGTCAGGGCAGGGTCTGCCAGATCGGCTTTGTTTAACACTTTAATACAAGGCGTATTGCCGCGCAGCTGCGGTACCAGTGGGTTTTCGCTGGAAAACGGAATACGCGCATCAAGCATTTCGATAATAATATCGACTTGGGGCATTACCTCGGCAATTTCTTTGCGGGCCTTGTGCATATGGCCCGGAAACCAGTTAATGGACATCCGTTGCTACCTATCAATAACAAATAATACACAGCGGCCGCGCTGAAACAGAAACGCCCACTGCAAAATGGGCGCTATGATAACTTAAAAGGCCGGTGGGATGTTAGTGCAGCACAAACTGGTAAAAGCTAAGTACCGATAGTGGTGCTAATAAGGCCGAATAACAGGCTACACCAGGTAAGCGGATAATGCCAAGATTGCGAAATAACAACAACAACTGAAACAAGCCCAGCAACGGCGGTAACAGCGTAAGCCAGATACTGCCGCTTAACGCAGGAAACAGCCAGCCCAGCAACGGATTGCAGCTGGTGGCGAGTACTAACAACGCCAATAACAGCAAGTACTGTGTCGGAGTAAACTCCGGTATTGGGATTAAATCATCCATAATGCTCTGCGAGAAGGTAACACTGTGCGGATAATATAGGAAAATAACATGGCATTTACCCGCACCGTTTTGTTTAAAAATGTAATAACGCGGCAAGCTTAGGCATTTGTCACCGTTTTAGCAATGCCTTTGCCATAAATTTATTACTCTGTTAGCAATTTGTGCTCGGTTTCATCCGTAATCTCTGGCTGTGGTGGCTCAAAACGCCGGATCTGCAGCACTATGCCAAGGTAGGGGTGATCCAGATAATGTATTTCGCCGCTGATCACCCGCCGGCTTTGCCGCACATGAATGGTTTTTAGCTGCTCAGCAGTGGGTAATCGTAAATTAAACTCAGTATTTACAAACAGGTAATGGTCAAGATGTAGCTTAAACAAGCCGTCGAGCTGCCATACCTGATCCGGCAGCTGGCCGGGTGTCAGCAGATTGTTACTGCTGATACTGTCAAGCGCAGTGTTGCTGCTGTCCGGCAAACGGCTGTTGGCGTTTAATTGTTGTAGCAACAGCTCAATATTGTTAAGCAGCTCATCGGCTGTATCGGGCTGAGCTGCCGGCAAGGGCGTCTCAGGCTGTGGCGACGTACTGTCTGTGTCGCTGATTGGTATTAGCGGCTGGCCCCAATAGTCAAATTGCTGACTGAAATTTTGCCCGGCAAACCAGCGGCTGGCAATAGCGCGCCGCTCGGTTACCGGTGCCTGGCGCCAGGCCGTATGCAGCAGCAAAGTAGTGCCAGGCAATCGTTTGATTTTACTGGCGATATCGCCAAGTTGCAGCGCGCTGTCTTCCGCCAGATAAGGCCCGGGCTGATGTTGACCGCTGCCACTGACGGCATAATCAATCTGCTGTGGGTAAGGCACTTTATTGTTGATGCGCCGTGGTTCAAACAGGCTGCTATGCTGCCAGCTGTATGGTTGGGGTTCGATAATACATAAGCTGCGCGGCATGGTGAAGGTCACTGGCTGGCTGTCTGGCTGTGCTACAGCGGCAGGGGGGCATAACGGCAGCTCTGATAGCAGCGTATCCAATTGCGGTTGATAGCGTGCTGTCAGCAAGTCATAGGCCCGGCCCGGTTTAATCGGCGTTACCGTATCATTAAATTGCTCTTGCAGCATCACCGGCGGCGTTTGACTAAACACCAGCATTTCCACTTCAAACCAGCGTTGTTCCTGGGCTTGCACTGTGTTTATTAGCGCAGTGCCCAGCGTAAAACACAGCCAGCTGGCGCTTATTGCACTGTAACGGACAGCTTTCGTCATTTTTCTACCTTATGTCTGGCAAAGTCGGACAACATATTGGCTATCAGACTTAAGCGTTCGGCACCGTCGTTTGACGCTATACTAAAGCGCAACTTCTGGCCGCCTTCAAGCTTAAACACCCGAGATTGTTTTTGAATAAGTTCAATAATATACGCCGGAGACACGGCGGTTTTATCACTAAATTCAACCAGACCGCCTTTATTGTTGGCTTCAATACGACGAATACCTAATTGCTCGGCCTGCAGTTTAAATTCAGACAAGGCGACCAGATTTTTCGCCGCATCGGGCAGCAAACCAAAACGGTCAATCAGTTCTACCTGCACGTCATCCAGCTCGTCATTGCTGCGCGCTGAGGCCAGTTTTTTATAACAGGATAAACGCAGGTTAACATCCGGAATATAGCTGTCGGGCAGCAGGGCCGGGATGCGCAGTTCAATTTCAGTTTGCTGGCTGAGCATAGCATCTAAACTGGGTTCACGGCCGTTTTTCAGCGCGTTGACGGCTTGTTCCAGCATATCCATATACAAGCTAAAGCCGACTGACTCGATCTGGCCGCTTTGTTCATCGCCCAGCAGCTCACCGGCACCGCGAATTTCCAGATCGTGTGTGGCCAAGGCAAAGCCAGCACCTAAATCTTCCAGGCTGGCAATGGCCTCCAGCCGTTTTTCAGCATCCTTCGTTAGCCGTTTCGGTGGCGGCGTTAACAAATAGGCATAGGCCTGGTGATGTGAGCGGCCAACCCTGCCACGTAACTGATGCAGCTGCGCCAGGCCGAAGTTATCGGCCCGGTTAATAACAATGGTATTGGCGGTGGGTACATCGATACCGGTTTCAATAATGGTAGAGCACAACAGCAGGTTAAAGCGCTGGTGGTAAAAATCAGACATGATTTGTTCCAGCTCGCGCTCGCGCATCTGGCCGTGCGCTATGCCAATGATGGCTTCAGGCAGTAATTCGGCCAGTTCAGCGGCGGTTTTTTCGATGCTGGCAACATCGTTGTGTAAAAAGTACACCTGGCCGCCGCGCAATATTTCCCGCATCACGGCTTCGCGAATAAGGCCTGCCTCATACTCACGGACAAAGGTTTTTACTGCTAAGCGTCGCGCCGGTGGCGTGGCAATTATGGATAAGTCGCGCATGCCGGACATCGACATATTCAGCGTACGCGGAATAGGCGTAGCGGTAAGGGTTAAAATATCAATATTGGCGCGCAGCGCTTTAATTTTCTCTTTTTGCCGCACACCAAAGCGGTGCTCTTCATCAACAATCAGTAAGCCCAGATCATGCAGCTTAATGTCGTCCTGCAGTAGTTTGTGCGTACCAATTAAAATATCCACTTTGCCGTTCTCTACATCCTGCAAAATGGTTTTTTGCGCTTTCGCGCTGACAAAGCGTGATAATACCTCAACCCGCACCGGCCAGTTAGCAAAGCGGTCTTTAAAATTGTCAAAATGTTGCTGTGCCAATAGGGTAGTGGGTACCAATATGGCCACCTGTTTGCCATCGTTGACAGCGACAAAGGCGGCGCGCATAGCCACTTCGGTTTTACCAAAGCCGACATCGCCGCATACCAGGCGGTCCATTGGCTGCGGGCTTTGCATATCGCGCAGCACAGCGTCAATAGCATCTTGCTGATCGGCAGTTTCTTCAAACGGGAAGCTGTCAGCAAAAGCCAGATATTGCGCTTCGTCAATGCTAAATGCATAGCCCTGATGTGCGGCGCGCTGGGCATAGACATCCAGCAATTCGGCCGCCACATCACGCACTTTTTCGGCCGCTTTACGGCGTGATTTCTCCCAGCTGTCGTTGCCAAGTTTGTGCAGCGGCGCATGTTCGGCATCACTGCCGCTGTAACGGCTAAGCAGATGCAAGGCGGTAACAGGCACATATAACTTGCTGCTACCAGCGTATTCAATGGTAACAAATTCGGCGCTGATACCGCCGGCATCGAGCAATTGCAGGCCCTGGTAACGGCCAATACCGTGTTGCAGGTGCACAACCGGCTGGCCAATATTCAGCTCGGCCAGGTTGCGGATCACGGTGTCGCTGGACACCTGCTGGCTGCGTTTACGCCGCCGGCGCTGGCTGATTTTCTGACCAAACAGCTCGTTTTCACTGATCAGCGCCAGTGGCGTGGGTTGTTGTAAAAAGGCGCCTTGCTCCAGTGCGCCTACCACGATACCAACATCATCGGCGCTTTTATAAAACGCCTGCAAATTGTCAAATTGCGATATATGCATGCCAGCTTTATGCAATAGTTGCAGTAAGCTTTCACGCCGGCCTTCGCTTTCAACAAAAAACAGCGCCCGGCCATGTTGTTGCTTTAACTGCAGAATAAACTGCTGTAATGCCTGCAAAGGGTTGTTTTGTTGATGATTAACCGCTAATGACGGTAAAGGCGCTAACGCCAGATTAGCCTGGCCGGCACGCGACGGTAGCTCTGCCTGGCTTAAGCGAATACGGCTGTAGGCTTTT
The DNA here is from genome assembly GCF_011634895.1 of Rheinheimera pleomorphica. Taxonomy (GTDB): domain Bacteria; phylum Pseudomonadota; class Gammaproteobacteria; order Enterobacterales; family Alteromonadaceae; genus Alishewanella; species Alishewanella pleomorphica. Next base: position 74,598 of record NZ_SIRR01000031.1, on the reverse strand, counting down.
AAACCGGCAAACAGCTGATCGACCGACAGGTACAGCTCTGACGGCGGCAATATCGGCCGCAGTAAATCTATCGCTCTGTCATCATAACGGCGTTTTAGCTCGAGCCAGAACTTGTCGGCGCTGTGCTGGATATCGCCCAGTAACAAGGTGCGGCTGCTCGCCGGCAGATAATCAAACAGGCTGGCGGTTTTTTCGGTAAATAGCGGCAGATAATACTCAATACCGGCCGGCAGCATACCCTGGCTAACCTGTTGATACAGCGATTCTTTCTCGTTTCGGGCGTTAAAGCGTTCGCGATAGCCGATACGAAAGCGTTCAATGGCCGCCTGATCCGTTGGAAATTCATGTGCCGGCAGTAGCTCAATAGCATCAACCTGCGCCAGACTGCGCTGGTTATCCGGGTCAAAGGTACGGATGCCGTCAACTTCATCATCAAAAAAGTCGATGCGATACGGCGTATTAGCCCCCATAGGGTACAAGTCGAGAATAGAGCCGCGCACAGAAAACTCGCCGTGCTCCATCACTTGTTCCACCGCCCGATAGCCCACAGCAGTGAGGCGGCGTTTTAAGGCGGCTAAATCAACCTGTTGGCCTTTGCTGATTAAAAAGCTGTGTAATGCCAGATAATCCGGATGACACAGCCGCAGCAGCAAAGTGCTTACCGGCACGATCACCAGGCCCTGGCGTAAACCGGGGAGTTGATGCAACGTTTTCAAACGTTGCGAGACAATATCCTGATGTGGTGAAAACACATCGTAAGGCAGGGTTTCCCAGTCGGGCAGGCTAAGCAGCGGGCAGTCAGCGTGCTGGCAGAATACGCTCAGCTCCTGTTCCAGCCGCAACGCGGTTGGGGTATCGGGTACCAATAATACGTAGGGTGCCGGTTGCTGCTCAATCAGCTGTGCTATTGCCAGCGGCAGCGCAGCGCCTTGTAAATTGCCCCAGTGTAACTGGTCTGCCGGCTGTTTTATCTGTGGTAATGCGAAAATAAGATCCATGTAAAACGGTTAACCTTAACTACCTTAAAGCCACTGTTAAGAAGATGTGTGTTGCTGACGTTGCTCAGCTTTTTGTTTTAATAAGCGCGACTGCTGATGCAGGCTGGCGCGGACAATCAGTTCGCGATCTTCATCTCTGATGCGGGAAAATACAACCTTTATCTGCCATTTATCTGCCTGTGGCTGACAACTGACCACCTGACCGTAGCAAAACACTGCGCCATCATTGTTATCGAGAAATAATTTTATCTCCAGTACCTGCAGCGGTGTAAAGGCGCTGTCTGCGATAAAGCAGCAGCCGCTGCCACCATAGCTTTGTGTGCTGTAGCGCTGAGCGCTGTCATCTTGCTGTTTCAGTACATAATGCAGTAGCAAGTCAATTTTGCGGGCCTGCTGCTGCAGATAACTGGCCAGCTCTTCTGCCAGCTCACCCAGCCGGTGCAGAGAGCGCAGTGCCGAGCTGTTCAGGCTGTTTACATCAGAGGCCAGTAAAAACGGTGCCGGAATGGCATTGAGCAGCGCCGCTTCATCGGGCAAAGCACCGGCAATGGCACGGGCATTCAGGCTGATACCGTGTTCAACACTAAAATAATCCTGATAGGCATCTGTTAGCTGCTCTAATGTTAACTCACTCATGGCGCTACCCTTGCAAGCTGCTTGTCACGACAAACAATAATCTCTATGATCGACGCCACTTTACCATCTAACGCAGGCCTTGTCCTGAATATTAGGATGCCGTTGCCAGTCAGTTTATTTATCGGTTTGCGCTATAGCCAAAGCCGCAAAGGTAATGCCTTTATCTCATTTATTACGCTGTTTTCGGTGGCCGGTATTTTTCTCGGCGTAATGGCGTTGACTATTGTCAGCTCCGTGATGAACGGTTTTGAGGGCGAGCTTAAAAAGCGCATTTTAGGTGTCATACCGCATCTGGTGGTGAGCGCGCCTGCTGAGTATGTTGAGCAGTGGCAAACGCCGCTGTTACGCCAGCCACAAGTGCAGCAGGTTACCCCCTTTTTGCAAGCCGAAGCGCTGGTGCAGTCGCCCAGACAGCTGACCGGTGTGTTATTGCAGGGGGTAAAAACAGACGCGTTACCCGATTTTATGCGCCAGGCGTTGTTGCTTGGTGACTGGCAGCAATTTGCCAGCCAGCGTTATGCCGTTGTGCTGGGGCGGGCGCTGGCGGAGCAGCTGGAAGTCAGCGTGGGTGACAAGCTACGTTTTATGCTGCCGCAGGCCGGCAGTTATACGCCAATGGGTTGGGTGCCGCGTCAGCGCCTATTTACCGTAGCGGGTATTTTAGATACCGGCTCGGATGTTGATAAGCTGGTAGCGCTGACCGGCCTGGCAGACTTGCAGCGTTTACTGGGCAGCAGTGCTACAGCCTCGCAGTGGCGTGTTACCTTAACCGAACCTTTTGCGGCGCCGGAGCTGGCGCAGCTACTGGCACAGGACAGCCAGTTGCAGGTACAGGACTGGCGGCAAAGCCATGGCAAATTGTTTGCAGCAGTGGCGATGGAAAAAGCCATGATGTGGCTGATGTTACTGCTGATTGTCGCGGTAGCGGCATTTAATATCGTATCGGCATTGGTGATGATGGTGACCGATAAACAGGCCGAGATCGCCATTTTAAAAACCCTCGGCATGAGCGACCGGCAACTGTTTAATGTGTTTGCTGTGCAGGGGCTGAGCAATGGTGTGGCCGGGGCTCTGTCCGGCGCCGTCGCCGGGGTGTTGCTATGCTGGCAGTTAAACCCGCTGCTGAGTGTACTGGGGCTGCAATTAGCGCCCGGCGTTATGCTGCCGGTAGATATCCGGTTTGGTCAACTTTGTTTAATTTTGCTCAGCGCCATCAGCCTGACCTTGCTGGCCGTGTGGTATCCGGCCAGACGTGCGGTGAGCATTAACCCGGCGGAAATTTTACGCGATGAGTAATGTACTGACAGCCACCCAGATCTGCAAAAGCTACCGTGACGGCCAGCAGGTTACCCAGGTATTGCATGGTGCTGATTTGCGAATTGAGCGCGGCGATATGCTGGCGATAGTCGGCAGCTCGGGGTCGGGCAAAAGTACCTTGCTGCACATTCTGGGCACTTTAGATAAAGCCGATAGTGGGCAGCTGAGTATTCTGGGCCATGACATTGCCAAACTTAGCGTGGCGCAAAAAGCCCGGCTACGGAATGAGCAACTGGGCTTTATTTATCAGTTCCACCATTTATTGATGGATTTTACTGCGCTGGAGAATGTCGCCATGCCGCTGTTAATCCGAGGTCTGAAAGCCGCTGAGGCTAACCGCCGTGCGATGACGATGTTAGAGCGGGTGGGGTTGTCGCATCGGGTGAGTCATCGTCCGGCTGAGTTAAGTGGTGGAGAACGCCAGCGGGTAGCGATTGCCCGCGCCCTGGTCAGCGAGCCGGCATTGGTGCTGGCGGATGAACCCACCGGTAACCTGGATCAGCACACGGCTGAAACCGTCTATCAGTTGCTGCGCAGCTTAAACCGCGAACTGGGCACCAGCTTTATTGTGGTGACGCATGATTTAGCACTGGCGTCTAAACTGGACAGCTACCAGTTGATGCGCGATGGCCATCTGGAGAGAGCAGATGGCTAATCTGGCCTGGCAACTGGCAAAGCGTTACCGCAATACCCGCCATAGCAGCGGCTTTATCCGCTTTATCTCGGCCAGCTCTACCTCAGGCATCGCGCTTGGAGTGGCAATTTTAATTCTGGCGCTATCGGTAATGAATGGCTTTGAACTGGCACTGAAACAGCGGTTATTGTCGGTGATCCCGCATGTTGAGCTGGAGGCGGTGCAGCAAAAAATTACCGATTGGCCGCGCAAACAGCAACAATTTGCTGCGGTTGCCGGCGTTGAAGCCGTTGCGCCCTACATTAAAACCAATGGCATGTTGCGCTTTGGCGCCGCGGTTAAGGCGGCCGAAGTGCGTGGCATAGCGCTGGATGCGGAGCGGAAAATCAGCGATTTTGCCGGTTACATCAGTGCCGGCCAGTTAGACACGCTGGCCGATACTGATGTTGTATTGGGACAGGGCATTGCCGATGCGCTGGGGGCGAAGGTTGGCCAGCAGGTACAATTGCTGTTACCTAAGCTGACTGACGATGGCCGCCTGGCCAGTCATGCCAGTACCAGTTTAACCGTCAGCGCTATTGTTGCCGTGGGTGGTCAGCTTGACTACAGCCAGATCTGGCTGAGCATGCCAACACTAGCGCAATTGCTGGAGTTTCAGCCGGACGCCATACAGGGCTTTGCGTTTCGGCTGCACGATGTGTTTGCAGCACCGGCGCTGGCTCGCGAACTGGGCCGCGTATCTGAGGACTATGTTTATCTGTTGGACTGGTTTCGCACGCAAGGCCATGTCTATCAGGATATTCAGATGGTACGCAGCATTTTATACCTGGTACTGGCACTGGTGATAGCCGTGGCCTGTTTTAATATTGTTGCCACCCTGGTGATGGCGGTGCGGGAAAAAGAGGGCGATATTGCCATTCTGCTAACGATGGGCGTATCACCGGCGACCATTATCTTTACCTTTATGTGGCTGGGCTGGCTTAATGGCCTGGTCGGCAGCCTGCTTGGCGCTGTAGCCGGCGTACTGCTGGCCAGTTATATTGAGCCGATATTTGCACTGCTTACGCAATGGCTGGGGCAGTCGCTACTGGACCCAAGTATTTACTTTATCAATTTTATTCCATCGTTATTGCAATGGCAGGACGTGGTGCTGACGCTGGGGGTGGCATTACTGATGAGCTTGCTGGCAACTTTATATCCGGCCTGGCGCGCCAGTAAAGTGCAGCCCGCGCGGGTGTTGGGGCAGCGCTAGCTTTCTGTTTGTTCGTTAATGTGGATGGCGTTTGCGTTTTAGCGCCCGCAGCAGCTGCGATTTACGTATTGATAAGCGCCACAACCAGTCAATAACAAAGTAACCCACAATGGCAGAACAAATGCCCATCAGCAGGCAGCCGGTTAAAAACGGTTTGCCAATGGTAGCGATACTGTGCTGCAACCAGGCCCAGCTGGCTTCAAAAGCAAAGGGCTCCATTGGTGTGCGCAGTGTGACCGTGCCGACCAGATAAGCAATATAAAATAAAATCGGCATGGTCAGCGGGTTAGTGACCCAGACCAATGCCACCGACAAGGGTAAATTAACCCGCAACGGTATAGCCACCGCCGCCGATACCACCATTTGAAAAGGTATTGGCATCCACGCAAAAAATAAGCCGACGGCAAAAGCGCCGCGCGCCGAGCGCCGGTTTAAATGCCATAAATTGCCGTCATGCAATAGCGAGCCAAATATCTTTAATAGCTTCTGCTGCTTGATTTTCTCAGGCGATGGTAGATATTTCTTAATAAAGTTCTTTGGCATTACAACCTATTCACAAAAAACAAACATGAAATCTTTTTGTATTGGTGTGCTCGCTGGCTGCCTATTGTCATTATTTTTGCCAATAGTGCCACCCTTTTTCACGCTATTTTTGCTGACGGCCAGCATTTTTATCGTGTTGGCCTACCGGCAATGGTGTTTAGCAGGCGTAGCGGCGTTCTTTATTTGTTGGATCTGGCACTATACGGCCTATGTTCAGGCCCAGCAGCAGATGCTAAGCATGGCATCGCCGCTGACCGGAGTCATTGTTGGTACGCCAAAACATTATGCTGAGTATAGCCAATTCCACTTTAAGCTTGATAGTGCGCCGGGGCGTAATTATCAGCTGATATTAAACTGGAGCGCACCTGCGACGGTGTTGCGCCCTGGGCAGCGCTGGCAACTTAGCGCCCGCTTAAAGCCGGTGGCTGGTGTCGCAAACCCTGGCGGTGTCAATCGCGAGGCGCAAGCTTTATTGCAGCAGGTGCTGGCGCAGGGCAGTGTCGATACCGCAACCGAGCCTAAGCTGCTGGCACAGCAGTTTAACTTGCGCCAATATTGGCTGGATAAAATGCAGGGTGCGACGGCCGCGCTTAATACCGGCCCTTTGTTGCTGGCGCTGACGATGGGAGAGCGCCAGTTTAGCCGCGAGCTGTGGTTGGGGCTGCAGCAGTCGGGGCTGGCACATCTGGTGGCAATATCCGGCTTGCATATTGGTTTAGTATTCGGCTGGGTGCTGTGGCTGTTGCGTATTGTACCCTGGCCGCTGCGCTATCTGGCCTGGCGCCGGCCGCTAGCTTTGCTGGTGGCGATGTTAGCCAGCTGCAGCTATGCCTGGTTGGCGGGGTTTGCCATACCAACGGTGCGGGCGATGCTGGCGCTGCTACTGTTAGTGGTCGCGCTGTTGCAGCACAGAAACCTCAGTTACAGCCATTATTGGCTATTGCTATGCGCAGTGCTGTTGCTGGCAGAACCTTTTTTGGCGTTAAGCAAAAGCTTTTGGCTGTCAATGTTGGCCGTTGGCGTGATCTTTTTTTTGTTATGGCAGCATGGCCCGGCCAGGTTAAGTCGCTGGCAACGCTTGCTGCTGTTTCTGCGCTTTCATATCAGCCTGAGCCTGTTTATGGCATTGCTTAGTGTATTGATGTTCGGTGGCAGTTCAGCCTTGACGCTGTTGTCTAATTTGTTATTTGTGCCCTGGTGTACGCTACTGGCTATTCCGTTACTGTTACTAGGCCTGCTGGCAGAGCTAACCGGCTTACCCGGGCGCAGCCTGCTGTGGCAGTTGTGCGATACGGTGTTTCAACCGTTGCAGTGGTGGTTGAACTGGAGCGCCAGCCAACAGAGCTGGTGGGCCGTGCCGGATGTGCCGCTGCTATCGATTGTGGCACTGGCACTGGTGTTGCTAGCACTGTATCTCAGTGGCCGCCGCTGGTTATACAGTGCGCTGGCGCTGTCACTACTGCCTTTGCTGCTGGCCTTTCACCGGCCGGTGCAGTGGCAGCTGCATCTTATCGATGTCGGGCAGGGGCTGGCGGTATTGCTGCAGCATGGCCAGCGCGGCTTATTGTACGATGCCGGCCCGCGTTATGGCAGCCATAGCGCTACCGCAGCGCAGGTATTGCCCTATTTACGCAGCCGGGGAGTGCGCCAGCTGGACTATTTGATTTTAAGCCATGATGACAGCGATCATACTGGCGACTGGCCCTTGCTGCTGACGCACTATCCGCAGGCGCAAATATACAGCGATATTAGCCATATTGATGCGGCAAGGCCTTGTGCCCAATTGCCAAAGCAGTTTGGCGCAGCCCGGTTAACCCTGCTGGACAGTCAGGGCGATTTCAGTAGCAAAAATGATCGCTCCTGTGTGCTACTGATAGCGCTTTATCAGTGGCGTATTTTATTGCCCGGTGATATTGGCCAGCAGGTTGAGCAGCAGCTGTTGGCGCGTTACCCACAGCTGCAGGCGCATGTGTTGGTACTGTCGCACCATGGTAGTAACAGCTCCAGTCATTATGCGTTTTTGCACCAGCTGGCACCGATGCTGGCATTGAACAGTGCCAGTTTATACAACCGGCACCAGCACCCGGCACAAGCTGTGCAGCTGCGGTTGCAGCAGCTTGGTATTCCGCTGCTGAATACCGCGCAAAGCGGTGCTATCCGGCTGAATATTACTGAGTCAGGTATCGTCATAAAGCAATACCGTGCACAAAGAATCCCCTATTGGTTACAAAAGCCGGTGGGAAATGCTGAAACCTTAGACGCAACACGCTAGAATAAGCCATATTTTATCTGCAGGGCGCTATTTTGGTGCAGCCGACTACAGTCACTTCTTCAACCGCGCGGCGTTTGCTGCGTTATGTAAAGCCTTACCGGCTGGGTTTTGTCGCCGCTGCCTTGGGCATGCTCGGCTATGCGCTGGTTGATGTTTACTTTATCTCGAATTTGCCGGATTTTATTGATAAGGGCATTAACGACAAAAACACGGATTATCTGCGCTATGCGCCGTTTTTTGTTATTGCGATCTTTATTCTGCGTGGTGTGTGTAATTTTGTTGCCAGTTATTGTTTGAACTGGGTAGGTACCCATATAGTGCAAAATCTGCGACAGCAATTGTTTGAACATTATATGCGCCTGCCCGTCAGCTTTCATGATCAACATTCTACCGGCGAGCTGATCTCTAAAGTCACCTACAACACTGAGCAAATTAAGCAGGCCACGTCAAAAGCGCTGGCGGTATTGGTACGCGAAGGCGTATTTGTTACCGGTTTACTGGTGATGATGTTTTATTACAGCTGGCAGTTATCGGCAATATTTTTGCTGATAGCACCGGTGATTGCCGTAGTGGTGCGGTTTGTGTCACGTCGTTTTCGCCTGCTCAGTAAAAATATCCAGACCGCAATGGGCGATGTCACCACCAGCTCAGAACAAATGCTCAACGGCCATAAAGTGATTTTATCTTTTGGCGGTCAGAAAATTGAAAGTAAACGCTTTGCCAGCATTAATAATTTAACCCGGCGTCAGGACGTAAAAATGGAAGCGACCCGGGCCATCAGCGTGTCGACCATTCAGATTATCGCCTCTTTTGCGCTGGCCTTTGTGGTGTATATGGCCAGTTTCCCGGATATGTTAAACAGCTTATCGGCCGGCGTCTTTACCACTATTGTTGGTGCCATGATGATGCTACTGCGACCGCTGAAACAGCTTACCACGGTAAACAGTGAGTTTCAGCGCGGTCTGGCCGCAGCCAGAAGCGTGTTTGAGGTGTTAGATCAGCCGGTAGAGCAGGACACCGGCAGCACAGTGCTGAATAAAGTGCAGGGTGATATTTGCTTTGATAAGGTTAATTTTACCTATCCGGGCCACGATAAGCAGGTATTGTTTGATATCAGCTTTAGCGTGCCAGCGGGTAAAACGGTGGCACTGGTGGGGCGTTCCGGCAGCGGTAAAACCACGATTTCCAGCTTGTTACCCCGCTTTTATGAGCTAAGCAGTGGTGATATTTTTATTGATCAGCATAATATCCGCGACTGTACGCTGGCATCGTTACGCCAGCAACTAGCGCTGGTGTCGCAACATGTCAGCCTGTTCAATGACAGTATTGCTAACAATATTACCTATGGCTGCACTGAGCCGGTGTCAGAGCAGCGTTTACTGGCTGTAGCAGAAAAAGCCCATGTGCTGGAATTTGCCAGCCAGTTAAAAGATGGCCTTAACACGGTGATTGGTGAAAACGGTGTCAGCTTATCAGGTGGCCAGCGTCAGCGTATTGCCATCGCCCGCGCGTTACTGCGCGAAGCACCGATTTTGATCCTGGATGAAGCGACCTCGGCACTGGATACTGAGTCTGAACGCAAAATTCAGGCCGCACTGAATGAGTTGTTAAAAGGGCGCACCAGCATTGTTATTGCACACCGTTTATCCACCATTGAAAATGCCGACAGCATTATCGTGATGGAACAGGGGCGTATTGTCGAGCAGGGCGATCATCATACATTACTGGCGCAAAACGGCGCTTATGCCCAGCTGTACAAATTACAATTTGGCGAGCCGCAGTGAGCCGCAGTAGTCAATGGCTAGAGCGGCTGTGGTATCAGCCCGGTAAGACGTACTGGCCATTATTGCCGCTTAGCTGGCTGTTTGGCGCTGTCAGCGCCGTGCGACGCGCTTTGTTTAGGGCGGGTATTCTGCGTCAGCAAAAACTGCCTGTACCGGTGATCATCGTAGGCAATATCAGTGTGGGTGGCACCGGTAAAACCCCGTTTACGTTGGCGCTGTGTCAGCTATTACGCCAGCAAGGCTGGACACCCGGTATTATCAGCCGGGGCTATGGTGCCAACATCCGTGTACCTACTTTGGTCAGCTTGCAACATAGCGCAGCAGAGGTGGGTGATGAACCCTTGCTGCTGGCACAACAAAGCGGTTGCCCTGTGGTCGTGTGTCCGGATCGGGTGGCAGCCGGTACGTTTTTACTGGCGAACACAGACTGCAATATTATTGTCAGTGATGATGGTTTGCAGCATTATCGTTTAGCGCGGGATGTCGAAATTATTCTACTGGACGGTAGCCGTGGGTTAGGTAATGGCCAGCTGCTGCCGGCAGGGCCGCTGCGTGAAGCGCCATGGCGTTTAGCTACAGCCGATTTAGTGGTGGCAAACAGCCAGAGCCTGGCGCAGGCTGATGGTGTGATGTCATTACAAGTCAGCGCTGCGAATGCCTTAGTTGGCCAAAACACATTAGCCCCTTGTGCGGTGACGTTAGTGGCGGGCATCGGTAACCCGGCACGTTTTGCCCGCACTGCGCAGCAAGCGGGTTTTACGTTAACACAGCAATATTACTTTGCCGATCATCATCGGTTTTCTGCCGCTGATTTTGCCGCCATTGACGGCCCGGTGCTGATGACTGAAAAAGACGCCGTAAAATGCCGCCCTTTTGCGAAAAACAACTGGTTTAGTCTGGGCGTAAAGGCGGAACTTGATCCTAGCCTTAGCACTAAACTTAATACAATTTTGACTAACCTGCGGAGCAGTTATGGCGCTTAAACTTGCATTAACCGAAATTCTGGCTTGTCCACTTTGCAAAGGTAAACTGAAGTACGATCAAGCCTCGCAGCAGCTGATTTGCAGCTTCGACCGGCTGGCCTTTCCGGTACGGGATAACATTCCGGTGCTGCTGGCCGATGAAGCGCGTGAACTGACACTGGAAGAGGTAGAGCAATGGCGTTCTTAGTCGTCATTCCGGCCCGTTATGCCAGTAGCCGCTTACCGGGTAAGCCGCTGGCTGATATCGGCGGCAAAAGCATGATCGAGCGGGTGTATCAGCAGGCACTGCAAAGTGGTGCCGGTCGTGTTGTCGTGGCGACGGACGATCAGCGCGTTGCTGCCGCTGTTGACGCTTTTGGCGGTGAGGTCTGTATGACCCGCGCTGAACACAACTCCGGCACCGAGCGTTTGGCCGAAGTGGTCAGTAAACTGGGCTTAGCCGCTGATACGGTGGTGGTGAACGTGCAGGGCGATGAGCCCTTTATACCGCCGCTGATTATCCGGCAGGTAGCGCAGAATCTGGCGGCGCAGCAAAAAGCCCGCATGGCAACCCTGGCGGTGCCGCTGTCTGACTCGGCAGAAATTGCTAACCCGAACATTGTTAAAGTGGTGAGTGATAAAGACGGTTATGCGTTGTATTTTAGCCGCAGCGTTATCCCGTACGATCGCGACGGTGTCGCCAGGGCCGATTTAGCGCAGCATTACCGGCGCCATATTGGTATCTATGCCTACCGTGCCGGTTTTATTCAGCAATATGTCAGCTGGCCAGCTTCGACGCTGGAGCAAATCGAAAGCCTGGAGCAGTTGCGGGTGTTGTGGCAGGGCGAAGCCATTCATGTAGACACCGCGTTACAAACGCCAGCGGTGGGGGTAGACACTGCGGATGATTTAGCCCAGGCCCGTCGTTATGCGGCAAGTCAGGCCTGAATGATGCCGGCTTTTAGTATCGTTGAGCAGCAGGCGGATTTTGTCGTGTTGCACAAAGCCGCTGGTGTCAGCTTTCACTCCGATGCGGGTGCTGGTCTGGTCGCCCAGGCTGAGCTTCAGCTGGGCTATAAGTTATACCCGGTCCATCGGTTGGATAAGGTTACCTCAGGCTTAATTTTACTGGCGCGCAGCAGCAGGGCGGCCGCAGAATTGACTGCGTTATTCACTGCGCATCAGGTAGAAAAATACTATCTGGCACTGGCCACGGGCAAACCAGCAAAAAAGCAGGGCTGGGTAAAAGGCGATATGGCACCTGCGCGGCGCGGTAGCTGGAAGCTGCTTAGCAGCCAGCAGCAGCCGGCGGTAAGCTATTTTATTAGCCAGGGTTTTACTGATTTACCGTTCAGGGCCTATCTGGTCAAACCCTACAGCGGTAAAACGCATCAGGTCCGGGTGGCGCTGAAAAGCCAGGGGGTGCCCATTTTAGGTGACAGCCAGTATCAGGGGGCGCCGGCAGATAGGGTGTATTTGCATGCGTATGCGCTGCGATTTTATTTAAACAACACCGAATATCGGTATGTGCAGGCCCCGTTGACGGGCAGCTGTTACCAACAATTAGCTCAAACTGGTCTGTTAACTGACTGGGCTCAGCCCTGGTTATTGCCATGGCCGGCTTATACTTTACCGAAACAGGCTACTGAATAACGATGTCCGATTATCAATTACGGTTTGCCGGCATTGCCCGGTTATATGGGGTGGCGGCACTGGAAACGTTTCGCGCGGCGCATGTCTGTGTAGTCGGCATAGGCGGTGTGGGTAGCTGGGCGGCTGAAGCGTTGGCGCGCTCTGGTATTGGTACTATTACGCTGATTGATCTGGACGATGTGTGTATCAGCAATATTAACCGCCAGTTGCATGCGCTGACAGACACTGTTGGACAGGACAAAGTTGCTGTGATGGCGCAAAGGATAAAGGCGATAAACCCGGATTGTATCGTGCATCAGGTAGAAGATTTTGTCACGACCGACAACCTGCGTCAGCTTATCAGCAGCGATATCGATTATGTGGTTGATGCGATAGATTCAATTAAAGCTAAGGTGGCTTTGCTGGCGCATTGCAAGCGCAATAAAATTAAAGTTATTAGTACCGGTGGCGCAGGCGGCCAGACCGATCCGACACAAATTCAGATTGCTGATTTAACCCAGACCATCAATGACCCTTTACTGGCGAAGGTGCGGAACAGCCTGCGGCGCGACTATAACTACAGCCGTAATCCTAAGCGACGCTTTGGTATTGATTGCGTGTTTTCTACCGAGCAACTGGTATACCCGCAACCGGACGGCAGCGTGTGTCAGCAAAAAACGGCCCAGCTTAATGCAGACGGCGAGGCAAGCAGCATGCGGTTGGATTGCAGCGGCGGTTTTGGTGCCGTAACGGTGGTCACCGCCAGCTTTGGTTTTGCCGCCGTATCCAGAGTGCTGAAAAAGTTGGCTATTTAGCCGGACAGCAGGCTTTAATGCGCTCTGCCATCGCGGTTAAACCATTACCGCGTGACTGGCTTAAATAGGGCTTTAAGTTCAGCTGGTCAAAGCTGTGGCATAAGTCAAATTTGCACAGCTCAGCGGTGGTCATACCGTTAACCAAACACAGCATAATGGCCATTAAACCTTTAACGATACGGGCTTCGCTGTCTAACACAAAGTAATGCCGGTCGGCGGTTTTGTCGTGATAATGCAGCAGCCAGGCCCGGCTTTCACAGCCTTTCACCAGTAGTTCCGGTTGCTTCATTTTCTCTGGTATTGCCGGCAGCTTTTTCCCCAGCTGCATCAGCACCCGGTATTTACTCTGCCAGTCTTTCGCCTGTTTGATGTCGGTTAGATCACGTTGCTGGATCTCCAGCAGCGCCGGCTTAGTATCTGCTAATAATTGTTCTAATGTCATGCAGTTAATATCTCCACGGCTTGCTCCAAAGCGAGCAGGCACCGGTTTACCTCATCCAGCGTATTATAAGCAGCAAACGAGCAACGCACGGCACCGTGCTGTGCAGAGTTGTGCTGCGCTAAGTAGCTAAACAATGGCATAGCACAGTGTTGGCCGGCGCGCACAGCAATATGTTGCTGATTGAGGAGTTCAGCCACATCAGCGGGGTGCTGGCCGTCAACATTTAATGCCACTATGCCTGCATTATGCACAGGCAGTGACAAAATATCTATGCCTTTTATTGCCGACAAGCCGGAGTAAAAGGCTTTTAATAACAGCAATTTATGCTCAATAATTTGCGCTATGTTGTAATTTTGTAACCAGTCTATCGCCGCAGAAAGCCCTATAGCGCCCGCAATGTTTGGCGTGCCAGCCTCCAGCCGGAACGGTAATTTGTTAAATGTAGTGTTAATAAAGCTGACGCTGTCTATCATTTCGCCGCCGGCGAAAATCGGTGTTAAGGTCTCAAGCCACTGGCTCTTACCATAAAGTACACCAATGCCCGTCGGGCCATAGAGTTTGTGGCCGGAAAACACGTAAAAATCACAATCGAGCTGTTGCATATCGGCGGGTTGGTACACTATACCCTGAGCGCCATCTATTACCGTTATAGCACCAGCTGCTTTTGCCTGCCTCACCATTTCTGCCACGGGCTGGATGTGGCCCAAGACATTAGAAATATGGCTGAAACTGACGACTTTAGGCTTTAACTGTAGTAGTTGCTGATATGCCACCATATCCAGCTGATGTTCTGCTGTTAATGGTACGACATCAATAATGATGCCATAGCGCTGACAGTGTAATTGCCAGGGCACGATGTTGGCATGGTGCTCCAGTTGTGTCAGCAAAATCCGATCGCCTGGCTGCAATACCGTATGCATTAAACCAAAGGCTATCTGGTTGAGCGCTGCTGTGGCGCCGCTGGTAAAGATGACTTCATGGTTATTTCTGGCGTTGATATAACCGGCTACAGTAGCGCGTGCCTGCTCAAACTGTGCCGTGGCCTGTTGGCTTAACCGGTGCGCACCACGGTGCACATTGCTGTTATGCCGCTGGTAAAATGCCGATACCGCATCGATAACAGCGTCAGGCTTGTGCATAGTGGCGGCATTGTCCAGATACACCCAGTCAGGTTGTTGCTGAAAAAAAGCAAAGTGCTGGCGAAACTGCTGAACATCAAAACCGGTCATGGGGGCAGGGGGTCCGCAAAGCTGAGATGGCGCGATTTTGCCTGTTTTTACCAGCAGGCGCAAATCCCGCTGCGCGACAGCCTGAATTTCAGGCAACAAAAAAGCGGCCGCAGCCGCTTTTAACCGAATGTAACGCTTAGCGCTTATTCAGTGGGGTAAAATCGCGCGCGGTGTAACCGGTATACAGCTGACGCGGACGACCGATTTTGTGGCCTTTTTCACCCAGCATTTCATCCCAGTGCGAGATCCAGCCCACGGTGCGTGACATGGCGAAAATCACCGTGAACATGCTGGTCGGGATACCGATGGCTTTTAAGATGATGCCTGAGTAGAAATCGACGTTCGGATATAACTTCTTCTCAATGAAGTACGGATCTTCCAGCGCGATACGCTCCAGCTCCATCGCCACATCCAGCAGAGGGTCCTTAATGTTCAGCTCTTTTAGCACTTCATGGCAGGTTTCGCGCATCACTTTGGCCCGTGGGTCAAAGTTTTTGTATACACGGTGACCAAAGCCCATCAAGCGGAAGCTGTCATTCTTGTCTTTGGCGCGGGCAACATATTCCGGAATACGATCGACAGAGCCAATTTGCTGTAACATTTTTAAGCAAGCTTCATTGGCACCGCCATGCGCCGGGCCCCACAGTGAAGCTACGCCTGCAGCGATACAAGCATAAGGGTTAGCGCCTGACGAGCCGGCTAAACGTACGGTAGAAGTAGAGGCGTTTTGCTCGTGATCCGCGTGCAGCATAAAGATGCGGTCCATGGCTTTGGCCAGTACCGGGCTAACGTTGTAGTCTTCAGCGGGTACAGAAAACATCATATGCAGGAAGTTTTCTGAGTAACTTAAATCGTTACGTGGATAAACAAATGGCTGACCGACAGTGTATTTATACGCCATGGCTGACAAGGTCGGCAGCTTAGCGATTAAGCGATGCGCGCTGCGTTTGCGCTGCATTGGGTCGTTGATATCCAGATCTGAGTGATAGAATGACGACATGGCGCCAACGACACCACACAGCATGGCCATAGGGTGCGCATCTACACGGAAACCCTGGAAGAAAGCCGCGATTTTTTCATGCACCATAGTATGGCGGGTGATGGTGTTTTTAAAATGATTGTATTGCTCAGCCTGCGGTAATTCACCTTCTAATAACAGGTAGCACAGCTCCAGGTAGTCTGAGTGTTCTGCCAGCTGCTCAATAGGATAGCCGCGGTGCAACAGCACGCCATTATCGCCATCGATATAGGTAATTTTTGATTCACATGAGCCGGTAGACATAAAACCCGGATCGAAGGTGAAGTAACCATGCTGACCCAAGGCGCGAACATCAATTACGTCAGTGCCGGCGCTGCCAGAGTAGATTGGCAACTCGAACGATTTCCCATCGACCTGCACGACGGCCTTTTTATCTGCCATTGGATTTCTCCTGTTGTTGTAGTATCGGGTTAAAGGAATTTAGCAAATTGGTCGCTATTCTACCTGCAAACGACCCTATAAAGTCAATTTTAATGCGTTTGTGCTTAATAAGTATTCGACTCTAGTATTATTGCCCTAAGGGGTAAACTGTGTAATGTTCCACATACGGATTTTTTCGAGTAAAACCAAACAAAAATTGTAATAGCGAGTTGTGAAATATATACTATTGCCGTTTTTAAACAGTTCACTCAGCAAGCACTTTTTGCTGATCTGGCAGCACTGATCCAGCTTGAGTAATAAGGTGTATTGGTTTTGGGTGTTGACTGTTTATACAGCAATGACAACGACAATGACAACAAGAGCTCGATAATGGGCATCGATGGGCAAGCACTGTGAAAAAACAAAGACCAGTAAATCTCGACCTCTCTACCATATCGTTACCGGCACCTGCCATAGCGTCAATACTGCACCGGGTTACCGGCGTGGCAATGTTTTTCGCACTGATTTTCGTCATTTGGGCCTGGGCGTATTCGCTTAAGGACCAGCAGAGCTTTGACTATGTTAAAGAACTGATGACGTCGAACCTGGCTAAATTCATCGCCTGGGGCACTATCACTGTGCTTATTTATCACTTAGTGGGCGGTATCCGTCACCTGGTGATGGATATGGGGCACTGGGAAGAGCTGAAATCCGGCAACTTAAGCGCAAAATTAGCCATTGCGCTGTGGGTAGTATTAGCAGTATTAGCAGGAGTATGGTTATGGTTCTGAATCAGGCAAGCCTGAAGCGCGACGGCGTACAGGATTACGTATCACTGCGGGCAACAGCGATTGTGCTGGCGCTGTACAGTGTCTTTATTCTGGGTTTCTTTATTTGTACTCCAGAAGTTACCTTTGAGGTATGGCAGGCGTTGTTCGCCAACGTACTGGTAAAAGTGTTTACCTTGTTAGCCTTAGTGTCGATTGCCGTGCACACCCGCATTGGTTTGTGGCAGGTGCTGACTGATTACGTTAAATCAGCCACACTGCGCGCTGTATTACAATTCTTCCTTTATGCGCTGGCTTTCGCTTATGTAGCGGTTGGCCTGTTTGTTTTGTGGGGTGCTTAAGTGACTATTCCAGTAAGAGAGTTTGACGCCATTGTAATTGGCGCCGGTGGTGCGGGCATGCGTGCGGCACTGCAAATTACGCAGTCTGGTTTAAGCTGCGCTTTATTATCTAAAGTATTTCCAACCCGCTCGCACACGGTATCTGCCCAAGGCGGTATTACGGTGGCGTTGGGTAACAGCCACCCGGATAACTGGGAATGGCACATGTTTGATACGGTAAAAGGCTCTGATTACATTGGTGATCAGGACGCTATCGAATATATGTGTAAAACCGGCCCGGAAGCCATTACCGAGCTGGAAAACATGGGCTTACCGTTTTCTCGTTTTGAAAACGGCCGTGTATATCAGCGCCCGTTTGGTGGTCAGTCGAAAAATTTCGGCGGCGAGCAAGCTGCCCGTACTGCCGCTGCGGCTGACCGTACCGGTCATGCCTTATTGCACCTGTTGTATCAGCAAAACGTAAAGAACAAAACGCAGGTATTTTCAGAGTGGTACGCGCTTGATCTGGTAAAAAACCAGGACGGTGCTGTAGTAGGTTGTACCGCCATCGACATTGAAACCGGTGAGATCGTTTATTTCAAAGCCCGTGCAACTGTGCTGGCGACCGGTGGTGCTGGCCGTATTTATGCCTCTACCACTAACGCGCACATTAACACCGGCGACGGTGTGGGTATGGCGCTGCGTGCCGGTGTACCGCTGCAAGATATGGAAATGTGGCAGTTCCACCCAACCGGTATTGCCGGTGCCGGTACGCTGGTAACTGAAGGATGTCGCGGTGAAGGCGGTTACCTGTTAAATAAAGACGGTGAGCGTTTTATGGAGCGCTATGCGCCAAACGCCAAAGACTTAGCCGGACGCGACGTAGTTGCCCGTTCAATGATGACGGAAATCCGCGAAGGCCGTGGTTGTGATGGTCCTTGGGGCGTGCATATTAAACTGAAACTGGACCATTTAGGTGCTGAAGTTTTGGAAAGCCGCTTACCTGGCGTCTGTGAGCTGTCTAAGACGTTTGCCCATGTTGATCCGGTTAAAGAGCCAATCCCGGTTATTCCAACCTGTCACTATATGATGGGTGGTATTCCAACCAACGTACATGGCCAGGTTATTTCACCTAAGGCTGATGGTTCAGAAGCCATAGTGCCGGGCTTATTTGCCTGTGGTGAGATTGCTTGTGTGTCAGTACACGGTGCCAACCGCTTAGGCGGTAATTCGTTGCTGGATTTAGTGGTGTTTGGCCGCGCCACCGGCTTGCATTTAGGCGAAGCCCTAGCTGCCACTACTGAGGGCCGTGCGGCGTCGCAATCTGATATTGATGCGGCTTTAGCCCGCACGCAGCGCTGGGAAGATACCAAACCAGGTCAGGGCGAAGATCCGGTACAAATTAAGAAAGACCTGCAGCAGTGTATGCAGCTGAACTTCTCGGTATTCCGCGAAGGCGAAGCGATGGCTGAAGGTTTATCGCAGTTAAAAGAAATTCGTGAGCGGTTAAAGTTTGCCCGTCTGGATGATAAGAGCTCAGACTTCAATACCATGCGTATTGAATGTTTAGAGCTGGATAACCTGATGGAAACCGCGTTTTCAACGGCAGTTGCCGCGAATTTCCGTACTGAGAGCCGCGGTGCCCATGCCCGCTTTGACTTCCCGGAACGTGACGACGCTAACTGGCTGTGCCACAGCGTTTACACGCCGGAAACCGAATCTATGTTTAAGCGTAAAGTGAACCTGGAACCTAAGTTCCGTGAAGCTTTTGCGCCTAAAGCGCGTTCTTACTAAGAGGGCTCAGCGATGAAGAAGTTAGTTTTCTCAGTCTATCGTTACAACCCTGATGTCGACAAAGCGCCGCGCATGCAGGAGTACACGCTGGATAACCCGGAAGGCCGGGACATGATGGTGCTGGATGCACTGTTAAAGTTAAAAGAACAGGATCCGACATTATCGTTCCGCCGTAGCTGCCGCGAAGGCGTCTGTGGCTCGGACGGTTTAAACATTAACGGTAAAAATGGCCTGGCGTGTATTACGCCGTTGTCAGCAGCCGGTTTAAAAGGCGGTAAGATTGTTATTCGTCCTTTACCGGGTTTACCGGTAGTGCGTGACCTGGTAGTCGATATGAGCCAGTTCTATACGCAGTACGAAAAAGTGAAGCCGTACTTAATCAACGACAGCAAACTGCCGCCAGCCGGCGAGTTTTTGCAGTCGCCGGAAGAGCGCGCCAAACTTGATGGTCTGTACGAATGTATCTTGTGCGCCTGCTGCTCAACGTCATGTCCGTCATTCTGGTGGAACCCGGATAAGTTTATCGGCCCGGCCGGTTTACTGCATGCTTATCGCTTCCTGGCAGATAGCCGCGACACGGCCACAGAGCAGCGGTTAAACGATTTGGACGATGCATTCAGCGTATTCCGCTGCCATGGCATCATGAACTGCGTTAACGTATGTCCAAAAGGGTTAAACCCGACCAAAGCGATTGGTGAAATTAAATCTATGTTGTTAAACCGGGCGCTGTAATGCGCCCTTTTTTGGTATGTGCATGAAAAATTGCCTGGTTGTATGCAGCCGGGCCGTTTTTTTGCTACTTTTTCCAGGTGCGCGGAAATTAAGGGAAACTAAATGCACGAAGGTGTAATGAAGGCGTGGTTAGAGTCTTCTCATCTGGGCGGCGGCAATATGGCCTATGTCGATGAGCTCTATGAATCCTACTTAGCTGAACCTACCAGCGTTGGTGATGAATGGCGTGAATTTTTCGCCAAGCTGCCAAAACTTGACGGTGTTGATCTAGAAACCCGTCATTCAGACGTCAGGCAACAGTTTGCCGAATTGGCCCGGAATAAACACCGTGAAGTGGTGGTGGTCAACTCAGGTACTGCCGCGGACAGCCGTCAGGTTAAGGTGTTGCAGCTTATTAACTCGTATCGTTTCCGTGGTCATCAGCAGGCCAATCTTGATCCGCTGGGCTTGTGGAAGCAGTCGCGGGTACGCGATTTAGAGCTGTCTTATCACGACCTGTCTGAAAGTGATTACGATACCGAGTTTAATGTTGGATCATTTGCCATTGGCAAAGAAACGATGAAACTGGGTGAGTTGCATAAAGCACTGGAGAAAACCTACTGTGGTTCTATCGGTGCTGAATACATGCACATCGTATCGACTGACGAAAAACGTTGGATCCAGCAACGTCTGGAGTCTATTCAGTCTGCACCTTCTTATGACAAAGCGGCTAAAACCCGTATTTTAAAGGGCTTAGTGGCGGCTGATGGTTTAGAGAAATACCTGGCGTCAAAATTCCCAGGTGCTAAGCGTTTTGGTTTAGAAGGCGGCGACGCCATGATCCCAATGCTGAAGGCGATGATCCATCGTGCCGGCGAGCAGGGCGCCAAAGATTGTGTTATCGGTATGGCGCACCGCGGCCGTTTAAACACCTTAATTAACGTGCTGGGTAAAAACCCGTCGAAATTATTTGATGAGTTTGCCGGTAAGTATGAGGTCGTTGGTGCTGGTGACGTGAAATACCATATGGGCTTTTCGTCAGATTTCGAAACCAGTGGCGGCAATGTGCACTTAGCCTTGGCGTTTAACCCGTCACACCTTGAAATTGTAAACCCTGTGGTGATGGGCTCAGTACGTGCCCGTTTAGACCGTCGCGGCTGTACTGATGGCTCGTTGGCGCTGCCCATTACTATCCATGGTGATTCTGCTTTCGCCGGTCAGGGTGTGGTAGCCGAAACTTTTAACATTTCGCAAACCCGTGCCTTTAAAGTTGGCGGTACCATCCGCCTGGTGATTAACAACCAGGTCGGTTTTACCACGTCAAATCCGGAAGACACCCGCTCTACCGAGTACTGTACCGATATCGCTAAGATGGTACAGGCGCCGATTTTCCATGTTAACGGTGATGATCCGGAAGCCGTCGTATTTGTAGCTCAGCTGGCAGTGGATTACCGCAACACCTTTAAGCGCGATGTGGTAATCGATCTGGTGTGTTATCGCCGTAACGGCCATAACGAAGCGGATGAGCCAAATGCAACGCAGCCGTTGATGTATCAGAAGATTAAAAAGCACCCGACACCGCGTGAAATTTACGCGAAAAAGTTAATTGCTGAAGGGTTGTTCAGCGCTGAGCAAATTAGCGAAATGACCGAGCAATACCGCGATGCACTGGATAAAGGCGATTGCGTGGTAGAAGAGTGGCGGCCGATGACAGAAAGCTCTGTCGATTGGACACCATTTTTAGGTCATGATTGGGATGCAACCTATGATGCCAGCGTGTCGGTAGAAAAACTGGTTGAGCTGGGCAAAAAGGCTACCAGCATCCCAGCAAGTCACACTTTGCAGCGTCAGGTTGGCCGGGTGTATGAAGACCGGGCTTTAATGCTTGCTGGCGAGAAGAAAATTGACTGGGGTTTTGCCGAAATTCTGGCCTATGCCTCAACCGTTGCCGATGGTAGCCGCATTCGTATTGTCGGTCAGGACTCTGGCCGTGGTACTTTCTTCCATCGTCATGCGGTTTTGCATAACCAGGCTGATGGCAGCACTTATACACCGCTTGAGCATATTAGCGACGAGCAGGGCCCGTTCCAGGTTTACGATTCGGCGTTATCAGAAGAAGCGGTAATGGCATTTGAGTATGGTTATGCTACTGCAGAGCCACGTGCCATGGTGATTTGGGAAGGCCAGTTCGGTGACTTCGCTAACGGTGCCCAGGTGGTTATTGATCAGTTCTTAAGTTCAGGCGAGCAAAAGTGGGGCCGTCTGTGTGGCTTAACGCTGTTATTGCCGCATGGTTATGAAGGCCAGGGGCCTGAACACTCATCAGCCCGCTTAGAACGTTTCCTGCAGCTATGTGCTGATCACAATATGCAAGTGTGTGTGCCGACGACGCCAGCGCAAGTGTTTAATATGCTGCGTCGCCAGATGGTACGTCCAATGCGCCGGCCGTTAATCGTCATGTCGCCTAAGTCGTTACTGCGTCATCCGCTGGCCACCTCAACACTGGAAGAGCTGGCAGCCGGTAAGTTCCATAACGTGATTGGCGAGATTGACGATATCAAGCCAGCAGATGTCAAACGCGTGGTGTTCTGTAGCGGTAAGGTGTACTACGAACTGCTGGAAGAGCGCCGCAAGCGTGAACAGAAAGATGTGGCGATCGTGCGTGTTGAACAGCTGTATCCGTTCCCGCATGACGAGATGGCCGAAGTATTAAGCCAATACCAACATGTTACTGACTTTGTCTGGTGTCAGGAAGAACCGCAAAATCAGGGCGCCTGGTACTGTAGTCAGCACCATTTCCGCTCTGCTATCCCTAAAGCAGGTTACCTGACTTACGCTGGCCGTGATGCATCATCATCGCCTGCTGTTGGCTATCTGTCGGTGCATAATAAGCAGCAACAGGCTTTGGTTAACGACGCCCTAAGCATTAAATAATACATTGTCCGGCCCCGGTAGTGGGCCGGTTGAACGAAATAAGACCAACCGGTAAAAGGTGAAAAAGTGGAAATTAAAGTACCCGTACTGCCAGAATCTGTTGCAGATGCAACCATCGCCACCTGGCACGTTAAAACAGGTGAAGCTGTTACACGTGATCAGGTATTAGTGGATATTGAAACCGACAAAGTAGTGCTTGAAGTGGTTGCCCAGGCCGATGGTGTAATGGGCGAAATCATTCATGACACCGGCGCTACGGTAACGGCAGAGCAGGTGATCGGTAAGATGGAAGCCGGCGGTGCGCCAGCAGCGAAAAAAGACGATGCGCCCGCTAAGCAGGACGACAGCAAAGCCGCGGCTCCGGCTGCAGCTGATGCAAAATCTGACGATAGCAATGACGATGCCTTAAGCCCTTCAGTACGCCGGATGATTGCAGAAAAAGGCTTAGATGCCAGCAAAATTAAAGGCACCGGCAAAAATGGCCGTGTCACCAAAGAAGACGTTGAAAAATTCGTTGCCGGCGCGCCTGCCAAAGCCGCAGCGCCTGCAGCAGCACCTGCAGCGGTAGCCGGTGATCGCAGCCAGAAACGTGTACCTATGACGCGTTTACGCAAGACCATCGCTAACCGTTTGCTGGAAGCGAAAAACTCAACTGCCATGTTAACTACCTTTAACGAAGTGAACATGAAGCCGATTATGGACCTGCGTAAGCAATATCAGGACGTGTTCGAAAAACGTCATGGTATTCGTTTAGGTTTTATGTCGTTCTATGTTAAAGCGGTAACTGAAGCGCTTAAGCGTTTCCCGGAAGTTAACGCCGCTATCGATGGCGACGATATTGTGTACCATAACTATTTCGACGTTAGCATCGCCGTGTCTACACCACGTGGCCTGGTAACACCGGTACTGCGTGATTGCGACAAGATGAACCTGGCGGAAATTGAAAAAGCCATTAAAGATCTGGCGCTAAAAGGCCGTGATGGCAAGCTGGCGATGGATGACTTAACCGGCGGTAATTTCACCATCACCAACGGCGGTGTATTTGGTTCACTGATGTCTACACCCATTATCAACCCACCACAATCCGCTATTCTGGGTATGCATAAAATCCAGGACCGCGTGATGGTGGTAGACGGCAAGATGGAAATTCTGCCGATGATGTATCTGGCACTGTCATACGATCACCGTATTATCGATGGTAAAGAGTCTGTCGGCTTCCTAGTGACCATTAAAGAGTTGCTGGAAGATCCAACCCGCATTCTGCTGGATATCTAATTATCCAAAAAAAGTAACTAAAAATGCTGTTGTTTTAGGGCAACAGCATTTTTTATCGAACCGATTGGCACTATAATATGCGCCGATCAAAAGTCAGGCTGCACCACAAGGGTAGCCTCCATATTCAAATGAACGGAAAATAGCCATGAATTTGCACGAGTATCAGGGTAAGCAACTGTTTGCCCAATATGGTTTGCCTGTATCTAAAGGCATCGCCGCAGCTACAGTTGAAGAAGCGGTAGCAGCTGCAGATAAAATCGGCGGCGATATGTTCGTTGTCAAGGCACAGGTTCACGCTGGTGGCCGCGGTAAAGCGGGTGGCGTTAAACTGGTCAAGAGCAAAGAAGAGATCAAAGCTTTCGCAGAGAAATGGCTGGGTAAAAACCTGGTAACTTACCAGACAGACGAAAAAGGTCAGCCGGTAAGCCGTATTCTGGTTGAAACCTGCACTGATATCGCCAAAGAGCTGTATTTAGGTGCGGTAGTAGATCGCTCTTCACGTCGTATCGTGTTTATGGCTTCTACTGAAGGCGGCGTGGAAATTGAAACCGTTGCCCACGAAACCCCAGAGAAAATTTTAAAAGCCGCTATCGATCCATTGGTAGGTGCTCAGCCTTACCAGGGCCGCGAGTTAGCTTTCAAACTGGGCCTTGAAGGCAAGCAAGTTAACCAGTTCGTGAAAATTTTCATGGGTCTGGCTAAACTGTTCCAGGAAAAAGATCTGGCCTTGTTAGAAGTAAACCCGCTGGTTATCACACCAGCTGGTGATCTGCACTGTTTAGATGCCAAACTGGTTATCGATGGCAACGCACTGTACCGTCACCCAGAACTGAAAGAAATGCAAGACCCATCACAGGAAGATCCACGTGAAGCGCACGCTGCTTCGTGGGAGCTGAACTATGTGGCTTTAGGTGGTGATATCGGTTGTATGGTTAACGGTGCTGGCCTGGCAATGGGTACCATGGACATCGTTAAACTGCACGGTGGCCAACCAGCTAACTTCCTAGACGTTGGCGGCGGCGCGACTAAAGAGCGCGTAGTGGAAGCATTCAAAATTATCCTGTCTGATGACGCTGTTAAAGCCGTATTCATCAACATCTTCGGTGGTATCGTGCGTTGTGACATGATCGCTGAAGGCGTAATCGGCGCAGTGAAAGAAGTTGGCGTTAAAGTACCCGTAGTTGTTCGCCTGCAAGGTAACAACGCAGAAGTTGGTGCAAAAGTGCTGTCTGAAAGCGGCCTGAACATTATCGCTGATACAGACCTGACTGGCGCTGCACAGAAAGTTGTAGCTGCAGCGGCTAAGGCATAAGGGGTAAGCAATGAGCGTTTTAATTAATAAAGATACCAAAGTAATTTGTCAGGGTTTCACTGGTGCACAGGGTACTTTCCACTCTGAGCAAGCCATTGCTTACGGTACTAAGATGGTTGGCGGTGTAACGCCAGGTAAAGGCGGTCAAACGCACTTAGGTCTGCCAGTGTTTAACACGGTAAAAGAAGCGGTAGAAGCAACGGGTGCAGAAGCATCAGTAATCTATGTACCAGCGCCTTTCTGTAAAGACTCTATCCTGGAAGCGGCTAACGGTGGTATCAAACTGATCGTTTGTATCACTGAAGGTATTCCTACCCTGGATATGCTGGATGCCAAAGTTAAGTGTGACGAATTAGGCGTACGCTTAATCGGTCCTAACTGTCCAGGCGTTATCACTCCGGGCGAATGTAAAATTGGTATCATGCCAGGCCACATTCACAAGCCAGGTAAAGTAGGTATCGTGTCACGCTCAGGTACTCTGACGTATGAAGCGGTAAAACAAACTACTGATTACGGTTTCGGCCAGTCTACCTGTGTTGGTATCGGTGGTGACCCAATCCCAGGTTCTAACTTCATCGACATCCTGAAGTTATTCCAAGAAGATCCACAAACTGAAGCCATCGTAATGATCGGTGAAATCGGTGGTTCTGCAGAAGAAGAAGCTGCTGCTTACATCAAAGCTAACGTGACTAAACCTGTTGTATCTTACATTGCCGGTGTTACTGCACCTGCTGGTAAGCGCATGGGCCACGCTGGTGCCATCATCTCTGGTGGTAAAGGTACTGCGGATGAGAAATTCGCAGCACTGGAAGATGCCGGTGTGAAAACCGTTAAGAGCTTAGCCGATATCGGTAAAGCACTGAAAGAATTGACCGGCTGGTAATTTCTTCGCTTAGGTTCAACAAAAACCCGCTATCACAGCGGGTTTTTTATTATAAAGTCGGCTCAAAAGAGCAGTGCTTTATTTAGAATAACGATTTAAAGAATGCTGCTATTTGACTACCAACAGATACGCCAGCATCCCATGCCATCCCTAAAGTGTCCAGAAGGCTGCCACCATCGACTGCTTGTACTTCACTTAATTGTAGTTCTCTCATGTTCACTCAGCTCCTTAAGCTAAAATTTCTTTGATAAAGCCATACACTGCTCCTGCGACAAATACTGCCGCAATAAGCTCGCCGACAAATCCACCGTTGACATCTTCAACTTGTTGTACCGATAACTCTTGCATAATTAATTCTCCATTATTTTTATCAACTCCGTTGTGAAGCTGACTTAAATATCATGACAGATGCTGCGTGGGGCACATAACTGGCAGAGTTATCAGCTTGAACACAAGACTGATAATTGGTGGAAGATAATATTGGTCGTAAAATCTTTTTTTACGCAGTGGTCAGTCAGCTTTCTGCTGCTATAATGCCGCGATATTTTTCGTTAAGCATTTAAGGATACAGCGCATTATGGCGGACGCAGAACATCGCCCAACCAATTTTATCCGGCAAATTATTGATACCGATTTAGCTTCCGGCAAGCACAATACGGTGCAAACCCGTTTTCCACCAGAGCCAAACGGTTATCTGCATATTGGCCATGCTAAATCTATCTGCTTGAATTTTGGTATAGCGCAGGATTACCAGGGCAAGTGCAATTTACGCTTTGACGATACCAACCCGGAAAAAGAAAACGTTGAGTTTGTTGAATCGATTCAGCGCGACGTAAACTGGCTGGGTTTTCAGTGGGATGGCGCCGTACGTTACTCGTCTGATTATTTCGAGCAGCTTTATGGTTATGCCGTTGAACTGATTAACAAAGGCCTGGCTTATGTTTGTTTTCTTAACAACGAGCAAATGCGCGAGTATCGCGGCAACCTAACCCAGCCGGGTAAAGTCAGCCCAACACGCGACACCAGCCCGGCAGAAAACCTGGCGCTGTTTGAAAAAATGCGCGCCGGTGGTTTTAAAGAGGGTGAATGCTCGCTGCGCGCCAAAATTGATATGGCGTCTAGTTTTATGTGTATGCGCGACCCGGTGATTTACCGGGTGAAATTTGCTCATCACCATCAGACCGGTGACAAGTGGTGCATCTACCCGATGTACGATTTTACCCACTGTATTTCTGATGCGCTTGAAGGCATTACACATTCATTATGTACGCTGGAGTTTCAGGATAACCGCCGCTTGTATGACTGGATTTTGGATAACATTACTATTGCAAGCCACCCGCAGCAGATTGAGTTTTCCCGCTTAAATCTGGAATACGCGGTAATGAGCAAGCGTAAGTTACAAACCCTGGTAGAGCAAAAAGTGGTTTCTGGCTGGGATGACCCACGTATGCCAACCATTGCTGGCCTGCGTCGCCGTGGTTATACCCCTGCTGCGATCCGTGAATTTGCCAAGCGCATAGGGGTTACCAAGCAGGATAATGTCATCGAAATGAGCGCATTAGAAGCCTGTATTCGCGAAGATTTAGATGCCGCAGCGCCGCGTGCTATGGCGGTACTGGATCCGCTTAAAGTGACGATCAGCAATTACCCGGCCGATGGCATCGAGTGGGTAGAGGCGCCGAATCATCCGAAAGATGACACCATGGGCAGCCGTAAACTGCCATTTGGCCCGGTGGTGTATATTGACCGTGCCGATTTTCGTGAAGAAGCGAACAAAAAGTATAAGCGTCTGGTATTAGGCGGCGATGTAAGGCTGCGTAATGCCTATGTTATTCATGCTGATGAAGTCATAAAAGACGCCGCTGGCAATATTATCGAGCTAAAATGCAGCTATTTGCCAGAAACCCTGGGTGAAAACCCGGCAGATGGCCGCAAAGTGCGCGGTGTTATTCATTGGGTTGAAGCAAGCCATGCCGTGCCCGCTGAGTTCAGGGTATATGACCGTTTATTCAGTGTCGCCAACCCGGGGGCCGAGGAAGACTTTTTAACCGTAGTGAACCCGCAGTCATTGGTAGTGAAACAGGGCCTGGTAGAACCGTCACTGCAACAGGCTAAAGCCGAGCAGGCCTATCAGTTTGAGCGCGAGGGATACTACTGTGCTGATAACCGCGACTCGACAGCTGAGAAGCTGGTGTTTAACCGCACGGTTGGCCTGCGCGACAGTTGGGGTAAAGAAGAAGAGTAAAAGCTGTTAGCTGATACAGACCAAAGGCCGCATTGCGGCCTTTGGTGCTGTTAGAGAGCAGGGTTATTTTTTGAGTAATAAACCCAGGCCAATAATAGCTGCCACAGCGCCCCCCACTAAAAACCAGATGGCATTATCAGTCGGATTACCGGTGACCACTTCAGTGACCTGAGACGCGGTAGAGTTATATTCGGTGTAGCCGAAGTACAGCAACACAATTCCCGCAACCAAAACAGCTAAGCCAATAATTTTATTCATTTAATTCTCCATTGTTTTTGTTTTAATGTGCAGCTGTAAACCGGCGCACTGCCTTGATAAACCACTATCAAAGCGTACTAAGTCTGGTATTATCAGTAGCAAATGTCCAATTCTGATACGGGTTTAGCATGGATTTGTTTCTTGCAGTGCTGTTTTTTGCCTTTTCTACCACCATTACCCCCGGGCCGAATAATGTCATGATCATGTCCTCTGGTGTTAACTATGGTATTAAGGCCAGTGTGCCGCATTGGTTGGGTATCTGTCTTGGCTTTCCTTTGATGGTACTGTTGGTGGGGCTGGGGTTTGGTGTGGTGTTTGAACGCTACCTCCATTTGCACCAGTTAATTAAAGTATTAGGTGTCGCTTATCTGGTATGGCTGGCCTGGCATATAGCCAGTGCAGAGCCAAAAGCGATAGAACAGGGTAAAAGTAAGCCGTTTAGTTTTATACAGGCGGCACTGTTCCAGTGGATTAATGGTAAAGCCTGGGTAATGGCCAGCGGCGCTGTGGCTGCTTTTACTACTGTAGGGGGCATTTACTGGCAGGAAGTCGGTATTATTACCAGTGCCTTTTTGTTGGTTGCCTTTCCCTGTGTGGGCGTCTGGCTGGTGTTTGGTGCGGCCTTGCGCACTGTGCTAACCCAGGCGTTGTTTCAACGCATCTTTAATATTTGTATGGCAGTGATCCTGGTGTTGTCAGTGGTTCCGGTGATGTTGGAAATCTGGCAATATTATTTCACACCTGCTATTTAGCTAGAGTGACAGTGAAGAGGGAAGCAAAATGAAATACCTGATATTAAGCCTGTTTTTACTGCTGTCTGCCTGTGCTACGACACCGGGAAAAACGGTATGGATAGATGTGCGCAGTGCGGATGAGTATGCCGCCGGTCATCTTGTAGGTGCTGTCAATATTCCACATACAGAAATAGCAACAGGCGTTACTGAACTTAAGTTGGATAAAAACACTAATATTGCACTGTATTGCGGGTCTGGCCGTCGTGCTGGTATTGCTATTGAGGCACTGCAACAGTTAGGTTATCGTCGGCTAACTAACGAAGGCGGCTATGACAGTTTGAAGCAAACACATGCTACAACCGATGAACGGCAATGAAGAGAAAATACAATTAGAACATGAAGCCGCACGCTTGTTTATGCGGCTTTACGAGCAGCGCTTTGGCATAAAAATGCGTCATATCTGGCATAATGAGCCGGCCCGGCCTGACGTATCCTGTTATTATGATGAGCAGAAGCTCGATCTGGAAATTGCCCACCTGTACGGCAGTGAAGCCGAAGC
Source organism: Rheinheimera pleomorphica (assembly GCF_011634895.1). Lineage (GTDB taxonomy): Bacteria > Pseudomonadota > Gammaproteobacteria > Enterobacterales > Alteromonadaceae > Alishewanella > Alishewanella pleomorphica. The sequence goes on along the minus strand of NZ_SIRR01000031.1, from coordinate 44,870 downwards.
CATGCATATACTGGGACGGGAACTGGGTGAGAATACCCATAAAGAGCTGTTGGCACTACTGCGCACGCCGGCGCAACACCGGCTGTTAACCGCACTTAACCGGCTGATCAGTAACAAGGCTGAGAAAAGCTATAATACTGAGCGGGTATGGTTAGTGATCCGAAATGCCAATCCGCTGTGGACCCGGCGCGATATTCTGCAACATTACCGGGCGTTACACATGCCTAAACGCCATCCGTTTGAACAAATCTGGCTAATCGGCGATATGCAGGGCCAAAGCGGGATTTTGGCGTTGTATCCTGCGGCGTTAACTGCGTTGGAGCATGGCTGATGCTGGCGTTTTATCAGCGCTGGGGGCGCCGGCTATACCGGTTACGGCCAGTGTTTTTACTGTGCTGTGTGGCGGCGGTTTTGGCTTTTTTCTGGCTACTGTTTGCGGCAAGCCCCACCGAGGCACAGCGTTGGCAACTTAGCTGTGTGGTAGTTGGTCTTAGCAGTTTGTTGCTGTGGCTATGGGCCACGGTGTTTCATCAACCATTGCCCATGCTACACAGCGGTGCCGGTTTTACATTCAGGCTGAGAGTAAAACTGCAGTACCTGCTGCGCTACCTGTTGGCATTACTTATTTCAGTGTTATTACTTGCCACACTTTACCTTGGACTGCGCGTGCTTAAAGGTATAATAGCTTTCTTGTTTTTTTAGCTGAATGTTGTGATGACCACCTCTTTACCGCGCTGGGATATTTTTTGTGCCGTTGTTGATAATTTTGGCGATATCGGTATTTGCTGGCGTTTAAGCCGTCAGCTGGTAGCCGAGCATGGCATTGCAGTGCGTTTATGGGTAGATGATCTGGCCAGCTTTCAAAAAATTTGTGCCGGGGTGGATAGCACTAAAATGCAGCAGCAGTTACAGGGCGTCACCATCCGTTGCTGGTCTGCCGATACCGATTGGGCCAAGGAGCAAGTGGCTGATGTGGTTATTGAGGCATTAGCCTGTACGATACCCTTAGCCTATCAGCAAGCGATGGCGCAGCAAAGCAGTGCACCCTTATGGTTGAATCTCGAATATCTGTCGGCAGAGCAGTGGGTAGAAGGTTGTCATGCGCTGCCCTCACCACAGCCGCATTTGCCGTTACAAAAATACTTTTTCTTTCCTGGTTTTACAGCTGCCACCGGAGGCTTACTGCAAGAGGCGAATTTGCAGCAACAGGCCGCCGCTTTTAATACGGATAAAATGGCGCAGCAAGCGTTCTGGGCGGCTCTGGGGATTAGTGACAGCGCACGCTTTACGCAAAAAATTTCGCTGTTTGGCTATGATCATCAGCAAATTGCCAGCTTATTGCAATACTGGCAGGGGGCAGAAGCTGAAGTCTTATGTCTGGTGCCAGAAGGTGCTCTGGCACAGCAGTTAACGTTATTACATCCGGCATTAGCGGCAACACGCAGTCTGACACTGGGTGCCCTTACGCTACAGATCCTGCCTTTTATGCCACAGGAAGATTACGACAAATTACTCTGGGCCTGCGATATCAACTTTGTCCGTGGCGAAGATTCCGTGATCCGTGCGCACTGGGCAGCAAAGCCTTTTATCTGGCAAATTTACCGCCAGGCTGAGCAAGCCCATCTGGATAAACTGCAGGCTTTTATGCAGCGCTATTGTGTGCAAATGCCAGCTGAGCTGGCCACTGTCGTGCAGCGCTTCTGGCTGGATTGGAATACCGATGCCGAACTTGCAGATAGCTGGCAAAAATTTAGTGCAAACTGCGCGCAAATCGCCGACTATAACCAGCATTGGCGCACACAGTTAACGGCAAATGGAGATCTTGCCAGCAACCTCGTGCACTTTGTTGAAAAAAAATTTATAATGCGACGCAATTTTTCCTAACGAGAAGATATTTCAGTCATGATGAAGACAGCTCAAGAACTGCGTGCTGGCCAGGTGATTATGGTGGGCACTGAAGCGATGGTAATTTTAAAGGCCGAGTTTAACAAATCGGGTCGTAATGCTGCCGTTGTAAAAATGAAAATGAAAAACCTGCTGAATGGTCAGGGCATGGAAACGGTATACCGCGCTGACGATAAATTCGAGCAGGTAATGCTGGAAACCAAAGAAGTAACTTACTCTTACTTTGCTGATCCTATGTATGTGTTTATGGATTCAGAGTACAACCAGTACGAAATCGAAGCCGAGTCGATGGAAGGTGCGTTAAAGTACCTGGTAGATGGTATGGAATGTTCAGTGGTGTTCTACGGCGAGCGCCCAATTTCTGTTGACCTGCCAACTATCGTAGTACGCACGGTAACCTACACTGAGCCAGCAGCCCGTGGTGATACTTCAGGCAAAGTGATGAAACCAGCGAAAATTGAAACTGGTTTTGAGCTGATGGTACCGGCGTTCGTTGAAGAAGGCGATAAAATCGAAATCGATACCCGTACCGACGAGTACCGCAGCCGCGCTAAATAATTTGGCAGGTTAAATATAAAAAAAGGCGCTTCGGCGCCTTTTTTGTCGCAATGCTAATAACACCATTAGCCTGTAGACTTATGTGGTTACTACTTGTCTTCAGTTGCATACTTCAACATTAACCGACTGAAAAAACTGAAGTATAAAATACCAACAATAGTTACGAACAGTTTTTCGCCGACTTCGGTATCGGTAGCAAGGTACAGCTGATAACCTTCGTATACAACGCTGATGAGCACCGCAGCAAGCAATGCATACCAGAATTTACCAAAGCCTATCGTTTTACGCCAGGCATAGCCATAGCTGGCTATAACGGAAAGCGATGCAAAAACCAACAGAAACAACCAGCCAAAAATATCACTATTACTCATAGCGAATGGTTGTTGTGAGTCTTGCACAAAACTATAAATACCCAATAGCAGGTAGAGTATTGTGATGATAAAAAATAGTTTCCAGCCTGTGCGGTGTGTCATGAGAATGCCTTAATGCCAGTAGCCAAATGGGATGTCGCCTGGATCTTTAGGAAGGTTTTTCCAGGCGTTTGGTTCTTTCAGGTATTTTTTCTTAAAATTAATACTTTTTGCACCTGACGCCGGAAGCCCTGCAAGTATCGCTAACAAGCCTCTTGCTTCAGCAGAGTTAGGGCCTTTCATCGTCATTATAAATTCAAGTGACGGCAATAAATTTGTATATACCTTGTTTGCTTTACTTTTATTAGCAAAAATGCCGAACATAGCGGTAATAGGTTCTAATGCCTTAGACATGTTTCATTTTTCCTTTGTGAGATAGGTTAAAAAAATGTAGCATTTTATGCCATTTGACTCAAGCGGGCGTTCATGTTTTATGATAAAAATCAAATTAGGCAGCTAGATTATATGCGAACGGAAAAACAAAAAATGCTCAGTGGACAGTGGTATAACCCGCTGGATAAACAACTTAGCGCTGAGCGTTTGGCGGCGCGCAAGCTGCAGCAGCAGTTTAACCACAGCGCGCCGGATGATGAGGTACTGCGCCAGCAGCTGTTAAAACAGTGGCTGCCCAATAGTGGCAAGCATTTTTATATTGAACCGCCGTTTTATTGTGACTACGGCTACAACATAAATACCGGCAACAAGGTGTTTTTTAACTTTAACTGCGTGGTGTTGGATGTCGCGCCGGTAAATATTGGTAATAACGTGTTTTTCGGCCCGGCGGTGCAAATTTATACTGTTAACCATCCGCTGGATGCCGCTGAACGACGCACTTTGCTGGAGCAGGCAATGCCGGTGACTATTGGCGATGATGTTTGGATCGGTGGCGCGGTTGTTATTCTGCCGGGCATTACCATTGGCAAAGGAGCCGTGGTGGCAGCGGGTAGTGTGGTAACCAAAGACGTGCCAGCAGGGGTGTTGGCCGGCGGTAACCCATGCAAGGTATTAAAAGTACTGGCCACAGACTGAATTCCGTCGGCAGCCATGTATTGTAATTTTATTGTAAATTTAAGGTTTTAATCTGGCGTTCAGGGTAATGTTGTCACTATAGTTTGTACATTATTTTTGCAAGGGATAAAGCATGAAATTTTCCGTCCAAATAGTCTTATTATTAGTTTTTGTGGTTGCCGTACCGGCTCAGGCTTGTGGCTTTCGGTTAGCGGATGGCAAATTGCTGAAGTGCGGTATGGCGCGTATTGAAGTGGTAGCACTGGCCGGCCAACCTGAATACAAAGATGTAGAAACCTTAGGTGTCGATACCGGTGAGCCGGTACATGGCGAAACAACGGAAACGTGGTCTTACCGCTTAAAAGCCGATATGGGCGGCGACTACTTGGTGTCGTTAACGTTGACCGCTGGAAAGGTGACTGCGATCAGCCGCAAGCAGCTAGGCCGTTTATAACCTGTTAGTGCTAAAAGGTAGTCATCGCTAATTTAGCGCGACAGCAGGTATAAATCGCCCAGTGTCATGTTGTTGCCGCCTAGCTTAAGCTGGCTAAGCAGTAGCAGGGCACTGCTGTAGGCATCTTCTAACGCGTGGTGGTTTGCCATGTCGGGCAGGCCATGGCGCTTTAAGCAGTTGGGCAGTTTTAGTGCATCGTGTTTTACTACCTTGCCCTGACGCAGCAAGCGTTGCCATTCCATTTTCATGGTATCAATAAACTTAAAACGCGGTGTTTTGCCAAAACAGCGCTGACAGGCGACACGTAAAAATTGTTCATCTAAACCACTGTGATGCGCGACAAACACATAGCCGGCGTACTGTGTTAACAGTTCAGTCAGAACGACCGCCAGGTCTTGCCCCTGTTTCAGCTGATGATCATGCAGGCCGTGATATACCGCACTTTGGCCGACACTGACCGGGCTGCTGATAAGGTAGTGGCGCGCTTCTGAGAGCACAATTTCCTGCTGGCGGACAGGTACCCAGCCCATGCTGACAATATGATCTTTTTTCGGGTTAAGCCCGGTCAGTTCAAAATCCAGTACCAGAAAGGGCGCCTGTTGCACTGCTGTTGCGGCATTTGGCAAGGCAGTCTTGCTAAAGTTATCGACAACCGCACTTAAAGCAGTATTTTTGCGCCAAAGCCAGCTTAACATCATTACATATCCCGGCAGAAACGGTGCTTCAGGCTGGCCTGAGCGTCGTTTATTACGGCAAAGCTGTCTTTGAGCTGATGCCGCGCTAAACCGGATATTTCCATCGGATCTAGCAGGTTAGTCACATCATGGCCCTGTTGTAGGTCATGCTGGTGTTTTTCCCAGCGTAGCTGCGCCAGCAAATCAAAGGCGTCATTCAGGTTTTGGCAGTCTTTGCTGTCCATCTCGGCTTGGATTGCCAGTTGGTGTAGCCGCCGGCGGGTATTGACTTCATAAATGCCGGCTGACAATGCATAAACGCGGACTAAATCTGTGATCAGACTAATGCCGCGCTTTTTCAAATCCAGCCCTTTTTTGTGCTTGCCGTCTTGCTCGAGAATAAAGTTTTTAAAAAAGCCCAGCGGTGCTGTACGTTGCAGTGCCGCCTGCGCCAGGTGGTATAAAAACAGTGGTGCCTGAGCAGTGCGCTGCAGAATATCTTGCTGCAGTGCATTAAACAGGCCTTTACTGCCGTCGATAACCCGTAAATCAAAAAAAATGCTGGCTTTGAGCAGAGCATCCGGTGTGGGTGTGGCAATCCAACGGGCAAAGCGGCCAGACCAACCTTTTAAACTTAGCCGAAGCTCGCTGTTAGTGGCCATGATATTGCCTGGGCACAATGTAATGCCGCACTGTGCCAGGCCGTGACAGACAAACTCGGCCAGGGCACTGAAATAGTCGCCAATCTCGCCAACCGGTTCTTTTTCCAGCAGCAACGCATTGTCCTGATCGGCATTTAAGCTTTGATCCATTCGTGCCTGCGAGCCAAAAGCCAACCAACTGAACACACAGGGCGGCTCGCCCAGTTGTTGTTGCGCCAGATAAATCAGGCGTTGGGTGAGTGCATCGGTAACCGTGGTAATAATATGGCCGGCTTCGTAGGCAGGTACCTGCTGCTTGCTCAAGGTTATCGCTAGTGAAGAAATTTGCTGGCTGCAACGTTCCAGGCCGTCGACACTGGTTTGCCGGTGAATTTCGCCAATCAGATATACCGGGTGATCCTGCTGGCTACGGATAATGTCAGTGGCAGTCAGCATACCACAGCACACACCTTGCTCCAGTACGGGCAGGTGATGGATATTGTGCTGACTCATTTTCTGTACTGCTTCATATAAATAGGCGTGGCGGTCGATATGTTGTGGCTGGCGCGTCATAACCTGACTGACCTGAGTGCTGGCCGGCAGGCCCAGTGCCAGTACCCGGTTACGTAAGTCGCGGTCGGTAACGATACCCACCAGTTTGTCATGTTCTTCAACCAGCAAAGACGATACCCGGCTATCTGACATTAGTTTGGCGGCGGCCTGAACACTTTGCTCAGGCCGGATAGCAATTTTTCGCTGCTGCACGATATCACTAATTTTAAGCGTAAAGCGGCTGCTTTGTTGTTGCTCGCGATACTGGTGCAAACGACGGCTAAATAAACGCTGAAAGAAAATATCGATGTTTTTGTATTGATAACGACACTGATGAAACGCTGCGGCGTCCAGCCAGTACACCAGACCATCCTCGTCACATACCAGGGTGTCGTTATCGGTAAGGCCGGTGAGCAGCTGCTGATAACCATAAAAGTCACCGCTTTGCAGCTTGGTTAACAAGTGTTGTTGGTCACTATACAGGCTAAAAATACCGGTACGGACAATCAGCAGGCGCTCACTGCTGATGCTGACATGGTCCTGTGCCTGATGATAATACACCTTAATATGGCTTGATAAATGGCCAAGCGCCGGCGCATCCAGTTGATCAAAGGGGGTGGTTTCGGCCAGAAATTTGGTAACGTCAGCAACTTCCATTTTTTCTCCGCTTTAAGCAAATTAGCTGTTGCTATTGGCTCAGCTGTGACACAAAGCGATAAGCAGGGCATCGTCGCCAGCCAGCTTGCGCCACTGTCCGTCGACAGCCGTGTCTGGCGGCGGAATTTGTAAAGTGGCACTAAAATCAGCTTGCGCTTGCTGTTGGCAGTGCACTACCTGAGGGACACGACGTGCGCTGGCGCGGCGCTCAAAAAAGTATAAATCAACCAATTTTAACTGCGGGTTAAGCTGGTTCACTGAGGCATTGGCCACATCAGCGGCAATAAAGCGCAATGTTTGTGGATACAAATAACTCCAGGGCCGCCATACGGCAGTTTGTTCGACTGTTTTTACCACTATAACGCCCTCTGGCAGGCGTGAGCGTTGATGTTCAAACCAGCTGTATTCACTGTGGATCTGAAAACCCAGCATGGCTGCGCCGGCAAAGGCCGGGATTAGCCAGCGAGGTGCACTATTACGGCTGATTTTTCGTAGTAACAGCGCGATACCGGCAGCACCCAGACCCGCAACGACCGTTGCAATCAGTTCCCAAAGCATAAAAAGTATCCTGAAAAAGACGGGCTTTCACCATGAAAGCCCGTACGGTTATTGTGAGCTTGCGGTATTACTTAGTGCAAGCTTATTCAGTAACTTAGTGTCCAGTTGCTGTACCTGCGCCTTTCGGATAACGCACGCTTTCTACCAGTTCCTGGATATGTTTTGGTGGCGCCTCTGTTGCGGATGATACGGCAAAAGCGACAACAAAGTTAATCATCGCACCAACAGCACCAAATGACAGTGGTGAAATACCCAGCAGCCAGTTAGCCTGCACATTGTCAAAGGTGTTAGTGCCAGGGATGAAGAACCAGCCCAGATACAGGAAGATATAGATCACGGTAGACAGCAAGCCTGCCAACATGCCGGCGATTGCGCCTTTGTTGTTTACCCGTTTGGAGAAAATGCCCATCATCAGCGCCGGGAAAATAGACGCCGCAGCGATACCAAAGGCCAGAGCAACTACCTGAGCGGCAAAGCCCGGTGGGTTCATGCCTAGCCAGGTGGCGACCACTATGGCTACCGCCATAGAAATACGTGCCGCGCGCAGTTCACCTTTTTCACTGATATTAGGGTTAATAGAGCCTTTAATCAGGTCATGGCTTACGGCGGACGAGATAGCCAACAATAAACCGGCTGCGGTGGACAGTGCTGCGGCCAAACCACCGGCAGCAATTAAACCGATAACCCAGCTTGGCAGGTTCGCTATTTCCGGGTTAGCCAGTACCAGTATGTCGTTGTTCACTGTCAGCTCGTTGCCATTCCAGCCACGCTCAGTCGCAACTTGTTTGAAGCTGTCAGACTTGTCATTGTACAACTGGATACGGCCGTCGCTGTTTTTATCTTCAAACTTAATTAAACCGGTTTGCTCCCAGTTTTTAATCCAATCCGGGCGCTCCGTGTACTGAATAGCATCTGCCGTTGGGCCGGCCGGATAGATAGTGTTTAACAGGTTTAATCGCGCCATAGAAGCAACAGCAGGTGCAGTCAGATACAGCAGGGCAATAAACACCAGCGCCCAGCCAGCTGACCAGCGTGCGTCTGATACTTTAGGCACAGTGAAAAAACGGATAATAACGTGTGGTAAGCCAGCTGTACCAATCATCAGTGATAGGGTAAATAACACCATATTCAGTTTGTTTGATACATCAGCAGTGTAATCGGTAAAGCCCAGATCACGTACCACTAAATCCAGCTTTTGCAACAGCGGCATACCCGATTCAGTGTGCTCAGAGAACAAGCCCAGCGGAGGCAGCGGGTTACCGGTCAGTTGCAGTGAAATAAACACCGCAGGAATAGTATAAGCAATAATCAGTACCACATATTGCGCCACCTGAGTGTAGGTAATACCTTTCATACCACCCATAACGGCGTATAAAAATACCACGACGCCGGCAATGATCAGGCCGGTATCACTTTCTACCTCTAAGAAGCGTGAAAACGCGACTCCGGCACCGGTCATCTGGCCGATGACATAGGTGACTGACGCGATAATTAAACAGGCCACGGCAACAAAGCGGGCGTTTTTGCTGTAAAAACGATCGCCGATAAATTCCGGCACGGTGAACTTGCCAAACTTACGCAAGTAGGGGGCTAACAGCATCGCCAATAGCACATAGCCACCGGTCCAGCCCATCAGGAAGGTTGAATTGGCATAGCCACCGGCAGCGATTAAGCCGGCCATCGAAATAAACGATGCTGCCGACATCCAGTCTGCGGCGGTCGCCATACCATTCATTACCGGGTTAACGCCACCGCCGGCGACGTAGAACTCTTTGGTGGAACCTGCGCGGGCCCAAATCGCGATGGCGATATAGAGCGCAAAGGAGCCGCCAACAAAAATCAAGTTGATTGCAAATTGACTCATGACGCTGTTACTCCTCGTGCAGGTCAAATTCTTTATCGAGCTTATTCATTCTCCAGGCATAGAAGAAAATCAGCGCGATAAAGGTTAAGATAGACCCCTGTTGTGCAAACCAGAAGCCAAGGTCGGTGCCGCCTACGCTGATGCCAGATAACAGCGGACGCAATAAAATGCCGCCGCCGTAAGACACCAAAGCCCAGACGATGAGGCTGCCAACGATCAGGCGAAGATTCGCCGACCAGTAAGCCGCCGCGTTACGATCGTGCTCTGTCATAAATACACTCCTTTCCTTTGTTATTTTTATCTTGCAAAGTTAATCTAGCAGTAGTTAACACAAGTGAAAGCCCGACTTTAGTCGAACAGAGGGCGCAGATAATTGACTTGTGCTGTGCATTACGCCAAAAGTAAAACAACAATAATCACAGGAGAGCGCCGTGGCCGCTTGGGTAGTTGCTATATTGGCACTGTTGTATGTCGGTGGTTTGTTTCTGATAGCGAACTGGGGCGAGCGGCATGCCGATGATAAACTAATACGAAAGTATGGTGGCCTGATCTACAGCCTGGCGTTGGCGGTGTATTGTACCTCCTGGACTTATTATGGCGCAGTAGGCACGGCGGTAACCCAGGGCTGGGATTATATTCCGATTTACCTTGGCCCGGTGTTGTTGTTTATTTTTGCCCAGCCGTTTTTGTTCAAGCTAATGTATGTCGCCAAAAAACAAAACGTCACCTCCGTCGCCGATTTTATCTCTTCCCGTTATGGTAAGCGCAAAAACATTGCGCTGCTGGCCTCGCTGGTCTGCCTGGTGGTGGTGGTGCCTTATATCGCGCTGCAGCTAAAGGCGGTATCTGGCTCTTATCATGTGTTACTCGGCGGAGATGTTAGCGATGACGTCACTAACTGGTGGCAGGACAGTGCCTTTTTAAGTGCACTGGCAATGGCCTTTTTTGCTATTTTATTTGGTACCCGCAAATTACACCTGACCGAGCAAAGCCGTGGCGTTATGGTGGCTATTGCGTTCGAGTCTGTAGTAAAGCTGTTTGCCCTGCTAACCCTGGGGCTGGCAGTGTATGTCTTTGTCTTGGGCGATAGTAGCAATGTGTTTGGCCGCTTTGCTGAGCATGCGATGGCGCAACAACATAGCAGCAGTGATTTTGGCGCAGTAGAATTTATTACTAAAACCATACTGGCTATGGTTGCGGTGTTTTTATTGCCGCGCCAGTTTCATGTCGCCTTTGTCGAAAATGTTTCGCACCACCATTTACGCCATGCCCGGCGCTGGTTCTCACTGTATTTGTTTTTAGTCACTATAGTGGTGATCCCAATTGCGATAGGCGGTATGCAGTTATTCCCGCAAGCGCTTAACGCGGCAGACAGTTTTGTACTGTTGATCCCGGCCCAATCCGGGTGGAGCACGCTAAGTGTGTTGGTCTTTATCGGTGGCTTCTCGGCGGCCACCTCAATGATCATTATCGCCACCCTGGCGCTGTCTACCATGATCAGTAATGATGTGGTTATGCCCGGACTGCTACGCAGCAGTAAAAAACGCGGTCTGGGGCATGATTACAGTCTGCTGATATTACTGGTAAGACGTAGCATGGTCATACTGGTAATGGCGTTGTCTTACCTGTACTACCGTATGTTTGCCCGTAACTATGAGCTGGCAGAAACCGGCCTGCTGGCGTTTGCTCTGGTTATTCAGCTGGCACCGGCGGTGATAGGGGGGCTGTACTGGCGTCGAGGCAATGCCTGGGGCGTCTATCTGGGGCTGAGTATTGGCTTTGTATTGTGGTTCTATACGCTGATGCTGCCGCAATTAGTCAGTACCGGCGCTATCAACAGTAATATTATGCAAACCGGTTTGTTTGGCTGGCAGGCACTGATGCCGACAGCCCTGTTTGGCACTGAGCTGGACAGCTTAAGCCACGGTGTGTTGTTTTCCCTCGGCTTCAACCTGCTGTTTTACGTTTTGGGTTCTTTACTGACGCAGGTTAATTTGCAAGACAGGCTGCAGGCCGTTGCCTTTGTTAAGCCCAATTTGCCGGTAAACCATCAGGATACACCAGCGCGGCGTATCCGCATTCGTAATACGGATTTGAAAATCTTACTGGAACGTTTTGTTGGCGCTAACCGTGCGGCAGAGTGTTTGCAGGAATATGGCCGGCGCCAGCAAGTTGGCTTGCAACTGGATGATTTACCCAGTGTCGGTCTGGTCGAGCACGTTGAACGCGAACTGGCCGGCGTTATCGGTGCTTCATCGGCGTCGGCCATGGTTAATGCGGTACTGGAAGGCCGCCAACTGGCGTTTGAAGACGTTGTCACCCTGTTTGATGACACAACGCAGGCTATTCAGTTTTCGCGCAAAATTCTGTTTTCTACCTTAGAGCACTTAAGCCAGGGCGTAAGCGTGGTTGATCGGGAATTAAAGCTGGTCGCCTGGAATCGGGCGTATCTGGAGATGTTTGATTACCCCGAAGCCATGGTAAGGGTAGGCCGGCCAATTGCCGATATAGTACGTTTTAATGCTGAGCGCGGCCTGTGCGGGCCGGGTTCGTCCGATGAACACGTTGAAAAGCGGATTGCCCATATGCAAAAAGGTACCGCTCATGTGTTTCAGCGGGTACGTCCTGATGGCAAAGTCATAGAGATGCGTGGTAATCCGATCCCCGGTGGCGGCTTTGTGACCAGCTTTACTGATATTTCTGAACATGTTAAAGCGGTGCAGGCGCTGGCCGAGGCGAAGCAGCATTTGGAAGATCGGGTGCAGGAACGGACCCATACCATTTCTGAGATTAACCACGAGCTGCTGGGCGAAGTCAGACGCCGGCGCGAAACTGAGCAACAGTTACTGCAGGCCAAGGCCGAAGCGGAAGTGGCCAATGCCTCTAAAACCCGCTTTCTGGCGCTGGCCAGCCATGATATTTTGCAGCCACTTAATGCGGCAAGATTATTTACTGCAGCGCTGGCAGGCAGCCAGGATGTGCAGCAGCAACAACATATTATTAGCCAACTGGATAATTCGCTTAAAGCCTCAGAAGAGCTGATCTCGACCTTGCTGGAAATCGCGAAACTGGATGATGGCAAGTTGTCACCTGAAGTGCAGACGGTGTCGTTAAAAGAATTGTTATCGCAGTTGTCGGATGAATTTAGCTTACTGGCCAAGCAAAAAGGCTTACAGCTGCAGGTGAAAGCCGCGGATTATCAGGTGCAGACTGATCCGACCTATTTGCGGCGAATTTTGCAGAATATGCTGTCAAATGCAATAAAATATACGAAACAGGGGCGCATCCTGCTGGGCTGTCGCAAACGTGGTAATCAGTTATTGCTGCAGGTGTGGGACAGTGGCCCGGGCATTGCCGAGCCTGACTTACAGCGTATTTTTGAAGATTTTTACCGTATTGATGCTACTGCCAAAGGTCAGCAAGGTGTAGGTCTTGGCCTGGGGGTAGTAAACCGGATGGCAAAACTGTTAGGGCATCCGCTAAAAGTGGCGTCCTGGCCGGGTAAGGGCAGTATGTTCAGTATTCAGTTACCCCTGGTCGCCGCGGTATCGCGTATCGAGTTGCCATTGCCCACGACGAGTGTACAGCGGCCGGTACTGGGCTTATCGGTAGTCTGCGTTGATGATGATGCCGCGAACCTGGCTGCGCTGACGGTATTATTGCAACAATGGCAAATAAGCGATGTGGTGAGCTTTTACGATGAAGACAGCCTGCTGCAGTACGCCCGCAACCACCCCGCGCCGGATGCGTTGCTTATTGACTATCAGCTGGGCCAGCATCTTAATGGCTTACAGCTGTATGAAAAAATTAAACTGGCCTGGGGTAAGGTAAACGGCATACTGGTATCAGCGTCGCCTGAGGCGGGCTTGGCAATGAAAGCAAAGCAGTCTGGCTTGTTATTTCTGGCCAAACCCATCAAGCCAGCGGCGCTGCGCGCCAGCTTAAACCATATAAAGATGCTAAAACGTGCCAGTGCAGAATAGCAGCGGGGTTACTGCTGCGCCATGGCTTTGTTAACCGGTGGTTCTAGTGTTAAACGCTGGGCCTGTATTACTACCTGAGTACGATTTGTTACGCCTAGTTTGCGGAAAATCGCGGTAATATGGGCCTTGACGGTGGCTTCGGAGATATGCAAATCATAGGCGATTTGCTTATTTAGCCAGCCTTCTGTCAGGTAATACAGTACCTTATATTGCTGTGCGGTAAGTTGTGCTACTTTGGCCGCGAGGTCCAAATCATCTTCTGCCTCGTTACTGTGCTGCTCTAGCACCTGTTTCTTAATACCTTGTGGTACCCATAACTCGCCAGCCATGACGGCATTGAGGGCCGCACTGATATCGGCCGGATTGGCCGATTTAGGCACATAAGCCGAGGCGCCAAAGGCCATTACGCGGCGGATAACATCGAGCTCTTCACTGGCGGAAATAACCACTATTGGCAGGGTTGGATGCGTTTTACGCAGCTGGATTAGCCCCAAAAAACCACAGTTGCCCGGCATATGCAGGTCCAGCAACAGCAAATCGGTATCCGGGTGTTGCTCCAGTGCTTCACAGGTGCTGTCAAAACTGTCTGTTTCAATGGTGGCTTTGGTCGCAAAGGTACTGCTGATAGCGTTTATCAGTGCGTTACGAAACAGCGGATGGTCGTCAGCGACGATCAGTTTTGCCATCTTATCCTCCGGCGCAGGGGGTGTTGTTATTATAATAAAGGCCGCTTGTGCGGCCTTTTATACTGCGGCGAGCAGGGCACGCTGTCAAGCGCGCACTGACATTGTGGCTTATTTACGGTTTAAACGGTTGTTTACCAGCGTTTCTACCACCGACGGATCGGCCAGGGTTGAAATATCACCCAGTTGTTCATGCTCATTGGCGGCAATCTTCCGTAAAATGCGGCGCATTATTTTGCCGGAACGGGTTTTCGGTAGTCCGGTCGGTGCCCATTGGATCAGATCGGGTGTGGCAATCGGTGAAATCTCTTCCCGAACCCAGTCGCGCAGCGCTTTGGTTAATTCACTGCTTGGTTCTACGCCAACGCGTGGGGTTACGTAAACGTAAATTCCCTGGCCTTTAATATCGTGCGGGTAACCAACCACAGCCGCTTCTGCAACGGCATCATGTGCTACCAGACAACTTTCAATCTCGGCGGTGCCTAAGCGGTGGCCAGAGATATTAAGCACATCGTCAACACGGCCGGTCAGCCAGTAATAACCGTCGGCATCACGTTTGGCGCCATCGCCGGTAAAGTACAGGCCAGGGTAAGTGCTGAAATAGGTTTGTTCAAAGCGTTCATGGTCGCCATAAACAGTACGCATTTGCCCCGGCCAGCTGTCTTTAATGACCAGATTGCCCTCGCACTCGCCACTGAGTTCATTGCCCTCGTTATCGACAATGGCAGGTTTGACGCCAAAAAATGGCCGGGTAGCCGAGCCCGGTTTTAACTCAGTACAACCCGGTAATGGCGTGATTAAAATACCGCCGGTTTCCGTTTGCCACCAGGTATCAACAATAGGGCATTGGCCTTTACCAAATTTATCATGGTACCAGCTCCAGGCTTCAGGGTTGATCGGCTCACCGACGCTCCCCAGCGTGCGTAATGAACTTAGCGAACAGCCTTCTACCGGCGCATCGCCATGCGCCATCAGGGCGCGAATCGCGGTAGGGGCGGTGTAGAGAATGTTAACCTGATATTTATCCACAATTTGCGCCATACGTTTTACGCTGGGATAATTCGGCACACCTTCAAACATCACGCTGCTGGCGCCATTGGCCAGTGGGCCATAGACAATATAACTGTGGCCGGTTACCCAGCCAATATCGGCAGCACACCAGTAGATGTCACCGTCATGATAGTCAAACACATACTGATGCGTCATCGAGGCATACACCATATAGCCGCCGGTAGTATGCAGCACGCCTTTGGGTTTACCGGTAGAGCCAGAGGTGTACAGAATAAATAACGGATCTTCAGCATTCATCGGTTCGGCCGGGCAATCAGCGCTTTGCTGATTGAGCAGCTCGTGATACCAGACATCGCGGCCGTCTTTGCCTGCCTGCATATCAACATTTTTGCCGACATGTTTCACCACGATCACGTTTTGCACCGGCGAGGCATCGCCCAGGTGTGCCAGTGCCATATCGGTGTTATCTTTTAAGTTGGTCACCCGGCTGCCGCGCAGCGCCTGGTCGGCGGTGATCACCAGTTTCGAATCACAATCGACAATACGGCTACCCAACGCATCAGGTGAAAAACCGGCAAAAACGACCGAGTGCACCGCGCCAATACGGGCACAGGCCAGCAGTGCAACGGCGGCCTCCGGGATCATCGGCAGGTAAATCGTTACGCGATCACCTTTTGCCACGCCCAGTGCTTTCATGCCATTGGCTAACTTACAGACTTGCTGATGCAAATCAGCGTAGGTAACGCTTTTCTGTACCTCGGGTGAGTCGCCTTCCCAATAAAACGCAACTTGATCTGCGCGCTCTGGCAGATGACGGTCTAAACAGTTATAGCTGGCATTTAATACCCCATCGGCAAACCAGTTAATACTGACTTCTCCTGCGGCAAAGCTGGTGTTCTTCACGCGGGTATAAGGGGTAAACCAGTGCAGGCGTTTACCGTGCTCAGCCCAAAAGGCATCCGGAGCGTCAACAGACTGCTGGTACATTTGCTGATAGTGTTCATTGGTCAGCAGCGAGCGTTTCGCCGCACTGGTTGGTACCGGATAAACTGTTGGATGTGACATAACTTCCCCTGTGAGAGCTTCTAAAATCTTATGTTGTCTTTCTATCGAAGCCGCGTGTTAATTGAAATTAGACCTTAGTCTAGCCAAATTCTAAGCAGTGAGCGAACTGTTCATGTTCGCTTGTCAGCACGGCGTCAGGCGTCAGCCGGATTGCGACTAAAGGCTAATTGCAGGAATCCCGGTACTGCACCACAGTTGAACTGCAAAATTACCATTACAAGAATGAAAAAGATGGAGAGACGGCAAATGAAGAAAATAACAACTGTATCTTACCTCGCGGTCTGTGTAGCTTTGGCAAGTGGCGCGGTGCAGGCAAATGGTTTCAACATAGGTGACACTGATGTCACCTTTGGCGGTTATGTCAAACTTGATGCAATGTATACCGATAGCTCAGATGGTCAGATCGCCACAGGTATCGGCAGAGACTTTTATATCCCGAGTTTAACGCCTGTTGGCGGTGCGGATGAGGGCGGTACCTTTGATTTTCATGCCCGTCAATCACGCTTCTTCTTTAAAACCAATACTAAGCTGGAGAACGGCAAAACATTAGGCGGGCATATCGAGCTTGATTTTATGGCTACCGCCGGTGGTGACGAGCGTATCACCAATAGCTATTCACCGCGTTTACGTCAGGCATTTATTACTTATGACGGCTGGCTGTTTGGTCAAACATGGACCACCTTCATGGACTTAAATGCACTGCCTGATACGCTGGATTTTATCGGTAATACCGACGCGATGGTGTTCGGTCGTCAGGCGCAAATTCGCTACACCAGCGGCAATTTTCAGGTAGCCATTGAAAACCCGGAAACGACCGTAACACCTTTCGGTGGTGGACCGCGTATTACAACAGACGACAATGCTACGCCGGATCTGGTGTTTAAGTATGGTCAGAAAGCGGATTGGGGAACCTGGTCGGTGTCGGCATTAGTGCGCCAGCTTGCCTATGAGAGTGGTGCTATCGACAGCACAACATCTGCGTTTGGTGTCAGTGCAACGGCTAAAATCTTGTTAAGTAATAACAACGACATCCGTATTACTGCAACGACCGGCTCAGGTGTTGGCCGCTATATTGGCTTAAATACCGCAAACGGTGCTGTACTTGATGCCAACAATGAACTTGAAGCGATTGACTCGACAGCCTTTGCCATCGCCTACAAACATAACTGGAATAGCCAGTGGCGCAGTAGTCTGGTGTATTCACTGCTGAGTGTGGATAACGATGTCAATCTTACCGGCGCAGGGGCGACTAAAACCACCAATAGCTGGACAACTAACCTGATTTATCAGGCTGCAAAGAAGCTGATGTTCGGTATCGAGTATAAATTTGCAAATCGGGAGATTGAATCTGGCCTGGACGGTGATATGAACCGCATTCAGTTTAGTGCCAAGTATGATTTCTAAGCCGTAAACGGGATCACTGTAGGGGCGCATAATTGCGCCCCTTTTTACTGCCATTTTTATGACATAACAAATACATAAAACTGATACATAAAAGAAGGGGCGCAATTCTGCGCCCCTGGGTTATTTTACCAGTGCTGGTAGTAGCAGATTATTCATCTGCTTTAGGTTTGGTCATAGGCGCCGTTACCGCCTGACGGGCGAAAGCGGAACCTGCTGGACGCTGTGAGCTGGCAACAACAGGCCTTGCTTCTGCTGGCATTGCAGCAGGGGCGGTGTTGTTTGGCTCAGTACTGTCTGTCTGCTCAGGCTTGGTCATCGTCGCCACCACCATTTGGGCATAGCGGCTACCGCCAGCTTTAGCAGTTGTTACCGCTACTGCGACCGGTTCAGCATTCACATTGCTGTCAGGCTCAGCCGTTTGTGGTGCCACTACTGCTGTGGGCTGTGCTGGTTTTTCAACAGCCTGTTGCGCTGGCGCAGCCGGTGTATCTACTGTTTCCGTTGGCGCAGCAGGTGCTACTGCAGCAGGTGCCGGCTCGGCATTAGCTGGCGCACTGTCTGCCGGACTGGCGGCTTTGTCAGCTTTTTTCGGCGCCAGTTTACGTCGGGCACGGGCTTTGGGCTTTTCCTCCACCGTTTCTGGCGTATGCTCTGCTGCAGTGTCAAGTGGCGCAGCTTCCGCCGCTTCCGCTACTATTGCTGGCTCGCCGGCACTGTTATCAGCAGTTTCAGCGGTATTAATTACCGCTTCGGCTGCGGTGTCCTGAGCAACAACAGGCTCAGCTGTTTCTTCCGCTGGCGTCTGGTCCTGCTCTTTTTTGCGCTTTTGTCCGGCAGCACGCAGATGCCGTGGCGAGCGACGGTTACGGCTACGTGGTTCTGCAGCCTCTTGCGCCGCCGTTTCAGCTGTTGCGTCAGTGCCAGCTTCAGCGTTTGTCTCTGAACTTGCTGCTGCGCTGCTGTGCTGCTCTGCGTCCGGGTTGGTAGTATTGTCTTGTGTTGGCGCTTCGCTGACGCTGGTGCCAACAGTATCAACAGCAGCAGTATCAACAGCGACAGTATCAACCACTGCTGCAGTAGCGGCTTCGGCTGAGGCCGTGCTTTGTGCTGCCAATGCTGCTGGCTGCGATGCGCTTTCAAGTGTCGCTACAGTTTCTACCGTTACCGCCTCTGTTACTAAAGCTTTGTCCATCCGCACAGATTTACGCATATTGCGGCGTTGGCGACGCTCTGCAACGCGTTGTGGCGCATCATCGTCGTCTTTATTAACAGCGGGGGCTGGCGCTTTGTCCTGCGGCTTTTTCGCGTCATGCTGCGCGCGCGGTGGTCGGGAATCCTGCTGCGGCCGTTGCTGACGCTCATTTTTATGTCCGCTTTCGTCTTTTAGCGGGCTATGGGGCGCTTTATCTTCAGCATCATTGCGGCGACGCGGTTTATTGCGACGGCGGTTATTGTCGCGATTCGCATCACGGTTACCATCACGGTTTTGTTCGCGGTTGCCATCACGATTATTGCTACGCGGCGCATTACGCTCAGGCGTTTTGGTTGTGGCTTTGGTTTCAGCAACACTTTCACTTGGCGCAAACACTTTAGCAAACCAGTTGCTGATAGCGGCAAACAGGCCCGGGCTTTGCGCTGGCGCGGCATCAATTTTTGCTGCCGGACGCTGCGCGGCGCTATCGGCGATATTAATCGCCGAAATAGCTGGCTTTTCTTTTACTGCATCTGACGCAGGCTGATACAAGGTTGTTGTCGCCTCTGGCGCTTTTACCAGATTGTAACTGACATCATCAATCTCTTCGTCGATACGGATGCGGATCACTTCATGGTTTGGCGTTTCTAAGTGCTCGTTTGGAATAACGAACACACGAATACCATGGCGTTTTTCAATGCGGCGCACAGCGTCGCGTTTTTCATTCATCAGATAGGTGGCAACAGACACCGGTACCTGAGCATGAATTTGACTGGTATTGTCTTTAATCGATTCTTCTTCGATTAAACGCAGGATAGACAGTGCAGATGACTCAGTGCTGCGAATGGTGCCGCGGCCATGGCAACGCGGGCACACATGTGTTGCTGACTCACCCAGCGATGGGCGCAGACGCTGACGCGACATTTCCAGCAAACCAAAGCGCGAAATACGGCCAATTTGTACCCGGGCACGGTCGTGTTTAACGGCATCCTTTAAGCGGTTTTCCACTTCGCGCTGGTGGCGCACCGGCGTCATATCGATAAAGTCGATAACGATCAAACCACCTAAGTCGCGCAGGCGTAACTGACGGGCAATTTCATCGGCGGCTTCTAAATTGGTATTAAACGCCGTTTCTTCAATATCGCCGCCTTTGGTGGCTTTAGACGAGTTGATATCAATAGCGGTTAAGGCTTCAGTGCTGTCGATAACGATAGAGCCACCTGATGGCAGGCGCACTTCACGGCGAAACGCCGATTCAATTTGGGTTTCAATTTGAAAGTGCATAAACAGCGGCACTTCGCCCTGATACAGCTTAACGCGGTGGGCAAAGTCAGGCCGGAATTGCTGAATATAGACTTTGGCTTCTTCAAAAATACGTGGGTTATCGATCAGGATTTCGCCGACATCACGACGCAGGTAATCGCGGATGGCGCGAAATACCACATTACTTTCCTGGTGGATTAAAAACGGTGAAGGGCGCTTTTGTGCTTCTTCAGTTATGGCAGACCAATGCTTTAACAGTGCTTTTAAGTCGTAGTCCAGTTCTTCATACGATTTACCGACACCGGCGGTACGTACGATTAAACCCATGCCATCCGGCATTTCTAACTGACCTAACGAGTCCTTTAACTCCTGGCGCTCATCACCTTCGATGCGACGGGAAATACCGCCAGCACGTGGGTTATTGGGCATCAGTACTAAGTAAGAACCGGCGAGGCTGATAAAGGTGGTTAAGGCGGCGCCTTTTTGACCGCGTTCTTCTTTATCAATCTGAATAATAACTTCCTGACCTTCTTTTACCACTTCTTTAATGTTTGGGCGGCCATCGAAGCTGTAACCAGAGGGGAAGTATTCGCGGGAGATTTCTTTTAAAGGGAGAAAACCGTGACGGTCAGCGCCGTAGTCAACAAAGGCAGCTTCTAAGCTTGGCTCAACCCGGGTGATTTTACCTTTGTAAATATTGGCTTTTTTTTGTTCATGGCCCGGGCTTTCAATATCCAGGTCATACAGTTTCTGGCCATCGACCAGTGCAACGCGGATTTCTTCTTCCTGCGTGGCGTTAATTAACATTCTTTTCATCGTTAGTGACTCGCATTTATGCAGCCACAACGCAGCCCGGTGGGCATCTGCGTGTTCAGACGTTATCAAACACTAATGGGTGCAGTCTCACGACTGGAATGTCTGAAGAAACCAAATTGTCACTGCATAAGCTTTTGTGATGGCTTTGCAGTTTATGCTGTTTTCGTTTTGGATCTGAAACACACCGCCCTTAAGCGCTGCGTTATAGCAATATTTTTTATGCTCTGGTTGACCGGAACTCATGTTTTGCCGCTGTTGATAACAGATTACGCAACATTATCTCAGGCAAATGGCGTTTGGTTTACGTCGGGGGTATAAAAAACGTTGGTTTTCACCACGATTTCGGTATGATCAGTCCCCCAAGCGCTGCCGCACAAATTCTCTTACGTCACTTTGAGCGCCCTAATTGCCAGTTTTTGGCATAATTAGCGGGAGGATTATCCCACTAATGCGCAGCCGATAGCAACTGAAATCTAATATTAGCAGAGTATTCAAAACCCATGACCGAAGAAATCAAGTTACCTGTGCAAATAATTGAAATAGAACCTGATTTTATTGGTCAGCGCATAGACAATTTTTTATTGGCGCGGCTCAAAGGCGTACCAAAAAGTGTTATTTATCGGGTTTTACGCAAAGGTGAAGTGCGAGTGAACAAAAAACGCATCAAACCTGAATACAAACTGCAGCAGGATGATGTGGTACGCATTCCACCATTAACAGTGGCGGCAGAGGGCGAACCGGTATCGGTAAAGCTATCCATGGTGAAAAACCTGGAACAACATATTTTATTTGAAGATAACGACTTGATTGTGCTCAATAAACCTTCAGGTATGGCAGTGCATGGTGGCAGCGGTTTACAATTTGGTGTGATAGAGGCGCTGCGGGCATTGCGACCATTGGCAAAACATCTGGAACTGGTGCACCGGCTTGACCGTGATACCTCGGGTTGTTTATTGATCGCGAAAAAGCGCTCAGTGTTGACTCATTTGCATGAGCAATTGCGCAATAAAACCGTTGAGAAAAAATACTGGGCACTGGTCGCCGGTGACTGGGACAACAAGGTGCGTAAAGTTACTGAGCCGTTGAAGAAAAACACCCTGCAGTCTGGTGAGCGGGTAGTGCGGGTAGATGAAAAAGAGGGTAAACCGTCTGAAACCCGCTTTCGTATTTTACAGCGTTACCAACAAGGCACTTTGGTAGAGGCCTTTCCGGTGACGGGTCGTACTCACCAAATCCGGGTACATACTGCCTGCAAAGGCCACCCGATAGCCTGCGATGATAAATACGGTGACAACACCTTTACCGCACAGATGCAGCAAATTGGCTTAAACCGGTTATTTTTACATGCTAAAACCTTAAGCTTTATGCATCCGATGACCGAAACCACTATGCGGGTAGAGGCGCCATTAGATATGGCGCTGGAGCAAGCGCTGGCAAAATTAACGAGAAAGTAATGCAAACAGTAGTAACAAAGCCTCTGCTAACAACAGAGAAGGTGTCACTGGTAATTTTTGACTGGGACGGCACAGTAATGGACTCGGTGGGGCGTATTGTATCGTCATTACGTGCTGCTGCTGGTATAGCCGCGCTTAACGTGCCAACTGAGCATCAGGCCAAGCAGATTATCGGCCTTAGCTTGGATCCGGCGTTTGATATTTTGTTTCCCGGTATCACTGACGACAAACGCCAGTTAATGTTTCAGCATTACCGTGAGCAATATATGCTGCACGATAGCACGCCAACGCCATTATTCGCCGGTGTAGAGCAGGTGCTAACACAGTTAAAAGATAACAATATCAAATTAGCCGTGGCAACCGGCAAACAGCGCCGCGGCCTTAACCGTATGTTTGCGGAAACCGGCCTGGATAAGTATTTTGATACCAGCCGCTGTGCTGATGAAGCGCAGTCGAAGCCGCACCCGGAAATGCTGCAGCAAATTCTGCGTCAGCTGGACGTGCCGGCAGAGCAGGCGGTGATGGTGGGCGATACCAGCCATGATATGAAGATGGCTCAAGCCATTGCAATGCCGCGGGTTGGTGTAACCCATGGCGTGCATGGTCGCGACGTATTAAGCCAGTTTTCGCCCAAAGCCATTATCGATACGATGCCGGAATTATTGCAAGTTTTATAAATGCAGATTATGCCAGGTGGGTTCGGTTTGCTCTAAGGCAACCGTTGCAGGCCAGGATGGCCGAATCGAGCCCCCATGGATGGGTTCACGGCGTGTTGCTGTGGGCAAACCGAATTCACCATTGCACTGATTTTGTCAGCTAAGCAGCACATTAACACCTTCATTTAACAACATCTGGTTTAGCCGGATCAGTGGCAGGCCAATCAGGCTATTGGGGTCGTCACCACTGAGTTTACTAAATAAGCTAATGCCCAGGCCTTCGCTTTTAAAGCTGCCGGCACAGTCCAGTGGTTGCTCTTTGTCGATATAAGCAATAATTTCGGCATCGGTTAATACGCGAAAGCTAACATTAAATGGCTCAACCATAACTTGCACCTTGCCACTTTGTGCATTAACCAGCGCCAGACCGGTTAAAAAGGTGACACTTTGGCCGCTAAAGCGGCGCAGTTGCGCACAGGCATTTTCTGCGCTGTGCGGTTTGCCAATAATGGCGTTGTCAAATACCGCTACCTGGTCAGAACCAATGACTAAACCTGAGCTTAAACCTGTGGCCACTGCCTGTGCCTTGGCAATGGCTAAGCGATGTACCAGTTGCTCGGCCGTTTCATTTGGCCGGGGCGTTTCATCGACATTGGGTTTGATGGCGGTAAAGTTGCGGCTAAGCCTAGCCAGCAACTGTTGGCGGTATACCGAAGTAGACGCCAGGTAAAGCGGCGGTGAGGCGTGTTCAGACATGGTAAAAATAGCCTTAGTATTCAGATTGTGACGCACTATAAACAGAATGCTAAAATAGCGCGAGAAAAACGACAAAAAACTGCCAGAACCCTTTGACAGTGCAGGGTGGCTTCTATATGATGCGCGCCTTATGCAAAAAGTAAAAATGCCCGTTACTATAGATCCGGTTAAAGCCGCGCAAAAACGTTCTGATTATGAAGGCGTTATTTTGCTGGCTACGCTAACCCGATTAACGCAAAGCCTGATACATTCTGACGGCGAGGTAGCGGTACGAGTTGAATGCGGTACTGACCAGCAAGGCCTGACTGTAATACAGGGTAGCGCTTCTTGCGAAGTGAGTGTAACCTGCGAACGTTGTGGCGAAGCCATGACAGTGTCGCTGGACTGCAATTTTGCATACACTCCGGTTAAACCGGATGATGACGCTGCTTTGGAGTTAATTCCTGAGCGTTACGACGTGATCGAGAAAGACGAGCACGGCGAAATAAATTTACGGCAGTTAGTGGAAGATGAGCTGATTCTGGCGTTACCACTGTTTCCGATGCACGACGAAGCGGTTTGCTCCGTTAGTGCGGCATCGATGAGCTTTGGTGACATAGGCCCGGAACCGGAAAAACCCAATCCTTTCGCTATACTGGCAGAATTAAAGAAAAAGTGAGTTTAGGAGAAATACCATGGCTGTTCAGCAAAACAAAAAATCACGTGCACGCCGCGACATGCGTCGTTCACACGATGCATTAACTGGCCCAACGCTGTCAGTTGATTCTACTACCGGCGAAACACACCGTCGTCACCATATTACTGCCGATGGTTACTACAAAGGCCGTAAAGTAAAATAAGTCTGAGTGCACCGGGTGCAGCCGCTTAAGCTGACACTTGCCTTAGACATGATGGGGGGCGATCACGGCCCCCATTCTACTATTCCTGCCGCTTTGGCAGCGATTTGCGAATTTCCAGAACTCCAACTTATCCTTTGTGGCGATGAAGCCCTGTTAACCGAGCAGTTAAAGCTGCACGGTGTGTTCCCGCATCCGCAACTTTGCATTCGGCATAGCAGCCAGGTGGTGTCAATGGCCGACAAACCCTCTGTTGCCTTGCGCTCTAAGCGTGATTCCTCTATGCGGGTAGCGCTGGATCTGGTTGATAAAGGCGAGGTGCAGGCCTGTGTCAGTGCCGGCAATACCGGTGCCCTAATTGCCATGGCGCACTTTGTGCTGAAAATGCTCAATGGCGTTGACCGTCCGGCCTTGGTTAGCGCTTTGCCAGCAGTAGAAGGCAACCCGGTGTATATGCTGGATTTAGGTGCCACGGTAAACTGTGACGCCGACACCTTATTTCAGTTTGCCGTGATGGGCGCCGTAATGGCCGAAGAAGTCATTGGCATTAGCCAGCCCAAGGTAGCGCTGCTGAATATGGGCGAAGAAGAAATTAAAGGCTCTGACCAAATAAAGCGCGCCTCTATGCTGTTGTCCGACTGTAACGACATTAACTATATTGGTTACATAGAAGGCAATGATATTTTTACCGGTAAGGCCGATGTTATCGTTTGCGATGGCTTTGTTGGCAATGTAGCGCTGAAAACCTGTGAAGGGGTGGCAAAACTTATCCTGCGCCGCTTTGAGTCCAGCATTAAAGACAAGGTCACTGCGCAATTATTCGGCTGGTTAATCAAACCTTTTATAAAAAACCTTTATCAGGGCGTGAACCCCGACCACTATAACGGTGCAAGTCTGATAGGATTGCGCGGAATTGTAGTGAAAAGTCATGGAAATGCGACTAAAGATGCATTTCTCAGTGCCATCCGGCAAGCGGTGCGTGAGGTTGAACGTCAGGTACCCGCTAAGATAAAAGATCGGTTGGAACACGTATTAATTGATAAAGCGTAGGTCCTCATGTATTCACGCATTATAGGTACCGGGAGTTATTTCCCGTCTCAGGTTCGCAGTAACGCTGATCTGGAGTCTATGGTTGAAACCACAGACGAGTGGATTATCGAACGCACCGGCATTAAAGAGCGGCGCATTATTGGCGACGATGAAAGCGTTGCCACTATGGGCGCACAGGCCGCTTTGCAAGCGATTGACGCCGCCGGGATTGATAAAAACAGCATAGACATGATTATCTGTGCCACGACCAGCGCGTCGCGCGCTCTGCCCAGTGCCGCCTGTGAAATTCAGCGCGAGCTGGATATTCCAGCTATTCCGGCTTTTGATATTGCCGCGGCCTGCGCCGGCTTTTGTTATGGCTTAAGCGTTGCTGATCAGTATATTAAAACTGGCATTGCCAAACGTATTTTGGTGATAGGCTCCGACTGTTTATCCCGCCTGGTGTCGCCGGAAGATAGAAGCATGGTGATCTTATTTGGCGATGCCGCCGGCGCCGTGTTGTTAGAAGCATCTGAACAGCCGGGTATTTTGTCTACCCATATACATGCTGACGGCAAATATTCAGAGCTGCTGTATGTCGATAACCCGATCCGCGGTGATGAGCAATCTGTGCATCAATCCTGGGGTTCAATGAAAGGCAACGATGTGTTTAAAGTTGCCGTGACCAAGCTCTCTGAAGTGGTTGAGCAAACGCTGGCCGCGAATAATCTGCAAAAATCACAGATTGACTGGCTGGTGCCGCATCAGGCTAACCTGCGTATTATCTCCGCTGTGGCGCGCAAATTAGATATGTCGATGGAGCAGGTGGTTATCAACCTGGACCGATATGGCAACACTTCTGCGGCCACGGTGCCAACTGCATTGGATGAAGCCATCCGTGATGGCCGTATTCAGCGTGGCCAAACCTTATTACTGGAAGCCTTTGGCGGCGGTTTCGCCTGGGCGTCGGCGCTGGTGCGTTACTAAGCATCAGCCAGTATTAATTTCAATACTTGCAGGACCTATTATGACAACCAAACTTGCAATTGTGTTTCCAGGTCAGGGCTCACAAAGCGTTGGCATGCTTGCCGATTTACATGCCGAATTTGACATAGTAAAACAAACCTTTGCTGAGGCATCTGACGCACTTGGCTATGACTTATGGGCCCTGGTAGCACAAGGCCCGGAAGCGGATTTAAATGAAACTCACCGTACCCAGCCAGCGCTGTTGACCGCGTCTGTGGCGGTGTGGCGCTTATGGCAGCAGCAGGGCGGTGCTACCCCCGCTTATTTTGCCGGGCATTCACTGGGTGAGTATTCAGCGCTGGTGTGTGCCGGCGTATTAACGCTGGCGGATGCGGTAAAGCTGGTTGAAAAACGCGGTAACTATATGCAGCAGGCCGTGCCGGCCGGGGTTGGCGCTATGTCGGCTATTATCGGTCTGGACGATGCGGCTATTGCTGCAGCGTGTGAACAGGCTGCGCAGGGCGAAGTGGTATCGCCCGTTAACTATAACTCACCGGGTCAGGTGGTGATTGCTGGTCATAAAGTGGCGGTAGAACGTGCCGGTGAATTATGTAAAGCGGCCGGCGCCAAACGTGCACTGCCATTACCGGTAAGCGTGCCGTCACACTGCGCCTTAATGCGCCCGGCGGCCGAGCAATTAGCGCAGGATTTAGCGGCATTAAACTTTAACAATGCTGTCATACCGGTAGTCAATAATGTTGATGTTGCTATCGCTGCAGACAATGTGGCCGTTAAAGATGCGCTGGTGCGTCAGTTATATAGCCCGGTACGCTGGACAGAAACCATAGAGTGGTTAGCGGCACAGGGCGTAACTGACGTGTTGGAACTGGGCGCCGGTAAGGTACTAAGTGGCCTGATTAAACGTATCGATAAAGCATTATCCACCGCTTCAGTGGGTGACGTTGCCACACTCCAAGCAGCGCTTGTGGCAGAGAATTAAGGATTTAACATGACAGCATTTATTTCATTAGAAGGCAAAGTGGCTCTGGTAACCGGGGCCAGTCGTGGTATTGGTCGCGCTATTGCCGAGCAGTTAGCTGCATTGGGTGCCAAAGTAGTGGGTACCGCAACGTCAGAGAAAGGCGCTGCGGCCATCAGCAGTTATTTAGGTGACAATGGCTGTGGTCTGGTGTTAAATGTGGCCGATACAGAATCGATTGAGCAATGTTTAACCGAGATAAAAAACCAGTTTGGCGAAATTGATATTCTGGTTAATAATGCCGGTATTACCCGCGACAACCTGTTAATGCGGATGAAGGATGAAGAGTGGTTTGACATTATGCAAACCAACTTAAACTCGGTGTATCGCTTAAGTAAAGCAGTACTGCGCAGCATGATGAAAAAGCGCTTTGGCCGTATTATCAGCATAGGTTCAGTAGTTGGCTCTATGGGCAACGCGGGCCAGACAAACTATGCTGCAGCTAAGGCCGGTGTACTGGGCTTTACCAAGTCACTCGCTCGCGAGGTGGCATCACGTGGTATTACGGTCAATGCGATAGCGCCGGGTTTTATTGATACCGACATGACCAAAGAGTTGTCGGATGAACAAAAAGAAGCCATTTTTGCTCAGGTGCCGGCTAACCGTTTAGGCCAGCCGGAAGAAATTGCGGCCACAGTGGCATTTTTGGCCTCGAACCAGGCAGCCTATATTAATGGTGAAACAATTCACGTAAACGGCGGTATGTATATGGTGTAAGCCAATGCAGCTAAGCAGGTTTGACCAGCGCAAAATGCTGATCGTCAAGCTTGCAACCCTGTGAGCTTACGCATAAACTAGCGCCACACAAAATTGCACGAACTGTTGCGATTTATATGAGAAAAAGGAAGAAAAGATGAGCAACATCGAAGAACGCGTTAAGAAAATTATTATTGAACAACTGGGCGTTAAAGAAGACGAAGTGAAAAACGAAGCGTCTTTCGTTGACGACCTGGGCGCTGACTCACTGGACACTGTTGAGCTGGTGATGGCGCTGGAAGAAGAGTTCGATACTGAAATTCCTGACGAAGAAGCTGAAAAAATCACTACTGTTCAGTCTGCTATTGATTACATCAAAGCACACGCTGAGTAAGTTATCAGCTTGCAGAACGGGTAGCTAAGCTACCCGTTTTCGTTTTAAGATCGATGAAAATGTCCATGGCGGAGGGTTTTGTGGCAAAACGTCGTGTGGTTGTTACCGGTTTAGGCATGTTAACGCCGCTGGGTAATGATGTTGCCTCAAGCTGGCAGGGCTTACAGCAAGCCAAAAGTGGTATCTCACTGATAGAGCATTTCGATACCAGTGCCTATACCACTAAATTTGCTGGTTTGGTGAAAGACTTTGATGTAGAGCCGTTTTTTTCTGCCAAAGAAGCAAAAAAAATGGATCTGTTTATTCAGTATGGCGTGGCCGCTGGTATTCAGGCGTTTCGCGACTCTGGCATCGAAATTACTGAGCAAAATGCGCCCCGTATCGGCGCTGCGGTTGGTTCAGGTATCGGTGGCCTTGGGTTGATTGAAGAAAACCATACCAAGCTAATCAACAGTGGGCCAAAACGGTTATCACCGTTTTTTGTGCCGTCGACCATCATTAATATGATTGCCGGTCAGCTGTCGATAATGCTGGGCTTGCAAGGGCCGAATATCAGTATAGTGACTGCCTGTACCACAGGGGTGCACAATATTGGCCATGCGGCGCGGATGATAAGCTACGGTGATGCCGATGTGATGATCGCCGGAGGTGCCGAAAAAGCCTCTACGCCGCTGGGCATGGGCGGCTTTGGCGCGGCGCGGGCATTATCTACCCGTAACGACGCGCCACAGCAGGCCAGTCGTCCCTGGGACAAAGACCGTGATGGTTTTGTACTGGGCGATGGTGCTGGTGTTATGGTGCTGGAAGAGTATGAACACGCCAAGGCGCGTGGCGCTAAGATCTATGCCGAACTGGTTGGTTTTGGTATGAGTGGCGATGCCTATCATATGACATCACCTCCGGAAAATGGTGCCGGCGCCGCGTTAGCGATGAAAAATGCGCTGCACGACGCTCAGGTTAATCCGGAACAAGTGGCCTATATCAATGCGCATGGTACTTCAACGCCAGCTGGTGATATTGCGGAAACTATGGCAATTAAGTCGGTATTTGCCAACAACCTGGATAAGTTAATGGTCAGTT
Source organism: Rheinheimera pleomorphica (assembly GCF_011634895.1). Classification (GTDB taxonomy): domain Bacteria; phylum Pseudomonadota; class Gammaproteobacteria; order Enterobacterales; family Alteromonadaceae; genus Alishewanella; species Alishewanella pleomorphica. The sequence goes on along the minus strand of NZ_SIRR01000031.1, from coordinate 15,266 downwards.
CGTCCAAGTCGATGATTGGTCATTTATTAGGTGCGGCCGGTTCGGTAGAATCGATTATCACCGTGTTGTCGTTACAGGATCAGCTGGTGACGCCCACCATTAATCTGGATAACCCGGACGAAGGTTGTGATCTGGACTATGTGCCGCACCAGGCACGCCAGGTCAAGATGGAATATGCCCTGTGTAATTCCTTCGGCTTTGGTGGTACTAACGGTTCTATCCTGTTTAAACGGGTATAATTAGCTGTTTTTACAACGTTAATCTGTTACGTACTCAACAAAGGCTGCCATAGTGCAGCCTTTGTTTTATCGGCTTTTTAAGGCATACTGCCGTCAGTTTGGTTTTCGGTGGCGGCTATGCAAGCGCTAATCAGTCCTTTTGATCGCAGCTTTAATTATGGCGATGGTATTTTTACCACCATGCAGGTGCGTGCCGGCAGCATCTTACTGTGGCCTTTGCATTTACAAAGGTTACAGCGTGCAGCGTCGCAGTTAGGCTTTGCTGCCATCGACTGGCAAAGGGTGGAGCAGCAAGCTCACGGCGCGGTAACGGCGGCACAGCAGGTGATTAAGCTGCTAATTTCTCGCGGTGATGCTGGCCGGGGTTATGCACCGGCTGATGGGTGTCGCCCTAATATTTATGTCAGTGTCAGCCCTATGCCGGATTACCGCCAGGAGCAGACACAAGGAATATGCCTGCAGTTGGCACGTTTACAACTGGCAGTACAACCCGCACTTGCCGGGCTTAAGCATAATAACCGTCTGGAGCAGGTACTGCTAAAACAAGAACTGGCCGGTACCGCTGCTGATGATTTGCTGGTACTGGATCAGCTGGGTTTTATCACTGAAGCCACTGCCGCCAATGTATTTTTGCAGCGTGCCGGCCAATGGTATACCCCGGCACTGACACGCGCCGGCGTCGCCGGTGTGATGCGTCAGCATATTATGCAAAGTGTCGATATTCGTGAAGTAGACTGGACCGCCGCCGAGCTTGATAGCGTTGACGCGATGTTTATTTGTAATGCGCTGATGGGTATAGTGCCGGTGCGCCGCTTGGCCAATCGTAATTTAGCCATGACGGACGTAGAACAGTTTACAAAGCAGGTGATATGTTAAAATCGATCAGACTTATTCTGTTATTGGGCGTGGCGCTGGCCGTGGCCTATTATGCTGCGGTGCGCTATGTACAACAGATAGCACTGCCATTACCTGCTGGCATTCATACCGTAGCAGCAGGCAGCTCGGCGACGACGCTGTGCCGGCAATGGCAGCAACAGCAGTTAGTGACGAATACACAATGCCTGATGTTACGTGTATACCTGAAGCTGCATCCGGCAGAGGCTGCGGTGCAGCAGGGGGTATATCGTGTAACGGATCAGCGCAACTTGCTGCAGGTTCTGGCACTGTTTCGCAGTGGCCGCGAAGCGCAGTTTGCTGTTACCCTGATTGAAGGCGAAACGGTACAACAAAGTTTGCAACGTTTGGCCGACGCCGAGTATCTGCAACAAGACGTAGCCTCTGCCGGCCAGTTATTGCACATGTTGCCATGGCCCGCCCAGTGGGGCGAGCCGCCTCAGAGCAGTGAAGCGTTACTTTACCCTGACACCTATTATTACACGGCGGGCAGTAAAGCCAGTGCCCTGATTGGCCGGGCGCAGCAAAAGTTGTTAGCCGAGCTGGAACAAGCCTGGCAGCAGCGCCATGGCGACTTGCCGCTACAGAACCCTTATCAGCTGTTAATACTGGCGTCGATTATTGAAAAAGAGAGTAGTTATCCGCCGGAGAAAACCCTGGTCGCCTCAGTGTTTGTGAACCGGCTGCGTAAAAATATGCGCTTGCAAACCGATCCCACCGTCATTTACGGTTTGCCCGACTTTAATGGCAATATTACCCGGGCCGATCTGAACAATCCGCACCCGTATAATACCTACCGTCATCGGGGCCTACCGCCCGGGCCTATTAGTCTGGTGAGCCGGGCGTCGTTACAGGCAGCAGCGAAACCGGCTGAAACCGAACTGTATTATTTTGTCAGTAAAGGGGATGGTACGCATCAGTTTTCGGCAACGTTGCAACAACATAATGCTGCAGTGAAAAAATATATTCTTGGAGAGCACTAATGACATCTCAGCCTAAGTTTATCGTCGTCGAAGGGCTGGAAGGCGCAGGCAAGAGCACCGCTATTGCCTTTATTAAGCAGTATTTGCAGCAGCGGGGCATTACGCCGGTGTGTACCCGTGAACCTGGTGGTACGCCGCTGGCAGAGGCGCTGCGTGATTTGGTAAAACAACTGCACAGTACAGAGCAGGTGGCAGCAGAAACCGAATTGCTGCTGATGTATGCCGCCCGGATGCAGTTGCTGCAAAATGTTATTCGTCCGGCGCTCGACGCAGGCAAATGGGTGCTGGCCGACCGGCACGATATGTCTTCCCGCGCTTATCAGGGCGGCGGCCGTCAGCTAAACGAGCAGTTTATCAATCAGCTGCGCCAGGCTGTGCTGGGAGAGCTACGCCCCGATTTAACTTTGTATCTGGATATTGACCCAGCCGTTGGTCTGGAGCGGGCACGCCAGCGCGGTGAACTCGACCGGATAGAACAGGAACAACTGGCTTTTTTCCAGCGCACCCGGCAAAAATATTTGCAAATTGCCCACAGCGAGCCGGGCATTGCCATTATTGATGCCAGTCAGGCGTTGGCGCAGGTGCAGCAGCAGCTTAAGGCCGCATTGGATCAGGTGTTGACGGCTTGATGTTGCCCTGGCTTACCCGCTATCAGCAGCAGCTGAATACCTTGCTAACGACCGGACAACTGGCGCATGGCTTGTTATTGGCCGGGCCAGAAGGTATTGGCAAACATCAGCTGGCGAACTGGTTGGCGGCCGCGTTACTGTGTACAGCTCAGACGGTGCCCTGTGGTCAGTGTAAAAGCTGTTTATTACGCCAGGCTGGCAGCCATGCTGACTTGCTAATTATTGACAGCAGCGGTACCAGTATCGGCGTAGATGCGATACGACAGCTCAGTCAGTTTATGGCTGGGCGTGCCCAGCAGCAGCGCAATAAAGTGGTGTTATTGCCAGACGTGGAAAAATTAACCGAAGCTGCTGCCAATGCGCTGTTAAAGACATTGGAAGAGCCGCCACAGGACAGTTTTCTTATTCTGCAAACCAAGGCTAGCAATAGCCTGGCGCCAACCCTGCTTAGCCGGTGTCAGCACTGGTCACTGGCGGCAGAGTACGGTGACGACACTCAGGGCTGGCTGGCGCAGCAAAGTAACAGGGCAGTGCCGGATTTTTTGCTGCACTATTGTGCGGGTGCACCGTTAAAAGCCCTGACGATGCTGGAGTCTGGTGAAGCAGATCAGCTTGAGCTGTTACTTAATCACCTGGCCGCTTTTTTTAATGATACCCAGTCGTTATCGCAAACGGTTAAGCAGTTAGAGCAGGCAACCGCAGTGACAACATTACTGGGCTGGTTTTTACGCCGTCGCTTGTTGCCGCAGTTGGCTGATATGGCACCGGCACGCATTCTGGCGATACATCAACTGTATAGCCGCTGGTGCCGTGACGAAATACAAATTTTAGGGCAGAATAAGCAACTTGCCTTAAGCGCTTTCTTAACCGAGCTAAAACGGCTGCAAGGTTAAGTGGAGGATATATGGAAGAGCTCACTATTGGCTTTAACGATTTAAAAGACTTGTACCGCAGTTATATGCCGTTTCTGAAAAGCGGTGGCTTGTTTGTGCGCACCCCGCGGCAATACAAGATGGGGCAGTCATTGGCGTTAAGTGTTACCTTGCCGGATTCACTGGAACCCATAGTGGTAACAGGCAAAGTAGCCTGGATCACGCCGCACGGCTCACAAAGTTCTAACCCGGCGGGCATTGGTATTAGCTTTATCGACGATAAAGCCCAGCTTGGTGCCCAGATTGAGAAACTATTGGGCGGCATGCTGAATTCGGCCGATCCGACCCACACTATTTAACGTCATTATCGCAACCTTATAAAAACGCGAGAGTAGCCTTTGTTTGTAGATTCACATTGTCACCTGGACCGGCTTGAGCTGGATAAGCTCGGGCTAAGCCTGGAGCAGGTTATTGCTAATGCACAAGCGCAGCAAATAGAACATATGCTGTGCGTTTGTGTCAGCCTGGCAGAGTTTGAGCAGATGCGCGCGCAGGTTGCTGACTTTTCGCTGGTGTCCATTTCCTGCGGTGAGCATCCGCTGCATCAGCAGGATACGGTTTCTGCCGAGCTGTTGCTGGAAAAATGCAGTAGCTCTGATGTGGTAGCCGTGGGAGAAACCGGGCTGGATTACTTTTATGCACCAGAAGCCAAACGTAGTCAGCAGGATGCCTTTGTCAGCCATATTCAGGTCGCCAAACAGCTGAGTAAACCGCTGATCATCCATACCCGCGATGCCCGTGCTGACACTATCGCCTTAATGCGCAGCCATCAGGCAGACAACGCCGGTGGTGTACTGCACTGCTTTACCGAAGACTACGCTACTGCCAAAGCGGCGCTGGATCTGGGCTTTTATATTTCGATATCCGGTATTATGACGTTTCGTAATGCCGATGAGCTGCGCGGCGTGGTAAAAAAACTGCCACTGGATCGTCTACTGATAGAAACCGACGCACCTTACCTGGCACCGGTGCCGTATCGTGGTAAAACCAACCAGCCGGCTTATGTGACTGCCGTGGCAAAAGCGGTGGCTGAGGTGAAGGGCATTGAGCTGCAACAGCTGGCACAGCAGACGACCGCTAACTTTTATAAACTGTTTAGCCTGGCAAGAAAAGCGGCTTAAATTCAATGTATTAGGTAAAAGAAGCCCGGAACCAATCCGCATTGTTCCGGGCTTAGGGGAATGGCTCATAGGGAATGAGCCGTGCGCTATCGTTACATACTACAAAGTCGGTGGAGGTAAGATGTAGTGTAGTTAATGCACGATATTTTGCCTCGTATGAAAGCTGCACTGACAGCGTTGAAGCAATGGTGCTTTTTCTTTTTTACTGCCAGCTTATCCTCAACTTATCCCCAGCTTATTCCGTGAAACGGGCAATATTACTGCGTTTAACCTGTTTTGGGGGCAAGTACTATCGCCAGCTTACTTAGAGTCATAAAGTATTATCTCTGTTTATTTAATAAACAAAAAATCTAAAAAAAAACTGGTGCCAGCGGCATAACTATGGGTGCTAATACATGCCGTGGCGGTAATGGCTGTAAAGTCATAACGGCAAACTTTAGTCTAATTGTCGACAATACTGTTATTTGTTAGCTTGACTTAGCGCATAAAAGGCTATAAAACTACATTATTCTTTTTTTATGTCGACAATTATGCCTATTTTACATCCTTCATTACGCGCCCCTATTACTGCTGCCGACAGGGTGTTGTTGGAAATTCAGCGTGCTATTGTTGAAGGCGATATTGTCGCCGGCAGCAAAATAAGTGAGCCGGAACTGGCTAAGCGTTTTGATTTAAGCCGTGCACCACTGCGCGAAGCCTTAGCCCGCTTAGAGCGATGTCACCTGATTGAGCGTATTCCTAATGCCGGTGCCCGGGTGGTGAAATTGTCGACACAGGGTTTGTTGTCGTTATATCAACTGCGCGAGACACTGGAGGGTATGGCGTGCCGGCTGGCTGCCGAGCATATGGCCGATGATGAAATTGCTGAGCTGCGAGCCTTGCTGGATCAGCATTTAAGTACACAGCGGGTGCGCGAAGGCGAAAGTTACTACCAGGAAGCCGGTGATTTAGACTTTCATTACCGGGTAATTCTGGGCAGCAAAAACGAGTATTTAATCAATATCTTATGTGATGAGTTATACCATCTGGTGCGGATGTACCGGGTACAGCTGGGCATGAACGGGCCGCGGGTATCGCGGGCATTTGACGAACATAAAGCTATTCTTAATGCCATTGCCAATCGCGATGGTGAACTGGCCGACCTATTGATGCGCCGCCATATAGCGGCATCGCGGCGTAATATCGAAAAACAACTGGACCAAACGGGGAACTAACATGAGCACACTGACTGCCGGACAAAAACTACGCGCTGCGATAAGTGCAAATCAACCACTGCAAATTGTCGGCACTATCAATGCTTACACGGCAATGATGGCCGAGCGTACCGGCCATCAGGCGTTGTATTTATCGGGTGCCGGTGTGGCTAACGCCTCTTTTGGTTTGCCGGATTTAGGCATGACGTCGTTAAACGATGTGTGTGAAGATATCCGCCGTATTACCGGCGCCACCAGCTTACCGCTGCTGGTCGATGCCGACACCGGCTGGGGCGGGGCCTTTAATATTGCCCGTACCGTAAAAGAAATGACCCGTGCTGGCGCGGCCGGCTTTCATATCGAAGATCAGGTGGCGCAAAAGCGCTGCGGCCACAGACCTAACAAAGAAATCGTTAGCTTAGATGAAATGGTCGACCGGGTGAAAGCCAGTGTTGACGCCCGCACGGACGAGAGCTTCTTTATTATGGCGCGCACCGATGCCTTAGCACAGCAGGGGCTGGATGCGGCCCTTGAACGCGCTATCGCCTGTCAGGACGCCGGTGCTGATGCCATTTTCGCCGAAGCGGTGCATACGCTGGAGCAATACCAGGCCTTTACTAAAGCACTTAAGGTGCCGGTGCTGGCCAATATCACTGAATTTGGTCAAACGCCACTTTACAACAAAGCTGAGCTGGCCAGTGTTGGCGTGGCCATGGTGCTGTATCCGTTAAGCGCCTTTAGGGCGATGAATAAAGCGGCACTGAATGTATACCAATCTATTTTAGACAACGGCGATCAGAAAGCCGTGGTAGACGCCATGCAAACCCGTGCTGAGCTGTATGACTTTTTAAACTACCACAGCTTTGAAGAAAAACTCGATCAGCTGTTTAGCAGCAAAAAATCGTAATTGTTAGTGTTGAATATTGAGCTTTTAATTTAAAGACAACGGGGAGAACACCATGTCAACAGGTAAAGTACTTTCAGGCGCAGGCTTGCGCGGTCAGGTCGCCGGCAAAACGGCGCTGTCTACCGTGGGTAAAACCGGCTCTGGCTTAACCTACCGTGGTTATGATGTAAAAGATTTAGCCGCACAGTGCAGCTTTGAAGAAGTGGCGCACCTAATTTTAAAAGGCGAGTTGCCAACACAGGCTGAGTTAAATGCCTATAAAGCTAAATTAAAAAGCCTGCGCAGCTTACCACAGGCATTAAAAGATGTATTAGAGCGCATTCCGGCCAGCGCCCATCCGATGGATGTGATGCGCACCGGCTGCTCTATGCTGGGTAACCTGGAAACGGAAGCAAGCTTCGACCAGCAGCAGGATGCGACCGACCGTATGCTGGCGATTTTCCCGGGCCTGGTTAACTACTGGTATAACTACAGCCACCACGGCAAGCGTATCGACGTTGAAACCGGCGCCAACTCTATCGCCGAGCAGTTTTTGTGGACCTTACACGGTGAGAAACCATCAGCCCTGCATATCGATGTGATGCAGGCGTCACTGATTTTATATGCTGAGCATGAGTTTAATGCCTCTACCTTTACCGCCCGTGTGTGTGCGTCCACACTTAGCGATATGCATTCGTGCATTACCGGTGCTATCGGTTCATTACGCGGCCCACTGCACGGTGGTGCCAATGAAGCGGCGATGGAGCTGATTGAAAAGATGGATAACGCTGATGATGCCGAGCAAAAACTGCTGGGCATGCTGGAACGCAAAGAGAAGATCATGGGCTTTGGCCATGCGATTTACTCAGAGTCTGATCCACGCAATGCGGTTATTAAGGAATGGTCTGAGAAGCTGGCTAAGGCGAACGGTGATACTAAGCTGTATGACGTATCTGTACGCTGTGAAGCGGTAATGTGGCGTGAGAAGAAGCTGTTTTGTAACGCAGACTTCTTCCATGCCTCGGCCTACAACTACATGGGTATTCCAACCAAGCTGTTCACGCCGATTTTCGTCTGCAGCCGCTTAACCGGTTGGGCCGCCCACGTGATGGAGCAGCGCGCCGATAACCGTATTATCCGGCCAAGTGCCGACTACGTTGGCGTAGAGCCACGTAGCGTGAAGCCGCTTGCCGCTCGCGGTTAACAGAGCAGCAGCATTGAGGGGCGTAGAAACTGATCGGTTGCAACACCCGCCATGCTCGCCACAGCAACTCGTCCTTATGCCTACGGCAGGACTCAGACACTCTGTGGCTGCGCTAGCGGGGTTCCAACCTCACATTGCTGCAAACAAATAGATAGTTCAGCTTCAGGTGATAAAGCCAAATCGGCTTGATCTAAGCCAACCGTTGAAGCCCCGGATGGGCTGAGACGAGCCCCCAGGGATGGGTTTACGGCGTGTTGGCGTGGTCAAGCCGGTTTGTGCGTTAAACCTCAGTCTGGTTATAACCAAGACAAACAGGTAATTACAATGAACAGCCAATACCGTAAAAAACTGCCCGGCACCAACCTGGATTATTTTGATACCCAGGCCGCGGTAGATGCCATAGAGCCCGGCGCTTACGCCAAACTGCCGTATACCTCGCGTGTGCATGCAGAAAACTTAGTGCGCCGCTGTGACCCGGCCATGCTAACCGATGCATTAAAGCAGCTGATTTATCGCAAACGCGACTTAGACTTCCCGTGGTTTCCGGCCCGCGTGGTGTGCCACGATATTTTAGGCCAGACCGCACTGGTCGACTTAGCCGGCCTGCGTGATGCCATCGCCGAAAAAGGCGGCGATCCGGCCAAAGTAAACCCGGTAGTACCAACGCAACTAATCGTTGATCACTCATTAGCGGTGGAACATGCCGGCTTTGAAAAAGACGCTTTTGCGAAAAACCGCGCTATTGAAGACCGCCGTAACGACGATCGCTTCCATTTTATTAACTGGACGAAAAAAGCCTTTAAAAACGTCGATGTCATTCCACCGGGCAACGGCATTATGCACCAGATCAACTTAGAGCGGATGTCACCGGTAATTCATGCCCGAGATGGCGTGGCCTTTCCCGATACGTTAGTGGGTACCGACAGCCATACGCCGCATGTGGATGCACTGGGCGTTATCGCCATTGGTGTTGGCGGCTTAGAGGCTGAAAGCGTCATGTTAGGCCGTGCCAGCTGGATGCGCCTGCCGGATATTATCGGTGTAGAGCTTACCGGCAAAGCGCAACCTGGCATTATGGCCACCGACATCGTGCTGGCACTGACCGAGTTTTTACGTAAAGAAAAAGTGGTATCAAGCTACCTGGAATTCTTTGGTGAAGGCGCCGACAGCTTAAGTTTGGGTGACCGGGCAACCATATCTAATATGACGCCGGAATACGGCGCCACCGCGGCCATGTTCAGCATTGACCAGCAAACACTGGATTATTTAACCTTAACCGGCCGTGAGCCAGAGCAGGTAAAACTGGTAGAAACCTACGCCAAAACGGCTGGCCTGTGGAGCGAGAGCCTGAAAACGGCTGAATATGAGCGGGTACTGAAGTTTGATTTATCCAGCGTCGGCCGCACTATGGCCGGCCCGTCTAACCCGCATGCCCGCTTATCCACCAGCGATTTAGCCGCTAAAGGCATTGCCGGTAAATATGAGCTGGAAGAGGGTAAAATGCCTGATGGCGCGGTCATTATCGCTGCTATTACCAGCTGTACTAACACCAGCAACCCGCGTAACGTTATTGCCGCAGGTTTGCTGGCGCGCAATGCCAATAAACTGGGTTTAACGCGCAAGCCGTGGGTGAAAACCTCATTAGCACCAGGCTCTAAAGCCGTGCAGCTGTATTTAGAAGAGGGCGGTTTACTGCCTGAGCTGGAAAAACTTGGTTTTGGTATTGTCGCCTTTGCCTGTACTACCTGTAATGGCATGAGCGGCGCGCTGGATCCAGTAATTCAAAAAGAAGTGGTAGAGCGTGATTTATACGCCACAGCGGTGTTATCCGGTAACCGTAACTTTGACGGCCGTATTCACCCTTATGCCAAGCAAGCGTTTTTGGCATCTCCTGCCTTAGTGGTGGCCTATGCCATTGCCGGGACTATCCGCTTTGATATCGAAAAAGACGTGCTGGGCTACCATGATGGTAAGGCGATAACGCTGAAAGATATCTGGCCAAGTGATGCTGAAATTGATGCGGTAGTGGCGCAAAGCGTGAAACCCGAGCAGTTCCGCAAGGTATACGAGCCCATGTTTGCGCTAAGCGTAGATTACGGTGAGAAAATCAGCCCACTGTACAACTGGCGGCCACAAAGCACCTATATTCGCCGGCCACCTTATTGGGAGGGGGCTTTAGCAGGTGAGCGCAGCTTAAAAGGTATGCGCCCGCTGGCATTATTGCCGGACAACATCACCACCGACCATTTATCGCCGTCTAACGCCATTATGCTGGACAGCGCAGCTGGTGAATATCTGCATAAAATGGGCCTGCCGGAAGAGGACTTTAACTCCTACGCTACCCACCGTGGTGACCATTTAACCGCGCAGCGCGCCACCTTTGCCAATCCCAAGCTGATTAACGAGATGGCCATTGTTGATGGTAAGGTGAAACAAGGTTCATTAGCGCGCGTTGAGCCTGATGGCAAAGTGATGCGCATGTGGGAAGCAATTGAAACCTATATGCAGCGCAAGCAGCCACTGATTATTGTCGCCGGTGCCGATTACGGCCAGGGCTCGTCACGTGACTGGGCGGCCAAAGGCGTGCGTTTAGCCGGTGTTGAAGCCATCGCGGCCGAAGGCTTTGAGCGTATTCACCGTACCAACTTAATTGGTATGGGCGTGCTGCCGCTGGAGTTTAACGCTGGCACTACCCGTAAAACGCTGGGCTTAGATGGCACGGAAACTTACGACGTAGTGGGCGAGCGCACACCGCGCGCTACCTTAACGCTGGTTATTCACCGCACTAACGGTGAAGTGCTAAATGTGCCGGTAACTTGTCGTTTAGACACCGCAGAAGAGGTGTCGATTTACGAAGCCGGCGGTGTACTGCAGCGTTTTGCGCAGGACTTTTTGCAAGGAGCAGTGTAATGGCTGCTCCTCAAATCAAAATCCCCGCCACTTACATGCGTGGCGGTACCAGCAAAGGCGTGTTTTTTAAACTGACTGACTTGCCCGCTGCAGCTCAGGTACCGGGCAAAGCACGTGACAACCTGCTGCTAAGGGTTATCGGCAGCCCGGACCCTTACGGTAAACACACCGATGGTATGGGCGGCGCAACGTCCAGCACCAGCAAAACGGTGATCTTAAGCAAAAGCGCCAAAGCCGAGCATGATGTCGACTACCTGTTTGGCCAGGTAGCGATAGACAAGCCGTTTATCGACTGGAGCGGTAACTGCGGTAACTTAACTGCAGCGGTTGGCTCTTTTGCTATTAGCAATGGGTTGGTGGCGCAAGATCGCATCCCGCAAAACGGCATTTGCACCGTGCGTATCTGGCAGGCCAATATTGGCAAAACCATTATTGCCCATGTGCCGATGACCAATGGTGAAGTGCAGGAAACCGGCGACTTTGAACTCGATGGTGTGACTTTCCCTGCGGCTGAAGTGCAAATTGAGTTTTTAGACCCGGCCGCCGATGAAGGCGAGGGCGGTGGTGCCATGTTTCCCACTGGCAATCTGGTTGATATGCTGGACGTACCCGGTGTGGGAAGTTTTAACGCGACGCTAATAAACGCCGGCATTCCGACTATCTTTGTTAATGCCAGCGACATTGGTTACACCGGTACCGAGCTGCAAGAGGCCATCAATGGCGACAATGCAGCACTGGCGCGCTTTGAAACCATTCGCGCCTATGGCGCAGTAAAAATGGGCCTGATCAGCGATATTTCTGAGGCTGCCGCGCGGGCGCATACGCCAAAAATCGCCTTCGTCGCGCCGCCACAAAGCTATGTGGCCTCCAGCGGTAAGCAGGTAAATGCCACTGATATCGACTTGTTAGTCCGGGCGCTGTCGATGGGTAAATTGCACCACGCCATGATGGGCACCGCAGCCGTTGCCATCGGCACCGCCGCTGCCATTCCCGGCACCCTGGTTAACCTGGCAGCCGGTGGTGAGGATCGCGAAGCCGTGCGCTTCGGCCATCCGTCTGGTACCTTACGCGTAGGTGCTGCGGCAACCCAGGTTAACGGCCAGTGGACAGTAACCAAAGCCATTATGAGCCGCAGCGCGCGGGTGTTAATGGAAGGGTTTGTGCGCGTACCGGGTGATTGTTTTTAACGATTTTGTATAAGCTGAAAAGGGCGCTACGGCGCCCTTTTTTTGGTCTTTTCGAACAGCAAATACTGCTGGACAAAACAGGTTAAAAGTAACCTCAGGGTTGATAAACACTATCGCTAACTTACGCGGCTGAGTGGTCTCAAATTGCATGTATGGATACACAGTTTTGGTGAATATATTGTTAGCAAATTAATCGCAAGGTATAAACCTGCTTTCTACACTCACCGCCAGGTAAACCGTTAAAATTCTGTTGATTTAGGTGGGGTTATTGGATAGTTTGTTGCCAATTATTAAAGATAGAAGGGAGCAAGCACTGCGTGAAAGCGTGCAAGCTCCAATTTATTAAGCTGTTAGCAGGTTTTCGGGTTTTAACGGTTTCAGTCAGTAGTTTTGTTCCGGCTTTGCTCGCGTTTGGTTTTCTTAGCGGCAGCGCCAAAAGGTTAAGTTCGCCAGTTTGTGGGTTTGCTGCAAACGGTGGTGGCGGTAGCGTTGTTCTTAATGGCTTCGCTTAAATAGTTTTACTGGTTCCGGTTGGCTCGCCGTATCGCAGCTGGCCGGTGTAGTTTTTTAATTAAAAGCAGCCGTGCCGTTGTTCGGGTTTGCCAGTGCGGCAAGCCGCGCAAGTTCGGTTCAGGCTGCTAACAAGCAAAGCCAGCCGACGCGCACCGCGCAGCTGCTTTGAGCGTTATGCGGTTAAAGCATGAAAACTCATACTATCGACTCAACTTATAGACAGTTTTATATCGCCGACGCTGGATTAGATCCTGATGCTCCTGAAGATTGGAGTGATCAACACGTGTTTCAGCGATTCAACGCCCTAACCAATATTGTTGCTCTGTGTCCTGAAGGAGATATAACTGCAAGAGTGAAACCTTTTGCTCCAGGTGAAAAATACCAGAGTGAACAGGAACCTGATTTTGAGGTTAAAACTCAAATAACTATTTTGAGTGGGCGGCTAGGTGTTTTTGGTTGGCCAAGAGAGCCGCTTGAAGAGTATTGTGTGCAACCCGGTAAGTACGTGATTTATTTCAAAGGTTACAATCTTTGCCAAGTTAACGAAGAACATGATTTTTACACAGTGGAGTTCGAGCATGCCGCATAACAAGGCCCAGCAATTCGCAGCCTTTGGCTGCCGGACTCGCTACGCTCGCCGCTGTGGGCGGCGTTAGCAGGCATTCGGGGTTTTAAGGGTTTTAGTCAGTAGTTTTGTTCGGGCCTAGCTCGTGTTTGGCTTACCAAGCGACACTAGCAAATCGTCAAAGCTCGCCAGTTTGTGGGTTTGCTGCAAACGGTGGTGGCGGTAGCGTTGTTCTTCGTGGCTTCGCTTAATAGTTTTACAGGTTCCGGTTGGCTCGCTGTGTCGCAGCTGGCTGGTGTAGTTTTTAATTAATAGCAGCGTGCCGTTGTTCAGGTTTGCCAGTGCGGCAAGCCGCGAAAGTCCGGTTCAGGCTGCTAACAAGCAAAGGCAAAGCGACGCGTACCGCGCGCTTGCTTTGAGCGTTAGCAGGTGTTCGGGTTTTAACGGTTTCAGTCAGTTGTTTTGTTCGGCCTTGCTCACGTGTGGTTTTCTTAGCGGCAGCGCCAAAAGTTAAGGTTCGGCAGTTTGCGGGTTTGCTGCAAACGGTGGTGGCGGTAGCGTTGTTCTTTGTGGCTTCGCTTAAATCGTTTTTAGGTTCCGGTTGGCTTGCCGTATCGCAGTTGGCTGGATTAATTTTTAATAAAAAGCAGCTTGCCGTTGTTCAGGTTTGCCAGTGCGGCAAGCCGCGAAAGTCCGGCTCAGGCTGCTAACAAGCAAAGCCAGCCGACGCGTACCGCGCAGCTGCTTTGAGCGTTAGGTAACTTACAAATACTATGAATCGTCTAGCCATTTTTATATTTGCTTTAGCACTTTCAAGTTGTAGTGCGGGTTCTGATTATCGCAGTGTTTCTTCAATTGTTCAGTCAGATAAAGCCGCAATGGCTAGTTTGGCTGAAGAACTTCAACAAGAGCATAAGGCCGGAACTTTTGATGGGCTTGTTCTGGTTGCTCAAAGAGACGTTGTTTTATTCAAGAGCGCCTATGGCTATGCTGACAGGGAAGATTCTGTGAAAAATAGTTCTGCAGCAATCTTTGATATGGGGTCAATTGCAAAAACATTTACCGCAGCAGCCGTGCTACAACTTGCCCAGAAAGAAAAACTACAGCTTTCTGACACGATTGGAGATTTTTATCCAACGGCGCCTGATGAAATAAAGCCTATAACAATTACGCAGCTTTTAGGGCATTCAAGCGGATTGGATAATTTCCACAATGAGTCTGACTTTGAGTTGATGGATAAAGCTCAGGCTGAACGCAGAATCTTGGAAATGCCGTTAATTGGTAAGCCTGGCGAGAAAATTGCGTATTCCAATGCGGCGTACACTCTTTTGGCTGCTATCGTAGAGAAAGTGAGCGAACAACCATTTCAGGATTATGTTCACGACAACTTACTGACCCCGTTAAACTTGAAGAGCACCGGTTTCTACCAAGATCAACGAGTATCATTAAATAACTTAGCTCGCGGCTACGGAGGAGATGACCAAGGCCTTACCACTTTTGAAAAAGGCTTAACCTGGGCACTAATTGGTGCTGGTGGTATGGTTACGTCAATTGATGATTTAGCTATTTGGTCTGCTGCACTTAAAAACGGAGCCATGTTCCCTGTAGGGGCGTCAAACTTAGCTTTTTCTAAAGCAAATGAACGGTGGTTGCTGGGGAGTTTAGCGCAGGTCGAAATTAGTGGTGAATCCATCATTCAGATGGGAGGCAGCACTGACTATGGCTACACCGCTCTGATTCAGTTTGTTCCGAACCGAAATCTCTTAATCGTTCTGTTGCTAAATGCACATGACAGTAAATATAAAAATGCCACGCATCATCGGCTTAGTAGAAATCATATACTGCCCTTATTGCTTGGCGAGGGCGAAGAGTTACCTAACAATTCAATGCAGCCGACCGCTAACGCGTCGGCTGATTGAGGCGTTAAGTTTCCGAGTTACCCATGATCAGTAGACACCTTCTATAGTTAGGTATCGTACCTGACACTGAGGTGCAAAATGGCCAGACATA
>NZ_SIRR01000030.1 GCF_011634895.1 Rheinheimera pleomorphica | reverse complement strand
TTGCCCAGATAGCTCAGTCGGTAGAGCAGCGGATTGAAAATCCGCGTGTCGGTGGTTCGATTCCGCCTCTGGGCACCATCAGTTTAGGTGCTAAGTTGTTGCAAAGTATCAGACTTTAACAGCTTTTGCCACGTTGTCGCAGCCGCTTTAGCTCAGTTGGTAGAGCAACTGACTTGTAATCAGTAGGTCATCCGTTCGACTCGGATAAGCGGCACCATTTAGCGTCAGCCAGTTTTGCCCAGATAGCTCAGTCGGTAGAGCAGCGGATTGAAAATCCGCGTGTCGGTGGTTCGATTCCGCCTCTGGGCACCATC
>NZ_SIRR01000029.1 GCF_011634895.1 Rheinheimera pleomorphica | reverse complement strand
CCCTGCCGTCAGTTGCCCATCATGACTGCTGCGGCTTTGCATCACAAAATCGCCCTGCACCAGCACATAATCAGCGTCATTGGTCATGACCAGCTGGCCGGTGCTTTCAGCATAGCCTTCGGTTTCCAACCGTTGCTGCAGGCGATAATCGCCTTCTACCAGCAAACGCCCGCCGCCAAGCCGCATGATCCCAGCAGAATGTAACAGCTCTCCTTTAATGGTTAAGCTATGGCCGGCCAGATTAATTTCACCTCCGGCTAAGTGGTAATTCCCCTGGATCACCTCGTCGCGCTCCAGTGTCCAGTTCAGCCCTAACATAAAAGGCTGCAACGCCTGGCCATGGCTTACCAGACGCAGTGCCACCATCGGCGTAACAAAGCGCACGCTACTGCCCGAGCCTTCGGCCAGCTCTAAGGTTGCAAAGCGTGACCGTGAACTTCCCGCGCCGCCACTGGCAAAACTCACCTGCTGGCCCTGGCCGGATAACAGGACCTTATGCGTATCCGTGCTT